>NZ_JAVJOJ010000001.1:0-531946 GCF_040216815.1 Sphingopyxis sp.
CGAGAGGGGGGATTTGATCGATTTTGTCCATTGCTTCGTTGGAAAGTCTTGAAATATCGACATATCCCTTCGCCTTTCCGCCTCGCACTGAACAAAATCGCTTCAAACCTCGAGCGTGGAATTAATGGGTCCTGACCCTAGCCATTAACGATCGTGCCGCCGTTGGGATGCAACACCTGGCCGGACATATAGCTGCTGTCGTCGCACGCCAGGAACAGAAAGCAGGGTGCCACCTCATTGGGCTCGCCCGGCCGTTTCATCGGCGTCCCTTCGCCAAAGCTAGCCACCTTGTCCGCCGGGGCGCCTCCACGCGGGTTGAGCGGGGTCCAGATCGGGCCCGGCGCGACTCCATTCACGCGAATGCCCCTGTCGACCAGATTTTCGCTGAGCGACCGGGTGAAGGCCGTGATCGCACCCTTGGTGGCGCTATAGTCGAGCAGACCGGCGGAACCCTGATACATGGTAACGCTGGTGCAATTGACGATCGCGGCGCCTTTGCCGAGATGCGGCAACGCCGCCTGCACCAGATAGAACATGCCAAAGATGTTGGTGGCGAAGGTGCGCTCCAGCTGCGCGGCGCTGATGTCGCGAATGTCGGCGGCCGGATGCTGCTCGCCGGCGTTGTTGACGAGAATGTCGAGGCGGCCGAACGCCGCGATGGTTTCGGCGACGATCTTTTCGCCCGCCTTGGCCTTCCCCACATCGGCCCTGATCGCGATCGCGCGCCGCCCTTCGTCCTCGACGATCGCGACCGTCGCTTGGGCATCACGTTTATTGTCGAGATAGACGATCGCGATATCCGCCCCCTCGCGCGCGAACAGCGCGCAGACTGCGCGGCCAATGCCACTGTCGCCGCCCGTCACGATCGCGACCTTGCCCTCCAGCCTGCCCGACCCCGGATAGCGTGGCTGCCACTTGGGCGCACGATCGAGGTCGGCTTCGCGATCGGAGGGCGGCTTCTTGATGGTTTTGCCCGATCCCACTTCACGGCGCAGCTTGGTCGCGGCGCTGCGTTTCCCCTTCTTTTCCTTGTCGCTTTCGCCGACCTTGCCGGCCTTGGGTCGTTTCGCCATGTCGCTTTCCTCAGTTTGCGGGCAGGATGTCGCGCGCAAACTCGTCCTTGACGACGCGCGCAACCGCGCCGGACATCGGCACGTTGATCTTGTAGCTGCCCTCCGCATAGGGGCCGATTTCATAGGGCGCGATGGCGATGGTCAGACGGTCGAGATAGCGCCCGTCCGACGAACCGATCCAGATCGTCTGCGCCGATGCGGGCGGGCATGTGGCAAAGGGACCGTCCGCCGCTTGCTCGGCCGCGACCCCTTTCGCCGCCTTTGCGCGTTTGATCCCCGCACAGAAGGCATCGCGGATCGCGGCATCGAAGGCCGCGCTGCTTTCGAACAGGTCCAGCGGCTTCATCCGTTTGCGCCGGTTGCGATCCCAAAGCAGCGTATCGAAACTCTGCATCCCGTGTGCGCCGCCAGAATAGGTGTCGATCTCCGCCGACAGGCTGAGGAAACGGGACGTTTCGGCGACACGCTGCCACGTCTGGCGATGGCTGTGCGGGCGATAGGGATAGCCATTTTCCTCGGCCGCAGCCTTGTCGCGCTCCGCCGCGGCGACGAGCGACGAACGCACGGTCGCGCGGTCGCTGTCCAGCGCGCGGGCCAATTCAGCGATGTGGGCGGCTTCGGCCGGATAGGCGTAGACGAACTCGATCAATTCGTCGCTCTCGCGCACATTCGAGGCCACCGCATTTTTGGCCGCCTCGTCGGCTGCACCCGCCGGCGGCGCGCCGGGAACGGCGGCAGCCGCGGCCCTTTCCGCCTGCGTCGGCTTGTCTTCGGAACAGCCCGCCAGCAGGAACGCACCGGCAAGGATCGGAGCGGCATGTTGCCAATATCGATTCTTCGTCATCCAGCCATAACGCCGGGAATCGACAAAGTTTCCCGACCGGCCTAGCACCGCTGCCATGACCGACTATTCCGACCTGATCCAACCCGACAAGGGACAGGACGCCCGCGCCATTCACCTTGTCGACAAAAAGAGCCATGACGAATGGCTGAAGGGCCGCAGCGCGCGCGAACGCGCGCATCTGGCGGCCGTCGGCTTCAAGCCCGACCCCTATGTCCACGCCATTCTGCCCGGCGACGATCCCGACAAATGGTCGGTCGTCACCACGGTCGCCGATGCCGAAAAATTGTCGGCGTGGTGCCTTGCCAAGCTGGGGCAGATCCTGCCCGAAGGCCGCTACCGCGTCGACGGCCGCCAGCCGGGCAAAGCGATGTTCGGCTGGATGAGCGCGCAATATCGCTTCGACACCTATAAATCCAACGCGCCCGCAAAGGGACCGCGCGTCCTGCTGACGAGCGACGTCGCCGCGATCGCGCCGATGGTGGCCGAGGCGCGCGCGGTCGCGCTCGTCCGCGATCTCGTCAACACCCCCGCCGCCGACATGGGACCGGCGGCGATCGAAAAGGCCGCCGATCGTATCGCCAAGGCGCATGGCGCCACGTTGACCGTGACGAAGGGCGAGGCGCTCGAACAGGGTTATCCGATGATCCACGCGGTTGGACGCGCCGCGGCCAAGCATCACGCACCGCGGCTGATCGAGATCGAATGGGGCAAGGACGATCATCCGCGCGTCGCGCTCGTCGGCAAGGGGATCAGCTTCGACAGCGGCGGGCTCGACATCAAACCTGCGGCGGGAATGCGGCTGATGAAGAAGGATATGGGCGGCGGTGCGCATGTCCTTGCGCTCGCTGAACTGGTGATGGCCAGCGGACTGCCCGTGCGGCTTCACTGCCTTGTCGCCGCCGCCGAAAACGCCATTTCGGCGGATGCCTTTCGCCCCGGCGACGTGCTCAAAAGCCGCAAGGGCCTGACCGTGGAGATCGGCAACACCGATGCCGAAGGGCGGCTTGTGCTGGGCGACGCGCTGGCGAGGGCGGGCGAAGCGAAGCCCGAGCTTATTGTCGATTTCGCGACGCTGACCGGGGCCGCGCGGGTGGCGCTCGGCCCCGACCTGCCGCCGCTGTTCGCCAACGACGATGCGCTGGCCGAAGCGATGCTGGCGGGCGGGATCGAACGCGACGACCCTTTATGGCGGATGCCGCTGTGGGATGGTTATGCCGACCTCCTTGAAACCGACATCGCCGACCTCGGCAATGCGGGCAGTTCGCCCTTCGCCGGGGCCATCACCGCGGCCTTGTTCCTCAAGCGCTTTGTTCCCGACGAAACGGCCTGGGCGCATATCGACACCTTCGCCTGGCGGCCGTCCGCGAAGCCAGGGCGCCCCAAAGGCGGCGCCGCGCTGGGGCTGCGCGCCGCATGGGCGATGTTGCAGGCGCGCTACGACCGCCGCAGCAAGGCTTGATAAAGCGTCGGCGGCTGGTCTAATGGCCCGCGATCGTCCGCACCCTGCGGACCCAGGGTTTCAACGGGACGGGCTGTGACAGCAGAGAGCGGTGACAATATGACGGCAAGCCGCGTGCGCATGGGACGCCCCGGCACTGTTGGCGCGGGCCGCGACCGTTTCGGCCTGACCGGAACGTCGCAGGGTTTCGACCCGCGCGTCGTGGCGATCCGCCCCGACCTGGCCGATATTGCCGTCGCCGGCACCTATTTCGCCCCGCATTATGCCGCGCCGATGATGCGGAGCGGCGTGCTCCCTGCGGCGGCGCTGCGCGCGGCGCCGTCGCTCGACGCCGAACAGACGAGCGAACTGCTGTTCGGCGAAGGCTTTGCGTTGCTCGACCTGACCGGCGGCTGGGCGTGGGGCTATTGCCTCGCCGATCATTATGTCGGCTATCTCGCGGCCGAGGCGCTCGGCGCCCCGATCGCCCCGACGCACCGGGTCGCAATGGTCGAAGCGATGCTTCATAGCACCGCCGATGCTGCGGCCGGGGGGCCGGGCGTATTGCCGCGTGGCGCGCTCGTGATGGGCGAGCCCGAGGGCGAATGGCTTGCAACCTCGCACGGCTATCTGCCGCTCGCCGCGCTCACCGAAGTCGGCAAAGCCGCGAATGACCCGGCGGGGATTGCGGAAGATATGATCGGAACGCCCTATGTGTGGGGCGGCCGCACGGCCAAGGGAATCGACTGCTCGGGGCTCGTGCAACTCGCCTGGTCCTCGGCGGGCGTTCAATTGCCGCGCGACACCGACCTTCAGCTTGCGGCGCTGGGCCCCGACAGGGATGTCGACCCTGCCCGTCTTGCGCGCGGCGACCTCGTCTTCTTTCCGGGGCACGTCGGCATCATGGCCGACGCAGCGACGATCATACACGCGAGCCAGCACTGGATGGAGGTCCGTACCGAACCGCTTGCCGACCTGATCGAACGGTCGCGCGCCGAAGGACATGCGGTGCCCGTCAGCGGTGCCAAGCGACTGGGATAGGCGATGACGAAAAGCGTATTCATCGACGGCGCCGCAGGAACGACGGGGCTTGAAATCGCCGAACGGCTCGGCGGGCGGAGCGAATTTGCACTGATCCGGCTCGACGATGCGCGGCGCAAGGATGCCGCGGCACGGCGCGAGGCGCTGAACGACGCCGATTTCGTCATTCTCTGCCTTCCCGACGAAGCCGCGCGCGAAGCCGTGGCGATGATCGAGGGGGAGCGCACGCGTGTGATCGACGCTTCGACCGCGCACCGCGTCGCGCCGGGCTGGACCTATGGTTTTCCCGAAGTCGTGGGGCATGAGGCGGTGGCGTCCGCGCCGCGCGTGTCGAACCCCGGTTGCTATTCGACCGGCTTCATCGCGCTCGTCGCGCCGCTGGTGCAGGCCGGCTTGCTTCCCGCCGACTGGCCCTATGCCTGTCACGCCGTCAGCGGCTATTCGGGCGGAGGCAAGGCGCTGATCGAGCGTTTTGAAGAGGATCGGGACATTGCCTGGCGCGGCTATGCGCTCGCGCTGGGTCACAAGCATGTGCCCGAGATGCAGGCGCGTTGCGGCCTGTCGGTCGCGCCGCTCTTTTCGCCCGCAGTGATCCCGGCACACCGCGGAATGGTGGTCGAAGTGCCGCTGCCGCTTGGCGCCATGCCTCCCGCCGCGACGCCCGACGCGTTGCGGTCCGCGCTAGCCGACTTTTACGACGCAAGCCCGGTCGTCGTCATGGGCGACGCGCCGACGGAGGGCGAAATGCTGCTCCGCGCGTCGGACGCGGGCGACGACCGCATCCAGCTGTTCGTTTTTGCCAATGCCGACGCCAGCCAGGCGCGGCTCGTCGCGCGGCTCGACAATCTGGGCAAGGGCGCCAGCGGCGCGTGCGTCCAGAACCTCAACATCATGGCAGGATTGCCCGAAACCGCAGGATTGCGTCTGTAACGCTTTCTGTCGGGCTTGGTGAAATCTGGTCTCAGTGAACCGTGTCGAGCACGTCCTCGACCGACAGATAGGTAATCAGCCGCTCGATCTGCCGCCAGCGCGCGAAATGGACATGGTTGCCAAGCACGCGATATTGCTCGGCGCGGGCGGCCGCCGCAAAGCCTGCTTCCTCGCCGTGCAAGCTGATCAGTGCGTGGGCGTCGTCGACCGCCGCGCGGTCGGAGAGAAAGGGGGCTGGCAGGTGCATCGACTTCCTGGTCCGTAACGTGGAGGTTCGTCCTACACACCGTGCATCACCGCGCCCTTTTCAACCGTGATGAACAATGGGGTAAGGTTAATACGGGACGCCATCGGCTTAACCAAAACACCCGCCCGGCAGCTCGTTTCGCCCCTTTGCCGCCACGCCCTGCCCGTGTAGACAGGGCCTATGCGCAAGATCCTGAAATATGTCGGCCTCGCCCTTCTCCTGCTGCTGATCGTCGGCGGCGTAACCCTTTATGTCATGTCGCGGCCCGACGTGGCGCGCTTCTCGACCGCCGAGCTCAGCGGGCGGGTGCCGGTGATGGCCTCGCAGCGCACCGAAACCTTCCCGACGATCAACGTGCCCGAAGCGACGAGTTGGCCCGCCGGACAGGCGCCGCGCGCCGCCGACGGCCTGAGCGTCCAGCGCTTTGCCGAGGGGCTCGACCATCCGCGCACGATCCTGGTGCTGCCCAATGGCGATGTGTTGGCGGCCGAATCGCAGAGCCCGCCGCGCAAGGACGGCGGCGTCGAGGGCGCGGTGATGAAAAATCTGATGGGCAAGGCGGGCGCCGGACGCAAACCATCGGCGAACCGTATCACCCTCCTCCGCGACGCCGACGGCGACGGCAAGGCCGAGGTGAAGACCGCCTATATCACCGGCCTCAATTCGCCCTACGGCATGGTGCTCGTCGGTAATACGCTCTATGTCGCCAACACCGACGCGCTGCTTGCCTTTCCCTATGTCGCGGGCGAGACGAAGATGAGCGGCAAACCCACCAAGATTGTCGACCTGCCCGCCAAAGGCACCAACCGCCATTGGACCAAGAGCCTGGCCGCGGCGCCGAACGGGTGGCTCTATATCGGCGTCGGCGCCGATTCGAACATCGGCGAGGCGGGCATGAACCGCGAGTTCCGCCGCGCCAGCGTGCTCGAAGTGCGGCCCGAGAGCCAATATATCCGCACCTTCGCAGCCGGTATCCGCAACCCCGTCGGCTTGGCCTTTTATCCGGGCAGCGACCGGCTGTGGACCGTCGTGAACGAACGCGACATGCTGGGCAGCGATCTGGTCCCCGATTATCTGACCGACGTGGACGAGGGCGATTTTTACGGCTGGCCCTGGTATTATTGGGGCGGCTTCATCGATCCCCGGGTGGAGCCCGAGGCCGAGGACCGGCGCCAATATGTCAAGCGGCCCGAATATGGGCTGGGTGCCCACACGGCACCGCTGGGCTTCACATTTACCACCGGGCTCGACCTTGGCGAGCGCTGGTCGAACGGCGCGCTGATCGCCCGGCACGGATCGTGGAACCGCGAGCCGGTTGCCGGCTATGATGTCGTGTTCGTCAAGTTCGCCGCCAACGGCAAGCCGCTCGACGCGCTGCCGATCACGCTGCTCGACCGCTTCCTTGCCGCCGACGGCAAGACCACCCGCGGCCGCCCGGCCGACGTCAAGGTGGCGAAGGACGGCAGCGCGCTGATCGCCGACGATACCGGCGGGGTGATCTGGCGGGTGGCGAAAGCGGGGTAAACAACCGTCGCCTCCGCGAAGGCGGGGGCCGCCGTCGGCCTTGCGCTACCTCTCCAGCGGCACCCGCCTTCGCGGGAGCGACGCGAGATCAAACCCGCATCGGCATCAGCACATAGAGCGCCGGGCTCTTTTCGCTTTCGCGGATCAGCGTCGGGGCGTTGGCGTCGGCGAGGTGGAGTTCGACGCTGTCACCATCAACTTGCCCCAGAATGTCGCTGAGGTAGCGGGCGTTGAAGCCGATCTCCATCGCGTCGCTGTCGTAACCCGCGGCGAGTTCTTCGGCCGCGGTGCCGTTTTCGGGGCTGGTGACGCTGAGCGTGATGCGGTCCTTGTCGAGCCCGACCTTCACCGCGCGCGTCTTTTCGCTGGCGATCGTCGACACGCGGTCGACGCCCTGGAACAGACTCTTCGGGTCGACCTTCAAAAGCTTGTCGTTCGCAGTCGGAATGACGCGGCTGTAATCGGGGAAGGTGCCGTCGATCAGTTTCGAGGTGAGCACGGCGTTGCCGAGCTGGAATCGGATCTTGCTAGCCGAAAGGCTGATTTCGACATTGCCCTCGGCCTCGTCGAGCAGCTTGCGGATTTCGCCGACGCATTTGCGGGGGACGATGACGTCCGGCATCCCCGCGGCGCCGTCGGGACGCGTCACCGTGTAGCGGGCGAGCCGGTGCCCGTCGGTCGCCGCGGCCTTCAGCACCGGACCCGTCGCATCCTCTGCCACGTGGAAGAAGATGCCGTTGAGGTAATAGCGCGTTTCCTCGGTCGAGATGGCAAAACGCGTCTTGTCGATGATCTGGACCAGCTCCGCGACCGGCAGTTCGAAATTGGTGGGCAGATCACCTTCGGCAATCACTGGAAAATCGTCGCGTGGCAGGGTCGGCAGGTTGAAGTTGGAGCGGCCGGCCTTGACCTGCATCTTGCCCTCGGCAGCCGCCAGGCTGACCTCCGCCCCCTCGGGAAGCTTGCGCGCGATTTCGAACAAAGTGTGCGCCGACACCGTCGTCGTGCCGGGCGTTTCGACCTTTGCGGCGATCGTTTCGACGACCTGAAGGTCGAGGTCGGTCGCCATCAGTTTGAGCTGGCCCGTGCCATCGGCTTCGATCAGGACGTTCGACAGGATCGGGATCGTATTGCGCCGTTCGACCACCGATTGGACATGGCCGAGGCTTTTCAACAAGACTGCGCGTTCGATCGTCGCTTTCATTCTAATCCGCCATCCTGAATGCTTCGCGGGAGAAGTCCCTTGCGGGGACAGAGCATCGGCGGCGATTCGCACCCCGATTCCGGCCCCTGAAATTGTCCACCTTCCTTAACGAACGCACCGCGACGTGCAAGCCATGCTTGCAAAGCGGGCATAATCGGGCGAACGAGACGCGATGCAGCGCTGGCCCCTTTCCCTGCTGATGATGGCGACAATACCCGCCGCAGCTTTTGCCGCAGCGCCCGCCGCGCTGGGCATTTTCGACGGCTGGGGCGCCTTTCGCGATCCGGCGCGGCCGCGCTGCTACGCCATTGCCGCGCCGTCGGCGACGATCGGCACACCCCAGGTCAAAGCCTACGCCAGCGTGGGTTATTGGCCCAAATCGCGCATTCGCGGGCAATTTTATGTCCGGCTGTCGAAGGCGCGCACCGCGGGACGCGACCTGCGCCTGACGATCGGCAGCCGCCGTTTCATCCTGACCGGACAGGGCGTTCACGGCTGGGCAAGCGATGCGCGGATGGATGCCGCGATCGTCGCCGCGATGCGATCGGCCCCGAGTATGAGCGTCGAAAGCAGCGCCGCGGCAGGCGGCGCGATCGCCGACACCTATCGCCTGCGCGGCGCCGCGACGGCGATCGACGCGGCGGCGCTGGGATGCGCCCGGCTGCGCTGAGGCGCGGTGATAAAAGGGCAGTTTTCCGCCGAACTTTACTCGCGATTCCCGTTTCGGCGGCGATTTGGAGGTGGCCCGACGCCAACCAATGGCCACGGCAGCGACGGAACCCGGACCGAGTCCGGGAGGACGACGAGAAGAAAAAGCACCTTTGTGGAAAGCCCCGGAAAACTGCGCAACTTCACTCTGGAATCGCGCGCGCGTGGAATCACCGGCCCGGCTCCGACATAGCGCTGCGACGATGTTGGGCCCTTGTGTCATAACGACCGAGCCTATGACAGCGAATCCGAGTAGGACCGGCCTTTTTCTGCCACGCTACTCCCGCGCCAGCCGCGTCAATTCCCTCGCGAGAAAATCGAGCACCAGCCGCACCCGCGGGACGTGGCGAAGCCGTTCGTGGGTGAGCAGCCAGAGGCCCGTCGTGTCGTCGCTCTTGGGCGGCAGACAGCGGATGAGGTCGGGTTCGCGATCGGCGATATAGGCGGGCAGGACGCTCAGCCCCATGCCCGCGCGCACGCCCGAAAGCAGTCCCGTCGCGGTGTCATATTGCATGACCACCGCCTCCTCGAGCCCATATTGGCGCAGCCATGCGCGATAGGGTTCCCAAACCCCGCCGCCGCCGCCGATGAAGGGATGCGCGGCCAGCTGTTCGCGATTGTGCGGAACGCCGTTCCGGTCGGCATAGTCGCGGCTGCAGTAAACGGTCCACGGATTGTCGGCGATGCGCCGCCCGACAAGGCCCGCGCCCGACGGCTGTTTGCTGCTGCGGATCGCGATGTCGGCGGCGCCGGCGGCCAGGTCGCGCGGCTCGTCCGCGGTGTCGAGCTGAATATGGATGCCGGGATGTTCGGCGCGCAAATCGCGGAGGATCGGCGGCAGGATCGTCACCGCGATGATTTCCATAACGGTGACGCTGACCGTGCCGCCTGCATCGCGCGAGCGCGCACCCGCAGCCTCACCGAAGCGATCGGCCGCGTCGCGCACCGCCATCGCGCTCGCCAGCATCGCCTCCCCCACGGGCGTCAGCGCATAGCCCGCCTGCCGCCGTTCAAAGAGCGTGACACCCGTTGCGGCTTCGAGCGCGGCAATGCGGCGCGCCACGGTTGTCTGGCTGACGCGCATCGCCTGCGCGGCGGCGAGCGTGCTGCCGCTCTCCGCAACGGCCAGAAAGGCCTTGAGGTCGTTCCAATCGTACATGGCGTCTTGTGCGCCATAATCGCCGTTGCCTCATTCTGCAATTTTGCAGAATGATCGCGCAACATCGTTGCTCCCGGCGGTGCGGGCGCAGGCCTATTTTGGCCTGACCGGCTTTCTCCCCTCCTCTCCAGCCGGTCGAAGGAGACAGAAGATGACAAAGCATCTGATCCTCGCCGCGCTTGCCGCCGTAGCGGTCGGCCAGCCTGTCTGGGCGCAAGGCGCGCCCGCGAGCCCAAGCGTCGCCGTGGCGCACAGCGACCTTGATCTTCGGACTGAGGCCGGCATCAAGACGCTCGACCGCCGCATCTGGCGCGCCGTCGTCGAGGTATGCGGCGCAGCGCCCGGCTATGACCTGGCCGGCAAGAATGACGTACGCGAGTGCCGCCGCGAAACGCGCGCGTTGGCATCGGTTCAGGCCGACGTCGTGGTCGCGAACGCCACACGCGCCGAACCGATCCGGGTCAGTTCGATCCGCAAATAACCGGCGGACCGAAGTTGCACGGTCCGTCAGCGCCGGGGCCGCGATCAGGGCACGATCGCGGCCCCGGTCTTGGTTTGGGATGTGAACGGGGTTGCGGCGATTTCGGGGTGGTGAGCGAATATGGCCAACCCTCGTCATTCCCGCGAAAGCGGGAATGACGAGGGTGGGATCAGCCTACGCACGCTCTGGGTCCCCGCTTTCGCGGGATGACGAAGTAGGGGGAAGGACGACAAATTGTTTCGGCCGAGAACCCTCTTTTCCTTTCTCCACCTTCCTCCCCCAGCCGGAGCCATCGCGCCCGATTGCGCTTTCACCGCTTCGCCCCTATATCGCGGCGCATCATGCAGATTCCCGGCCATATCGACCCCGTGACGACGGGCACCGTCCCGCTGCGCGGGGGCAATCGTATCGACCTGGTCGGGCTCAGCCGCGATGCGATCGGCGGCGTGCTGGTCGAGGCCGGAATGGACGCCAAGGCCGCGAAGCTGCGCGCGAAGCAGATCTGGCACTGGATCTATCACCGCGGCGTCACCGATTTCGAAGCGATGACCGACATTGCCAAGGCGATGCGCCCGTGGCTGACCGACCGCTTCGTCATCGGCCGCCCGACGGTGCGGGAGGCGCAGGTGTCGAGCGACGGGACGCGCAAATGGCTGCTCGCCGCCGCCGACGGGCAGGAATATGAAATGGTCTTCATCCCCGACGCCGATCGGGGGACCCTGTGCGTGTCGAGCCAGGTCGGCTGCACCCTGAACTGCCGTTTCTGCCACACCGGCACGATGCGCCTC
The DNA here is from genome assembly GCF_040216815.1 of Sphingopyxis sp. Classification (GTDB taxonomy): domain Bacteria; phylum Pseudomonadota; class Alphaproteobacteria; order Sphingomonadales; family Sphingomonadaceae; genus Sphingopyxis. Next base: position 11,438 of record NZ_JAVJOJ010000001.1, read on the forward strand.
GTGCGCAACCTGGGCGCGGGCGAGATCGTCGGGCAGGTGCTGCTCGCGCGCGACGCGCTCGGCGAATGGCCCAAAGGGACGATGGCCGGTTTTGGCGCCGACCCGGAAGACGATGACGCCGACGACGATGCCGCCGGCCATTATACCGCCGACGGCCGGATGCTCACCAACATCGTGATGATGGGCATGGGCGAGCCGCTCTATAATTTCGACGAGGTCAAGGGCGCGCTCAAGATCGTGATGGACGGCGACGGGCTGGCGCTTTCAAAGCGGCGCATCACGCTGTCGACGAGCGGTGTCGTGCCGATGATGGCGCGCGCGGGCGAGGAGATCGGCGTCAATCTCGCGGTGTCGCTCCACGCCGTGACCAAGGAAATCCGCGACGAGATCGTGCCCTTGAACCGCAAATATGGGATCGAGGAACTGCTCCAGGCGTGCGCCGATTATCCGGGCGCGAACAATGCGCGGCGCATCACCTTTGAATATGTGATGCTGAAGGACAAGAATGACCGCGACGAGGATGCGCGCGAGCTGGTGCGGCTGATCAAGCACTATAATCTGCCCGCGAAGGTCAATCTGATCCCCTTCAACCCCTGGCCGGGCGCACCCTATGAATGTTCGACGCCCGAGCGTGTGCGTGCGTTCAGCAACCTCATCTTCAAGGCGGGCATTTCGGCGCCGATCCGTACCCCGCGCGGGCGCGACATCATGGCCGCGTGCGGGCAATTGAAGAGCGCCGCGACCAAGCCGACGCGCGCCGAACTCGACCGGATCGCCGAGGAAAAGCAGGCCGCGCTGGGATAGCCCCATATCCCGCCGTCATTCCGGCCATGGCCGGAATCTCGACGGTGGCTCGTGCCGCAACGGCGTGATCGTGCCGGGAGTCACGGGCCTTCCGACACCCTTCGCCGGGATGACGAGACCCCAAATACGCCCAGCTTTTCCGCCGGTTTTCCGGCGCAGCTTTCGCATAGCTATTCTATACTGTGTGGTAAAAATAACACAGGTAAGAAAATTGTCACATACTGATCGATCCGTTCATTGAACCGACAGGTGGCGACGCCATTTAGGGGCCGGGCCGCGACCCAAGAGGGTGCGGTCCTGATTTGAACGAAGGAAGAAAAAAATGAAAAAATTCGCAGTTGCAGCCGCTCTCCTCTCGGCCGTTGTCGCCACCCCCGCCCTTGCCGCCGAAGGCGGCGAAGGCCGCGTCGAAGTGCGCGGCGGTCTGATCACCGGCAACGGGATCGACGAAGGCACGCTCGGCGTTGCCGCCGGCTATGATTTCGACCTCGGTTCGGCCGCTTTCGTCGGCGGTGAAATCGCGGGTGACAAGGTGCTGATCGACGGCGCCAACGTCCAGTTCTCGGCCGGCGCGCGCGCCGGCGCCAAGGTCGGTGCCAACGGCAAGCTCTACGCCACCGGCGGCTACACCTTCGGCGACATCGATGATCCCTATGTCGGTGCGGGCTACCAGCACAAGCTTGGCCAGAACATCTATGGCAAGGTCGAATATCGCCACCAGTTCATCAACAACTTCGGCGACTTCGACAGCTTTGTCGCGGGCGTCGGCTTCGCGTTCTGATCCGTCGGACCAGCGATGACAAAGGAGGGGCGGCCCGCGGGTGGCCCCTTTTTTGTTGGGCGACTTTGAACTTGAACCGACTGTCGCTCCATCCCCCTTCGTCATCCCCGCGAAAGCGGGGACCCAGCGCATGCGTAGGCTGATCCCACACCGGGTTCCCGCTTACGCGGGAATGACGAGGGTGGGCGATGGCGCGCCCCACGTGACAATCCTCAGCACCGCGCCCCTTCCCTTTCACCCCGCACCGCGCCACAGTTGCCGGATGACCGCCTTTGCCTATATCGGTGCCGCGCTTGCCGAAATCGCGGGCTGCTTCGCCTTTTGGGCGTGGTTGCGGCTGGGCAAGTCGATCTGGTGGATCGCGCCGGGCATGGCGGCGCTCGCGCTGTTCGCTTACCTTCTCACGCTGGTCGATGCCGAGCATGCGGGACGGACTTACGCGGCTTATGGCGGGGTCTATATCGTGTCAGCGCTCTTGTGGTTGTGGGCGGTCGAGGGCGCAAAGCCCGACCGCTGGGACCTGATCGGCGCCGCGGTGTGTCTTGGCGGTGCGGCTGTCATCCTGTTCGGGCCGCGCGGCAGCTAGCCCGCGTCGGGCAGCGCCTGTTCGACCAGCGGCGCGAGTGCTTCGGCGACGACCTTCACGCCCTGGGCGTTGGGGTGGATATTGTCGCCGAGCATCAGCGCCTTGTCGGTGATCACATTGTCGAGGATGAAGGGATAGAAGCTGACGTCATATTTCGCGGCGAGCGCGGGATAGATGGGGTTGAACTTGTTCGCATAATCGCTGCCGAGGTTGGGCGCGGCCATCATGCCGGTGAGCAGCACCGGAATGTCGCGCTTTTTCAGTTCGGCGAGCACCGCGTCCAAATTGGCGCGTGTCTGGTCGGGGCCGATCCCGCGCAGCATGTCGTTGCCGCCAAGCCCGAGCACGACGAGCGCGGGTTTGGCCTTGGCGTTGTCCAGCACATAGGTCAGCCGCTGGCGTCCCGCCGCGGTCGTGTCGCCCGACACGCCAGCATTCTGGACGCGCGCGGCGATGCCGTCGGCGGCGAGCGCGGCCTGAAGCTGCGGCGCAAGTCCCTCCTTCGGGCCGAGCTGATAGCCCGCGTAAAGGCTGTCGCCGAACGCGATCACAAGCGGTGCGTCGGCAGGGATGGCGGCAGTCCTGGGCGCCGCGGCCGTGTCGTTCGTCGACGCCGGTGGCGCCTCCGCCGACCCGCACGCGGCAAGCGGTTGGCAAAGCGCGATGACGCAACCATATAAAAAGACAGAACGCCACTCGGCCGTTTTCATGTCCAAAGGGTCCTCTTCTTGCCCGACGCTATACGACAATCGCCCGATCTGGCGATCGCCGCCCATAATGTGACGCTGACGCTGGGAAGCGACAAGGCCCCCGTCGAAATTTTGCGCGGCGTCGATCTGGCGGTCGAACCCGGTACCTCGGTCGCGCTGCTCGGCCCCTCGGGATCGGGCAAAAGCTCGCTGATGGCGGTGCTCGCGGGGCTCGAACGCGCGAACGGCGGCAGCATCCATGTCGCAGGGCTCGATTTCGCGGCGATGGACGAGGATGCACTGGCGCGCGCGCGGCGCGGCCGCATCGGCATCGTGCTCCAGGCCTTTCACCTGCTGCCGACGATGACCGCGCTCGAAAATGTCGCGGTGCCGCTCGAACTCGCGGGAATCACCGACCCCTTCGGCCGCGCCGCCGTCGAATTGGAAGCCGTCGGGCTCGGCCACCGGCTGACCCATTATCCGGCGCAGCTTTCGGGCGGTGAGCAGCAGCGCGTCGCGATCGCGCGCGCGATGGCGAGCGAACCCGCGATCATCTTTGCCGACGAGCCGACGGGCAATCTCGACACCGCGACGGGACATGCGATCATCGAGCTGATCTTTGCCCGCCGCGCGGCGCTGGGCGCGACTTTGCTCATCATCACGCACGATCCCGAACTCGCCGAGCATTGCGACCGCGTCGTCGTGATGCACGACGGGCGGATCGAGGAACGTTCGTGAGCGCTGCCCAATTCCGTTCGCATCGAGCGAAGTCGAGATGCCCCTCGACCTTGCTCTACACCGATGGGTGTCTCGACTTCGCTCGACACGAACGGCCTGAAGGGGACCACAGCTGATGCTCCCCCTCGCCTCGCTCTGGCGGATCGCGCGGCGCGACCTTGCGGCGCGTATCCGCGGCCTGCGCCTGCTTGCCGTCTGCCTGTTCCTGGGCGTCGCGACGCTCGCCGCGATCGGCAGCCTGACGCGCGGCATCACCTCCGAGCTCGAAGTGCGCGGGCAGACGATCCTCGGCGGCGACGTCGAATTCAGCCTGCCGCAGCGGCAGGCGACGGCAGAGGAGATGGCAGGTTTCCGCCGCGCCGGCATCCTCTCGGCCACCGTGCGGATGCGCGCGATGGCGAACGACCCCGACGGCGATGCGCTGCTGTCGGAACTGAAAGCCGTCGATGGCGCCTATCCGCTCTACGGCACGATGCGGCTGGAGAGCGGGCCGCGAAAGGGGCCGCCGCCGCCGGGCGCGATCTGGATCGGCAAGGACATGGCCTCGCGGCTCGACCTCCAGGTCGGCGACCGCGTGACGTTCGGCGACAAAAGCTTTCGCATCGACGGCCTTATCGCCGAAGAGCCCGACCGGCTGGGCGAAGGCTTCACCCTGGGGCCGGTCGCGATCATCGGCCTTTCCGACCTGCCCGCGACGCAGCTCCTCCAGCCAGGCAGCCTTTACGAAAGCAAATATCGCCTGCGCCTGCCCGCGGGCGCCGATCCCGCAACTGTGGGCGAGGCGCTGAACAAGGCGTTTCCCGATGCCGGGTGGGACATCACCGATCGCAGCAACGGCGCCCCCGGCACGCGGCGCTTCATCGAACGCATGGGACAGTTCCTGTCGCTCGTCGGGCTCGCCGCGCTGGTGATCGCGGGGATCGGCGTCGGCAACGGCGTCGCAAGCTATCTCGCGGGCAAGCGCCCCGGCCTCGCAACATTGAAGGTGCTCGGCGCCGACAGCGGCACTGTCGCGCGCATCTATGGTTTGCAGATCCTGGCGGTCGCGGCGGTTTCGATCCTCGCCGGCCTGATCGTCGGGGCGCTGGCGCCCGCCATCATCGGCTGGGTCGCAGGCGATGTGCTGCCGGTCAAACCGGGCATTTCGATCTATCCGCTGCCGCTGGCGGTCAGCGCGGCCTATGGCCTGCTGATCGCCATCGCCTTTGCGCTGCCGCCGCTGGCGGCGACGCGCCATGTTCCCGCCGCCGGGCTCTACCGCGCGACGGTGAGCGGCGCGGCGCGCATCGACCGACCAACCGTCATCGCCGTTGCGGCCGCGCTCGCCGCGATCGTCGCACTCGCCGTCGGGACCGCACGCGAACCCATGTTCGCGCTGGGCTTCATCGGCGCGGCGATCGGGCTGCTCCTGATCCTTGTCGCGCTCGGCTGGCTCGTGCGCCGCACCGCGAGCCGCCTGCCGCGCCCCCGCCGCCCACTGTTCCGCCTGGCGCTCGCGAACCTGCACCGTCCCGGCGCCGCGACCGGCGCACTCGTCGTCGCGCTCGGCCTTGGACTTACGCTGTTCGTCGCGCTCGCCGCGATCCAGACAAGCATCACGTCCGAAATCCGTTCGACGGTGCCGCAGCGCGCGCCGAGCTTTTTCGTGCTCGACGTCCCGCGTAGCGACGCCGCGCGCTTTCGGGCGATGGTGACGGACGCCGACGCCCAGGCCGAAATCAACATGATCCCCGCGCTGCGCGGCAGCGTCACCGAATTTCGAGGGGTACGCGTCGACGAACTGGCCGAGCTGCCCGAGGGCGCATGGGTACTGCGCGGCGATCGCGGGCTGACCTATAGCCCCGTTCTGCCGAACGGCAGCGAACTGGTCGGCGGCGCGTGGTGGGCGGCCGATTATAGGGGGCCGCCGCTGGTCAGCGTCGAGCAGGAGGTCGCGAGCTCGCTGGGCCTGAAACTCGGCGACACGCTGTCGGTCAATGTGCTGGGGGTCGAGGTACAGGCGAAGGTCGCCTCCTTCCGCACCGTCAATTGGGACAATTTCGGGCTGAACTATGTGCTCGTCTTTTCGCCCGGCACGTTCGACGCGGCGCCGCATAATATGGTTGCGACGGTGGCGGTCGGGGGCGCGGCCGAAACCGCGCTGTCGCGCAGCATCCCGCGCGCTTTCCCCTCGGCGTCGCTGATCGCGGTGCGCGATGTCGTGTCGCAGGTGACGACGCTGCTCACCCAGATGAGCCAGGCCATCGCCGCCGCGGCGAGTATCGCGATCCTCGCCGGCATCGCGGTGCTGATCGGCGCGATCGCGGCGAGCCGCGAACGGCGCGTTTACGACAGCGTCATCCTGAAACTGCTCGGCGCGACGCGCGGTCAGATTCTGGGCGCGCAGGGCATGGAATATGCGGTGCTGGCGGCGATCCTTGCGGTGCTGGCGCTGGGGCTCGGCCTGGCCGGCGCCTGGTATGTCGTGACGCAATTGTTCGAGTTCGGCTTCGCCCCCGACCCGCTGATCGTCGCCCTGACCCTACTGGGCGGTGCGGGATTGTCCTTCCTGATCGGAATCGCAGGAAGCTGGCCCCTGCTGTCGGCGAAACCGGCGCGGGCACTCCGCAGCCTGTAGCGCTCAGGGACGGTGCGAAAGACCCAGCCGATCGGCTTGCTCGGCCAATCTTTTGTCGTTGGTCCAGAGACCTGCCCCGTCGACCCGCGCGGCGGCCGCCAGCAAATGCGCATCGACCATGCCAAGGCCGGTGCCGAATAGCCGATGTTCGGCCACGAAACCGAGCAGCGCCGATTGCTCTACCGGCGGGACGGCGGGGAGAAGGCCGAGCATCCCGATAAAGCGCTCACGCTGGGCGAGCGAGCCGAGCGCGAGTTCCGCCGTGACAAACGGATGCTGAACAATGCGCCCTTCGGCAAGCGCCACGGCCAGCGCGGCGTTGGCGCTGCGCAAATGATCGATCCAGATCGAACTGTCGACCAGGATCATCCGAAAGGCCGTCCGCGAGGCGGGGGCGCGGCGTCTGGGTCGGTTCCGCCCATCAACGCGAGCGCGCGCGCGGCTTCGCGTTGAATCAACGCCGTGACCGCGGCACGCTCCAGTTCCGCGCGATTTTCGATGCCGGTCAGTCGTGCGGCCTCTGCCCATAATTCTTGTACTGGCTCCGTCCGGCTGCCCGACCGCGGTTCGCCGCTGCGCACTTTTCGTACGCGCTCAAAACGAATGCGTTCGCGCGCCTGATCGACATCGCGCGTTTCCCAGCCCGCCTCCACCCAGACCGCGGCCTGGCTGTGATTCCCTCCGCTATGATTGGACCACCACGCCCGGTGATCGCGTGCGCTGTTGGGCAATCGAAAACCGAGAATATGCTCGATTTCTTCAAAGCTTGCATTCCACCTATCTTCCGACAGTGCGCGCAGGTGATCCCCCAAGGGTTCATATTTTCCCATGTCTCGACTCCTTGGAATCAAGATATGTACTATATTCATTTCATGTCAAATCATGATTGACACTAAAGTTCCTAAACGAGCCGGACCACCGCCGACACCGCGGCGATGCCGAGTACGACCGCGACCATCGCTTGCCAGATATGCGGCGCGACGCGGCCGAAATGGCGGGCGCCGACGCGGTTGCCCAGCCACATCGCCGGAAAGAGCAGCAGCGCAATCAGGAACAGCCTGAACGTCGCAATGCCCACCCACAGCGCGGCGAGCGTGCCCGCGATCGCGGTGCCGAAAAAGATGAGCAGCATCGACGCGCGCGCAACCTTCGGATCGAGCGCACGGCGGAGGTAGAAGGGAACGACGGGCGGGCCCGGCATGGCCGCAAATCCAGTGAGAATGCCCGAGGCGAGCCCCGTTCCGGCCACCACGGCGCGCGTCGGCCGGTGGCCGTCGGGATGCTTGGGGAGCAGCACCGCGACAAAGGCGCCGACCGCCGCGAGCGTGATGAGCAGCCGCGCAATATCTGCGGGTGTCGCGTCGAGCGCGGCCATGCCGAGCGGCGTCGTCGCCATCGCGACCAATGCGATCGGGATCGCACTCGCCCGGTCGGCGTCGGCGACGATGATGCCGATGCCGACCGGCCCGATCAGAAGCTGGAGCAGGATGCCGAGCACGACCGCCTCCGCCGGGCTGATGATGAGCCCCAGCAGCGGCACAAGGATGATCGCCATGCCAAAGCCGGTGAGCCCGCGCACATAAGCGGCGGCAAAGGTCATCGCCGCAGCGCCCGCGAGCGTCAGCGGCGCGATTCCGGTGAGTTGGGACAGGCTTGTCACCCGGCGCGCAGGTCCGGCGGGGTCGCTTCGCCCTTGAGCATCGTGATCGCCTCGGCGAGCGGCATGATGCGTTGGCCGTCCTGCCCGAGCGTGCGGATCGCGACCGTGCCTTCCTCCGCCTCGCGCTTGCCGACGACGAGCAGATAGGGAACTTTGGCGAGGCTGTGCTCGCGGACCTTGTAGTTGATCTTTTCGTTGCGGAGGTCGCTGTCGGCGCGGATGCCCGCCGCGGTGAGCGCCGCAACCGCATCCTTCGCATAAGTGTCGGCGTCCGACACGATCGTCGCGACCACGGCCTGCACCGGCGCGAGCCAGGTCGGGAAGCGTCCGGCGAAATGCTCGATCAAAATGCCGATGAAGCGTTCATAGCTGCCAAAGATCGCGCGGTGGAGCATCACCGGACGATGGCGCTCGCCATCCTCGCCGATGTACGACGCGTCGAGCCGGTCGGGCAGCACGCGGTCGGACTGGATCGTGCCGACCTGCCACGTCCGCCCGATCGCGTCGGTCAGATGCCATTCGAGCTTGGGCGCATAGAAGGCGCCCTCGCCCGGCAGTTCCTCCCAGCCATATTCGTCGGTCGCAAGACCCGCCTCGACGACGGCATTGCGCAGTTCGTCCTCCGATTTGTCCCACATCTCCTCGCTGCCGAAGCGTTTTTCGGGGCGCAGCGCGAGCTTGATCGCATAGGTGAAGCCGAAATCCTTGTAGATGCGATCCGCAAGCGCGCAGAAATTGCGAACCTCCTCGACGATCTGGTCCTCGCGGCAGAAGATGTGCGCATCGTCCTGCGTGAACTGGCGTACGCGCATCAGCCCGTGCAGCGCGCCATGCGGTTCGTTGCGGTGGCAACAGCCATTTTCATAGAGCCGGAGCGGCAGGTCGCGATAGCTTTTCATGCCCTGGCGGAAGATCAGCACGTGCGCCGGGCAGTTCATCGGTTTGAGCGCCATCCAGTCGGCGGCGTCCGAAACGATCGGGCCTTCGTCCTCTGTATTCGGAACCTCGTCGGGGATGACGAACATATTTTCGCGATATTTGCCCCAATGGCCCGACTGTTCCCACTGGCGCGCGTCCATCACCTGCGGCGTCTTGACCTCGCGATAGCCCGCGGCGTCGATCGCGCGGCGCATATAGGCCTCGAGCTCGCGCCAGACGAGAAAACCGTTGGGATGCCAGAAGACCGAGCCATGCGCCTCCTGTTGCAGATGGAACAGGTCCATCTCCTGCCCCAGCCGGCGATGGTCGCGCTTCGCGGCTTCCTCGAGCCGGACAAGATGCTCGGCGAGCTGTTTCTTGTTGAGCCAGCCGGTGCCATAGATACGCGAAAGCTGCGCATTTTTCTGGTCGCCGCGCCAATAGGCGCCCGACACGCGCGTCAGTTTGAATGCCGCGGGATCGAGCTTGCCGGTCGAGGCAAGGTGCGGGCCGCGGCACATGTCCATCCAGCCGTCACCGCTGCGATAGACGGTGAGTTCTTCGTCCTGCGGCAGTTCGGCGGCCCATTCAGCCTTGAACGTCTCGCCATCGGCCTGCCATTTGGCAATCAGCTTGTCGCGCTCCCACACTTCGCGCGTCAGCGGAAGGTCGGCGGCGATGATGCGGCGCATCTCTTCCTCGATCAGCGGCAGCTCGTCGTCGCGGAACGGGCCATGTTCGGCAGTCGGCGCGAAATCGTAGTAGAAACCGTCGTTCGTCGACGGGCCAAAGGTGATCTGCGTTCCCGGAAACAGGTTCTGCACCGCCTCCGCCAGCACATGCGCATAGTCATGGCGCACGAGTTCGAGCGCGTCGGCCTCGTCGCGGCTCGTCACCAGCGACAGGTTTGTGTCTTCCTCCAGCGGGCGCATGATGTCGCGCAGCTCGCCGTCGATCTTGGCCGCCAGCGCCGCCTTGGCGAGGCCGGGGCCGATCGCTGCCGCGATCTCGGCCGGGGTGGTCCCGCGCGCAACTTCACGGGCAGAGCCATCGGGAAGGGTGACGCGGATCATCTGGGACATCGAAAAATCGGCCTTTCTGCGGAGTAAAACTGCGCCCCTTTGCCAGCAAGCGATATGGGCGGCAAGGGCGCGATTCACAACAAGGCTTGCAATGATACATCGTATCATTATCTGGCATCGCAACCCCCTGCCACGAAAGACCACCCATGTGCCTCCCCTCGCCGCGCACCCGGACTGCGGATATTGCCGGCATCACCCTGTCGTCCGCCTGCCTCGTCCATTGCCTCGCCCTGCCGCTCGCGCTGCTGGCAGCGCCCGCGCTTGGCACCTGGCTCCGCTTGCCGGAGTGGATGCACGCCGCGATCCTGCTGCTTGCCCTGCCCGCCGCGCTGATCGCCATGACCGACGGCTGGCGCCGTCATCGCCGGTGGGCCCCGTCGCTGCTCGCAGGGGCGGGGATCGGCCTGCTCACGCTGGGCCTCGCCGCGCACGAGGGGTGGGTGCCCACGCCCGATCGCGAAAGCGCCGACCGGTGGCTCACCTCGGCGGGCGCGCTGACCTTGGCCGCGGCGCATCTCGCGAACTGGCGCTGGCGTCACCGCGCGGGCAGGCATTGATGACAAACGGCCCGAACACCATTTGGCCGATTAACCGCCGCTCTGCCTTGCGACCGCGCCCCGCTCCGGCTACGGCGGCGCCAACCGGAAAGGAGCCCCCGATGTTCAAGCGCCTGTTCGTCGATCACCCGAAGAGCGTCGATGAAAGCTATATCGAGCATTTTGGCGTCGCGTCGAAGTTCGGCGTTACGATGATCTATGGCGGGCTTTGCGCGCTGGTTCACGCCGTCGTGCCGGGCTGGTGCATCACCACGGGCAGCGACACGATCCAGCGGCTCAACAAGATCATGGTCGAACAGCGCCGCGCCAAGGGGCAGGCGGTCGCGCAGATGAGCACGGTCGACTGGGTCATCTGATCCCCGGTGCTCCGTGGCCGTTCGCCCAAACCCAGTTCGCGTCGAGCGAAGTCGAGATGCCCCTCGATTTGGCGCTGCGCCGATAGGTGTCTCGACTGCGCTCGAGACGATCGGGATTAGGAAATGACTGACCCCGCCGCCCCCGATTTTCTTGACCGTCCGGGCCGCCCGCGGATCGCGTTCCGCTATACGCGGGGCGCAGGTCCGACGATCCTATTCCTGCCGGGATACATGTCCGACATGGCGGGCGGCAAGGCGACCGCGCTGTTCGACTGGGCGGCAGCGGAAGGGCAAGGCTGTCTGCTGCTCGACTATGCGGGGTGCGGGTTGTCGGACGGGCTGTTCGCCGACCAGACATTGCTCGACTGGCGCGGCGATGTACTCGATCTGATCGATGCCAAGGCCGACGGTCCGGTTATCGTCGTGGGATCGTCGATGGGCGGTTGGCTGATGCTGCTCGTCGCACTCGCGCTGACCCAGCGCGACGGTCCTGCGCGCGTTGCGGGGCTGGTGGGTATCGCCGCCGCGCCCGACTTTACCGACTGGGGCTTCACGCCGGAAGAAAAGGCGATCATCCTCGCCGAAGGCGCGCTGGTCGAGGAAACGCCGTACAGCGACCAGCCCTATGTCACGACGCGCGGCTTTTTCCAGTCGGGCGAGGCGAACCGGTTGCTTGGGGGCGAAATCCCGCTCACCTGCCCGGTGCGCCTGCTGCACGGCGAGGAGGATGGCGACGTTCCGCCCGAAATCAGCATGCGGCTGTCCGCCGCGCTTGCGAGCGCGGATGTGCAGGTCACGCTGGTCAAGGGCGGCGACCACCGCCTGTCGCGCGAGCGCGATATCGCGCTGCTCATCGACACCGTCGCGCGGCTTGCGGCGGGTTAATCCAGGGGACATTCATGGCTCGCAGCGACTTCAAATTCCACGTCAAAAAGCGCGTCCGCTATGCGGAGATCGACGCGCAGGCGGTGGTGTTCAACAGCCGTTACCTTGAGTATTTCGACCTTGGCATCACCGAATATTGGCGCGCCGCCGGCGTCTATGATCGCTGGCCGCTGCGCGACAGCCCGGAGTTTCACGTCGCACGCGCCGAGGTCGATTACAAGGCGCCGATCCTGCTCGACGAGGAGATCGACATTTGCGTCCGCGCATCGCGCGTCGGCCGGTCGTCGATGACCTTTCTGTTCGAGATCCATGGCGCGGACAAGGACGAGCTGCGCGCGGCGGGGATGCTGATCAACGTCCATGTCGAGGAAGCGCAAGGCGCGACCGCGCCGGTGCCCGATGCATTCGTATCCTTGTTCGAAGCGTTTGAAGGCCGGCCGCTTCGTGCCTAATATGGCCGCATGACCAAATATCTTCACACGATGATCCGCGTGTCGGATCCGCAAGCCACCATCGACTTTTTCAAGCTGATCGGGCTGGAGGAAGTCCGCCGCTTTGACAATGAAGCGGGCCGCTTCACGCTGATCTTCCTGGCTCCGCCCGGACAGGCGGGCGTCGCCGAGGTCGAGCTGACCTATAATTGGCCGCCCGAGGATGGCAGCGCGCCCGAACAATATAGCGGCGGCCGCAATTTCGGGCACCTCGCCTACCGCGTCGACGACATTTATGCGACGTGCCAGCGGCTGATGGACGCGGGCGTCACGATTAACCGGCCGCCGCGCGACGGGCATATGGCCTTTGTGCGCTCGCCCGACGGCATTTCGGTCGAACTGCTCCAGGACGGGCATCTCGAACCCGCCGAGCCCTGGGCATCGATGCCCAATACGGGAAGCTGGTAGCGGACCGCCGCGCAGGGAGCGAGACTTCCCGCGCGAGCTGTGGCAGAATGGCTCGCCAAGGTCCGCGGGCATCCGCTCCGTCTTGTGGATGCGAAAGCTGGAAAGGAGAAAAGGTGGCTGCGCTTGAAATCGTCCGGATTCCGGTCCTGAGCGACAATTATGTCTGGCTGGTTCACGACCCCGCCAGCAAGGCAACGATGGTCGTCGATCCCGCGGTCGCCGATCCGGTGCTGGACGCCGCGAAGGCGCGCGGCTGGACGATCACCGACATCTGGAACACCCACTGGCACCCCGACCACACGGGCGGCAATGCCGCGATCAAGGACGCAACGGGGTGCAGGATCACCGGTCCCGCGGCGGAATATGAACGCATCCCGACGCTCGACGTCCGGGTGACAGGCGGGGACGTGGTGCGATTCGGCAGCAAGCAGGCAGACGTCTGGGACGTGCCCGCACACACCGCGGGGCATATCGCCTATCATTTCGCCGATGACGCCGCGATCTTCGTCGGCGACACGATGTTCGCCATGGGCTGCGGCCGCCTGTTCGAAGGGACGGCCGAGCAGATGTTCGCCAATATGCAGAAGTTCCGGTCGCTCGACGACGCAACACGCGTCTATTGCGCGCACGAATATACCTTGTCGAACGCGCGCTTCGCGATCGGCGTCGACCCCGATAATCATGCGCTGGCGGCGCGCCTCGCCGCGGTCGAGGCCGCGCGCGCGGCGGGCGAGGCCACCGTGCCGACAAGTATCGGCGAGGAACGCGCGACCAACCCCTTTTTCCGCGCGGCCGACGCCGACGAACTCGCGCGTATCCGTGCGCTCAAGGATGCGGCATGACGAGCGGGCAGCTTCAGCACCGGTTCATCGGCCACGGATATTATGAACGCTTATCAGGAGCCGTGTCATGGCAAAGCTGAACGCGATCGTTGTCGCGCTGCTCGCTGCGGCGCCGCTGCTGGCGAGCTGCGCGCCGGCGGGATCGGGCGAACCCGGCGCCGCGGCGCTGACCCCCAAACAGGCCGAACGGCTCGACAAACAGCTTGCGGGCAAAGTCCCCGGCGCGCCGATGAGCTGCCTGCCCAACTATCGCAGCAACAGCACGATCCGCATTTCGGACAGCATCCTGCTGTACCGTGCCAGCGGTAATCTGGTTTATCGCAACGACCTGAAAGGCAGCTGCCCCGGCCTGGCGCGCGACAGCGACATCATGGTCGTGCGCCAGTTCGGTACATCGACCTGCGAAGGGGATTTTTTCCATCTGGTCGACCGGTCGAGCGGTATCCGCGGTCCAACCTGCGTTTTTGGCGAATTCGTCCCCTATCGCAAACCGGCGGGGGACGAAGGCTGATCCCATGGGACCAGCCGCAGGCGGGGACCGGTTTGCGCCGAGCACTTCGGGTCGCACCCCGCCTGCAACTGTAAAGACAAACCGACCGATCAGGCCTTGTACATCGCCGCGATCCTGTCGGCATAGGTTTCGCGCAGCACGTGGCGGCGGATCTTCATCGACGGCGTCATCTGTTCATTCTCGATCGTGAAGGCTTCGTCGGCGAGGTCGAACTTGCGGACCTTTTCGACGACAGAGAGCTGATCGTTGACGCGGTCGACCGCGGTGCGGAGCGCGGCGCGGAATTTCTCATGTTCGCGCAGCAATTTCAGTTCCTTGGGCAGCCCTTCCTTCTCCGCCCATTCGGCCGCCCATTCGGGGTCGGGGACCAGAATGCCGACCAGATGCGGGCGCTTGTCGCCATAGACCATCGCCTGCAGGATTTCGGGCTGGAGCGTCAGCATCCCTTCGACGCGCTGCGGCGACACATTGTCGCCCTTGTCGTTGACGATCAGATCCTTCTTGCGATCGGTGATGACGATGCGCCCCGCCTCGTCGATATGGCCGATGTCGCCCGTGTGGAGCCACGGCGCACCGTCAGGGTCGGCGGGATCGGCGATCAGCACGCGCTCGGTCTCGGCGGGGTTGCGCCAATAGCCTTTCATCACCAGTTCGCCGCGCACGCAAATTTCGCCATCGTCGGCGATGCGCACTTCGGTGTTCATCAGCGGCGGGCCGACGGTATCCATCTTCAGCCCCGTCTTCGGCCGGTTGCAACTGATCACCGGGCCTGACTCGGTCTGGCCATAGCCCTGAAGCAGCGTCAGGCCGATCGAGTGGAAGAACACGCCGATTTCGGGATTGAGCGGCGCGCCGCCCGACACCAGCGCCTTCAGCCGCCCGCCGAACCGCTTCTGGATTTTCGGGCGGAACAGGCGATTGAGCAGCAGGTCGACCGGACGGTCGAGCACCCCCATGCGGCGTTCATAGTCCTTTTCACCGACGCGCAGCGCCTGGTTCAGCATCCAGTTCGCGAGCCTGCCCTGCTTTTCGACCGACTTGATCATCCGCGCACGGATCACCTCGAACAGCCGCGGGACGACGACCATGATCGTCGGGCGCGTCTCCTCGATGTTCGAGACGAGCTTTTCCAGCCCTTCGCTGTAATAGATTTGCGCGCCGACCATGATCGGCAGGAACTGGCCGCCGGAATGTTCATAGGCGTGGCTGAGTGGCAGGAAGGAGAGAAAAACCTCTTCGTCGCCGATGCCGAAATCATTGACCAGCACCTCGGCAGCGCCCGCCGCATTGTGCAGGATCGCGCCGTGATGCTGCATCACCCCGCGCGGCGCGCCGCCGGTGCCGCTGGTGTAGATGAGGCAGGCGGTATCCTCGCGCTTGGTGCCGAGCCCGCGGGCCTTGGTCTCCTCGATCCACGCCGCGCCGCCTTCGACGAGCGGCGCCCAGTCGTGCACCGACACCTCGCCCTGCTGGCCGACGCGCAGGCTTTCCATCGCGATGACGATATTGGCGTCGGAGCGCATCACCGCGGGCATCAACACGCGCGCAAGCTTTGCGGTCGACACGATCACCGCGCGCGCGCCGCTGTTGTCGAGGATATGCTGATGGTCGCGTTCGGTGTTGGTGGTGTAGGTCGGCACGGTGATGCAGCCCGCGGCCATGATGCCAAGGTCGGCGATACACCATTCGGGGCGGTTCTCGCTGACGAGCAGCACCCGGTCGCCCTCTTTCAGCCCCAGTTTACGCAGATTGTGCGCGAGCGCCGCCACCTGTTCGGCGACGTCGCGCCAGCTCAGCGACTGCCACGCGCGGTCGGCCTTGCGCCACAAAAAGGGTTCGTCGCCGCCGCGCGCCGCGCGGTCGAAGAACATCGCGACCAGGCTGGAAAAATGGTCGAGATGGGGGGTTTCAAGCTTCATGCCTCTCGCTCTCCTCGGGAGGATAATCTTGTTGTTTGGTGCATTCTTAGGAGCAATCGCCGCGCGATAGAAGTCCATAAGCAGCCCTGTCATCCCGGCGAAGGCCGGGATCTCATCGCTGCTTCACGGCGCGATGGCGAGATCCCGGGCTGCGCCGGGATGACGAATGCCAATAGGAGGATTACCCCTGCGGCGGCGCGTCGTCGACCGCCGACGTTCCGGGGCCGCGCGGATCGGCTGCGCCGCGCCACCCCTTGGCCGTACCCTCGATCGCATTGAGTTTCGATCCGAGGTCGGTGGGGGTGAATTCATATCCGAAGGGCTGCATTTTTCCGGCAATCGCCTGCCCCGCCGCATTGTCTTCGATCAACACACCCTGGCGGCCGAAAAAGAGGTTGGGCAGCGCAATCGCTTCCCGGGCATCCAAGCCCCAGTCGAGCACGCCGATCAGCGTCTTGGTGACGTGCATGATGATGCGCTTGCCGCCCGCCGAACCCACGGCGAGCACGACCTTTCCGTCGGGGCCGTACACGATCGTCGGCGACATCGAGGACAGCGGCCGCTTACCCGGTTGTACCCGGTTGGCGGTCGGCACGCCGTTCTGCGTCGGCGCGAGGTCGAAATCGGTGAGTTCATTATTGAGGAAAAAGCCGTTCGCGATCAGCTGGCTGCCAAAGATGCTTTCGACGGTCGAGGTCATCGAGACGAGATTGCCCGCGGCGTCGGCGGCGACAAAATGCGTCGTCCCCTGTTCGTCGACCGGCGGCGCGGCGGCGCGCGGCTTGGCACCGGGCGGCGTGCCGGGCTCATAACGACCCGCCGCGCCATAGGGCGAAATCAGCTGGCGGCGCTCGGCGAGATAGGCCTTGTCGAGCAGGCCCTGAACGGGCACCTCGACAAAATCGCCGTCGCCCAGAAAGGCGGCGCGGTCGGCATAGGCGAGCTGCATCGCCTCGGCGAGCAGGTGCCAGCTCATCGGATTGTCCTTGCCCATCGCCTTCATGTCCCAGCCTTCGAGCATCCCCAAAATGCCAAAGACGGTGGTGGCCCCCGACGAGGGCGGGCCCATGCCGCACACCTTGTAGATGCGGTAGCTGGTACAGACCGCCCCGCGTTCCTTGGCGCGATAGGATGCCAGGTCGGCGAGCGTCAGCGTCGCCGGATTGCGCGGCGCCTTTGCCACCGCATCGCGGATCGCGCGCGCGTTGGCGCCGCTGTAGAAGGCGTCGGGGCCGCGCGCCGCAATATCGCGCAGCAGGGCCGCATAGGCGGGATTTTTGAGGCGCGTGCCCACCGGCGCAGGCTTGCCATCGATATAATAAATGGCGCGCGCGTCGGGAAAATCCTTCCAGACCGACTCGAACCGCACGAGCCAGTTGTGGAGCGCCGGGGTCACTTCAAACCCGTTTTCGGCGAGCGCGATCGCCGGCTGGAACAGCGCCTGCCATTCGAGCTTGCCCCATTTCTGATGCGCCATCTCCATCAGGCGGATATTGCCGGGCACACCGACCGACAGGCCGCCGGGCACGACATCCATGAAACCGCGCGGCTTGCCGTCGGGCGCAAGGAAACGGTCGGGTTTTGCCGCAGCAGGCGCGGTTTCGCGGCCGTCGATGGTCGAAATGCTGCCATCGTTCGCATCGTGGTGGAGCATGAAACCGCCGCCGCCGATCCCGCTCGACTGCGGCTCGACAAGCGTGAGCACCGCGACCATGGCAATGGCGGCGTCGGCGGCGCTGCCGCCCCGATGCAGGATCGTACGTCCGGCCTCGGTCGCGCGCGGATCGGCGGAGGAAGTAACGCCCTGCGCGGCGGCGAGCGTGGGACAAGCAAGCGAGACGAAAGCGACAAGCGCGAGAAGACGGTTCAACATGGGCGCGACCTTGGCGCCGAGGTCGGCGAAGCGCAAGTCCGAGCAATCCTCCCTGTCGCCAGCGATGGGGAGGATTTACCTCTCCATCCCCACCGCGTCGGCCACGCGCGCAAATCCGTCACGCGCAGCCAGCTTTTCCAGCCCGCGCGCGACGCGGCCCGCCAGCCCCGGCCCTTCATAGACCATCGCCGAATAGATCTGCACCAGGCTGGCGCCCGCGCGAATGCGCTCCCACGCCTGGTCGGCGGACGCGATCCCGCCCGCGGCGATCAGCGGCAGCTTGCCACCGCTTGCCGCGCGGAAATCGCGGACGCGCTGAAGCGCAAGCTGCGCGAGCGGCGCGCCCGACAGCCCGCCCGCCTCGGCGGCGTGGCGCGATGCCAGCGCCGGGCGGGACACAGTGGTGTTCGACACGATCACCGCCGCCAGCCGCTTGTCCAGCGCCACCGTCACAATATCGTCGATGTCGGCGGGTTCGAGGTCGGGCGCAACTTTCAGGAACACAGGTTTGGCGGCGCCCGCGGGCTGCGCCGCCGCCACGCCGTCGAGTAGCGCCTCGAGCGCGCCCCGGTCCTGCAACGCGCGCAGCCCCGGCGTGTTCGGCGAACTGATATTGACCGTCAGATAGTCGGCGAGCGGCGCCATCGCCGCCGTGCCCTTCGCATAATCGGCGATGCGGTCGGCGCTGTCCTTGTTCGCGCCGATATTGATGCCGAGCGGCACCGGCAGGCCGTGGCGGCGCAGGCACGCGATACGCTCAGCCGCCTTTTCCTGCCCGCCATTGTTGAACCCCATACGGTTGACGATCGCCCGGTCCTCGACCAGCCGGAACAGCCGCGGGCGCGGATTGCCGTCCTGCGGCAATGGCGTCAGCGTCCCCACCTCGACAAAGCCGAAACCGAAATGCGGCATCGCGTGCGCGACGCGCGCATCCTTGTCGAACCCCGGCGCGAGCCCGACGGGATTGGGAAAGCGCAGCCCCGCGAGTTCGGTCGCCAGCATCGGGCTGGTCAGCGCCTGCCGCGCACGCGGCAGCGGCTGGAGCGCGGCGAGCGTCAGATTGTGCGCCGCCTCTCCATCGGTTGCGTGGACGAGCGGGCGTGCGAGCGCATAGGCGGTATCGGTGAACGAGGCGAAGAGCGACATGGCCCGCCATTGCGCGTCCGGCGGCGCTATGGCAAGCCCCCACGCATAACGGAAAAACCGGGAGAAATTCGTGTCGCATTCCCCTATCCTCGCTCGCCTGTCCACCGCCCTGATCCTGCTGGCCGCAGCGGGCTGCGCGCCCATGGCAGGCCAGGACGCCCCCGCCCCGGCAACGGCGGCCCCCGCCGCGAACGCCGTACCTGCGGGCGCCGACCTGTCGCAGTTTTTCGAGAATTACGACGCCGCGCTCCTGTCGCTCGCGCCGCAGAGCAAGGCGTATCGGGGGATCCGCGACGCCGATTATGGCCGCTGGGACGATCCCAGCGACGAGGCCGCCGTCGCGCGGCACAAATTGCAACAGGCGAGCGCAGCCGCGATGCGCGCGAGCTTTGACCCCGCCACCCTGTCCGACGACGAGGCTTTGTCGTTCGAGCTGTTCAATGCCGCGGCGGCGCGCGCCGAACGGCTGTTCCCCTTTCGCAATCACGATTATATTTTCGACCAGATGAACGGCGCGCAGACCCAGCTGCCCGCTTTCCTGATCAACATCCATCGCGTCGCCAATGTGGCCGAGGCCGAAGCCTATGTGTCGCGCATTCGCGCCCTCGGCCCCCACCTCGATACGCTGTCGGCGCAGTCGGCGGAACGCGCCGCAAGCGGCATCCTGCCGCCGAAATGGGTCTATGCCTATCTGATCTCCGACATCGGCAATCTGACAGCCGCCGACAATGCGGTGATCGAGGACATCACGGCAAAGGTCGGCAAGCTCGATGCCAGCGCGGCGGAAAAGGCGCGGCTGATCGCCGCGGCAAAGGCCGCATGGACCGAAAGCGCCGCGCCGGCCTACGCCCGCCTGCTCGCCGAAATGAAGCGCCAGCAGGCAAGCGCGCCGACCGCCGACGGCGTCTGGCGCCTGCCCGATGGCAAAGCCTATTATGAAGCGCTGCTCGCCAATTATACGACGACCGACATGTCTGCGGCCGAAATCCACGACCTTGGCCGCGCCGAAGTCGCGCGCATTCACGGCGAGATGCGGGCGATCATGGCGAAGGTCGGGTTCAAGGGCAGCTTGCAGGAATTTTTCGTCCACCTGCGCACCAGCCCGCAATATTTCCACACCTCGCGTGCGGCCTATCTGGCCGAGGTCGATAGTCATGTGAAAGCGATGGAGGCGCGGCTACCCGCCTTTTTCAACACGCTGCCCAAAGCCGCGTTGCAGGTGAAGGCGGTCGAGGCGTTTCGCGAAAAGTCGGCGGGCAAGGCCTTTTACCAATCACCCTCGCCCGACGGGTCGCGGCCGGGCACCTATTATGTCAATCTTTACGACCTTCGCGACATGTCGAAGACCGAGCTCGAGGCGCTTGCCTATCACGAAGGCGTGCCCGGCCATCACCTCCAGCGCGCGGTGCAGACCGAACTCACGGGCCTGCCGCCATTCCGGCGCTTTGGCGGCGTCACCGCCTATACCGAAGGCTGGGGCCTCTATTCGGAGGAACTCGCCAAGGATATGGGATTCTACACCGACCCCTACAGCGATTTCGGGCGGCTCGGCATGGAGCTGTGGCGCGCGTGCCGCCTCGTCGTCGATACCGGCATCCACGACAAGCGCTGGAGCCGCGAACAGGCGATCCAATATCTGAAGGACAATACCCCGAATCCCGACGGCGACATCGAAAAGGCCATCGAACGCTATATCGTCTATCCGGGACAGGCGACCGCCTATCTGATCGGCAAGCTCAAGATCATGGAATTGCGCGACCGCGCGCAGGCAGCGCTTGGCCAAGGCTTCGATTTCCGCCGCTTTCACGATGTCGTGCTCGAATCGGGACCGGTCCCGCTCGACATCCTCGAACGGCGCGTCGATGCGTGGATCGCGGCCGAGAAAGGTTAAGCCAATTGACGATTGGCGCTTGACGGACAGCCCGCAAAGGCAAATGATCCGATTCATATAAAAGGCGGCCGGGGAAAGGCCGCCGGGGTCTGGGTCTGTCATGTCGCAATCTTCATCCTCGCCGGCCGGCGTGGACGGCAGCGCGCCGTTCGAACTTCATTATTTTCCGCCCGACCCCGATCTGGCGGAGATGGTGTCGAGCTTTTACGTCGCGCGGATCAACATGCCGCGGTTCGACGAATATGAACGCGCCGACCGCCCGCAATTCCGTTTCATGACCGCCCCCGACGGCGAATATGTCTTTGCAGACGGCAATCATTCGCCCGCGTGCCGCGCAAATGTCGTCGGGCCGACGAGCGGGCGCGTACGCGCGATCAGCAATCGACCGACGGGGTTGTTCGGTTTCGGTATGTTGCCCGCGGGCTGGGCGGCGTTGATGGGCGACGACGCCGACAAGCTGACCGACCGCGCGATCGACGCGGCCGACCTGTTCGGCCCGTGGATTGAGGACGTCGCCACTGCGCTCGAACAGGCCGCGACGGTCGAGGAAAAGCTGGTCATCGGCAATAATTTCGCGCGCGAAGTGCTGACCCGCGGCGAAACCGCGCCGATGTGGTTCATCCGCACCGTCGACGAATGGCTGACGGCTACCTCCTCGCCGCAGGTGCCCGAGCTGGTCGAGGCGACGGGCATGTCGATCCGTTCGGTCGAGCGGATGACGAAACATTATTACGGCCTGTCGCCGCGAATGCTCGCGCGCAAATATCGCGCGGTGCGCGCCGCATCGGCGCTCGCGCGCGGCGAAGGGCTGGACGCGGCGCAGCTCGGCGATGCCTTTTACGACCAGTCGCACCTGATCCGCGAGGTCAAGCGATTTGCGGGGGCGACACCGGGACAACTCGGCAACCCCACATTGTACACGCAGGCGACGACAACGGGACGCAAGCAGCTCGCCGGCAAGGTGAGCCCGATCGTCTCCGAGACATAAAATCCCCGTTAACCAACAAAAATTGCGCGCCCTGTCGATTTGGCGTTTCCATACAATCGCGAATCGACCGCCGCGCATAATCGAAGCCCGCGACCCAGAAGAGCTCATCCTCTTTGACGAGGACTTGAGACCTTCATCTTGGCACTCATTTGGTTTCGGCCGGATGGGTGCCTTTTTTTTGGCGCGTATCGGGCGTCGCATTGGGGTGGGAAGCGGAGATCCTCAGTTCCGTCATCCCGGCGCAGGCCGGGATGACGATAGAGTTGAGGGCAGCTTTCGGTCGAAACCCGCCCTTGGCTATCCGTCACCCGACCCTGCGCCATCTTTACCCCGCCCAACCACGGCTTGCTTGCACCTTACGAACCCCTCGCCTATATAAGTGGAGTAATTTACTCCAGTTAAGAATCGTTCGCAACTGCGACGGAAAAGACGATGCGCCTGTCCAACCTTGCCGATTATGCCGTGGTGCTGATGAGCGCCGCCGCCCGCCAGTGCGGATCGGTGCCCATTCACGCCGCGATGCTGGCCGAACAGACGGGGATTCCGGGGCCGACCGCGCAAAAGCTGGTGAGCGGCCTTGCCCGCGCCGGGCTGCTCGTCGCGTCGCGCGGCAGCGGCGGCGGGGTTCGGCTGGCGCGACCCGCCGCGGCGATCAATGTCGCCGAGATTATCGAGGCGGTCGAAGGACCGATCGCGCTGACCAGCTGTGTCGAGGAAGGGCGCCACGATTGCGCGCTCGAAGGAAGCTGCAAGGTGCAGCCGCACTGGGGTGTCGTGAACGGCGCGGTGCGCGGCGCGCTGGCCGGGATTAGCCTCGCGAGCCTCGTTAAGCCCCTCCCGCTTGCGGGAGGGGTTTGGGGAGGGCCTGAAACGGCCACCCCAACTGACATTCCCTCCCCCAACCTCTCCCGCAAGCGGGAGGGGAGGATAGAAGCATGACCGACAACACCGAAACCCGAATCAAGGACCAGGCTGCGCACGACGCCGCCGCGCGCGTCGCCGATTATGAGCATGGCTGGTCCGCCGACATCGAAACCGACTTTGCGCCCAAGGGGCTGACCGAGGACACGGTCCGCTTCATTTCGGCGAAGAAGAACGAGCCCGAATGGATGCTCGACTGGCGGCTGAAGGCGTTTCGCCACTGGCAGACGATGGAAACGCCCGACTGGGCGAAGCTGAACGTCCCGCCGATCGATTACCAGGACGCATACTATTATGCGGCGCCCAAGGCGAAGCCCAAGCTGTCGTCGCTGGACGAAGTCGATCCCGAAATCCTGAAGGTCTATGAAAAGCTGGGCATCCCCATCGAGGAGCAAAAGGTGCTCGCGGGGGTAGAGGGCGCGCGCAAGGTCGCGGTCGACGCGGTGTTCGACAGCGTTTCGGTCGCGACGACCTTTCGCGAGGAACTGAAGCGCGCGGGCGTGATCTTCCTGTCGATCAGCGAGGCGATCCGCGAATATCCCGAGCTGGTGAAAAAGTGGCTTGGGCGTGTCGTGCCGATGCACGACAATTATTTCGCTTGCCTGAATTGCGCGGTCTTCTCCGACGGCACCTTCGTCTATGTGCCCGAGGGCGTGCGCTGCCCGATGGAGCTCAGCACCTATTTCCGCATCAATGCCGAAAATACGGGGCAGTTCGAGCGGACGTTGATCGTTGCCGACAAGGGCGCGTACGTCTCCTACCTTGAGGGCTGCACCGCGCCGATGCGCGACGAGAACCAGCTCCACGCCGCGGTGGTCGAACTCGTCGCATTGGACGATGCCGAGATCAAGTATAGCACGGTCCAGAACTGGTATCCGGGCGATGCGACAGGCAAGGGCGGCATCTATAATTTCGTGACCAAACGCGCGCTGTGTCAGGGCAAGCGCAGCAAAGTGTCGTGGACGCAGGTGGAAACCGGCAGCGCGATCACGTGGAAATATCCGAGCTGCGTTTTGAACGGCGACGACAGCGTCGGCGAATTTTACTCGGTCGCGGTGACGAACAATTACCAGCAGGCCGACACCGGCACCAAGATGATCCACAATGGCAAGCGCACGCGATCGACCATCGTGTCGAAGGGGATCAGCGCGGGCAAATCGAACAACACCTATCGCGGCCTCGTCCGTGTCGCGCTCAACGCCGAAGGCGTGCGCAATTTCACCCAGTGCGACAGCCTGCTCCTCGGCAACCAGTGCGGCGCGCACACCGTCCCCTACATCGAAGTCCGCAACCCCAGCGCGACCGTCGAACATGAAGCGACGACGAGCAAGATCAGCGACGACCAGCTGTTCTACGCGATGCAGCGCGGGCTGGATGCGGAGGAAGCGGTGGCCCTGATCGTCAACGGCTTTGCCAAGGAAGTGCTGCAGCAACTGCCGATGGAGTTTGCCGTCGAGGCGCAGAAGTTGCTGGGAATTTCGCTGGAAGGATCAGTCGGGTGACCTGGACTCTCCGCGATCAGGCAAAGCAACTGAACACCCCTCCCCTTCAGGGGAGGGGCCGGGGGTGGGGTCTATCGGCCTCCACCGTCGAGGAATTGCAGAGCCGCGCTCGCCAGATGAGGAACAACCCCACCGAACCGGAAAAGCGTCTGTGGAGGCATTTGTCGAACGGGCAGCTTGAAGGCGCGAAGTTTCGACGCCAGCAAGTCATCGGGTGGCATATCGCTGACTTCGTTTGCGCCTCGGCAAAGCTGATCGTTGAGGTCGACGGCGATACGCATGACGCACAGGCAGATCGCGCCCGCGATGAAATCCTCGCGCAGCAAGGCTACCGCACCATCCGCGTCACCAACGGCGAGGTGATGGCAAATATGGATGGCGTGCTTCAGTTTATTGCCGAAGCCTTGCATCAGGCCGACAGACCCCACCCCAACCCCTCCCCTGAAGGGGAGGGGCTTGCAGCGGTCGAGGCGCAGAAGCTGCTGGGGATCAGCCTTGAGGAGAGCGTGGGGTGAGTTTGGCGACCTATTTGACGATCATCCCGATCATGGCAGCGTCTGCGTCAGCGATTGAAGATGAACCCGTTTTCGTGACGTCTATCGAAGTGGCCGTAGACAATCTTGTGTCCCGCGACCTGACGATTGCCCGCAAATATGCTTATTGCCTGAGCAGCCCTCGATTTCCAACAGTCGAGGAGACTTCGGCCAAAATCCGGAAGTGCAACCTGCGTCTCCCAAAAACGCAAAGCATCGAACTGACGAAGACTCTTCGTCGCTTGCATCATATCGTCCAAGAAAATGCGGGCAGCGAAGCCAGCCTGATAGTCGTAGAGAAATCCAATGCTCAAAATTGAAAACCTCCACGCCACCGTCGCCGACAAGCCGATCCTGAAGGGCCTGTCGCTCAGCATCAATGCGGGCGAAATCCATGCGATCATGGGGCCGAATGGCGCGGGCAAGTCGACGCTGTCCTATGTCCTCGGCGGGCGGCCGGGGTATGAAGTCACCGAGGGGTCGGCGATGTTTTCGCCCAACATGATCCCCGGCGAAAGCCGGGGTCCAAATGCGGCCGTCGAAATGGGCCCCGGCTTGCGCCGGGGTACTGGAACCACCGAGACGCTCGACCTTCTCGCCCTCGACCCGCACGAGCGCGCTGCGGCGGGGCTGTTCCTCGGCTTCCAGTACCCGGTCGAGATCCCCGGCGTGTCGAACGTCCAGTTCCTCCGCGAGAGCCTGAACGCCCAGCGCAAGGCGCGCGGGCAGGAGCCGCTGTCGGGCGGCGATTTCCTGAAGCTAGCGCGGGAGAAGGCGGGACTGCTCAAGCTCGACATGGACATGCTCAAGCGCCCGGTGAACGTCGGCTTTTCGGGCGGCGAGAAGAAGCGGAACGAGATGGTGCAGATGGGCATCCTCGATCCCAAGCTCGCGATCCTCGACGAGACCGACAGCGGCCTCGACATCGACGCGCTGCGTATCGTCGGCGACGGGATCAATACGATCATGCGCCGCCCCGACAAGGCGGTGCTGCTGATCACCCATTATCAGCGCCTGCTCGACTATGTGCAGCCCGATTTCGTCCACGTCCTCGCCGCCGGCCGCATCGTCAAGTCGGGCGGCCCGGAGCTGGCGCGCGAACTGGAAGAACATGGCTATGCCGAGGTGATGGCGTGATGCGCGTGCGCGCCCTACTCCCTTCTCCCTTGAGGGAAGAAGGATATGAAGCCTTGCCCGCGAAGCGGGTTAGGCGGAGTTGGATGAGGGTGAGCGAACTTTTGGCCCACGCGATCGCATGGCGATCGCATACCCCTCACCCAGCTTCGACTAGCGAGCAAGCTCGCAAGTCTGCACAACCCTCTCCCTCCAGGGGAGAGGGTAAATGACAACCACCCTCCCCACCCGCCGCGATGAAGCGTGGCGCTATAGCGACATCGACGCGGTGACCGCGGTGTGGCCGCTGCCGGCGCCCGAGAGCATCGTCGTGCCCGCAGGCGGCGATTTCAAGCGCGCGATCGTGCAGGATGCCGGCGCCTCCGGGGCAGCCATCCATCAGATCGAGATGAGCATCGGCAAGGGCGCGACCGCGGCGCTGCACGTTCTCAATATCGGCGGCGCCTATGGCCGGATCGAACTCAACGTCACGCTCCACGAAGGCGCCGACTTTACCCTCGGCGCGGCGCAGATCGGTGGCGGCGTGCAGAATCTGGAAATCATCACCACCGTCACCCACGCCGAACCCGGCGCGACGTCGCGGCAGCTGGTGCGATCTGTGCTCGGCGGAACGGCAACCGGCACCTATCTCGGCAAGGTCGCCGTGGCGCGCGACGCGCAAGCGACCGACAGCGAGCAGGATGTGAAGGCAATGCTGCTTGACCGCAGCGCGACCGCCAACGCCAAGCCCGAACTCGAAATCTTCGCCGACGATGTGAAATGCGCGCACGGCTGCGCGATCGGCGAGCTCGACGCAATGAGCCTTTATTATCTTCAGTCGCGCGGGTTGCCGCCCGCAGAGGCCAAGAAGATCCTGCTGCAAGCCTTTGTCGCGGGCGTGTTCGACGGTGCCGAGGATGAGGCGCGGTTGCAGGAACTGGCGCTGGCGAAGCTGGGGGAATTGGTGTGAGCAACCTCCCCTCCCCGTTCGCATCGAGCGAAGACGACATGCCCAACGGTAGTGCCCGCCTTGTGGGTGTCTCGACTTCGCTCGACACGAACGGGATTAGAGATCAGTTCCCCGGCCTGACCCCCGGCTGGCATTATCTCGACACCGCCGCGACGGCCCAAAAGCCGCAGGCGGTGATCGACGCCACCGTGAACGCGATCGGCCGCGACTATGCGACCGTCCACCGCGGCGTCTATGCACGTTCGGCCGACATGACGCTCGCCTATGAAGCGGCGCGGCGGCGGATCGCGGCGTTCATCGGCGCGAAGGAGGAGCAGATCGCCTTCGTGCGCGGCGCGACCGAGGCGATCAATCTTGTCGCTTACTCGCACCCGAAGAAGGGCCGCGTGCTGCTGTCGATGCTCGAACATCACAGTAATATCGTGCCGTGGCAGCTCGCGGGCTGGCAGGTCGATGTGTGCCCGCTGACCGCCGACGGCTGCATCGACCTGGACGCCGCCGAAAAGCTGCTCACGCCCGATCACAGGATGGTCGCCTTTGCCCATGTCTCGAACGTCCTCGGCAGCCCGCTCGACGTCGTGCGCGCGGCCGAAATCGCGCACCGCGTCGGCGCCGAGCTGCTGATCGATGGTTGTCAGGCCGTGCCGCGCCTGCCCGTGGATGTGACGGCACTCGGCTGCGACTATTATGTCTTTTCGGGGCACAAGCTCTACGGCCCCACCGGGATCGGCGTGCTGTGGAGCGACAAGCTCGATGCGCTGCCGCCGTGGCAGGGCGGCGGATCGATGATCGACCGCGTGACGTTCGAAAAGACAACCTACGCCCCCGCCCCCACTCGCTTCGAGGCCGGAACGCCTGCGATTGTCGAGGCGCTGGGACTTGCGGCGGCGGTCGATTATGTCGCGGCGCTGGGTATCGACGCGATCCACGCGCACGAATGCGCGCTGGTCGGCAGCTTGCGCGAAGCGCTGGCGCGCAAGAACAGTATCACCCTCTATGGCCCGGAAAACAGTGCCGGAATCGTCAGTTTTTCGATGGCGGGGGTTCATCCGCACGACATCGGCACTATCTTGGACGAAAGCGGGGTCGCGATCCGCGCCGGACACCATTGCGCGCAGCCGCTGATGGAGCATCTGGGGGTGCCCGCGACCGCGCGCGCGAGCTTTGGCGTTTACAGCAATGACGACGATGTGGCGGCGCTGATCGACGGCCTCGCCCGCGTCGAGAGGATTTTCGGATGAGCGAGAATGGCAGTATCAAGGTTGAGGAAGTGACGAGCGTGGCGCCGCCGCCGAAGGCGCGCGTCGAGGACGCTGAGACCGCGCCCGAGAAGCTGGAGCGCAAGCGCGACTATCTGGAAGGCTTCCTCGCCGCCAAGCCCGCCGCACCGGCCCCCGGCGCGGTCGGCGGCGACCTGTATGAGGCGGTGATCGCGGCGCTGAAGGATATTTTCGATCCCGAGATTCCGGTGAACATCTATGACCTTGGCCTCATTTACAATGTCGAGATCGACGAAGGCCATGTGCTCGTCACGATGACGCTGACAACGCCGCACTGCCCGGTCGCCGAATCGATGCCGGGCGAGGTCGAGCTACGCGTCGGCGCGGTGCCGGGTGTCGGCGATGCCGAGGTCAACCTTGTCTGGGATCCGCCCTGGTCGCCCGCGAATATGAGCGACGAAGCGCGGCTGGAACTGGGGATGCTATAGTGGATTCCTTCTCCCCGTGCGGGAGAAGAATATGAAGCCTTGTCACGAAGTGACCAGGCGCAGTTGGATGAGGGGCTGCGAGCCATTGGCTCGCGCGGTCTTCAAGACCGCAGCCCCCTCACCCAGCTTCGACTAGGGCAGCAAGCTGCCAAGTCTTCACAACCCTCTCCCGCAAGGGGAGAGGGGAAGGAGTGTGAGATGACGACGTTGAAAACCCGCCCCGCCGCCGTCACGCTGACGCCGAACGCCGAGGAACGGATCGCCAAGCTGATGGCGAGCGCACCCGAAGGCGCGATCGGCGTCAAGCTGTCGACCCCGCGCCGCGGCTGTTCGGGGCTCGCCTACTCGGTCGATTATGTCACCGAAGAGGCGAAGTTCGACGAAAAGATCGAGACGCCGGGCGGCGTCTTCTACATCGACGGCGCGTCGGTGCTCTACCTGATCGGCAGCACGATGGACTGGGTCGAGGATGATTTCGCCGCCGGCTTCGTGTTCGAAAATCCGAACGCCAAGGGCGCGTGCGGTTGCGGCGAGAGCTTTACCGTTTAACGGCACACCGTCCAGCCGGCCGTGCGCGCGGCCATGTCGAAATGGAAATGATCGGCGTGCGCGGCGTTATGGTCCGGCGACAGCACCGTCGAGAAGAGCCCGCACGACCCGTCGCGCACCGCGTGCAGGAACTCGCTGCGCCGGTCGCCGGGCTGCCAATCGTTGATGAGCGTGATGCGTGTCCCGTCGGCGAGCACGAACGCCGAAATGTCGATCGCATTGGCGGTCGAATGCTCGCTCTGCGCGGCGCTGCCCGCGATCGTACGGCAATTATAGCTGCCGAGATTTTCAAGCTCGACGACGTCTTGTCCGAAATGGCGTTCGGCCGCGGGCTGCACGACGTCGCGCGTCCACAGCGCCATTGCCGCGGTCACGGCGCAGCCGGGCGCGGCGTTCGCGGGGCGCATCGTCGGGACGAGACGGTTGCCGGTCAGGATCATCCGCTGGCTGGCGCGGCAAGCTCCCTCGCCCACCGCCGGCCGCCGCAGATAGCCCGCGTCCACGCGGTCGAAGGCGGCAAAGCAGGCGGCATCGTCACTCGCAAGGGCAACGAGTTTGCCGTGCGTCGCCCAACCTTGCGGATGCGCCAGTTCGAAGCGCGCGTCGGGGAAATGTTCGGGATGGTCGCGCATCCATTGCACCCCGCGTATCGCAGCAAAGGCAAGCAGCAGCGCGATGGCGAACCATAGGAGATAGGGGCGGAGACTCGTCACGCGCCCCAGATGGGCGAGCAACGCTCGCGCGGCAAGTCCGCCTTATGCCAATGGCTCGAACCGCACGGTCAGCCCGTCCTTTGGCCGCGGAATCGGCAGCATCTGCCACTCGGGAGCATAGCCGGGATCGACGATGATGCGATGCGTGGTCACGACATGATGGAAAAAAATCTTCGCCTGCATGTAAGCGAAATGCAGCCCCAGGCACATATGTGCGCCGCCGCCGAAGGGAACCCAGGCATATTTGTGGCGCCCGCGCGCAACCTCGGGCGAAAAACGCATCGGATCGAATTTGTCGGGTTCGGGCCAATGCTCCTCCATCATATGAGTATAGGCCGGACTGACGCCGACCGACGTGCCCGCCGGAATGCGATAGCCGCCGAACTCGAAATCCTTGAGCGCGCGGCGCGGGAAACTCGGCACCGGAGGGACCAGCCGCAGCGCTTCCTTGAAGGCCCATTCGGTCAGCTCGAGCTCGCCCAGGCTGTTGTGCCCGACGCCCTCGCCTGCCGGAGCGACCGCCAGCATCTCCTCGCGCAGCTTGTCCTGCCATTCGGGGTGACGCGCCAATTGCCAGACCAGCGTGGTGATCGAGCTGGTGATCGTGTCGTGCGCCGCCATCATCAGAAAGTTCATATGGTCGACGATCGCATCGACCGACATATATTCGCCATTGTCGTCCCTGGTCCGGCAGATCTGGCTGAACATATCCTCGCCCGCGCCTTCGCGGCGTTCGGGAACCATCCGGCTGAAATAATCGACCAGAAAGGCGCGGCCGCGTGCGCCGCGTCCCATCGCGGTGAACGGCAGCGGGCGGCGGACGATCCCGATCGACGCCTGCACCATGTCGACGAACGCCTTGTTCACCTTATCGGCTTCCGGTCCCCACGGAATGCCGAGGAAGCTGGTGGCGGCGAGGTCGAGCGTCAGTTCCTTGATCGCGGGATAGAATTTGAACGTCCTGCCGCTCCAGCTCGCGATGCGGCCCTTGATCCCTTCGTTGAGCGCGTCGGCATAGTGGCGCATCGGTTCGGGTTTGAACGCGACCGACAACAGCTTGCGGTCGGCGCGATGCTTTTCGAAATCCATCAGCATGAGCCCGCGCGGGAAGAGCAGGTTCAGCACCGGTCCCCAACCCTGTTCGGACGAGAAAATCTTGTCGCGGTCGAACATGACCAGTTCGTTCGCGTCGGGCCCGTGGAGCGCGACGCTGCGCCCGCCGAAGCTGTTGTTGCGATAGACGGGGCCATATCGGTCGACCATGCGGCGCGCAAAGGCCGGATAGTCGCGCAATTGGTCGAGCGTATTGCCCAGCACCGGCAACCCGTCCTCGCCCGGAATATGGTCGATCGCGCTGTCGGGATTGCGCGGCAACCAATGCCGCGTGTCGGGGCCGAAGCGCGCGGCGGACCAGCGGCTGTTCGCGGGGCGGATTTGCGTCGGCGCATTCATCAGGGCATTTCCTCGTCCATCCTGTCGTGACGGGGATGGGTAACGCACTACTGACAGCCGTGCAAGTAAGGCTTTGCGCCCGGCCGGACACCATTCACCGCAAATTCAACTCGACTCGGGCAGTCTTGCAAATCAGGAAAGGTCGCACCCCGGCGACCGCCGAAGGACCGCCGCATGCCCACAGCTTTCAAACGCCCCCTCTCCATCGCTCTCGGTGCGATCGCGACGACGACGCTCGGCGGCTGCTATTATGGCGACGTCTATGGCGCGAGCTATGCCGCGCGCGGCGATTGCGCGGCGCGCTATGGTTCGGCCTATTACGACTATGACGGCTATGCCTATGACGATGGCTACGGCTATGATTGCTATGACGCGGCCGATTATGGCAGCGGGTTCGTCCAGATCGGGTTCGGCGGTGGCTGGTACGACGATTATTATTACCCCGGTCACGGCCTGTGGATGTTCGACCGCTATCGCAACCGCTATCCGCTGCGCGACCATTATCTGAACTATTGGGGCGGTCGGCGCGCGTGGTGGAAACATCATGGCAGGCGCGGCGACGGCAAGCCGGGCCGCCCCGGCTGGCACCGCGACCGCGACGACGACCGCCCGCGCGGCGACGGCCGGCCGGGCTGGAACCGCGGCGACCGCGATGGCGACCGCGACGGTCCGCGCGGCACACGGCCACGCCGCCCTGTCGACGGGGCGACCGGGACACCGCGTGCGATCCGCAACCTGCCCGCGACCGAGCCGGGCGAGATGTATTCGCGGCCGCGAAGAGATGGCGTGAACCGGCGCGATCCTGCCGCGACGCGCCGCGACCGCCCGGCACCGGCGGCGCGCCCCGCGACCGTGACGCGGCCCCAGCCGCGAGCAGCGCCGTCGGCCGCCATGCCCAGCCCACGCGCAGCGCCGCCCGCGCCGGTCGCGCGTCCGGCCCCCGCGCAGCGGCCAAGCCGCGCCGATCGTCCCAACCGGGTACGCGAGGACTAGAGACGGACCGAGCGACCAGGTCGCAGCTAGACGTCGTCCGCCGACGCGAGTTCCTCGACATCGAGTTCGCCGGTCATCGATGCCACCGTCACCGCAACCGCGGCATCGCCCGTGACATTGGTGGTGGTGCGCATCATATCCATGATCCGGTCGACCCCGGCGACAAAAGCGATCGTTTCGAGCGGAACCCCGACGCTGCCGAAAACGAGCGCCATCATAATGAGGCCGGCGCCCGGAATGCCTGCGGCACCGATCGCGCCCAGCGTCGCCGTGACCGAGATCATGACATAGTCGGCAAGGCTCAAGTCGACGCCGAAAATCTGCGCGCCGAACAGCGTCGCCAGCCCCAGATACATCGCCGTGCCGTTCATGTTGATCGTCGCACCGAGCGAGATGACAAAGCTCGCCACGCTGGGCGACACGCCCAGGTTACGCTGTGCACAGCGCAGCGTAACGGGCAGCGTCGCGTTCGACGATGCGGTCGAATAGCTGACCGCCATCGCGTCGATCATCCCGCGGAAAAAGCCGACGACGGGCACTTTCGCGAGGAGACGGATCATCAGCGGATACATGCCGAAGATGATGAGCAGGCAACCGAGATAGTTGAGCCCGACCAGCTGCGCGAGCGATTGCAGCGCGTCGAGGCCGAGCACGCCCGCGACCCATGCCATCAGCGCGAAAACGCCAAAGGGTGTCAGCTCCATGACGAGCATCGTCACCTTTTGCATGATGACCGCGCCGCTGTCGAAAATCCTGGCGACCGGCGCGCCCTCTTCCTTCGCCATCAGGATGCCGATGCCGATAAGCAGCGCAAAAACGATCAGCGGCAGCACCTGGACATCGGCCATCACCTGCACAGGGCTTTCGGGGACGATCGACAGGATCATGTCGGTCCAGCCGGTCGATGCCGGCTCGGGCACCACGCCGCGTTCGATCGCACTCGTGTCGACGCCCAGGCCGGGCTGAATAAATGTGCCAAGCGCAAGACCGAGCCACACGGCGATCTGGCCGGTGATCACAAAGAGCAGCATCGCGCGCCCGCCGACCTTGCCGAGCTTGCGCAGGTCGCCGATCGCCGCGACCCCCGAAACGAGCGAAAAGAAGATCAGCGGGACGACGAGCATCTTCACCGATTTGATGAAGAAATCGCCGATCCATTTGATGCTGGCGGCTTCGGGCCCCCACAGAAACCCCGTCAGGACACCCAATATCAGCGCGGCGATGACGCGCTGCCACAAAGGAATCCGAAACCACCACCCCATATTATATCCTTTCCCTCCCCGCGACGGCTCCCCGCCGCCGCGCAATCGGCGCGCACCCTTCACCAAATCGGCGCCAGCGTCCAGAGCCCACGGCGCCGACCGGGCGTTAGATGAGCATGGAAATTGCCACGATCGTCGCCGCGCCGACGCACAGCGTCATCGGAATACCCGCGCGGAAAAAGTCGACAAAGCGGTAGTTCCCCGCAGCATAGACGAGCGTGTTCGTCTGATAGCCGATCGGCGTCGCAAAGCTGGCCGATGCCGCGAACATCACGGCGATGACCAGCGGATAGGGATCGACCCCCAGATCGCGCGCCACGGCGATGGCCAGCGGCGTCACCAGGATGGCGACCGCATTGTTCGTCACCACCTCGGTCAGCAGCACCGAAATGGCATAGGTGGCAAGCACCAGCCCCCATGGCGGCACATCGGCCAGAATGGGGGTGAGCTTGCCGACGACCAGCGCGACGCTGCCCGAATTTTCGAGCGCGAGCCCCACCGCGAGCATGGCGAAGATCAGCACGAGCACATTGCCGTCGATCGAATCCCACGCCTCGTCCGCGTCGATGCAGCGCGTGACGAGGATCAGCCCGACTCCGATGATCGCGGCAACGCCGATGTCCATGACGTTGAGCGACGCAAGCAGGATGACGCCGAGCAGCGCGCCGATCGCGATCGGTGCCTTGCTGCGGCGGAATTCGCGCTCGGTGGTCGAGCCGACGCCATACAGGTGCGGATTGCCGTACATCTGTTCGATCTGGTCGGACGGCCCCGTGACCAGCACACGATCGATCGCCTGAATGCGCGCATTGGGAAGGTCGGGGCCGGGGGTCTTGCGAAAGCGCGCGATGCCGAGGATGCGGACGCGCAGCGACGAGAGAAAGGGAATCTCGATCAGGCGGCGGCCGATCGCCGGATGGCTGGGCGCGATCATCGCCTCGACGATTTCCTCTTCATCCTGTTCGACATCGTCGTGCCCCGCAGTCAGCCCGATCGCGACATTCTTGTTCGCGCGCAGCGAAAGCAGCTCGGCAAGTTCGAGGCGAAGCACCAGCCGGTCGTCGGCCTGCAATTTTTCGTCGGCGAGCGCCGTGCGGCGGAGCGCGACGCCGCGTTTCAGCCCGACAAGCTTCACGTTCGCGCGTTTGGCGAAGGGCACGTCGCCGACGCGCCGCCCGACCAGATTGCCGCCCTTCAATATCCGCACTTCAGAAAGGAAGGAGCGATGGTCCTGGCTGAGCGCGATCTGGCTTGTCGTATCGTCGGGCAGAAAGCGGCGCGCGATCGAAAGCAGCGCAAAGGCGCCGACGACGCCGGCGATCAGCCCGACGGGCGTGATAGTGAAGATGCCGAAACGATCGAGCCCATTCTCCTCCGCCACCGCGGCAACGAGCAGGTTGGTCGAGGTACCGATCAGCGTCGTCGTGCCGCCGAGGATCGCCACATAGGACAGCGGGATGAGCAGCCGCTTCGCACTGATGTTGAGCGCCGCGGCAAGGCGGAGCATGATCGGGATCATCACCACGACAACAGGCGTGTTGTTGAGAAAGGCCGACGCGACATAGACGCCCAGGAACATTTCGGCGAGCGCCAGCTTGGGATGCCGCTGCGCGCGCGCGATGATCCGGCTGGCGATCGCGTCCAGGGTGCCGGTGCGCAGCAGCGCCCCCGACAGGATGAACATCGCGCCGATCGTCACCGGCGCCGGGTTGGCAAAGACCGAAAACAGGTCGCGCCCCGACAGGATGCCGAGGAACAGGAAGGTACAGGTGCCAAGGATCGCCACGACGGTTGCGGGAAAGCGCTCCATCACGAAACCGACGAACATCAGCGCGAGGACAACGAGGCCGATGATCGCCTGATATTCAGTGACAAAGGCGCGGGCGACGTCGATCATTTTACCACCGGAGCCTGCTCATCTTCATCTCGATCGTCAATCCGGCGAAGGTCGGAATCTCGCCGCCACTGCAAAACGCCACGGTGAGATTCCGGCCTTCGCCGGATTGACGACATGGTGTGAGCTTGTGTTTCAAACCAGCCCAACCAAGCTAGCCACACTGCGCCCGGTGGAGCAGCTTGTGGTCGGCGAGCACCAGCGCCATCATCGCCTCGACCACCGGCGCGCCGCGGATGCCGACACAGGGATCGTGGCGCCCCTTGGTGACGATGTCGGTCGCCTCGCCCGCCTTGTTGACGGTCGGCACCGGGGTCAGGATCGAACTGGTCGGCTTGAACGCGACGCGCACGACGACCGGCTGGCCGGTCGAAATGCCGCCCGCGATGCCGCCGGCATTGTTCGACAGGAAATCGGGGCGATTGCTGCCGTCGCTCGCGGGGCGCATCGCATCGGCATTTTCTTCGCCGCGGAGGCGCGCGGCGTTGAACCCCGCGCCGATCTCGACCCCCTTCACCGCATTGATGCCCATCATCGCGGCGGCGAGGTCGGCGTCGAGCTTGGCATAAATGGGCGCGCCCCAGCCGGCGGGAACCCCGCTCGCCGCGCATTCGATCACCGCGCCGAGCGAACTGCCCGCCTTGCGCGCCGAATCCATCAGCCCTTCCCAGCGCTGCGCCGCGGCCGGATCGGGACAGAAAAAGGGATTGCGATCAATCTCTTCGAGATCGAAATTTTCGGGATTGATCGCATCGCCGCCGATTTCGGCGACCCAGGCGTGAATCTGAACCTCCGGTATCACCAGCCGCGCGACGCCGCCCGCGGCGACGCGCGCAGCGGTCTCGCGCGCGCTCGACCGCCCCCCTCCGCGGTAGTCGCGGATGCCATATTTGGCGTCATAGGCATAATCGGCGTGGCCGGGGCGATAGGCCTGCGCGATCTCGCCATAATCCTTCGATCGCTGGTCGACATTGTCGATCATCAGGCTGATCGGCGTGCCCGTTGTCTTGCCCTCGAACACGCCCGACAGGATGCGCACCTGGTCGGGTTCCTGCCGCTGCGTCGTATGGCGCGACTGGCCGGGGCGGCGCTTGTCGAGAAAGGGCTGGATGTCCGCCTCGGACAGCGACAGCCGCGGCGGACAGCCATCGACGACCGCGCCGAGCGCGGGCCCATGGCTTTCGCCCCACGTCGTAAAGCGCAGGACACGTCCGAAGCTGTTGAAACTCATTGCTTACCCCAACCGGTCGAATGCGGGCGCATAATCCGCCCGACCGCCTTGCGGCCATTCCGCTGCGCTGTCCAGCATCATCGCCATGAAATGCGGGCCCGAAAAGGGCGAAACGAAACGCGCCGCAAGATCGGGCGAATAGCCAAAGCGCGGATAATAATCCGCGTGCCCCAGCACAAAGCTCATCGCGATGCCCCCTTCGCGCAGCGCATCTAGCCCTGCGCGGATCAGCGCGGCGCCGATCCCCCGTCCCTGATGATCGGGTACGACCGACACCGGCGCCAGGCCCGCCGCCGACATCGCGCGGCCATCGGCCTCGACAGCCATCCGGCTGAACAGCACATGCCCCGCGATCACGCCGTCCCCATCGGCGACGAGCGACACCAGCGCATCGCCATCGGCTTCGAGCATCCGCACCAGTTCGCCTTCGCCCTGATGCCCGGCCGGGGTTGCGGAAAACGCGGCGCGAATGACCGCATCGATGGCGTCGGCATCCTCTGCGCGGGCCGCGCGGATGACAAGGCCGTCAGGCAAGCGCTATGTCCGGCGCGTCTTCCTGCTTCATGCCGATCGTGTGATAACCCGCGTCGACATGGTGCGTTTCGCCCGTCACCCCGCTCGCAAGATCGCTCAGGAGGTAAAGCGCCGACCCGCCGACATCGTCGATCGTCACATTGCGGCGCAGCGGGGCGTTATATTCGTTCCATTTCAGGATCAGGCGGAAATCGCCGATGCCCGACGCGGCGAGCGTCTTGATCGGCCCCGCTGAAATCGCGTTCACACGCACCCCCTGCGGCCCATAGTCGTTGGCGAGATATTTGACGCTGGTTTCAAGCGCCGATTTGGCGACGCCCATGACATTATAGTGCGGGATCACCTTTTCGGCGCCATAATAGCTCAAGGTAAGCAGCGAACCGCCGCCCGTCCCCGTTTCGGGATCGAAGGGCGTCATCATCGCCGCCGCGCGCTTGGCGACCGCGGTAAAGCTGTAGACGCTGATGTTCATCGTCATCAGGAAATCGTCGAGCGTCACATCGGCATAGGCCCCGCGCAGCGCCTCCTTGTTCGTATAGCCGATCGCATGGACGACGAAATCGATCGTCGGCCAGCGCGCGCCGAGCGTCGCAAAGGCGGCGTCGAGATTGTCCATGTCGGCGACGTCGCAGTCGATCAGGAAATCGCAGCCGAGCTGGTCGGCGAGCGGCTTGACACGCTTTGCCATCACCTCGCCCTGATAGGAGATCGCAAGCTCCGCCCCATGCGCGTGCAACGCCCTGGCAATGCCCCAGGCGAGCGACTTGTCGTTCGCAAGCCCCATGATCAGCCCGCGTTTGCCCTTCATCAGACCCGTCATTTCCGTTTTCTCCGGCCTTATTTATCTTCGACTGTCACGTCGTCCACGCGCCCAATAGCGTCATGGCCCAAATCCTCAACCTCGACGAGCGCGGCGTTGAGTTCGGCGCCCATCACCATACCCAATCCGACGAGGTAGAAAAAGAACAGCGCAACCATCACGCCCGCCAGGCTGCCATAGGTCGCATCATAGCTGAGCAGGCTGGCGAGCAGGGGTGGCAGCGCGAGCGTGACGCCGATCCACCACAAGGTCGTGAACAGCGCGCCGGGCCATTTCGGGCACCGCTTGAGCCGCCGGTATTTCGAGGGCGTCAGGCTGTAGAACAGCAGATAGATGGCGACGAACAGACCAAACCCCGACACGGCGCGCGAGATGAGGACGATGCCCCAATCCTGATATTGTTCGGGAAGGAAGCGGGCGACGAACTGTTCGACCCCGACGATCAGAACCTGCATCGAAAAGGACAGGAGCATCAGCACGACGGCCCCCGTGATGATGCCGATCGAGAGCAGGCGATAATGGAAGAATCCCTTGCTGAAATGCGTCCCATAGGCGCGCCGCAAAATGTCGCGCACCGTTTCGATCAGGCTGCCGACGGTCCAGAGCGCAACCAGCGCGCCCAGCCACAGGAATATCCCCGTGCGCGCCGCCATCACCTCGCGGATCGGACCCGACAGCGCCTTGGCGACCGTCGGCGGCATCGTCGAAAACACCGCCTCGACCGCGCGTTCGCCGCCAACGCTGCCGCCGAAAAGCGACAGCGCCGCGGCGAGCAGGATGAAGAAGGGAAAAAGGGCGATCAGCGCCAGATAGGCAAGGTTGCCCGCGTGGATGAAGCCGTCGGTATAGGTGCCGACGACAACGCGGCGAACCACCCGATAGGCGCGCGTGCCGGGGCCCAGCTGTTCGCGCCCCCGTTCGATCACCCCCTGCGCCCGCGCGCGCAGATGGACCCGCTTTGCCTGTTCCGCGCGTGCCTCGGGCGATTCGGGCGAATGGCCCTCGGCCAGATATTCCTTGCCGACCTCGTCGGCGACCTCGCGCTCCAGCGCCGCAGCGCGCCCGTTTTTATTGGCCTCAGCCACGCATCACACGCCGAGGTCCGCCCGCACGTCGCGCGGATCGCTCCATTCGCCGAGCAGCTTGACCAGCGCGGCATCGTCGGCGGGCAGGTCGACCATCAGCCGCACCAGCTGATCGCCGCGCCCGCCGCCCTTCTGGCCGAAACCCTTGCCCTTGAGGCGCATCAGCTTGCCCGACGAGGAACCGGCAGGGATCGACAGCATCACCGGGCCGTCGACCGTCGGCACCTTGACCTTCGCGCCCTTGACCGCTTCGGCCAGCGTCACCGGCAGGTCGAGCCGGATGTTCGCGCCATCGCGCACGAAAAAGGGATGGTCCTTGACCGTGATCGTCACGATCGCGTCGCCATTGCCGCCCGGCCCCGGCTGTCCCTTGCCCGCAAGGCGCATCTGGGTCCCCGTCTCCACCCCCGCCGGCAATTTGAGGTCGATCGTTCCGCCGTCGGCCAGCGTGATCCGCTGCGGCGCCTGCGTGGCCGCGTCGATGAAAGACACGGGCAGGCGATAGGGAATATTGGCGCCCTTGGGCGGTGGCGCGCTGCGCCCGCCAAAGCCGCCGAACGGCCCACCGCCCCCGCGGCCGCCGAAAAGCCCTTCGAAAATATCGCCGAAATCGGCGCCATCGTTACCGAATCCGGAAAAGCCGCCCTGTCCGCGCGGATCGCCGCGGAAACCGCCGCCGCCGCCATAGCCGAAAGGCATCGCCGGATTGCCGTCGCCGTCGATCTCGCCGCGGTCGAACTGGGCACGCTTTGCCTTGTCCGAAAGCAGGT
The DNA here is from genome assembly GCF_040216815.1 of Sphingopyxis sp. GTDB lineage: Bacteria > Pseudomonadota > Alphaproteobacteria > Sphingomonadales > Sphingomonadaceae > Sphingopyxis. The sequence goes on from NZ_JAVJOJ010000001.1 coordinate 51,230, forward strand.
CATACGCCTTGGTGACGTCGGAAAAACGCTCCGCCGCCTTGGGGTTGTCCTTGTTCCGGTCGGGATGCAATTCCTTTGCCAGTTTGCGATAGGCGGATTTGATCTCCGCTTCGCTCGCGCTCTTTGCAACACCCAGGGTGGAATAGGGATCGGCCATTTTTCTCCTGTAACCCGATAAGTGACTGGGCGTGAAGCCCGATTGCGCCGCCATGTGGGAATGAGCCGCGAAAGGGTCAAGTTCCATCTCTCGCCCCGTCATCCCGGCGACGGCCGGGATCTCGCCAATGCTTTACAGCGCGAGGTTGAGATCCCGGCCGTCGCCGGGATGACGATCAGTTGAGGGGCGTGCCTTTTGCTCGACCATTTCGCCGCACCACATTATGACCGCTTTCGATGACCGACGATCCCTTTGCGCTGTTCGACGGCTGGTTCGCCGAAGCGCGCGCCAGCGAACCCAATGATGCCAACGCGATGGCGCTTGCCACCGCGACGCCGGACGGGCGCCCGTCGCTGCGCATGGTGCTGCTGAAAGGTCATGGGCCGGACGGCTTCGTCTTTTACACCAATCTCGACAGCCGCAAGGGGGGCGAGCTTGCCGCGAACGCGCATGTCGCGCTCTTGTTCCACTGGAAATCGCTCCGCCGCCAGATCCGGATCGAGGGCGCCGTGACGCCGGTGGATGACGCCACGGCCGACGCCTATTTTGCAACGCGCAGCCGCGACAGCCAGCTGGGCGCATGGGCGAGCGATCAGTCGCGCCCGCTCGAAAACCGTGCGATTTTCGAGGCGCGTTTCGCCCAAATGCAGGCGCGGTTCGCGGGACAGGATGTGCCCCGCCCGCCGCGCTGGTCGGGGTGGTGCGTGACCCCCGAACGCATCGAGTTTTGGCAGGACCGCGCCCACCGGCTGCACGAACGCACGCTGTTCGAACGCATCGGCGAAGGCTGGACGAAAGGATATCTATACCCATGAGCGCTGCGCGCCGCCTGCCCATCAGCCGTGTCGATGCCTTCGCCGACCGGCCCTTTACCGGCAATCCGGCGGCGGTCATGCCGCTCGACGAATGGCTCGACGATGCGACGCTGCAAGCCATTGCGGCGGAGAATAACCTTGCCGAAACCGCCTTTCTGGTGCCCGACGAAAGCGGCGAGGCCGATTATGAGCTGCGCTGGTTCACCCCCGGCGTCGAGGTCGCGCTGTGCGGCCATGCGACGCTCGCGAGCGGGCATGTGTTGCTGTCGGCCGCGCAATGGCGGAACGACATGCGCTTTCGTACGCGCAAGGCGGGCATTTTGCGCGTCGCGCGCAATGGCGAGGACGAAGCAGGCTACCGGATGGCCCTGCCCGCCTATCGCCCTGCACCAAAGCCGATGCCCGACATCGTTCGCGCGCTCGGCGGGCAAGCGGTCGAAACGCTATGGCACGAGAATGGCTATGCACTGATCGCTTACGCCGACGCGGCGAGCGTGCGTGCACTCGCACCCGACTTTCGCGCGCTGAGCCAGGGCGGCGATATTCTGTATATCGCGACCGCACCGGGTGCGGGCGATCCGTCGGGCGCCGACATCGTCAGCCGCGCCTTTGCACCGGGGGCCGGGATCGACGAAGACCCGGTGACGGGGTCGGCGCACAGCGTTCTGGCCCCCTATTGGACCGCACGCCTCGGCCGCGACCATTTCGCCGCCTATCAGGCGAGCGCGCGGGGGGGCCATGTCGGCTGCCGCCTTGATGGCGACATGGTCGAACTCACCGGCACCTGTGTCACGACGCTGGTGGGCGATTTCCTGCTGTAAAGCGCCGCCCGTAGGCGAAGAGCGTCTTTGGGCGAGCAGCCGCACCAACTCCTTCCTGTCGCGAAGCGATGGGGAAGCGGCAGCCCGCAGCGCTGACGGAGGGGATCAGGCACCCGGCGCTCGCGCACGTTCGCGGCCTCTCCACCGCCTACGGCGGTCCCCTCCCCACGGTTTCGCCGCAGGGAGGAGCAAGGGCAGCTTCCAGCCGAACCCCGCCACGCCGCCCGCCTCCCCCGCGAAAAGCCTTGCTTTTGCGAATGTGTCGCACTAGCGGCCCTCCGAGCAGGAGTTGACAATGAATCGCAAATGGCTTGCCGCGGCGCTGCTTTCGAGCGCGCTTCCCGTCCCGGCGCTCGCGCAGGATGCCCCGCCGGCGGACGATGTGCTGGCGGGCGACGCCGAGGGTACGATTGTCGTGACCGCCGCGCGCACCATCCTGCCGCCCAACGCGCTGCCGCTGACGATCGACGTCATCGACAAGGATATGCTCGATCAGCAGATCGCGATTTCGGGGTCGGTGACGGATGCGGTGGCGACCTTGACCCCCAGCTTTTCGCCGACGCGGCAGAAATTGTCGGGCGCGGGCGAGACGCTGCGCGGACGCTCGCCGCTCTATGCGATCAATGGCATCCCGCAATCGACCCCGCTGCGCGACGGCAGCCGCGATGGCTTTACCATCGACGGCTTTTTCGTCGACCGCGTCGAGCTCATCTATGGTTCGAACGCCTTGCAAGGGATCGGCGGCACCGGCGGCATCGTCAATCAGGTGACGGTCGGCGCACCGACCGAAGACGGGGTCTCGGGGCGCGTACTGCTGCAAGGCACCGCCGACAACGACTTTTCGGACGCGGGCATGGGCGGCAAGGCCGCAGGTCTTGTCCAGTACAAGGCCGGGCGCTTCGACGCCTCGGTGGGCGCGGCCTATGAGCTGCGCGGCCTGTTCAGCGACGGCGAGGGCCGCCCGGTCGGCATCAACCTGACGCAGGGCGAGACGATGGATTCGAAGGCGCTCTCGCTCTTCGCCCGCCTCGGCTATGAAGTCACCGACACGATGCGGCTCGACCTGATCACAAGCCGCTTCGAGCTTGAGGGCGACGGCGATTATGCCCCGGTCGCGGGCAACAAGGCGGCGGGCCTGCCGACCAGCGCCGAACCCGGCACGCCGCCGGGCGTCCCCGCCACCAACCGCACCGAAAGCGTCGCGCTGTCGCTGACCGACAGCGACCTTGGCGGCGGCAATTTCATCAGCCAGATCTTCTGGAACCGCAGCCGCGACACCTTTGGCGGCGAACCCAATCCGATCGCGAGTTTTCAGGACCCCGCGATCGCCCCTGTCGGCACATTGCTCGACCAGTCGCAGAACCGCAGCCGCAAGTTCGGCGGCAAGATCAGTTACGAGCGCGCGGTGCCCGGACTCGAGGCGTTGACGCTGGTTGCCGGCTTCGACGCGCTGTGGGACGAAACCGAACAGCGGCTGATCGCCACCGGCCGCGCGTGGGTGCCGCCGACGAAGTTCCGCAGCTTCGCGCCCTTTGGCCAGGCCAATCTGAAATTGCTGGGCGGCGTCGTGCGCCTCGCGGGCGGCGCACGCTATGAAAATGTGAAGATCACTATCGACGATTACCGTACCCTGGCGGCGACAACCTTTGTCGCCTGCCCCGCCCCGCCGACAGTGCCGACGCGGCCGTGCGGTCTCGCCTCCTATGGCGGCGTCGCAGTTGCGGGCGGCAGCCCCTCGTTCGACGATGTGCTGCTGAACGGCGGCGCGATTTTTGAACCGATCAAGGGCATTCGCCTCTATGCGAGCTATGCCGAAGGCTATACCGCGCCCGACGTCGGCCGCATCACGCGCGCGGTCAACACCGCCGGGGTCGACATCGACAATTTCCTGAACATTCGGCCGATCGTGTCGAACAACCGCGAGTTGGGGGTCGAGGTCAAGCGCGGCCCGCTCGATGCCAGCGCGACCTATTTCTGGTCGTCGAGCAAGGAGGGCCAGTTGCTCATCGCGCGGCCCGACGGCATTTTCGACGTCGTGCGCCAGCGCGTCGAGATCGAGGGTCTGGAAATCAACCTGGCGATAAAAATGCCGATCGACGGCCTCACGCTGTCGGCGGGCTATGCGCATCTCAGCGGCCGTTTCGACAATGACGGCGACGGCGTGGTCGAAACCGACCTCGACGGCGCGAACATCTCGCCCGACCGCCTGAATATCGCCGCTGCCTATAGCAAGGGGCCGCTGTCGGCGCGCGTGCAGACGCAATTCTATCTTTCGCGCCGCTTCGACGGCCCCGCGCGCGATCCGCGCAACAATTTCGAAGGCTATACGCTGACCGATGCGGTGGTCCGTTATCAGACCGGCATCGGCGGGATCAGCCTGGCGGTGCAGAATCTGTTCGACAAACAATATATCAGCTACGCGAGCGACACCCAGCGCCCGACCGACAATTTCTTCAACTTCGCCGGGCGCGGGCGGACCTTTACGCTGGGGTGGGATTATCGATTCTGAAGATGATGAAGCTACTCGACACGCTGCATCGCTGGGCAGGGGGCCTCATCGGCCTTCTGCTCGCGCTGCTCGGCGCGTCGGGCACGATCCTGCTCTACAAACATCTTTGGATCGGCATTGCGGGCGCGGGCGATGCGCAGCGCGGCGACCTTGCGACCGTTGCGGCCGCGACCGAAAAGCTGATGGCGATGCCCGGCGCGCAGGGCATCATCTATGCCGATGCGCGCCTGGGACTGCATCAGCTGCGGTTCGCGGATGGCGCGGGCGCCTATGCCAACCAGTCGGGCGAGATCGCCGCGCGCTGGGCGAGCCAGTGGGAGCGCCCCGAACTCTGGATTTTCGATTTCCACCACCATCTCTTTGCTGGCGACATCGGCGAATGGGTGATCGGGATTGCGGGGCTGTGCGGGCTGTTTTTCGTCATCAGCGGCGCGATCCTGTGGTGGCGCACGCGGAGAAGCTTCCAGCTGCGCCTGTGGCCCAAGCGGATGAGCCGACCCGCGATCGTCATGCATCACCGCGACATCGGGATTATCGCCGCGCCGCTGCTGCTCATCTCGATCGTCACCGGGACGATGATGATCTTTCGTCCCTTTGCGATGGTGATGATTGCCCCCTTCGGTTCGCCCGCCGAAGCCGCCAAGGCGATGGAGCCCCCGAAATATAAAGGCGGACCGCTCGCGCAGAAGCCGCCCTATAGCGCGATGCTGACCGAAGCGCGGCGACGCTTTCCGGGTGCCGAATTTCGTATCCTCAGCCTGCCGCGTACGCCGGGCGACCCGATCAGCCTCCGGATGCGCCAACAGCCCGAATGGCTCCCCAACGGGCGTTCGACGCTGTGGTTCGACGCCGCGACCGGCGAGTTGCTCGGCGCGAACGACGCGCTCGCGATGCCCTCCGGCGCCCAGGCGTTCAACAAGGCCTATCCGATCCATGCGTCGAAGGTCGGAGGCTGGACGTGGCGCATCCTGCTCACCCTCTCGGGCCTGGCGATGACGATGCTCGGCAGCCTTGCCGTGTGGACCTTCTGGTTCAGGCGCCCCAAGCCCGCGAAGCGCGCCGTGAAAAGGGCCGCGCTGGCGGCGCGATAGCGGCGCGAAAGGCCGGTTCTGACGATCGCGGCGGATCGGCCTAGCGGATCGCGCCGCTTTTCATCAGCCGCGGTACCAGAGTCAGCGCGGCGACGAGTGGCCAGCGGCGCTGCCACGGCTTGATCTCGATCCGGGTCCCCGCGTGGCGATTGATCTTCCACGCCAGATAGTCGATTCCGCCGGCATAGGTGAGACTGGCCTTGGCAAGCCGGACAATGCTGAGCAGCTTGCCTTCGACGCGCCGCCGCGCCCAGCCTCCGCTCCGCGCCCTTGCGGGGATCGCAGCGATCGCGGGCGCGCTGAACCGGTCGTATCGCGCGGCATCGGCATCGACCACCGATTGCGCGCGGCCGCTGCGCTCGGCGCGCAATTCGACCGAATAGGTCAGCCGGAAGGCGCGGCGCCACCAATCGAGCGGTGCCTCGCCCGCTTGCCGCCCCGCCGCGCCCAGCAATGTGGGGGCCGCGCGCGCAACCGCGGCAACCGCACGCCCGCGCGCGGTGTCGTCGACCGCCCAGACCAGCCGCGAGGGCTGCGCGAAACGCGCCCACACCGACACGTTGCGTGTCTCCGGCCCGTTCAGCCGGTGGAAGTCGGCTTCGCTCAGCACCGCATATTTGGCGATCAGCCCGCCGTGCTGAAAGGGAAAGACATTGGGCGGGATCAGCCGGTTTGCGGCCGCCAGCCAGCGTTTCGGATAAGCGTCGCCATAATCCGACACGATCAGGTAGAAATCGAGCATCAGCCCATCGAGTTCACGCTCGCGAAGGCAGCTGCCATAGAAAAGCACCGCACGCGCGCTGCCCGGATATTCCGCCGCGATCGCCGCCGCCATGGCCGCAACGCGCGGCTCGACCGGAACCGCCAGCTCTTCGCGGACGAGATCGATGAGAGCCGTCATCGAAAGCTCAGGCGGCGAGGCGCAGGAAAGGAACCGGCTGCGTCGAGGTCAGGATGATCGGCGCGCCGTTCTTCGCCTCGAAAATCTCGCCGTCGAGGATGACGTTCGACCGTTCGCCCTCGATCCGGATTTCGTCGCCCTGCTGAAAATGCACGCCTTCAAGCTGCTTTTGCCCCAGCGTGCCGCGCCAGGTCGCACCGAGCATCCTCAGCAGCGCGCCGACGCTGCTGTCGGTCGCGAGCAGCTTCATATGACCGCCCCCGCCCTGTCGGTCGCTGGTGCGAATGCTGAGCAGCAGTTTTTCGAGCGTCGTCACGATGAGGAGCGAGAATTTACCCTTGAACTCGCCCTGGCGAACCAGCGACACCGTCATCGGTTCGGGCTTGGGCGGCAGCCGCCCGCCGCCGAGACCAAAGACCATCGCGAACAACCCTAGGATTGCCGCAAGGAAATGCGAAATGCCGTTCGGCAGGCCGAGCGGATAGATGCGGTTGCGGCAATAGAGCATGACGTCGGCAAGATAGGCGCCGCCAAGGAACATGCCGAGCACGGGCCGCGCGCCGCCGCCGCTGTCGAGCGCGATGAGCTGACGCTCGATCACATGGTCGCCAAGTTCGCCCGCCTGGACAAGATCGAGCACGCGCTGGAGCGCCTTGATCGGGTCGCCCTCGGCGCCGAGGTCGAGTGCGATCAAATTGGTCTTGCCGTTCGGCAACACCGCCACCGGAGGCGGCGATCCGCCGAAATGCCCGCCCGAATAAAGCTCGGTCAGCGCGGCCTGGACGGTGCCGTCGCCGCCGTTGATCGCGACGACGCGTGGGGACACCATCGCGATGGTGCGGATGGCCTCGCCAATCTGTTCGACATCCTCCACCTCATAATGAAAGATGTCGGGATGTGCCGCGCAAAATTCGCGAACCCGCGGCAGGTGCGAGCGGTTGCCCGTCGAGCGAGGATTCGAGAGGAGCGCGACACTGGCCATCGGCGGATCACATATATTTCATCGAGATAGAGATAGTCCGCGGCGCATCGCCCACCGTAAAGGCCGTCTTCTTGTAGCTCGGCTTGCCGAGGTTGAAGATATTGATGCTGGGATTGTTCGACATGCCGCCGCCATCCTTGCTGATGTCGGTTTTGCCGTTGCCATTGACGTCGTGGCGCACGGCAATGCCATACACGCCGGCTTCGGGCAGCGGCACGCAAACCGTCATCGACCCGGCGCGCGCCGGCACCTCGATACGGGTCAGCCAGCGTCCCTTGGCCAGCCAGTCGGCCGACGTTCCGCGATAGCTTTGCACACGAATCTTGCCGCCCGATTCGCGGATCCCGTTGATCTGAACGAGCGTCGACGGCCCGCTGCGGCAATTGGACAGATCGTTCGGTATGACCCGGCCCATGGCCTGCGCCGTGGACCCTGCGGTCAACAGCGCAACGGCAAGCAGGCCCGATACAAATTTCGACATGACCTCAAAACCTCCAGAGGCTATAGCCACGTCCGCGCACGCACGGCGCACGCCGACATGGGTCCCTGTCGCCCTTGAATCGGCATATCGGAAACATTTGCGGCCAAAACATGGTGATGGGGCGACGAAAGATTGAATAAGCTGCCTGCCATCGACCGCTATATCGCGCGGCTCATCTTTTTCCCCATGCTCGGCACGCTCGTGCTGTCGGCGATGCTGCTCGTGCTCGAAAAGATGCTGCGGCTGTTCGACTTCGTCGCGACCGAAGGCGGACCGGTCAGCGTCGTGTGGCGGATGCTCGCCAACCTCATCCCCGAATATCTCTCGCTGGGCATTCCGATCGGGCTGATGCTGGGGATTCTGCTGGCTTTCCGGCGACTTGCGACATCGAGCGAGCTCGACGTGCTGAAGGGCGTCGGCATGAGCTTCGGGCGGCTGATGCGGATGCCCTATGTCTACGCCGTGGCGCTCGCCGCGCTCAACCTGGCGATCGTCGGCTTCATTCAGCCCTACGCCCGCTACGCCTATGAAGGCCTGCAGTTCGAGCTGCGATCGGGCGCGCTCGGCGCGTCGATCAAGGTCGGCGAGTTCACCAAGCTCGGCGACCGCATGACGCTGCGCATCGAGGAAAGCTATAACGACGGCCGGTCGCTGCGCGGCATTTTCGTGCGGGGCGAACAGCGCGACGGCCAGCGCGTGTCGGCGACGGCATCGCGCGGGCAGTTCCTCGCGACCGACGACCCCGACACGATCATCCTGCGGCTGTCGCAGGGAGTTTTGATCCACGAATCGCCCAAATTTGCGGTTCCGCGGGTGCTGACCTTCGACAATCATGACCTGCCGATCCCGCTGCCCAAGATCGAGGCGTTCCGGCTGCGCGGCGGCGCCGACCGCGAAAAGACGATCCCCGAACTGTTCGTCGCGGGCAAGGACAGCCGCCAGACCGAGCAGACGCGGCTCGAATCGCGCGCCAATTTCCACTTCCGCATCGTCGAGGTCATGTCGATGTTCCTGATCCCGCTCATCGCGGTCGCGCTGGCAGTGCCGCCGAAACGGTCGACCTCGTCGCTCGGCGTTTTCCTGTCGATCGTGCTGCTCGTCACCCAGCACAAGATCAACCAATATGCCGAGGACCTGGGCGCGCGCGGCGCGGTCGACCCGCTGATCGCGCTCTGGGTCCCCTTCCTCCTGTTCGCCGCGCTCGCGATCTGGATGTATTATACGATTGCGCACGTGCCCGGCGGCCAGCCGATCGGCGCGCTCGAACGCGTCGCGGCGAAGGGCGCGCAGCGGCTCCGCGCGCTGATCGGCCTGTTCCAGCGCAAGGAGCGGGCCGGCTGATGCACCAGCTCCATTTCTTTCCGTCGCGCACCATGGCGCTTTACGTCGGGCGAATGTTCCTGTTTCGCACCTTTGCGATCCTCTTTGCCCTGGTACTGATCCTCCAGACGCTCGACCTGCTTGGCGAAAGCGGCAAGATCCTGGCGGTGGCGGGCAACAGCGACGGCGACGTGTGGCGCTATGTCGGAATGCGAATGCCCCAGATCATCGAAACCTTCCTGCCCTTTTCGGTGCTCCTCGGCACGATCCTGACGATGGTGACGCTGAACCAGAACAGCGAGGTCGTGGCGATGAAAGCCGCGGGCATGTCGGCGCATCAGGTGCTGGCGCCGCTGTTCCTCGCCGCATTGCTCGTCGCGGGCATCAGCTTTGTTTTCAACGAACGCATCGTCACGCGATCGACCGCAGCGCTCAGCGCATGGCAAAAGGTCGAATATAAGCGGGTGCCCGCCGACAGCGGGGTGCGCAGCAACATCTGGGTGCGCGACGGCGACGATCTGATCAACGCCCGAACGGTCGAAACCGCGGGGCCCGCCGTGGTGCTGCGCGGCGTCACCATCTATGAACGCACCGGCGGGGTCCTTTCGTCGATGCTGTCGGCCGACAGCGCCCGCGCGCTGCCCCGCGGTGGGTGGAAGATGGAGAATGCGCGGCGTTTTGTCCGCCGGTCGGGGGCGCTCGAACCGCTGGGAACGATCATCGCGGCAAGAGCGGTGCGCCCCGACCAGTTCACGCTGGCGCAGGTCGACGGCGACGAGCTGCCGTTTTTGAAACTCAAATCGGCGATCGACGACCTCGAGGCCGCGGGGCGCCCCGTCGACGCGCTGAAGGGCGTGCTCTGGCACAAGATTTCGGGGCCGCTATCGGCGATTTTGATGCCGCTTCTGGGCGCCGTCGCAGCGTTCGGCCTTGCACGATCGGGCAAGCTGTTCGTGCGCGCGATCATCGGCATGGGGCTGGGCTTCGCCTATTTCGTCGCCGACAATTTCGCGCTCGCGATGGGCGACCTCGGCGCCTATTCCCCCTTCCTTGCGGCGTGGGGGCCGTTCATCCTGTTCGCGCTGATCGGCGAGATGATTTTGATCCGGACCGAGGAATAGGGCTGCCAGCGTCAGTTATCGGCCGGAAGTTGCCGTTTCGGTTCTTATAACTTCGTCATTCCCGCGAAAGCGGGAACCCAGTGTGGGGTCAGCCTACGCACGCTCTGGGTCCCCGCTTTCGCGGGGATGACGAATATGCGTGTGGCAGCTCCCCACCCCAAAGCAGACATCGTCGGCGCAAATGTCAGGCGGCTTTGCCCCGCGCCGACCCGGCAACCAGATTGCGCACCAGCTTCGGCAAGCTGTCGTAATTCGCGCCATGATATTGCGAATCGGCGGGCAGCGCGTCCTTCAACCGCCGGTGCGCCTCGGCGAGCGAATGATAGGGCAGGCCGGGCAGCAGATGGTGCAGCGCGTGATAGCGCAGACCCACCGGCGCCCATAGTTCGGGCAGCAAGCCCGGCGGGGGCACGTTGACGCTATCGAGGAACTGGCCCGTCACGGTCAGCACCTCGCCATCATTTTCCCACAGATGCGCGACGAGCGTGCGGATCTGGTTGAGCACCAGCGTCGCCGCCGCAATCGCGCCGAAGATGGCGAGCGCGCGCAGCGGCACCCAGCCGAAGACGCCTGCCGCGATCAGAAGCGTCGACCACGCCCAGGCGCCGCCCTCCTGCCACGCCCACATGCGGCGAAACTCGCCCTCGGGCGGCTTGCGGTGGAACAGCGGGTTGATGATCATCCCCGAATAGCGTTCGACCACGATCCGGCGCAGCGGCGGGATCAGGAACGACAGCGGGGTGAGGACCGCGTAGCGGAACAGGAGCGCGAGCGGCGCGAACGCCGCGGCGACGACAAACAGCGGCACCGTCCACGGTTTCATCAGCGCGAGCGGCAGATATTCGGGATCCTCGACCGTGCCATATTTGGTGCGGTTGTGGTGCAGGCTGTGGATTCCCTCGTACATGAAGGAGGGGATCAGCATCGGCACGCCGACGAGGATGTTCCAGCCGAGGCGAAAGCCCGGCAGCGCATTTTTGCGGATATGCGTAAGTTCGTGGATGAAGCTGCCCGCGCGATAGAGCGCGGCGACCGCGACCGCGGCGGCGAGCAGCATCCATGCGGTCGAAGGCGCAAAAATCGCCGCCGCAATCCCGGCATAGCCGATGAAGGCCGAGGCGAGCATATCGGTCCAGTAGATGCGCGCGCTCGGCTGAACGAGATCGCGCGTCAGTTCGGACGCCGCGCGGATCATCGCCATATCGTCCGCGATGGCCGATTTGGGAACTTTGGTTGCCGACGGTGCGAAGGGGGTCGCGACCCGATCAGCGGGGGGATTGATCGTCGTCATATCGGGTCCAAAACCATAGCTTCGTGGCAGCAAGATGGCCGAATGCGGGTCGCCAGCGCCGCATCTATGCCCTAATGCGTCGCGCAATATATAGGGTTGGCATTTCAGGAAACCAGTATGAGCGCGCACAACGAAGGCCCGGTCACGATCCATCCGGTCAAGAACAAGGACGAACTGCGCGAATTTGTCGAACTCGCCTTTCGGCTCAACCGCGGCGATCCGGCATGGGTGCCGCCGCTGAAAAGCGAGGTCTATGGTCTTCTCACGCCCGGCAAAAATCCATGGTTCGAACATGGCAAGGCGCAATTGTTTCTCGCGCGGCGCCGCGGTCGCACGGTTGGGCGCATTTCGGCGCATATCGACGCGCTGGCGCTCGCGCAGCCGCCCGAACAGGGCATGGGGCCCGGCACGGGCAATTGGGGGCTGATCGAGGCCGAGGATGAAGACAGCGCCGCCGCGCTGATCGCCGCGGCCGAGGGCTGGCTGCACGAACAGGGCATGACCCGCGCGCTCGGTCCCTTGTCGATTTCGATTTGGGACGAACCCGGCCTGCTGATCGAAGGGTTCGAAACGCCGCCGACGATCATGCTCGGCCACAATAGCCCGCTCTATCGCGCGTGGATCGAGGCGGCGGGCTATCGTCCCGTGAAGCAGCTCAGGAATTTTGCGGTCGACATCGTCGACGGCTTTCCCCCGCTGGTGAACCGTATCGTCGCCGCGGGCGAGAAGAACGACCGCATCCGCATCCGCCGCGTCGACAAACGGAAATTCGACGCCGAAGCGCGGCTGATCATGGGCATTCTCAACGATGCCTGGTCGGACAATTGGGGTTTCGTGCCGCTGACCGACAGCGAGATCGCCTATATCGGCAAAAAGCTGAAGGACATCGTTTTCGAGGATCTGATCCGCGTCGCCGAGCTCGACGGCGAAGCCGTCGCCTTTATGATCGTCCTCCCCGACATCAACCAGCTGCTGATCGACATGGAGGGATCGCTGCTGCCCTTCAACTGGGCGCGGCTGCTCTGGTGGCTCCGCAAACCCAGGAGCCGCCGACTGCGCGTCCCGCTGATGGGCGTCGTCAAGAAATTGCAGAACAGCCGCATGGCAAGCACACTCGCTTTCATGATGATCGAGTTCATCCGGCGCGACGGCGTCGCCAGCTATGGCGCCGAACAGGGCGACATCGGCTGGGTGCTCGACGACAATCAGGGGATGAACGCGGTCGCCGCCGCGATCAACGCGCGGGTCAACCGCGTCTATCAGATTTACGACAAGGCGCTCTGATTACCGGCGCCTGCTTCGGCCACCGCCGCCGGGATCGTGCGGCGACGGATCACGAAAGCACCGCCCAGGTCGGCGCGTGATCGCTGGCCTTTTCGCGGCCGCGATGATCCTTGTCGACCCCCGCATCGGCGAGCCGATCGGCGAGCGCGGGGCTGAGCAGCAGATGATCGATGCGAAAGCCATGGTCGCGCTGCCAGGCCCCGGCCTGATAATCCCAGAAGGTCCACACGCCCCCGGCGGGATGGCGGCTGCGGATCGCGTCGGTCCAGCCATCGCCGAGCAGCCGGAACCAGGCGTCGCGCGATTCGGGCTGCATCAACGCGTCGGTCGCCATCGGCCCATGCGGATCCCAGACATCATCGTCGTGCGGGATGACGTTATAGTCGCCTGCGAGGATCGTCGGGATTTCGGCAGCCAGCAACGCCTTCGCGCGTTCGCGCAGCCGCGCCATCCAGCGCAGCTTGTAATCGAATTTGGGGCCGGGCTGCGGATTGCCGTTGGGAAGGTAGATCGACGCGACGCGGACGCCGTGGACGTCGGCCTCCAGATAGCGCGACTGCTCGTCTTCGGTCTCGCCCGCAAGGCCGCGCTGAACCTCGACCGGGTCGACGCCCCTGGCGAGGATCGCGACGCCGTTGAAGCCCTTTTGCCCGTGATAGAGAAAGCCGTAACCCGCCGCCTCTATCTCCTTGACCGGCATCGTTTCGTCGCTCGATTTCAGTTCCTGCAAACAGGCGACGTCGGGCTGCGTTTCCTTAAGCCATTCGACAAGGCGCGGCATACGGGCCTTGATCCCGTTGATGTTGAAGGTCGCGATTTTCATGTCCGCACCTATGGCAGCAAGCGCGGCGGGGTGAAAGGCGTCAGATCGCGAAGCTGGACCCGCAGCCGCAACCCGCGGCCGCATTGGGATTTTCGACCTTGAACGACGACCCGCCAAGCGAATCGACGAAATCGACCGTGCAGCCACGCACCAGGTCGATGCTGACCGGATCGACGACCAGCTTGACCCCGTCGGTTTCGGTCACGATGTCGTCGGCATCGATGCTTTCGGCGAGGCCGAAGCGATAGGTGAAGCCCGAACAGCCCCCGCCATCGACCGCGAGACGCAGCGCCGCCTGTGCTTCGCCCTTACGCTCGGCGATCCAGCGGACGCGCGCCGCAGCGGCGGGCGACAGGGTGATGTCGGAAATCTGCGTGGCCATGACAGCAAGATAGGGACGCACGGCCAAAAGAAAAGGGCGCCCCGGCATCTACCGTGAAGCGCCCCTCCTCTCCGACCCAGGAAAGCCCGGTTAATGCTTATTCGGGACCGCCCATCGCGGCATTTTTGCCCGTGATCGCCGCGATCGCCATCTGGTCCGACCGCACGAACGGCATCGGATTGACCGGCGCGCCTTCGATGCGGACTTCATAATGAAGATGATTGCCGGTCGAACGGCCGGTCGAGCCGACATAGCCGATGATCTCGCCCTTCTTCACCTGTTGGCCCGAGCGCACGACATAGGAGGACATGTGGCCGTAGCGCGTCTGGATCGCATTGCCATGTTCGATTTCAACATAATTGCCATAGCCGCCAAGGCGCTGGGCGCGGCCGACAATGCCGTCGGCGGTCGCGTAAATCGGCGTCCCGTGCGGCGCCGGAATGTCGATACCATTGTGGCGCGCGACCTTGCCGGTGATCGGGTGGACGCGCATACCATAGGACGACGAAAGCGACATCTGATCGATCGGGCGGCGCGAAGGCACCGCCACCCCGATCGAGGCGGCAAGGCCGGTGTCGAGGCGCTTCCACGCCTGGAAGATCGCGCGCGCTTCGCTGTCTTCGCCGACCGACGGAACGCCCACGTCGAAATTGTCATCATCGGGTTCGTCGGGAACGACGATGCCCGCGTCGGCGCTGGTTTCGGCGGCGTGGACGGCCGGTGCGGCCAATCCGAAACAGGCTGCTGCGCAAATTATTGCGACGTGGTGCAACTTTTGCGCCAGTAGAATGTTAGTCAAAACAACGACCCCGCGTTTGCCATGTCGCCAAAGCCCGGAAAATGGACCTTGGTGCCGGTTTTCTTGCTCTGGATGATTGCTCATCCCCCGCGAGAGCCTGTGTGCTGGCGCAAAGCTTACGAAGCAATAACGGCGTAGAATTCTTGCGTTAAACCGGCGCGAGCACGCGCTGAGTCGTTGAACGGCGGTTTCAAACCGCCCCGAAACCGCGATTTTACGAGGGCCTGCCACGTTTCGGCGGCGTTGAATCCCATTTCGTCGCACCTTTGCCCGAACCAGACTGTGCCCGCGCGCACATGACGGATTTCGTCGCTGTAAATACGCGACAAAATCTTTCCCGATGCCTCGTCGCCCGCCGCGCGGAAGCGATCGACCGTCGCCGGGGTGACGTCGAGCCCGCGCGCTTCGAGCACCATCGGAACGATCGCAAGCCGCGCAAGCACGTCATCGCTGGTTGCCTCCGCCGCTTCCCACAATCCCGCATGCGCCGGCAAATCGCCGTAAAAGCTGCCGAGTTGCCGCAGCCGCCGGTCGAGCAACGCGAAATGCATCGCCTCGTCGGCGGCGACGCCGATCCAGTCGTCGACGAACGCGCGCGGAAAGTCGCCGCCAAAACGTCCCACCAGGTCGACCGCCAGGTCGATCGCGACAAATTCGATATGTGCGAGCGCGTGGAGCATCGCAATGCGCCCGCGTTCGGACCCGCCCTTGCGGCGGCGCGGCATCTGGCCGGGCGCGAGCAATTCGGGCCGATCGGGCCATGCTGGCCTGCCCGGCATCGCCACGTCGCAGCGGTGCGCAAGCTCACCCCGCCGCCACGCGCGCGCCAGACGCCGCGCTGCGCGGCGCTTGTCATGCGGGTCCGCGGTCAGCAACACCGCGCGCGCGGCTTCGCCAAGTGTCGCCATCAAAGCGCCTTCGCCGCCTCCAGCACCGCGTCGGCGTGGCCCTTCACGCGCACCTTGCGCCACTCCTTCGCCAGCTTGCCATCGCGGCCGAAGAGGAAGGTCGAGCGTTCGATGCCCATATAGGTCCGGCCGTAATTCTGCTTTTCGACCCAGGTGCCGAACGCTTCGCACACCGCGCCGTCCTCGTCGGAGGCGAGGCGCACGGTGAGGCCGTATTTGTCGCGAAACTTGCACAGCTTTGACGGGGCATCGCGCGACACGGCGAGCACCTGGGCGTCCAGATGCGCAAAATCGGGAGCGAGCCGCGTGAAGTCCTGCGCCTCGGTCGTGCAGCCCGGCGTATCCGCCTTGGGATAAAAATAGACGACGAGCGGCGCGCCCTTCATCGCGGCCAGATCGATCACGGCGCCATCGGCGTCGAGAAGCTTCACATCGGGGATGGGGTCGCCGGTCGCGATCATGTCTGTTTCTCCTGTTCAGCGGGGGAGGTCGGCCGAATCGAAGCCCACCAGCTTGCGATCTCCTGCCGCGCCGCATCGTGCGCGGCAAGCAGTTGCGGCCAGCCGGGCTCGCCGCACTGGCTTGCAACAAGTTGACGCGCGGCGGCCGTCGCAGGTTCCCCGTCGGGAGCGGTGAGGCGCAGCATCACGAGCATCCGCGCAAGCAGGCCGTGCGCGTCGCAAATCGCCGGCGACACCAGCCGCTCGACCTTCATGCACGCCAGTGCCGAGCCGATGTTGGGATCGTGGCAGCGCCCCGTCGCAAGCTGCGTCACCTGCATCGCAAATTCAAGGTCGACGAGCCCGCCCGGCCCGCCCTTGATGTCGAGCGGGCCCTGCGGCGGCTTGTGCGCGGCGATCTTGTCGCGCATCGCGGCGGCGTCCGCTGCCACCGCGTCGCGGTCGCGCGGCGCCGCGAGCAGGTCGTCGATGATGTGTTGCAGCGCCGCGCGCGCGCCGTCGGCCCCATAGACGGGCCGCGCGCGGAGCAGCGCCATATGCTCCCACGTCCAGGCCTCTTCGCGCTGGTAGCGAGCAAAGCTGTCGAGCGTGACAACGAGCGGCCCCTGCGCCCCCTGCGGGCGGAGGCGCGTGTCGACGTCGTAAAGCTTGCCCGCCGCGGTCGGGACCGACATCGCCGCGGTCACGCGCTGCGCCAAGCGGTTATAATAGGTCGTCGCGCCGAGCGGCCGCGGCCCGTCCGATTCGGCAAGATGGTCGCCCGTGAACAAATAGATGAGGTCGAGGTCGGAGGCGTGCGTCAGCGCACGGCCGCCGAGTCGGCCGAGCGCAAGCACGACCAACTCGCTGCCCGGCACGCGCCCATGCGCCTCGACAAATTCGGCTACAGTCGCGTCGGCGAGCACCTGCAACGCCGCCTCCGCCAGTTCCGAATAGCCGCAGGCGATGGCGAGCGGGTCGTTCGCCCCTGCGATCAGTTGCACCCCGTAAGCAAAGCGCCGCTCGCCGACGCGGTCGCGCACGCGGTCGAGCAGGCGTTCATAGTCGAGCCCCGCCAGCCCGGGCGCCCATTCGGCAAGCAGCCCGGCCTTGTTCGCCGGCGCCTCGAACGCGCGCTTGTCGATCAGCCCCTCGATCAGTTCGACGCGCGCGCCGAGCGCATCGGCGAGCGTCGGCGCGAGCGACAAAATGCGCGTCGCAACTTTTGCCAGTTCGGGCTGCGCGGCAAGAAGGTGAAAGAAATTGATCGCGCTGGGCAAGCCCGCGACCAGCTTGTCGAAACGGAGCAAGGTCGCTTGCGGATCGGGTGCGGCGCCGATCGCGCGAACGAGTTCGGGCAGCACGGTCTCGAGCGCATCGAGCGCCGCCGCGCTGCGCAGCGCGCGCAGCTTGCCCCCGCGCCACTCGGCGATCGTGCGCAGCGCGGCGCCGGGCGGATCGAACCCCGCTGCAGCCAATCGGCCTGCAAGCGCCTCCTCGTCACGCGGCAGGCCGCTGGTCGCCGCCCGCTCCGCGACCAACCGGTCGTAACAGGCGGCAACCTCGGCGGCCACGGGTTCGAGCGCGGCGAGCAATGCCGTGCCGTCGGCCATTCCGTCGAGCCGCGCGACCTTGTCGAGCGCCGCGGCAGATGTCGGCAGGCAGTGGGTTTGCTGATCCTCGACCATTTGCAGCCGGTGTTCGATACGGCGCAGCGTCGCATAATGGTCCGACAGTCGCTGCGCGACATCGGCTTCGATCCGCCCCGCCGCCGCCAGCGCCGCAAGGGCGTCGACCGTCGCGGGCGGGCGCAGCGACGGATCGCGCCCGCCATAAATAAGTTGATGCACCTGCGCGAAAAATTCGATCTCGCGAATACCGCCGCGGCCCCGTTTCAGATCATAGCCGGGACCAAAGGCCTGCCCCTGCGCAAAATGGTCGCGAATCCGGTCGCTCATCGCGCCGATTTCCTTGAGCTGGCGGAAATCGAGGCTGCGGCGCCAGATGAAGGGCTGGATCGCCGACAGGAAACGCTCGCCCAGTCCGCGGTCGCCCGCCGAGGCGCGGCTGCGGATGAAGGCCGCCTGTTCCCACGCCAGCGCTTCGGATTCATAATAGGATATGGCCGCGCTTTCGGACAGCACGATCGGCGTTACTTCCGGGTGCGGGCGAAGGCGCAGGTCGACGCGCAGCACATGGCCGTCGGCGGTGCGCGCCGACAAAATTTCGACCATCCGCCGCGCGATCCGTACCGCCGCTTCGTCGGGGTCGTCGCGCGCGCGGCGCGGCAGCGTCTCGGGATCGAAGATCAGGATCGGGTCGATGTCCGACGAATAGTTGAGTTCGTGGCTGCCGAGCTTGCCAAGCGCGATCAACGACAGGCCGCGCGGCTCTTCGTCGGGCACGCGCTCGGCAAAGGCGGCGGCGAGCGCAGCGTCGCACGCGCGGTCGGCAAAATCGGTGAGCAACCGCGTCGTCGCGGCGACATCATGCTCGCCCGACAGGTCGCCAAGCGCGAGCAGCAAGGCCATCCGCCCGCGCCATTGGCGAAGCTTGCGCATGACATCGTCGCCGATCGCAGGCGGCGTCACCTCCGCAAGCGCGGCATCGGCGCCGTCCGACAGGAAGAGCGCGACATCGCCCGGATTAATCTCCGCGAGCCGCGCAAGGAATGGGGCGTTGGCGTAGAGCCGGTCGAGCGCGCCTTGGCGCGCGGATGCATCGGATGCGGTCATCGCGCGTGGCTATCGCGCGCTCCTCCTGCGGTATCAACCCCTCTCCGCGCAATCAGGCCGGAACCGTGCTTTCGTCGAAGAACAGAACCTGCGAGATCGCCGCGCGCAAGGTCGCGGGCTGATAGGGTTTGGTCAGCAGAAACGCAGGCTCCGGCCGATCGCCGGTAAGCAGCCGTTCGGGAAAGGCCGTAATGAAGATGACAGGCAACTTCACCTCCGACAGGATTTCCTGCACCGCCTCGATCCCCGAGCTGTTGTCCGCGAGCTGGATGTCGGCAAGCACGAGGCCGGGCTTGTGCTTTTGCGCCGCTTCGACCGCCTCGGTATGCGTCGTCGCGACAGCGACCACCTCGTGCCCCAGGTCGCGAACGATCATCTCGATATCCATCGCGATGATTGGCTCATCCTCGATGATCAGGATGCGCGCGCGCGTCTGGCGATCGATCTCGTCGGTTGCGTCGTGGATCAGCGCGCGCACGGCCTCGGCATCGCGGCCGATGATGCGGCCCGCATCCTCGATGCTGAAGCCTTCCACCGCAGTAAGCAACAGCGCCTGCCGCGCGAGCGAAGGAATGCGGCGCAGCCGGGCATCGGCAATCGCCATGTCGCTTTGCGTCGCCTCGCCATCGGGGGCCGCCTTTTCGGCCATCAGCCCGAATTTGTCGTGTACCATGCGATAAAGCTGGATGCGCAGGTCCGCGTCCGCATCGACGGCATCGGGGTGCGCCACGAGCGTTTCGAGCATCTGTGCGACAAGCGCGTCGCCATGCTGCTGGCTTCCCGAAATGGACCGGCCATAGCGTCGCAGATAGGGAAGATGCGGCGCAACCGACTGACCCAATGACATAGATAACCTCCTGAAAGCCGTGTCGACGCCGAACGGACTGTGCGAAACCGGGACAAGTTCCGTGCCGCCCCGCCCCCTATCCGGCTTATTTCGACCTATGGGAACGATTTAGCCTAAAAATGGTTTCATGGGAAAGAAACAAGCGCGCCATTGCTCTTTGTGGTTCGCGCGGCTAGCAAAAGGCCCCATGTCCAGCGGATGCACTTATAATGACGCCTAAAACCGGATCGCCCCGCGGCGATGTATCGGGGAAAGGCGCCGACAAAAAGCCTTCCGCCAAGGCGCCGGACGTCAATGGCGCGCTTCGCCGCGCGTATGAATCAACAGTTGATGAAGCCATTCCGCAGTCGCTGCTCGACCTTCTCGGCAAGCTCGACTGATCAGAGGCGGCGGTAGCGCGTCGCAAAATCCGCCTGGAAGGCCGCAAAACGCCCGTCCGCGATCGCATCGCGCATCGCCTGCATCAGATCCTGATAGAAATGGATATTATGCTGCGTCATCAGCATGGCACCGAGCATTTCGCCGGCGCGGACGAGGTGATGCAGATAGGCGCGCGACCAGGTCGTACAGACCGGACAGCCGCAGGCAGGATCGAGCGGCTCCTGATCGTCGGCGAATTTCGCATTGCGAATGTTGAGCGGTCCGTCCCAGGTAAAGGCCTGCCCGTTGCGGCCCGACCGCGTCGGCAGCACGCAATCGAACATATCGACACCGCGTGCGACCGCGCCGACCAGATCGTCGGGTTTGCCGACCCCCATCAGATAGCGCGGTTTGTCGGCAGGAAGCTGTCCGGGCGCGAAGTCGAGCACGCCGAACATCGCCTCCTGCCCCTCGCCCACTGCAAGGCCGCCAATCGCATAACCATCGAACCCGATGTCGACGAGCGCCGCCGCCGAACGCGCGCGGAGCTTTTCATCGAGCGAACCCTGCTGGATTCCGAACAGCGCCGAACGCGCCGCATGTTCCTCGCCTGCGTCAAATCCCGCACGGCTGCGCGCCGCCCAGCGCATCGACCGCTCCATGCTCGCTGCGGCGCGCTTCGCGTCGACCCCGGCGGGCGGGCATTCGTCGAAGGCCATCACAATGTCGCTGCCGAGCAGCCGCTGAATTTCCATCGAGCGTTCGGGCGTCAGCATGTGGCGCGATCCGTCGAGGTGACTTTTGAAGGCCACCCCCTCCTCGCTCTGCTTGGTGAGCGCCGACAGGCTCATCACCTGATAACCGCCGCTGTCGGTCAGGATCGGCCGGTCCCAGCCCATGAAATTGTGCAGCCCGCCGAGCCGCGCCATGCGTTCGGCCGTCGGGCGCAGCATCAGATGATAGGTGTTGCCCAGAATGACGTCGGCGCCCGCCGCGCGAACCTCGGCCGGGCGCATCGCCTTCACCGTCGCGGCGGTCCCGACGGGCATGAAAGCAGGCGTGCGGATTTCGCCACGCTGCATGAGGATCGTTCCCGTGCGCGCGGCGCCGTCGGTTGCGGCGATGGAAAAGGCGAATCTGTCGGCCATGGCGCGCGCCTATGGCGGGAAAGCCATGGAAAGTCGAGATTGTCCAACCTTGCACCGAACGTCATCCCGGCGAAGGCCGGGATGACGGATAAGCTACGGGACGGAAGCCGCCGCGATTCCGCCCGCACCGCTACCCTTCCTGCTCGCCCCTCCAATCGCCGTGCTGCGCCATCCACAGGCTGACCGCGGCGATTGCGGCGGTTTCGGCGCGCAGGATGCGGGGGCCAAGCGCGATGCGGTGAACGGCAGCGTGCGCGACGAGCAGGGCGCGTTCGCGGTCGGTGAAGCCGCCTTCGGGGCCGGTGAGGATCGCCGCGGGGGCGGGGGCCGAAATATGCGCGAGCGGGGCACCGCCTGCCTCGTCGGCAAAAAGCAGCGCGCGATCGGCGGGCCAGCTCTGGAGCAGCTGCGGCAGCTTGACGGGCTCGCCGAGCGAGGGGAGCGCAGTGCGTCCGCATTGTTCGCACGCTTCGATAATCTGCGCGGCGAGCCGTTCCTGCTTCACACGCTCGACAATCGTGCGTTCGGTGATCACCGGCTGGAGGCGGCGGACGCCGAGCTCGGTCGCCTTTTCGATGATCCAGTCGAGCCGCGCCTTCTTGACCGGCGCAAAGCAGAGCCAGAGGTCGGGCACCTGTTCGATGTCGCGGAGCTGTCGTTCGACGCGGAGGGTCAGCGAGCGTTTGGCGGCATCGGCGACGACCGCGAGCCATTCGCCGCTGCGATTGTCAAAGAGGCACACCGGATCGCCGGCCTTCAGCCGCATCACGCCGAGCAGATAATGCGCGGCGGCGCCGTCGATCACGGGCGCGCTGTCAGGCCCGAGCGGCTGATCGACAAAGAGGCGGGGCGTGCTGGCGGGGGGCCAGGCGGGAGTCGCGGGCATGGCGGCGCGATACCAGAGCGCGGCGGTTTGTGCATCTTTTGCCGCGAAGCGGCGCACCCTGTCCCGATACGGGTCAGAAACGCCGCCTCGACCCCGCCCGCGCCGCCGCGATTAGCGTTTTGGTAAGCAGTCTCGCCCTAGGTGCGAGATTACCAGCGGCGCATCGGTTGGGGAGTGCCGCAGGCCGAAGAGGGATTGACCATGCGAGGGACCTGGATCGGCCGGCTGCGTACCGGCACCAAATCGCTCATTAGCGATCGGCGCGGCAACGCCTTCATGCTGACCGCGGCGGCGATCATCCCGGTGATCGGCTTCGTCGGCTCGGCGGTCGATATCGGCCGGGCCTATATGGCGCAGCTGCGTCTGCAGCAGGCGTGCGACGCCGGCGTGCTCGCCGGGCGGCGCGCGATGGCGGGCGGCCAATATGACGACGCGGCGAAGGACGAAGCGAACAAGATGTTCAATTTCAACTTCCCCGAAGCCAAATATGGCGCGTCGGCCATCGTCTTTTCCTCGCAGGCGCTCAACGCCTCCGACGTCGCCGGGCAAGCGTCGGCGGTGCTGCCGACCGAACTGATGTTCATGTTCGGCAAGGACCAGTTTCGCCTGTCGGCCAACTGTACGGCAAAGCTCGAAATCTCGAACGTCGACGTCATGCTCGTGCTCGACGTGACGGGGTCGATGTCACGCAAGGCCGACTCAAGCGACACGGACACCAAGATCGTGGCGCTGCAAAAAGCAGCGATCGACTTTTTTGATACGCTGACGGCCGCGGACATCGGCGACGGGCGGCTACGCTTCGGCGTTGTGCCCTACAGCTCCTCAGTCAATGTCGGTGGCATCCTTGCGGCAGAAAATTTGAACTGGCTAGCGGACGAGGTTCGGCTGCCGTCGCGTACGCCCAAGACCAAGATCGTCTATACTCAGACCGATTTCGACGAGAGCAACATCCAGGACACCCACAATCCGGATGTTTTCGACAAGGATCTTGGCAAATGCAAGGGCGGCCTGCCTGCCGACACCACACCCCAGCCGGGACAGCCCAATGCCAACCGGACCGAACAATATGTCGACGCCGACGGCAATCGCATTTCGACCTATGATGTCGAGCGCACCTACAGCTATTATAAATACAATACGTTCCAGAATAACAAAGGCCAGTGCCGCGAAGGCCGCTGGATCGCCAGCTTCGTTCGCACGAGCACACAGGTCATTACCGAATCGCCGACCAAGGTGTTCGATGGCGAATATCGATACGAGGACCGCAGTTTCGATACCCGCTCGCTGAAGACCGGATCGACGATGGAGTCGGACACGGGCGATCAGGGTGCGTTGGTCACGACCAGTTGGGGCGGCTGCATCATCGAGCGTGGCACGACGCCCTTTACGTCTACGCAGACCGCACCCGACGACGCCTTCGACATGGACATCGACCTGGTGCCGACCGCCGATGTCGACACGCAATGGAAGCTATTTCTGCCCGATGTCACCTATAATCGCAATCAGGTGAATCCATATTGGTCGACCAGCAATATCCGGGACTTCGCCGAACAGGGCGGCGATTATGCGGCGTGCCCGGTAGCGGCGATGAATTTGACGACGATGACCACAGCGTCGCGCGACAGCTTTGCGAGCTATATCAACTCGCTCCAGCCGCGCGGCTATACCTATCACGATGCCGGCATGGCGTGGGGCGCGCGGCTGCTGTCGCCGACCGGACTGTTCGCCGATGTGAACGCGACCGCCGCCAACGGCCGCCCGATCAGCCGTCACATTGTCTTCATGACCGACGGCGAGATGGTTACGCCGCGTGCGAACCTGTCACACCAAGGGCAGGAGCGCTCGTTGCCGCGGGTTGGCTCGACGAGCGACAGCGACGGCGCCGCGCGTCACAACAACCGTTTCGTGCAATTGTGCCGATCGGCGCGTCAGCGCGGCATGACGATCTGGGTCGTGTCGTTCGGCGTCGGCAGCAACGCGAACCTCAACAGTTGCGCATCGTCGGGCGAGGCGTTCGAGGCCGACAATGCCGCCGAACTCAACGAACAGTTCCAGGCGATCGCGCGGCAGATTTCCAAGCTGAGGCTGTCACAATGACCCGCCGGGCTTCCTTGATGCGCCGCTGGGCGCGGCGCCTGCGGCAGAGCGAAGGCGGCACGGCCTTTGTCGAGTTCGCGCTGACCGCACCGGTATTCCTGCTCGTCCTGCTCGGCATCTTTGATTATTGCTGGCAGATGTACGCGCAGCAGGTGTTGCAGGGCGCGGTGGCGAAGGCAGGACGCGACTCCGCGCTCGAAACCCATTCTGCCGACCAGAGCGCGCTCGACGCCAGGGTGGCAGCGCAGGTGAAACAGGTGTTCGCCAGCGCCACCGTGACCTTCAACCGCCGCGTTTTCGACGATTATAGCGACATCCGCCCACTGCGCTGGGTCGATTCGAATGGCAACGGCATCCAGGATCCCTCGCCCGAAGATTGCTGGGAAGACGGCGGCCGGCAGGGCAATGGCGGCGCTGACGACGTCGTTCAATATACGGTCACGATGCGGTTCGACCGCGTGCTGCCCGTGTGGCGGATGCTGGGGCAGCCGCAATCGACGACGCTGAGTTCGACGACCTTGCTACGCAACCAGCCCTTCGCGGCGGGCGGCGAGGTGGAAGCGGAGGTATGCGGATGACCCGCCCGACCGATTTTCGCCGCCGGATACGGCGGGCCGTGCGGGATTTCGCGCGGGGCACGCGCGGGGCTGTCATGCTCGAAATGGCGTTCGCCATCCCTTTCCTGATCCTCGTCGGGTTCGGCGGGCTGGAAATCGCCAACCTGACGCTCGCGCATACGCGCGTCAGCCAGCTCGGGCTCAATACCGCGGACAATGCGGCGCGTATCGCCGCTGGCAGCAATTTGACCCAGCCGCAGATTCGCGAGGTCGACATCAACGAGGTATTCGCGGGCGCCGCGAAGCAGATCGCGGGGCTGAATTTCGAGAATAGCGGCCGCATCATCCTCTCCAGCCTCCAACGCAATGACGACGGCGGACAAACGATCAAATGGCAGCGCTGTTTCGGCAATCTGGAGGTCGCGTCGGCCTATGGCGAAGAGGGAACCGGCGCGACGGGCACCGATTTCCCCGGCATGGGGCCGGTGGGCCGTGAGGTGAAAGCGGTTGCGGGTACCGCAATCATGTTCGTCGAAATCACCTATGAATATGAACCGTTGCTGTTCGGTGCCTGGCTCGGGCCGCGGACGATCCGGTCGACCGCCGCCTATAATGTCCGCGAGGCGCGCGATTTGTCGGGGGTGAAGCCGCCGGGCACGCCCTCCCTCTGCGACTGATCGGCCATTTATTCGCGCGCGCGCACCTGCTATCGCGCGCGTCGCGATGACTGCCACCCATCCTCCCGACAGCCAGCTTCGCGGCTTCGTCGCGCTGCTGCCCGCGGCGGCGCGACCATATGCACTGCTTGCGCGGTTCGACCGCCCGATCGGCTGGTGGCTGCTGTACTGGCCGTGCGCCTTCGGCGTCGCGCTCGGCGGCGGCGCGGTCAGCCACTGGCCGCTGCTGCTGTGGCTGCTGCTCGGCGCGATCGCGATGCGTGGCGCCGGGTGCGTCTATAACGACATCGTCGATCGCGACCTCGACGCGCAGGTCGCGCGCACCGCGTCGCGGCCGGTGGCAAGCGGGGCGGTGTCGGTGCGAAACGCCTTTTTATGGGCCGTCCTGCTTTCGCTCGTCGGGCTGATCGTGCTGCTCCAGTTGCCGCGGCCGGCGCAGATCGTCGCGCTCGCCAGCCTCGTCCTCGTCGCCGCCTATCCCTTTATGAAGCGGATCACCTGGTGGCCGCAGGCGTGGCTGGGACTGGTGTTCAGCTGGGGTGCGCTCGTCGCATGGGTTGCGGTGGGCGGTATGCAGGGGGCCGCGCTGCCCCTTCTCTATGCCGGATGCATCGCGTGGGTGATCGGGTACGACACCATCTATGCGTTGCAGGACATCGAGGATGATATGCTCGTCGGCGTCAAATCGAGCGCGCGCGCGATGGGAGGCCGGGTGAAAACCGGGGTCGCGATCTGCTACGCCGCCGCGCTCGGCCTATGGGCGGCCGCGCTGTGGGCGGTGCGACCCGATCCGCTGGCGCTTCTCGCGCTGCTGCCCGCGGCGCTGCACCTCACCGGGCAGGTCGTAACGCTCGACATCGCCAATGGCGCGGATGCGCTCGCCAAGTTCCGCAGCAACCGTTTTGCCGGGCTGCTGATATTCGCGGCGATGCTGGTGGTGGGAACGGCGCCCTAGGGTCAGGACCCATTAATTCCGCGCTCGAGGTTTGAAGCGATTTTGCTCAGGGCGAGGAGGAAAGGCGAAGTAATATGTCGATATTTCAAGACTTTTCGACGCTGCCATGGGCAAAATCGATCAAATCCCCCCTCTCGCTTACCTGGGGGGACGCCGAAATGGCTTCGATCTCGAACCTTCGCGGCCTTGCGGGTAGCATCGCTACCCGCTGCATCCACAAAGGCCCGATATCTTCGCCATTTCGACGCCTCGATCGTGGAATTAATGGGTCCTGACCCTAAAGCCATTCCATATTTTCTGTCATTCCGGCGAAGGCCGGGATCTCACCCGAGCAGAACGGCGCACCGTCGAGATCCCGGCCTTCGCCGGGATGACGATTTCAGTGTAAAGCAGTCCCCAGACTACTCCGCCGCGAGCAGTTCCTCTGCGCCGCCAAGGTCGACCGAGACGAGGCGGCTGACGCCGCGCTCGATCATCGTCACGCCGAACAGGCGGTGCATTCGGGCCATCGTCACCGCATTGTGGGTGACGATCAGGTAGCGCGTGTTCGTCTCGCGCGCCATGCGGTCGAGCAGGTCGCAGAAGCGTTCGATATTCGCATCGTCGAGCGGTGCGTCGACCTCGTCGAGCACGCAGATCGGCGCGGGATTGGTGAGGAAGAGGCCAAAGATCAGCGCGACGGCGGTAAGCGCCTGCTCGCCGCCCGAAAGCAGGGTGAGCGTGCCGAGACGCTTGCCCGGCGGCTGCGCCATGATTTCAAGCCCTGCCTCCAGCGGATCGTCCGAATCGACGAGTTCCAGATGCGCCTGCCCGCCGTTGAACAGCGTCGTGAAAAGGCGCTGAAAATGGCTGTTCACCGCCTCGAACGCCGCGAGCAGCCGTGCGCGCCCTTCGCGATTGAGGCTACCGATCGACCCGCGTAGCCGATTCACCGCCTGCGTCAGTTCCTCGATCTCGGCGGCGTTCTTCGCGCGCTCGCTGTCGAGTTCGACCAGTTCGTCGGCGGCGACGAGGTTGACCGGCCCCAGCCGCTCGCGGTCGGCAATCAGCCGGTCGTGCTGCGCCGATTCGGCATTGGCGTCGCCGACGCTGGCGCTTTCAAACCCGGCCTTTTGCGGAAGCAGCGGCGGCGGGCATTCGAAGCGCTCGCCCGACAGGCGGCCCATCTCGATGCGGCGGAGCTCGGCATTTTCGGAGCGGGCGACCGCGCCCGCGCGCGTTTCACGCGCGGCGGCCACGCGCTCGCGGATGGCATTGAGGGCGGTCTCGGCTTCCCGCAGCGCGGCTTCGGCCGCGCGCTCCTGCGCTTCGGCGGCGGCGACCTTTTCACGCAGCGCCGCCTGTTCGGCCTCGGCGGCAAGGCGCTGCTCGGCAAGTTTTGCGGGCGCGTCGGCGAGCTTCGCGGCTTCGGCGGCGAGCGCCTCGGCGCGCTTGTCCATCTCGGTCACGCGGCGCGCGGCCTCGCCCGCACGCGCCTTCCAGCTCTTGATCTCGGCGCTCACGACCGCCTGCCGTTCGCTCAAGGCGGCGAGCGTGCGTTCGTGCGCCGCAACCGCGTCGCGCGCCGTGCCCGCGTCGGTGCGCGCGCGCTCGGCGGCGGCCTCCTCGGCGTCGAGCGCGGCGCGGGCCAGCCGCTCGTCGGGGAGCGCGGCAAGCGCGGCCTCCTCCGCGGCGAGCGTCGCGGCGGCGTCCCTTCCGGCCTCGGCGAGTTCGGCGAGACGGCGATCGAACAACGCGGCGGCATCGCGGTGCCGGTCGAGCGCAGCCTGTGCCTGGTCGGCGGCGCGCAGCGCGGTGCGGCGCGCCTCGTCCGCGTGCGCAAGACCCTTGCGCGCCGCCGCGGCGGCTTCGGCGAGCTCGGCAGCTCTGGCGGCGGCGGCGTCGCGGCGGTCGCGCAGTTCCTGCACGCCGAGTTCGACCTGTGGTCGCTGCGCCGCGAGCGCGTCGAGCCGGTTCTGGCGTTGCAGCCGCTCGGTCGCGGTAGCACCGTCGCCGCGCGTGACAAAACCGTCCCAGCGCCGCATCAGGCCGCCGGTCGTGACAAGACGCTGGCCCACCGCAAGCGGCTGGCCGGTGTCGGCTTCGGCGACTGCGACCTGCGCGAGCCGGCGCGCGAGCGCGGCGGGGGCCTTGACATGGTCGGCGAGCCGCTTCGTCCCCGCGGGCAGCGCGGGATCGCCCTTTGCCGGTTCGGCGCCGCCCCAGCTGCGCGCGGCGTCACGGTCGGTCCCGGCGTCGAGATCGTCGCCGAGCGCAGCGGCCAGCGCGGCTTCATAGCCCTCCGCGACGCGGATCTGGTCGAGAATGCGGTTCGTGTCGCTGCGCGCCGCGGCGAGCGCGCGTTCGAGCGTCGCCGCTTCGCCTTCGAGCGCGGCCAGGGCGGCCCGCGCTTCGGCGAGTCCCGCCTCGGCCGCGGCAAGGTCGGCGGCGGTCGCTTCGCGGTCGGCCTCGGCCTCTTGCAGCGTCTTTTCGGCCGCGGCAATTGCGGCTTCAGCGGCCTCGGCGGCGTTCACGCTGGCCGCATGGGTCGCGGCGAGCGCGGCGCGATCGCCGAGCGCGGCCACCTCGGCATCGACGCGCGCCTTGTCCTCTGTAATGCGGCGCACGGCGGCCTCCGCGCTGTCGCGCGCCGACAAGGCAATGCGCCGGTCGGCCGCCTCGCTCGCAGCCTTGGCGCGCGTCTGCGCGAGCGCGACCTCGGCATCGCGCAGCCGCGCCTGCGCCGCGAGGCTGGCGTCGGTGAGCGCCGCCTTGGCCGCATCGTGTCCGGCGATCTCCTGCGCCAGCGACTTCGTCTCGGCGTCGAGCGCGGTCAGCGCGCCATGTGCCTCGCGCGCGAGTTCGCCTTCGTGCGCGCGGTCGGCCTCGATCCGCCGCTGTTGCGCCGCCAGATCGTCGAGCCGCTGGCGCGCCGCACGCTCCTCCCCCTGCAGGCGCACCTGTGTCGCGGTCGCTTCGGCCAGCGCATCGCGCTGTGCCTGCGCGTCGGCGCGCGCCGTCGCTACGCGGGTCGCAACCTCGATTTGCGCTTGCGAAACGGTTTCGAGTTCGTCCTGTGCCGCCTTCACCGCCGCCTCGGCGGCATCGGCGTCGCGGCGCGCCTGATCGGCGGCTTCGGCGGCGTCACGCCAGCGCGCGTAGATCAGCCGCCCCTCGGCGACGCGAATCTCGTCCGACAGCGTCTTGTATTTTTCCGCCGCGCGCGCCTGCCGACGCAGCGCATTGGCGCGCACCTCCATATCGGCGACGATTTCGGAGAGGCGCGTCAGATTGGTCTCGGTCGCGCGCAGTTTCTGCTCGGCGTCCTTGCGGCGAACGTGGAGGCCCGCGATGCCCGCCGCTTCCTCCAGCATCGCGCGGCGGTCGGTCGGCTTGGCGGCGATGACGTTCGCAATCTTGCCCTGGCTGACGAGCGCGGGACTGTGCGCGCCGGTCGCGGCATCGGCAAAGATCAGCGCGACGTCCTTTGCGCGCACATCGCGGCCGTTGGCGCGATAGGCGCTGCCTGCGCCGCGTTCGATGCGGCGGATAATCTCGAGTTCGTGGCCGTCGCGCTCATCGGCAAGCCCTGCAACCAGCGCGCCTTCGGTATCGCAATGGAGCGCAACCTCGGCAAAGTCGCGCGCGGGGCGCGACGAGGTGCCCGCGAAGATCACATCCTCCATCCCGCCGCCGCGCATCGATTTGGGCGACGATTCGCCCATCACCCAGCGGATCGCTTCCAAAAGGTTCGACTTGCCGCAGCCATTGGGGCCGACAACGCCGGTCAGCCCTGGTTCGATGCGCAATTCGGTGGGTTCGACGAAAGATTTGAAACCGGTGAGGCGCAGCCGCTTTATCTGCACGGGATGGTCCCGCGCAAATCGTCGAATCGGAGCTGGTGCAACCTTGTCGTCACATATCCCCCATGAAGCCGTCATGCCGCGCGGCGTGGGGGTGTGCAAGGCTTCTCATCGGATCATCGCAGCCTTCGCCGCGATGACGATGCGATCGGGGCCGACGTGTCGCCGAACCGGCGTCAGAACTGGTACGCCAGCCCGCCGCCGAACAGCCACTGATCGGCGTCGCCGACGTCGGCGACGATCGGCGAGCGCGCGAAGCGTTTGCCAAGGCGGCCATATTGCGCCCCGCCGAGCAGGACGAAGCCCTTGCGCAGATCGCCCGACAGCGCATAGGCGCCGGCGATCCCCAGCGTATATTTGCCCGCGCCCGCCTTTCTGCCTGCACCGTCATAAACAGGCAGCCCGCTCGCCACGCTGCCCGCAGGGTCGATGTCGTAATAATAGCGGCCGAACCCCTTGCCGTAGAAATTGACCGAAGCCGACACGCCGACATAGACGCGCTTCGACAGCGGCGTGCCATAATCGATCGTCGGCGAGGCGGCCCAGCTGCCGTGGCGACCCGAAACATCCTTGAGCGCGACGACGCGCAGCGCGATCTGGTCATAGGCGCTGGTGATGACGCCGGTGTGCGACACACCCGCGAACACTCCGGTTTCGATCGCCAGCTTGCGCTTGCCAAGCGCCGCGACCTGCGGGTCGTCGATCTTGCCGGTGCGGTCGCTGCGCAGGCTGATGATCGGGCCGAACTTGAAATCGGTCTTTTGTCCCCGCCGCTGGCGGATCAGGTCGACCTGGAAATTGGTCCCGCGCGTCGAGAAGGAATAGCCGCTGAGGCGGCCGCGCAAATAAAAGGCGGGCAGGATGCGCTGTTCGTCGGCGCCATTATATTCGGGCGTGCTGAGCACCCCCGCGGCGACCGCGAAATAGTCGCGCGACCATTTGCGTTCGGGATCGTCATCGTCGGGCCGCGCGGCGGGCAACAGGATATTTTCGTCGATCTCGTTGTTCTGAAGGTAGCGCGGTGCATCGTCGTCGCCGCTGCCCATCGGGGCGAGCATCGTGGCAGAACGTCCCGCATCGGGCGGCGCTATCTCTTCGGCGGCTGCAGAGGCGGCGAACGCCGCCGCCACCGTCAGCGGCAGCAGGCGCGCAAGGGCGAAGGGGTGCGTCGGACGGGGCGTACACATATGTCGATCAATCCTATGGTCTTGCCCCTCTTTCCAACGGTGTAAGTAAAGCGCGCCGCTTTGCAACGACTTCGTCTTGCGGCGATACGATTTTGCTTTCATGCGTCTTTCATGCACCTGCCATCCATCATCGCGGCCCTACGCTTCGCTGCCGCCCTTGGTTCCCCGCGCGAGCCGCGCGCATGAGCCGCATTCCGCGCCTTGCGGGCTATGCGCTGATGGCGGCCGCGGCGCTGCTCGTGATCGCGATGCGGCGCGGAGCGATCGCGAGTATCGGGCCTTTTCCCGTCGCCGCCGTCGCGTTGCTCGTCGGGATGATCGGCGTGATGCTGGTGTTCACCGACCTGATGGTGCGCGGGCTTTATGCCCAGCTCGATGCGGCAAAACGGCGCGAGCGGGAGGCCGGTCGAGAGGACGAGTGAACCCTTTTCGTTCGACACTCCCTCGGCATGCCAGTATGACGGCGCGATGACCGACCGTCCGCATACGCCGCTGCTCGACACGGTGGATGTCCCCGCCGACCTCCGCAAGCTCAAGCCCGAAGACCTCCGCCAGTTCGCCGACGAACTGCGCGCCGAGATGATTTCGGCGGTCGGCACGACGGGCGGGCACCTGGGTTCGGGACTCGGCGTCGTCGAGCTGACGACCGCGCTCCATTATGTGTTCGATACGCCGCGCGACAAGATCGTCTGGGACGTCGGCCACCAATGCTATCCGCACAAGATCATCACCGGGCGCCGCGACCGCATCCGCACGCTCAGGCAGGGCGGCGGGCTTTCGGGCTTCACCAAACGCAGCGAGAGCGAATATGACCCGTTCGGCGCCGCGCACAGTTCGACTTCGATCAGCGCCGCGCTCGGCTTTGCCATCGCGAACAAGCTGAAGAACGAGCCCGGCCGCGCGATCGCGGTGATCGGCGACGGGTCGATGTCGGCGGGCATGGCCTATGAGGCAATGAACAATGCCAAGCAGGCAGGCAACCGGCTGATCGTGATCCTCAACGACAACGACATGTCGATTGCGCCGCCGGTGGGAGGGCTGTCGGCCTATCTCGCCAAGCTCGTATCGTCGCGGCCCTTCCTTGAGCTGCGCGAAATCGCCCGGCGTTTCGCGCGCAAGCTGCCGGAACCGCTGCACAAGGCGGCGAAGAAAACCGACGAATATGCGCGCGGCATCGCGATGGGCGGCACGCTATTTGAAGAACTCGGCTTTTATTATGTCGGGCCGATCGACGGGCATAATCTCGATCATCTGATCCCCGTGCTCGAAAATGTCCGCGACAGCGAACATGGCCCGGTGCTGATCCATGCGGTGACAAAAAAGGGCAAGGGCTACGCCCCCGCCGAGGCTGCGGCCGACAAATATCACGGCGTCCAGAAATTCGACGTGATCACCGGCGAACAGGCCAAGGCGCCGCCGGGCCCGCCCGCCTATCAGAATGTCTTTGGCGAAACGCTGGCGAAGCTCGCCGAAACCGACAAACGCATCGTCGCGATCACCGCCGCCATGCCGTCGGGCACCGGGGTCGATAAATTTGCCAAAGCGCACCCCGACCGCAGCTTCGACGTCGGCATCGCCGAACAACATGCCGTGACCTTTGCCGCCGGGCTTGCGGCGCAGGGGATGCGGCCGTTCGCCGCCATCTATTCGACCTTCCTCCAACGCGCCTATGATCAGGTCGTGCACGACGTCGCGATCCAGAATCTGCCGGTGCGCTTTGCGATCGACCGCGCGGGACTGGTCGGTGCCGACGGTTCAACCCATGCGGGTTCGTTCGACATCACCTATCTGGCCACGCTGCCCAATATGGTGGTGATGGCCGCGGCCGACGAGGCCGAGCTGGTTCATATGACCTATACCGCCGCCGAATATGACGACGGCCCGATCGCCTTTCGCTATCCGCGCGGGGGCGGCACGGGCGTGGCGCTGCCCGAGGTTCCCGAGAAGCTCGCGATCGGCAAGGGCCGCGTCGTGCGGCAGGGCAAGACCGTCGCGATCTTCTCGCTCGGCACACGCCTTGCCGAAGCGCTGAAAGCCGCCGATACGCTGGAGGCGCGCGGGCTTTCGACGAGCGTGATCGACCTGCGCTTCGCGAAACCGCTCGACGAGGCACTGATCCGCAAGACGCTCGCCAGCCACGATGTGTGCGTGACGATCGAGGAAGGCAGTATCGGCGGACTCGGCGCGCATGTCCTGACGCTCGCAAGCGACGAGGGGCTGATCGACGCGGGGCTGAAACTCCGCACGATGCGCCTGCCCGACGTCTTTCAGGACCACGACAAGCCCGAACTGCAATATGACGCCGCGGGCCTCAACGCGCCGCAGATCGTCGACACTGTGCTGAAAGCGCTGCGCCACAACAGCGCGGGCGTCGAGGAAGCGGGCGCGCGGGCCTGATGAAATCCGGTATGATGCAGCCCTTCACCGGGAGAGTTCCAACATACGACGAACTCAATTGGCCGGCGTTGGTCGCTTTGCGAGAGCTGGGTGGCTCTGGCTCGATATCGGAACATCTCGCAAAGTTGATCGAACTATACGAGGTACCAGACCATGTTGCGGCGATTCCGCATGGCGACTCTGGGCGGACGGAACTCGAATATCGGCTTGCATGGGCTCGCACCGCTTTGCGTCGGTGCGAGTACGTCGAAAACAGCGCAAGAGGTGTCTGGAGTTTGACCGAAGCGGGCGAGGAAGCCACATTAGAAGATCTGGCGAAGCGGATCGGCGATCTCCGAGCTCAGGACCACAAGAGGCACATCGCCAAGAAGGTCGATGCTGATCCGACATCCGATGATGAACCTGAGGATTGGAAGGACCGATTGCTTGCGGTTTTGAAGGTCATGCAGCCTTCGGCATTTGAGCGCCTTTCTCAGCGGCTTCTGCGAGAATCCGGTTTCGTCAAAGTCGAAGTGACGGGTCGGTCGGGCGATGGCGGTATTGATGGCACAGGGATATTACAACTTAGCCTGATGTCATTTCACGTCCTTTTTCAATGCAAACGGTATCAGGGGTCGGTCGGCGCGGGCGCCGTGCGCGACTTTCGCGGCGCTATGATGGGGCGAACAGACAAG
Organism: Sphingopyxis sp.; assembly: GCF_040216815.1. Lineage (GTDB taxonomy): Bacteria > Pseudomonadota > Alphaproteobacteria > Sphingomonadales > Sphingomonadaceae > Sphingopyxis. The sequence continues at coordinate 85,717 of NZ_JAVJOJ010000001.1, forward strand.
GGGCTGATCATTACAACGGGCACCTTTTCCCCTGACGCGAGGCGAGAAGCGACCCGGGACGGGGCACCCCCGATCGACCTCATCGACGGGGTAGCACTTTGCGAAAAACTGAAAGAGCTTCAGTTGGGCGTATCGACCAGGCTGGTTGAAGAGGTCGAAGTGCATCCCGCTTGGTTCGAACAAATTTAGTCGTCGCAGACCTTAGGCTATCCTACCGGAACGATCGTCGCCTGCGCGATGGCGCAGCGGCGCGGTTCTTCGCCGCCCCCTTCGGCCCAGACGTCGGCGCGGACAATCGCCTGCCTTTTGCCTGCCTTGACCACGCTGCCGCGCGCGCGCAAATGGCTGCCCTTCGCAGGCGCAAGGAAGTTGATCGTATAGCTGCCGGTGACGACGTCGCCGATCACGCTCGACGCCGCCCAGGCGCAGGCATTGTCCGCCATCAGCCCGACGATCGCGCCATGCGCAAAGCCGTGATGCTGGGTCATGTCGGGGCGCAGCGCCAGCAGCAACTCGGCCTCGCCGTCGAAGCAGCGGATCGGCTCGACGCCAAGAAAGGCGGTAAAACCCGACGCGTCGACCGCGACGCTTTTCATATAGGCGACGGCTTCATCATTATTGGCAAATCGGTGTCCGCGCATGAGGCGAGCCTTCATAAGTCTGCAATTCAGACTTATAGCCGCTTGCGCCGAGGCAGCGTCAAGTCTTAAATCCAGACTTATGAAGAACTATACCCCCTCGCGGTCGCCCTGCGCCGTCGGCCGCGCGTCGCGGCTGCTCGGCGACCGCTGGGTGCTGCTGATCCTGCGCGAAGCGTTTCTGGGGATCGAGCGGTTCGACGATTTTCTGGGTCGGCTCGACATATCGCGCGCCGCGCTGACCTCGCGGCTCGGCTGGATGATCGCAGCGGGGGTGATCGAGCGCGTGCCGCCGGACGGCAAGCGCGCGGTCTACCGCCTGACTGACGCCGGAGAGGCGCTGCGCCCGGCCTATGACGCGATCAAGGCGTGGGGCGATGAATGGCTGCCGCGCGGGGCGGAAGCGATACCGGGCAGCGACATGATGAACTGAGGCGCGATTTCGGCCGAAGTCAACCGTCGCCCCCCGCGAAGCTGTCTGTTTACGCAGCAAGGCAGGAATAGGCGGCTAGCGGCCCCCGCCTTCGCGGGGGCGACGGTTGAACGAACCGCCTGCTCCCCACCCCATGCCGCGATCGGCGTCGGGGACGGTCAACCCTGTCGCGATGGAAAAGTGCGAAGCGCTCAGGCGCCCGGGATCGACGCCGACGCGTCGCGGCCGTCGCCCTGGGGGGCGGCCAGGATGTCACGGACGACGAGGCCCTTGTCGACGACCTGCGTGTCGGGACTGCCGACCTGGCTGCGGATGCCGGGGTCGGCGCGCGCGCCGTCGGCACTGCCGATGATCTGCGTCTCGCCGGGGCTGCGCGCCGACGGTCCGCCGAAAAGCGCGCGCAGCGTCTGTTCGGCGGTCGATTCGCCGCCGGGGCGCGCGGTGCCCGGCGCGGGCGGGGTCAGCGCGAAATCGGGCGGCACGACGAGCGGCGCCTGACGCGACACCACCATTTCGTCGGGGCGGTCGCGGCTGAACAGGCTGTTCGACCCGCAGGCCGACAGGGTGGTGGCGACAATCGAGGCTGCCAGGATGGCGGTGGTCCGGTTCACGTCAATAACTCCCAATGCGCCCCGTTACTCTTTGGCGACCCGCTCGGCCGCCGACGGGGCCTTTTCGCCCAAGAGCAGCGCGCGTGCAACCAGCAAAAGCACGCCGAGCGTGATGCACGCATCGGCGACGTTAAAGATCATGAAGGGGCGAAATTCGCCGATGTGCAGATCGGCGAAATCGACGACATAACCAAAGCGCACGCGGTCGACGATATTGCCGAGCGCGCCGCCGAGGATCATCGCGAGCGCGATCACGTCGCCCTTCGCCTGTTCGCGCGTCATCCAGAACGCCACTGCGCCGGCGACGATCCCCGTCACCGCCACCAGCGTCCAGCGTGTCGTGTCGGTGCAGCTTGCGAACATCGACAGCGAAATGCCGCAATTTTCGGCCCAGCGCAGGTCGAAGAAGGAGGTGAGTTCTATCAGTCCCTTGCGTTCGAGCGATAGCGGAACGGCGATCACCCATTTGGTGATCTGGTCGAGGATGAAAGCGATGGCGGCGAAAATCAGGCCAAAGCGCAGATAGGGGGAACGGGCGCTGCTCATCCTGCCCCCAATACCGTCTCGCAGCGATTGCACAAGGCGCCGTCGGCGGTCACTTCGGGCAGGTGGCGCCAACAGCGGCCGCATTTGTGGTCCTTCGTTGGCGCTATGGTGATCCCATCGTGGCCCAGTTTAAGTTGCACCCTGGCCGAGATGAAGATCTCGGCGAGTTCATCATTACTGCCGTCCTCGGGTGCAACGAAGCCGCTGCCCATGAGAACTTCGGCCTCAAGGCTGGAGCGAATGGCCTTCTCGCGTCTCAGCGGCTCGATCGCTTCGGTGACCCTCGTGCGAGCGCTGCGGATACGATCCCACTTCCGTTCGATATTGTTACGGCCAGCAATGTCTCTATGGCCGCCGTCCGCTTCCGGGAGTGCTGGAAGCTCCGGCCACTCCAGCAGATGCACGCTGCCCGCTTGCGGATAGCGCGTCCCCCACACCTCTTCGCTGGTGAACACCAGCACCGGCGCCGCGTAACGCACGAGCGCGTGGAACAATATGTCGAGCACGCTGCGATACGCGCGGCGCGTGTCGGTGCCGAGCGGGGCGGCGGGGCCGATATCGCAATAGAGAACATCCTTGCGGATATCGAAATAAAAGGCCGACAGATCCTCGTTGCAGAAATCGGCGAGCAGGCGCGTGTAGCTGTTATAGTCGAAATCGTCGACCGCACGCGCGAGCTTCGCGTCAAGGTCGGCGAGCAACGACAGCATATAGCGTTCGAGTTCGGGCATCGCCGCGACGTCGGTGACGCGCTCCTCTTCGCTGAACCCGTCGAGCGCGCCGAGCAGGTAGCGGAAGGTGTTCCTGAGCTTGCGATACTGGTCGGCGACCCCGGCGAGGATTTCCTTGCCGATGCGGTGATCCTCGGTGAAGTCGACCGACAGCGCCCACAGGCGCAGGATGTCGGCGCCATAGTCGCGCATCAGGTCGATGGGGCTGATCGTATTGCCCAGCGACTTCGACATTTTCATGCCCTTGGCGTCCATGGTGAAGCCGTGCGTCAGCACCGCCTTGTACGGCGCGCGGCCGCGCGTGCCGCAGCTTTCGAGCAGCGACGACTGGAACCAGCCGCGATGTTGGTCGCTGCCTTCGAGGTAGAGGTCGGCGCTGTGCGTGCCGCCGTCGCGGCGGACAAGCGCGGGCCATTTGCCGCTTTCGAGCACGAAGGCGTGGGTGCAGCCCGAATCGAACCAGACGTCGAGAATGTCGGTGATGCGTTCGTAATCGGCGGCGTCATACGCGTCGCCCAGATATTCCTGCGCGCGCGCGTCGCTCCACGCGTCGACGCCGCCCGCCTTCACCGCGGCGACGATGCGCGCGTTGACCTCGGCGTCGACGAGATATTGGCCGGTCTGGCGGTGGACGAAGAGCGTGATCGGCACCCCCCACGCGCGCTGGCGCGACAGCACCCAGTCGGGGCGCCCCTCGACCATCGATCCGATGCGGTTGCGGCCCTTGGCGGGGACGAAGCGCGTGTCGGCGATGGCGCGCATCGCGGTTTCGCGCAGCGTTTCGCCCTCGCCTTGGCGCGCGCGGATCTGGGCTTCGTCGGCGCAGCGCGGCGTGTCGCGGTCGACGATCTTGTCCATCGGCACGAACCATTGCGGGGTGCAGCGAAAGATGATCTTCGCTTTCGAGCGCCAGCTGTGCGGATAGCTGTGCTTGTAATCGGCCGAGGCGGCGAGCAGCGCGCCGGCTTCGCGCAGGTCCGAACAGATCGGACCGTCGTGCGCGTTGAACCTGGGGTTGATCACCGACATGCGGCGCTCGTCGTCGCCGCCGAGCCAGCCCCAATCGTCGCGATAGCGCCCGTCGGCCATCACCGCGAACTGCGGTTCGAGCCCGTGCGCCTTGCACAGCTCGAAATCATCCTCGCCATGATCGGGCGCCATATGGACAAGCCCGGTGCCGCTGTCGGTGGTAACGAAATCACCCGCGAGGAAAGGACGCGGGCGCGCGTAGAAGCCGCCGAGATGGTGCATGGGATGGCGCGCGATGGTGCCGGCGAGTTGCGCGCCACTGTAGGTGCCTGCCAGACGGCCATCACCCGACGTCGGTTCATAGCCCCAACGCTTCATCGAGGCAGCTTGGCAACCAAAGGCGACGAGATACTTCTTCCCGTTTAGCTCGACCAAATCATAGCTGAGTTCCGGCCCATAAGCCAAAGCCTGGTTGACCGGGATCGTCCACGGGGTCGTCGTCCAGATCACCGCATAGGCGCCGACCAGCTCCTTGATCGGGCTTTCCACAATCTCGAACGCCACGTCGATCTGGGTCGAAACGATGTCCTCATATTCGACCTCGGCCTCGGCGAGCGCGGTTTTTTCGACCGGCGACCACATCACCGGCTTGGCACCGCGATAGAGCTGGCCGCTCTCCGCAAATTTCAGCAGCTCGCGGACGATCGTTGCCTCGGCCGCATAATCCATCGTCAGATACGGATGATCCCAGTCGCCGCCGATGCCGAGCCGCTTCAGCTGCTCGCGCTGGACGTCGACCCAATGCTGCGCATAGGCGCGGCATTCGGCGCGAAACTCCTCGACCGGAACCTCGTCCTTGTTCAGCTTTTTCTTGCGATACTGCTCCTCGACCTTCCACTCGATCGGCAGGCCGTGACAGTCCCAGCCGGGGACGTAAGGCGCGTCCCGCCCTTTAAGCGTCTGGGTGCGAACGACCATGTCTTTGAGGATATGGTTGAGCGCATGGCCGATATGCATGTCACCATTGGCATAGGGCGGACCGTCGTGGAGGATGAACTGTTCGCGGCCCTGGCGGCTGTCGCGAATCTGCCCCTCCAGATTGCCCTCGACCCATTTGGCCAGAATCGCCGGCTCCTTCTGCGGCAGGCCGGCTTTCATCGGAAAGTCGGTCTTGGGCAGGAAGACGGTGTCGCGGTAATCGCGCTGCTCGGTTGCGGGCGTGTCGGTCATGGTGCGCGGCGCTTAGCGCAGAATTGCGCGCGAGCAAACCTCCCGATCACCCCCAATCCCGTTCGCATCGAGCGAAGTCGAGATGCCTATCGGTCGGGTACGGCTGCAGGGTGTCTCGACTTCGCTCGACACGAACGGATTTATAGGTGGCTCAACATTGCCTTCGCCGTGTCGCAATCAGCCGCAATCTGCGCCATCAGCGCATCCATGCCGTCATATTTTGCCTCGGGCCGGATAAAGGCGTGGAAAGCAACGTCGATTTCCTGCCCGTAAAGATCGCCCTCGAAATCGAAGAAATGCGGTTCGAGCAATTCCTTCGGCGGATCGAAGCTCGGCCGGATGCCAAGGTTCGCCGCGCCCTTCAGCACGCGGCCGTCGGGAAGCCGCCCGGTGACGGCATAGATACCGTAACGCGGGCGCAGATAATTGCCCATGTCGATATTGGCGGTCGGAAAGCCCAGCAGGCGGCCGTTCTTGTCGCCGTGCTGGACAACCCCGCGCACTGTGAACGGCCGCGTGAGCAGGCGCGCCGCAGCGGCGCAGTCGCCCGCCTGGAGCGCTTCGCGAATGCGGCTCGACGAGATCACCTCCGCGGCATCGTCGACCGGCGCGACCATTTCGGTGAAGAAGCCAAGGCGGCGGGCATGATCGGCGAGCGTCACGACATTGCCCCCGCGCCCCTTGCCAAAGACGAAGTCGGCGCCGGTCACGACCCCTTTCGCGCCGAAGCGGTCGAGCAAAAGCCCGGTGATGAACGCCTCCGCCGTCGTCGCGGCGAGCGCGGCGTCGAACGGCAGGACAAGCATCGCATCGGCGCCCGCGGCGGCGAACAATTCCTGCCGTTGGTCGAGCGTGGTGAGGCGGAACGGCGGAACGTCGGGTTTGAAAAAGCGCACCGGATGCGGGTCGAAGGTCGCAACGATCGCGGGGCGGCCTTCATCCTTCGCATGGCGCACCGCGCGCCCGACGACCGCCTGATGCCCGGCGTGAAAGCCGTCGAAATTGCCGAGCGCAATCACCCCGCCACGCAAGCGCGCCTCGATACGCTGGTGGCCGTCGAGGCGGATCATGGCGCCGAAATCGACAAGGGCGGCGTCAGGGGCACCACCCCCGCTTTCAGCACGCGGATCGCATTGCCGCCCATCGCGGCGCGGATTTCGTCGTCGCTGAACCCCGCATCGATCAGCGCCTGCGTCATCTGCACCAGCTTCGACGTGTCGAAACGCACGGTCGTGGCGCCGTCATAATCGCTGCCGAGCGCGACATGGTCGATGCCGACAAGGTCGCGGACATGCTTCATCGCTTTCGCGATGCTGGCGGGCGAGGTGTCGCAGACGGCGGCGTCCCAATATCCGATGCCGATGAGACCCCCGGTCGCGGCGACCCCGCGGATCTGTTCGTCGCTGAGGTTGCGGTTGACCTTGCACGTCGCCTGCACCCCGCCGTGGCTGGAAACGACGGGACGGCGCGCCATTTTCAGAATATCGGCGACGCACGCCGCCGAGCAATGCGCGATGTCGACAATCATGCCCTTCGCCTCCATCGTTTCGACCACCTGCCGCCCGAGCGGGGTCAGCCCGCCCTTTTTGAGCCCGTGCATCGACCCCGCCAGTTCATTGTCGAAAAAATGGGTGAGCCCCGCCATGCGGAAGCCTGCGGCGTAGAGCCTGTCCAGATTGGTGATGTCGCCTTCCAGATTGTGCAGCCCCTCGACGCTGAGCATCGCGCCGGTGGCACGCGGCGCGGCGCGCCGCGTCGCGAGCAGCGCGTCGAGGTCGGCGGCGGTCGCCACCGCCTTCAGCGCGCCGTTCGACGCGGCGGCCGCGCGGTGCAGCTTTTCGGCGTGCCAGAGCGAGCGTTCGAGCAGCGAGTTCCACGTCCGCACCGGCTGGAGCTGCGCGATCACGAGCCCGGTGATATTGTCGGTGTCACCGCTGTTGGCGTCGTAATTCTGCCCCTTGGGCGACTTGGTCGTGCTCGCCAGCACTTGCAAAGCAACATGGCCGGCTTCGAGCCGCGGCAGGTCCATATGGCCGCGGTCGGCGCGGTCGAGGAAATCGCGACTCCAGAGCAGGCTGTCGCTGTGCAGATCCACAATCGTCAGCGTCTTGTGCAGCGCCTGCGCTCGCTCCGAAACCGCGGGCAGCGGCTTGCCGTCGATGCGGTTGAGGTCGCGCTCGATCATCCCCGGCGCGAGCGTGAAGAACGCCGCTGCGCCGAGCGCGACGACGATCAACAGCGCGATCAGCCAGCGGCGCATCGCATCATCTCCTGACCAGCGTGACAAAGCTGTACGCCGGGCGCCCCGCCTCGTCCGCCGCATGGTCCTCGCGCGCCAGCTCGCGCCAATCGGCCGCCGCCGGATAGTCGATCACCGCATCGCCCCTGGGCTCGATCGCCACTTCGGTGAGCTCGATCCGGTCGGCCATCGGCAGGAACAGGCGATAGATTTCGGCGCCGCCGATCACCATCACATGCGGCGCATTGGCAAGCTTCAGCGCGTCATCGACCGTCGCCACCGGCTCGGCGCCCTCATCCTGCCAGTCGGCGTCGCGGGTGAGGACGATATGCCGCCGCCCTTCGAGCACCGCGGGCAGGCTGTCGAACGTCTTGCGCCCCATGATCATCGGGCGGCCCATGGTGAGCTGCTTGAACCGGCGGAGGTCGGCGGGCAGGTGCCAGGGCATCTTGCCGCCCGCGCCGATCACGCCATTGGCCGCGCGGGCAAGGATCAGCGTAATCTCCGGTCGGTTCATGCGGGGGCGTCTCCGGGGGCAAAGCCTGCCCATGTGGCATGGCCAAGCTTGCGGCCGTCGCGCACCTCGGTCTTGCCATAATGATGGACGTGGCAGTTTTCGTCGGCGAGCAGCGCGGGGACGTCGCCGATCCCGGCGCCGATCAAATTGCGCATCGTGACAGGCAGTGCGCGGGTCGCGGTGCTGCCGAACGGCAATCCGGCAACGGCGCGGATATGGTTTTCGAACTGGCTCGCGGCCGCGCCCTCGATCGTCCAGTGGCCGCTGTTGTGGACGCGCGGCGCCATTTCATTGAAGACCGGGCCATCGTCGGTCGCGAAAAACTCGCCCGTGAGCACGCCGATATAATCGAGCTCGGCGGCGATCGTCGCCATCAGCGCGCGTGCCGCGTCCTGCTGGTCGAGGACGATTTGCGGCGGTGGCAGGCTCGAGGTCGCAAGAATGCCGCCCTCATGGACGTTGACGGGCGAATCCCAGAAACGGATTTCGCCGTCGATGCCGCGCACGAGTATCACCGAAAATTCGTGGGCAAAGGTCACAAAGCCTTCGAGCACCGCGGCGTGGCGGCCGATCGCCTCCCACGCTGCGTCGGCGTCGGCCGCCGTTGCCAGCCGCGCCTGGCCCTTGCCGTCATAACCCATGCGCACGGTCTTCAGGATCGCGGGGGCACCGACCCGTTCGAGCGCGGCATCGAGCGCGGCGCGGTCGGGTACCGCGGCAAAGGGCGCCGGGCGGCCGCCGAGGTCCGCGACAAAATTTTTCTCCGCCAGCCGGTCCTGCGCAATTTCCAGCACCGCGCCGCCGGGGCGCACGGCGACATGCCCCGACAGGAAACGCACGGTGTCGACGGGAACATTTTCAAACTCATAGGTGACGACATCGCACGCCGCGGCAAAGGCGGCGAGGCGCGGTTCGTCGTCCCACGCCGCGCGGCTGTGGTGCGCGGTGACTTCGGCCGCGACGCTTTCGGCGTCGGGAGCATAGACATGGACCTTGTAGCCGAGCTGCGCCGCGGCAAGGCCGAGCATCCGGCCGAGCTGGCCGCCGCCCAAAATGCCGATCGTCGAACCGGGAGCCAGCAAGGTGGGGCCCTAGCCTTCGCGCACGGGGGCCGGGGCGACGCTGGCGGTCTGCGCCTCGCGCCACGCTTCGAGCTTGCCGACGAGCGCGGCATCGTCGTTCGCCAGCAGCGCCGCGGCGAACAGCCCCGCGTTGGTCGCGCCCGCCTTGCCGATTGCAAAGGTCGCGACGGGGACGCCGCCCGGCATCTGGACGATCGAATAGAGGCTGTCGACGCCCGACAGGGCCGCCGACTGGACGGGCACGCCAAGCACCGGAACGCGCGTCATCGACGCGACCATGCCGGGCAGATGCGCCGCGCCGCCCGCGCCCGCGATAATGGCTTTCAGCCCGCGCGCCGCCGCCTCCTTGGCATAGGCGACGAGGCGGTCGGGGGTGCGGTGCGCGGAGACGATCTGCACCTCGTGCGCGATACCGAACTCTTCGAGGATCTGGACGGCGTGCGCCATCGTCGGCCAGTCGGACTGGCTGCCCATGATGACGCCCACGCTTACCTCGCCCTGCGGCGCGCTGTCGCCCATCGCGATCCCTCCTCGTGCGAGCGGCCGGTCCATCGGTGAATCGCCGCCGCCCTCCCCCTAGCGGCAAGGTTGCGCGCGGGCAACGCCGCCAATTTAGCAAAGCCTGCCGCCGCGTTTACCGATTGGTATCAAGTCGCGGCTAGGATTGGGGCATCATGTTCGTCGGCATCCCGCCGGCGGACATCAGGGCGCGCCGGGGACAAGGCATGGACAGCGTAGGGGGGGCACGGATCGCGGCAGACCAGTTTGCCGCCGTTTCCGTTGACTCCATCGAAGACCAGCTGCGGGAAATACGCCGCGAACGCGACGCGCTGCGCCGCGAAAACCGCGTATTGAAGATCGCGGTCGCGGAGCTTGAGCGCGTCTCCGAACGCGACACGCTGACCCCGCTGTTCAACCGCCGCTACTTCCTGACCGCCATCCATCACCGCATCGCGCGGTTCGAGCGTCACGCCGAGCGCGCGGCGGTCGTGTTCGTCGACGTCAATCAGCTCAAATATATCAACGACAATTTCGGCCACGCCGCGGGCGACTTTGCGCTCATGGAAATTGCCAAGCGGCTTGCGGGTTCGATCCGCGCCACCGACGTCGCCGCGCGCATCGGCGGCGACGAATTCGGGCTGATCCTCGACCAGTCGAGCGAGGAAGGCGCGCGCGCGCAGGTCGCACGGCTTGACGGTGTTCTCGCCGCGGCACCGGCGCATTATGACGGGCACGAAATCCCGCTTTCGGCCTGTTTCGGCGTCGCGATGCTCCAGACGGGAATGACCGAATCGGACATTCTGGCCGCCGCCGACCGCGACATGTACAAATGCAAACAGACGATGGGCGCGCCCGCGGGGCATCGCTAACCCGGCGTTAACCATAAGCGCGCATCCTCCCCGATGGACCATAGGGGAACGACGATGCAGACCCAGACCGACCCATATCTCGATATCCAGAACCGGATCACGCGGCAGATCGGCGCACTCGCCGAAGCGCTGCCGCACTGTGCGCTCGCGCAGATCGTGCAGGGGGTCGACGACATCCGCTGCCTTGCGCGCGACAATGGTTTTGCCGCAGTCGAAACGCTGGCCAGCCAGCTCGAATCGGCGGTCGCGGGCGGCGGCTACCGCGCTGCGATCCTCACCTATCTCGATGCGATGAGTGACGCAGCGCAGGCGCCGCGCGGTCCCCTGCCCGCCCCGATGCACGAAGCATGGCTGGCGTCGGTCGCGACGCGGCTGGGGTCGTGATCCTGGGCCATTGACGCCCGGCGGCCGACGCCGCACATCGCACAGTCATGGATGCAATCATGTTCGCACTGGTGGCGGTGTTGCTCGCCAATGCCGACGGGCGGAGCGGAATCGCCCTGTCGCGCCTCGTCGGCGCGCGCAGTGATCGGCGGATCATCGTCGGCATCGCCTTCGGCGCCTTCCTTGCCAATGCCAGCGTCGCGGCGATCGCCGGCGCCGCCGCGAACCGCTTGATCGGGCAAGGCGTCGCGGCGCTGCTCGTCGCGCTCGCGATGCTGTCGGCCGCCGCTGCGCTGCTCTGGCGTGTCCCGCCCGGCACCGATGCAGCGACCGGCGCTCATGACGCGCCGCCTGCGCTCGCCGCACGATTGCTTGCGGCGCAATTCGGCGATCGCAGCCATTTCTTGATCGGCGCGCTCGCGGCGACAAGCGGTGCCGGGCAATGGGCGGCGGTCGGCGGCTTTGTCGGCTGGATTCTGGCTATGCTGCCCTTCCTCGCCTTTGGCCCCGCCCTCGCCGAGCGGCGCGCGGCGCGCAACCTGCGCTGGCTGGCGGCGGCGATTCTCGCCCTATGGGGTATCCGCACCGCGCTCGGCGCGTTTGGATTGATCGGCTGATCCGCCTACTCTTCCAGGTTTCATCGTTTTTATCGATAAAACTGTCCCAAAGCTTCAATGGGAAAATCGGCCGCACCATGGCTATATGGATCGGACAACAGAAAGGATTTTCCCATGTCCGACAAAAACACGCCCGCCGTCGTCGACGCGCTCAACGCGCTGCTCGCCGACAGCTTCGCCCTCTATCTCAAGACCAAAAATTACCATTGGCACGTCCAAGGGCCGCGCTTTCGCGAACTCCATCTGCTGTTCGACGAGCAGGCGGCGCAGATTTTCGCGACCACCGACCTGATCGCCGAGCGCGTGCGCAAGAATGGCGCCGCGACGCTGCGGTCGATCGGCGAAATCGGTCGTCGCACGTCGATCGCCGACGATGACGCGAGCGGCGTCGATGCCGACACGATGATCGGCAATCTCGCCGCCGACAACAAGCGGCTGCTCGACCAGCTCAAGGACGTCAAAACCGCCGCCGAGGCCGAGGGCGACATCGCAACGAGCGGACTGGTCGACGGCTGGGCCGACGAGACGCAGCAGCGCATCTGGTTCCTCGAAGCGACGCTGGGGTATTGACGCTCCGTGCGGGCGACGGTCGCAGTTGTTCCACTACCGTCATCCCGGCGAAAGCCGGGATGACGGTTAAGTCGGCGTCGGCTCCCCACCCCAATACCAACGTCGCGCTCGTCACATATGCGCCGTCACTTCGGGCGGGTTCCACCAGTTGTTTCCCGCACCGTCCATGTAAGTGACGGGCAGCGCCGCCATCTCGGCGTGGGTCAGGTCGTCGAGGCACGCGATTGCGACCGAAACATAAGCCCCGCCGATCTCCTCGACATAGCCACGACCAAAGGGAGCCACCCCACATGTCTTGCAAAACAGATGGTGTGCGCTGTTCGACCCGAACTGATAGTCCGCCAACGCCGCCGGATCGCTGAGCAGGCGAAAGGCGTCGGGCTTGATCTGCGCGGTCCAGCCGCGCTTCTTGGTACAGATCGAGCAGTTGCATTTGCCGGTCCCGGCGTCGAGGTCGAGGTCGGCTTCGAACTTCACCGCGCCGCAGTGGCACGAACCATGATAGGTGTTGAGCATCGTCATTCTCCGGTCTGGCGGCGCCGGCACCGGCGCCCTTCACCCCGAATGGATAGCCCGGCTCCCCTGACTGATGATGTCAGCAGCCCGCGTCATATTGGTTGTGCCGCCACCAGTCGGCCATCAGCACCGCGCGCCGCCGCCCGAACCCTTCGTCGCCGATTCGCGCCGCGGCGATACGGTCGATACGGAAACTGCGGAAATCCTGCCGCAGCAGACACCAGGCCGCGACAATCTGCCGATCCTCGAAATAGGCGAGCGCCGCAGGCCAGATCGCGCGCGTCGTCGTCCTGCCGCTCTCGTCGGCATAGTCGATGTGCAGCGTCCTTTCCGCGCGCATGGCCTCGCGCACCGTTGCCAGCAGGGGCGCGTTGGTTTCGCGCCAGCGGCTGTTCACCGGCCACAGCCCCGCCTCGTCGATCCGCTGTTTCAATTCATCGGGGCTCGCCGCCGCGATCTTGGCGAGCGCCTGCGCCGCGGCGCGCGACAGCGTCCCTTCCTGCCGCCCCTCGACCCAGCGCGCGCCCAGGACCAGCGCTTCCAGCTCCTCGGCGGTGAACATCAGCGGCGGCAGGAAGAACCCTGGCCGCAGCACATAGCCGACCCCCGCCTCGCCCTCGACCGGCGCGCCAAGCGCGATCAGCGCCTGCATGTCGCGATAAAGCGTGCGCACCGACACGCCCTGTTCCTCCGCCAGCGCCTCGGCCGTCACCGGCCGACGGTGGCGGCGCAGCGTGTCGATGATCGCGAAAAGCCGCCCGGTCTTGTCCGCCATGATAGCCTTGATCCGTCAGCGGCGCCGATAGGTCCAGCGGCGCGGTTTCGACCCGTCGATTGCCGAGATCGTCGCGGTCAGCGTGTCGCCGTCGCGCACATATGCGATACGCTGCGGATAATCATGCGCGCCATTCTCGAAGGTTGCGCTCGCCCCCTCGTGCCGCACCAGCGCGAACGCCACCGGCGCCCCGCCCTCCGGGATCGCGATATAGGAAATCGCGCCCTCCGCGTCCGCCGCGATACGGATGAACTCATATTCGCGCAGCACATCGCCGCGCCCCGACCGGCTATGCCCCAGCATCACCCCGCCGCGCGGCGCCGTCCAGCTTTCCTCGGTCCAGCGTCCGTCACCTTCCTGCACCCACTCGCCCGCGAGCCAGCCGAGATCGTCGACGCGCGCCGCCGGGTCCGCCGCCACCAGCACGAGCGATAAAAGCGCCGCGATCATTCGCATGACTCTCTCCCTTCCTCCGCGCCTTATCACGCCGCCATCGCCATCGCCATGGACAGCGCATCGCCCGCCGCCTATAAGCCGGTCATCCCCGGGGAGCCTGTGTGCAGAAACAGGTTGAGAGCGGAACAACCCGCGACCCGTTGAACCTGATCCGGGTAATACCGGCGGAGGGAGGGTCGGTATTCCACACGCGGAATCCCCATTCTCGCTCCGGATAACTGGAGCGAGAGCACATGGCCGACGTCGATTCCCGCATTGAAGCTAAACTCGGCGCGATCGGCGTCACCACCGGCCCCATTCGCGGCAGCCGCAAGGTCCATGTCGCCTCGCCCACCGGCAGCGGCATCCGCGTCGCGATGCGCGAAATCGACCTCGCGCCCGGTAGCGGCGAGCCGTCGGTTCGCGTCTATGACACGAGCGGGCCTTATACCGACCCCAACGCGACCATCGACATCGCGCAGGGCCTCCCCGAACTCCGCGCCCCCTGGATCCGCGCGCGCGGCGATGTCGAGGAAGTGACGCAGCGCGAGGTGCGCCCGGAGGATAACGGCCAGCTCGGTCCCGACCGTTCGGGCGGCGTCCCCGCCTTCCCCAATGTCCGCAAGACGGTGCTGCGCGCAAAGCCGGGGCAGAATGTCAGCCAGATGCACTATGCCCGCCGCGGCATCATCACGCCCGAGATGGAATATGTCGCGACCCGCGAAAATCTCGGCCGCGAACGCCTCGCCGAATATGTCCGCGACGGGCAGGACTGGGGCGCCTCCATCCCCGATTATGTCACCCCCGAATTTGTCCGCGACGAAGTGGCGCGCGGCCGCGCGATCATCCCCAACAATATCAACCACCCCGAAAGCGAGCCGATGGCGATCGGCCGCAATTTCCTCGTCAAGATCAACGCCAATATCGGCAACAGCGCGGTCGCATCCGACGTCGCGAGCGAAGTCGACAAGATGGTCTGGTCGATCCGCTGGGGCGCCGACACCGTCATGGACCTCAGCACCGGGCGCAACATCCACGACACGCGCGAATGGATCCTGCGCAACTCGCCCGTCCCCATCGGCACCGTCCCCATCTATCAGGCGCTCGAAAAGGTCGGCGGCATCGCCGAAGAGCTGACGTGGGAAATCTTCCGCGACACGTTGATCGAACAGGCCGAGCAGGGCGTCGACTATTTCACCATCCACGCCGGCGTCCGCCTGCCCTACGTGCCGCTCGCCGCCAAGCGCGTCACCGGCATCGTCAGCCGCGGCGGCAGCATCATGGCGAAATGGTGCCTCGCGCATCACAAGGAAAGCTTCCTCTACGAACGCTTCGACGAGATTACCGAGATCATGAAGGCCTATGACATCGCCTATTCCTTGGGCGACGGCCTCCGCCCCGGCAGCATCGCCGACGCGAACGACGAAGCGCAGTTCGCCGAGCTTTACACGCTGGGCGAGCTCACCAAGCGCGCGTGGGACCAAGATGTGCAGGTGATGATCGAGGGGCCGGGGCACGTGCCCATGCACAAGATCAAGGAGAATATGGACAAGCAATTGGAAGCGTGCGGCGAGGCGCCCTTCTACACGCTCGGGCCGCTCACCACCGACATCGCGCCGGGCTACGACCATATCACCAGCGGCATCGGGGCCGCGATGATCGGCTGGTATGGCACCGCGATGCTTTGCTACGTCACGCCCAAGGAGCATCTCGGCCTCCCCGACCGCGACGATGTGAAGGTCGGCGTCGTCACCTACAAGCTCGCCGCCCACGCCGCCGACCTCGCCAAGGGCCACCCCGCCGCCAAGGTCCGCGACGACGCGCTCTCAAAAGCGCGCTTCGAATTCCGCTGGCGCGACCAGTTCAACCTGTCACTCGACCCCGACACGGCGGAGCAATACCACGACCAGACCCTCCCCGCCGAAGGCGCCAAGACCGCGCATTTCTGCAGCATGTGCGGCCCGAAATTCTGCTCGATGAAGATCAGCCAGGAAGTCCGCGAGTTCGCCAAGCTGCAAAATCAGGACAGCGCCACCTTCATCGCCGCCGAAGAGGCCGAAAAGGGCATGGCGAAAATGAGCGAGGTTTATGAGGAAACCGGGCGCGAGCTGTATATGGGCGCTGATGGCAGGGAGCATGATTGAGTCATGACAGGCCGCGTTCCAGAAGGAACGCGGCCTGCCTGCTATGCGTTTATAAGACGCAAATTGTTACTCGGACACCCAAATGCGGAACGCCTGCAAACCATATTGGCTCGCATAAACTCGGCGTCCGTTGCGGGTAATCCACTTCACATAGATCGCCCGCTTGCCGGGCGGCGGTGTAGTGGGATTCACAACGAATCTCCTACTGGCAGCCCGACGTTGTTGCTTCCTTTACCGATTGCGCGTATTCGCGCTGTGCTAACGGTCCGGTTCGGGATAGCTCACCCTTTTCAGGGGCTGCGTTCTGATCAGGGCTTTTCTAAGGGGCGTGACGAATGTTGCGCCCCTTTTTTCTTGGGGATGGCAATAGCTTGTCGTCCCTGATTCTAATGCGAAGCAAGCGGGCTCGCCTCATGGCAGCACATCGACTTACTCCGAATCCTTTCATCGCTTGTTTAACCGTTTTCATCGACCGAAACGCTCGTTCTGGCATCAAGAGGGCGGCCGCAAACTCGTCAGCCTGCCATTCCGGGTCAAATTCCACGTTTCGCGACTTTGTCCGGTAATAATAAACAGGCCGCTGTGTGTGCATCAGCAGGTGGCCCAACTCGTGAGCAGCCGTCATGCGCGACCTAGGGTCCCCCCTCTTCAGCTTCGCGTACGTACTCGCGGAGAAGGTGATAACCGGCTGGTGCCAATCCGTTTTGGCTTCGGCACCAGCCAGTTTGTGGTCGTCGACAACCCGGAAATAAGCGCCGTCGATCATGTCCTCCAAAGCGAACTCAATCACGGGCTGCATCGCGATGCGCTCTCCCGCTTCCATCCCCAATTCTCGCCGAACTGCATTCGCCAAGTCCGCAATCTGCTTTCGGCTGCGTCGTTGGACGCTCCCAAATTTGTCATCCATTTGCGGCGTCCTTCAGCATGCGGCGAATTTTCTCGCGCGTTTCAGGCTTCAACCTATTGAAACTCATCGCAAAATTGGATGCCAATTCACGATCCCGTTTCGACAAGTCCGGCGTAAGGTCAATCGTTACGCTGTCTGCACTCGCTGGAACTGAGTGTGCTGCCGCGCGCTGCAGTGCAGCCGCGTCGGTTTGATTAAACTCGAAAAACTCGACAACTTTGGCAACAAACGTGCCTTTGATCGGCTTCGTGCCCGTTTCGAGCTGGCTCAGATACGGGGAACTGATTCCCAGACCAGCGGCCATGTCCGCCAAGGTCATCCCCCGTTCTTTGCGCTCTTTCCGGAGCATTTTCCCAAAGGGTGTCATGCTAGCCTCCTATGGTCTACGATCCACAAAGCGGCGACCAATTCGCTTTGCTAATCAGTAAATAGTTTGCCGATTGGCAAATGTCAACGACTGACGCCTTATTGGGTCGAAAAGACGCTGCCCGCGCAGCTCAAACGGGCATAGCCATGCCCGTTTGCTCGGTTCCGATCCGTCAAATCGACTGCCGACCATTCAGCCCCACTCGACCCCATGCTACACTCCCACCCATGCGCGCCCGGAACCCCCTCTACGTCATGGCCAAGCCGCCGCCCGAGGTGCAGGCGGCGATCGCCGCGCTGCCGCGCAACGATCCCGGGCGCGGTCCCGACCTGCTCCATGTCACGCTCATCTCGCTCTACGATCTGCATTATGCGCCGCCCGAGTGGCTGCCCGCGACCATCGCCGCGCTGGACGGCTTCGCCGCGGCGCCCTTTCCGCTGCGCTTCGACCGGATCGAGAACCGCAAGGCGGTGACTTTGCGCACGCGCGAGCCGCTGGCCGAGGCGCGGGGGTTCCAGAAGGCGCTGGTCGACCATCTGCTGCGCGAAAAGGCGCCGATCATGGACGGCACCACCCCCGAACCGCATATCACGATCAACTATCGCGGCGACCGGCTGGGCTCGCAGAAAATCCCGCCGATCGGCTGGACGGTCGATGAAATCATCCTCACCGAAAGCATCGTGGGTCGGACCACCCATGTCGAACATGGCCGCTGGCCGCTGCGTGCCGGCGTGTCCGCCGGAGGCTGAAAGGCCGCCGATCCTTCGCGCCTTCGTGCCTTCGCGTGCCCACCCCATATATAAACGACAATATATCGGCCTGCGCCCCCATCTCGCCAGCGCGGCCTGACGCCGCAACCGCCCCCCCCCGCCCTGCGAAAAAGGCTTTCCTACATTCGTCCGCCATGCTTCAAACCGGCCGATGCGCAGCAACCCTCCCTTCGCGCCCATCCGCCCGCAACGGCCCGGCAGGGGATCGCCATTGGGCTGACCTTTGCTGAACTTTGGACGCGGGCGCCGCGCGGCGGCGCGGCGGTCAGCGCTCGTCCTTGTAAAAGGGCCGGTCGCCCGCGATCGTCACGCGCTCCATGCGGCGCACCGCGGGGAAATAGTCCGACGCCGCATAATGTTGCGCGGCGCGATTGTCCCAAAAGGCGATCGACCCCGCGCGCCAGCGAAAGCGGCACTGGATTTCGGGAACCGCCGCCGCGGCATAGAGATGCCGGAGCAGCGCTTCGCTCTCTTTCGCCGACAGCCCTTCGATGTGGCTGGTGAAGGCGGTGTTGACGTACAGCGCCTGCTCGCCCGTTTCGGGGTGGGTGCGCACGACGGGGTGCCGCTGCGGCGGATATTTGGCGTGCAGTTCCTCGGCCTCCTTGCCCAGCCGTTTGGCAAAGACGCGCGCGATGTCGTGGACCGCAACGAGCGATCGGCACCATTCCTGCATCGCGGGCGACAGGCTGCGGAACGCCGCGCCCATGTCGGCGAACAACGTGTCGCCGCCGACCGGGGGCACCTCGACCGCGCGCAGGATCGACCCCAGCGACGGTTCGGCGCGCCAGGTGACGTCCGAATGCCAGAAATTCTCCTTCCCCTTCGATTCGGGGCCGTGCGCGATATGCAGGACTTCGGGGTTCGGCTGGTCTTTTGGCGTCGCGGGGTGGATTTCGAGCGTCCCGAAGCGCCGGGCAAAGGCGATATGCTGCTCTGCGCCGATGAACTGATCGCGGAAAAAGACGACCTTGTGCGCCAGCAGCGCGGATCGGATTTCGGCGATAACCGCGTCGTCCTGATCTTCGCGGAGGTCGATTCCCGATATTTCCGCGCCGATCGACGGCGTAATGGGCTCAACCTTCAGCCGTTCGAAAACGCGCTGCGGCACGGCAAGGGTCATGGCATCCGCTCCTCATGCTTTTCTTTGAGCGCATGAGACGGCGGCGGGAGGCGCGAGTCAAGCCGCGACGATGGACAATCGGCCTATCCGTCGATCTCGGCGGTTGCGGCGCGCTCGATCGCCGGGCGCCAGTGGCGCGCGACGGGCAGCAGGAAAATCTGCGACAGCGAGCGCTCGATCTCGTCGGCGGTCAGGTAACGCCGGTCGATGCGTCCGTCGGCCAGCCGCGTCGTTAACCGGTTGTCGCGCAGGCCATAGCGCGCCTCTGCCGTCGTGCGCGCGGCGATCAGCTGATGGCGGAAATGCGAGTCGGGATGGGTCGAGGTGTACCAATTGCCGACCTCATAATCTATCGCCGGTGGGGGCGCATCCTCGATGCGGTAGAGCGTGCGCCACTCGCCCGCGACCAGGGCTGCGACCTGCCATTCGGCGCCATGGCGGACGACGCGATAGCTTTCGTGGCGCGTGGGCTGCGGCGATTCATCGTCCATTGCCAGCGGCTGGGGCGGCACCGTGGCGCCAAAGCCGACGTCGGCCAGCCACGCCCGGCCGTCGATCCGCACGCGCAGCACCATGTGCGAGCGCGGCGTCGGCGGGGCATCGTCGCCCAGCATCCAGCGCACCCGGCCGATCAGCCCCTCGGCCTCGAACCCGATCCCATGCAGCGCGCGCAGGAACAGGCAGTTCTGTTCAAAACAATAGCCGCCGCGCCGCCGACCGATCAGCTTGGCGTCGATGGCGTCGACCCCAATGTCGACCCCCGCGCCGGTCAGCGCGTCCATCGCCTCGAACGGGATCGCCGCGATATGCGCCGCCTGCAGCGCCGCGAGGACGTCGAGCGTCGGCGTCAGCGCACCGCGATAGCCGATCCGCGCAAGATAGCGCGGCAGGAAAGCGCGGGCGGTCGCGTCAGCATCGACGGGATCGCCATCGGGCGGGGTGGCGGCGGCCTGGTGCAGCATGATCGGAACTCCATTGGCGAATCAATGGACCCCTTATGAAAGCTGAAGCGCAGTTGAGGTCAAATCGAAAAGAGAACCGAGCCGGCCGTCCGCGCCGCGCCGATACGCGACCTAGACCTCCAGCCGATGTTCGAGCGTGATTTCGCAGTCGAGCAGCTTCGACACCGGGCAATTCTTCTCGGCCTCCTCGGCTAGCCTCGCAAACTCGTCGGCGCCGATCCCCGGCACTTTTGCGGTCAGCGTCAGCGCCGATCTGGTGATCGCAAAGCCGCCGTCCTGTTGTTCCAGCGTGACCGCCGCGCTCGTCTCCAGCGTGTCGCCCGAATAGCCCGCACGCGCGAGACCGAACGACAGCGCCATGGTGAAGCACGCCGCATGCGCCGCGGCAATCAGTTCCTCCGGGTTCGTCCCCGGCTGGCCCTCGAACCGCGTCCCGAAACCATAGGGCTGGGCGTCGAGTACCCCCGATTTGGTCGTGATCCTTCCCTTGCCATCCTTGCCAAAGCCCTCGTAACGGGCGGATGCGCGGTTCACGGTCATGGCAATGTCTCCTTGGTTGATCGACGGGATGGCCGGGCGATGAGGGGCCTGGCCTCTTCAGGCAGCGGTCAGCTTACGCCCTGTCCTGGCGCGCTGCCACGCCTTTTCATGGAAGAAGAAGGCGACGGCATTGATGCAGGGTTCGACGATCGCGATGCCACCAGCGAGCGCGACCGATCCGGTCAGCGCATAAGCGACTCCGAACCCGATCGTCAGGTGCAGCGCCAGATAGGTGAGCGTCTTCAACAGGTCGACAGGCATCGCGTGTCTCCAGAGAACAATGCCATCAAGATAAGAATGATTCGCAATAATCGCCAGCGGAGGCTTTCGCTCACTCTGATCGATTTTGGCGCGCGACCCCTGCGCGGTCGAGTTCGGGGCCAAGCCGCCCGATGAGCCACAATCCCCACATCCGAAAGTCGGCAGCAAGGCTCCACAGCGGATAGGTGAAGGTCGCCGGCCGGTTCTTCTCGATCCAGAAATGCGCGATCCAGGCAAAGAAATAGCCCGCGACGGGCAACGCGGCCAGCCATAGCCAACGCCCGCTCAGCGCCGCGACGATCGCGATCAGCAAGACCAGGCTCGTCCCGACATAATGCAGCGCGCGCGTCGACGCCTTGCTATGCTCGCGCAGGTAAAAGCGCCAGAAATCGGCGAAGCTGGTATAGCGCCGGGTCATGGGCAAAGGATGCGCGGTCGGCCGAACGCGGTCAAGACGCATCGTCTGCACCCCGCCCGACTCGTCAGCCCTCCCGCCAGGGTCGCAGGGGCGGGAGGGCTGTGGTCCGGCCCGGCCGAGTGGGCCGGCCGGGAGGGGAGATGCGGGTTCAGCGCGCCGCGGCTTCGCGGACCTTCTGCACGGCGGGCAGGAGCAGGCCGATCAGGATCTGCACCGGGTTCGACGTCACCGTCATGCTGCCCTGCGCGGGCTGCGCCGACTGCGCCATCGCGGGGGTCGCCGAAGCGAGGATGGCGAACGCGAGGGCGGGGGCAAAAAACAGTTTCTTGGTCATCGTCATTTCCCTTTCGGATCGGTCAAGGTCGGTTCAAATCGTCGAATGTCGTTCGGGTCGTTCCCGATGACCTGACGTATGCCGCGTGGCGCCACGCCCGGCGGTGATCGCCGTCACTCGGCCAAATAAATTTCACAAAGACTTGAAATGAAAGGAAAGAAAAATTCTATCCGCGCTTGATCCGGACGAGCGCCGCGTCGAGCGCCTGTAAGAATCGCGATCGGTCGGCCTTTGAAAAGGGCGGCGGCCCGCCGGTCCGTCCGTCCATCCCGGCGCGCAGATCGGCCATGATCGCGCGCGTCGCGATCGCACCGCCGATCGACGCCATGGTAAAGGGCTTGCCGTTGGGGCCAAGCACGCTCGCCCCGGCTTTCAATGCGCGGTCGGCGAGCAAGATGTCGGCGGTGATAACGATACTCTTTGCATCGGCCGCCTCGGCGATCCAGTCGTCGGCGGCGTCGAACCCGTCCGTCACAACCACCCGCTCGACCAGCGGATGATCGGGCACGCGCAGCCGGCTGTTGCTCACGACCTTCACCTCAACCCCGTACCGCCACGCCACGCGGTAGATTTCCTCCTTTACCGGGCAGGCGTCGGCGTCAACGAGGATACGAACGCCGCTCATCCGGCCAGGCCGTCCCAGAGGAGCTTCGCGCCAAGCAACACCATCAGCAGATAGATGAGCAGATAGAAGCGCTCCGGCTGTATCCGTTTCATCCAGCGTACCGTCAGCAGGGTCGAAACGACCGCCAGCGGCATCAGCAGCAATGCGGCCACGACAACGTCGTGCGGAAAGGCGCCAAGCGCGAGATAGGCGGGCACCTTCATCCAGTTGACCAGCGCAAAGAGGATCGCGCTCGTCCCGATGAACGTCAGGTGCGGCAGCTTGCGCGGCGTCACCCACATCTGGAAGGGCGGGCCGCCCGCGTGCGCGATCTGGCTGGTCAAGCCCATGATCGCGCCAAAGATCGTGCCGACCCAGCCCGGCGAGCGCGATGGCGCGACGATCCGCCCGCCGCGCTCGACCCACAGCCGATAAAGTCCGAACGCCAGCGTGATCGCGCCGAGCGCCGCCATCAGCTGCGCCTCGTTCACGCGCTCGGCATAGGCATAGCCCGCCGCGACGCCGACCGCCGCGCCGGGCAGCATCCAGCCGATGATCCAGCCGTTCCACGTCTTGCGAAACGCCCAGACGCTGATCACATCCTGTACGATCAGGATCGGCAGCAGCAGCGCCGCCGCGGTCGCAGGCGGCAGCACCAATGCAGCAAGCGGCGTCGCGAGCGCGCCGACGCCCGCAAGGCCGCCCTTCGCCATGCCGAGCAGAACGACCGCGGCGATCAGCACCGCCAGCGTCAACGGGTCGGCGAGCAGGCTCATGCGTCGGGCTGGTCCGGCAGGCGCCAGTCGATCGTCCCGCGCCCGCGCGCGGCAAGGAAGTCATTGGTCTGGCTGAACGGGCGCGATCCGAAAAAGCCGTTATGCGCCGACAGCGGCGAAGGGTGCGGCGCGCGCAGAACCAGATGCGGGCTGCCCGCGCCCAGCCCGGCAACATTCGCCGCCTTTTTTTGCGCGTGGCTGCCCCACAGGATGAAGACCTTGGGTGCCGGATCGGCGGCGACCACCGCGACCACTGCGTCGGTGAACCTTTCCCACCCCTTGCCCTGATGCGATGCCGCGAGGCCGCTTTCGACCGTCAGACAATTGTTGAGCAGCAGCACCCCCTGCCGCGCCCAATGCGCCAGATGGCCGTGCGGGGCCGGTGCAATGCCGAGGTCGCTGCGCATTTCCTTATAGATGTTGACCAGGCCCGGCGGCGTCCGCACGCCCGGCTGGACCGAAAAGCAGAGGCCGTGCGCCTGTCCCGGCCCGTGATAAGGATCCTGTCCCAAGATCACCACGCGCACCGCGTCCGGCGGCGTCGCATCGAGCGCCGCAAACCAGTCGCGCGGCCGCGGAAAGATCGCCTTTCCTTTCGCACGCTCTTCGACGAGAAATTGCCGGAGCGCCGCCATATAGGGCTGCTCGAACTCGCCGCCGATCGCCGCGAGCCAGTCGGGATGCAGTTTGACCTCCGCCATGCCCCGCGCTTCACCAGAGCGATGCGCGCTTGTCCAGCCTTGTTCCGCGGATGTCGGCCCTCGCCCTTCTTCGCCGAACGTGGCGCGACGATCACGAGGGATCGGAGCCGCCCTTTGGCTTGCCCACTTCGGTAACGAGCAGCTTGTCGATCTTGCGCCCGTCCATGTCGACAATCTCGAACTTCCAGCCCTTGTCGGTGAAGCTTTCGCCTTCCTCGGGCAGATGCTTCAGGATCGCGAGCGCGTGCCCCGCCGCAGTGGCATAATCGCGGTCGTCGTCGAGCTCGATCCCCAGCCGCTCGGCCATCTGGTCGGCGGGCATCGAGCCCGCGATCAGCAAGCTGCCGTCGCTGCGCTCGACGACAAAGGGTTCGCTGCCAATGTCCTGGTCCGATGCAAATTCCCCGGCGATAGCCGACAAAAGATCCGCCGGCGTCACCAATCCATCGAAATGGCCATATTCGTCGTGGACGAGCAGCATCGGAACTTCGGCCGCGCGCAACGATTCGAGCGCGTCCATCGCGTCGAGCTGATCGTGGATGACCCTGGCGGGACGCATCAGCTGTTCAAGATCGAGCGTCTGCCCGGCGAACAGCGCCGCGGCGATGTCGCGCGCCTGCACGACCCCCGCAATCTCGTCGACCGACCCGCGCGCGACCGGCAGGCGGCTGTGCGGCGTTTCGAGCAGCTTGTCGCGCAGCGCGCGCGCGTCGAGCGAAATATCGATCCAGTCGACGTCCTTGCGCGGCGTCATCACCTCGCGCACCGGGCGGTCGGCGAGGCGCACGACGCCCGAAATGATCGCGCGTTCGCTTTCCTCGATTACGCCCGATTTCGACGCTTCGGCGACGATCAGATGCAGCTCCTCGGCCGTCACCCGCTCTTCTGATTCGCGCTTGAGGCCGAGCAGGCGGAACACCAGACCCGAACTATTGTCGAGCACCCAGACGAGCGGCGCGGCGACGCGCGACAGCCAGTACATCGGCCCCGCGACGAGGATCGCGATCGGCTCCGGCGCACGGAGCGCGAATTGTTTGGGAACCAGCTCGCCCGCTATCAGCGAAACATAGGTGGTGAGCGCAATCACCGCGGCAAAACCCGCAGCCTCGGCCGTTTCGGGGTCGAGCCCCAGCCAGGCGGCGAGGCGGTCGGCGACCGGCTGGCCCAGGCTGGCGCCCGAATAGGCGCCGGTCAGCACGCCGATCAACGTAATGCCGACCTGGACCGTCGACAGGAACCTGCCGGGGTCGGACGCGAGCTGCCGCGCGATCTTGGCGCCGCGGCTACCGCGCTTCTCGGCCGCCTGCAATCGTGGCTGCCGGGCCGAAACGATCGCCAGTTCGGACATGGCGAACACGCCGTTGAAGAGGATGAGAATCGCGATGATCGCGACATCGGACCAGGGAAAAGGGGTCATCGGGCGGCGGCGCGGCGCGTCGGCGCCCGGCCCCTGTCGGCTTCGGTCATGCCCCCCTATAGGCGAAAGGCACGACATTGCACAATGGCGCACCGCTGAACGGTCGGCTCAGCCGCCATTCAGTCAAATTCTGGAACCAGATCGCCAGCCATATGTTATCGGCAGGTACCGGCGGCGTGCAGCAGACCAGCGGCATCCGCCCAAATAAGGGAGCGACATGATGAAAAGCAGGACAACCAAGCTCGCACTTCTGACCGGCCTCGGCGCGATTGCCCTGACCGGCTGCGTCACCGACCCGGAGACGGGTGAACGCAAGATTTCGAAGGCCGCGATCGGCGGCATCGGCGGCGCGGTCGGCGGCTATCTGCTCGGCGACCTGATCGGCGGCCGCAGCGACCGCACCGAAAAAATCGTCGGTGCGGGTATCGGCGCGGTCGCCGGCGCGGGCGTCGGCTATTATATGGACCAGCAGGAAAAGAAGCTGCGCGAACGCACGGCCGGCACGGGCATCGACGTCGAACGGCAGGGCGATCAACTTGTCCTCAACATGCCAGGCGACGTCACCTTCGATCACAACAGCGCGATGGTGAAATCGCAGTTCCGCAGCGCGCTCGACAATGTCGCCTCGACGCTCGCCGAATATCCAAGCACCTATATCGACGTTTATGGCCACACCGATTCGACCGGCAGCGACAGCTATAATCAGGGCCTGTCCGAACGCCGGGCGTCATCGGTCGCCGATTATCTGGCGGGGCGCGGTATCCAGCGCGCACGCATGGCGACGCTCGGTTACGGCGAATCGCAGCTGAAATGCGCGCCCGAACGGAGCGAGGCCGATTATCAGTGCAACCGCCGCGTCGAAATCCGCATTGCCCCGGTAACGCAGAATGACGTGAACGCGGCTGGGTAACACTCCTTTCCGGCTGACGCCGGAAGCGGCATCGGCCCGCTCCCCCTCCCGGCCTCCCCAGGTTACGATCGTCGGGGAGGCCGGGAGGGGGAGCGGGCCGGTGCAGCCGCTTTCCGCAAAGCGGAAAGCCGATCAAGCGAGATTGAAACTCGCCTTCACCCCGTCGATCACGAATTGCGCGGCGAGCGCGGCGAGCAGCACGCCGAGCAAGCGCGTGATCACGGCCTCGCCCTTGTGGCCGATGAGCCGCATCAGCGGCCCCGCCGCAAGCAGGGCGGCGAGCGTCAGCAGAAGGACGAGCAGCAGCGCGCCAAAGATGACAAAGGCCCGGTCGAGCCCGTTGTTCTGCGACACGAGCAGCATGACCGAGGCGATCGACCCCGGCCCGGCCAGCATCGGCATCGCCATCGGGAACACCGACACATCCTCGACTTCCGGGGTTGCCTTGATCTTCTCGGCCCGCTGTTCGCGCCGCTCGGTGCGTTTCTCAAACACCATGTCGATGGCGATGATGAACAGCATGATGCCGCCCGCGATGCGAAAACTGTCGAGGTCGATGTGCAGGAAACCCAGCAGCGCCTCGCCGAACATCGCGAAAAAGACCAGGATCGCCCCGGCGATGACGATCGCGCGGATCGCCATCGACCGGCGTTGCTGCGCGCTCGCGCCGCTCGTCAGGCTGGCATAGATCGGCGCGCAGCCCGGCGGGTCGATCACGACGAAAAGCGTGACGAAGGCCGAGATGAAGAGGTCGATCATGGCCGTTTGGGCGCGGCGACCCGGTCGTCGATGACGGTCGCCATTTCCTTGCCATCCCACAAGCGGACGGCGATGCGGCGCGACCCGTCGGTGCGCACGATCGAAGTCCAACTGAGCGTCTGGTCGGGCGCGAGGCTGACCGCCATATCTTCGTCCTCGCCCTCGGCATCGATCGATACGGCGGGCCGCGATCCACATACGGCCAGTTTCGATGCGATGAAATCGGGCGCGGGGCGCGGATCGACCAGCGTATCGCCATGGTCGAGCACCCAGCTGATCCGGCCCTTGTCATCGCGCAGCCAGACCGTCGTGAAATAGCCGTTCGCCGGTCCCTTCTGCCACGCGCCGGTCGTCGCGCCGGCATTGCCGTCGCAACTGACATAAACGGCGTGCGGCTGCCACTTGACCGCTTCGGCGGGATCGGCCCGCGTCTTCAGCCAATCGCGCGCCTTCACCCGTCCGGGCACAAACATCACGGCATCGGGATGCGCCGTTTCGCGAAACGCGGTCCATTGCCCCTTTTCCTGCGCAAGCCGGGCAAAGGCGATTTCGGCGGCGATGAAGGCGCTGGGGTTGACGGCGAGCGGACGGTTGCGAAGCTCGCCGGGCGGCCCCGCACAACCGGCGAGCGCCAGACCGAGCGTCGCGGCAAGCAACCGGCGCATCAAAATCCCTCCGGATCGGCCAACCCCGCGCGGCGATGCGCGGCGACCAGCGTATTGCGCAGCA
Source organism: Sphingopyxis sp. (assembly GCF_040216815.1). Lineage (GTDB taxonomy): Bacteria > Pseudomonadota > Alphaproteobacteria > Sphingomonadales > Sphingomonadaceae > Sphingopyxis. Next base: position 113,102 of record NZ_JAVJOJ010000001.1, read on the forward strand.
GGCAGGCGATCGTCATCGGTCCGACCCCGCCCGGAACCGGGGTGATCGCATCGGCCACGTCCGCCACCCCGGCATAGTCGACGTCGCCGACCAACCGCCCCTTCGCCGCACCTTCAGCAGGCGGCAGGCGGTTGATCCCGACGTCGATCACGATCGCGCCGGGCTTGATCCAGTCGGCCTTCACCATCTCGGCGCGGCCGACTGCCGCCACCACGATGTCGGCGCGGCGTACAAGCGCGGGCAGATCCCTTGTCCGGCTGTGCGCCATCGTCACGGTGCAGTTCGCGCCGAGCAGCAACTGCCCCATCGGCTTGCCCACCAGGATCGAACGCCCGACGACGATTGCATCCTTGCCCGACAGATCGCCGAGCCGGTCCTGGAGCAACAGCAGGCAGCCATAGGGGGTGCAAGGGACCATGCCGGCAATGCCCAGCGCAAGGCGCCCTGCGCTCACTGGGGTCAGCCCGTCGACATCCTTTTCGGGGTCGATCGTCGCCACGGCCGCCTGCTCGTCGAGATGGCCGGGGAGCGGCAGTTGGAGCAGGATGCCGTCGACCGCCGCGTCGGCATTGAGCCGGCGCAGCAGCGCCTCGACCTCATCCTGCGTCGCACTGGCGGGCAAGCGGTGCTCGAAGCTCGCCATGCCCGCCGCGACCGTCGCCTTGCCCTTCGACCCCACATAGACCGCGCTCGCCGGATCGTCGCCGACAAGCACGACCGCAAGTCCCGGCACGCGGCCCGTCGCCGCCTTGAACGCCGGAACCGCATCGGCAATCCGATCGCGCAGCCCCGCGGCAAAGGCCTTGCCGTCGATCACTTTGGCGTCGGGGACGGAACCGGTCATGGGTCAGGCCATCCCCGTCTGCATACCGAGCCGGTAAAGATAGGCCATTACCGGGCCCTGCAGGATGATGAGCAGGATCAGCACCACCATCGGCGTCAGGTCGATACCGCCGAAGTCAGGCATGATGCGGCGAAAGGGCCGATAGAGCGGCTCGGTGATCCGGTCGAGCACATGCCAAAGCTGGCCCACGAAATCATTGTGCGTGTTGATGACGTTGAAGGCGATCAGCCACGACATCACCGCCTGGACGATGATGAGCCACCACAGGATGTTGAGCAGGATCGACAGAATATCGAGAAACATGAAATACAAGGATGGTCTCCGGCCGAATGGTCGATAGCCCGCTTCTTAGCGGTGAATGAGCGTCCCCGCACCCCTCGCGGTGAAAATTTCGAGCAGCATCGCGTGCGGAATGCGCCCGTCGAGGATAACCGCGGCCTCGACCCCCGCCTCGACCGCCGCGACGCAGGTTTCGACCTTGGGGATCATGCCGCCGGTGATCGTGCCGTCCTGCTTCAGCGCGTCGATCGCTGCTCGGTCGAGGTCGGTGAGCAGCGCGCCCGCCTTGTCGAGCACCCCGGCAACGTCGGTGAGCAGGAAAAAACGCTTGGCATCAAGCGCCCCGGCGATCGCACCCGCCATCGTGTCGGCGTTGATATTATAGGTCGCGCCATCGGCACCGAGCGCCACCGGCGCCACCACCGGGATGAAATTATCCTTGGTCAGATTGGCGAGGATCGTCGGATCGACCGCAACGGGTTCGCCGACGAAGCCCAGATCGACGTGGCGTTCGATCCCCGAATTGGGATCGGCTTGGGTGCGCTTCACCTTTTCGGCGAGGACCAGATTGGCGTCCTTGCCCGAAATGCCGACCGCACGCCCGCCGAGCCCGGCGATCCAGCCGACGATTTCCTTGTTGATCCTGCCCGCCAGCACCATTTCGGCGACCTCGGCGGTGGGGGCATCGGTGACGCGCAGTCCGCCGACGAAGGTTGATTCGATCCCCAGTTGCTTCAGCATCGCGCCGATCTGCGGCCCGCCGCCATGGACGACGACGGGGTTTATGCCGACGGCTTTCAAGAGCACGACATCCTCGGCAAAGTCGCGCTGCGCCTCCGGGTCGCCCATCGCGTGACCGCCATATTTGATCACGAAGGTTTCGCCGGCATAGCGTTGCAGATAGGGCAGCGCCTCGACAAGCGTTTCCGCCTTGGCGAGCAGATCGGGCATTTTTGAAGGGTCGGTCATCGATATCATCCGGCGTTTTTCGCATCGAGGCTGCGGCCGAGGGCGACCAGGCCGGTGATGACGAAAGGAATGACGAGCACCGACAGCGCGACCTTGGCGAGCATCTGCCCGCCCATCAGGTTGGCGATCGGGAACACGCCGTAAAAGGCGATCGTCACGAACAGCAGCGTGTCGACGATCTGACTGAGGGCGCTGGCGATCGCGCCGCGGATCGCGAGCCAGGTCGTCCCGGTCCCCGCGCCCTCGCGCCCGCGCAGCTTGGAAAAGATGGTGACGTTCAGGAATTGCGATGTTCCATAGGCGACGATTCCGGCTGCCATCAGGCGCGGGCTCTGTCCCAGGATCATGTCGAACGCCGCCAGCCGTTCGGGCTGCATTTCGCCCGATGCGGGAAGCGCAAGAACAAGCGCGGTGAGCATGATCGACAGGACCAGCGGCACGAAACCCCAGAGCACGATGCGATTGGCGACCGACTGGCCGTGGAGTTCGGACACCGCGCTCGACAGCGCAACGAGCATCAGGAACGCAAAGATCCCGGCCTCGACCGCCAGCCAGCTCCCCAGCGCGACCTGCTTGTTCCCGAGCACGCCCGCGAGCACGACCATGCCGCCGTAAAGGATCGCAAAAAGAAACAGCGAGGGCGAAAGCGTGCGCGGCAAGGCCGCCGAGGTCGGTTCGGTCATGCCGCCCGATAGTCGCTTTTGCACAGCGTGGAAAGACCGCGAAGCACCGCATGGCTCCTGCCCCTTGCCCTGCCGCCAGAGCCCGCTAGACAGGCCTATTCACTTGCGGGGGACGCACACATCATATGGAACGCCTGATCGGTCTTGCCGGCATCGTCGCCTTGCTGGCGATTGCCGTCCTTTTTTCATCGAACCGCCGCTGGATTCGCCTGCGCGTCGTGATCCCCGCTTTCCTGCTGCAAGCGGGCTTTGCCGTGCTGGTGATCGGAACGCCGTGGGGCCGCGCGGTGATCCAGGCGATGTCGAACGGCGTCTCGAACCTGCTCGGCTATGCCAAGGCCGGGACCGATTTCATCTTCGGCCCGCTCGCCTCGCCCGAAATGGGCGCGAACAGCTTTGCGATCGCGGCGCTGCCGGTGATCATCTTTTTCGCTTCGCTCATCTCGATCCTCTATTATCTCGGCATCATGCAGCTGGTGATCAAGTGGGTCGGCGGCGCGATCCAGAAAATCACGGGCATCACCAAGGTCGAAAGCCTGGGCGCGGCGGCGAATATCTTTGTCGGCCAATCCGAATCACCGCTCGTCATCCGTCCTTATCTGGCGGGGCTCACGCCCTCGCAGCTTTTCACCGTGATGACGGTCGGCATGGCGGGGGTCGCGGGAACCATCCTCGGCGCCTATGCCAGCATGATCGGCGAGCAGTTGCTGCCCTATCTGCTCGCTGCCAGCTTCATGTCGGCGCCGGGCGGCATCCTGATGGCAAAGATCATGATGCCCGACGATCCCAAGGATCTTGGCGTCGAGCCTGTGATCATGCCCGAGGCGAGCCACGACGAGGAAAAGCCCGCGAACATCATCATGGCGGCGGCGCAGGGCGCGCAAACGGGCGTCAAGCTGGCGGTTGCGGTCGGCGCGATGGTGCTCGCCTTCGTCGCGCTGGTCGCGCTTGCCAACGGGCTCCTCGCCGGAATCGGCGGCTGGTTCGGCTATGACGGCCTGTCCTTCCAGGCCGTGATCGGCACCATTTTCCGTCCCGTGATGTGGCTGATGGGCGTGCCGTGGGACGAAAGCGCCATCGTCGGCGGCCTGTTCGGCAGCAAGGTCGTGCTCAACGAGTTCGTCGCCTTCATCGATCTGGGCAAGGTCCAGGGCGATCTGTCGATGACCGGGGTGGCGATCGCGACCTTTGCGCTTTGCGGCTTTGCCAATTTCAGCTCGATCGCGATCCAGATGGCCGTGACGGGCGGGCTGGCGCCCAACCAGCGCCCGATGATCGCCCGGCTGGGGCTGAAAGCGCTCCTCGCGGGAAGCCTGTCGAACCTGATGTCGGCGGCGCTTGCGGGGTTGATGATCGGGTTGGTTCCAGCCGTCGGTTGACCGGACGGCACAACCGTGAAGATTTGCAAGTCCCTGTAAAATGACGTACAGCGTGGACACAAATAAGTGTCCCGGATCGTATCGTTCAAACGGGGAGGCTGCCATGAAATCTGCCTGTCGCTTATCGATCCTTGTCGCTGTTGCTGCGACAACCGCGGCGGGTTTCCTCGCCACCTCGAACGCCCAGCCCCCCGACGACAAGATGAATCGCCCGCCCGAGGCGACCATCTATCGCGACGCCGGCTTTCGCGGTCCCGCGGTTTTCATCGGCGAGGCGAAACCGAACCTCGGCCTGGCGTGGCCCGTCAACTCGATCCGGGTGGCGAGCGGCCGGTGGGAATTGTGCGAGCGTACGCGCTATCGGGGCAACTGCCGGACGGTCGACCGCGATACGCCGATGCTGAACAACATCCTGCGCGGACTGACCATCCAGTCGATCCGCCCGGCCGGTGGCGGCGGCTGGACCCCGCATCCGCCCGCCAATGGCCAGAGCGCGCGCGGCAGTTTTGCCGAGTTCCATACGCAGCCGGGCACGAATGGCCAGCGCGTGCTTGCCTGCAGCAGCGGATCGTCGACCGCCAATTGCGCGGCACGCACCGCCGACAGCTGGTGCCGCTCGATCGGCTGGAACGGGTCGGCGCGCGAACATATGGAAACGGTTAGCGGCCGTGTCTATCTCGCCGACGTCTTGTGCGTGCGTTCGGGTTATTAAGGGGGGAGCTCCATGAAAATCACAACCGCGCTTGCGGCCGGTGCCGCGATCCTTTTGACGGCGGGCTGTTCGTCGATGCCGCGCAATACGGGCACCAGCTATGAATGCGACCGCGGTACACGGCTGAAGGTCGATTATGTCACCGATGGCGCCATTGTCCGCGTCAACGGCGGCCGGACATTGGTGCTCAAGTCGACCCCGTCCAACAGCGGGCAGATATATGAGAACCGGACCGGCGCGCGGCTGCACCGACAGGGCAATGAGGTGACATGGAACACCGCCCTGCGCACGGCGCCCGAAAGCTGCCGCGTCGTCTATACGCCGCTCTGACCAACGCGATCAGGGCCGGGCGGGCGCTTTGCAGCCGCGTTCGAGCCCGACGCCCTTCAGGAAACCGCGGCGTACCGTCCCGGCATAGACGGCGAGCGCATAGCGGCGCCGTTCGGCGTTCGCACCCGTCACCTCGCCGATCAGGCCGCGGAACGGAATGATCGACCCGGCGATCGTGCCCGCCACGCGGCCGGCGGTTTCCTCGCGCTTTTTGGCGCGGCTCTTGTCGACCTGTTCGTTGACATCGGGCCCCAGCACGGCGTCGAGCTCGCCGATTTCGCGGATGATCGCCGCGCACCGGCCGAGGCCGACGAGCGAATAGGGCGCGTCCTGAATTTCGAGCAGCTTCGGCGGTACCTCTTTGCCGTCGAACGGCTCGGTCACCTGATTGGCCGTGCCCTCGACCGTCGATTCCTCCGGCGCCCCCTGCTGGAACGCTTGGGCGGGCACCGCGGCAGCGAAGCCGATCGCCGCGACGGCAAGGGCGATGATGTGGCGCTTGGTCATGGTCATGCTGCTTCCCTCTTGTCTCCAGAGTCCAACGCACCGGGCGACAATCGGCTGCCTCCGGTCAAGAATCAACCGGACGGCGCAAGGTGATCTGAACCCACGGTCCTTGCCCGCAGTCATAACCACCGCCCATATTTTCGGTGCTTTGGATCAAATCCCAGCTCCCAGCGCTTCAATAAGCGGATACCACTTCAGCAAGCGCGAGATAATTGAAATAGCGACCAGCCTGGTCGCGACCTTCCCGCCCGCCACCCTTGTAGCTCGCAAAATGCAGCCCCCCGGGTCGTAGCGCCCTGTAAATGCGTCAAATCACCTCGATCAGATCGCCGCGCGGCACATGGAGCAAGCTGCCGGCGGCCCAAACCGCATCATAACACCCGACCCCATCAAGTTCGTCGAAACGCATTACCCGAACCGGCACGCCGATGCGCGCCTGCGCCTTCGCCGCCACAGCAGCCACTCCATCGGTCGGGTCCACGGCGAAACCGCGGGCAATCATGTGCGCGGCGTCGGTGCCTCCGCCACAGCCTAGCTCGAGAATATCGGCCCCCGGCGGAAGACGATCGAGGAACGCATCGAGATGGCGCGACACGCCGGACGGCCCCGACGCCGCATAAACCGGCGCCTCCGCCGAATAAAATGCGAGCGTCCGGGAATCGTAACCGCTCACCGCGTCGGCACGGGCTCGGCGCCGGTCCAGTCGTAGAAGCCGCGTCCGGCCTTTTTGCCGACCCACCCCGCCTCGACATATTGGACCAGCAGCGGCGCGGGGCGGAATTTGGGATCGCCGGTGCCCGATTGCAGCACGCGGATGATTTCGAGGCAGGTGTCGAGGCCGATGAAGTCGGCGAGCGTGATCGGCCCCATAGGATGATTGAGACCCAGGCGGCACCCGGCGTCGATGTCCTGCATTGTTGCGACGCCTTCTCCCAAAGCGAAGATCGCTTCGTTGATGAGCGGCATCAGCACGCGGTTGACGATGAAGCCCGGCGCGTCGTTCGCGTGGACGATTTCCTTGCCGAGCCCGCGGCCATAGGCCTCGACCGCCGCCAGCGTCGCGTCGCTGGTCGCAAGCCCGCGGATCAGCTCGATGAGCCCCATCACGGGCACCGGGTTGAAGAAATGGACGCCGATGAAACGCGCCGGATCGGGCGCCGCCTGCGCGAGACGGGTGATCGGGATCGAGCTGGTGTTCGACGCAAGGATCGCGGTCGCCGACAGATGCTGGCCGACGCTGGCGAAGATGGCGCGCTTGATCTCCTCGCGCTCGGTCGCCGCCTCGATCACCAGATCGGCGGGCGCAAAGGCGGCATGATCGGCGACCGGGGTGATCCGCGCGAGCAACGCGTCGGCGTCGCCTTGCGCGATCTTCTCCTTGGCGACGAGGCGGCCCAGGGTTTTGGCGATACCCGCCTTCCCCGCCTCGGCACGCGCGAGGTCGATGTCGGCGAGCAGTACGTCGTGGCCCGCGCCTGCCGATACCTGCGCGATCCCCGCGCCCATCTGCCCTGCACCGATAACACCGACGATCATATGCTGCTCCTTCGCTTCATACAGTGCCCGTGGCCCTACGGCCTCGGCCCCGCGCGTCAAGAGCAGCCATCAGGGGGCGGAACGAAACTCGGTCGCTTCGGCAAGGATCAGCGCAAAGGCAGGGTCGGTATCGTCCCACGTCGCGATCGGCGTCCAGCCGCCCGCCCGCAGCAGTAGATTGGCGTCGCGCGGGCCATATTTATGGCTGTTCTCGCTGTGGATCGTCTCGCCCTTTGCCATATGATAGCTTTGGCCATCGACGGTGAAATCCATGGCGCACGTCGCGACAAGGTGCATTTCGATGCGCGCATGGGTGTCGTTCCAAACCGCGCGGTGGGTGAAATTATCGGCCGCCATATCGCCGTCGAGTTCGCGGTTGATGCGCTCGATAAGGTTGAGGTTGAACGCCGCGGTCACGCCCGCCGGATCGTCATAGGCGCGTTCGAGCACGGCGATGTCCTTGATCCTGTCGACACCGACGAGCATCAGCGATCCGTCGCCGAGCGTTTCGCGCCAGCCGCGCAAAAGGTCGATCGCGGTGCGCGCGACCATGTTCCCGATCGTCGAGCCGGGGAAAAAGCCGAGTTTGGGCAGCGCACAAATTTCGCGCGGAAGCGCCACCTTCTGTGTAAAATCGGCTTCGACCGGATAGACGGGAAGGCGCGGAAAGCGCGCCGCGAGCGCTTCGGCGCTGTCGCGCAGGAAGTCGCCCGAAATGTCGACGGGCACATAGGCCGCAGGATCGATCGCGGCGAGAAGCAACGGGGTCTTGGTCGAGCTTCCCGATCCGAGTTCGACCACCGCACGGCCGGGGCCGATCGCGCCGGCAATGTCGGCCGCGTGCCGCGTCAGAAGGTCGGTTTCGCTGCGCGTCGGATAATATTCGGGAAGCGCGGTAATATCCTCGAACAGCGCGGAACCGGTGGCGTCGTAGAACCAGCGCGCCGGAATCGCCTTTTGCCGCTGCGACAGGCCGGCGTGGACGTCGGCGCGAAAGGCCATGTCGACCCCCGCGTCATCCGCCGAAATCTGCCGAAGTTGACGCACGACGCCCATGGTCAAAGATCCTTGGCTAACCGGACGCCGGTGAACTGCCAGCGCTGGTGGGGATAGAAGAAATTGCGATAGGAGGCTCGGCAGTGGCCGCGCGGCGTCGCGCAGCTGCCGCCGCGCAGCACGAACTGGCCGCTCATGAACTTGCCATTATATTCGCCGACCGCGCCGGGCGCGGCGCGGAAACCGGGATAGGGGCGATAGGCGCTGCCCGTCCATTCCCACACGCCGCCGAACATCTGCACGAGATCGGTGTCGTCGCCGACCGCGGGCGCGGGTTGAACGGGCCCGGCCGCGTCCAGTTGCTGTCCGCCGTCGGGGTCGAGCGCCGCGGCGGCGGCCTCCCATTCAAATTCGGTCGGCAGCCGCGCCCCCGCCCAGCTGGCGAAGGCGTCGGCCTCGAAAAAACTGATATGCGTCACCGGCGCTGCGGGATCGATGTCCTGCCACCCGGCGAGGGTGAAATTTTGCCCGTCCCGCCAATAGCCGGGCGCATCGACGCCCTCTGCCTGCACCCACGCCCAGCCATCGCTGAGCCAGAGCGACGGCGTATCATAACCGCCGTCGGCGATAAATTCGCGCCACTCGCCGTTCGTCACCGGGCGGCTGGCGAGGGCGTGGCGGGCCAGCAGAACATCGTGGCGCGGGCCTTCGCAATCGAAAGCGAAGCCGTCGCCACCGTGGCCGACGGAAACGATTCCCGCCTCGCCCTCAATCCATTTCATGGCGGAAAACTGCGCAACTTTACGCGCGATTGCATGGCCGTGCGACCACAGTGCTGGGCCCAGGGGGTTTTGCGCGAAGAGATGCTTGATGTCGGTGAGCAGCAATTCCTGATGCTGTTGCTCGTGGTGGATGCCGAGCTCGACGAGGCCCACCCCTGCGGCCGAAAGGCCGGGCAGCGCCTTTTGCACCGCGGCATCGACGTGCGCGCGCCACTCGCGGATTTCATCCCGCGACGGGCGCGTCAACAGGCCGCGCTGCGGGCGCGCGTGGCGCGGCCCCTCCGCCTCATAATAGCTGTTGAAGAGATAGGGAAAGCGGTCGTCGAACAGTGCATAGCCCGGCACATGGTCGCGCAGGACGAAGGTTTCGAAAAACCATGTCGTATGCGCAAGATGCCATTTGGCGGGCGAGGCATCGGGCATCGACTGCGCGCTGGCGTCGGCGTCGGACAGCCTATCCGCCAGATCGAGCGACAGACGCCGCGTCGCCGCGAAGCGCCGGGTCAACGCGGCGACCGGGTCGCAGCGGGTCGAAGCATCGGTGCGGCTGGTCATAGGAAGACAATCCCCCGAGGAGCGATTCGGTTTCGCAGTTCAGCCGATTATGGTTACGCCGCGGCGGATTGTCTAGAACATTTAGGGAACAAGGTTGCCCCTTCGTCATGCCGGACCTGCTCCGGCGACCATGGTTCGCAGAGGTCGCGATGGACCCCGGGTCAAGTCGGGGGTGACGATGTTTGCGATTACCGCGTCGCGCCGGGTTTCCAGAGTATGTCCCCGGCCGCGCCCGCGTTGACGTACCGCGCAGCCACGAAAAGATGGTCCGAGAGCCGGTTCAGATAGGCGAGCGCGAGCGGGTTGAGGTCGCGTTCCGCCGCGGCGGCGACCGCCGATCGTTCGGCGCGGCGCGCCACCGCGCGCGCGAGGTGAAGCCGCGCCGCGGCCTCGCTCCCGCCCGGCAGGATAAAGCTTTTGAGCGCGGCGAGCGCGGCGTTCATCGCGTCGATTTCCTGTTCGAGCCGCGCGATCTGGCCGGGCACGATGCGCAGCGCCATCTCGTGCGGACCGAAACCCAGCGCGGCGTCGGGCGGGGTCGCGAGGTCGGCGCCGAGGTCGAAGAGTTCGTTCTGGATGCGCGCGAGCATCGCGGCTTCGTCGCTTGCCGTATCGAGCGTGACCGCGGCCATGCCGACCCAGCTGTTCGCTTCGTCGACGTCGCCGATCGCCGTCATCAGCGGTGCCGATTTGGCGATACGCGATCCGTCGACGAGCCCGGTCGTGCCCTGGTCGCCCGTGCGCGTGTAGATTTTATTGAGCTTGACCATGCGATCCGCGAGGATGGACCCGGTTCAGGAACCGCCCGCGGCGAACACGCCGATCAGTATGAGCAGGATGATCGTGATCGCCTGCCATTTGACGCGCGCCATCATCATCCGGTTCTGCATCAGCTGGTTTTCCTGCACCGTGCCGTCGATCTGCGCGCGGTGCCCCTGCGAGAAATGGAAAAGCCCGCGCGCGAGCGCGAACAGGACGAGAGCGGCGGCGACAACGACACCCAGGACAAGCAGAATGTTCATGCCCCCTATTTAGGGCATTTGCAGCGAATAGCCAGCCGGAAGGCGGGCCGCGGCGAGATCGGCGGCGAGCGCGGCGCCATTGACACCGGCAGCCCGCAGCGCCGCGAGCGACGCCGCGGCGTCGCGCTTCGCCAGCCTTTTACCATCGGCGCCGCAGACGAGCGCATGATGGTGATAGATCGGCGTCGCGAGACCCAACAGCGCCTGAAGCAGCCGATGCACATCGGTCGAGGCGACAAGGTCGGCGCCGCGGATCACCTGGCTGACCCCCATCGCGGCATCGTCGAGCGTGCTGGCGAGATGATAGCTGGCGGGCGCATCCTTGCGCGCGAGCACAATGTCACCATGCGCTTGCGGATCGGCGGTGCATATCCCCTGCCCCGCCTCCTCCCAGACAAGCTTGCCCGCCTCGGCCGCCGCGCGCGCCATGTCGAGCCGCCAGCAATGCGGCTCCGCCACCAGACGCTTTTCGCGCGTCGCGGGGGGCAGGGTGCGGCAGGTGCCGGGATAGATCGCACCCGAAGGTCCGTGGGGCGCCGACAAACTCGCGGCGATGTCGGCGCGGGTGCAGAAGCACGGATAGACCAGCCCGCGCGCCCGCAAATTTTCAAGTGCAGCGCCATAATCGCCAAGCCGGTCCGACTGGCGCACTGGGTCGCCGTCCCAGTCGATGCCGAGCCATGCAAGGTCGGCAAGCGACGCATCGACATAGGTTTCGCGCGAACGGCTGCCGTCGATGTCGTCGATACGGATGCGGAACGTGCCGCCCGCGGCGCGCGCCGCGGCGTGCGCGAGCACCGCGCTGTAAGCGTGGCCGAGATGGAGTTCGCCGGTGGGGCTGGGGGCAAAGCGGGTGAGCATCGTTCGGCGCATGAATCTATATGCTGTGCCGAGTCAAAGCGAATCATTCCATATGTTGCGGACACATGCCCCCTTGACGGCAGAATCTGATAGGGCATGTAATGATGGTGTCACGCAGGGAAGGCAGTGGCGCGCCATCCCGTGAAGCAATGGGGGCAGCGTTATTTAGCCATGTTCCATCCCGATCTTGCCCGGCATCCCGATAGCTGTCCGGCGCTCGTTCTCAACGCCGACTATACGCCGCTGAGCTATTATCCCTTGAGCCTCTGGCCCTGGCAGACCGCGGTGAAGGCGGTGTTCCTCGACCGCGTCACCATCGTCGAAAATTACGAACGCGAAATTCATTCGCCGACGCGGACGATGCCGATCCCCAGCGTCATTGCGCTGCGCCAATATGTGAAACCGTCGGAACATCCGGCGTTCACGCGCTTCAACCTGTTTCTGCGCGACCGTTTCGCGTGCCAATATTGCGGGTCGGGCAAGGATCTGACTTTCGATCATGTCGTGCCGCGGCGTCTCGGCGGACGCACGACGTGGGAAAATGTCGCGACCGCCTGCGCGCCGTGCAACCTCAAGAAGGGCGGCCGCACGCCGCAACAGGCGCATATGCCGCTCTATCGCCAGCCGTGGCGCCCGACGAGCTGGCAATTGCAGGACAATGGCCGCGCTTTTCCGCCCAACTATCTGCACACGAGCTGGATCGACTGGCTCTATTGGGATGTCGAGCTCGAAGGCTGAACGGCGCGTGGGCAGGCGCGACAGCATGGGTTCACCTTGATGGGACTACGCGGCCGCCAACCACCAAAAAAGGAGACTTGTCCATGGTTCGCATCGCCCGCATCCTCGCCGTCAGCGCAGTTGCCGCGCCGCTGCTCGCCGCCTGCGCCACCACCCCCGCCGAACAGCCAGTAACCGTCACCGGCAGCATCAGCTATCGCGAACGCATCGCATTGCCGCCGACCGCGCAGGTCGAAGTCACGCTCGCCGACGTCAGCCTGATGGACGCGCCGTCGAAAACGATCGCGCGGCAGGCGTTCACCGCCGACGGGCGGCAGGTACCCTTCGCCTTTTCGATGACCGTCGACCAGCGCCAGCTCGACCCGCGGCACAGCTATGCCGTGTCGGCGCGCATCACCGACGCGTCGGGCAGGTTGATGTTCATCACCGACACGCGCAACACTATTGCGTTCGATGGCCGCCGCATGATCGATATGGGCATGTTGATGCTGGTCAAAACGCATTGATCTAACCCAAGCATAGCTATGCGCCGCTTGACCCTGCGCCTTCGCAGGTGCAGCAAGCGGCGCATGGGCCCACCTATCCAGATTTCGCAGAATCCCGACATCCGCTATCTCGGGCGGATTCTCGGCGACGTCATCCGCGCCTATGGCGGCGACAAACTCTTTCGCCAGACCGAATATATCCGCTCGTCGAGCGTCGACCGGCACCGCGGCATCGCGGGGGCGGAGGCGATCGATCCGGGGCTCGACGCGCTCAGCCTCGACGACACGATCGCCTTCGTGCGCGGCTTCATGCTGTTTTCGATGCTCGCCAATCTGGCGGAGGACCGGCAGGGAGTCGCCGCCGAGCCCGAAGCGACCGTCGCCGCGGCGCTTCAGAAGCTGAAGGCCGACGGGATCGACGGCGACGCGGTCGCCGCGCTGCTGAACGCCTCGCTCGTCGCGCCGGTGCTCACCGCGCATCCGACCGAGGTGCGGCGCAAATCGGTGCTCGACCACAAGAACCGCGTCGCCGAGCTGATGCGGATGCGCGATGCCGGACTCGACGAAACGCCCGAGGGCGACGTGATCGAGGACGCGATCCGGCGGCAGGTCGTTCTCCTGTGGCAGACGCGCCCGCTGCGCACGCAAAAATTGTTCGTCGCCGACGAGATCGACAATGCGCTCACCTATTTGCGCGACGTCTTCCTGCCCGTGGTGCCCAAGCTTTATGCGCGCTGGGAAAAGGAGCTCGGAACGCGCCCCGCGTCCTTCCTGCGCGTCGGCAGCTGGATCGGCGGCGACCGCGACGGCAACCCCTTTGTCACCGCCGAGACGCTGCGCATGGCAACGAGCCGCAACGCCGCCGCGGTGATCGGCCATTATATCGACCAGGTTCACGCGCTCGGCGCCGAACTGTCGGTGTCGTCAGCGCTCGCGCCGGTGACCGAGGCCGTCGCAGAGCTGGCCGAAGCGAGCGGCGACACGGCGCCGAGCCGCAGCGACGAACCCTATCGCCGCGCGCTGTCGGGCATTTATGCGCGGCTGTCGGCCACCTATCTGGCGATCACCGGCAAGGCGCCGCCGCGCCCCGGCGCGCTGAAGGGCGATCCCTATGCCACCCCCGCCGATTTTCGCCGCGACCTTGTCACCATCGCCAGCGGCCTGTCGGCGAGCGGCAAGGGCCAGCTTGCGGGCATCGGCGCGCTCGGACGGCTGATCCGCGCGGTCGAGGTGTTCGGTTTCCATTTGGCGACGCTCGACATGCGGCAGAACAGCGCGGTGCACGAACGCGTGCTCGCCGAGCTGCTGAAGGTTGCGGGCGTGTGCGACGATTATCTGGCGCTCGACGAAGCAGCGCGCGTCGCGCTGCTGACGGCCGAGCTCCAGAGCGACCGGCCGCTCGCCGCGCCGTGGCACGAATGGAGCGAGGAAACCGCGGGCGAACTCGCGATCGTTCACGCCGCCGCCGATGTGCGCGCGCGGCTGGGCCAGGATGCGATCTGCCAGTGGATCATTTCGATGGCGCAGGACCTGTCCGACCTGCTCGAAGTCCATGTGCTTGCGCGCGAGGGCGGGCTGTGGCGCAGCGGCAGCGACGCGGGCGCCAGCAATCTGATGGTCGTGCCCTTGTTCGAGACGATCGACGATTTGAGCCGCGCGCCCGACATCATGCGTCGCTATTTCGCGATGCCCGAAATCGGCCCGCAGGTCGGGGTGCGCGGGCATCAGGAAGTGATGATCGGCTATTCCGATTCGAACAAGGACGGCGGCTATTTCACCTCGACCTGGGGATTGCATCAGGCGTCGCAGGCGCTGACCCCGGTGTTCGACGAAGCCGACACCGCGATGCAATTGTTCCACGGCCGCGGCGGCGCGGTCGGGCGCGGCGGCGGCAGCGCCTTTGCCGCGATCCGCGCGCAGCCTGCGGGGACGGTGCAGGGACGCATCCGCATTACCGAACAGGGCGAGGTCATCGCCGCCAAATATGGCACGATCGACAGCGCGGCGACGAACCTCGAAGCGATGGTTTCGGCGAGCCTGCTAGCGAGCCTCGAGCCCGAGAGCGTGGGCGGCGATGCGAGCGAGCGCTTCACCACCGCGATGGACGCGCTGTCGGATACCGCCTTCGCCGCCTATCGCGACCTTGTCTATGGCACGGCGGCGTTCAAGGATTTCTTCCGCGCGATGACGCCGATCGCCGAGATCGCGACGCTGAAGATCGGGTCGCGCCCGTCGAGCCGCAAGAAGAGCACGGCGATCGAGGATCTGCGTGCGATTCCCTGGGTGTTCAGCTGGGCGCAGGCGCGCACGATGCTCCCCGGCTGGTACGGCACGGGCGAAGCCTTTGCGGCGTTCGACGATCAGGCGCTGCTCGCCGACATGGCGCAAAGCTCGCCCTTCTTTGCCGCTCTGCTCGGCAATATGGAAATGGTGCTCGCCAAGTCCGACATGGGCATCGCGGCGCGCTATGCCGAGCTGGCGCGCGAGGTCGACGGGCACGACGCGATCTTCGCACGCATCCGCGACGGCTGGCACCGCGCGCACGACGGGCTTCTCAAGATCACCGGCCAGTCACGGCTGCTGGAGAAGAATCCGGCGCTCGAGGCGTCGATCCGGCTGCGGCTTCCCTATATCGAACCGCTAAACCTTTTGCAGATCGAGCTGATGAAGCGCCACCGCGCGGGCGAAACCGATCCGCGCATCGCCGAGGGCATCCAGCTGACGATCAACGCGATCGCGACGGCGCTGAGGAATAGCGGGTAGGGCTCTTCAGTTCGGTCATCCCGGCGACAGCCGGGATCTCGCCGTAGCGTTGTTACGAGAGGTCGAGACCCCGGCCTTCGCCGGGGTGACGCGTAAATATTGCGGTCCCGCTATTTCGAGACGATCAGCACCTTACCCTTGGTGTTCGCGCCATCGGGGGCGAAGCTGATCGTGAAGTCGCCGCCGTCCTTGTCGGTGCCGCGCAGCGTGGTGCCGGAACGGTCCACCGGCATGTTGCGCTTCGCAAACTCGCCCGCCATCCAGTCGGCCGCGACCTTTGGCGCCGCGGGCGAGGTGAAGCCGACTTCAACCGTCGCCTTGTCGGCGCCATTCCTGTCGGTCGCATCGACATTGACCGTCGTGACCTTGCTGTCCGGATAGAGCTTGACCCCGTCGATATCGAAATCGCCCTCGACATCGAGGTCGACGAAGTCGGGAATCTTGAGGTCGATGCCGACGCCGTCGCCGCCGATCTTGATCCGGCTGCCGTCCTTGTCGGCCCGGATCTGCACGCCGCCCTTTTCGTCGCCGGCGTTGATTGACACTTCGGTCCGTTCCTTTTCCTCGCCGGGCCCGCACGCGGCGAGGAGGAGGATCGGGGGAAGCAGATATGCGAAGCGCATGGGCTTTCTCCTTGGTGCATTAGTTGAATAATACACCAAGGAGATTGAGAGTCAATTTCTCTATATCGTCATGCTGAGCTTGATTCAGCATCCACTCTTCCCGGCCCGCAAGGCGAGCACCGAATGGATCCCGGATCAAGTCCGGGATGACGATGAAAAAGGATCGGCTCAGGCGTCGATGCTGGTCTTCAAATCGCCGTGCACCAGCCCGCCGTCGACGGTGATCGTGTCGCCGACGACATAGTCACCCGCCTTCGACGCGAGAAAGATCGCGGCGCCCGCCATATCTTCGGGCACGCCGATACGCTTCACCGGGATGCTCTGTGCCACCGCATCGCCATGATCGCGCGCGGCCTTGTTCATGTCCGACTGGAAGGCACCCGGCGCGATCGCGGTGACGAGTATATGGTCGGTGACAAGGCGCGCAGCCATGCGCTTGGTCAGATAGAGGATCGCCGCCTTGGACGCATGATAGCTGTAGGTTTCCCAGGGATTGAGGCGCATCCCGTCGATCGAGCCGATGTTGATCACCTTGGCGGGGCGCTCGGCGGTGCCACCGGCCTTGAGCAGCCCGTGCAGCGCCTGCGTCAGGAAGAAGGGCGATTTGACGTTGATGTCCATCACCTTGTCCCAGCCCGCTTCGGGAAAGCCCTCGAACGGTTCGCCCCAGGCGGCACCCGCATTGTTGACGAGGATGTCGAGCCGCTCTTCACGCGCTTCGAGTTCCTTCGCAAGCGCACGGCACCCCTCGACGGTCGAGAGGTCGACGGGAAGGCCGACGACCTTGCCGGGGTAGCGCGTGTCGAAATCGGCGACGGCATCCTCGATCTGCGCCGTCTTGCGCGCCGAGATATAGACGCGCGCGCAGCCCGCGGCGAGATAGCCCTCGACGATCATCTTGCCGATCCCGCGCGAGCCGCCGGTGACGAGCGCGATGCGGCCGTCGAGGCCGAACATGGTGTTGAGATTCATTGGTTGGGCTCCTTAAAGCCCCTCCCCTGAAGGGGAGGGGTTGGGGTGGGGTCTCGCGAGGTAGCGCAAGGCCGATAGACCCCACCCCGCTGCGACTAGAGAACAAGTTCCCAAGTCTCACTACCCCTCCCCTGAAGGGGAGGGGTTTTAGGTCGTTTAGTATCCGTTCATCCGGGCGACCTGGTCGATGTGATAATGGACATCGCCCATAAATTCGGCGAGCGCGCGGTCGCGCTTCATATAGAGGCCGATATCATATTCGTCGGTCATGCCGATGCCGCCGTGCATCTGGACGCCTTCGCGCACCGCGAGATTGGCGGCGCGGCCGGCCTTCGCCTTGGCGACCGAGACCATCAGCTTGGCGCCCTCGCTGCCCTCGTCGAGCAATTGCTGCGCCTTCATCACGGTGGCACGCGCGACTTCCATTTCGCCATAGAGATGCGCGGCGCGGTGCTGGAGGCCCTGGAACTCGCCGATCAGTTTCCCGAACTGCTTGCGTTCCTTGAGATAATTGACGGTCATGTCCATCGCACCCTGCCCGACCCCGACCATTTCGGCGGCAGCGCCGGTGCGCGTCGCAGCGAGCAGCGCGTCGAGGATCTCGCCGCCGGCATCGACCTCGCCGATCACGGCGTCGGCATCGACCTCGACCCCGTCCAGCGTGACATGGCTGGCAAGCGAGGAGTCGACGAGACGGCGCGGATCGGCGGTCATGCCCTTCGCATCCTTCGGCACCGCGAACAGCGTGATGCCGCCGTCCGTTTTCGCCGCGACGATGCTCATGTCGGCGACATGGCCGTGGAGGACGAAGCTCTTTTTGCCGTCGAGGCGAAAGCCGTTGCCGGCGCGCGTCGCAGTCGTCGCGATACGGTCGGGGCGGTGCTTCGCGCCCTCGTCGATCGCGAGCGCGACGATCGCCTCGCCGCCCGCGATTGCGGGAAGCCAGCGGCCCGCCTGCGTACCCCCCGCCTTTGCGAGCGCGGCAACCGCGCCGACGCTGGTAGCGAGGAAGGGCGACGGGGTCAGGTTGCGGCCGATTTCCTCGAGCACGATGCCCGCTTCCATATGCCCCATGCCGAGCCCGCCATGCGCCTCGGGAACGAGCATGCCGGGGAGGCCCATTTCGGTGAACTGCGCCCAAAGCTCGCGCGAAAAGCCGGTGGCGTCGGCGCTGTCGCGAAGGCTGCGCAGGTGCGACACCGGCGCCTGTTCGGCCATGAAGGGCGCGACGCTGTCCTTGAGCATCGCCTGGTCGTCATTGTGATACAAGGGCATGGGTCAGGCTCCGGGCAGGTCGAGGATACGCTTGGCGATGACGTTGAGCATCACCTCGCTCGTCCCGCCTTCGATCGAATTGGCCTTGGTGCGCAGCCAGCTGCGCGCGCGCGCGCCGCCCTTGCTTTCTTTGCTGTCCCATTCGAGCGCGTCGCTGCCGCCCCCCGCCATGACGAGTTCGTGACGGCGCTTGTTGAGTTCGGTGCCAACATATTTCATCATGTTCGAGCTGGCGGGGTGCGCGCGGCCGGTCTTCCACATGTCCATGAAGCGTTCGCCCATCGCGCGATAGGCAAAGACATCGACGTCGAACGCCGCCATTTCAGCGCGCAGGATGGGATCGTCGAGCTCGCCAGCGGCATTTTTGCCAAAGGATTTGGCGAAGGCGCCGCCGATGCTGACCATGTCGCCGCCCGCACCGCCGCCCGAAATCATCTCGCGTTCGTGGCCGAGCAGATATTTGGCGACGTCCCAGCCGCGATTGACCTCGCCGACGAACTGGTCCTTCGGCACCTTCACATCGTCGAAGAAGGTTTCGCAGAAGGGCGAATTTCCCGAAATCAGCAGGATCGGCTTGGTCGAGACACCGGGGCTATCCATGTCGAAAAGCATGAAGGTGATGCCCTGATATTTGTTCGCCTTGTCGGTGCGGACGAGGCAGAAGATCC
This sequence comes from Sphingopyxis sp., assembly GCF_040216815.1. Classification (GTDB taxonomy): domain Bacteria; phylum Pseudomonadota; class Alphaproteobacteria; order Sphingomonadales; family Sphingomonadaceae; genus Sphingopyxis. Next base: position 132,081 of record NZ_JAVJOJ010000001.1, read on the forward strand.
AGTCGGCCTTGTCGGCATAGCTGGTCCAGATCTTGCTGCCGTTGACGACCCAGTGATCGCCCTGGTCCTCGCCGAACGTCTGCAAGGACACGAGGTCGCTGCCCGATCCGGGTTCCGAATAGCCCTGGCACCAGCGGATTTCGCCGCGCGCAATCTGGTTCAGATAATGGACCTTCTGCTCTTCGGTGCCGAATTTGAGCAATGCAGGGCCGAGCATCCAGATACCGAAGCTGTCGAGCGGCGAACGCGCGCCGATGCGCTTCATTTCCTGTTTGAGGATCTTGGTCTGTTCGGGCGTAAGACCGGCGCCGCCATAGGGCTTGGGCCAGTCGGGCACCGTATAGCCCTTGGCCACGCACGCATCGAGCCACGCCTTCTGGGCGTCATTCTTGAACACCCATTTGCGGCCGCCCCAGCAGACATCGTCCTCGTCGCGCACGGGCTCGCGCATTTCGGGCGGACAATTCGCCTCCAGCCATTCGCGCACCTCGGTGCGGAACGCGTCCAGTTCGCTCATCCTTTTGGCTCCTCTTCTGCCCGCAAATCTAAGTCCGCTTCGCTACTTTACGCAAGCGTCAACTTGGAGCGCCGTACCTGCCGTTACGGCGCCGTAGCGTCGGATCGACCGCCGTTGACGCGGCTCATCGCACGCCTAAGCTGAGTAGCAAAAGAAAACGGGAGAATGGGTCTATGCGATTCGCGGGCAAGGTAGCCGTCGTCACCGGCGCGGCGTCGGGCATCGGCAAGGCAGCGGTGTTGAAGCTGGCGAGCGAAGGCGCACATGTCTTCGCCGCCGACATCGACGAAGCGGGCGGACGCGCGCTCGCCGAGCAATCGAACGGCAGGATCGACTTCGTCCGCTGCGACGTCACCGTGGCGAGCGACATCGAGGTGCTGATGAACACCGCCGCCGAACGCGCGGGCGGGATCGACATCGTCTTCAACAATGCCGCCGCGGGCGGCGACCGCGCCCCGATCGACGAGATCACGCCCGAAGGCTGGGACCGCACGATGGACCTGGTGCTGAAATCGGTCGCGATGGGCATCCGTTATGCGAGCCCGCACATGAAGCATCGCAAGGGCGCGAGCATCGTCAACACCGCGAGCGTCGCCGCACTCGGCGCGGGCTATTCGCCGATCGCCTATGCCGTCGCAAAAGCCGGGGTGCTGCACCTGTCGAAAGTCGCAGCGACCGATCTCGCGCAATATGGCATTCGCGTGAACGCGATCTGCCCCGGCTTCATCAACACCAATATCTTCACCGCATCGCTCGAGGTGCCGGGCGAGCTCAAGACACAGGCCAATGCGGTGATCGCCGAGATGAGCGCGAAGGCGCAGCCGGTGGCGCGCGGCGGCCAGCCCGATGACATCGCCAACGCCGTCGCCTATCTCGCGAGCGAGGAAAGCTCGTTCATGACGGGGACGCATCTGCTCGTCGACGGGGGGCTGACCATCGGCCAGCGCCATGCGTGGGATCCCGAAACGCCGGGGATGTTCGACGCGCTGATCGCCATGGAGGAGGCCGCGAAGGCCGAGACCGCAGCGTGAGCGCCCCGTCTGTGCACGCCCCTGCGCACGCCCCGGTCGCCGAGCGCCTGCCGGTGCGGCTGAAGGTGATGCACGGCCTCGGCAGCCTCGCCTATGGCGTCAAGGAGAATGGCTTTTCGACCTTTCTCCTGCTCTTCTACAATCAGGTGGTGGGGCTCGACGCGAGCCTTGTCGGCGGGGCGATCATGGCCGCGCTGATCTTCGACGCCTTTGTCGATCCGGTCATCGGCGAGCTCACCGACCGCACGCGCAGCCGCTGGGGACGGCGCCTGCCCTGGCTTTATGCCGCGCCATTGCCGCTGGCGATCGCGTGGATGCTGCTGTGGAGCCCGCCCGCAATGAGCGACGCGGCGACGGTTGCATGGCTGATTGCACTGGCGATCGTCGTCCGCACGCTCGTTTCGATGTGCGAAGTGCCGTCGGTCGCGATCGTCCCCGAACTCACCGCCGATTATGACGAACGCACGGTGGTGATGCGCTATCGCTTTCTGTTCGGCTGGGGCGGCGGGCTGGTCATCCTGTTCCTCGCCTATGGCGTGTTTTTCGGCGGCGAAAAGGGGCTGGTCGATCCGGCGGGCTATTTCCCCTATGCGCTCACCGGCGCGCTGATCATGCTCGGCGCCGTGCTGCTGTCCGCGCTTGGCCAGCATAAGCGCATTGCCGTGTCGAACCGCGATCAGGTCGTGCCGAGGGCCAGCCTGTCGCACATCGCCCGCGAGATGCGCGCAACGCTGTCGAACCGCGCTTTCCTGTGGCTGGTGTTCGCCGCGCTGTTCGGATTCGTCAACCAGGGCATCACCTTTTCGCTTACCAATTATCTGCTCGGCTTTTTCTGGCAGCTCGATCAGGGCGAGTTCGTCGCCTATCCGCTGATGCTTTTCGGGACGATGATCGCCGCCTTCCTGCTTGTCGCGCCGATCGCCGCGCGGCTGGGCAAGCGCGACGCGGCGATCCTTGCCGGCGCGATCGCGCTGGCGGTGAACAGCGGCCTCTATCTTTCCTATATCCAGGGCATCTTCCCCGGCCTGCCCGGCAAGCCGAGCATTGCCGCGATGTTCGCCTTTGTCTTTGTCGGAAACACATTTTCGATCATCCTGATGATCCTGTCATCGTCGATGATGGCCGATGTCGTCGAAGCGTCGCAGAGCGAAACGGGGCGGCGATCCGAAGGGCTGTTCTTCGCGGGATATTTCTTCATGCAGAAATGCGCGACGGGGATCGGCATCGGCGTCGCCGGGCTGATCCTGTCGCTGGCGGACTTTCCGCCGGCGGCGCGCCCCGGCGAGGTCGGCGATTCGGTGCTGAACAATCTCGCGCTCGGCTATATGCTCGCGATCCTTGTCATCGGAAGTCTGGGACTCGTTGTGATGCGGCGCTTTCCGATCTCGCGCGCTGACCATGAAGCGCGGCTGGCCTTGCTCGATGACGCCGCGCGCGCCGAACCCGACGCGACCGCGGCGCATCCGTAGCGGAAAATGTCCGTGGTCAGTCGCTTTGGCGCAATTTTCGGGCGGCAGGGGTTGGCAAAGGGGGCCGAATCGGTCCAAAGGCTTACGTGAACGTAAAGGGAAAGGAAGCACGCGATGGATTTCGACCTCACCGAACGGCAGAAGCATTGGCAGGGCCGTGTGCGCGAATTCATCGAGCGCAAGGTTCGCCCGGCGGTGCCGACCTATTATGAACAGGATGCCCAGGGCGACCGCTGGAAGGTCATCCAGGTCGTCGAGGATCTGAAGGCCGAGGCGAAAGCAGCGGGCATCTGGAACCTGTTCATGCCGCCGCGCAGCGCGGCGCACCACCATGTCGACGAGACGTTCGAGTTCGAGGGGCCCGGCCTCACCAACCTCGAATATGCGCTCTGCGCCGAAGAAATGGGCCGCATCGGCTTTGCGAGCGAGGTGTTCAACTGCTCGGCGCCCGACACGGGCAATATGGAGGTGTTCCATCGTTACGGCACCCGCGCGCAGAAGGACAAATATCTAAGGCCGCTGATGGAAGGCGAGATCCGCTCGGCCTTTCTGATGACCGAGCCGCAGGTTGCCTCGTCCGACGCGACCAATATCGAAACGCGGATCGAGCGCGATGGCGACGATTATGTGATCAACGGCACCAAATGGTGGTCGTCGGGCGCGGGCGATCCGCGCTGCAAGGTCGCGATCGTGATGGGCAAGACCGATTTCGGCGCGAAGCGCCACCAGCAGCAGTCGATGCTCGTCGTCCCGCTCGACGCGCCGGGGATCACCATCAAGCGGCATCTGCCCGTCTTCGGCTATGACGACGCGCCGCACGGCCATATGGAAATCGAGTTGAAGGACGTGCGCGTCAATGCCGAGGAAGCGATGCTGCTCGGCGAAGGCCGCGGGTTCGAGATCGCGCAGGGCCGCCTGGGGCCGGGGCGTATCCACCATTGTATGCGCACGATCGGCGTCGCCGAGGAAGCGCTTTCCAAAATGTGCAAGCGGCTGCAATCGCGCGTCGCGTTCGGCAAGACGATCGCCGAGCACAGCATCTGGGAACAGCGCATCGCGCGCGCGCGCATCGACATCGAAATGACGCGCCTGCTCTGCCTCAAGGCCGCCGACATGATGGACAAGGTCGGCAACAAGTCCGCCGCGGCCGAGATCGCGATGATCAAGGTGCAGGCGCCGAATATGGCGCTTTCGATCATCGACGACGCCATCCAGGCGCATGGCGCGGCGGGCGTGTCGAATGATTTCGGGCTCGCCAACGCCTATGCCCATCAGCGTACGCTGCGCCTCGCCGACGGTCCCGACGAGGTCCACGCGCGCGCGATCGCGCGGATCGAGTTCGCAAAGCATTCGGCGGCAGCCGATCCCGGTTTTTCGTCGGGCGACATCGGCGTTTCGCGATAAACTTTCTTCCCTCCCGCTTGCGGGAGGGCCGGGGGAGGGCGTGTTGCTCTCCCGTCCGGAACCGACATGCCCTCCCCTAGCCCCTGCCGCACGCGGGAGGGGGACTGAACGGAGATTTGAATGACCAGAGCCGCAATCCTGATCGAACCCGGCAAACCCTTGTCGGTCGAGGATGTCGTCGTCGACAAACCCGGCCCGCACGAGGTCCGCATCCGTACCGCCGCGTGCGGGCTTTGCCATTCGGACCTGCATTTCATCGACGGCGCTTATCCGCACCCCCTTCCTGCAATCCCTGGCCATGAAGCGGCGGGGATCGTCGAGGCGGTCGGCAGCGAGGTTCGCACGGTGAAGGTCGGCGATGCGGTCGTCACCTGTCTGTCGGCCTTTTGCGGCCACTGCGAATTTTGCGTCACCGGGCGCATGTCGCTGTGCATGGGGGGCGACACGCGGCGCCCCGCCGGATCGGCGCCGCGCATCACGCGCCCCGACGGGTCGCCGGTCAATCAGATGCTCAACCTCAGCGCCTTTTCGGAGGTGATGCTGGTCCACGAACATGCGTGCGTCGCGATCGACCCCGACATGCCGCTCGACCGCGCCGCGGTAATCGGCTGCGCGGTGACGACGGGCGCCGGAACAATCTTCAACGCGTGCAAGGTGACGCCGGGTGAGACCGTTGCGGTGGTCGGGTGCGGCGGCGTCGGGCTGGCCACCATCAACGCAGCGAAAATCGCGGGTGCGGGGCGCATCATCGCCGCCGACCCGGTTCCCGAAAAGCGCGAGCTGGCGATGAAGCTGGGCGCGACCGATGTGGTCGATGCGCTGTCGGACGATGCCGCCAAGCAGATCGTCGAAATCAGCAAGGGCGGGGTCGACCATGCGATCGAGGCGGTCGGACGCCCTGCGTCGGCGAACCTCGCGGTGGCCTCGCTCCGCCGCGGCGGCACCGCGACGATCCTGGGAATGATGCCACTCAGCGAAAAGGTCGGGCTTGGCGCGATGGACCTTCTGTCGGGCAAGAAACTGCAGGGCGCGATCATGGGCGGCAACCGCTTCCCCGTCGACATCCCGCGGCTGGTCGATTTTTACCTGCGCGGACTGCTCGATCTCGACTCGATCGTCGCCGAGACGATCCCGCTCGATCGGATCAACGAAGGGTTCGACAAAATGAAGAAGGGCGACGCCGCACGGTCGGTGATCGTGTTCGACCAATGAGGGCGCACGTCCCCCAATCCTCCCCATCTTCGACGGGGAGGAACATATGACCCTCGACGCGCAAAAAGCCTTCAGCGGCACCGTCGCGCCCGAGGGCGCCGATGTGCTCGACGAGGCGAAGCTGACCGCTTGGATGGAAGCGAATGTCGAAGGCTTTGAAGGCCCGCTGACGCAGAGCAAGTTCGCCGGCGGCCAGTCGAACCCGACGTACAAGATTGCGGCGCCGTCGGGCAATTATGTCCTGCGGCGCAAGCCCTTCGGCCCGCTGCTCCCGTCCGCCCATGCGGTCGACCGCGAATATAGGGTGCAGGCGGGCCTCTATAAGATGGGCTTTCCGGTCGCGCGCCAATATGGCCTCTGCACCGATGACAGCGTGGTCGGCAGCTGGTTCTATGTGATGGGCATGGTCGATGGCCAGACGATCTGGGACGGATCGATGCCGGGATCGACCCCCGAAAATCGCCGCGCCACCTATGACGCGATGATCGATACGCTCGCGGCGCTGCACAATGTCGATGTCGAAGCCGCGGGACTGTCGGATTATGGCAAGCCGGGCAATTATTTCGGGCGCCAGGTCGATCGCTGGACGAAGCAGTATAAGCTGTCCGAGACCGAGACGATGGACGAAATGGAGCAGCTGATCGCTTGGCTGCCGGCGACTTTGCCCGAGCAGACGCGCACCAGCGTCGTCCATGGCGATTATCGCATCGACAATATGATCTTTGCGAAAGACCGGCCGGAGGTGCTCGCGGTGCTCGACTGGGAGCTGTCGACGCTCGGCGATCCGCTCGCCGATTTCACCTATGTCGCGATGGCGTGGGTCACGGAGAATGGCGGGCGTTCGGGGGTGATGGACGTCGACCGCGCGGACCTCGGCATTCCCGAACTCGACGAGGTGGTCGAACGCTATTGCGCCGCCACCGGCCGCGACGGCGTACCCGACATGAACTGGTATTTCGCGTATAATTTCTTCCGCCTCGCGGGGATCATGCAGGGGATCAAGAAACGCGTCATCGACGGCACCGCCTCCTCCGCCCATGCCAAGGCGATGTCCGAACGCGTCCTACCGCTCGCCGAAAAGGCATGGGACTTTGCCCGAAAGGCCGGCGCATGAGCCTGTTCGACATGACGGGACAGGTCGCGCTGATCACCGGATCGTCGCGCGGTATCGGCAAAGCCACGGCAGAAGCAATGGCCGAACAGGGCGCCAAGGTCGTGATTTCGAGCCGCAAACAGGATGCGTGCGACGCCACCGCGGCAGAGATTAATGCGCGCTTCGGCGACGGCACCGCGATTGCGGTTGCCGCCAATATCTCGTCGAAGGACGACCTTCAGAATCTCGTGGGCGCGACGCGCGCGGCGTTCGGCAAGATCACCGCGCTCGTCTGCAACGCCGCGTCGAACCCCTATTATGGCCCCGGCCTCGGCATCAGCGACGAACAGTTCCGCAAGATCATGGACAATAATATCCTGTCCAACCACTGGCTGATTTCGATGGTCGCGCCCGAAATGCTCGAGCGCGGCGAAGGGTCGATCACGATCATCAGCTCGATCGGCGGGCTCAAGGGATCGCCGATCATCGGCGCCTATGGCATCTCGAAGGCCGCGGACATGCAGGTTGCGCGCAATTTCTCGGTCGAGTTCGGCCCGAAGGGCGTCCGCGTCAACTGCATCGCGCCAGGGCTCATTCGCACCGACATGGCGCGCGCGCTATGGGAAAATGAAGAGAATTTGCGCCGTTCGACGGCGGCCTCGACGCTGAAGCGGATCGGCGAGCCGCACGAGATTGCGGGCGCAGCGGTTTTTCTGGCGTCGAAAGCAGGCGCCTTCACCACCGGCCAGACCATCGTATGCGATGGCGGGGCGACAATTTCGGGAGGCGCATGATGGGCGCGTTGGACGGCAAGGTTGCGATCATCACCGGCGCAGGATCGGGAATCGGCCGCGCGAGCGCGCTCCGCTTCGCCGCCGAAGGCGCGAAGCTGGTCATCGGCGACAAGACCGCGGCGGTGCATGAAACGGCGCAACTGGTGAAGGATGCGGGCGGCGAGGCGGTCGCGCTGGAGATCGACGCTGGCGTCGAAGATGATGTCGCGAAAATGGTCGCGACCGCGAAAGACACCTATGGCGCGCTCGACATCGCCTTTGCTAACGCCGGGATCATCGGCGACATGGGCGGTATTTTCGATTTCGACCCCGCCGCCTGGGCCGAAACGCTGCGCGTCAATCTGATCGGCCCCGCGCTGATGGTGAAGCACGCCGGAAAGGCGATGGTCGACCAGGGCCGCGGCGGCGCGATCGTGCTGACCGCGAGCGTCGCGGGGATCAATTCGGGCGCGGGTCCGGGGGCATATTCCGCGTCGAAGGCGGGCGTCATCAATCTCGCCAAGGTCGCGGCGCAGCAATTGTCGACGAGCGGCGTGCGTGTGAACGCCGTCTGCCCCGGCCTCACCGAAACGGGGATGACCAAGCCGACCTTCGACTATGCCAAGGCCAAGGAAGTGACGCACAAGCTCGGCCAATTGAACCCGCTGCGCCGCGCGGCGCAGCCCGAGGAGCTTGCCAATGTCGCGCTGTTCCTCGCCAGCGATCAGGCAAGCTATGTCAACGGACAGGCGATCGCGGTCGACGGCGGGCTGACCAGCTCGCATCCCGTCACGCGCCAGTTGCTCGGCCAGACCTCGCACTGATAGGTCTTCGTCCATGAACCACGGATTCGACCTCGCGCGACTGGAGCGCCTTCCCGCTTTCCTCAAGGCGAAATATGTCGATAGCGGCCGCCTGCCGCACGCGGCGACTCTGGTGTCGCGCGGCGGCGAGATTGCGCACCTGTCGTGCATCGGCGACGCCCGGCCGGGCGAGGCGTTGAAGGAGGATGCGATCTTTCGCATCGCGAGCATGACCAAGCCGATCACCAGCATCGCCTTCATGATGCTGGTCGAAGAGGGCAAGGTCGCGCTGTCCGATCCGCTGGTCAAATATTGCCCCGAGTTCAGGGAAACCGGCGTGTTCGTCGCGGGCGGCGGCAACGTCCCCTTTCTGACCCGCCCGCCGGCGCAGCCGATCCGCATGGTCGATTTGCTGCGCCATACCGCCGGTCTGACCTACAGCTTTCAGGAACGCACCCCGGTCGACGCGGCGTATCGCAAGACCAGGATCGACGATTTCGACGCCGATTATACGATGGACAGCTTTATCGCGGCGCTGGCCAGGATACCGTTGCAATTCGACCCCGGGGCGCACTGGAATTATTCGATGGCGACCGACGTGCTGGGCGCGGTCGTCGAACGGATCGAGGGCAAGCCGTTCGAGCAGGTGTTGCAGGAGCGCATCTTCGGCCCGCTCGGCATGGCCGACACCGGATTCAAGGTGCCTGCCGATCAGCAGCACCGGCTGACCGATTGCCATGTCTTTGACCCCAAAGAGAAGATGAAGCTTTTCGACAGCGGCGAACGCAGCCGCTGGGCGAAGGACAGAAGCTTTCATTCGGGCGGCGGCGGGCTGGTTTCCACCCTGTCCGACTATCATCGTTTCTGCCTGATGCTGCTGGGCGGCGGCCAGCTGGACGGCACGCGGATCATCAGCCGCAAGACATTGGCGCTGATGACGTCGAACCATTTGATCGGCGGCGGCGATCTGACGCAGCATAGCGTCGGCGTGTTCAGCGAGGATGAAAATGCCGGGATCGGCTTCGGCCTCGGCTTTGCGGTGACGCTCGACCCGGCGCGCGCAGGCATTCCCGGCTCCGCGGGCGATTTTTACTGGGGCGGCATGTTCTCGACCGGCTTCTTCGTCGATCCGGTCGAACAGATTTGCATGGTTTTCATGACCCAGCTCATGCCCTCCTCCACCTATCCCGTGCGGCGCGAGGTCAAGACCCTCGTTCATGCCGCGCTCGATGACTGAAATGCAACGCCCACACTCCGTTCGTGTCGAGCGAAGTCGAGACATCCATCGATCCGGCGCCTAGCCCGAGGTGCATCTCGACTTCGCTCGATGCGAGCGGGTCCATTTTGAAGGAGTTCTCCCATGTCCGAAGACACCCCCGTTAGCGTGCGCGTAGAAAAGGACGGCGACGTCGCCGTCATTATCGTGAGCAACCCGCCGGTCAACGCGCTGTCCTGGCACGTCCGGCAGGGGCTGGAGGATCATTTCACCGCCGCGCTCGCCGACGACAGCGTCAAGGCGATTGTCCTGCGCTGCGACGGCGCGACCTTCATCGCGGGCGCCGACATCAGCGAGTTCGGCAAGCCGCCGCGCGGTCCCGACTTCAACGCGGTGCTGAACATGATCGAAGCCGCGCCCAAGCCGGTGATCGCCGCGATCCACGGGACAGCCCTTGGGGGAGGTCTCGAAACTGCGCTCGTCTGCCATTATCGCGTCGCGGTGCCTTCGGCGAAGCTCGGCGTGCCCGAAGTGAAGCTGGGCCTGCTGCCGGGTGCGGGCGGCACCCAGCGGCTGCCGCGCATCGTCGGCGTCGAAGCGGCGGCATCGATGACCTCGCTCGGCGATCCCGTTCCGGCGCCCAAGGCCAAGGAGATGGGCCTTGTCGACGAGCTCGCGGGCGAAGACAGCCTGGCCGCCGATGCAATCGCCTTTGCCCGCGCCAAGATCGCCAATGGCCCGCGCCCGACGCGCGACCGCGACGTGTTCGGTGACGTTGCGGTGATCGAACAGCTCAAGGCCAAAAACGCCAAGCGCTGGCGCGGCTTCGAGGCGCCTTACGCCAACCTCGCCTGCGTCGAAGCCGCAACGCGTCTGCCTTTCGACGAAGGCCTCGCGTTCGAGCGCGAGCAGTTTATGAAGCTGATGTTCGGCAGCCAGTCGGCGGCGCAGCGCCACATCTTCTTCGCCGAGCGCCAGGCCGCGAAGATCGACGGGCTGCCCAAGGACACACAGCTGCGTGACGTCAAAAAGGTCGGCATCATCGGCGCCGGCACGATGGGCGGCGGCATCATGATGAACTTCCTTCAGAAGGGCATCCCCTGCACCATCGTCGAGATGCAGCAGGAAGCGCTCGACCGGGGGCTGGGCGTGGTGCGCAAGAATTACGACGCCAGCGCCGCCAAGGGGCGTTTCAAGCCCGAACAGGTCGATCAGATGATGGGCCTTATCACGCCGACGCTGAACCTCGACGATCTCGCCGACTGCGACCTCATCATCGAGGCGGTCTATGAGAATATGGACGTCAAGAAAGAGATTTTCGCCAAGCTCGACAAGATTGCCAAGCCCGGCGCGATCCTCGCGTCGAACACCTCCTATCTCGACATCGACGAGATCGCGACCGCGACGAGCCGTCCCGGCGACGTGCTGGGCATGCACTTCTTCTCGCCCGCCAATGTGATGAAGCTTTTGGAAGTGGTGCGCGGTGACAAGACCGCGCCCGATGCGCTCGCGACCGCGATGGCGATCGGCAAAAAGATCGGGAAGGTCGCGGTGGTCGCGGGCGTGTGCGACGGCTTTATCGGCAACCGGATGCTGAAGCCCCGCCAGACGGAGGCGATGAAGCTGCTGCTCGAAGGCGCGACCCCGGCGCAGGTCGACAAGGTGCATGTCGAATTCGGCATGCCGATGGGTCCCTTCCAGATGAGCGACCTCGCCGGTGTCGACATCGGCTGGCACCGCGACCCCAATCGCATCGAAAGCATCCGCGATGCGCTCGCCGCCGAGGGCCGCTGGGGCCAGAAGAAGCAGGCGGGCTTTTACGACTATGACGACAAGCGCAACCCGTCGGAAAGCCCGCGCGTTGCCGAGATCATCGAAGAGTTCCGCAAGAAGGCGGGCGTCGAAAAGCGCGAGATCACCGATCAGGAAATCATCGAGCGCACGCTCTATCCGATGGTCAACGAAGGCGCGCTGATCCTGGCGGAAGGCAAGGCGCAGCGCGCGTCCGACATCGATGTCGTCTGGATCTATGGCTATGGCTGGCCCGTCTATCGCGGCGGCCCGATGTTCTGGGCCGGGCTCGAAGGCACCGACAAGATCGTCGCGGCGCTGGAAAGCCATGGGTTCGAGATCGCGCCTTTGCTCAAGGAAAAGGCGGAGGCGAAATCGGGCTTCTAATCCCGCCACCGCTTACCAAAACAGGGCCGCCTGTCCCAACGCGGGGCAGGCGGCCTTTTTCTTGCCCCGAACGCGCGGCCGCCATGACCGAAAAGCTGCGATTCAGGGTTAAAGCGCTGGCAAGACCTGCCGTTAGGGCAGAGCATGAACGCGATGTTCCTTGCCGCCGCCCTGTTCCTTGCCGCAAGCGCCCCGGCCGCGGCACCGGTGCCCGACCGGCCGCACGCCAGTGCCGTGGGCATCGCGCGCGCGCGCATTCTGGCGCCCGCCGAGGTGCGGCGCATAAATGGACGGCTGGAGGTGCGCAGCGGCAGCCGCGATGCGCCGACGCAGCTTCACCGCACCGAACGGCGCGACGGGGGTGAAACCGCCGATTTTTACTGAAAAAGCGGGCTCAGCCCTTTTCGCCGGGAAAGAAGCGCGCGATCACGTCGCTCGCGAGGCGCGCGGGGCGCAATGTTTCGGCGTCGATGCAGCACCAGCTCGACTTGACCTCCGCCAGCACCTCTTCGCCGCGGCGGATGACCGTTTCGTAAAAGGCGCGCGCGCCCTGCACTTTTTCGAGGATGACGGTCGCGATGACCCGATCGTCGAGAAACGCAGGACGGCGGTAGGTGATTTCATGCTTGAGCGCGACCCACAGATGCGCCGCGACGGCTTCGGGCGGCGCGATCTGGCGCCAGTGCGACAGCACCGCTTCCTGCACCCAGCTTAAATAATGGGCGTTGTTGACGTGCCCCATGAAGTCGATGACCTCGGGCCCGACGGTGATGTCGTGATCGTGCGGACGTGCGGCGGCGTTCATATCGTTGACATTAGTGTCAATATATCGTGACGGAAAGATGAATCTTCATCCCCGCCCGCGATAGGGCGCCACCCCCTGATCGGGAAGCCAGAGCCCGGCGGGCGGCGGCCCCGACTGCCAGAACACGTCGATCGGGATACCGCCGCGCGGATACCAATACCCCCCGATGCGCAGCCATTGCGGCTGCATCTCGTCGAACAGGCGGCGGCCGATACCGACGGTGCAATCCTCGTGAAAACCCGCATGGTTGCGAAAGCTGCCGAGAAAAAGCTTCAGGCTTTTCGATTCGACGATCGTGTTGCCCGGCGCATAGTCGATCACCAGATGCGCAAAATCGGGCTGGCCGGTGACGGGGCAGAGCGAGGTAAATTCAGGCGCGGCGAACCGGACGAGATAAAGCTCGCCCGCGCGCGGATTGGGGACATAATCGAGCACCGCCGCCTCGGGCGAGGCAGGCAGTTCGCTCGATTGGCCGAGATGTTTCGGCGCCAGCGGCGCAGGGGTGGAATCGGTCATGGAAACCCTCTAGTGCGCAGCGCGGCGGATGTCATCCGGGGCCATGGGCGCCAGGTGACGGCCGCAAGGTTCAGCGTCAATTCAGCGGCGCGGCCGAGATATGGGCAGTTTGGGATCGCAGACAAGATGAGCGCGCGGAACTTCGGGCAGGATCGGGTGGCAGGATGGGCGCTGGCGGCAACACTGCTCGCCGCGGGCCTGCCCGCCGACGCGCAAGACAGCACCGCCGGCGCGCCGCCGCCGCGGCAGATTGATTTCCGCCTCCAGCCGGAGGATGACGACCGCGCTCCGGGGGTACAGGGCCCCGCCGACAACGGCCTGCCCCCCGTCGCGCCGGGCGAGCGCCGCGGCCAGCCCGCACCGCCCCCCACACCGGCGCCAACCCCCGCGCCGACGTCGCCCGCCGTGCCGCCGCGCGTGGTCCCGACGCAACCCGATACGGCAAACGCACCTGCGCCCACGTCGGAGCGCCGAACCACCCCGGCCGAAACGCCGCGCCCCGGCGTCGTCCCGGCGCCGGTCGATCCGGCACCCGCGCCCGATACGACCGTCCCATCCGCGTCGCCGATGGACGAATCGGCGGCAACCAGCACTGTGACGACGGCAGAGGCGGCCGACGACGCACCCGCGGCGGGTTCGCCCGCTGCGCCTCCGGCGCCATCCGGTACGCCGCTCTGGGCGTGGGCGCTGGCCGTGCTCGCCGCCGCAGCTGCGGGGCTTTGGTACTGGCGCCGCCGCGCGGCGCCCGCCGGGCCCGATCTCGACGATGCGCCCGCTACGCCGCCCGCGGCGCCGGTACCGCCCCCGGCATCGCCGCTCCCCGAAGCCGCAACGCCCCGCGCCCCCGCCGCAGCGCCCACCCCGGCGCAGCAACCCGCGGCGCGGTCCGCCACCCCGCTCGTCACCCGCCCCGCGGCCGAACGCCGTGCGGTCGTCGGCATGGCGCTGGAGATACGATCGATCCGGTTCGCGGCGGATCATGTCGCGGTCGGTTTTACGCTCAACCTGCTCAACGAAGGCAGCGCAGCGGCCACGGGCCTGATGGTGCGGATTGCCGTGGGCCAGGGATCGGCGATGACCGAGCCCGTGCTCGGCCGCTTTTTCGACGGCGCGGGCGGCAGCGTGCTGCGCGACGATATGGCGCTGGCGCCCGGCGCGGGCGAGCAATTGTCCACCGAGGTGATGTTGCCGCGCGCCGCGATCGAACCGCTGATGATCGGCGGCAAACCCATGCTGGTGCCGGTGATGGCGATCGACGTCACCTATCATTGGGATGGCGAAGGCGACGCCTTCGGGCAAAATGCCGGCAGTTTCGTGCTGGGCCGCGACCAAATGCCCGGCGGCAACGAAAAACTGGCGCCGCTGGCGCTCGACCGCGCGGCCTATAGCGTCGATCGCCCCGCCGCCCGGCCCACCGCGATTCGCCGCGTGCAATAGCTGTTTGCAGCCGCGAGGGCCGCTTTTCTGTTGCGGTGCAGCAAGGGCTGGGGCAGAGCGGACCCGCTTGAAAAAGCACAGGGGCAGGCATAGGCTGACGATCCCCGGAAAGAAGCCGCAGCAGGATGGCCGGGCGAGGGAGAGACAGACGCTTCCCGACCGGCCGTAACAGGAGCATGACATGGACGCCTTGGTCTCAACCGACTGGCTGGAACGCGAACTGGGGGCATCGGACCTGCGGGTCGTCGATGCGACGAAATTTCTGGAACCCGATCGCGACGCACGCGCCGAATATGAGGCAGGGCACATTCCCGGCGCCGTGTTCATGGACCTGGCCGAGCTGACCGATACATCGAACGCGGTCGAGAATATGGCCCCGCCCGCCGAAAAATTCGCGAGCCGGATGCAGTCGCTCGGCCTCGGCGACGGCAGCCGCATCGTGCTTTATGACGACAGCCCGCTCAAGAGCGCGGCGCGCGCGTGGTGGCTGCTCAAATTGTTCGGCGCGCACGATGTCGCGCTGCTCGACGGCGGGCTCGCCAAATGGAAGGCCGAAGGGCGCGCGCTCGAAATGGGCAAGCAGACGCTTCGCCACCGCCATTTCACCGTGTGGCGCGACGCCAAGGCGGTGCGGACCAAGGATCAGATGCTCGCCAATGTCGACAGCGGCGCCGAACAGGTCGTCGATGCCCGCCCCGCGGCGCGCTTTACCGGCGAGGAACGCGACCCGCGCCCCGGCCTGGCGCCGGGCCATATCCCGAACTCGCGCAGCCTGCCGCACAGCCAGCTCTTCAACGAAGACGGCACCTGGAAGCGCGGCGACGCGCTCAAGGCCGCGTTCGACGCCGCCGGAATCGACCTCGACAAACCGCTGGTCGCGACGTGCGGCAGCGGTATGACCGCCACCGTCGTCGCTTTTGGCGCGCATCTGCTCGGCAAGGACGATGTCGCGGTCTATGACGGCAGCTGGCTCGAATGGGGCGCCGACGCCGCGACGCCGAAAGCGACCGGCGCAGCCTGATCGGGCACGGCGGTCGCCTTGCCGCCTTCCCTCACCCCCCGTATCGACCCAAGCGTCGGCCCCGGTTTCGGAGAGGCGGTGCGCGCCTATGCCCGCGTCGGCCTGCTAAGCTTTGGCGGGCCCGCGGGCCAGATCGCGCTGATGCACCGCGAGTTCGTCGACGAGCGGCGCTGGGTCGACGAGGCGGCATTCCTGCACGCGCTCAATTTCTGTCATCTGCTGCCCGGCCCCGAAGCGCAGCAGCTCGCGACCTGGATCGGCTGGCGGCTGCACGGGCTGCGCGGCGGCCTTGCGGCGGGATTGCTCTTCGTGCTGCCGGGCGCCGCGGTCATGTTGGGCCTGTCGATCCTCTATGTCCTGGCGGCGGATCTCGACTGGTTCGCGGCGCTGTTCCTCGGCATCAAGGCCGCAGTGCTCGCGATCGTCGTGCAGGCATTGCTGCGCATCGCGGCACGCGCGCTGAAGACGCCCTTGCAGCGCGGCATCGCCCTCGCCTCCTTCGTCGCCATCGCGCTGTTCGCGCTGCCCTTTCCGCTCGTCATACTCGCCGCGCTGGCGATGGGCTGGGCGGCCGGGCGGTGGCGCCCGCACTGGCTGAAACTGGCATCGACGGCACCGGAACCGCCCCCGCCGCCGCGCATGTCGGCAGCGCGACAGAGCCTGCACGCCATCCTGCTCTGGGGCATGATCTGGGCAGCGCCGATGCTGCTGATCCTGCTCACGCTGGGGCGCGGCCATGTGCTCTGGGACATCGGCGCCTTTTTCTCGCAGCTGGCGGTCGTCACCTTCGGCGGGGCCTATGCCGTGCTCGCCTATATGGCGCAGGAGGCGGTGAGCGGCTTCGGCTGGCTGCAACCGGGAGAGATGGCCGACGGGCTGGGGCTCGCCGAAACGACGCCGGGCCCGCTGATCCTGGTTACGCAGTTCGTCGGCTTCCTCGCCGCCTATCGCGACGCCGCGCCCTTCACCCCCTTCGTCGCGGCGCTGCTCGGCGCAGGGCTGACGCTGTGGGTTACTTTTGCGCCCTGTTTCCTCTGGATTTTCACATTCGCGCCGTGGATCGACCGGCTCGATCGCGCGGCGGGGCTGAAGGGCGCGCTTGCGGCCGTCACCGCCGCGGTCGTCGGCGTGATCGCGAACCTGTCGCTGTGGTTTGCGCTGCATGTGCTGTTTAGCCAACTGATCCGCAGCGAATGGGGCATGGAACTGCCCGTGCTCGCGAGCCTCGACCTTCGCGCACTGGTGCTGGCGCTGCTCGCCGCAATGCTGCTGTTTCGCCTCAAGCTGGGGATCATCGCGGTGCTGGCGATCTGTTCGGCGGCGGGGCTGCTGCTCGGCCTTGCCAGTCCGCCACTGGATTTTGCCTAGCGCTTCGCTACGATTGACCGATGACGAACGACGACGACAGCCTCCGCCCCGCCACACGGCTCGTGCAAGGCGGGCGGCGGCCCGAATGGACCGGCGATCCGCGACTGGGCGGCGGCGTCGTCAACCCGCCTGTCTGGCGCGCCTCGACCATCCTTTACGACAATATCGCCGACCTGAAGGCGCGCGGCCATGCGACGCACGACAAGCTTTATTACGGCCGCCGCGGAACCCCGACGGTGTGGGCGCTCGCCGATGCCCTCACGGCGATGGAGCCGGGTGCTGAGGGCACATTGCTCTATCCCTCCGGCGTCGCGGCCAATTCGGCAGGCCTGCTCGCGCTGTTGTCGCCGGGCGATCATCTGTTGATGGTCGACAGCGCCTATGAACCCACGCGCGCTTTTTGCGACGGGATGCTGCGGCGGCTGGGCATCGAAACCACCTATTATGATCCGCTCGTCGGCGCCGGAATCGCCGAGCTGATCCGCCCGGAAACGAAGCTGATCTTTCTCGAATCGCCCGGCAGCCTGACGTTCGAGGTGCAGGACGTTCCCGCGATCACGCGGATCGCGCGGGCACGCGGCGTGCTGACGATGATCGACAACACCTGGGCGACGCCCTTGCTGTTCCCCGCGCTGAACCACGGCGTCGATGTCGCGATGATGAGCCTTACCAAATATGTCGGCGGTCACAGCGACGCGATGATGGGATCGCTCACCGCGACGCGCGCCGTGTGGCCAAAGCTGCGCAGCGCCGCCTACCAGCTCGGCCAGTCGGTATCGCCCGACGATTGCGCGGCTGTCCTGCGCGGGCTGCGAACGCTCGACGTGCGGCTCGAACGGCACGCGGCCAACGGGCTGACGGTGGCGAACTGGCTCGCCGCGCGCGCCGAGGTCGGCCGCGTGCTCCACCCCGCGTTGGCCGGCGACCCCGGCCATGCGATCTGGTCGCGCGATTTTGCCGGAAGCAGCGGGCTGTTCGGCTTTACGCTGAAGGGCGCCGACGAAACGGCGCGCACGCGCTTCATCGACGCACTCGCCCATTTCGGTATCGGTTTCAGCTGGGGGGGCTACGAAAGCCTCGTCGTGCCGGCCGATCCCGCGGGCATCCGCAGCGCGACGCACTGGAACGATCCCGACCCGCTCGTCCGCCTGTCGATCGGGCTCGAAGACCCCGCCGACCTGATCGCCGACCTTGAGCGCAGTTTTGCCGCGATGACGACATGAGCGGGATCGACGGCCTGCTCGCCCGCATGGGCTTTCCCGCGATCGCCGAGGCGCACATGGTCGAACTGGGCATCGCCGCCGCGCTGGGCGTGCTCGCCCTTGCCGCAAGCTGGGTGGTCCGGCGACGGCTGGGCCCCCGCCTTTCCGACTGGCTGCACGGCCAGGATTTCGAAGCACGCGGACCGTTGACCGAACGGGCCGGGGCGATCCTCGGCTGGACAGCTGCGCTGCTCGTCACGGGAATTTCGGCCGCGGCCTGGCCGTGGCATCCCTATGCGCTGCTGCTGCTCAACATCCTGTTCGCGTTCGGTGCCGCGGCGCTGGTGCGTCACCTGCTGATCGGCGTGGGGCTGGGCGACGGCGCCGCGCTTGCCGCGGCGTTCGTCGCGCTCGTCATCCTGTTGTCGCGCGCGGTCGGCGGGCTCGAACTGTTGCAGGAGCGACTCGCGGGGTTCGGTTTTTCGATCGGCGACCGCAATTTCTCGTTGCTGACGGTGATCAACCTGTTGGTCACGGTCGTCGTCTTGTTCACCCTGGTCCGCCTCGCGACGCGCCTGCTGCGGCGCGTGATCAAGCGCAACGACCGCTTCGACCCGACGCAGCGGCTGCTGATCGAAAAGATTTCGGCGGTGGTGATCGTCGTCGCCGCCTTTTTCGTCGGCATCGACATATTGGGCATCGACCTCACCGCCTTTGCCGTGTTTTCGGGCGCGCTCGGCCTCGCGATCGGTTTCGGGCTGCAAAAGACGGTCGGCAATCTGATCGCGGGCATCATCCTGCTGATGGACCGGTCGATCAAGCCCGGCGACGTCATCGCGGTCGGCAACAGTTTCGGTTGGGTCAACAAGATCGGGGTGCGCGCGGTGTCGGTGATCACGCGCGAGGGCAAGGAACATCTTATCCCCAACGAAATCCTGATGACGCAGGAGGTCGAGAATTGGAGCTATTCGAGCCGGTCGGTGCGCGTCAAAATCGCCGTCGGCGTCGCGTATGACACCGACCTGCGGCTGGCGCAGCAGTTGATGATCGAAGCCGCGAAGGAAGCGAAGCGCGTGCTCGATGAGCCCGAGCCGGTGTGCTGGATCACCGGCTTCGGCGACAGCAGCGTCGACCATGAACTGCGTTTCTGGATCACCGACCCCGAAGCTGGGATCGGCAATATCAAGGGCGCCGTTTTCCTGAGCGTCTGGGACAAGTTCCAGGCGGCGGGGATCGAAATCCCCTTCCCGCAGCGCGACCTGCACCTGCGTTCGGTGCCCCCCGCGAAGGAGTAAGCGGCCGGGGCACGAACGCCCCAGCCCGCGTCAGAAGCCGCTTTTCGTCGCGCGCTCGACCGCTTCGACGATGATGCGCTTGGCTTCGTCGACATCGCCCCAGCCGTTGAGCTTCGCCCATTTGCCGGGTTCGAGATCCTTATAGTGGGTGAAGAAATGCTCGATCTGTTGCAGCACGATCGGCGGCATGTCGGTGTAGCTCGCCACGTCCTTGTAATAGGGAAAGGTCTTGTTCACCGGTACGCACAGCAGTTTCTCGTCGCCGCCCGCGTCATCCTCCATCATCAGCACGCCGATCGGGCGGCACTTCACCACCGCGCCCGCGACGATCGGCGAGCGCGCGACGACGAGGGCGTCCAATGGATCGCCGTCGTCGCCCAGCGTGTGCGGGATGAAGCCGTAATTGGCGGGATAGCGCATCGGCGTGTGCAGGAAGCGGTCGACGAACAGCGCGCCCGATGCCTTGTCGAACTCATATTTCACCGGCTCGCCGCCGATCGGCACTTCGATCAGGACGTTGAGGCTGTCGGGCGGGCTGTCGCCCGCCGGGATGAGGTCGATACGCATGGGAGAAGTCCTGTCTTTTCTTGATTCGCGCGCGGCCTTAGCCCCGGAAGGCGCGATAAGTCGAGACCCATCAGCCCTGCAATGTCGTGATGATCGCCGAAAAGTCGCGGCCATCCTTGTCGGCGCCCACAAAGCTTTCGTAAAGTTCGCGCGCCCTGGTGCCCATCGGAACGTCGGCGCCGACGCTCGCCGCCGCCTCCATCGCAAGGCGCAAATCCTTGAGCATCAGCGCCGCCGCAAAGCCGCCCTTGTAATCATTGTCGGCGGGCGTCGTCGGCCCGACGCCGGGAAGCGGCGCATAGCTGGTGAGCGACCAGCATTGCCCCGACGAAACGCTGGCGATGTCGAAGAATTTCTGCGGATCGAGCCCCAGCTTCTGCGCGAGCGCGAGCGTCTCGCACGTCGCGACCATCGACGCGCCGAGCAGCATGTTGTTGCAGATTTTCGCCGCCTGCCCCGCCCCCGCGTCGCCCGCATGGATCACCGCCTTGCCCATTTTCGCAAGGATCGGTTCGGCGCGCGCGAAACCCTCGCCCGTGCCGCCGACCATGAAGGTGAGCGTTCCGGCATTGGCGGCGGCGATGCCGCCCGATACGGGCGCATCGACCGCGACAAGGCCCCTGGCGCTCGCCGCTTCGATATTGGTACGCGCGGTTGCGACGTCGATCGTCGAGCAATCGAGCAGCAGTGTGCCCGGCGCGGCGTTGGGAAAGACGTCGCTTTCATAAACTCCGGCGACATGCTTGCCCGCGGGGAGCATCGTCACGACGGCTTCGGCACCGGTCACGGCCTCGGCGGCCGATGTGGCGCGTGTGCAGCCCGATTCGACGGCACGCGCAAGCGCCTCTTCGCTGAGGTCGAAGGCGCGGACGTCATGCCCCGCCTTCGCGAGATTCGCGGCCATGCCGCCGCCCATATTGCCGAGTCCGATGAATGCGATTTTCATGTCATCTCCCCTCCCGCTTGCGGGAGGGGCCGGGGGAGGGCCTGTCCCGAATATTGCACTGATGGCGAGGGACCAGCCCCTCCCCTAACCCCTCCCGCAGGCGGGAGGGGAACCGGGCTCACCGCCCCTTCCACACGCCTTCGCGCTTTTCGATGAAAGCGGCCATGCCTTCGGCCTTGTCCTCGGTCGCGGCGAGGATCTGGAACAGGCGGCGTTCGTAGATCAGCCCCTGGTCGAGCGTGGTCTCGAACGCGGCATTGACCATGTCCTTGTTCACCATCGCGGCCATCGGCGGCATCGACGCGATGAGCGTCGCGGTCTTGACCGCTTCGTCGACAAGGCTCTCGTGCTGAACAACGCGCGCGACGAGGCCCGACCGCTCGGCTTCCTCGGCGTCCATCATCCGGCCGGTGAGGCACATTTCCATCGCCTTTGCCTTGCCGATCGCGCGCGTCAGCCGCTGCGACCCGCCCATGCCCGGCGCGACGCCGAGCTTGATTTCGGGCTGGCCGAATTTCGCCTTGTCCGATGCGATGATGAAATCGGCCATCATCGCAAGCTCGCAGCCGCCACCGAGCGCGAAGCCGTTCACCGCGGCGATCCACGGCTTGCGCACCTTCTTCACGAAATCGCTCGTCCATTTCGAGAAGAAATCCTCAAGGTAGAAATCGGCGGCGGGCTTGTCAGCCATTTCCTTGATGTCGGCGCCCGCGGCAAAGGCCTTGTCGCCCGATCCGGTAAGCACAGCGCAGCGCTGGCTGTCGTCGGCCTCGAAGGCGGCAAAAGCGGCGATCAGATCGTCGAGGACGCCCGAATTGAGCGCATTGAGCGCCTGCGGGCGGTTCAATGTCACCAACGTGACGGCGCCGCGCTGTTCGATAAGGAGGGTTTCATAGGTCATTCGGCAATCTCCTTCGTCATTCCGGCGAAGCCCGGAATCTCGACGGTGAGACCCCGGCCTTCGCCGGGGTGACTGTTCAGGTTAACGGGGTCCATTTCTCATTCTCGGGCAGCGGCGCAAAGATGGCGTCGATCCATTCGTCCGTGACCGCCTCTGGCGTCGGGGGGTCCCATTTGGGGCTGTTGTCCTTGTCGACGATCAGCGCGCGCACGCCTTCGATAAAGTCGTGCATCTGAACGACGCGGCTGCCGATCGCATATTCCTGGGCCATCTCGGCAGCGAAGTCGTGCATCGCGGCCCCTTCCTTGAGCTGGCGAAGCGCGACCTTGCACGTCTGCGGCGATTTTGTCCCGAGCGTATCGCGTTCCTTCTGCGCCCATTCGCCGCCATCGGCCTCGATCGCGGCGAGGATTTCTTCATAGCTGTCGCTCGCGAACAGGCGGCCGATCTTGTCGATGTGCTGCAGGATCGCGGCGGGCGGCGCGGTGATCGACAATTCACCCAGGATACCGCCGATGCGATCGGGGTGCTGTGCGATACGCTCCTTCGCCTCCGCGAGTTTTTCGGGCGGCAGATAATGCGTCGCAAGGCCCAGCGCGAGGCACTCCGCGCCATCGAGCCGCGCGCCGGTGAGCGCGAGATATTGCCCCACGCGCCCTTCGAGCCGCGGCAGATACCAGCCGCCGCCGACGTCGGGGAACAGGCCGATCCCCGTTTCGGGCATGGCAAAGCGCGTATGTTCGGTCGCGACGCGATATTTGGCGGGCTGCGAAATGCCCACACCGCCGCCCATGGTGATGCCGTCCATGACGGCGACCACGGGCTTGGGATAGGTAAAGAGCAGGTGGTTGAGCCGATATTCGGTGTGGAAGAATTGACGCCCTTCTTTGCCGTCCTTCGCGCCGCTTTCCGCGAGCATCCGGATGTCGCCGCCCGCGCAAAAGCCACGGCCTTCACTATGGTCGATGATGACAGCTTCGATCGCATCGTCGCCGCGCCATTTGACCAGCGCATCGATCATAGCCTGGCACATCGGCAGATTGAGCGCGTGGATCGCCTTCGGTCGGTTGAGCGACAGGCGGCCGACGCGGTGGTCGACCCAAATCAAAACATCATCGGTCATTGGCGCAACAAATCCCTTCCCACGATCATCCGCATCACCTGGTTGGTGCCTTCGAGGATCGAATGGACGCGCAGGTCGCGCCAGAAACGCTCGATCGGATAATCCTTCAAATAGCCGTAGCCGCCGAACAATTGCAGCGCGTCGTTGACGATCTTGCTGCCGCTGTCGGTCGCGAGCCGCTTCGCCATCGCCGAAAAGCGCGACTTGTCGGGGGCGTTCGCAGTGACTTTGGCCGCCGCCATATAGAGGAGCGCGCGCGCGGCTTCGAGGTCGGTCGCCATGTCGGCGAGCATGAACTGAGTGTTCTGGAAATCGGCGATCGGCTGCCCGAACTGCTGGCGGTCCTTGGTATAGGCGATCGCTTCGTCGAGACAGCGTTGCGCCCCGCCCAGGGAACAGGCCCCGATGTTGAGCCGTCCGCCGTCGAGCCCCGCCATCGCGAAGCGGAACCCATCGCCCTCGGCGCCGACGAGATTTTCGGCGGGAACGCGGCAATCCTCGAAAATCACCTGCGCGGTGGGCGAGGCATTCCAGCCGAGCTTCTTCTCCGGCGCGCCAAAGCTGAGGCCCGGCGTATCCTTTTCGACGACAAGGCAGCTGATGCCTTTGGACTTTTCCTCGCCGGTGCGCACCATGCAGACATAAATATCGTTGACCCCGGCGCCCGAGATGAACTGCTTGGTGCCATTGAGCACATAATGGTCGCCGTCCTTCCGCGCGGTCGTCTTGAGCGCCGCGGCGTCGGACCCCGATCCGGGTTCGGTGAGGCAATAGCTTGCGATTTTTTCCATGCTCACAAGCTGGGGCAGGAAACGCTCCTTGATCGCGGCGGCGCCAAAGCGGTCGATCATCCAGGTCGCCATATTGTGAATCGACACATAGGCGGATGTGGCGGGGCAGCCATAGGCCATCGCCTCCATGATCAGCGCCGCTTCCAATCGGCCAAGCCCGATACCGCCCGATTCCTCGGCCACGTAAATGGCGCCGAAGCCAAGCTCGCCCGCGGCCTTCCATACATCGACGGGATAATGGTGCGTCTCGTCCCATTCGGCTGCAAAGGGCGTGATGCGATCGGCGGTGAATTTACGCGCCATATCCTGAATGGCGAGCTGGTCGTCGGTAAGCTGGAACTGGTCGGTCATGGTCATTTCTCTAGAATCGCCTCGGCTTCGATTTCGACTTTCCATTCGGGGCGGATCAGCGCCGGAATGACGAGCATCGTCGCGGCCGGGCGGATGTCGCCGAACACGGCGCCGTGTGCGCACCCCACCAGGTCGGCGTCGGCGGGGTCGGTGATATACATGCGGGTGCGCACGACGTCGGCGAAGCTGCCGCCCAAGGCTTCGAGCGCTTCGCCGATGATCGTCAGGCAGCGTGCCGCCTGCACCCCCGCGTCGCCGACGGTCGAACTGCCATCGGGCTCGATCGGTGCGCAGCCCGCAACGTCGATGCGGCTCCCCACCCGAACCGCGCGGCTATAGCCGTAAACGGGTTCGAACGGGGAGGCCGAGCTATGCTTGCGTCTGGTGGCGTCAGCCACAAGTGACCTGCGTGATCTTGTAGGCGTCGTCGTACATGACGTTCACGCGGTCCTGCCGATAGTCCATCGTCATCGCGCTGCGCGGCGGGCCCCAGCGCAGCGTGCGCGCGCCCGATTCCTTGAGGATCGCCGCGCCCATTTCCGGGCTCGCGCGATGACCGACATGGCTCTGCACCGCATCGGCGTTGCACGTCATTTCGGCGGGCGGCGGCGGGGTCGATTCGGCGGGAGCCTCGCTACTCATACAGGCGGCAAGCGGCAGGGCTGCGGCGGCGATAGCTAGCAGGCGAACATCCATCGTGAATCTCCCTTTCAAAACGCCGTCATCCGGCACAGCGCGTATAGCGCATCGTGTCCGGTGCGGCACCCTCGCCCATGTCGCGGCGGACCAGCGCCTTGCCGCCATCGGCAAGATCGAGCTGCATCCGGCGGTCCCATTCCTCGCCCTCGCCGCTGAACCGGTAATCGGCGACGATATGATGCGCATCGCTTTCGCGCACACGCTTCAGCTCGCCATGCGATTCATGGAACCGCAGGTTGGCGGCGTCGATCGTCAGCACGGTGAGATCGGTGCCCGGACGCTTCGCGCAATCGGCCGCGTCGAGTGCCCAGCGACCGCGAATCGCCCGCGGGATCGCCTGGTCGTCCCCATCGGCACCCGTCCCGGCCGGCGCCGGTGGTTCGTCGGCCTTGGGCGTTTCGGCGGCCGCCGGACGGTCGGCCCTTTGCAGCGGGCCGATGTTCGAGCGGGCTTCGGGACCCGATTCCTCGTCCGGCCCCCCGCTGCACGCGGCGAGCATCAACAGGGCGGCCGGCATCGTCCATCGCATCATCGTACTTCTCCTTCGCGGGGAGAAATGTTCGACGCCGCACACAGGTTTCATCGGCCGCCTGTCCGTCAGCCCATTGTCGGAATGACAAAGGCGTTACCGCCATCCGGCGACCCGTCGGGCCAGCGCGCGGTGACGGTTTTCACCTTGGTCCAGAATTTGACGCCCTCCATGCCGTGCTGGTTGGTGTCGCCGAACGCCGAGCGCTTCCAGCCGCCGAAGCTGTGATAGGCGACGGGCACCGGGATCGGCACGTTGATGCCGACCATGCCGACATTGACGCGCGCGGCAAATTCACGCGCGGCGTGGCCGTTGCGCGTAAAGATCGCGACGCCATTGCCATACTGATGCTTCGACGGCAGTTCGAGCGCGGTTTCGAAATCGGGCGCGCGGACGATCTGGAGCACCGGGCCGAAGATCTCTTCCTTGTAGCTTTCCATATCGGGGGTGACATGGTCGAACAGTGTGGGGCCGACAAAAAAGCCCTTTTCGTGCCCTTGCAGCGTGAATCCGCGCCCGTCGACGACCAGTTCGGCGCCCTCATCGGCGCATTTCGCGATCCAGCCTTCGACCTTTTCCTTGTGCGCCGCAGTCACCACGGGGCCATAATGCGCCTCGGCATCGGTCGACACGCCGACGCGCAGCGCCTCGATCGCGGGGACCAGCTTTTCGCGCAGGCGGGTCGCCGTATCCTCGCCGACCGGAACGACGACGGGAAGCGCCATGCAGCGTTCGCCCGCCGACCCGAAGGCCGCGCCGGTAAGGTCGTTCACCACCTGGTCGAGGTCGGCGTCGGGCATGACGATGCCGTGATTCTTCGCGCCGCCCATCGCCTGCACGCGCTTTCCGTTCGAAACGCCGCGGTTATAGACATAATGGGCGATGTCCGACGATCCGACGAAGCTGACCGCGCCGATATCGGGGTGGTCCAAAATCGCGTCGACCATTTCCTTGTCGCCGTGGACGGTCTGGAAAATCCCCTCGGGCATCCCGGCCTCAAGGAAGAGTTCGGACAGGCGCACGGGGACCGACGGATCGCGCTCGCTGGGTTTCAGGATGAAGGCGTTGCCGACCGCGGTGGCGACGCCGCCCATCCACAGCGGGATCATCGCGGGGAAGTTGAACGGCGTGATCCCCGCCCCGATGCCGATCGGCTGACGCATCGAATAAACGTCGATGCCGGGGCCCGCGCCTTGCGTATATTCGCCCTTCAGCACATGCGGAATGCCGCAGCAAAATTCGATGACTTCCAGGCCGCGCTGGATGTCACCTTTCGCGTCGGCGATCACCTTGCCATGTTCGCTCGACAGCATCTCGGCGAGCTGGTTCATATTGGCTTCGACGAGCCGCTTGAACTCGAACATCACGCGCGCGCGGCGCTGCGGATTGGTCGCCGCCCAGGCGGGCTGCGCGGCCTTTGCGGCGGCCACGGCGCGATCGAGGACGGCGCGGTCGCCGAGCGCGACCCGCGCCTGCACGCCGCCGTTGTTGGGATCGAGGACGTCGCCGAAGCGCGCGTCGCCGCCGGCGCCGCCGACGATGTGATGGTCGATCTGTCGCATGATCCGAGTCTCCCGTAAAATCTTGCCCTTGCCACAGACCAGTTGCGCTCCGATTGCAAGGCATAGACTTGCAGGACGATACTGCATATTTGCAGGATATGGACTGGGACAAGCTGCAATATTTCCTGTTCGTCGCGCGTCACGGCACGCTCGCGCGCGCCGCGGCGGCGTTGCACGTCGATGCAACAACGGTGAGCCGCCGGGTCAGCGCGCTCGAGGCGGCGCTCCAGCAGACCTTGTTCGAACGCACGCCGACGGGTTTCGTCCTGACCGCCGCGGGCCGCGCGCTCGTTCCGCACGCCGAAGCGATGGCGGCGGCGGCGGCGCGCATTCACATGGCGCCCGACGGTGGATCGGCGCTGTCGGGGCAATTGCGCGTCAGCGTATCCGAAGGTTTCGGCAACAGTTTCATCGCGCCGCGGCTGGGCGGGTTCGTCGCGGCGCACCCCGAACTCGAAATCGATCTCGTCGCCTCGTCGGGCTTCCTCAACCCCTCGCGGCGCGAGGCCGATATGGCGATTTTGCTCGCCCGGCCGCGCAAAGGCCCGCTGATCACGCGCAAGCTGTCGGACTACAGCCTCGGTCTCTACGCCCCCGCCGCCCGCCCCGACTGGCATGACGCGGTCGAGGCCGCGCCGCTTTCGCGCGCGGCCATTCCCGTGATCGGTTACATTCCCGACATCCTTTACGCGCCCGAACTCGACTATCTCGGCGAAATCGAGCCGGGACTGCGCGCCAACATCCGGTCGTCGTCGATCCTGGCGCAGCGGCGAATGATCGCGGGGGGCGCGGGCATCGGCGTGCTCCCCTGTTTCCTCGCGGCAGGCGACCCGGCGCTGGTGCGCGTCCGGCCCGCACAGACGATCGCGCGCGCCTTCTGGCTCGCGCTCCACCGCGACGTCGCGCCGCAGCCGCGCATCCGCGCTTTTATCGACTGGCTCGATGCCGAGGTGCGCGAAAGCCGGGGCCTGCTGGTTCCGGTTTAGGCGGCGGGGGTTCAGCGTCAGGAAAAAAGAAGCCCGGCGAATTGCTCCGCCGGGCTCCGTTCTGTCCTTATGTCCGTTCCGCTTATTCGCGGCTTCCCAGAAGGTTGAGCAGGAAGGTGAACATGTTGACGAAGTCGAGATAGAGCGACAGCGCGCCCATCACCACCGATTTGCCAACAAAGTCGGTCCCGCGAACATAGAAATACATGCTCTTGATCTTCTGCGTGTCATAGGCGGTGAGGCCCGCGAAGAGCAGCACGCCGATCACGCTGATCGCCAGGCTGAGCGCGCTCGACTGCACGAAGAAGTTGATCAGCATCGCGACAAGAATGCCGACGACGCCCATGATCAGGAACGTGCCGAAACCCGACAGATCCTTCTTGGTCGTGTAGCCATAGAGGCTGAGCCCCAGGAAGGCCGCCGCCGTCGCGAAAAAGGTCGTTGCGATCGACGTTGCGGTAAAGGCCAGGAAAATCGTCGACATCGACAGGCCCATCACCGCGGCATAGACCCAGAAGATCGCCTGTGCGGCCGGGGTCGACAGCTTGTTGATGCCGAAGCTCAGCACCAGCACGAACGCCAGCGGCGCGAGCATCACCACCCACATCAGCGGGGAGCCGATCATCGATGCGGTGAAGCCCGACTGAAAGGCCAGCAATGCGACGATGCCGGTCAGCAGCACGCCCGACGCCATATAGTTGTAAACCGACAGCATGTACGACCGCAGGCCGGCGTCGACGGCCTGGTCCATTGCGTTCGCGCCGGCGCCAAAACCGGAAGCCGCCATATTGGGGTCGTTCCAATTCGCCATTTTTCATCTCCATAACCGGCCAGCCCATACCGGCCGTGCCCCCAATATCGGGGCTTTCCTTCTCCGATTCAAGCGAAACCGGACGGGGGGGACGGCTGTGATAATCGCCGGCGCAGCAGCAGGGTCGCCGCCCGCCACCGAAACCCCTATGCTCGCCGACATGTCGACCCACCGCCTGTTCGTTGCATTGCGCCCGCCGAAGCCCATTCGCGCGCTTTTGCTGCGCGCGATGCACGGAATTGCGGGCGCGCGCTGGCAGGACGACGATCAGCTGCACCTGACGCTGCGCTTCATCGGCGAAGTCGACCATCACCGCGCCGAGGACATAGCGGCGGCGCTCGGTGCGCTCCACGCCCCCGCGGCGGCGGCGCGAATCGCGGGAGTGAGCCTGTTCGAACGGCACGGGCGGCCGCACATGATATGGGCCCGCGTGACGCCCGAAGACGCGCTTGCCGCGCTGCATCGCAGGGTCGAACAATGCCTGGCACGCGTCGGGATTGCGCCGGAAACGCGCACGTTTCTGCCGCATATCACGCTCGCACGCCTCAACCGGGCGTCGGGGCCGGTGGCACCCTTTCTCGCGCTGAATGGCGACCTCGCGAGCGGTCCCTTCTCGTTCGACCATGTCATCCTCTACGAAAGCGAGCTGGGGCATGGCGGCTCGCGCTACCATCCGGTCGCGCGCTATCCGCTCGTCGAGCAGCGCGCGACGAGCGCCGACGCGACCGCGGCGACATCCTCCCACGTCGCTGCAAAGCCTTCGTCGCCGCCATAATAGGGATCGCGCACCCCCTCGCCCGCGCGGCCGGGCAACAGGTCGAGCATCAGCATCAATTCGGCGGTCGCGTCGGCGGGCCGGATCGCCCGCGCATCGCGCAGATTCGTTTCGTCGGCGGCGAGGATCAGGTCGAAATCGTAGAAATCGTTGCGGGTCAGCTGGCGCGCGCGCAACGCCGATATGTCGATACCGCGGCGCCGCGCCTCCGCCTGGGCGCGGCGGTCGGGCGGGTGGCCGACGTGCCAGTCGCCGGTGCCCGCCGAATCGAGAGTGACGTCGATCCCCGCTGCCGCGAAAGCCGCGCGCGCCGCCCCCTCGGCCAGCGGCGAGCGGCAGATGTTGCCGAGGCAGAGGAAAAGAATCGACAGCGGTGCCGTAACGTCCTTGTTCATGTCACTCCCATCACACCAAAGTTGAACCGACTTTCAACTTGCGCGATCGCGCGGCTCTGCTAGCGATGGCGCAACAGATAGAGGGTCAGGGAGAGAGTTGCCATATGGCCGATGCCGCGAGCGAGAACAGCATGGCGGGGGCGCCTGCACCCGCCGAACCCAAAGCCACCGGATATAGCTGGTATGTGCTGTCGGTCCTCGTCGTCGTCTATATCCTCAATTTCATCGACCGGCAGATCATCAGCATCCTGGCGGTCGACATCAAGGCCGACCTGGGGCTCAGCGATTCGGACATGGGTTTCCTTGGCGGCGCGGCCTTTGCGGTCTTTTATGCGCTGTTCGGCATTCCGCTCGGCCGCCTCGCCGACAATTGGAACCGCGTAAAGCTGCTGTCGATCGGGCTGACCTTGTGGTCGGCGATGACCGCGGCGTCGGGTTTCGCCTATGACCGGCTGACGCTGACGCTCGCGCGCATGGGCGTCGGCGTCGGCGAGGCGACCGCCAGCCCGACCGCTTACTCGCTGATTTCCGACTATTTCCCCAAAAGGCAGAAAGCGACCGCGCTCGCCATCTATTCCTCCGGGCTCTACCTCGGCGGCGGCGTGTCGTTGTTCATCGGCGCGGTGATCGTCGAAAGCTGGAACCGCGCCTATCCCGCCGGCGGACCGCTGGGGCTCGTCGGGTGGCAGGCGGCGTTTCTGGCGGTCGGCATTCCGGGGCTTATGCTCGCGCTGTGGGTCGCGAGCCTTCGCGAACCGATCCGCGGCGCGATGGACGGCTCACCCGCCGCCAGTTCGCCGACCCCTTTCCGCGAGTTCGGCAAGGATCTGTCGATGATCGTCCCGCCGCTGACGCTGTGGGGCGCGTGGAAGCGCGGCCCGGCAGCGCTTGCGATCAATGTCGGGACCGCCGCCGCGCTCGCCGCCTTTGCCTGGTGGATGATCGAGCTGACGGGAAATTTGCCGCAATGGTCGGCGGTCGCGCTCGGCTATTATGCCGTTTTTTCGTGGGCGAGCGCGCTGCGCGCCAACGACCCCGCGACCTTTCGCCTGATCTGGGGCACACCCGCCTTCATCTGCACGACGCTCGGCTATGGCCTCGTCGCGCTCGCCGCCTATGCGCTCGCCTTCTGGTCGGCGCCCTATGCCGAGGTCGTGCTTGGCCTGCCCAAGCAGGAACTCGCGTCGATCCTCGGCGCCAATGGCGCGCTCAGCGGTTTCATCGGCGTCATCCTCGGCGGCCGCGCCGCCGATGCGCTGCGCGCCCGAAACCCGTCGGGACGCATTTTGATGATCCTGTTCGGCGTGATCGCGCCGATCATCCCGATCTGGATCGGCTACACCACCGAAAGCGCGGTGCTTTTCTATACGATGAACTTCCTCGCCGGGCTGTTCGGCGCCGCCGCGCTTGGCGCGGCTGCGGCGACGACGCAGGATCTGGTGATGCCGCAGATGCGCGGCACCGCGACCGCCGCCTTCTTCCTGGGCACGACGCTGATCGGCCTGTCGTTCGGCCCCTATATGGTGGGGCAGATTTCGGACCTGACGGGGACGGTGGTGAACGGCCAGCCGGTCGGCAATCTGCGCACGGGCATATTGTCGCTGATCGGGGTGGCGCCGGTCGCGGTCGCGTTACTGCTCTATGCCTATCGCGCGCTGCCCGAGGCCGAGGCGACGATCGCCGAGCGCGCGCGCGCGGCGACCGCCCCGGCCTGATCGGCCCTGGCCTGATCGGGACGCGGCGGCGTCAGTCGCCGCCGCCGCGCACGATCACCCCGCACGCTACGCGGCCGCCGCTGTTGCCGCTGGGGTCGGTCTTCATATCGTCGGGCCCGGCGTGGATCACGAAAGCGGCGCCATCGGCATCGAGCAGCCCGCCGTCGCCCTCGAAACGCGATCCCACGAGGCGCAGCGTCGCGCGGCCGATCTGTTCGGGTTCGACGACCAGATTGGGCAGGTCGCCATGATGCGCACCCATCGGATTGTCGCGGCCGTGCTGCGCGCCCGTGGGGTTCCAGTGGCCGCCCGCGCTCGCGAAATCGGGCGGCGTGCAGGTGCCGGTGGTATGGACGTGCATGCCATAGGTGCCGGGTCCGAAACCGCGCGCGACCAACTCGATGCGAAGCCCGCTGGCATCGCGATAAATGTCGGCGCGGCCGCGATCGGCCCCGCTGGCATCGTAAAGCTGGGCGTGGGCATCGGGCGGCGGCAGCGTGTTGGCCGGCGCCTTGGCGGTTCCGGCGCACCCCGAAAGCAGCAGCGCCCCTGCGATGGCGCCGCCCAGCGCGGCAAATTGTTTGTGCTGCGAACCGATCGTCATTGGCTGCTCCCTATTGTCTGTCGGGATCAGAACGCCGCGACGGCGCGCTTCGATCCCCGCGCGGAAACGATGCCGGTTTTTGGCTCCGGTTCCAAGGCTATAGTGCCGGGCGAAACGCGGCGCCGCGCGTTGCGGTGCAAAAGGGACGGCCCCGGACAAACAAAGGGGGCCGAACGACCCCCTTTGCCTCCCCGGTCTGATTGACCTTATTCGGTCGGGAAACCGCGCTTTTTTAGCAGCGCCTTCACATCGGGATCGCGGCCGCGAAAGGCGCGATAGGCCTCGGCACGGTCGGTCTCATTGCCGGTCATCAACAGGATGGTGCGGAACCTGTCGGCGACGCTGCGGTCCCACGGCCCGCCCGCTTCGGTGAACGCCGCCCAGGTGTCGGCGTCCATCGTTTCGGACCAGAGGTAGGAATAATAACCCGCCGAATAGCTGTCCGAGCTGAACAAATGGCCGAACTGCGGCAGGCGGTGCCGCATCACGATTTCCTTCGGCATCCCGATTTCGGCCAGCGTCTCGCGCTCGAACTTGTCGACGTCGGCGGGCGGCACCTTGCGGTTATGCAGCTTCATGTCGACGATCGCGCTCGCCAGATATTCGACCGTCGAAAATCCCTGGTTGAACGTGTCCGACGCCAATATCTTGTCGACCAGCGCCTGCGGGATCGGCTCGCCCGTCTTGTAATGCGTCGCATATTTCGACAGCACTTCGGGGGTCATCAGCCAGTTTTCGTTCACCTGGCTCGGATATTCGACGAAGTCGCGCGGCACCCCGGCGAGCGCCGGATATTTGACCTGCTGGAGCAGGTAATGGATGCCGTGACCGAATTCGTGGAACAAGGTCTGCGCGTCGTCGAGGCTGATCAGCGTCGGTTCGCCCTTCGCCGCCTCGGTGAAATTATTGTTGTTCGACGCGAGCACATTGCGTTCGCCGCCGAGTGACTGCTGGCTGCGATAGGTCGTCATCCACGCGCCCGACCGCTTGCCGTCGCGCGCGAAATTGTCGAGGTAAAAGACGCCGACATTCTCGTTTGTCTTGAGGTTATAAACCTCGAACGTCCGGACCTTGGGATCGAACACCGGGATCGTTCCGGTATTTTCCCTGAACCCCAGATCGTAAAGCCGGCCCGCCGACCAGAACATGCCGTCGACGAGCTTGTCGAGCTGGAGATAGGGTTTCACCTCGCTTTCATCGAGATCGTATTTCGCCTTGCGCACCTTTTCGGCGTAATAGCGGTAATCCCACGGCTCGATGGTGATCTTGGGGCCCTTGCCCGCCTTGGCCTCGGCGTCGGCGATCGCCTGCATATCGGCGACCTCTTCCTTCACGCGCGCGACGGCCGCGGGCCAGACCTTCATCATCAGGCCCATCGCATTTTCAGGCGTCTTCGCCATCGTGTCGGCCATGCGATAATGCGCGTGCGTCGGGAAACCGAGCAGTTCGGCGCGCTGCTGGCGCAGCTTCAGGATTTCGGCGATCGTTGCGTTCGTATCATTGGCGTCGCCATTATCGCCGCGATTCACGAACGCGCGCCACACTTTTTCGCGCAATTTGCGGTTGGTCGCATTCTGGAGCACCGGCTGCGCCGACGAGCGCGTGTTTTTGATCGCCCAGTGGCCGGCGTGTCCATTGGCCTCTGCCGCCGCGGCAAGCGAAGCGATGAACGCCGGGTCGAGCCCGTCGAGTTCGGCCTTGTCGGTGACGAAGGTGTAGAGTTTTTCGTCACCGAGCAGCTTCGACGAAAAGGCCGAAAAGAGCCCCTCCAGCTTCGCGTTCATCGCGACCAGCTTTTCCTTGTCGGCGGCCGACAGATTGGCGCCGTCGCGCACCATTTCGTCATAGCTGCGCTCGACGATGCGGATCTGCTGTGCGTCGAGTCCGCTCGTGTGGCGCTTGTCGTACACCGCCTTGTAGCGCGCGAAAAGCTTGGGCTCCAGGAACAGCTCGGTGAAAAAGGTGGTGAGCTTGGGGCTCCATTCGGCGTCGATCTCTTCGACCCGGTCGCTCGACTTGTTCGACGTCTGCACGCCCCACAGCGCATAGACGCGCTCCATCGTGTCGCCCGCAAGCATCATCGGCACATGCGTATTTTCGAACGTCGGTTCGGCGGGATTGTCGATCACCGCCTGCACCTCGGCCTTCACTTCGGCCATCGCCTTCTGGAAGGCGTCGGGGAAAAGCTCGGGGTCGAGCTTGTCCCACGGCGGCACCCCTTCAAAGGGACCGGTCCAGGATGCAAGCAGCGGGTTCTGGCCCGCGGGGGTCGCAGCGGCGACAGGTTCGGCGGCGATGGCAATGCTCATCTGGCTATAACCCATGATCATCGCGGTGGATGCAAGCCAGATCGGCAGCTTGCGGACAAGGCGGGGCGCATTGCGCAGCATATTCGGAGTCTCCCGGTGGATAAGGTTTCGGATGAAACCATGTCGGGAGGTGGATTAACCAGATATGACAGGGGTGTGCAAGAGCGAGACCGGCTACGCAGATCCTTCCCATCGCTACGCGACAGGGAGGGGGTTCAGCCGCCGAACATTTCCTGCGGTAGCCCCGGCACCTCTACCCCGAAGGTGAAGATGCCCCCCGCATGCGGCTGGGCCTTGCGCTCTTCGTCGCTCAGATTCTTGCCCGCACTGGTGACGAAAGCGGTTTTGAGGTCGGCTCCGCCAAAAGCGATCATCGTCGGGCGCTGCACCGGCAGCTCGACCGTCTGGAGCAATTCGCCCGTCGGCGACAGGCGGACCACGCGCCAGCCGTCCCACAGCGCCGACCAATAGCATCCCTCGGCATCGACCGCAGCGCCATCGGGGCGGCCCTTCCCTTCTTCAAAGGCGTGAAACAGGCGTTTGCCGCCCAGCGTTCCCGTTGCGGGGTCGACGTCATAAGCGTCGATACGGTGCGTCGGCGTGTCGGCGTGATAGAAAATCCGCCCGTCGGGGCTGAACGCCGCACCGTTGCTCGTCATCAGCCCGCCAAAGATTTGGGTGAGCGTGCCGTCGGGGCCCAGCCGATACAGCGCCGCGTCGCGGCGGGACTTGTCGCTCGTCAGGCTGCCGACCCACAGCCGCCCCGCGGCATCGACGCGCCCGTCGTTGAAGCGCTGGTGCGGTTTATCGCCAAGCAGCGCGGGCCCGAAAGCGCGCGGCGCGGCGCCCCAGCGGTCGATCAGCGCGCAGCCGTTTTCGAGTGCGGCAACGAGCCCGCCCCCGGCACGCGGCGCGATGCAGCCCACCTGTTCGGCAAGGCCCATCAACTCGTCGCCGCCCGTCGCGGGATCGGTGCGGTGAATTTTGCGGCCCTCGATGTCGACCCAATAGAGGCGGGCTTCGGCGGCGTTCCAGACGGGCGATTCGCCGAGCAGCGCGCCGGCGTCGAGGAGCAGTTGAACCATGGCCGGCTCATAGCGCGGGGCGGCCGGGGTGCCCAGCGGCTGCAATGCTATTCTGCGAAAACCGCGAACAGGGGCGCTGCGGTGGGGCGCCGAACGTGCTTTGTGAATCCGTCATCCCGGCGAAGGCCGGGATGACGATAAGCGTAGCGGTTAATCCCGTGCGTGTTCGCTCGACGGCTCTTCGGCCGCCGCCTTCGCCTTTTCCTTCGGCTTTTCCTTCTCGAAAATCTTGATCAGTTCCTTTTTGCGCGCCTCGGACAAATCCTTCGCCGCCGCGGGAAACATCTCATCCTCCTCCTCGTCGATATGGTGGAGGTAACGATCCTTCATCGTGCGAAAGCGCGTCAGCCAACCGCTCGATGAAAAATCCATCTCGTATAATTCGGTCAGGAAATCCTCGATTTCCTTATGTTCAGCAACGCTGTGCTGCGCCTCGTCGCGAAGGTCGGGATCGGCGAGCATCGTCGCATAAAGCGACATTTCCTCCGATGCTGCGTGCGCCGTCACCTCGACGCGAAACGCCTCGAACAGTTTGCGGCGTTCTTCGCTGTCGCCCTGCGTCGCGTCGATACGATCGAGCAACTCGCGGTGGCGGTCGTGATCGGCCTTCAGCCGCGCGAAAATTGTGGTTTCGGTCATTATCGTCTCCGTCCGTTGGTCGGTCGAAGACAGAACGAAGCGCGGCCCGAGGGGTTCCGGCGTCAGGCCGCTTTCCAGTCCTCTGTGGTCGTGAATGTCGGCAGTGCGAGCGCACTCGTCGGCTGCGCTGCGGCTGCGATCAGATAGGGCGATACCCGGTGACGGGTGCATAGCCCGCCATTGCCGTCGCTCACCATCGTCTGTTCGAATTCGATCCCCTGCTGGTGTTTCGTTGATCGGCGCACCGTGGCCGTAACGAGCTGACCTTCGCCGAAATCAATCACGAAGCGGGTGCCGATCGGCACGTCCAGAATGCCTTCGATGAAGGCACCGGTAGCCGACAGGTTGCGAATGACGACGGCATAGCGATGATTGTCATGGATCGCCGTTACCTTGCGGAACATCGAAAAGCGGTCGTTGCGCTGGCGCGCGGGGCCCGAAGGCTTGATCGTCCACGACCCCGCCTCGCCATGGCGAACGACCTCGGCCGAGGGTACGGGCTTGCTGTAGATATAGCCCTGCACATGGCTGACGTTGAGTTTGCGAACGAGGGCGAGTTGGTCGAGCGATTCGATCCCTTCGGCTGTCGTTTCCATATCGAGCGCTTCCGCCAGCGCCACGATCGCCGCGATGATCGCACCGTTGCGCGACCCCGCTTCGGTCGCGCCGCGCACGAAGCTCTGGTCGATCTTGATCTTGTCGAACGGTGCCGACTGCAGATAGCCGAGCGACGAATAGCCGGTACCGAAATCGTCGAGCGCGAGCCGCACGCCAAGGTCCTTCAGCGCCTTGAACATCCGATTGGTTTCGGCCGTATCGCCAAGGAACACGCTTTCGGTAATCTCGAGCTCCAGCCGGTCCGGCGACAGCCCGCTCGCCGCGAGCGCCCTGGCGACGACTTTCGGCAACTCGGGATTCGCGAACTGGATCGGCGATACATTGACGGCGACGCGCATCTCGCCCGGCCAGCTTGCCGCATCCTCGCATGCCTTGAGCAACACCCATTCACCCAGCGGCCAGATGAGGTTCGTTTCCTCGGCGATCGGAACGAATAGCGCCGGCGAGATATGGCCCCTGTCGCGGTGGGTCCAGCGAATGAGCGCCTCGACCCCCGTTACGACATTCGATCCCGCGTTGACGACGGGTTGATAACCGATCGAAATCTCCCCGCGCGTCAGCGCATCGCGCAAATCTTCTTCGAGGACCCGGCGATCCTCGGCCGCCTGGTGCAGATCGCTCGAATAAAAAGCGAAGCGGCCGCGCCCGTTCCCCTTGGCTGCATAGAGCGCGAGGTCGGCATTGCGCACCAGATCGTCGCTGCTCTGTCCGTCGAAGGGCGCGATCGCCACGCCGACCGACGCGCCGATGATGCAGCGGCTGCCTTCGACCGAATAGGGTTGCGTCAGGCTGGCGATGATGTCCGCCGCCATTTCGCCCAATTCCCCGCGATCCTCGATATCGGGAAGGATGATCTGGAACTCGTCGCCGCCGAGGCGGCTGACCATTTCCTTGTCGCCCACAATCTTCAGCAACCGTTCGGCAACCTGTTTGAGCAGCGCATCACCGGCGGGATGGCCCAGCGTGTCGTTGACCTGCTTGAAACGGTCGAGGTCGAGCAGCATGATCGCGCACGGCCGCTGCTGCTGGGAAAAGGCCGCGAGCGTCGAGTCGAGCTTTTTGGAGATGTTGAAACGGTTGGCAAGACCGGTGAGCGAATCATAAAGGGCAAGGCGCGATGCATCCTCCGCCGACCGGCGCTGCGCTGTGATGTCGATCCCGCTGCCGCGATAGCCCGCAAAGCGGCCATTGGCATCGAGCTGCGGCCGCCCCGACACCGCCCACCAACGATCGTCCCCTTCAAAGGCGCCGCGCAATGGCAGGTCGTCGAACTTCGACTGGCGCGTCATCAGAAAGGGCAGGGTGCGTTGGCGTTCGTCATGGCTGTCTGCGGGCAGGAACAGTTCGACAAAGGGCGTACCGATCAGCGACGCCGCCGGACGCCCCATCATTTGCGCCACCGCATCGGTGATATAGGTGATCCGCCCCTCGGTGTCGGTCGACCAGAACCAGCCGCGGCCGCTTTCTTCATAATTTCGAAGGAGGAGCAACGCCTCGCGCGTTTGCATTTCCGCTGCGGCATCGGTCCCGGGCTTGCGTCTGCGCGTGCCGATCAAGCCGAAAAAGCCGCGCTGGCTCTCGTCGGCGCCATGCTCGGTTGGTTCGACGCATTCGATCCGCGATGGCATGTCCATCAAATTCAACTCTTTACCCTGTTCCCCACTGCGGCCGCTATGCCCGCAATCCCTTGCCAGAGAGTAAATATCTAAGTGTTTGTCCCGAAATGCGACGAACGAATAGGTCAAGTTTTGAACGGGTCGACTGTGCCGCCGGCGACAAGGCTCGCGGGGTTGCCGGCTCGGATCGCCGTACCGCATTAACCTTGTCCTAGAACAGAATGTTAAGGCTGTGGTCGCGATGGGAGCGCGCATGGCGATGACCGTTTATCTCAACGACACTCCGCGCGCCGCCGGCAAGGGTCGCGCATCGCGGCGCCAGCTGCGGCTGCCGCTCCACGGGTCAAAGGCGACCGGCACCGAAATCGAAGCGCTGGTCCACAATCTGTCTGCGACAGGGATGCTGGTCGAAAGCGAGGCGGCTTTCGACATCGGCGAGGTGATCGAAGTCAATCTGCCGCATAGCGGGAAAACCGCCGCAAAAATCATCTGGACGAG
Source organism: Sphingopyxis sp. (assembly GCF_040216815.1). Classification (GTDB taxonomy): domain Bacteria; phylum Pseudomonadota; class Alphaproteobacteria; order Sphingomonadales; family Sphingomonadaceae; genus Sphingopyxis. Next base: position 170,941 of record NZ_JAVJOJ010000001.1, read on the forward strand.
CGCGCGGCTTGCCGGATGCCAGTTCGAAATGCCGATCTCGCCTGCAACGCTGAGCGCGGCGCAGCTGCGCAGCGTCGTCGTCGAACCGGAGGGCCAGCCGATCGAAGCGGGCACTCCGGCTTCGATCGAGACCTTTGGCGGCCGACTTCAGCGGCTGCGCGTGGCGCGGGAATTAACGCAAGGTCAACTGGCAACCCAGCTCGGCGTCAGCGAGCCGTCGATCTCCGCCTGGGAGCTCGACAAAGCGCGGCCCAAGGCGGGCCGCATGGAAGCGCTGTCGGAAGCACTGGGCGTCGAGGTTTCCGAACTGCTAGGTTTCGACGGTTCCGAAACGCTCGGCACGCTTGTCGCCCGCGCCAAGCAGCAAATCGCGCGCGCCGCCGGCATCGGCGTCGATGGGGTACGGATCACAATCGAAATTTAAGGATCGAAAAGGGCTCGACCCCGACGCCGTGCGCTCCCCGACAGAGCGATGCGATCTACGCCGAACGGTCGCTGTGACGCGGCAAAAGCAGGCTGGCGTCGCCATAGCTGTAAAAACGATATTCGGCGGCTATCGCGTGCGCATAGGCTGCCTGCATCGTCTCCAATCCCATCAACGCGCTGACGAGCATGAAGAGCGTCGAGCGTGGCAGATGGAAATTCGTCATCAGCCCGTCGATCGCCCTGAAGCGATAGCCGGGGGTGATGAAGATCGACGTGTCGCCTGCAAAGGGTACGATGGCACCGTCTTCGCGGGCGGCGCTTTCGAGCAGGCGCAGGCTGGTCGTGCCGACCGCGATCACGCGGCCCCCTTCGGCGCGCACGGCGTTCAGCCGCGCCGCCGTCTCGGCTTCGATGCGCCCCCATTCGGCGTGCATGACATGATCGTCGGTATCGTCGGCCTTGACCGGAAGGAAAGTGCCCGCGCCGACATGAAGCGTCAGCGTCTCGGTCTTCACGCCGGCCGCGATGAGCGCTTCGATCAGGCCGGGGGTGAAGTGGAGCGCCGCCGTCGGCGCGGCCACCGCGCCGTCACGCTGTGCGAACATCGTCTGATAGTCGTCGCGATCGGCTTCGTCCGTCCCGCGCCTGCCCGCGATATAGGGCGGGAGCGGCATCGTGCCCGCGCGTTCGAGGAGCAGTTCGACGGGCTCGTCGCCTGCGAACGCGAGAATGAAGCTGCCGTCCGCGAGCCGCTCTTCGGCCAGCGCTTCGACCCCCGCACCGAAATCGATCGTTTCGCCGACCCGCAGCCGCTTGGCGTTACGCACGAACGCCTGCCAGCGGCGCAGGTCGACGCGCTTGTGCAAGGTCGCGCCGATTTTGGCGCCCTGCGCGCCCTCCTCGCCCCGGCCGCCTCGATGTCCTTCGAGCTGCGCCGGGATCACACGCGTGTCGTTGAAAACCAGGCAGTCGCCGGGACGCAGCCATTGCGGCAGGTCGCGTACACCGGCGTCGCTGATCTCGCGGCCTTCGACCACCAGCATCCGCGCCGCGTCGCGCGGGCGCGCGGGGCGGAGTGCGATGCGTTCGCTGGGAAGATCAAAGTCGAAGGCGTCTACGCGCATAAAGGTTCGCGCGCCTTCCCGCGGATTATTGCGCGATGGGCGCGTTGAGCTCGTCGACGCCGATCTCGGCGACGGGCGCGGCGGGCTGCGCTTCGGTCAGCATCGCAGCGGGCGGCATCGGCTTGTTGTCGGCCGCGACCGACACCTGCACCATGCGCGACATCACGGCCGGCGGCTCGCCTTTCTGGATTGCGTCGACATATTGCATCCCCGACACCACGCGGCCGAACGCCGTGTAACGGCGGTCGAGCGAAAAACGCGGCTGGAACATGATGAAGAACTGGCTGTTCGCGCTGTCCTCGCTCTGCGCGCGAGCCATCGACACGGTACCGCGCAGGTGCGGTACCGCGTTGAATTCGGCCTTGAGATCGGGCAGCTCCGACCCGCCCTGCCCAGTCGCGGTCGGGTCGCCGGTCTGCGCCATGAAGCCGTCGATCACGCGGTGGAACTTGACCCCGTCGTAAAAGCCCGCCCGCGCCAGCTGTTTCACGCGCGCGACATGGTTCGGGGCGACATTCGGATAGAGCTGGATCACCACCCGGCCGCCCGTCGAAAGGTCGAGATTGAGCATATATTCGGGCTGGTTCAGATATTGGTCGGGCGACATCGCCGGAGCGGCCGGCGTTTCGGCGGCAGTCGGTGTTTCGCTTGCCGTCGCCGCGGGAGCCGGCGGCGTTTCGACGGGTGCGGGCGCCGGGGTTTCGACCGGCGGTGTCGGCTCGCTCGCATCGGGGTTGGGCGATGGCGCGGGTGGCACTTCCTGCGCCACAGCCGCCGTCGCGAGACCGAACGCCATCGCCGTCAAAACCAAGGGGCGGAAGGAAGATTTCATGCTGGATCGGCCTCTGTATAACATTCCGGAATTGCGCCCCGTCGGGCGCCACTAGCGGGAAAAAGCTGAACGCTCAATGGATGGCGTCACGCCTCGCCTTGACGAAGCCCGCGCTCGGCGATGCGCGCGACGACCGCCTCGCGCACCGCCGGCGTCACAAATTTGTGGATCGCCCCGCCAAAGATGGCGATTTCCTTGACCAGCCGCGACGCGATCGGTTGCAAGCCCACGTCGGCCATCAGGAACACCGTTTCGATGCGGTCGTTCAATTGCTGATTCATCCCCGCCATCTGATATTCATATTCGAAGTCGGCGACGGCGCGCAGCCCGCGAACGATGACCGTGGCGCCTTCGCGTTCCGCAAAATCCATCAGCAGCGAGTTGAACCCGACGACCTGAATATCGCCCTCGATAGCCTCGACCTCGCGCTTCACCATCGCGATGCGTTCGTCATCGTCGAACATCGGCGATTTGGTGATGTTCGTCGTCACCCCGATGACCAGACGATCGACCAGCTTCGCCCCACGCCGGATGATGTCCATATGGCCGAGCGTGATCGGATCGAACGTCCCCGGATAAACCCCCACCCGCATTATCGGTCCCTTTCCACGACATAGCGCGCGATCGCGCGCAGCAGCGCGGCCTCGTCGCCAAAGCTGCCCAGATGGGCGATCGCCTGTTCGACGAGCAGCGTCGCCTGTTCGCGCGCGCGTTCGATCCCCATAAGGGTCACGAACGTCGCCTTGCCCGCGGCGTCGTCCTTGTGCAGCGCCTTGCCCGCCAGCGCCTCGTCCCCTTCGACATCCATGATGTCGTCGGCGATCTGAAAGGCGAGCCCGATGTCGCGCGCATATCCGCGCAGCGGCCGCCGTCCCTCGGCGGGGATGCGCGCCAGTATCGCGCCTGCCTCGACCGAAAAGGCGATCAGCGCGCCGGTCTTGAGCTGCTGGAGCCGCGTGACCGTGAGCAGGTCAAAATCGGCGGTTTCGGCGGCAAGGTCCATCATCTGCCCGCCCGCCATGCCCGCGGGACCGGCGGCGCGTGCGAGTTCGCAGCACAGTTCGGCCCGGACGAAAGGGTCGGCACTCGTCGCCGGATCGCACAGCCATTCAAAGGCGAGCGCGTGGAGCGAATCGCCCGCCAGCACGGCGGTCGCCTCGCCGAACGCCTTGTGCGTCGTCGGCTTGCCGCGGCGCATCTCGTCATCGTCCATGCACGGCAAATCGTCGTGGATCAGCGAATAGACATGCATCGCCTCGACCGCCGCGCCGACACGCAGCGTCAGCGACCGGTCGACATGGAACAGGTCGCCCGCGGCGCGAACCAGCAGCGGGCGCAGCCGTTTGCCCCCTGCGATCGCGGCATAGCGCATCGCTTCATAAAGCGGCCCGCGCGGATCGGCCGGGACGGCTAGCCATTTGCCGAACAAGGCATCGATCCCGTCGGCGACTTCGGCCTGCGTGGCGCGGAGCAAATCCGCACCGCGCGCCATATCGCCTCCGACCAACGCCACGCCCGTCAGCCCTCGCCAAAGCTTGTGGTTCCCGCCGGCCGGCCGTCGGCAGCCAGGCTGACCTGCTCGATCCGCGCCTGCGCGGCGGCGAGCCGTGCCTCGCAATGGCTGCGCAGCGCGTGACCGCGCTCATAAAGATTGACCGATTCTTCAAGGCTGACGTCCCCGCTTTCGAGCCGTCGGACGATCGTTTCCAGCTCGCCCATCGCGGCTTCGAACGACAGCGATGCGATGTCCGCCGGGGCGGCGGTGTCGGGGGTGTCCGTCATGCGCCTGCTTTGGCCCCTTCGCCCCCCCGTGGTCAAGTGCGGTCGGTCTGGATCTCGCCCGCCAACATCCCGAATGCGGCGCTTTTCTTTCGCTCCCCTCGGCGGGTCACTTCTTATCGCTTCCCGTCCGCGCAAATGCGGTTCCGCTTTTTGCAATTGCGCCGCGCGGGTGCGCGAGCCATGTTGCATTGCACAAGAAGAGAGGGGCTCGAAGGCAAGTTTTGTTACAGAAACAAGGACTTGCACCATGAAAAAGATCATTCTTCCCGCGCTCGGCCTGCTCGCGCTGGCACCTGCCACAGCCGTTGCCAAGGACGCCGAGGTCAAGCGTTTCCAGCACGACGGCGCAACCTACAGCTACACCGTCACCCAGGTCGGCGACACGCGCGTGATCACCGGCGTCGAGGAGCGCACCGGCAAGCCGTTCACGCTGCGTGTCGGCGAGCACCGCGTCCGCGGCACCGTGGGATCGCAGCAGGTGAGCTTTCCGCTCCGCGCTGTCGAGCCGCTGAAGGCCGACAAGACGACGCTCGCCTCGCGCTGAACCCCACTCCGACGGCAGACTCCTATCGCCCGAAAAGGCGATATGGGGTCTGTTCGTTTCGCGCCGGTGCGGCTAAAGGCGCGCCATGACTCAGCCAGCGCCCGCCATCACCCCCGAAATCGTCGCCGAACACGGCCTGTCTTCCGAAGAATATGACCGCGTTCTTGCCGCGCTCGGGCGCGAGCCGAACCTTGTCGAACTCGGCATTTTCTCGGTCATGTGGTCCGAGCATTGCAGCTATAAGAGCTCGCGCATCCATTTGAAGAAACTGCCGACCGAGGCGCCGTGGGTGATTTGCGGCCCCGGCGAGAATGCGGGCGTCATCGACATCGGCGAAGGGCCGGACGGCAAGAAGCTCGCCGCCATCTTCAAGATGGAGAGCCACAACCACCCGAGCTACATCGAACCCTATCAGGGGGCGGCAACCGGGGTCGGCGGCATTTTGCGCGACGTCTTCACCATGGGCGCGCGCCCCGTCGCGAATTTGAACGCGCTGCGCTTCGGCCGGCCCGACCATCCGAAGATGCGCCATCTGATTGCGGGCGTGGTCCACGGCATCGGCGGCTATGGCAATTGCGTCGGCGTGCCGACCGTCGGCGGCGAGGTCAATTTCCACAAGGCCTATGACGGCAATATCCTCGTCAATGCGATGACGGTCGGCGTGGCCGAGCAGGACAAGATTTTCTATTCGGCGGCGAGCGGCGTCGGCAATCCGATCGTCTATGTGGGTTCCAAGACCGGCCGCGACGGCATCCACGGCGCGACGATGGCGTCGGCCGACTTCGGCGAGGATGCCGAGGAAAAGCGCCCGACCGTCCAGGTCGGCGACCCCTTCACCGAAAAGCTGCTGATCGAGGCGTGCCTCGAGCTGATGGCGTCCGACGCGATCGTCGCGATCCAGGACATGGGCGCCGCGGGCCTGACCAGCTCGTCGGTCGAAATGGCGTCGAAGGGCGGCGTCGGCATCCACCTCAAGATGGACGATGTGCCGCAGCGCGAAACCGGCATGACCGCCTATGAGATGATGCTGTCCGAAAGCCAGGAACGCATGCTGATGGTGCTGAAGCCCGGCAAGGAAGAGTTTGCGAAAGCGATCTTCGAGAAATGGGAGCTCGACTTCGCGGTCATCGGCACGGTCACCGACACGGGACGCATGGTGCTGGAACATAAGGGCGAGATCGTCTGCGACATCCCGCTCGCTCCGCTCGCCGACGACGCGCCGCTCTATGACCGGCCGCATGTTCCGACGCCAAAGCAGGCCGACCTCGGCGACGTTCCCGAAACGGCCGACGTCGCCGCAGACCTCAAGACCTTGATGGGCACCCCCGACATCGCCAGCCGCCGCTGGATCTGGGAGCAATATGACAGCCAGGTCGGCGGCGACACGGTGCAGACGGGGGGCGACGCCGCGCTCGTCCGCATCCACGGCACGAACCGCGCGCTCGCGATGAGCACCGACTGCACCCCGCGCTATTGCTACGCCGATCCGTTCGAGGGCGGCAAGCAGGCGGTCGCCGAAACGTGGCGCAACATCAGCGCGGTCGGCGCGACCCCGCTCGCCATCACCAACTGCCTCAACTTCGCCAACCCGCAGCGTCCCGAGATCATGGGGCAGATCGTCGGCTGTCTCGACGGCATGGCCGAGGCGTGCCGCGCGCTCGACTATCCGATCGTTTCCGGCAACGTCAGCCTCTATAATGAATCGAAGGCGACCGGCGGCGGCAGCGCGATCCTGCCCACCCCTGCGATCGGCGGCGTCGGCGTGATCGACGATCTGTCCAAAGCGATCGGCATCGGTTTCAAGCGCACCGGCGACATCGTGCTCGCGGTCGGCGAGCGCATGGGCCACCTCGGCCAGTCGGCGTGGCTGCGCGAAATCCACGGGCGCGAGGAAGGCCCGCCCCCGCCGGTCGACCTCAAGGCCGAAAAGCGCACCGGCGACTTCATTCGGGCCAGCATCAATGCCGGCTGGATTACCGCCTGCCACGACGTCTCCGACGGCGGCGTCGCGGTCGCGCTCGCCGAAATGGCGCTGAAGTCGGACATCGGCGTCCTCGTCAGCGAAGAACAACCCTTCGGCATCGCCGAAAGCTTCTTCGGTGAGGATCAGGGCCTTTATCTCGTCACCGTCTGCGACACCTGCCTTGCCGACTTCCTCGACGCCGCGAACCGCGCGGACGTGCCGGTCGACCCGCTCGGCCGCACAATCAAGGACCGCATCGTCTTCGAACTGCCCGAGAGCGATCATCAGGTGACGCTGGCTGCGTTGCGCGACGCACATGAGACCTTCTTTCCCAAGCTGATGGGGGCCGACGCGGCGCTGGCGTAACAATCCCACCTTGTCATTCCGGCCCTTCGACTGCCTTGCAGGCGCTCAGGATAAACTTCCGCCCTTGGCAGGAGGCCGGAATCTCGCCGGTGTGGCATAACGCGACGATGAGATCCCGGCCTTCGCCGGGATGACGATATTGGTGGAGGTTACAAACTCATGAGCATCCATATCGGCGTCGGCGGCTGGACCTACGAACCGTGGCGCGGGACCTTTTACCCGCCGAAGCACCCGCAAAAGCGCGAACTTGAATATGCCGGCCAGCATCTGACCGGCATCGAGATCAACGGCACCTATTATGGCAGCCAGAAGCCCGAAAGCTTCGTGAACTGGGCCGCATCGGTGCCCGACGGCTTCAAGTTCAGCGTCAAGGCGTCGCGTTTCACGACCAATCGCAAGATATTGAAAGAAGGGAACGCGTCGATCGAAAAATTCCTGGGCCAAGGCCTGACCCGTCTCGGCGACCGGCTCGGGCCGATCCACTGGCAGTTCATGGCGACCAAAAAATTCGATCGCGACGATTTTGCGGGCTTCCTCGACCTGTTGCCCGACGCGCAGGACGGCCTCCCGCTACGCCACGCGATCGAGGTCCGCCACGAAAGTTTCCGCGATCAGGCGTTCATCGACCTGCTTCGCGAGCGGAACATGGCGGTGGTGTTCGCCGACAGCGACGAATTTCCCTGCATCGACGAACAGACCGCCGACTTCACCTATGCACGGCTCCAGCGGTCGCAGGAAGACATCGAAACCGGTTATGACGCCAAGGCGCTCGACGGCTGGGCAAAGCAGGCGCTCGACTGGGCCAGGGGCGACCGCGACGTCTTCCTCTTCTTCATATCGGGCGCGAAAGTTCGCAACCCCGCCGCCGCGCAGGCGCTGATCGCCAGGGTTCAGAACGAAGGCTGACGGATCAGGCCGCCTGCGCGAGCGGGATTTGCGTGCCCGCTGCCTCGGCCGCCTTATTGCCGAGCAGATCATAGGGGTCGATACCGTCGGCGCGCATCATCGTATGCACCCGTTTATAGGTCGCGGGCTCGGCGATTCCCAACCGCGCGCGCGCGGCGCCCAGCGGTTCGGCGAGCAGCGCCGCGATGTCCTGATGCGCGATCTGCTGCGCCGCGCGGCCGATACGCTGACCTTCGCGAACCGCGGCATAAATCGGATAGCGATTACCGAAGCCCTTGCGGATTTCGCGCGCGCCCGCCCAGGCGATGAACAGCGTCCCCCAGCTGGGCGTCTGGCTGTAGGAGAAAGCGAGCACGCATTGTTCGCCGAGCGCGTCGCGGCCATAGCCGGTGAGAATGTGGAACAGGTCGTGCGTATCGCGCAGCCGGTTGCCATAAAGTTCCATCATATCGTCATAGCGCGGCTGGCCGCGCCGGAATTTGTCGAATTCGTCGACCAGCCCCTGCGCGGTCAGCCCCTCGCGCTCCATGAAATCGACATAGGTGCGCCCGACGCTGCCCTCGGGCAGCTTGCGCAAGCTTTCATGGTCGTCGAGCATCGCGGGCAGATAGGGGCGCTCGGCGAGTTGCTTCCGTCCTTCGGGCGTCGCGAAAAAGGCCTCCGCCGCCTTCCCGAAACGCTTGTCGCGCAGCGCCTCGATGATGTGGAACACCTGCTCGGTGTCCTCCTTGTCGGCGATCAGCTTGCGGAAATGACGCCAGGCCTTGAGCGGGCGAAAGCCGCCATCGGTGCGATCGGGATGGGAGAGCGGGAAGCTGGTCATAGGAACCTCTTTGGCGAATCCTTCTAGGGTTCAGATAGCATTACTGACATAAATGTCAATAGTTGATGATAGCTGTGGCGTGGGGGACGTTTCGCCGATAGACCGTTGCGAATGAAACCGCACGCAACGACGCGCTATACGGCGCTTCCGTCCATGACCGACGCCGCGCGGATTGCTGCGGCCGAGGCGTTTCGCGATCATATAGCCGCGCGGCGTACGTGCCGGATGTTCAGCGATTCGCCGGTGCCGCGTGGGGTGATCGAAGCCGCCATCGCCGCCGCCGGAACCGCGCCGAGCGGGGCCAATCACCAGCCCTGGCATTTCGCCGCGGTTTCCTCCCCCGACATCAAGCACCGCATCCGTCTTGCCGCCGAAGCCGAAGAACGCGAATTTTACGCAAGCCGCGCCGGGCAGGAATGGCTGGAGGCGCTCGCGCCGCTCGGCACCGACGAGGACAAAGCGTTTCTCGACATCGCTCCGTGGCTGATCGTCGTATTCGGGCAGCGCCGCGGCGGCATCGAGCCCGGCGACACGCGGCAGAATTATTATGTCACCGAAAGCGTCGGCATCGCCTGCGGCCTGCTGCTCACCGCGCTGCATGGCGCGGGGCTCGCGACGCTGACCCATACGCCGTCACCGATGGGTTTCCTGCGCGAGATTTGCGGTCGCCCGGCCGATGAAAAGCCGGTGATGCTGATCGTCGCGGGACACCCCGCTCCCGATGCGACCGTGCCGCTATATGCGATGCGCAAAAAGCCGCTGGAACAAATCAGCAGCTGGCTTTGACATCGAGGGGGGTGAAGCGATGACAACAGCCGTACCGGCGCGCTATGAAGGCCTCGATGCGCTCCGCGGGATCGCGGTGATGGGCATATTGGCGATGAATATCCTCGCCTTCGGACTGCCTTTCCAAGCCTATGCCAACCCCGCCGCCGCCGCGCCGCCGGGCAGCGCCGATCTGGTGGGCTGGTTCATCAGCTTTGTCTTCATCGATGCCAAGATGCGCGGGGTATTTTCGATCCTCTTCGGCGCAAGCACGCTGCTCGTGATCGAGAGCGCGGCTGCGGCCGGCCGCAGCGCGGCTGGCGCGCATTATTCGCGCATGGTCTGGCTGGCGGTCTTCGGCCTCGCCCATTTCTATCTGATCTGGTTCGGCGACATCCTGTTCCTCTACGCGATATGCGGACTGCTGCTCTTCTTCTTCCGCAATCTTTCGGTGAAGGCGCTGATCCTCTGGGCCATTGCCTTCCTCGCCGTCGGCTTTCTGCTTTTCACATCGGGCTGGGCGACGATGGCGCTCGCCGAGGCGGGCCGGCTGCCGCCCGAAACGACCGCGGCGATGCGCGAAGGCATCGACCAGATGAACCGCGATATGGGCGCGGCATCCCCCGCCTATGCCGAGGAGGTTGCACATTATCTTGGCAGCTATGCCTCGATCGTCGCCGACCGCACGGGCGAGATGCTGGCATTTCCGTTCGTTTCGATCGGGCTCTTTATCTGGGAAACGATGGGGCTGATGCTGATCGGCATGGCGCTGTTCAAGACACATATGCTCACCGGCGCGTGGGAAAGCGCACGGTATCGTCGCTGGGCGGTCATCTGCTTCGCGATTGCCGTCCCGCCGCTCCTTCTCCTCGCCGCCTATCAATATAGCGCGGGCTTCAGCGGCGTCGCGGTGTTCGGGTCGGTGATCGCGCTGTCGGTGCCGTTCGACGTCGTCATGGCGATCGGCTGGGCGGCGCTGATGATGTGGCTGATCCGCACCCGGTTTTCGCCCGCGATCCGCGCGCGTCTCGCCGCGACGGGACGCATGGCCTTCACCAACTATCTGATGACCTCCATCGTGATGACGACGATCTTTTACGGCTATGGTCTTGCCCTGTTCGGCAGCGTGCCGCGGGTCGCGCTTTATCTGTTTTGCATCGGCATGTGGGCGGCGATGCTGCTTTGGTCAAAGCCGTGGCTCGAACGCTTCCAATATGGCCCGTTCGAATGGCTGTGGCGCAGCCTGTCGCGCTGGCAGATCCAGTCGATGAAAAGGGAGGGTCCGGGCTGAAACGCCCGGCCGGTCAATAACCGACGGCGCGGCCGAACCGCACGGGCCGCCTTTGAACAAGCGGATTGGCCTCGCGTTCGAGCGCAGCGAGCGTTTCTTCGAACAGTGGGCGGAGCGCAACGACGCGCGGCAGATATTCCTCGGGACTCGTCTGGCTTTCGACGCAGTGGCGCGCGAACATCTCGATGTCCTCGGCAAGTGCGCCCAGCCGTTCGCCGCCGAATTGGCGCGCCTCGCTTTTCAGCGTGTGCGCGGGCATCACGAGTCCGCGCGGATCGCGCGCGCGCATCGCCTCCTCGATCGCGGCGACCGACTTGATGCCGTCTTCGCGAAAATAGCCGAGAATGCGCACAAAAGCGGCGCCCAATTGGGTCCGCGTCGCGCGAAACTCATCCCAATCGACCAGGATCTCTTCCAATGCTTTAGTCCCTTGGTGTTCAAATCGGTCGTGGTCCCGCCCGTTCCATGCCGTAAAGTCGGTAAAAAAGACGTTACGAAAACGGCTTGGGCCGGGCCAAGCCGTCCCGTTTCGGGTCAGTGCCGGACGCGCCAGCGTCCTTCGCGCGCGTCCTTCCCCTCGTCCGTCACCGTCCAGCCATGCTCGGCCGCGAGCGCGGCGACCTCGCTGGCGGCGTTGGGATCGTCGGCGATCAACAGGACCTCGGCCGCATCGCGCATCGCGCGCGCGAGCCTGAGCGCCGGCCAGGGACAGCGCATCCCGCGCGCATCGACCAGCCGCGCCGCAGCCTCATTCGTCATAGGGGTTGCGCGAATTGCGGAAATTGAGCCGCACGGGAACCCCCTGAAACCCCAGTTCCTTGCGCATTCCGTTGACCAGATAACGCTCATAGCTTCCCGGCAGTGCGTCGGTGCGCGAACCAAAGACCACAAAGGTCGGCGGCCGGGTGCGCGCTTGCGTGATATAGCGCAGCTTGATCCGCTTCCCCCCCGGCGCGGGTGGCGGGTTCGACGTCACCGCGCCTTCGAACCAGCGGTTGAGCCTGGCGGTCGAGACGCGGTTCGTCCAGATCGCGCGCTGCTCGAAGGCGACGCGCACCAGCGTGTCGATCCCCTTGCCCGTCGCCCCCGAAATGCTGAGCACCGGCACGCCCTTGACCTGGCTGAGCCCGTCGTCGAGCGCGGCGCGGACGCCGTTGAACAGCGACGAGGGATCTTCGGCAATATCCCATTTGTTGAGCGCGACGATCAGCGCGCGGCCTTCCTGCAGCACCCGGTCGGCGATGCGCAGATCCTGCGCCTCCAGCCCCTTGGTCGCGTCGAGCAGCAGCACGACGACCTCGGCGAAATCGACGGCGTGCAAGGCGTCGGCGACCGATAGCTTCTCCAGCTTGTCCTGCACCTTGGCGCGCTTGCGCATCCCCGCGGTGTCGAACAGCTGGATCTCGTGGACCTCGCCGTCCTTTTCCCATTGCCAGTCGACGCGGATCGAATCGCGCGTGATCCCCGCCTCGGGGCCCGTGATCAGCCGATCCTCGCCGATCATGCGGTTGATCAGCGTCGACTTGCCGGCATTCGGACGGCCGACGATCGCAAGTTTCATCGGGCCGAGCGGCGCCTCATCCTCTTCATCGCCCTCGGCGGGCGGCGGCGGAACTTCGGCTTCCGCGGCGTCGAACCCCTCGACGATCGGGCGCAGCGCGTCGAACAGGTCGACGACGCCTTCGCCATGTTCGGCGCTGAGGGCGATCGGATTGTCGAACCCCAGCGAATAGGATTCCATCAGTCCGTTTTCGCCCTGCTTCCCCTCGGCCTTGTTGACGAGAAGGATGATCGGCGTGTCCTCGCTGCGCAGCCAGCGCGCGATTTCCTCGTCGAGCGGAGTGACCCCCGCCCGGCCGTCGATCATGAACAGCGCGGCGTCGGCCTCGCGCACCGCCTTTTCGGTCTGCACGCGCATCCGGCCGGGCAGGGTCGCCGCGTCATGATCCTCGAACCCCGCCGTGTCGACGATGCGAAATTCAAGGCCGAGAAGCTTTCCGTCGCCTTCGCGCCGGTCGCGCGTAACACCCGGCTGGTCGTCGACGAGCGCGAGGCGCTTGCCCACCAGCCGGTTGAACAGCGTCGATTTGCCCACATTGGGGCGCCCGACAATGGCGATCGTCGCGTGTCGCGACATCCGTTTTCTCCGCAAACAGGGGCATAGTCCCTATTTATTCGTCTTAGCGCCAGGCGGTGATCGTCCCATCGTCCGCGAGGATATAGAGGATGTTGTTCGCGACGATCGGCGGCTGCGACAGCGACGTCTTGAACTCGGTCGATGCCAGCAGCGACCCGTCGGTCGGCGAAAATTCGGCCAGCGTCCCTTCGCTGTTCACCGCGAGCAACCGTCCGCCGGCCAGAATCGGGCCCGTCCAGCGGATCGGGTCCTTCTTTTTCTTCTCGGTCTCGACGCGGAAACGCGCGAGCTGCTGAATCCAGCGAACCTTGCCGCTCGACCGCGCGACGCACAGCAATTTGCCGTCGTCGGTCATCGCATACACCCACTCGCCGACGACATAGGGGGTCGAAATACCGGCGATCGAGATTTCCCAGCTCCGCTGCCCGGTGACGAGTTCATAGCTCGCCATGCGCCCGCCCTGGCCCAGCGCAAAAACGCGGCCGCGGTCGATCACCGGATCGGCATCCACGTCGGTCAGCGTCGACACCGACAACGCCATCGAGGTCCGCGCAAGCGCATCTTCCCAAAGGTCGCGGCCATTTTCGTAACGATAGGCCTGAACCTCGCCCGACGAAAAGCCGGCGACGATCGTGCCCTGTCCCGCCGCGGGCGATGCCGCGCCGAACACGCTGCCCGCCTCCAGCGAGGCCGTCGCCTGCCACTGCACCGCGCCGTCGGCGGCGTTGAGCGCGAAAATCTGGTTGTCCTGACTGATCACATAGACGCCGCCGAACGCCACCGTCGGCGCGCCGCGCAGCGGCCCCGCGGGCCGCACCTTCCACAGCACCGAGCCGTCGGCGGCATTGATCGCAGCGACATCGCCGACGCCGCTGGTCGCATAGACGACGTTGCCATCGACGCTCGCGCCGCCGCCGAACAGCGAATCCCTGAAGTCCTTGCCCGTGCTGCCGATCGCGGCGCTCCACAGCTTCGCGCCGGTGTCGGCGGCGAAAGCGGAGACGACAGCGTCGGTATCGACGACGAACAGCCGGTTGTCGGCAACCACAGGCGACGAGGCAAGGCGCTGTTTGTTAGTGCTGCCCGCGATCCTCGCTTCCCAGAGCCTGGCCCGCGTCGCTCCGAGCGCCGGATGCCCCATCGATTTCGACGCATTGCCGCCTGATTGCGCCCAGGCGGCGTTCACCACCGGATCGGGCAGCACGACCGCGATCGCCGCGGTCGCGGGATCGACCTGGATGCTGTTGTCGTTCGACAGGATCGAGACGCGATTGCCCACCGTCGGTGTCTTGGGTCCGCCGTCGCCCTTGAGCACACCGCAACCCGCCAGCGGCAACGCCAGCAGCGCTGCATAAAGTCCGAAACGCGCGTTCCGCATATTAATTGGCTTCCTCAGTCTTTTGGGCGGCAGGCGCCGCCCCTTTCTGCTCGGCCGCCACGCTTTCGGCGGCGCGGTCGGCGACGGCATCGACGCCCAGCATCCCCGCCATCTGCACCGTTCGCGACTGCAATGATTGGGGGAGGTCGGGCAATTTGGCGATCCGTCCATAAAGCGCGCCCGCCCGGTCGAGCTGGCCAAGCCGGTAATGCGCCCCCGCCGACAATTCCGCGGCGCTGGCGAACCAGCTCGACGCGGGATCCTTCGCATCAACAAAGGGCTTCATCCGCGCGATCACCGCTTCGGGCTTCAGCGTGTCATATTCGAACGCCGTCTGACGGATCAGCGCAAGATCGCGCAGCGACTGATCGACCTCTGCATCGGCCACAATCTTTGCCATCAGCGCCGCCGCGGCTTTGAGATCGCCTGCCCCGGCCTTGATATTCGCTTGCTGCATCAGCGCCGCCGCGCGATAGGCCGGGCTGCCTTCGGCCGCGATCGCCTGCAATTCGCTCGCCGCGGCACGCGGCTGGTTGGCGCCGAGCTTGTCGAGCGCCGCGATCAGCTTTTCGCCCTCTTCGCCGCGCGCGGTATCCTGGTGATGGTCCCAGTAGAGATAGCCGCCAAAGGCGAGCAACAGCCCCAGCACGCCGCCGATGATCCAGCGGCCATAGCGCTGCATGACCGTGTCGAGCCGGTCCTTGCGGACGGCCTCGTCGACCTCCTGCAACAGCGCGGCGTCATTCGTCGGGCTCAGGGCCAATCAAACCTCCGTAAACTCAATAGCGGCGCGAGGCCGGCCCGCTTCCTTAACGATGGCACGGGGAAAGGCCAAGCGTTTCACTTGCCGGACACGCGGGGGCAATCAACCGGCGTAAATCTGATCCTCGGTCGGGAATGAACGGGACCTGACTTCGCCCGCATAATCCTGCACCGCGCCGCTGACCACGCTTGCCATGTCCTGATAACGCTTCACGAATTTGGGGACGCGTTCGAACATCCCCAGCATATCGTCGGTGACAAGCACCTGGCCGTCGCACTGCGCCGACGCGCCGATACCGATCGTCGGGCAGGCGACCTTGTTCGTGATCTCGATCGCAATCGATTCGAGCACGCCCTCGATGACGATCGAAAAGGCGCCGGCCTGCGCGACGGCGACCGCATCTTCGACGATCGAGCGCGCCTCCTCCTCGCTCTTGCCGCGGACGCCATAGCCGCCAAGGATGTTCACCGCCTGCGGCGTCAGGCCGACATGGCCCATCACCGGAATGCCGCGCTGGGTCAGAAACTCGATCGTCGGCGCAAGCACCTTGCCGCCCTCGACCTTCACCGCGGCGGCGCCGGTTTCCTTGAGCAGCCGCGCGGCATTGTCGAATGCCTGTTCGGGACTGCCCTCATAGCTGCCAAAGGGCATGTCGACGATCACCGCGGCATGATAGCTGCCGCGCACCACCGCCGCGCCGTGGAGCGCCATCATGTCCATCGTCACGCCGACCGTGTGCGGCAGACCGTAAATCACCTGCGCCAGCGAATCGCCGACGAGCAGCATGTCGCAATGCGGGTCGAGCAGCTGCGCCATGCGCACCGTATAGGCGGTCAGCATCACCAGCGGTTCGCCGCCCTTGCGCTGGCGGATGCGCGGCACGGTCAGCCGCTTCATCGGCTGCGGCGTCGGGTTCGCGCGGCTCGTGGAGGTGTCGAGGGTGAGCGTTTTGGGGAGCGTAGACATGGCGCCGGGGTTTAGCCGCTAAAATGGCCCGGCGAAAGCGCGAAAGCCCGTTTTTGCTGCACGCAGCCGGGAGCGCGGTCACGCGAAGCCGCCCATTCAACGCGCCGAACCCGCCCGTCGCGTCCGACCGGGCCTCAAAGCATGATCGCACACGGCGCGACCCGGTCAGCGCCCCGTCCGGGCCGCCACCGCCTCGCGCACATTGTCGCTGAACAGGCCGTCGATGCCGGTCGCCAGATAGGCGCCGATCTCCGCCGCCAGATCGCCATGTCCCGCGGGATTGACCCCGCCGCGATCGCCCAGCGGCAGGAAATAATTTTCGCGGCGGAACGTCCACGGATGAACCTTCAGCCCCGCTTCATGCGCATCGCGCACGAGGCTGGTCGGCGTGACGAGGCGGCCGAGGGTGCCGCGCGGGATCACCATCGCCTTGTTGGGCCCTATGCCGTCGGCGTAAGCAGCGATCATCTTCAGCCCCGATGGCGACGCCATGGCGGCATAGCCGGTGCCGGGCCGGTCGGCCGGACCGCCCTCGACGTCCATCAACTGGATCAGCGGCAGGTCGCTCCTGGCGCGCAGGTCGATCAGATTGCCGACCTCGAAGCTCTGGATGAACACCGGCGCGCTGCGGCCGCGATAGCCGAAGCGGTCCAGCATCGCGAGCAAAGGCGATTCGTGCGGCAGGCCGATCGACGCGAAATAACTCGGATGCTTGGTTTCGGGATAGACGCCGACCGGCTTTGCCCGCCCCCGGTTCGCCTCGGCAAGCAGCGTCAAAATCTCCTCGAAGGTCGGAATCTCGAACCGGCCGTCATAATCGGTGCCGCGCAGCCGCGGCAGCCGTTCGCGCGCGCGCAGCGTTTTCAGTTCGGCGAGCGTGAAATCCTCGGTGAACCAGCCTTCGACCTTTTTTCCATCGATCGTCTTCACCGCCTTGCGATCCGCAAACTCGCGGTGTTCCGCGACGTCGGTGGTCTCCGAAATCTCATTCTCGTGCCGCGCGACAAGGACGCCGTCCTTGGTCAGCACCAGGTCGGGCTCGATAAAATCGGCGCCCTGCTCGATCGCGAGCCGGTACGCGGCGATAGTATGTTCGGGGCGCTCGCCCGACGCGCCGCGGTGCGCGATGACGATAGGCGGCCGCCCGTCAAGCGTTGGCTGCGCCGTCACCGGATCAGCCGAACAGCCCGCGGGCAGCATGAAGGCGCCCAGCGCCGCGAGCCAGCGCTTCATCGCGCAAAGCGCGCGCGCCATTCGTCGGCGGAAAAGCCGACGCTGACCCTGTCGTCCTGCTCGACGACCGGGCGGCGGATCATGGCCGGCTGATCGAGCATCAGCGCCTTGGCCGAGGCGGCGTCGAGACCGGCCTTCGCGTCGTCGGGCAGCTTGCGAAAGGTGGTGCCCGCCTTGTTGAGCAATTTTTCCCAGCCGAGCACGTCGATCCAGCGCTGCAAAAGGCCGGGGTCGAGCCCGTCTTTCCGGAAATCATGGAAGCGATAGGCAATATCCTGGTCGTCGAGCCAGCGGCGCGCCTTTTTCACGGTATCGCAATTGGGGATGCCATAGAGAATCATCGTCATGGACGAACGATTAGCAGCCGCGCGTTGCAGATTCGAGGCTCAAGCGCCCGGAATCTATGCCGTCGGCGTGCGGTCCGCGATTCGCGTGTTGGCGCTCGCCAACTTGCCGCGCAGCGCGCGCGCAAAGCCTTCGTGCAGTTCGGCCGCGATATCGGGATTGGCGGCCAGATAGGCGCGAAGCGCCACTGCGGGCACGAACCACAGCCGGGCGTTGCTGCCGAGCACGACCGTGCCGGTCGCGTTCGATCCGTCGAGCACTGTCGCTTCACCGATCAACTCGCCCTCGGCCGATCGTCCGACCTCAACCCCGTCGCGCAAAATCGTCGCGCGGCCGTCGGCCAGATAGAAAAGGCTGGGCGCGGCCTGGTTCTCGCGGATCAGTACCTCGCCGCGCCTCGCCGAAATCCAGTGCCCCTGATCGATAAGACGGCGCGCGGCAACCGCGCTCAGCCGACGAAAATGGCGGCGGCGCAATTCCTCATCCTCGGGCGAGAAGCGCACCTTGGCGCCGCGCAGCCAGAGCCGCGCGAGAATGCCGATATTGACCGCGAGGATCGCGAGAACGAGTAGGCTGTAGCCGGGGTCCGAGGCGCGAAAGAGGGTAAGCGGCAGCGCGACGAGCGCAGCCGCGGCAAGGCCGATGCGTGCATAGTCGATGCGCACGACGAAACTTGTCGCCAGAAGGAGCAGCAATGCCCCGTAGAGGAACCACGCAGAGTCGAAACTCGCCATAGCCAATCGCTCGCATCCCGGCCCCGATAGAGACCCCTGGGTGTATGACGTTGCCGATAGCTCCGTGCCTTGCGCGCTCCGCCACCGCCCAAAGCCGCAATAAACTATCAGTTCCTGGTCCCGAAGAAAAGCATAGGTGCGCAAATGTCACGATAATGCTAATTATCCGCCTCGTCCGTGCTGCGAGCGTTGCACCGGGCGGGCATTCGCGCCATGGGGCGCATGATTCGACGATGAAATGACAGGCAAATGACGAAAAACTGGCAACCGCATAGCTGGCGCACGCACGAGGCCCGCCAGCTTCCCACCTATCGCGACGCCGATGCCCTCGCGGCCGCCGAGCGCGAGCTTGCGGACTATCCGCCGCTCGTCTTTGCAGGCGAAGCGCGCGCGCTGACGAGCGAGCTCGCCCGCGTTGCCGAGGGCAAGGCGTTCCTGCTCCAGGGCGGCGACTGCGCGGAGAGCTTTGCCGAATTTCATCCGAACAATATCCGCGACACCTTTCGCGTGCTGCTTCAGATGGCGGTCGTGCTCACCTTCGCCTCGAAGATGCCCGTGGTGAAGCTCGGCCGCATGGCGGGCCAGTTCGCCAAGCCGCGTTCGGCGGACATGGAGGAAGTGGACGGCGTTTCGCTGCCCAGCTACCGCGGCGATATCATCAACGACATCGCCTTCGAGGAGGCAGGGCGCGAACCCGACCCCGCGCGCATGGTCAAGGCGTATAACCAGTCGGCGGCGACGCTCAATCTGCTGCGTGCCTTTGCCGGCGGCGGCTATGCCAATCTGCACCAGGTCAACGCCTGGACGCACGACTTCATGGACCGCAGCCCCTGGGCCAAGAAATATCAGGAAACCGCGGCGCGGATTTCTGAAGCGCTCGCCTTTATGGAAGCGTGCGGTGTGACCCCCGAAACGGTACCGCAGATCAAGGGCACAAGCTTCTACACCAGCCACGAGGCGCTGCTGCTCCCCTATGAGCAGGCGCTCACCCGGCAGGACAGCCTGACCGGCGGCTGGTACGACACGTCGGGTCATTTCCTGTGGGTCGGCGACCGCACCCGCTTCGAAGGGTCGGCGCATATCGAATATCTGCGCGGCATCGGCAATCCCGTCGGGATGAAATGCGGCCCGAGCCTGGAGCCCGACGTGTTGCTGCGCCTGCTCGACACGCTCAACCCCAATCATGTCGCGGGCCGGATGACGCTGATCACCCGCTATGGCCACGACAAGATCGAGGCGCATCTGCCAAAGCTCGTGCGCGCGGTGAAAGAATCGGGGCATCCGGTCGTCTGGTCGTGCGACCCGATGCACGGCAACGTCATCAAGACCTCGACCGGCTACAAGACGCGGCCGTTCGAGCGTATCCTTGCCGAAGTGCGCGGCTTTTTCGCCGTCCACCGCGCCGAAGGGACGCATGGCGGCGGCATCCATATCGAAATGACCGGCCAGAATGTCACCGAATGCACCGGCGGCGCGATGGACGTGACCCAGATGGACCTCGCCGACCGCTATCACACGCACTGCGACCCGCGTTTGAACGCGGGGCAGTCGTTGGAGCTGGCCTTCCTGCTTGCCGAAATGCTCAATCAGGAAATGGCGGACCGGGCGAAACAGGCGGCTTAAAATAGGGACAGTCCCTATTTTAAGCCGCCCCCGCGAAGGCGGGGGCCTATCTCCGATCGTTTAATTCCGAAACACCCGGTGATGGGTCCCCGCCTTCGCGGGGACACACTGGCTTCTTTCTCGGCGCTACTTCTCGGTCCCGCGCCACCGCTTCGTATCGGCGAACGCCCGCCCCAGCGCGACGTGCAGGTCGGCGTCCTCCGCCGCGCCGCCGAGCGGGATCTTGTCGGAGAAATTGTCGGCCGCGCTGTGATAGTGGCTCGACAGAAACGCCTCGAGCAGCTTCATGTCCGAAAAGCTGCCGCCGACCATCAGCGACGTCACGCCCTTTGCGCCGAGCGCCCAGCCGTCCTGCCGCTGGATGAACGCATCGGCCTCGCCATCCTCGTCGAGCGTTCGGCCAAGCTTGGTCGCCACCTCGCGCACCACCGCGTCATAGGCGGGCTTGCCGCGCCCGATCGTCGCGACGGGCGTACCGCGCGGCGAGATCGCGATCGTATCGACGTTGAGCGCGACGGTGATGGCGCCGAGGGGCACGACCGGATGATCGGCGAACCAGCGCGCGCCGAGCAGCCCCTTTTCCTCGGCGGTTGTCGCGAGGAAATAGATGTCGCGATCGGGCCGCGCGCCCTTGCCCAGCCGCTTCGCGACCTCGATCAGCACCGCGATGCCGCTCGCATTGTCGACCGCGCCGTTGCAGATGCGGTCGGCTTCGCCCTCGGGTACGCAAAGGCCCAGATGGTCCCAGTGACCGAGAAAGAGCACCGCCTTGCCGTCGGGCCGGGCGCCGGGCAATTTGGCAACGACATTGTGGCTGGCAAAGGCGCGCACCGCCGACTGTGCGGTGAAATCCGCGGTCGCAGGCAGCGCCGCGCCCTTGTAACCCGGCGATTTCGCCGCCGCGCGCAGCGCAGCGCCATCCTGCCCCGCGGCTTTGAACAGCGCGTCGGCGGCGGCGCCCGACAGGAAACCGCTCACCGGCGCGCCGGCCTTGGCACCGGCGAGCCGCATCGCCTTGCTGCCGACGCTTTCGCGCAGCGCGTCCCACGGCACCGCGTCGGTGGCGATCACCAGCACAGCAGCAGCGCCCGCATCGGCGAGTAGCTGGCGCCGCTCGCGATAACGCGGCAATTTGTCGCCAAAGGGCGCGTTATCGAACAACATGATCGCCAGCTTGCCTCTGACGTCGGCATTGACGTGCCCCGCCCCGTCGACGCCATAGCCGACAAAGACCGCGGGCACCCCCGCCAGCGACACCGACGCATCGCGTCCGTTCAGCAGGATCCCGTCATCGGCCAGCGCGAAATCGCGCCCCCGCACCTTGAACTTCGCGGTGCCGTTCAGCGCCTCGGTCTCGACGAACGGCACCGGCTGGAGCCATGGCGTCGCGCTGCCCGGAACGGCTTCGAGCCCTGCCTTCGCCCATTCGCCGACGATATAGGCGATGGTGCGATCCTCGCCATCGCTGCCTGGTGCGCGTCCTTCAAACGCATCACCGGCAAGAATCCTCATATGCGCGGCGAGATCGGCCTCGGTGATGGGTGCATCGGCGGAGGCGGAAGCGGCGTGTGCAGACGCGGATGTTGTGACGAGCGCGGCGGCCGCGACGGCAGCGCGAAAGAAGATGGCTTTCATGGGCGCGCGGCATGACATTTCCGCCGCGGGCAGGCAAGGCGGTTCGTCGAACGACCAACGGCGGCCTGCCCCGCCCTATAGCGTCATCCCGACAAGCGCCACGATGACGGGTCAGCGCCAGGGGCCTTGGTGCGACCGGCGCCCATATGCCCATATCGCCCGCCTGTCGAAGCGTGCATTGCCAAGGACCGGGCGCGTCCCTAGATTTGCCGGATGACCGACAATATTGCGCCCACGCCCAACGATCCCGCAGGCCCATGGGCCATCCCCGTCCGCCGGCCGTTGCCGGGCGAGGATCGGCCGCGGCGTACCTCCAGCTTTCCCCGCAAGGTCTGGGGCCTGCTCGTCGGGATCAAGGATGCCTTGGCGCTGATATTCCTGCTGCTATTTTTCGTTGCCCTGTTCGGGCTGCTCGCGGGGCGGCCCAATGCGGGGCTGCCGGTGAGCAAGGGCGCGCTGCTCATCGAACTCGACGGCATCGTCAGCGAACAGCCCGCCGAGGTCGATCCCTTTGCGGCGCTGTCGGGCAGCGCCCAGATCAAGGAAACACGCACGCGCGATGTTGTGCGCGCCCTCGAAACCGCGGCTGAGGACCAGCGCGTCACCTCGGTCGTGCTCGATCTTGATCGTTTCCTTGGCGGCGGACAGGTCTCGCTCGCCGAAATTGGCGCCGCGATCGACAAGGTACGCGCGAAGAAAAAGCCGGTCCTCGCCTTTGCCACCGCTTACACGACCGACAGTTATCAGCTTGCCGCCCATGCAAGCGAGATCTGGGCCGACAATGTCGGCGGCGTCGCGATTGCCGGACCGGGCGGATCGCGCCTTTATTACAAGGGGTTGATGGATCGCCTGGGGGTCACGGCGCACATCTATCGTGTCGGAACCTTCAAGAGCGCCGTCGAACCTTTCCTGCGCAGCGACCAGTCGCCCGAAGCCAGAGCGGCCAACCTCGCCTATGCCGGCGTCCTGTGGGACAATTGGCTTGCCGATGTAAGGAAAGCGCGCCCGGCAGCCAAGCTCGACGCGTTCATCGCCGACACGCCCGGCGCCGTGCGCACGGCGGGCAATGATCTGTCGAAGGCTTCGCTCGATGCGGGGCTGGTCGACAAGCTAGGCAGCCGCATGGCGTTCAACCGCCGCGTTGCCGACATCAGCGGCGCCGCCGACGAAAGCAAGCCATGGGAATATAACGCCATCCCGCTCGAAAACTGGGTGGCATCCAATCCGCCCGAGCAAAAGGGCAGCGCGATTGCCGTCGTGCCGGTGGTGGGCGAGATCGTCGATGGCGAGGCGTCGACAGGCGTTGCCGGCGGCACGACGGTCGCCGAACATATCCTCGATGCCGCCACCGACAGCGGCGTGAAGGCGATCGTGCTGCGCGTCGATTCGCCCGGCGGGTCGGTGCTGGCATCGGAGGAAATCCGCCAGGCGCTACTCGCGGCCAAGGCGAAGAAGCTGCCGATCGTCGTTTCGATGGCGAATGTCGCGGCGTCGGGCGGCTATTGGATCGCCACCCCCGCCGACCGCATCTTTGCCGAGCCCGAAACGATCACCGGTTCGATCGGCGTGTTCGGCATCCTGCCGAGCTTCGACAAGGCGCTCGCCAAGATCGGCGTCAATGCCGACGGCATCGCGACGACCCCCTTATCGGGCCAACCCGATATTTTCGGCGGGGTGAACGACGAATTCAACGCGCTGGCGCAGGCGAGCGTCGAGGACGTCTATACGCGCTTTACCGGACTGGTCGCGAAAAGCCGCAAGCAGCCGATCGAAAAAATCCTGCCGATCGCCGAAGGGCGCGTGTGGGCGGGCGGCACCGCGCATCAGCTTGGCCTTGTCGACCAGTTCGGCGGCCTGCCCGACGCCCTCGCCGCGGCGGCGAAGCTCGCCAAGGTCGAGGGCGACTTCCACGCCAAATATTTCGAGGACGAACCCAGCGAATTTTCAAAAATGCTCGCGAGCTGGTCGGGCAGCGAAGAGGAAACCGCGGCGCTCCCGCGCGGCTGGTTCGGCATCGCGGCGATGAACCGCCAGCTTGCCGAGCGGCGGCTGGCACAGGATCTGACGCTGCTCGCGCAGGCCGGATCGATCCAGGCGGCCTGTCTCGACTGCCGCGCCTATCTGCCCGCCGCGCCGCGGCCGGGTCAGGCGGAGACAAGGGGTGTGCTTGGCACACTGGCGCTGCTGCTGAAGTAGACGCGGAACCAAAAAAAAGACCTTGTGTCCCCGCGAAGGCGGGGACCCATCTCCTGACGGTTCGAAATAGCACCGACGGGTGATGGGCCCCCGCCTTCGCGGGGGCACAGATAACGCCATGAAACTGCTATGCTGCGACGGCGACCTTACCGGCATGCTCCGCAATCGCATCGGCGAGCGTGTCGACGAGCGCGAGCGGCAGATCATGTCCCATGCCCGGAATGGTGAGCAGCCGCGCGCCCGCGATATGCGCGGCCGTATCGCGCCCGCCCGCCAGCGGAACGAGCGGATCGTCCTCGCCATGGATCACCAGCGTCGGCGCCTTGATGTCCTTCAGCATCGGCCGCCGGTCGCCGTCGGCGACGATCGCCGCCATCTGCCGCGCCAGGCCCGGCGGATACCAGCCGCGTTCGAAATCGCCGCGAACGCGGCGTTGCAGCCGTTCCTCGTCGGGTGGATA
The DNA here is from genome assembly GCF_040216815.1 of Sphingopyxis sp. Lineage (GTDB taxonomy): Bacteria > Pseudomonadota > Alphaproteobacteria > Sphingomonadales > Sphingomonadaceae > Sphingopyxis. Next base: position 195,233 of record NZ_JAVJOJ010000001.1, read on the forward strand.
GCCGGGGCTGCCGATGACCCGCGCGGCGTTCACCGAATAGGCGATCAGCGCTTCCTTGTCGCCGCGCGCCGGCCGGTTGGCGAGTACGCGCATCGCTTCCTTCTGCGCGCGCGGCAGGCGCCGGTTGCCCGTCGTCGACATCACCGATGTCAGCGACAGCACGCGGTCGGGGTAACGCGCCGCAATATGCTGCGAAATCATCCCGCCCATCGACACGCCGACGACGTGGGCCCGGCCGATGCCCAGTTGGTCGAGCAGACCGACGCCGTCGGCCGCCATGTCGGCAAGGCTGTAGGCGGATCGCACCGGCAGGCCGATCGCCGCCTTGACGAGCAACCATTTGACGTTCGGCACCCCCGCCGCGTCGAAGCGCGTCGACAGGCCGACATCGCGGTTGTCGTACCGGATCGTGCGGAAGCCGCGATCGTTCAACGCGGCAACAAATTCGTCGGGCCACAGCGTCAATTGTCCGCCCAGCCCCATCACCAGCAAGATGGCAGGCGCATCCTTCGGCCCGCGGTCCTCATAGCTGATGTCGATGCCGTTCACGGCCGCCCGTTCTGTCTGCATGTCTATCCTTGGCTGACGCCCCGACCGGCGATCGGTGCTGACATGATTGTTCACAAGGCCAATCTGCCGCCAGGCGATCAATTAGGCAAGCCCAGGACTGGGGCTCTAGTCGCCCTCTCGCGATCCCCGATAGGCCGGAAGCGCAAGCGACCAGTGGATCGCCGCGCCGCGCAGCGCAAAGCCGGCGAGCGCGCCCGCCACCGCCGCCACGGGCGTACCCGCGCCGAGCCAGATCAACAGCAGGAACAGCCCCGACGCCAGCGCGGCCGCGGTCACATAGACTTCGGGGCGGACGATGATCGACGGTACACCCGCCAATATGTCGCGGATCGTCCCGCCGACGCAGCCGGTAATCACGCCCATCAACAGCGCGGGAACGGGCGGAACGCCCCATGCGAGCGCCTTTGCGGTGCCGAACACAGCATAGGCGGCGAGTCCCACCGCATCGGCCCATTCGAGCAATTGTCCCTGCCACCAGCGTTCGGGCGTCACCCATACGATCAGCGCGATCGCGATGCACACCGCCGCGATCGCGCCATCCTGCACCCAAAAGACCGGCGCGCCGATCAGCAGGTCGCGCACGCTGCCGCCGCCGACCCCGGTAACGAGCGCGAAAAAGGCCGCGGTCACGAGCGTCTGACGCAGGCGCACCGCCATCAGCGCGCCCGACAGGGCAAAGACGCCGATGCCGATCAGGTCGAGAAGCCGGACGATCAGCGCATTGTCGATCTCGACCAAGGGGGCGCCTATTTCGTCTGGGGGCGGACGCCGCCGATGATCGACAGCACGATCGCCGTCACCGCGCCGCGGATCGCGGGCTCGGCCTTGGGTGCGAAGAAGGGCGAATGGTTGGTCGGCGCCGGCTCGCCCTTCGACTTGAGCTCGGCAAGCACGGCGGGATCATAGCCGCCGACCCCGAAAAAGAGCGCGGGCATACCCGCTTCGACGAACTCCGAAAAATCCTCGCTCCCCGACATCGGCGCGCCGGTGGTCGGCGTGAACACCAACCCCTTGCCAAATACCGGCGCCAGCGTACGCGCCGCGGCCTCGGCCATCGTCTCGTCATTCGTCAGCACGCCGGTGCCGCTGAGATAGCGGATCGTCGGTTCGGGCGCGCGGCCCATCGCGGCCGCGGATCGGGCGACGCGCGCAACGCCGTCGCGGAGCAGCCCGCGCACGTCGGCCGAATGCGATCGAAGGTTGACCTTCACCTCGGCCTGGTCGGGAATGATATTGGGCGCACTGCCCGCATTGATCGCGCCGATGGTCAACACGCCGAACGCCGCCGGATCCTTTTCGCGGCTGATCACCACCTGCGTATCGGTGACGAAGCGCGCGGCGATGGGGATCGGGTCGATCGTCGCCGCGGGCATCGACCCGTGACCGCCACGGCCGTGAAAGGTGATCGAATAGCTGTCCGATGCCGACGATGACGCACCCGCCTTGATCGCGACCACGCCCGCCGGAAGATTGGTGACGTGCGCCGCAAAGCCGAAATCGGGCTTGGGAAAGCGGGTAAACAGTCCGTCGTCGAGCATCGCGCGCGCGCCGGTGAGCGTTTCCTCCGCGGGCTGGCCGATCAGCACGACCGTCCCCGCCCAGCTGTCGCGCATCGCGCTCAGCGCCTGCGCGACTCCGACCAGATAGGCGACATGCGTATCGTGACCGCACGCGTGCATCACGGGCACGTCCTTGCCCTCATAGGTCGCGCGCGCCTTGCTCGCCCAGGCGAGCCCCGTCTTTTCCTCCATCGGCAGCGCGTCCATGTCGGCGCGCACAAGGATCGTCGGACCTTCGCCGTTTTTCAGAATGCCGACGACACCGGTACCGCCGACCTTTTCGGTCACGGTGAATCCGGCATCGCGCAGATGTCGCGCCAACAGGCCCGCGGTCCGCACTTCCTGCATCCCGAGCTCGGGGTGCTGGTGCAGGTCCTTATAAAGCGCCTCAAGTGCCGGATAATTCTTCTCCAGCAGCGCGTCCAGCCGCGCCTGCGCCGCCCCCATGTCGGGCGCCGCCTGCGCGGTGGTCGCCGCTAGGGAGAGCGAAAGCGAAGCCGCCGCCCAGAGCCCGTGCTTCGCCATCCTATTCTCCCCCATTTTGTCTGTCAGATGTGGATCGGTTTGCCCGTCACCGCCATCGCGGCTTCCTTGATCGCTTCGCTGTGCGTCGGATGCGCGTGGCAGGTATAGGCGATGTCTTCGGAAGTCGCACCAAATTCCATCGCCTGCGCGGCCTGCGCGATCATCGTGCCCGCAACGCTCGCGATACACCAGACGCCGAGCACGCGGTCGGTCGTGGCGTCGGCGATCACCTTCACAAAACCGTCGGGCTCGTGGTTCGTCTTTGCGCGGCTGTTCGCCAGCATCGGGAATTTGCCGACCTTGACCTCGCCGCGTTCCTTCGCCTGTTCCTCGGTCAGCCCGACACCGGCGATTTCGGGCCAGGTATAGACGACCGACGGGATGACGTCGTGATTCACGATCCCCGTCTGCCCGGCGATATTTTCGGCGCAGGCGATGCCCTCATCCTCGGCCTTGTGCGCGAGCATCGGCCCCGGAACGACGTCGCCGATCGCCCAGATGCCGTCGACCGCGGTGCGGAAGTCGTGATCGATCTCGATCTGGCCGCGCTGGTTAACCTCCAGCCCCGCCTTGTCGAGCGCGAGGCCGTCGGTGTTGGGCTTGCGTCCGATCGACACGAGCACGACGTCGGACTCCAGCGTTTCCGCCTCGCCTCCCCCCGCGGGTTCGAGCGTCAGCACCGCCTTCTTGCCCTTCACCTCGGCCTTGGTAACTTTGGTTTTGAGCTTGAACTCGACCCCCTGCTTCTTGAAGATTTTGTTCGCCTCCTTGCGCACGTCGGCGTCCATGCCGGGCAGGATCTGGTCCAGAAACTCCACGCAGGTCACTTTGGCGCCCAGGCGGCGCCACACGCTGCCAAGCTCCAGCCCGATGACACCGCCGCCGATGACGACCATATGGCCCGGCACCTTCGCGAGTTCGAGCGCACCGGTCGAATCGACGATGATCTGCTTGTCGTTATCGACCTCCACTCCGGGGAGCGGCGTCACCGACGACCCCGTCGCGATGATGATGTTCCTGGCGCGATAGCTCTTGCCCGCGACCTCCACGCTGTCCTTCGAGGTGAACTGCGCATAGCCCTTCAACCAGTCGACATTGTTCTTCTTGAACAGGAACTCGATGCCGCCGGTCAGGCCCTTGACCGCATCCTTGCGCTGGCCGTGCATGGCGGGAAGGTCGAGCTCGGGCTTTACCTTGATACCCATCGCGGCCATCGCGCCGCCCGCCGCGGCCTCGAAATATTCGGACGCATGGAGCATCGCCTTCGACGGGATGCACCCGACGTTGAGGCAGGTGCCGCCCAGCGTCTCGCGCCCTTCGGCGCACGCGGTCTTGAGCCCCAGCTGCGCGGCGCGGATCGCCGCGACATAACCGCCGGGACCGGCACCGATGACAAGAACGTCGTAGTCGTAATCAGCCATGGTTCACTCCATTTGTGTTCCTGCGAACGCAGGAACCCAGGGCGTCAAAGCGATAGCCTGTCGAACCAATCCAGCCATTGCGGATTGTCACGTTCGATCAGTTCAACCTTCCACGCCCGCTTCCATTTCTTCATTTGCAGTTCGCGCTGACGCGCTTGCTGAATATCGTCAAACGCCTCGTACCAGACCAGTCGTGTGCAGCCATATTTCTTGCTAAAGCTGTCCGTCACTTCGTTGCGGTGCTGCCAAACCCGCTTCAGAAGATCGCTGGTCACGCCCAAATATGTCGTCCCGTTGCGGCCGCTGGCCATCAAGTAGACATATCCTGGTCTGATCATTCCATTCTCCGATATGGGGACCGAATGGCAGCCTGCCCCACCCTGGGCTCCTGCGTTCGCAGGAGCACATGGCCTTACAAATCAATCAGCAACCGCGTCGGATCCTCGATCGCTTCCTTGATCGTCTTCAAAAAGGTCACCGCCTCGCGGCCGTCGATCAGGCGGTGGTCATAGCTCAGCGCCAGATACATCATCGGACGCACGACGACCTCGCCATTCACGACGACGGGGCGATCCTCGATGCGGTGGAGACCAAGCACCGCCGACTGCGGCGGGTTGATGATCGGCGTCGACATCAGCGAACCGAAAACGCCGCCGTTCGAAATGGTGAAGGTGCCGCCGGTCATGTCGTCCATCGTCAGCGTGCCGTCCTTGGCGCGCTTGCCGAAATCGCCGATCGTCTTTTCGATGTCGGCAAAGCTCAGCGTCTCGGCATTGCGGATGACGGGCACGACGAGGCCGCTGGGCCCGCTGACCGCGACCGAGATGTCCATATAATTGTTATAGACGATCTCGTCGCCGTCGATGCGGCCGTTGACCGCCGGAATGTCCTTGAGCGCCAGACAGGCGGCCTTGGTGAAGAAGCCCATGAAGCCGAGGCGAACGCCGTGCTTCTTTTCAAAGAGATCCTTGTACCGCGCACGCGCCTCGATCACCGCGGACATGTCGACGTCGTTGAAGGTCGTCAGCATCGCCGCGGTGTCCTGCGCCGATTTCAGCCGCTTGGCGATCGTCTGGCGCAGGCGGGTCATCTTGACGCGCTCTTCCTGACGGCCCGGCGCGCCACTCGCGGCGGGGGCTGCCGCCGCCGCAGGTGCCGGAGCAGGCGACGTATCGGGCGCCGCATTCGCCGCGGCGAGCACATCTTCCTTGGTCAGTCGGCCGTCCTTGCCCGTGCCCTTGATCTTCGTCGGGTCCAGCCCGTGTTCGAGCACCAGGCGGCGTACCGCGGGCGACATGGTCGCAACGGTATCAACGCCTTCGCGCACCGCAGGTGCGGCCGCGGCGGGGACAGGCGCGGCCGTCTCGGCCTTCGCGGGAGCCGGCGTGGCCGCCGCGCCGCCCGCCTCGACCGTCGCGATCACTGCGCCGACATTGACCGTGTCACCGACCGCAGCGAGCTGCTGCCCCAGCACGCCGGCGACAGGCGACGGGACTTCGACGGCAACCTTGTCGGTTTCAAGGCTCGCGATCGGTTCGTCGAGCGCGACGGCTTCGCCGGGCTTTTTCAGCCATTCGCCGATCGTCGCTTCGGTAACGCTTTCACCCAGCGTTGGGACTTTGACTTCGGTGCTCATAGATGCGGTTCCTTAGGGAGATCAGGCTTTTTTCTTGGTGCGGCGGATTTCGGCGCGGACCGACAGGCCGAGCGCGTCGGCGACGAGCGCCGACTGTTCGGTCTGGTGGCGGCTCATCAGGCCGGTCGCGGGCGAGGCGGCGGCGGCGCGGCCGGCGTAGCGCGGACGCATATCCTTATGGCCCGCTGCGATCAGCGATTCCTCGATCAGCTCGCCCACAAAGAACCAAGCGCCGTTGTTGCGCGGTTCTTCCTGCGCCCAGACCACCTCCTCGAGCTTCGGCATCCGCTTCAGCCGAACCGCGAGCGCCTCGCCGGGGAAAGGATAGAGCTGCTCGATGCGGATCACCGTCGTGTCGGTCAGCCCCGCGGCATCGCGCGCTTCCATCAGGTCGTAACCGACCTTGCCCGAACACAGCACGACGCGCTTGATGTCCGTGTCGGCGGGCGGGGTGCGGTCCGACATGATGCGGCGGAAATGCGCCTCGCCGATAAAATCCGACCGCTGCGACACCGCCAGCTTGTGCCGCAGCAGCGACTTGGGCGTCATGATGATCAGCGGCTTGCGGAACGAGCGCAGCATCTGGCGACGCAGGACGTGAAAATAGTTCGACGGGGTCGAAATATTGCACACCTGGATATTGTCGCCCGCGCAGAGTTGCAGGAAGCGTTCGAGGCGCGCCGAGCTATGCTCGGGCCCCTGCCCTTCGTAACCGTGCGGCAGCAGCATCACGAGCCCGTTGGCGCGCAGCCACTTCGCTTCGCCCGCCGCGATGAACTGGTCGATCATGATCTGCGCGCCGTTGGCGAAATCGCCGAACTGCGCTTCCCAGAGCACCAGGCTCTTCGGATCGGCCATCGCATAGCCATATTCGAAACCGAGCACGCCATATTCGGACAGCGGGCTGTCGAGCACCTCGAACCGGCCGTGCGGCACGGTGGTCAGCGGGACATATTTTTCCTCGCTCTTCTGGTCGACCCAGACGGCGTGGCGTTGGCTGAACGTGCCGCGGCCCGAATCCTGGCCCGACAGGCGCACCTGATAACCTTCGCTGAGCAAGGTGCCAAAGGCCAGACTCTCCGCGGTCGCCCAGTCGAACACTTCGCCGTCATTCTTATCGGCGAACATTGCGGCGCGTCCGTCGATGACGCGGCGCAGTGTCTTGTGGACCTCGACATCGGCGGGAATCGTCGTGAGCGTGCGGCCGATCGAATCGAAAAGCTTTTCGGTCACGCCCGTCGCGATGTTGCGCCGCGCATTTTCGGGGTCGGTCGGGGCATATAGTCCCGACCAGCGCCCGGCGAACCAGTCCGCCTTGTTGGGCTTGTAGCTTTTCGCCGCCTCGAAATCGCTTTCGAGCCGCGCAACAAACTCGGCGCGGTGGGTGTCGGCCCAGCCGGCGTCGATCACGCCTTCGGCTTCCAGCTTCGCGGCGCACAGCTGCGACACTGGCGGATGCTTGCGAATGCGCTCGTACATCAGCGGCTGGGTGAACGACGGCTCGTCGCCTTCATTGTGGCCGAAGCGGCGATAGCACCACATGTCGATCACAACGTCGCGCTTGAACTGCTGGCGGAAGTCGATCGCCAGCTTGCACGCGAACGTCACCGCTTCGGGATCGTCGCCGTTGACGTGCAGGATCGGCGCCTGCACGCCCTTGGCGACATCCGACGGATAGGGTGACGATCTGGCAAATTGCGGGCTCGTCGTAAAACCGATCTGGTTATTGACGATGAAGTGGATGCAGCCGCCCGTATTGTACCCACGAATACCCGAGAAGCCGAGACATTCCCAGACGATCCCCTGCCCCGCGAACGCCGCGTCGCCGTGGATCAGCACGGGCAGCACCTGCCCATGTTCGACCAGATCGTCGCGCACGACCTGCTGCGCGCGTACCTTGCCGAGCACCACCGGATCGACCGCCTCGAGGTGCGAAGGGTTGGGCACCAGCGACATATGCACCGAAATGCCGTCGAATTCGCGGTCGGTCGACGTGCCGAGGTGATATTTGACGTCGCCCGATCCGCCGATGTCGTCGGGGTTGGCCGATCCGCCTGCGAACTCGTGGAAGATCACCTGATAGGGTTTCGCCATCACGTTCGCGAGCATGTTGAGCCGCCCGCGGTGCGCCATGCCGTACACGATTTCCTTGACGCCATATTGGCCGCCATATTTGATGATCGCTTCCATGGCGGGGATCATCGCTTCGCCGCCGTCGAGCCCGAAGCGCTTGGTGCCGACATATTTGCGCGCGAGGAACTTCTCCCACTCCTCGGCCTCGATCACCTTTTTGAGAATGGCCTGCTTGCCTTCCCTTGTGAATTCGACGCTCTTGTCGGCGCCCTCCATCCGTTCCTGCAGGAAACGCCGTTCCTCGACGTCGGAGATGTGCATATATTCAAGGCCGACATGGCCGCAATAATTGGCCTGCAGAATCGCGACGATCTCGCGCACCGTGCCCTTTTCCAGTCCCAGCGCGCCGCCGAGCCAGATCGGCCGATCGAGGTCGGCACCGACAAACCCGTGATATTCCGGCGTCAGGTCGGCGGGCAACTCGCGCTGGCTGAGCCCCAGCGGATCGAGCGTCGCGGCAAGGTGCCCGCGGACGCGATAGGTGCGGATCAGCATCATCGCGCGGATCGAATCATTCGCCGCGCGCTCGACCTCGGCATTCGAGAGCGGCGCGCCCGCCTTCGCCGACGCAGCCTTTACCGCAACCTGCATCTGCTGCGGGTCGAGCGCGGCGGTCATGTCGTCGCTGTCGATCAGCGGCCAATTCTTCGGCGCCCAGCTGGGACCAGCCTGCGGCTCGTCGATGTCGAAGCTTTGTCTCTCGAGGTTCATTTGTTTTTCCGCGGGGAGGAAGGAGTGGATTTTATATGGGGAGCGGGGACCCGCCGACAAAGAGCGCCGGCGGGCCGCCAGCTCAAACGCGCTCTTTCAGCACTTCGGCCAACGTCGTGCCGAGTTCCGACGGGCTTGCCGACACCTTGATGCCCGCAGCTTCCATCGCCGCGATCTTGCTTTCGGCGTCGCCCTTGCCGCCCGACACGATCGCGCCGGCGTGGCCCATCCGGCGGCCCGGAGGCGCGGTGCGGCCGGCGATGAAGCCCGCCATCGGCTTCTTGCGGCCGCGCTTCGCTTCGTCGATCAGGAACTGCGCCGCCTGTTCCTCGGCGTCGCCGCCGATTTCGCCGATCATGATGATCGACTTGGTTTCGTCGTCGGCGAGGAAGAGTTCGAGCACGTCGATGAAGTTGGTGCCGTTGACCGGGTCGCCGCCAATGCCGACCGCGGTGGTCTGGCCGAGCCCGACGTTCGAGGTCTGGAACACGGCTTCATAGGTCAGCGTGCCCGAGCGCGAGACGACGCCGACGCTGCCCTTCTTGAAGATGTTTCCGGGCATGATGCCGATCTTGCATTCGTCGGGGGTCAGCACGCCGGGGCAGTTCGGGCCGATCAGCCGCGACTTCGAACCGCTGAGGGCACGTTTCACCTTGACCATGTCGAGCACCGGAATGCCCTCGGTGATCGCAACGATCAGCTCGATCTCGGCATCGATCGCCTCGAGGATCGAATCGGCGGCGAACGGCGGCGGCACATAGATGACCGACGCGGTCGCGCCGGTCGCATGCTTCGCTTCCTCGACGGTGTTGAACATCGGCAGGCCGATGTGCGTCGTGCCGCCCTTGCCCGGCGTCACGCCGCCGACCATCTGCGTGCCATAGGCGAGCGCCTGTTCGGTGTGGAAGGTGCCGGTAGCGCCGGTCATCCCCTGCGTGATGACCTTGGTATTCTTGTCGATGAGGATGCTCATGGATTTCGTTCCGTTTCTCGTGCCCCTGCGAAGGCGGGGGCCCATCTCCAGATTTATCGGCCACCCGCCGCCTGACATTTCAAGGGCAGGTGATGGGCCCCTGCCTTCGCAGGGGCACAGATATTATGCGAGGCTGGGATCCAGATTCTTGCACGCGTCGAGCAGTTCCTTGACCGCATCGACCGAAACCTGCAGGCCCGCCTTGTCTTCGGCATCGAGTTCGATCTCGACGATCTTCTCAACGCCGTTCGCGCCGATCATCACCGGCACGCCGACATAGAGGCCATCGACGCCGTACTGGCCATCGACATAGGCCGCACAGGGCAGGATGCGCTTCTGGTCCCCCAGATAGGCTTCGGCCATCGCGATGCCCGAGGCCGCGGGGGCGTAGAAGGCAGAGCCGGTGCCGAGCAGCGCGACGATCTCGCCGCCGCCGCCGCGCGTGCGCTTGACGATGGCGTCGATCTTGTCCTGCGACGACAGGCCCATCTTGACCAGATCAGGAACGGGGATGCCGTTGACGGTCGAGTAGCGGACGACGGGGACCATCGTGTCACCATGGCCGCCGAGCACGAAGGTATTCACATCCTTCACCGACACGTCGAATTCGTCGGCGATGAAGTGGCTGAAGCGCGCCGAGTCGAGCACGCCGGCCATGCCGACGACCTTGTTGTGCGGGAGCCCCGAGAATTCGCGCAGCGCCCAGACCATCGCGTCGAGCGGGTTGGTGATGCAGATGACGAAGGCGTCGGGGGCATTCGCCTTGATGCCTTCGCCGACGGCCTTCATGACCTTCAGGTTGATACCGAGCAGGTCGTCGCGGCTCATGCCCGGCTTGCGCGCGACACCGGCGGTGACGATGATAACGTCGGCGCCCGCGATGTCCTTGTAATCGTTCGATCCGGTGATCTTCGCGTCAAAGCCCGCGATCGGGCCGACCTGCGACAGGTCGAGCGCCTTGCCCTGCGGCACACCTTCGACGACGTCGAACAGGACGACATCGCCCAGTTCCTTCTGCGCGGCGAGCAAAGCCAGCGTTCCGCCGATATTCCCGGCTCCGATCAAAGCGATCTTCTTGCGTCCCATGGCGCGCGGCACTCCCTTCCTGGCAAGCCCGGCAATTGGTTCACAGACCGGCGGGGGCACGGGCCAAAGCTCCGCGCCGGTCCCAAGACTGGCGCCGCCCTACGCCGATTCCGGAAGCGAAACAACCGCGAAAAACGCGATTTTCAGCCTTTTTTTGCTAATAGTTCGCAATATCTTTTATCCAGAGCAGCCCATGCCTGATTTGAATAGTCCCTCGCTATCGCCACTGGCGCATCATACTGCGACGGATTAACTTTCGCTTATAACCGCAATGTTAAGGACCGGGCGTGACGCGCGCGATCATCAGCTTCGACACCGAATTGTCGGCGGGCCTTTATCAGCAGGGCCTCGACGCGCGCGCCAATTTCGAAAGCTCGATTCTCGGCCGCTGCCGCGATGGCGATTTCGGCATCATCTTCCAGATGGACATGCTCGACCAATATGGGCTCAAGGGCGTGTTCTTCGTCGATCCTATGCCCGCGCTTGTTTACGGGCCGTCGGTCGTCCGCGACATCGTCGCTCCGATCGTCGCGCGCGGACACGAGGTCCAGCTTCACATCCACACCGAATGGCTTGCCTTTGCGCGTTTCAACCCGGTCGGGCGCCTTACCGGACGCAACATCGGCGATTTCCCGCTCGGCGCGCAGAAAAAGCTGATCGGGCTCGCTGCGGACATGCTGGTGCGCGCCGGCGCGCCCGATCCGGTCGCCTTTCGCGCGGGCAATTTCGGCGCCAACGACGATACGCTGCGCGCGCTCGCCGCGCTGGGTTTCGCTTATGACAGCAGTTTCAACGGGGCCCATATCGGCCACGGCTGCGACATCGTACTCGACCGCGACAATATCGGGATGCGGATGCACCACGGCGTGTGCGAGGTGCCGGTCAGCGGACTGATGGACCGCGCCGACAGCTTTCGCCCCGCACAGCTTTGCGCCATGTCCGAAGAGGAGATGCGCGATGCGCTGGATCATGCGGCCGACAGCGGCGCGATCCAATTCTCCGCCTTCAGCCACAGTTTCGAACTTTTGAGCCGCGACCGCGCGGTGGCCAACCGGCTGGCAATCGCACGCATGGAGGCATTGTGCCGGGCCGTCGCCGACGATCGCCGCGTGACAAGCGGGGGCTTCGTCGACCTGCCCGAGCCGCCGGCCCGGCCGGGAGCGATCGGATTGCCGGAACCGCGGCCGCTCCGCACGCTGCGCCGCACTGCCGAGCAGGCGGCGGGCCATCTCGCGCACGAGGTGCGCTATGTCCGCAGCCTCGCCTATGTCACCGCGAACACGTCACGCTGGGGGAAGATCGCCGGGGGCATCCTGCTGGCCATGGCCTAACGCCAGATAGTCGTCGGACTGCATTTCGGCGAGGCGGCTCGCCGTGCGCTCGAATTCGAACGCGCCGTCGCCCGCGACATAGAGCGCATCGGGCATCGCCGCGGCGCTGGCGAGCAGCTTGACCTTATATTCATAGAGCGCGTCGATCAGCGTCACGAAGCGCGCCGCCTCATTACGGTTTTCGGGCCCCATGCGCGGAATGCCGACGATGATCACCGTATGGAAATGCCGCGCGACCGCCAGATAGTCGGCGGCCCCCCGCGCCGCGCCGCATAGCCGCTTGAACGAAAAGACCGCGACGCCCTTCAGCGCCTTTGGCACATGCAGCACCCGCCCGCCGCCGACGTCGAGGTCGAGCGAGGGAACGTGCGCGCGATCCTCGGGCGGATAGTCGGTGAGGCGGAAAAAGGCGGCCGACAGCGCCGCGCTCGCCGCTTCGTCGGCGGGAACGAACCAGCGCGCGCCATCGCCCAGCCGATCGCGGCGGTAATCGGTCGGGCCGTTCAGCCCCATCACGTCGAGCCGCGCCTCGACGAGCGCGATGAAGGGCAGGAAATGCTCGCGGTTGAGCCCGTCCTTGTACAGATCCTTCGGCGGCCGGTTCGACGTCGCGATCATCGTCAGCCCGCGGTCGATCAGCGCGGTGAACAGGCGCGACAGGATCATCGCGTCGGCGCTGTTGTTGACGACCATCTCGTCGAAGGCGAGGCAGCGGACATTCTCCGCCAGCGCATCGGCGACAAGCGGAATCGGATCGCCGGTCTCGCTCTTGCGGACCTCGCGCATCCGCGCATGGACGTCGAGCATGAAGGCATGGAAATGGACGCGCTGCTTCCGCTCGATCGCGAGCTGGTCGTAGAACAGGTCCATCAGCATCGACTTGCCGCGCCCGACCGCGCCCCACAGATAGACGCCGCGCAGCGCCTCGGGCTTGCGACCCGCGAGGCGCCAGAGCAGGCTGCCACGCTTCGGCACGGCCTCGAGCTCCGCCTGCAAGCGGTCGAGCCGAACGGCGGCGGCGCGCTGTTCAGCGTCGGGACGCAACTCGCCCGCGGCGACGAGCGCGTCATAGGCCGCGAGCACGGTTGTCACCGCGCGCTGGCCTTGCGGATCGTCCCTGCGAAACTCAGCACGATATGGCTGTCGTCCTCGCCCTGCACGACCAGCCCGCGCAGGAAAATGAGCCGCCCCGTTTCGCGCACCAGCTCGACCACGGCATCGAGCGGTTCGCCGACCCGGCCCCCGCCCACGAACTGCGTCGACAGGTCGAGCGTCACCGAATGACCCGCATCGAGCGCTCCGAACTGATGCGACGCCGCGAACAGCGCGATGTCGACGAGCGCGAGCGTGACCGCGCCATGGACATTGTCGCCCAGATTGCTGTGCTTGCGTTCGGGGACCATGCGCACCCGCGCGCGCGGGCGGCCATCGGCGGTCGGCGATTCGACGCGCACCGTCAGCGGTTCGATAAAGGCGTTGAAGCGCGTCGGGTCTTTCAGATCCCAGCTGATCCAGCCGCCGTCGAGTTCCTCCGCGGTAAAATTCTCGCGGCGCTTCGGTTCCTCGATGCCGTCGTTCACATTTTGCCTTTCGCAACGGCAAAACGGCGCGGGCCGTCGCCGTCCGCAACCATCACACCTGCCGCTCGGCTTCCATCTTCTTGATCTCGGCGATCGCGCGAGCGGGGCTCAGCCCCTTGGGGCAGGCGTTGGCACAGTTCATGATCGTGTGGCAGCGATAGAGCCGGAAGGGATCTTCCAGCTCATCGAGCCGTTCGCCCGTCATCTCGTCGCGGCTGTCGGCGAGCCAGCGATACGCCTGGAGCAGGATCGCCGGGCCGAGGAACTTGTCGCTGTTCCACCAATAGCTCGGGCAGCTCGTCGAGCAGCAGGCGCAGAGGATGCACTCATAAAGGCCGTCGAGCTTTTCGCGCTCGGCGGGCGACTGCAGGCGCTCCTTGCCGCTCGGCGTCGTCGTCTTGGTCTTGAGCCAGGGTTCGATCGACGCATATTGCGCATAAAAATGGGTGAAGTCGGGGACCAGATCCTTGATCACGTCCATCGCCGGCAGCGGGGTGATCGTGATGTCGCCCTTCAGATCCTCGATCGCGGTGGTACAGGCGAGGCCGTTCTTGCCGTTCATGTTCATCGAACAGCTGCCGCAAATGCCTTCGCGGCACGACCGGCGGAAGGTCAGCGTCGAATCCTGCTCGCTCTTCATCTTGATGAGCGCGTCGAGCACCATCGGACCGCAAGTGTCGGTGTCGATCTCGAACGTGTCGAAATGCGGGTTCTGCCCCTTGTCGGGGTCATAGCGATAGACTTTGAATTTTTTGACGTGCGCGGCGCCTTCGGCCTTGTGGACCTTGCCGCCCTTTTGCGGGCGGCTGTTCTTGGGCAGGCGGAATTCGGCCATGTCGGGCTCCCATGATGCAGTCGCGGGTCCGACTAGACCCGATTGACGGCGCCGACAAGGGGGTGATGTACCGTCGGTGCGCGAAAGCCGCTGGCGGCACGCGGGCCGAGCCGCTAGGTGCCGCAAGGATGAGCGACAACGCCGACCATTCTGCCGTCACCAGCCGCAGCGTCGCGCGCGGGCTCGGCACGACGATGCTCGCGCGCTTGGGCGCGATCGTGGAAGTCGTTGCACAGCCGCTCTATGTCCTGATGTTCGGGCTCGCGGGCTATGGCCTTTATGCCGTGCTGTGGGCAGCGGTGAACCTCATCGAGAATATCTTCGACCTGGGCATGACCAGCGCGATGCAGCGCACCGTCCCGCAATCGGCGAGTGATGCCGAAGCGGCGGCGGCCCTCCGTACCGCGATGATCTTCGGCGTCGGGCCCTGCATCCTCGCCGCGGCGCTGATTTCGATGTTCGCGGCCGAGCTTGGCCCGCTCCTCAATGTCGCGGCCCGCGATCGCGAGCTGGTCGTTCCGGCGATCAGGATTTTTGTCTGGGCGCTGCCGCTCTGGGCCTTTGTCGAAATCGCGACTTCGGCGCTCCGCGCGCGGATGGTATTCGGCGCCGAAATCCGCTTGCGGATTGTCTGGGAACAATTGCTCCGCCTCTTGTTCGCCCTGCTGTTCTTTGCTGGCGGCCTCGGGCTGAAGGGGCTGTTTATCGCCCATCTTTGCTCGCTTGCCATCACCGCCGCCCTTTCGGTGCGCCTGCTTGCGCGCCAATATAGTTTCGCCGATCTGTGGCGCGGACCCTGGGCCGGCCCGGTCTCGCGCGATACATTCTGGGCGGGGCTGTCCATCCTGCCGTCGAACGTCATCACACGGCTGTTCGGCGACGCACCTGCCCTGATTCTCAACATGCTGCTCCCCGGCGCCGCGGGGGCTGCGGCGGCGGGCCTGTTCACGATCGCGCGCAAGCTGTCGAGCATCGTCCAGCTGGTGCGTATCGCCTTTACCTATGTGATGGCACCGCTCGCCGCGAGCGCCGAACGCCGCGACCGGCGGCAGGTTGCCGACATCTACGCTTATGCCACCCGGCTGATCGCGGCGATCGCGCTGCCGCTCGCGGCAGTGCTTGCGGCGGGAAGCGCGTCGCTGCTCAGCCTTTTCGGCGATCAGGCACAAACGGCGCAGGCAGCGCTGGTCATCCTGCTCTTCGCGCGCGCGGCCGAAGCGGTGCTCGGCATCGCGGCGCCGGTGCTTCAGGTGGTCGCCGCCTTCCGCCACCAGCTCACGGCCAGCGTTGTCGGCGTGGGCGTCGCCATCGCTGCCGGGTGGCTGCTGGTCGGTCCTGTCGATCCGCTGACGGGCGTGACGCTGGCGACGGCGATCGGGCTGGTCGTCATGGCGGCGATTCCCATGATTCAGCTTGCCGCCGTCGAGGGGCTCCATCCGTTCGATGCGCAATTTCCCGCGGTCGCGATGCGCGGCATGGGCCTGACGGTCGCCGTGGGCGGGGCGGCGCTGCTTGCCGATCTTCTCCCCGATCCCGTCGCGCTGCCCTTGCTCCTGATCATCGCCGTCGCGGCGATCTGGCTGGCGCTACGCTTTGCACTGCCGCTCGCCGATCGCGCTTCGCTTGGCAAGGCAGCGCGCCGCCTCCACCTGATCGGACCGGCCGACCGATGACCGACACCCCGCCCCGCGTCGCAATCTATGACCTCGACCGCACCGTGCTGCGCACCCCGACCTTCACCTTGTTCCTGCTGTGGGCGGCGTGGCGCGACGCGCCATGGCGCCTGCTTCTGCTTCCCCTTCTCGCGGTGCTGATGATCGGCCATGCGCTCCACCTTTATGGCCGCGACCGGTTCAAGCCCGCCGCGATCCGGCTGATGCTGGGCGCCGGCCTGTCAGCGGCCCGCGCCGAACGGCTCGCCGCGCGGTTCGCCGCCTGGCGCGTGCCGCGCGACGTACCGCCGGGCGCTGCCGCGCACATCGCGCGCGACCGAAGCGAAGGGTTCCTGCTTCTGATGGCGACGGCGGCGCCCGAATTTTATGCTCGCGCGATCGCTGACGCGCTTGGTTTCGACGCTATCGTCGCCTCGCGCCATCGCCGCGACGCCGCGGGCAACTGGTTGCCCGCGCTCGACGGACCCAATTGCTACGGCGACGAAAAGGCACGCCGCGTCGCCGAATGGCTCGCCGCCCACCAGTGCGACGGCGCGCATATCCGCGCCTATTCGGACCACGCCAGCGACGCACCGACCTTTGCATTGGCGCGCGAGGCGTGGCTTGTCGGGCGCGGCGACAAGGTCGTACGGCTTGCCGCAAAGCACGGCTGGCATGTCGCGGATTTCGAGGATGCCGCCGCAGGGGCGCCGACGAAGGTTCGGTGATGCGCATCCTCTTTCTGTTCATCGGCGAGCCGCATCATCTGTTCCACGCGCTGCCCATCGCCGCGGAAATGGCCGCGAAGGGTCAGGCGGTCGAAATTGCGGTGGCAAGCGCCGACCATCTGCCCGTCGCGCAGCAAGTCATGCTCGCCTATCCGGGCTTTGCGCCCAAGATCACTTTGCTGGGGCAGAAAGGGATCGCACGCTGGCTGCGCGCGCGCGGCCTGTTCCGCAATCCGCGCCTGCCGATCCTGCTCGACGCGCTGCCCTTTCTCCGCCGGTTCGACGCGATCGTCGTTCCAGAGCGGACGACGACAACGATCCGCCATTTCCTGCCGCGGCGGACGCAGCTCATCTTCACGCCACACGGCGCGGGCGATCGCGCGATCATGCTCGACCCGCGCGATCGGCATTTTCAGTTCGTGCTGGTCGCGGGTGAAAAGAGCAAGCAGCGCCTGCTGGATGCCGGAACGATCCGTCCAGGGCATTACGCCGTCAACGGCTATGTAAAGCTCGACCTGATGCGGCGGCTGCAGAATACGCGCGCGCCGCTTTTCGAGGATGATCGGCCGATCGTCCTTTACGCCCCGCATTTCCGGCGCGACCTGTCGTCGTGGGACCGGTTCGGGCGCAAGATTATCGACTGGTTCGCGGCGCAGGATCGCTACAACCTTGTCGTCGCACCGCATGTCCGCCTGTTCGCCGAAGCCAGCGAAGCCGAGCGCGCCGACGTCGAACAACTCGCGATTCCGGGCAGAATCCATATCGACCTCGGCTCCGAACGCCTCTTCGACATGAGCTATACCAGCGGCGCCGACCTCTATCTCGGCGACGTCAGCAGCCAAGTATATGAGTTTCTGGCGACGCCGCGACCGTGCATTTTTCTCAATGCACACAAGGTCGATTGGACGGGCGATCCCGATTATCTGTTCTGGACGCTGGGCGATGTCGTCGACGACCTCGTCGACCTGCCCGCCGCGATCGCGGCAGCCCCCGGCCGCCATGCCTGCTATGCCGAGGCGCAACGGGCGCGGCTTGCCGAATCGATCGGCGGCGACCCCGCGGGCGCGGCGGCGCGCGGCGCCGAAGCGATCCTGCGCTTTCTTGCAAAGGACGCGGAGCAGGATAAGAGCGGCGGATGACCGACGCCGTTTCCCTTCCCGCGCTGATCCCGATCGGCGACAATCCCACCCCGATCTGGGGCATGTCCAATGCCGAGCGTCTGCGCCGGCTGGCGCGCGCCGAAGGGCTGCCCGAAACGGCGGACGCGGGCGGCGCGCGGCTTTACGTCAATCTGGCCTATGTGTTCGATCCGGTATGGCTGCGGCATATCGTGACGCTGCCCGCTACGGTAGTGATGGACGGCGACGCGCTGGTGATGGCGCACCTTGTGGGCGGGATGACACCGGACGACATCGCGGCCCGGCGCGACGCACTGACCATCATCGATTATCGCGACAATCCGCAAATCTATAACCGCCAGCTGCGCAAGCTCGACTGCCCCTTCATTCAGCCGCTGACGCCACCAACGCGGCGCGCGATCGAACGGAAAAGCTATTTCGGTGCCTATAAGGGCGTGACCGATGCGCTCACCAAATATCTGTGGCCCGAAATCGCCTTATGGTTGACCCGCGGCGCGGCAAGCATCGGTATGACGCCGAATATGGTCACGGCGATCGGCGCGGCGCTTTGCCTCTATGCGACCTACCTCTTCGCCTATGGCCATTATTGGACGGGAATGCTCGCCGCCTTCATCTTCATGGTGCTCGACACCGTCGACGGAAAGCTTGCGCGCTGCACGATCACCTCGTCGAAATGGGGCAACATCGCCGATCACGGCGTCGACCTCATTCACCCGCCCTTCTGGTGGTATTTCTGGGGTGTCGGTCTCGGCGCCTGGGGCCTTGCCTTATCCGACCAGACCTTCCTGATCGTGATGATCGCCATCGTCGCGGGCTATGTGCTCCAACGCGTGATCGAGGGGATGTTCATCAAGGACTTCGGCATGGACGTCCATGTCTGGCGCCGGTTCGACAGCCAGTTTCGCCTGATCACGGCGCGGCGCAATCCCAATTTCGCGATCCTGTTTTTCGCGACCCTCGCCGGGCGCCCCGACATCGGACTGATCGCGGTAGCCTGGTGGACCGTCATCTCGCTGCTTGTCCATGCCGTGCAGCTGGTGCAGGCCTATGCCGCGCGCCGCGCGGGTAAACCCATCGTCAGCTGGATGGAAGACGCATGAACGCCACGATCGAAAAATTCGGCCATCCGGCGACGCTGGTTGCCGAATATCAGCATTGGGTCGTGCTCCTGCGTCCCGCGCAGCCGGTGCTTGGCGCGCTGGTGCTCGCCGCGAAATCGGATGCCACGGCGTTCGGCGCCCTGCCCGCCGAAGCGCACGCCGAGCTCAAGACCGTGACTGCGGCGATCGAGACCGCGCTCGGCAAGGCGGTCGGCTATGCAAAGATCAATTATCTGATGCTGATGATGGTCGACCCGCACGTCCATTTCCATGTCCTGCCGCGTTATGACGGCGAACGCAGCGGCGCGGGCGTGAGCATTGCCGATGCCGGCTGGCCGGGACCGCCCGACCTGGGGCAGGCGGTGAAGCTCGACGACGATCAAATCGCCGCGCTTGCGGACTGGCTAAGGCCCTATTTCGCGTAGCGGCCTTCTTCGGCCCATTTGGCGGTGAGCGCCTCGGCGGCTTCGACATCCTGCGGGAAGTCGACTTCCTGCCATTCCAGCCCTTCGATCGACACGGTGCCCACGCGGTTGCCCTTGGCGATGATGTCGATCGCGCGCAGGTACCAGCGTTCGACCCCGTCGGGCGTGCGCATCATCTGGTCGACCTGATTGCGAAAGATCGATGGGCCGTCGCCGGTAAAGGCGAGCATCCCGATCGATTCGGAATTGGTATCGGGAGGCAGGAGCCGCTTGCCGATCGCGTGCAGGCGCCCGTCGGCGTCGCGGTTCACCTTCATATCGTCGTCGTCATAATGTGATTTGACGTCGACGGTGACGGTGATCGGCTCCCTGGCCCCTTCGATCAGCCGCGCGACAATCTCGTCCGATACGATGGTGTCGCCGTTGAGGATGATGAAATCGCGGTCCATCTCCTCGCGCGCGATCCAGCAGGTACCCAGATTGTCGGCGACCTGGAAAAAGGGATTGAACAGCGTGCGGATGCGCGCACCCGTGTCGCGATAAAGCTGGAGCGCATGGTCCTCGACACGCTCGGTGCGAAATCCGGTGACGACGACGATGTCCTTGATCCCGTTCGCGACCAGCGCCGCGACCTGCCAGCTGATAAGGCTGCGGCCGCCCAGTTCGATCAGGCATTTGGGAATGTCGCGGGTCAGCGGCAACAGGCGCGAACCCTGCCCGGCCGACAGAATGATGGCTTTGGTAATGCTCATGGCCGCCGCCCTATAGCCGCTTCGTCCCGCGCGGCAAATATCCGCTCGATCAGATCGATGTCCGCGGGCTTGTCGGCGTCGATGCACGCCTCGGGCGCCGACATCGGCACCACCTTCGCGGCAAGGCCAAAGCGCCGCCCGGCGCGCGCGATCCCCTGATGGATGGTAAAGAGCCGCAGCAACGCCCCGATGAGCAGCCACGGCCCGAACGCGGCGATAATTTTCAGCCCCTTTTTGCGGTCGCGCTCGATCCGCCCCCAGAAGTCGAGCAGGGGCAGCACACGGCGCCCGCGCAGGCGAAACATATTCGCCCCCGACCACCAGCCGCTGCGGAATTTGAGCCAGGTGCGCCGCGATTCGGGATAGCGCGCCAGCAATATCGCGCGCTCGACCATGGCGACCGCGACGTCGCTGTCCTCGGCGCCGTGCAGAAACTCTTCGATCATCGCCGGGGTGAGCAGCACATTGTCCGCGGTGGTGACGAGCAGCGGATCGTCGCCGGGCGGCAGCGCCGCGACCAGCGAACTGCTGATCCCTTGTCCCGAATCCGAAAAATACAGATCGTCAAGGCCCGCCAGCCCCGCCTCGGCGGCCAGTTCGGCACTGTTCTGCGCCAGGATCGTGATCGACCCGACCAGCGGCGAGGCGCGGAGCGCGCGGACGACGTGCAGAAGCATCGCCTGCCCGGCGACCGGCAGCAAGGCCTTGGTCGATACGCCGCGCCCCGAAAGCAGCGGGTCGGGTCCGGGGCGGCTGCCCGCGAGGACGATCGCCGGAATCGCACCGCTCATGGCACCACTTTCGCTGCGGGAGCGATGCGCCGCGCCGTCGCGCCGCGCAGGAAGTCGGTCGCATCGTCGAGGACCGGCTGGCGGTTTTGAAAGGGCGCTGCCAGCGCCATCACTATGCCGCTATGGCCGATGTCGGGATAGATGCGGACCGTCGCCGATCCCCCCGCGCGCACGACAGCGGCGGCGAGATTCTGGCTGTTGCGCGGGCGCACCACATCATCCTCCTCGCCGCTCGCAAGCCACAATGGCGGTGCATCGCCGCGCGCGAAGCGGATCGGCTGCGTCCGCTCGATCGGCCGGACCTTGCCCATCGCCTTGTCGGCGCGGCCGCCTTTTTCCAGCGGCAGGAAATCATAGGGCCCGGCCAGTCCCGCAACGCCGCGGATGACGGCAGGATCGCTCTTCGCGGCGCGCAGCCATTGCGGGTCGAGCGCCAGCATGACGGCATTATAGGCGCCCGCCGAATGGCCCATCAGCGCGATGCGGTCGGGATCGCCGCCAAGCTTTGCGATATGCTCGTGCGTCCACGCGACCGCCGCGGCGCTGTCCTCCAGAAAGTCGGGCCAATGCGCTTTCGGCACCAGTCGGTAATCGGGGACGACGACGACAAATCCCTGCCGCGCGAGCGCGCGCCCCGCAAACCCATAATCCCCCCGCTCGCCGCTGTTCCAGCCGCCGCCATAGAAAAAAACGACGACCGGCAGCCGGTCGCCCTCGCGCAAACTTTCGGGCACCCATATGTCGAGCGACTGGCGCGGCCCACGGCCATAGGGCTGGTCGGCGATCAGCAGCCGCGCGCCGTCACCCTGCCCCAGCAGCCGGTCGGCCATGTTGAGCGACTTCGCGCCGCCCGCGACGATCATCTTGGCCCCGCCGCCGAACAGCAGCACGAGCAGCAGCACCACGAAGAGGATCTTGATCAATCGCCGTCCCTCGAAAAGCCGCACCGCCATCCCGCCGCGCCCTACAGGGCCGCGGGGCGCGTCACAAGCACGTAACAATCGGGCGGCGTGCGACCTTTTGCCCGCTCGCGCGTAGGAAAGGCCGATGTCGGCACGCTTTTCCCGCCCCGCGCTTGTCTGCAACAGCCAGAGCGGCAGCTACGATCCCGCGATCCGCAGCGCGATCGAGGCGGCGTGCCGCGCGCAAGGCGCACCGCTCGCGGCGACTTTTGCCCTGCCCGACGACGCCATCCCCAATGCCGCCGAGCTCGCGCGGCGCACCATCGACCTTTTGATCGTGTGGACCGGCGACGGCACAATCAACGCAGCGGCAAGTCGCGCAGCAGGCTGGGACGGCGCCATCCTGCCCCTGCCCGGCGGCACGCTCAACCTCTTGTCAAAGGCGCTGCACGGCGACCGCGACGCGCCCGATATATTGGTCGACGCGCTCGGCGGCAAAGCCCGCCGCGCGCGCATCCCGACGATCCGGACGACGGAGGGGGAGGCTTTCATCACGATCGTCGTCGGCCCTGCGACCCGCTGGGCCGGGGTTCGCGAAACGATGCGCCAGGACGGGCTGATCGAGGCAAGCCGCGCGGCGCCCGACGCCCTGGACGCGATGATGAACGCGCCCGGCGTGCGCGTCGCGGGCGACGGGCGGGACTGGCCCGCGATCATCCTGACGCCCACCGCACACGGCATCCGCGCCGACGGCATCGTGGCCGATCGTTCGGCCGACGTGCTGCGCCACGGCCTCGCCTGGCTCGGCGGCGACTTTCGCGATGGACCGACCGAAGAGCTATCAACCAGCGAAACGATCACCCTCGAAGGCGAAACACCGATCAGCCTCGAATATGACGGCGAGCTTCAGGAAACGGGATCGCCCGTGTGCTTTACCCTCGGCACAAGCGCGGTCGATTTCGTCGCGACCGCATGACCCGGCTTTTTCATGCCAGCGACCTGCACTTCGGACTCGAAGATCCCGCCGCGCTCGCCTGGTTCGGTGACTGCGTTCGCACCGAGCGGCCCGACGCGGTCCTGATCACCGGCGACCTGACCATGCGCGCGCGCACGCGCGAATTCGCCGCGGCGTGCGACTGGATCGAAACGCTGGACGTGCCCGTGACGGTGGAGGTCGGCAATCACGACCTGCCCTATTTCAATCCCATCGCGCGCTTCTTCTATCCCTATCGCCGGATCCGCCGTATCGCGCGGCTCGTCCGACGCGAGATCGACCTGCCGGGCCTCGCCATCGTGCCGCTGAAAACCACCGCGCGCGCGCAGTGGCGGCTCGACTGGTCGAAAGGCTGGGTGACGGGCAAGGCGCTCGCCCATACACTCGCCGCGATCGACGCGCTGCCGCGGGACGCAATGGTGCTCGTGACGGCGCATCATCCGCTTGTCGAGGCCGGGACGCGCGGGCGTGCGCTGACTCGCGGCGGCGAGCGTGCCCTCGCGGCGCTGGCGGGGCGCGGTGTCGCAGCGGTGCTCAGCGGCCATGTCCACGATGCCTTCGACCTTTCTAAAAACACCGTCCAGGGGCCGATCCGCATGATCGGCGCCGGAACGCTGTCGCAGCGCATCCGGTCGACCCCGCCCAGCTTCAACGAATTGCGCATCGCGGACGGCGAACTGTCGGTGCGCGTGCGCAACCTTGCAGCGGTGCCGACCGCCGACATGCAGATCGCCGACATCCCGCCCGACGCGATGCCGCCGCGCCAGCCCGGCGAACCCGTGGCGCGCGTCCACGCCGTACCGCCGGTCGATCCGCCGGCGCATTGACGCGCGCGCTCGCCCCGTTAGGTTGCAACAAAAAACGGGATGAGGGACGATGCTGACCAAGGGCGACGATTTTCCACTGCACCAGAGCGCCGAGCCGATCGCCTTTGCAGGCACCGACCGCAATTTTTACGACCGATATTTCTTCAACGGCTACGCTCCCGACGGATCGGTCTTTTTCGCGGCCGCCATGGGCTTTTATCCGCAACTGGGAATCGTCGATGCCGCCTTTTCGGTCATCGTCGACGGCGTCCAGCATATCCTGCGCACCAGCCGCCGGTCGGATGGCGAGCGGCTTGATCTGTCGGTCGGCCCGATTGAAATCGCGATCGACGCGCCGCTCGACATATTGACGCTGCGGATAGCGGCGAACGACGGGCTGCTTGCCGGCGAGCTGCGCTTTTCCGGCCGCCATTTTCCCATCCTCGAGCCGCGGTTCACGCGCCGCAACGGCACGCGCCTGTTCATGGATTATACGCGGATGACCCAGAACGGTCGCTGGTCGGGCTGGCTGTCGGTGGGTGGGCGGCGGATCGACATCGGCGATGGCTGGACGGGCACGCGCGACCGCAGCTGGGGCATCCGCCCCGTCGGCGCAAGCGAGCCACAGCCGCCACCGCAAGGCAATTTCGCGCAGTTCTTCTGGCTGTGGACGCCGTGCAACTTCGCCGACCGTTCGCTTTTCTTTCACAGCAACGACGATGCCGCGGGACAGCCGTGGAACCGCCGCGCGGTCATCGTGACCGATGCGGGCACCGAAACCCATTTTGACGCCGCGCGCTTTGCCGTCCGCTGGCAGACCGGAACGCGGCGGATCGCCAGCCTGTCGGCCGAGCTTGGGGGCCATCGGCGGCTGACCCTGACCCCCGAGGGGCCGGTCTTTGCCATGAGCGGGCTTGGCTATACGCATCCCGTGTTCGGCCACGGGTTCGATCACGGGCCAGAGGTCGTCGTCGCGCACGACGCACTCACCGCCGATGAACGCGGCTGGTCCAACCCGCTCGCGATGCACGTCCAGGCGCTTGTGGCGGCCGAGCTGGCCGATGGCGGGACGGTTCACCGCGGCATCGGCGTGCTCGAGCAACTGTTTGTCGGCGCGCACGCGCCGACGGGCCTTGCGGGATTGATGGACCCCGCCCGATGAGCTTTCCGACCGCGCCCGCCGCGATGACGCCCGATTGGCTGGGCGCCGTGCTCGGCCACCCCCGCGGCCTCAGGGCCTTTACCGCGACCAGCGTGGGCACGGGGCAGATGTGCGACAGCTTCCGCCTGACGCTCGACTGGACGGATGAGAGCAGCCGCCCTGCAAGCGTGATCGCCAAATGCCCGAGCCATGACCAGGCGAGCCGCGACGTCGCACGGCTCACCGGCACCTATGTCAAGGAAGTGAGCTGGTATCGCGAACTGGCGGCGGACAGCGGGGTCGCGGCACCGCACTGCTATCACGCCGAAATCGCGGCGGACGACGTCGATTTCATCCTGCTCCTCGCCGACCTTGCACCGGCGCGGCAGGGCGACCAGCTCGTCGGCATCGACGCCGCGCGGCTCGCTCCGTGCATCGACGCCGCGGCGGCGCTCCACGCGCTGCTCTGGAACGATCCGCGGCTCGACCAACTATCGTGGCTAGCGCGCGACAATGGCGATGTCGTGCGGGCCCTCTTTCCCCGGCTTTATGCGGGGTTTCGCGAACGCTATGCGGACCGGCTCGCGCCCGAGGTGCTCGACCTCGGCGCCGGGATCGTCCAGCGGCTCGACCGCTATCTGGCGCGCAACCCCGCGGCGCGCACGATCGTTCATGGCGACCTTCGCATCGACAACATCCTGTTCGCGCCCGATGGCGGCACATGCTGGCTTGTCGACTGGCAGACGCTCGGCCGCGGGAGCGGCGCGACCGATCTTGCCTATCTGGTCGGCACCGGCATCGCCGATCCCGCCGCGCGCGCGGCGGCCGACCGACCGGCCTTCGACCGATGGATCGCGGCGCTGCGCCGCCATGGCATCGACCCCGACACCGACGCGCTCTGGATCGATTATCGCGTCGGCGCGCTCAGCGGCTATTTCATGGCGGTCTTTGCCTCGATGAGCGTCGAGCGCACCCGCCGCGGCGACGAGATGTTCGCGTTGATGGCCGAACGCCCCGCACATCAGGCGCTCGCGCTCGGCAGCCTCGACCTGCTTTAACGGCTGATCGTTTCGATCGAGACGTCATCCCGGCGAAGGCCGGGACGACGATGCGAATGATCGAAAGCACAAAGAAAAAGGGGCGCTGCGGCGGCAGCGCCCCTTGTCGATCCTTTCCGGGCGAAACCCGCTTATTTGATGCGGATCGCGACGAATTGCGACGACGGCAGGCCGCGGCGCAGAACCTCCAGCATCACGGCATCGCGTCCGGCCTTCTTGGCATCGGCGACGACCTTGGCCAGCGCTTCGCTGCTTGTCACCGGCGTGCGATTCGCGCTCAGGATCGCATCGCCGCGGCGAAGACCCTTGCGGCCCGCATCGCTGCTGCCCGAAATCGCCCCGATCACAAGGCCTTTGGTCGACTGGTCGATGCCGACGGCGCGTGCGATCGCGGGCGTCAACGGCTGAACCGCCATACCAAGGCTGTTCTGGATCGTCTCGTCGGCGGCGCCCGACGGATCGTCGGGCATCGTCTGTTCTTCTTCGGGATCGAAATTGTCGCCCGCAAGCTGTTCTTCGGGCGGACGCGTGCCGACGACGGCATTGAGCGTCATCGTCCTGCCGTCGCGCACGATCTCGAGCGGGATGCGCGCGCCGGGCTTGGTGTTGGCGACGATGTAGGACAGGGTCTGCTGCGGCGTGACATCCTTGCCATTGACCTTCAGCACCACGTCGCCGCGCTTCAGCCCGGCCTTCTCGCCCGCCTCGCCCGATTCGACGCGCTGGACGAACTCGCCGCGGTCCTTGGGCAGGCCGAGCGCCGCTGCTATATCCTCTGTCACCGGAACGATGCTGATGCCCAGATAGCCGCGCTGCGGCCGTTCGCCCGCGCGCAGCGCGTCGATCACGGGGATCGCCGCTTCGGCCGGAATTGCGAAGTTGACGCCGATGTTCGCGCCGACCGGCGAAATCAGCATATTGTTGATGCCGACGACATTGCCCTGAAGGTCGAACAGGGGGCCGCCCGAATTGCCGCGGTTGATCGCGGTATCGGTCTGGATATAGCGGTCATAGGCGCCGCCCTGGCCGATGTTGCGCTGAACCGCCGAAATGATGCCGGCCGTCACCGTCGAACCAAGCCCCAGCGGGTTGCCGATCGCGACCACCCAGTCGCCGACGCGCGCCGGGCTGCCATCGGCGAATTTGACGAAGGGCAGGCCCGTTGCGTCGATCTTGAGCAGCGCAAGGTCCGACGCGGCGTCGCGGCCGACGATCTTTGCCTTATATTCGCGCTGGTTGGTCAGCGTGACGGTGACTTCATTAACCGCTTCACCGCGCGGGCCGCCCGAAATCACATGATTGTTGGTGACGATGTAACCGTCGGCGGAGATCAGAAAGCCCGAACCGCCGCCCTGCTGTTCCTGCGTGATCGGTTCGCGCGTGCCGGCAAAGGGATTGAGCCGTACGCCGAGCGTCACTTCCTGCTTGGTCGAGATATTGACGACCGCGGGCTGCAATTGTTCGACCAGATCGGCAAAGCTGTCGGGCGCACCTGACCGCGGGACAACGCGCGCCATTTCGCTGCGTTCATTCTGCGCCACCTGCGCGCCGACGGGCGATTGGGTGACGAGCGCCAGCGCCGTTCCGCCCATCAACAGCGCCGAAGTGATGCCATATACATAACGCACGATCGCAAATCCTCTTCTCATACGACTTTCAGGAAACGCATTAACCCCGGCGCCGCCTCTCTGGCGCCCCATGGCTTAACGCCGTTTGAACATGAACGATGCTTGACGGTCGGTTCATCGGTTACTGCCCCTTGCGGCGAACCGCAAGCGACAGCGTTTCGCGGTATCGGCACCTGCCCTTATTCGCCCAGCGGCATTCGGCCGGAAAAGTCCTGCTTTTCAAGGTTTAGGGGGAGGGCCTCCGTCATGGGCACGGAAGGTCGATCGCGGGCGAGGCCTCGCGCCCCGGCCTTCCGTCCGCAGACGGACTTCCCCCATCCACCGACGGAAAAGGAATGAAGAATGAGATATGCCCTATCGATCGCCGTTGCCCTTGCGGCATTTGCAACGCCCGCCCATGCGCAGGACCTGTCAGGCTTCCGCATCGAGGCGCGTGGCGGTTGGGACCAGCTGGGCGGCAAGGCGAGCATCCCCAATCCCGACTTTGACGAAGACGACGAAGACAGCGGCCCCGAATTTCTGAAGGCATCCGACAAGGATGGCGCGATCGGCTATGGCGTCGAACTCGGCTATGATGTGCAGATGGACGGCGGCCTTGTGATCGGCGCTTATGCGGGCGCCGAATTTTCCGACAGCCGCATCTGCGTCGAACTGATCGAGGACGACCTCGGCTGCGCCAGGCTGAAGCGCAATTTCACGCTCGGCGCACGCGCCGGCCTGCCGCTCGGCGAAACGTCGCTGCTCTATGTCAAGGGCGGCTATTCGCACGGCAAGCTTCGCACCGTCTACGATCCCGATGTCACCGACAATGACGATGACGAGCCCGGCGACATCTTTGAATTTTCAAAGAACCGCAGCGGCTTTCATGCGGGCGGCGGCGTCCAGCTCGGCCTGACCGAGAATGTCTATGCCAAGCTGGAATATGTTTACACCAAATATGGCAGCGGGTCGTATCGCATCGGCGACGATGATGAGGATCCGGCGCTCAAGGTACGGTCCGACCGGCACCAGCTTTTCGCGGGTATTGGTTTCCGCTTCTGACCCTGAAGCCGCGGGAGGGTGCCGGCCGGCCCCCTCCCGCATCGGCAGCGATCAGCCGCCGCTGAAGCGCTTCAGATATTCGTTGTCGGGCGACAGGATGATCGACGTTCCGCCCTGGTTGTTCTCGCCCAGGAAGGTCTGCCGATAGCTCTGCATCGCGCGGTAGAAATCGTAAAACTCCGGGTCCTTGCCAAAGCTTGCGGCATAGATGCGCGCCGCTTCGCCATCGGCGCTGCCGCGGATGATCTGCGCTTCCTTTTCGCCTTCGGCGCGGATCGAGATCGCCTCCTGCTGCCGCGCGGTGCGCATCCGGTTGTACGCCGCTTCGAGCGTTGCGCCTTCGGGCAGGTCGGCGCGCTTGATCCTGACGTCGATCACCTCGGCGCCATATTTCTGCGCCTCGCGGTTCAATGCGACCTGGATATTGTCCATCACCGCCCCGCGTTCGGGTGAAAGCAATGTCGCAAAGGTACGCTTGCCGAGTTCGTTGCGCAGCGACGAACCCAGAATTGTCGCAAGCTGTTGCTGCAACCGCTCCTCGGTACGGATCGCGGTGTACATGCGCACCGGGTTGGTGATGCGGAACCGCGCAAAGGCGTCGACCTGAAGCCGCTGCTGATCGGTCGAGAGCACCTGCTGGCGCTCCATGTTGATCCCCAGGATGCGCTTGTCGATCAGTTGCACCGTATCGGCAAAAGGCATGGTGAAGAGCAGCCCGGCGCCCGACCGGCCGAACTGTTCGCCCTCCTTATAGGCGTTTTTGGTGCCATAGACTTCACCGACGCGCAGCACGACCGCCTGCCGGTCCTCGGGCACGATCGACACCGTCATCGACAAAAGCACCAGCAGCGCGACAATGCCGACGAGCAGGCGAACGGGATTGCGGAAAAGCGAGGAGAACATCATTCGCCTCCCTTCGCCGCAGCTTCGGGCGCGCGCAGCCGTTTCTGCACTTCATTGAGCGGCAGATAGGGGGTCACCCCGCGTGCTTCGACGATCGTTTTGTCGACGTTCGACAACACGGCCTCCATCGTTTCATAATAAAGCCGCTGGCGGGTTACGCCCGGTGCCAGCCGATATTGTTCGTAAATCTGGTCGAACGCCGCGGTATCGCCGCGCGCACGTTCCAGCACCTGCTGCTCATAGGCACGGGCGCGGTTGATCGCCGATTCGCGTTCCTGCCGCGCCGCGGTGACTTCCTTGAACGCTTCGTCGACCTGGCTCGGCGGATCGGCCTGCCGGATCGCGATGCCCTGTATCGTCACGCCGGCGCGATATTCGTTGAGCAGCGCCTGCATCCGCTGTTGCACCTGCGCCTCGATCTCGACACGGCCGGGGCCGATCGCCTGGACGAGATCGAAATTGGCGACCGTCGCGCGCATCGCGCTTTCGGCGACTTCGCGGATCGTATCTTCGGGATTGGCGAGCTGGAAGAAAAACAGTTCGGGGCTGCGCACCGACCAGCGCACTTCATAGGCCAAATCGACGATGCTCTGGTCGCGCGTCAGCACGAAATTTTCATCGGTAGCGTTGGGCGACCCGACCGCCATCGTGCGGATCGCGCGGACGTCCTCCATGCGGATGCGCTCGATCGGCGCGGGCCAGGTGAATTTGACGCCGGGTCCGACCGTGCGCGCATAGCTGCCAAGCTGGGTGACGACGCCTTCCTTTTCGGGCGGCACGATGTGAAAGGAGGAAAAGAAGAGCCAGACCGCCAGAACGGCGATGATCGCCCATTTCCAGATCCGCCCCGAATCGGCGAGGTCGAAGCCGCCGCCGCCACCCGATCCGCCGCCGCCAAAACCGCCGCGTCCCTTGCGGAGCAGCTCGTCGAGTGCCGAGGGGCCGCGCGGCTTGCGCCCGCGATTGATGTCGATGGGATCGGGCGTGACCCAGGGGTTGCGTGGCCCCGGACGCTTGCCGTCGCCGCCACCCTTGCCACCGTCATCGCCGCCCTTGGGGCCATTGCCCCACGGGCTGTTGGCCATCAGGCTGATCGAGCCGAAAAATTGCCGCAATCCCCCAAGGGTGCGGCGTCCCATACTGCCTTCGCTCTTCTCGTTCATATCGCTTTTATAGGGGCGACGGACGCGATTAACAGGGGGTCCGCGCGAAAATGACTGGCAAAGCGCGTCGGCGTCCCTATTTCGCCGGGGATGACCGACACCGCTCCGTTCGCCAGCCTTGCCACCGACCTCAGCGGCGGGCGCACCTCCGGCCTCCGCTTTCTCGACGATCAGGGCACGCTTGCCATCGTGCTCGACGTCACCGGTATCGCCGCCGATGACCGCAAACCGCTCGAGGACAAGCTGCGCGCGGGCCTGCTCGAACAGCCGGGCGTGACCGCGGTGCGTATCGCCATGACCGCCGAGAAAAAGGCGATGACGATCATCGCCGTCGGCAGTGGCAAGGGCGGCGTCGGCAAATCGACCCTCGCCGCGAACCTTGCGGTCGCCATGCACCGGCTGGGCATCAAGGTCGGGCTGGTCGATGCCGACATCTATGGGCCTTCGCAACCAAGGCTGATGGACAGCGAGCATGTGAAGCCCGAGGCGCGCGGATCGAGGCTCGCCCCCGTCCAGAGCGCCTATGGCGTGCCGATGCTGTCGACCGGACAAATCGCCCAGCCGGGGCAGGCGATCGCTTGGCGCGGCCCGATGGCGGGGCGTGCGCTCGAACAACTCGTCGATGCGAGCTGGGGTGACATCGACACGCTGGTCGTCGACCTGCCCCCCGGCACCGGCGACGTCCAGCTGACGATGATCCAGAAGCACAAACCGGCGGGCGCGGTCATCGTCTCGACCCCGCAGGACCTGGCGCTGATGGACGCGGCGCGCGCGATCAGCCTGTTCGAGCAGGCGGGTGTGCCGATCATCGGGCTGGTCGAGAATATGGCGGGTTACGCCTGCCCGCATTGCGGCGAGGTCAGCGATCCGTTCGGCAGCGGCGGTGCCGAGGCGGCAGCAAAGGCGATGGAGCTCGATTTCCTCGGCCGCGTGCCCCTGTCGATGGGCATCCGCCTTGCCAGCGATGGCGGCGTTCCGCCCGCGGCGGGAACCGACCCCGCCGGCGAACCATTTCATGCAATAGCGGCCAAGGTCGCCGATTGGCTGAGCACAGGAAAGGGCAGATAATGGCGATCAACGACGAAGGCGAAATCCGCGAACTGCTTGGGCAACCGCGCCGCATTGCGGTGGTCGGCGCCTCGCCCAACCCTGCGCGTCCGTCGAACGGCGTCCTCGCCTTTCTGATGAGCCAGGGGCATGACGTGATCGCGGTCAATCCCGGCCACGCGGGCACGACGATCCACGGTGCGCCCGTCGTCGCGACGCTCGCCGATGTCGAACCGCCCGCCGAAATCGTCGATATTTTCCGCAACAGCGCCGACGCTGCCGCCGCGGTGGACGAAGCCATTGTTCATGGCGCAAAGGCGGTGTGGATGCAGATCGGCGTCGTCAACGAAGCCGCGGCAGAGCGAGCCGAAGCCGCGGGACTGATGGTGGTGATGGACCGCTGCCCCAAGGTCGAAGCGCCGCGGCTGGGGCTTTTGAAATGAAAGCGGCCTTCGCGGTCCTCGCGGTGGCGCTGCTCGCCGGATGCGCGACGACGGCGGCCGCGAACGATCCCCAAGACGCCTTTTTCGCCGCGCTCGCGGCGCGGTGCGGGCAGGCCTATGCGGGCCGCCTCGCGAGCGATCAGGAAGCCGATGCCGCGATGCGCGGCAAGGCGATGGTAATGCACGTCCGCCGCTGCACCCCCGACCGGATAGAAATCCCCTTTCATATCGAGGGGCTCGGCCCCGACGGCGGCTGGGACCGCTCGCGCACCTGGATCGTCACGCGCACGCCCGCCGGCCTCCGCCTGAAGCACGACCATCGCCATGCCGACGGCAGCGCGGACGAACTGACGATGTATGGCGGGGAAACCGCCGCCCCCGGCACCGCGAGCCGCCAGACCTTTCCCGTCGACGCCGAATCGATCGCGCTGTTCACCCGCACCGGGCGCAGCGTGTCGAACGGCAATATCTGGTCGATCGAAACGACCGGCGATGATTTCACCTATGGGTTGAACCGCGAAGGCCGCGATTTTCGCGTGACCTTCGATTACAGTCAGCCAGTCACCCCGCCACCGGCACCCTGGGGCTGGTAACGCCTCGTCGCCCCCACGAAGGCGGGGCCGCTGGAGACGTGGCGCAACACCGATAACTGCCCCCGCCTTCGCGGGGGCGACGATTGAGGCAAAAGCCTTTGCTCTCCGGACTCGCCCCGCTTATCACCGTCGGCGATGGCGGGCATTCGCGACACGGTTGGAAAACGCAAATCGCGGCTGCCGCAAGTCAGCCGCCGCGAGATGCTCGTCGGCGCGACCGCCGCCGGGGGCCTTGCGATCGCATGGGGTTTGTGGCCGCGCGACTACCAGCCCAACCTGACCGCCGCGCCGGGCGAACATATTTTCAACGCCTTTTTGAAGATCGGCGACGACGGGCATGTGAGCGCGATCGTGCCGCAGTGCGAAATGGGCCAGGGCGTGACCACCTTGCTGCCGCAGATCATGGCCGACGAACTGGGCGCCGACTGGCGCACGATCGCGGTCGAAAGCGCACCGATCAGCCCGCTCTACGCCAATACGCTGCTCGTCGACGAGGATAGCGCAGTGTTCACGCCGCGCACGGGCGTGCCCGATTTTGTCGCCGACGTGCGCGGATGGGTCCGCCGCGAATGGGCGGTGCGGAACGCGGTGATGCTGACCGCCAATTCCTCGTCGGTGCGTATGTTCGAGGAGCCGTGCCGCGCCGCCGCGGCGCAGGCGCGCGCGCTCTTGATGATGGCCGCGGCCGATCGCTGGGACGCCGACTGGCAGGAATGCGACACGCAGGACGGTTTCGTGCTCCACGGCAGCAAGCGGCTCCGCTTTGCCGAGGTTGCCGCCGCCGCCGCGACGCTCGAGCCGCCCGCCGAGCCCGTCTATCGCGCCTCGACCGCCGACCCGCTTTACGGCAAGGAACTGACGCGCCTCGACCTTCCCGCCAAGATCGACGGGTCGGCCAATTATGCCGCCGACATCCGCCTGCCCGACATGGTCTTTGCCGCGATCCGCCAGGGGCCGCTCGGCGCGACGCGGCTGAAAAGCATCGACCGCAAGGCGGGGCTTGCTTCACCGGGCCTGCTGCATGTCGTCACGCACGACCGCTGGGTCGCCACGGTTGCGCGCAACTGGTGGGCGGCGAACCGGGCGCTCGACCGCTTTGCTCCCGTCTTCGAGACCGAAGGTGTGCCGATTTCGACCGATCGTATCGACCAGGCGCTGAAAGCCGCGCTCAAGGCCGACGGCTATCGCATCCACCGCGAAGGCGACGTCGCCGAAGCGATGGAGGGACGAACGCGCATCGTCGCCGAATATGCCGTTGCCCCGGCGCTCCACGCCCCCATCGAAACGCGCAGCGCAACCGCCGCCCCCGACGGCAACGGGCTGCGGATCTGGGTCGCGACGCAGGCTCCGACGCAGTGCCGCGATGCGGTCGCGCGCGCGACCGGCCTCTCCCCCCATGCCGTCACACTGTTCCCGATGATGGCGGGCGGCTCGTTCGACGCCTGCCTCGATCACAGCGTCGCCGTGCAGGCCGCGATCATCGCACGTCAGGTAAAACGTCCGGTTCAGCTCGCCTGGTCGCGCGCCGAAGAGATCATGCGCCTGCCACCGCGCGCACCCGCGCGCGCCAGGCTCTCCGCGACGCTCAACGCTGCGGGCGGGATCGACGCGCTGGTGACGCGAATCGCCGTCCCTTCGACCAACCATGAAGTCCGCGCGCGGCTGTTCGACAATGTTTCCGCCGACACAGCGCAGCGCGCCGCCGCGGGGCGCGCCGATGCCGCGGCGGTCGAAGGCGCCGCGACGCGTTATTCCATCCCCCACCGCGCGGTCGATCATTGCCCCGCCGACATCGGCCTGCCGACGGGCCGCTGGCGCGGCAACGCCGACAGCTATACCGCCTTTTTCACCGAGTGCTTCGTCGACGAAATGGCGGCGCGCGCGGGATCGGACCCGCTATCCTATCGCATGGCGATGCTCGGCGACGCGCCGCTACTCGCGCGATGTCTGCTGACCGCGACCAGCCTCGGCGGCTGGGAGGGGGGCCTGCCGGGAAGCGCGCAGGGCCTTGCCTGCCATTCGATGCGCGGCAGCCATATCGCGCTGATGGCAACCGCCCGGCAAAGCGACAAGGGGCTGCAGGTCGAACAATTGGTTGCGGTCGTCGACGCGGGGCGCCTCGTCAATCCGGCGATCGCGCGCCAGCAGATCGAGGGCGGGCTGATCTTCGGCCTCGCCGCCGCCGTGGGCGCGACGACCGACTATGAAGACGGGCTCGCGACGGCGCGCAAACTCGGCCAGCTCGGCCTGCCGCGCCTGTCGCAGACCCCCCAGATTTTGATCGAACTGGTCGACAGCGACCGCGAACCCGGCGGCCTCGGCGAGATTGCGGCCCCCGTCGTTGCGCCCGCGATCGCCAATGCGATGTACGCCGCGACCGGGCGCCGCATCCGCCGCATCCCGTTGTCGGCGCACCCGCTATGACCCTTCCCAGCGATCATCCCGCCATCGCGGCGCCGCGCGTCGGCGTACTGCTCGTCAACCTTGGCACCCCCGACGCGCCCGAACCGCCCGCGGTGCGCCGCTATCTGGCTGAGTTTCTGTCGGACCGCCGCGTCGTCGAAATCCCGCCGATCCTGTGGCAGCCGATCCTGCGCGGCATCATTCTGAACACCCGGCCCAAGAAATCGGCGCACGCCTACGCGCAGATATGGACCGACCAAGGATCCCCGCTCGCCGCAATCACCCGCGCGCAAGCCGCCGCCTTGCAAATCGCGCTGGGCGACGCGGCGGAGGTCGCCCATGCGATGCGTTATGGCGAACCTGCAATCGGCCCCGCAATCGACGCGCTGGCCGCCGCGGGGTGCCGCCGCATCCTGATCGCGCCGCTCTATCCGCAATATTGCGCCGCGACGACCGCCACCGTCGTCGATGCCGCTACCGATCATCTGAAGACGCTGCGCTGGCAGCCCGCGCTGCGCTTCCTGCCACCCTATGCCGACGATCCCGCCTATCTGGACGCGCTCACGGCATCGGTCGAGGCAGGGCTCGCCGCGCTCGATTTCGTGCCCGACATATTGCTAGCCAGCTTTCACGGAATGCCCGAACGAACGCTGCACCTCGGCGATCCCTATCATTGTCAGTGCCAAAAGACGGCGCGGCTGCTGGGGGAGGCGCTGGGCCGCCCGGTCGAGGTCGCTTTCCAGTCGCGTTTCGGCCGCGCCAAATGGCTGGAGCCCGCAACCGATGCCCAGCTCGAAAAATTTGCCCAGGCAGGAAAAAGCGTCGCCGTGCTTGCCCCCGGCTTCGCCGCCGACTGCCTCGAAACCCTGGAAGAGCTGGCGATCCGCGGCAAGGAACAGTTCATGGCCGCGGGCGGCAGGAAATTTGCCTACCTCCCCTGCCTCAACGCCGATGCACCGGGCGTGGCGATGCTGGAGGCGCTCGTTCGCCGCGAACTCGCGGGCTGGATCTGATCGCGTCACTTACCAACTGTTTAGGACCATGGGGTAAATTGCTCCATCGTGGCGCCGATCCGGTGCGGCCGCGATCGCTTATGGAGTGACGCGATGACCGAAGTAGAGCTGGCCGCCGTGATGCTGACGGGGGCGCTGTTGCTGGGCATCCTGATCGCCTTTGCAATCTGGCGCGCGCGTCGGCCCGCCAAGCCGTCGCCGAGCGCGGCCCGCGTCGGCCGCCTGCCCAAACGCGCGCGCAAGGACCCCGAAATCGCCGAGGTCGAAATCGCGCCGGCACGGCTCGCGCGGATCAGCGGAAAGGCGCCGCTTGAACCCCCGCGCGACGGCTTGTTCGACGCCAAGTTCGAAGCCGATATTTCCGCGGCGCCAGCGGCCACTCCCGCAGTGGACGAGGTCGCGCTGGAAAGATGCGTGTCCGAAGCTGAAACCGCGGCGCAGGAAGCGGTAGCCGACGACGGCGCCGAAGCCGTCACGCTTTTCCTGGTCCCACAAATTCCGCTGCGCGACGCCGTTTCGACACGCAGCTGGCTCGGCGGCCGTCCGCGGCTGGCGAGCGGAGCAACATGGCCGCAGATCGACGGCCAGGCCGCCGATTTCCTTGCCCAGATCGACTGTTCCGGCCTGCCGCGCCAGATGTGGGACGGGCTGGGTCCGCGGCACGGCGCGCTGGCCTTTTTCATTCACCGCCACCGGCCGGATGTGCACGTTCTGCATGTCGGCGAACCCGCAGCGACGATCGCGCCCCCCTATGCGCTCAACGATGCCGAGGGATGGTTCGGCCCCTATGGCGGGATCGGCGAAGGCGATCTCGCGTCCTTTGCGGTGCGCGCTTTTCCGCAATGGCCCGTCGACCTTGTCGCGGCAGATGCGGTCGATGCCGATGCGCGCGAAGCCGATGGCACCAGTGATCGCCAGGCGACCGGCTACGACATCGCCGACCCGGCCTTCCATCCCTTCGATTGGGGAAGCCTCACGGCCATGGCCGCGATCCTCGAAGCGCGGCTCGATCGGCTCGTCACCGATCCTGCCGCCCCCGACGATGCCGATGCCGCGACCGTCGCGAGGCTCGAACGTTGCGCCGCGATCAACCGCGAAGCGCGTGCGCGCGCCCTGGAGATCGTCGCCATCATCCACGACAGCGCGGTGCTCGAGCCTTTTTCGGTGGGCGACGCGACCGCGGTGATGGCGGCGCTCCACGCGATCCAGTGGGCCGTGCCCATCGACAGCGCGCACCGCGCGGGCGGCGAACCGACCGCCGATCTGGCGACGCTGCCGCTGACCACGCATCGCGCCGACGCCGATCTTTGGGTCCATGACTATCGCACCATGTTATTCGATCGCGCCAAACACGCCTGGTGCGCGGACCCTGCCAACCTGTCGGGGCCGGCACGCGCCTATTTCGAGCCGCTGTGGCGCAATCTTGCCGCGCGCGAAATGGCGACCGTGGGCGGGATGTTCGACCAGGACCCGGTGCTCCTCGCGCTGCCGACCAGTGGGCTGATGAGCCGCCGCTTCGGCGACAGCCAAACGCTCGTCGTGACCATCGCGAGGGCAGCGCTCGCCATCGGCGACTTCACCAGCGCGCGGGCGCAGCTAGTCCGCTGAATAGCTTTGCGATTGACGTTCCGGTCAACTTGCGGCGCGCAGCAGTGCGCCCTAATCATCGATTCAAATCTGTGGGAGAGATGAATCGATGGCACGCATAGCAATCGTCACCGGCGGCAGCCGCGGGATCGGGGAAGCCATTTCGCTGAAGCTTCAGGAACAGGGCGTCACCGTCGTCGCCAACTATGCCGGCAATGACGAAAAGGCGCGCGCTTTTACCGAACGCACCGGCATCAGGGCCTATAAATGGGACGTCGGCGACCATCAGGCGTGCCTCGACGGCTGCGCACAGGTGGCGGCCGATGTCGGTCCGATCGACATCGTCGTCAACAATGCGGGGATCACCCGCGACGGCACGCTCGCGCGGATGAGCTATGCCGATTGGGACGATGTGATGCGCATCAACCTCGGCGGTTGCTTCAACATGGCGAAGGCCTGTTTCCCCGGCATGGTCGAGCGCGGCTGGGGCCGCATCGTCAACATCGGCTCGATCAACGGCCAGGCGGGCCAATATGGCCAGGTCAATTATGCCGCCGCCAAATCGGGCATCCACGGCTTTACCAAGGCGCTGGCGCAGGAAGGCGCGAAGAAGGGCGTAACGGTGAATGCGATCGCGCCGGGCTATATCGACACCGACATGGTTGCCGCCGTGCCGCCCCAGGTGCTCGAAAAAATCGTCGCGAAGATTCCGGTCGGGCGTCTGGGGCAGGCCGACGAAATCGCGCGCGGTGTCGCTTTCCTGTGCAGCGAGGATGCGGGATTCGTCACCGGATCGACGATGTCGATCAACGGCGGGCAGCATATGTACTGACGATGGCAGGCGTGTAACCAAGGCGTTCGCGCGGCGAACGACAAGGTTAGGCGCCGGTGCCGCAAAGCGGCAGCCATCGACACGGCCAGCGGGGCGGCGATCCCAAAAGATCGCCGAACCCGTCTGACGACAGGCGGCGGCTTTGCCGTCGCCAGTGGAGCCACGACCGATGACCCACCCCCTCCACCCCCCCGTCAAACGGTCGGTCACAATCGCCGGGCATCCCACCTCGATCAGCCTCGAACCCGTTTTTTGGGATGCGCTCGAGGCCGAGGCGGCGCGGCAGACGCTTCCCGTCAACGCGCTGGTCGCGCGGATCGACGTCGAACGGATGGAAGCGGACAATCCGCCCAACCTGACCTCGGCCATCCGCCAATGGTTGTGGACGCGCCGCGACGATCAGACGGCGGCGTAGACCGCCCGCGCGAATGCCGCCCCCTTATCGGGCGCATGATGAAGAAAAAGCGACGGCTCGATCAACTCAAGTTCCATCACATGCAGCCGCCCCGCGCCATCGCCGACCATATCGACGCGCGCATAGACGGGCGGAGCGGGCGCCGCCGCGAGCGCCATCGCCGCGAGCGCCCGTGCAGCGTCATTGGCTTCCCACGCGGTCTCGCGCCCGCCGAACTGTTCCTGAACGCGAAAATCGCCCGAGGCGGGGTGCTTGACGATCGCATGGCTATAACGGCCGCCAAAGAAAAAGAGCGAAAATTCGCCGGTAGCCAGCACGCCGGGCATCAGCGGCTGGACGAGCCGGCGCCGACCCAGCGCATCGGCGGGAATCGATCCGCCGGGCGCAATGCGATGCGTACCATCGGCGCCGCCCGAAATGGCGGGCTTTATGACAAGCTCGTCGGTGCCGAACGCCCTGCGCGCGTCGGCCAACGCCGCCGCATCGAGCGCCGCCACGTCGATCGTCGGCACGACCGCGACGCCCTTGTCCGCCAGATCGGCGAGATAGGCCTTGTCGCTGTTCCAACGCAGCACCGGCACCCGATTGACGACCGGCAACGCCTCCGCCTCCAGCCGGTCGAGCAGCGCGTACCAGGCCGAAACATTGCGCTGATAGCCCCAGGCAAAGAGCGGCAGAATCAGGTCGTGCCCCGCGAGATCGCCCGGATCGGTCCAAACGCGCTGATCGACCGACAAACCCGCCGCGGTCAGCGCCGCCGCCTTGCGTGCAAAGGCGGGCTGCCATCGATCCGCAAAACCGGCCGCAGGAACCAGGATCGCGACGCGGGGCTGGAACGGCATCTACCGCGCCAGCAGCCCGCGCGCCTGCCCCGCAATATGCGACAGCATCGCGCCATTGGGGTTGGGGATCATCCGTGCGCGATCGACGGTGGCACGGAACTGTTCCACCCGCGGTGCATGGTCGGCAAGCCATTTGGTCACCGCGGCGTCGAGGTCGCCCTGGGGCAATCCGCCAAGAAAACTGAGGCGCATCTGCTGAAAATCGCGCGCCAGGCTGTTGACGAGCAGGCGTTCCCACGGGTCGGCGGGGCTCATATGCGCCGCCAGCGTCTGCGCCCAGTCGAGCCCCAACGCCTCGCCCAGATGGGTAAAGGCGTGCGTCACCGCAACCTCGTCGTCGCCGCGGCGCTCGGCAAGGTCGACGATGCCGATGGCTCCGTCGGTCTTGAACAAGCGCACAACTGCGGCGGTCAGCGCCTCCGGCGCGCCGGCATCGAGCAACTGCTGCGTCAGCATCTCCCACTGACGTCGGACCGACGGGCTGAGCAGTGTGTCGACGCTTTCGTTGAGTCGATCGACGCCGGGTTCGAGCCGCGCGACCACCGGACCGGGGTGCGACAGCGATTGCGTCACGCGAAGCAGGTCCGCCATTTGCGACGCCATCGCGGCAGCCGCCTGCGAAAAGAGCGACAGCCGGATGCTCTCGTCGATCTTCGCGGTATCGAGCTCGCTCCAGATCGCAGGCATTCCCAGCAGCCGTTCGACCGCGACGAACGCCGCCGCAACGTCGCCCAGCGCACAGCCTTCCTCTTCGACCAGTTCGAACGGGTGGATGATGCCCATCCGGTTGACGATGCGGTTCGCTACCTTGGTCGCGATGATTTCGCGGCGCAACTGGTGGTCGGCGATCGCGCCCGCAAAATCGCGCTGCATCTCGGCAGGGAAGGCGGCGGCAAGGTCGCTGGCCAGCGCAGGGTCATCGGGCAGGTCGCTCGCCTCGATCGCGTCCTGCAAGGCCAGCTTTGCCGTCGACAGCAGCACCGCCAGTTCGGGACGCGTCAGCCCGCGTCCTTCGGCGGCGCGGCGGAGCAACTCGTCGTTCGCGGCAAGCCCTTCGACCTTGCGGTCGAGCCGGCCCGATCCCTCGAACGTCTCCATGACCCGCACCAGCGACGGCACGCCCGCCGACCCGCTCTTTTCGGCGATCGACAGCGCCAGCGCCTGTAGCCGGTTGTCTTCGAGCACCAGCGCGGCGACATCGTCGGTCATCCGCGCCAGCAGCGCGTCGCGATCCGCCTGGCTCAGACGCCCTTCGGCCATTTCGCGGTTCAGCGCGATCTTGATATTGACCTCGTTATCCGAACAATCGACGCCCGCGCTGTTGTCGATGAAGTCGGTGTTGATCCGCCCGCCCTTTGCCGAAAAAGCGATGCGCGCCGCCTGCGTGACGCCTAGGTTGGCGCCCTCGCCGACCGCGCGCACGCGCAGGTCCTCGGCATCGACGCGCAGCGCATCGTTCGCGGGATCGCCCACCTCGGCATTGTTCTGGCTCGCCGCCTTCACATAGGTGCCGATGCCCCCGAACCAGAGCAGGTCGACCGGCGCCTTCAGGATCGCCGAGATCAGCGAGCCGGGATCGATTTCGCTGACCGACAGGCCGAGCAGCGCCTGCACTTCGGGCGAAAGCGGAATGCTCTTCTGGCTGCGCGGAAAGACGCCGCCGCCCTTCGAGATCAGCTTCTTGTCATAATCGTCCCAGCTCGACCGCGGGAGCGCAAACATCCGCGCACGTTCCTTCCAGCTCTTCGCCGGATCGGGATCGGGGTCGAGGAAGATATGGCGGTGGTCGAACGCGGCGCACAATTTGATCGCCTTCGACAAAAGCATGCCGTTGCCGAACACGTCGCCCGACATGTCGCCGCAACCGACGACGCGGATCGTGTCGCTCTGCACGTCGATGCCCATTTCGGCGAAATGGCGCTGCACCGAAATCCACGCGCCCTTGGCCGTGATCCCCATCGCCTTGTGGTCATACCCCTTCGACCCGCCGCTCGCGAACGCGTCGCCCAGCCAGAAGCCGCGTTCCATCGCCAGGGCATTGGCGACGTCGGAGAAGGTGGCCGTGCCCTTGTCGGCGGCGACGACGAAATAGGGATCGTCGCCGTCGCGGATCACGACCCGGTCGGGATGTACGACCTTGCCCCCGACGAGATTGTCGGTGATCGACAAAAGCGAGCGGATGAAAATGCGATAGCATTCGGTCCCTTCGGCGAACCATGCGTCGCGGTCGATCGTCGGATCGGGCAGCGCCTTGGGATAGAAACCACCCTTTGCGCCGGTCGGCACGATGACCGCATTCTTGACGCGCTGCGCTTTCATCAGCCCCAGAATCTCGGTGCGGAAATCGTCGCGCCGATCGGACCAGCGCAGCCCGCCGCGCGCGACCGGGCCGGCGCGCAAATGCGTGCCTTCGACCCGCGGCGAATAAACCCAGACCTCGCGCCAGGGCAGCGGCTTGGGCAGGCCGGGGATTTGCGCGCTGTCGATCTTGAACGCCAGCGCCTCGGCGGCGGCAGGGGCAAAGGCGTTGGTCCGCAGCGTAGCGCCGATCACCGCATGGAACAGCCGCAGGATGCGATCCTCGTCGATCGATTTGATGGCAGCAAAGCCCGCCATGATCTCGGCCTCCAGCGCCTCGGCGCGGGCGGCGTCGCGGGCCTTGGGGTCGTGGAGCGCGCAGAAGCGGTCGATCAGCGCGGCGGTGAGC
The DNA here is from genome assembly GCF_040216815.1 of Sphingopyxis sp. GTDB lineage: Bacteria > Pseudomonadota > Alphaproteobacteria > Sphingomonadales > Sphingomonadaceae > Sphingopyxis. The sequence goes on from NZ_JAVJOJ010000001.1 coordinate 237,698, forward strand.
TTGGGCGCGTGGCGCAGCGCGCTCACCACCGTATCCATGCCATAGGCCGACCCGCCCTGGCGCAGATAGCGGAACCAGGCGCGCAGCCACACGATCGCGCCGGGGTCGGTCTGGTTGGTGAGCACCAGCTGGTTGAAGGCGTCATTCTCGGCGCGCCCTTCGAGCACCGCGGCAATCGCATTCTCGATCGTCTCGGCAAAAGGCATCAACGCCATCTCGTCGACATTGGCGGGCAGGCCCAGCGTGAAATCGTGGATGACGATCGGCGCGTCGTCGTCGCTGTCGCCGCCGGGGCCGCGCGTCGGGCCGAGCGCGGTCGGGATTTCCTCGAGCACCTGGAAACCGAAATGTTCGAGCGCGGGGACGACGTCGGAGAGCGCGAGCGGGCCCGCGGCGCTATAGACCTTCAGCCGCAGCCGATCATCGCCGTCGAGGCTCTTCTTCGCCAGGCGGACGCTGCGCAGGTTCTGGGCGTCCAGATCGCGCAGCCGCAAAATGTCGCGCGCCGCCTCTTCGGGGTTGTAAAGGTTGCGGTAATTGGGCGGAAAGGCGGCGGCGAACCGGCCCGCCAGCGCCGCCGCGCGGCCGGGGTCGCCGCGCCTGGCCAGCGCCGCCTCGACTTCGGGCTGCCAGCCGCGGACCATTTGTTCGAGCTGCGCGTTAAGCGCGTCGGTGTCGGGCACCACGCCCCCGCTGCGAAGGTCGAGCGTGTAGCGCAGCAGCGCCGCGCCGCCGTCCTCGAGCACCATCGTCCAGCCGATGACCCCCGCCTTCGCCTCGCGCACCAGCATCGCCTCGACCGCGATGCGCCGTCCGGTCGAAACCTCGTCGCGCGGCAACCAGACGAACGCGAACAAATGGCGGCCCAGCGCGCTGCGCACCGTGACCAGCTTGGGCCGCGGGCGGTCGGTGATCGACATCGACGTGAGCACCAATTCCTCGAGCGAAGCCGCATCGAACGCGATGAGCAGGTCGTGCGGCAGCGCGGTCAATGCGTGCGCGAGCGCCTTGCCCGCATGGCCCGCCGGATCGAATCCGAATTTGGCCATGAGCCCGTCGAGCTGGGCGCGCAGCACGGGCACCTTGGCGGGCGGGGTCGAGAGCGCCTGGCTGGTCCATAGTCCGGCGTGGATCGACAGCCGCTCGACCTTCTTCCCCTTCATTTCGGGAACGATGATGAGATCGAGCAACACGCGGCGGTGCACCGCCGACAAGCGGTTCGACTTGATCAGCAGCGGGGCCTGCCCGCCCCGGTCGAACCAGGCGAAAGCCGCGTCGAGCGCGGCGGGGGATAAAAGCTGGCTTTCGCCGCTCTCGCTGATCCCCAGCGGTTCGTGAATCCGGCCGTCGCGCGTGCGCCATTCGTGGCCCAGCTGGGTCATCGACCCGCCCTCGAACCAGCGCAGCAGCTCGGCGCCCTCGCCCTCGACGCGCATCGCCGCATCGGCAAGCATCGCCGCGCGCATGGCACGCCAGTCGCGGACCGCCGCACGCACGTCGCGCAGCGCCGCCTCGATCGCATCGAGCAGACGGCGGCGCGCACGCGCATCGCCCCTCTCAAGCTCGATATAAATCACCGATTCGCGCGTGTCGCCCGCGCCGGCTTCCTGCAAATGCCCCTTGGCATCGCGCTTCACCGCGACCACCGGATGCAGGATACGGTGAACGACCAGCCCCTGCGCCGTCACCACCTGCGACGTCGAATCGACAAGGAAGGGCATGTCGTCGTTGATGATCGCGAGCCGCATCCGGCGACCGGGACCATCGGCGGCAATGGGTTCGAGCAACAGCGATGGCGTTTCGGGTGCGCGTTCGAGCGCGGCGCGCGCGGCGAAACGGCTCGCTTCGGCGAGCGCGGCCTTGTCCATGTCGTCGCCCTCGCCGGGGAGCGCGCTGCCCTGCAGCGCGGTCAGATAGGCGGCGGCGATCTTTGCGGGGATTTTGACGGGGTCGGTGGGCGGCGTGTCCGTTTCCGGCGTGTCGGACATAGTCTTGGGCATAAGGTACAGCATCCCGAACCAAAATGGGGGATCCCAGCCGACGATCGGCGGGGGTCCGTTCGCTGCTGCCCCTATGCGCCTCGGCGACGCGCGGCTCAAGGCCTCGTTCGCGCTTTGCGCAAAATTATTTCAACTTTGGGGTCGTCTGTTACGCGGTCCAGGGAGGACCGAGACTTACGACGTGATCGCGACTGCCCGCTTCGCGAGTTTCGCGATCAGCGCCGAGTCTTCGGCCGCCTTGGCAACGATTCCGACATGTCCGCCCGGCATCGCCCGCGCGATCAGTACGACGAATTCGGCGTCGCCCGCGTCATGCTCCAGAATCACGGCCGGCTGCGCAGCGCGCAGCGCGTCGAGCCCGGCATCGGGCGCTTTGCCGGCCTTCTCGGACCTGCGCCGCGCGCGGACATCCCGGACCAGCCCTTTAAGACCGCCAGGATAAGTATCGAGATAGGCCGCGAGCGATCCGCGCGCGATTCCCTCTTCCTTTGCATGGCCCAGCGCACAGGCATATTCGGCGATCCGTGTCTTGTCATAGGCTGCGCCGAAAACCAGCTTCACCACGGGCGTCATCGGCGCGCGGTCCTGCTTCGCCAGCCCGGCATCGTCGAGCAGCGCGGCAAAGGCTTCGGGCTGCTCGTCGGCGGCGAGCGCAAAATCCCACGCCTTCCCCACTGCCTGATACAATGCGCTGCGGCTGCGGCTGTCGGCGGCGACCGCCTGCTCGGCGGTCGCGCGCGCCAGCGCCAGCCAGTCGGCGAGTTCGGCATCGGGGCCCGGATCCCCGGGCACGTCCGCCGCGCCAGCCGCTTCGTCGCCGAAAGCGGTAAAGCCCGGCGCGACATCGCCCCCGAAATCATGGTCAATGTGCAGCGAGTCGGGACCGTCGGCCCACACGGGAACCGGCGCGGTCAGCGGCGCAGCGCTGCGCAGTGCCTGTTCGACCGACAGCTGCAATTCCTCTTCCTGCTCGGCCGGCGCCGCTTCCTTCCAGTTGATCACCCCCATGATGAAATCGATCGTGTCGTCGTCGGACGAAAAGGGCAGCAGGATGCCGCGATACATGATCGTCACGCCGCGATCGCTCTCGAACTCGGCCTCGAAGCCGATCGGCGCGCGGTTGGCGATGATCTGAAGATAATGGTCGGTCAGCCGTGACAGCAGCGAACGTCCGGGAATCTGGCTGATATAATGGACATTCTCGTCGATCTGCGATTCTTCGCGCAAGCGGTCGCCCAGAAAGGCGATGCCCGGATTGTCGATGCCCTGTGTAAAATCCAGCAGCACCGAATGGGCCCCGAAATCGGCGCTGTCGAGATCGAGATCCTCGACCGAGGGATAGGCGCGGTCGGCGAGCAGCGAGGCCCAATAATTATAGGCGCGCACCTGCATCCGACGTTCATCGACGCCGACGGCCGCGGGCGCGTCGATCGCCCCGTCGTCCTGGCCGTGGCTGCCCGAAAGCAGGCCGCGCATGCTGTCCATCATTTATCCCCAGCCACAAATATCGGTAAATCTTATGCACCGGGACTGGTAAAAGGCGCGTAAACGATGGCGGTGGCGGCGGTGGAGCGGAGCGCCAGCTTCTCTCTACCTCGCCATCCCTCTCCCTGCCCCGTCATCCCGGCCTTCGCCGGGATGACGGTTCTTAGGGTCAGCTCTAACCCGACCAGCCGCCGGCCAGCGCGCGGAACAAGGCGATCTGGCGGCGCGAAATCTGCGCGTCCTGCGCCGCGAGCACCGCTTCGGTTTCGGCGAACGTCCGCTCGGCGTCGAGCCATTCGAGCGAATCCGACGCCCCCTCGACCCGCTTCGCGCGGACGATCCGTGCGGCGCGTTCGGCCTGGTCGCGCGCCGCGCGCAGCGCCTGTCGTTGTTCGAGCGACCGCGCGTAGGACGACAGCGCGGTTTCGGTCTCCTCGAGCGCGCGCAGCACTGCGCCGTCGAATGCGGCCAGCGACGCCTGGGCATCGGCCTCGGCCGCTGCGATTCGCGCACGCGCAGGTTCCTGGTTGGGGAAGGCCCAGTCGATGAGCGGCCCGAGCAGCCAGCGCAGCGGCCCGCCGCCGAATATGTCGCCAAAGCCGGAGCCGGTGGACCCCGCCGATCCGCCGAGCGTGATGCGCGGATACAGGTCCGCGGTCGCGACGCCGATGCGCGCGGTGTCGGCCGCCAGGCGGCGCTCGGCCGCGCGAATGTCGGGACGGCGCTTCAAAAGCGCCGCCCCATCACCGACCGGGATGGGATCGGCGATTTCGAGGCTGATGTTGCGGTCCGCTGCGACCGGGGGGAGCGCAGCGGGAGCGCGACCGGTCAGGGTCGCGAGGCGGAACAATGCCGCCTGCCGCTCGGCCTCGATAGAGGGAATGTCCGCCGCGCGCTGGTCGCGCAGCGTGGTGATGCGCGCCAGGTCAAGTCCGGTCGCCATGCCGACCTCCTTGCGCCGCTGGGTAAGCTTCACCTGCTGGTCGAGCAGTTCGACGATGCGCCGCGCGACGCCCAGCCGCGCCGCGCCCGATGCGGCGTCTGCGTACGCCTGGGTCGTGTCGGCGACGACGATCACGCGCACCGCATCGGCATTGGCTTCGGCCGCCCCGGCATCGCCGCGCGCCGCCTCGACCGAGCGGCTGACGCGGCCGAACAGGTCGACTTCGTAAGAAATGTCGAACCCGACGTCGACTGCCCAATCCTCGCGATCGGCGCCGGGCAGACGCTGGCCTTCGGGACTGCGGCCGTAATTGGCCCCAGCGCCGATCCCCGTCTGCGGCAGACGATCCGACCTTGCACCGCGCAGCGCCGCGCGCGCCCTGGCGATGTTCGCCACCGCGACGCGTACGTCGCTGTTGTTCGCGAGCGCATCGGCGACGAGCCCATCGAGCACCGGGTCGTCATAGAGGCGCCACCAGTCGGCGACGACCGGCGCGAGCGACACCGCAGGGCTGTTCGCCGAAACGAATGCGCCGGTCGCGGCGGGCGCCGACGCCGATTGCGGCGCCTTGTAATCGGGGCCCGCCGCGCAGGCAGCAAGCGCGAGCGCCGAAGCGGCAGCAACAAGATTGCGGAGCATCATGTTTCTTCTCCTGAAATTCGGTCGTCCAAAAGAGCCGCGTGCTCCCGCGAAGGCGGGAGCCCATCTCCGGCCGGTGAAAGTTTGAACCTCCCGGAGATGGGTCCCCGCCTTCGCGGGGACACACTGAAAGATACGAATGCGCCTTTCATCATTCCGCCGGCACGGGCAGCGCCGCGCCATGACCGCCCGGCCCGCGCTTGCGCGCAGCGAACCAGTCGCCGAGCGCGCGGCAGACGACATAGAAGGTCGGGGTGAAGACGAGCCCGAACGCCGTCACCCCGAGCATTCCGAAGAACACGGCGGTGCCCAGCGCCTGGCGCAGTTCCGCCCCCGCCCCGCTTGCGATGAGCAAGGGGACCGCGCCCAGGATGAAGGCAAAGCTCGTCATCAGGATCGGGCGCAGGCGGTCGCGCGCGGCGCGCACCGCGGCATCGACCGGCGACAACCCATCCTGTTCCTCCGCCTGCTTGGCGAATTCGACGATCAGGATCGCGTTTTTCGCCGCGAGCGCGATGAGCACGACGAGACCGATCTGCGTCAGCACATTATTGTCCATGCCGCGCAAATTCACGCCGATCATCGCCGCGAGCAGGCACATCGGCACGATCAGGATGATCGCGAGCGGCAGCACCAGGCTTTCATATTGCGCCGCGAGCACGAGGAAGACGAACAGCACCGCCAGCGCGAAGACGATCCCCGCCGTGTTCGCCGCCGCCTTCTGCTGGAAGGCGATGCCCGTCCATTCGGTGCCATAACCCGCGGGCAGCGTGTCCGCGGCGAGCTTTTCCATCGTCGTCAGCGATGCGCCCGACGAGGAACCCGGCGCGGTGTCGCCGTCGATCTCGACCGCCGGGAAAAGATTGTAGCGCGTGACGCGGTACGGCCCTGTGCGGTCCTCGAAGTTCGCGACCGACCCGATCGGTACCATCGCGCCCGAATCGGACCGCGTACGCAGGTTCGCGATGTCCGAAACGCGCTGGCGAAAGGGTGCATCGGCCTGCGCCGTGACGCGGTAGGTGCGGCCCAAAAGGTTGAAGTCGTTGACGAAGGCGGAGCCAAGATAGACTTGCAGCGCCTCGAACACCCGCTCGGGCGGAACGCCGAGCGCATTCGCCTTGGCGCGATCGATGTCGGCAAAGACGCGCGGGTTGGTCGGGTCGAAAAAGGTGAAGACATTGGCGAGCCCGGGGGTCTCGTTCGCCTTGCCGATCAGATTGTTCACCTCTGTCGCGAGCGCCGCATAGCCGTGGCCGCCGCGGTCCTGCACGACCATCCGGTAGCCGCCGGCGGAACCGATGCCCTGGATCAGCGGCGGCGGGATGACGACGATCTGTGCCTCGGTGATGTCGGCGGTCCGCTTCTGCGCCTCGGCCATGATGTCCTCGAACTTGACGCCGAGCTTCTTGCGCTCCTCGAAGGATTTCAGCGGGAAATAGGCGGCGGCGGAATTGGGGGCGAGCGTCTGCGACGGGCCGTCGAAACCCGCAAGCATCACCGATCCCAGCACGCCCTCGACGGGCAGCACGCGCGCCGCGACCTTTTGCAGCACTTCGTCGGTGCGCTCGACCGAAGCGCCCGAGGGCAGCTTGGCGACGACGAGGAAATAGCCCTGGTCCTGCGCGGGGATAAAGCCCGTCGGGGTGGCCCAGAACAGCCCCGCGGTCGCGGCGATAAGGCCCGCGTAAGTGATCATCATCTTCTTGGGCGCGCGGACCAGCCGTGCGGTCAGCCGCGCATAGCCATCGCTCATCCGTTCGAACGCGCGGTTGAACGCGTCGCCCGCGCGGCGCACCATCCGCATCCCCCTTCCCTCGTTCACCGGCGCCGAATGGCCGCGGAGCAGGATCGCCGCGAGCGCGGGCGACAGGGTGAGCGAGAGGATGAGCGAGATGATCGTCGCGGTCGAGATTGTCACCGCGAACTGCTGGTAAAAGGCGCCCGACAGCCCGGTGAGGAACAAGGTCGGCACGAACACCGCGCACAGCACGAGCACGATCGCGACGAGCGCGGCGGACACTTCGTCCATCGAGGTGCGCGCGGCCTCCAGCGCGCTCATGCCCTTTTCGAGATTGCGCTCGACATTTTCGACGACGACGATCGCATCGTCGACGACGATGCCGATGGCGAGCACCAGCCCGAAAAGCGACAGATTGTTGAGGCTGTAGCCGACCGCCGCAAGCACCGCGAAGGTGCCGATCAGCGACACCGGGATCGCGAGCACCGGAATGATCGCGGCGCGCCATTTCTGCAGGAAGACGAGGATCACGATCACCACCAGCACGACGGCTTCGAGCAGCGTATCCATCACCGCGTCGATCGACTGGGCGATAAATTCGGTGGGGTTATAGATGACCCGATATTCGAGGCCCTTGGGGAAATTCTTTGCCGAAGCCGCCATCTCGGCCTCGACCGCTTCGGCGGCCGCGAGCGCGTTCGACCCGGGGCGCTGGAACACCGCCATGATCACGGTCGGGTCGCCCGAGAGATAGGTATTGCTGTTGTAATCCGACGCGCCCAGCTCGACGCGCGCGACGTCCGACACGCGGACCTGCCGTCCGTCGGCATCGCTGCGGATGACGATATTGGCGAAATCCTTGGGGTCGGAAAGGCGGCCCTGCGTCTCGACATTGAGCTGGAAGTCGCTGCCGCCCGCATAGGGTGGCTGGCCGAGCGTGCCCGCGGCGACCTGCACATTCTCCCGCCGCAGCGCCGCGACAATCTCGCCCGCGGTGAGGTCGAGCGCGGCGGCCCGGCCGGGGTCGATCCACACGCGCATCGCATAGTCGCGGCTGCCGAACAGGCGCACGTCGCCGACGCCGTCGATGCGGGAGAGGCGGTCACGCAGCTGGGTCAGCGCATAGTTGGAGATATAGGCGCGATCGAGCGACTTGTCGGGCGAGACGAGGTTCACGACCATCAGAAAGTCGGGCGAGGTCTTGCGCGTCACGACGCCCAGACGCTGCACCGTTTCGGGCAGGCGCGGCGTCGCGATCGCGACGCGGTTCTGTACCAGCACCTGCGCGGCATCGAGGTCGGTGCCGATCTTGAACGTCACGGTGATCGTGACGACGCCGTCGCCGGTCGACTGGCTGCTCATATAGAGCATATTGTCGACGCCGTTGATTTCCTGTTCGATCGGTGCCGCCACCGTGTCGGCGACGGTTTCGGCCGACGCGCCTGGATAGGTGGCCGTCACCGTCACCGTCGGCGGGACGATGTCGGGATATTGCGACACGGGAAGGCCGATATAGGCGACCGCACCGACGATGGTGATGATGACGGCGATGACCGCGGCGAAAATCGGCCGGTCGATGAAAAAGCGGGATAGGCGCATGGGAGAGCCCCTGTCTGGAGATTTGGCCTTCGGTAGCGCGAGCACCTCCGTCATCCCGGCGAAGGCCGGGATCTCGACGTTAAAGATGGACGCACCGTGGAGATCCCGGCCTTCGCCGGGATGACGAGCGTAATTACCGTGCGAAGGTCGCCTGCGCCGACACCGGTTCGGTCGTCGCATCTGCCGCCGATTTCGGCGCGTCGGCGACGATCCTGCCCGCCTTGGTCTCGGCCTTGGTGCCCGGACGGGCGAACTGGTATCCGGTGATCACGACACGGTCGGTCGCTGTCAGACCCGATCGAATGACGCGAAGACCGTCGATTTCGGGGCCGATCTCCACCGGCCTTGCCGCAACCATGCCGTCCTTGCCCACGACATAGACGATCTTGCGCGCCTGGTCGGTCTGCACCGCGGCGGCGGGGACGAGCAGCGCGCGCGCCGTCCGGCCCGTCGACAGCCGCATGTTGCCGAACATGCCGGGGGTCAGGAACATGTCGGGATTGGCGAAGCGGCCGCGCGCGCGGATCGTGCCCGACCGCGGGTCGAGCCCGTTGTCGGTGAAGTCGAGCCGGCCCTTCCAGCGATAGTCATTCTCGTCCTGCAACCGGACTTCGACGTCGGCGCCTTTGTCGCCGCCTTCGCGCTTGGTTTTGAGGAACAGCGCCTCCGAACCCTGGAAGGTGAAATAAATGGGATCGAGCGCGTTGATTGTCGTCAGCAATGTGCCGCCGGCATCGCCGGCCGAGACGAGATTGCCGGCGTCGATCTGCCGGTCCGAGATGCGTCCGGAGAGCGGCGCGCGGACGGTGGTGAACTCGACGTCGAGCGCGCGCTGGGCGATACGCGCCTCCGCACCGGCGAGCGCCGCCGTCGCGGCACTGACGCGCGCGCGGAGCCGGTCGATCTCGCTCTGCGACACCGCCTCGACATCGACGAGTCGGCTCGCGCGTTCGAGTTCGAGCCTCGCCAGAGCCAGGTCGCTGCGCGCACTCGCCGCCGCCGCGCGCGCCTCGGCAAGCGCGGCGCGATAGGGGCGCGGATCGATGGTGAAGAGCGGCTGGCCCGCGCGGACGATCTGGCCGTCGGCAAAATGGATCGCGGTGATCGCGCCCGATACGCGCGGCCGCACCTCGACCGCCTTCGACGCTTCGAAGCGGCCGATATATTCGTCCCATAATGTCACATCGCGCGCGAGCGGTGCCGCGACGGTCAGCACCGGAGCGGGGGCGGCGGCCGCCTGCGGCGCGCCATCGCGGAGCAGCCACCAGGCACCCGCGACCAGCACCAGCAGCGCGCCGATCCACGCGGCGCGGCGGCTGCGTGCGGGGCGGAGCAAAGTCTTGAGTTCGCGGCGGACCCGCGCGTCGGCGGGGTCGAGCTTTTCGATCGGGGTGTGAACGGTCATCGCTATGCCCTCTTCTCTTCGTTCGGATCGGTCGCCGCGCGCAGGCACGCAGCAACCCGTCGCCGGAAGCGTCGCTTCCGCCGCGTCGTGATGTCGGTCCTCCTGTGCAGACGACCCTCTCGAAAGAGGATGGCCGCCCCATCCGGCGCCGCGCATCCACATGCACGCGCCGGGCCCTGTTTTCTTGCGGCCGAGCGCCATCGGCGCCCGGCCGGGTCGAGCCCGCTCCCGGGTCAAATTCATGCTGTCGTTGGATCCGGCCGCCGCATGATCCCGTCACGCGGCGACCGCTCCGGGGGAGAGTCCTATCTTTGTATACTGAGTGGTATATAAATCGCAGCGCGATGCGTCAAGCGCATTCTGTACCGGTCAGTAAAAATAATTCTTTCAGCGCCTTTAGCGAAGCAGCGCCGCCGGTTTTCGGGCGGATGGCCGGCGGGTCAGCGCCCCGGCCACAATTTGAGGCTGGTTTCGACCAGCCGTTCGAGTTCGGCGCGCGTCGCGCCCGCGCCCGCCTGCACCGACATGCCCTGATTCACCGCCATCAGAAAGGCCGCGAGGCCTTCAGGATCCGCATCCTCCGGAAAATCGCCTTCCTGCTTGGCGCGCTTCAGCCGTTCCAGCATCGCGCGCTTCGCCGCAGCGCCGCGTTCGAGCACGGCCTCGCGGATACATTCGGCCTCGGCACCGCAGGCGACCGAACTGATCACCCCCAGGCATCCGTTCGGATTCTCGGGGCAGCAATACATATCGAGCGCGCCGTACATCAGCCGTTCGGCGACGCCGCGCGCAGTCGGCGCGGCGAGCGCGGCCTGCATATAGTCGAGTTTTTCGCGCTCGTAGAGATCGAGCGCCTTGTTGAAAAGCGCCTCCTTGTTGCCGAAGGCGGCATAGAGGCTGGGCTTGGTTATCCCCATGGCTTCGGTCAGGTCCGCCATCGACGCACCTTCATAGCCTTTCGACCAGAAGACGCGCAGCGCCGCCGCGAGCGCCGCATCGACGCAAAATTCGCGCGGGCGCCCCTTGTGGGACCCGGAGTGCGAACCAGCGCTGGAGGCAGTTTCAACTTCCATAACGACTGGTATATAATTTAGCGCAGGAAAAATGTCCAGCAGTGTCGGATGACGCCCCAACCGGGCGCGCCGCCTAGCTTGATTCGGGAAAAGAAGTTGGAGGCCCGAGCCGGAATCGAACCGGCGTATACGGATTTGCAGTCCGCTGCGTCACCACTCCGCCATCGGGCCTCAGGCGCTTGAAATGCGTGGAGTGAGCGCCCCTAGCGGTTTCGTCCGGCACTGGCAATCCGATTGTTTCGCAATTGCTGGCACCAACGCGGGGGTTGGCGCTTCCGGCCCGCCGGGCTATGCGCGCGGCAGCGGGCGCTCAGGCTGTATTACTATTGCAATACAGCATGGCTTCGGGTAGAGCGGCCTGCAAAGGATCAAAGGCTCAGGGAATCGGAACAGGCTGATGGCGACCAAGTTTAGCGAAATCACCGCGGCGGAGATGCGCTCCGCCATGATCGACAGCCAATTGCGGACGAACGACGTCACCGATCCCGCGGTCGTCGCCGCCATGGCCGCGGTCGCGCGCGAGGCGCATGTGCCCGCCGCGCTCGCCAGCGTCGCCTATATGGACCGCGCGATCGCGCTGGGCGGGGGGCGGATGCTCAACCCCCCGCTCGTCACCGGCCGGATGCTCGTCGCCGCCGCCGTGCGGCCCGGAATGCGCGTGCTGCTGGTCGGGGGTGCGACGGGCTATACCGCTGCGCTGCTCGCGCAACTGGGCGCCGAAGTCCACGCGGTCGAAGAGGCCGAGGCGCTGATCGCCGCGGGCCAGGCCGCGACGAGTGGCGCGAACATCCGCTGGGTGCAGGCGCCGCTCGCCGCGGGCGCGCCCGACGCCGCGCCTTTCGACCGGATCATCATCGACGGCGCGATCGAAATCCTGCCCGACGCGCTCGCGGCGCAGCTCGCCGAGGGCGGCCGGTTGATCGCCGCCCGCCGCGAAGGTGCGGTGACGCGGCTCGTTCAGGGGGTGAAGACGGGCGGCGCGATCGCGCTGCGCAGCTTTGCCGACATGGACGTCGCGCCGCTGCCCGGCTTTGCCGCGCCCGCGGGCTTCCGCTTCTGAGCCGCCTTTCCCCTCCTTGTTGCAGGCTGACACGACGATGACCGATAGCGATAAAAGACAGTCCCCTCGTCGTGCCCGCTGGCTTGCCGGGCTGGCCGCAGGCGCGCTGATGCTGCCGATGGGGGCTGAGGCCGAAACGCTGCAGGGCGCGCTCGCCAAGGCGTATGAAAACAACCCGACGCTGACGGCGGCGCGCGCGGGCCAGCGCGCGAACGACGAAAATGTCCCGATCGAAAAAAGCTTCGGCCTGCCCGAAATCGGCACGCAGGCAAGCTATGAAGAAAATCTGATCATCCCCGGCAATAATTTCAGCTCGCCCGCGCGCTCGATTACGATGGGCGGACGGCTGAGCGTCCCGATCTATCAAGGCGGCGCGGTGCGCAATGCCGTGCGTGCGGCACAGCATCGCGTCGAGGCGGGACAGGCCAATCTTCGCGCGACCGAGGCGAGCGTCTTTTCGCAAGTCGTCGGCGCCTATATGGACGTGATCCGCGATCAGGCGATCGTCCAGCTCAATCAAAAGAATGTCGCGGTGTTGCGCACCAATTTGCAGGCGACGAGCGACCGGTTCGAGATCGGCGATCTTACCCGCACCGACGTCGCGCAGTCCGAAGCACGGCTCGCGCTGGCCGAGGGCGACCTGCGCACCGCCGAAGCCAATCTGATCGCCAGCCGCGAAGCCTATATCCGCCTCGTCGGCGAGGCGCCGGTCGACCTCGAAGCGCCGCCGGCGCTCCCCAATCTGCCCGCCACCGCCGAAGAGGCGGTTGCGATCGCGCTCGACAGCAACCCCGACATCGAGGCCGCGAACGAACAGGTCAACGCGTCGCGCGCCGACATCGGCACCGCCAAGTCGACGCGAGCGCCCAAAGTGTCGGCGATCCTGAGCGGCGGTTACAATAATTTCCTCGGTTCGCTGAACAGCGGCGTGCCAGGGGTCAGCGTGACGCAGGAAACGTCGAGCGCGGCCGCGGGGGTGGAGGTTTCGCTGCCGATCTTTACTGGCGGCCGCCGTTCGGCGCAGGTGCGGCAGGCGCAATCGCGCAACAGCCAGGCGATCGAACAATATGTAGAGGTCGAACGCGGCGTGATCGCGCAGACGCGCGGCGCCTATGCCGCGTGGCAGGCGAACGAACGGATCATCGCCGCGACGCGGCAGGCGGTCAGCGCAAATGCGCTTTCGCTGGAAGGCGTGCGCGCCGAAAACAGCGTCGGAACACGCTCGATTCTGGACATTCTGAACGCCGAACAAGAATATCTGAACACGCAGGTCCAGCTCGTTTCGGCGCAGCGCAACTCCTATGTCGCCGCCTTCTCGCTGCTCGCCGCGATGGGCAAGGCAGAGGCGCGCGACCTGGGCATCGAGGGCGGCGCGCTCTATGACCCCGAGGTCAATTACCGCCGCGTCAAGGGCCAGCTGTGGGACTGGGCCGACGATCCGAAGCCGCAACAGGTTGCGACCGGCACGCGCGCAGTCCCCGCCGCCGACGCCGCGGTTCCCGAAGGCCCGCCCGCGCCCGCGCCACAATAAGGCTTGGCAAAGACCGCGCCGGACCGGTAAGGAAAGCGTTAACCATCCGGTAATCGCGATGGTTTAGGGGGCTGGTATGGGCGATATGTCGCGGGAACCGTCGATGGAAGATATATTGTCGTCGATTCGGCGCGTGATCGCTCGCGACGAAACGCCGGGCGCAGTGCGCGAAATTCGCGTCCCCGAAGCCGACGATATTCTCGACCTGCAGGATGAGGAGGATCGGGTGGCCGCCGAGGAAGCACCCGAAGCCGCGGAAGAGCTTGTTTCGCAGGCGAGCGCCGACGCCGCGCGCCAATCGCTCGAGGCGCTGACCGCCGCGATCACGCCCGCAGTCGCCGCCGCGACGACCGCGGCCCCTGCCGCGACGGGCCGCACGATGGAAGACGTCGTGCTCGACGCGCTCCGTCCGATGCTGAAAGAATGGCTCGACGCCCATTTGCCCGCGCTGGTCGAGGCGATGGTGGCAAAGGAAATCAGCCGGATTACTGGCAAGCGGGGCTAGCCGCGTTCGGTCCAGCGGGTCGTTAGGCCGGTTGCAGCCGGAACACGACGTTCCGCCTTCCCTCACTTCGTCATTCCCGCGCAAGCGGGAACCCAGTGTGGGATCAGCCTACATACGCTCTGGGTCCCCGCTTTCGCGGGGATGACGAAGTTGGGTGTGTTCCCTCCCCACCCCCGTAATCCCTGCTACCCCGCCCAATCCTCCAGCAAATATCGTGCGATCGCCAGCGGAGGCGGCGCCATGAACGGCGCGCCCATGTCGCCCGCCAGCGCGGCGCGTACCTCGGCGCGGTCGACCCACATCGCCGCCTCGATCTCGGTCGTGTCGAGCGTCAGCGTGGGATCGGCCGCGACCGCGCGGCAACCGATCATCAGCGACGAGGGGAACGGCCACGGCTGGCTCGCCACATAGGTGACGTCCGACACGTGGATGCCCGCCTCCTCGAACAATTCGCGCGCAACCGCTTCCTCCAGCGATTCGCCGGGTTCGACAAAACCCGCGAGAGCGGAGAAAAAGCCCGGCGGAAAACCGCCCTGGCGGCCCACGAGCACGCGGCCGTCATGTTCGGCGAGCATGATCACCACCGGATCGACGCGCGGGAAATGTTCGGCGTTGCACGCTCCGCAGCGCCGCCCCCAGCCGCCGCGGAACAGCGCGGTCGGCGCGCCGCACACCGCGCAGAAATGGTGCCGCGCATGCCAGTCGACCAGGCTGCGCGCGCCCCCGTACAGCGCCGCTTCCTCTCCCGACAAGAGCGGCAGCAGCCGCATCACGGTGCGCGACCGCGCGTCGACGCGCGCGCCGGGTGCGGCCTCGCGCACAAAGCGCGGCGCGCCCGCATCGTCGATGCCGAGCAATATCGGCGCGCGCGCGTCGGCGGGGTCGAGCGGTTCCCACAGCAATCCGCCACCCTCGCCCGGCACGGGGTCGATGCCGTCCATGGCAAGGCAGGTCGCGCGCGGATCGTTGAGTGCCGCGGCGAAGGCCGCTGCATTGGTGCGAAGCTGGTCGGCGCGGTCGAGGCGCGCGCCGGTGAAACCAAGCGGCAGCGGCATCAGCGCGCAACATCCTTGAAGAAGGTCTCGCCAAACTTCGACTGGAAGGACACCGCGTCGGGCGGCATGATCTGCGTATAGCCCGCCGCGCGATAGCCGAGACCCCGGTGAACGAAACCGATCGTCCCCGCGGCGCCCGCCCAGCCGAAAATCCCCTCACCGCCCGGCGAGGTCGGCAACGACACGCGCCCGCCGGCGCCAAAACCTTCGCCGTCGATGAAGGTGCCCTTGCGATCGACACTGTCGTCGATCAGGTTCGACATCGCGAGCCGCGCGGTTTCGGGCTTCATCACACGCACGCCGCCCGTTTTGCCTTCGCCGAGCAGCATCGCAAGGAAGCGGTCGTAATCGCGCGCGCTCGACACCAGCCCGCCGCCACCGAACGGATAGGGCGGCGGGTCGAGATAGATCGAACTTCGCGCAGGATCGAAGGGGATGAGCGCGCCGCTGAACGGCGCATAATTGCTCGTGAAGCGCGGCACATCCTTCGCGGCGACCATGAATCCGGTGCTCGTCATGCCCAACGGATCGAACAGCCGCGCCTTCAGAAAGGCGTCGAACGCCTGGCCCGACACGACCTCGATCACGCGTCCCAGCAGGTCGAGGCTGATCGAATAGCTCCACTTCGTCCCCGGTTCGTAAACGAGCGGCAGTTCGGCCAGCCGGTCGGCCATGGCCGCGAGACTGGGTGCGGGGGTGACGGGAGCAAAGCCCGGAATCGGCAGGCGGCTTGCCTGTCCGCCGACAATGCCATTGTCGTCATAGGCCTTTTTGATCGGCCCCTTCTGGATGATATTATAGCCAAGGCCCGCGGTGTGGGTGAGCAATTGGCGCACCGTGATCGCCCCTTTTGCGGGGCGCACGTCGGTCAGCGAACCGTCGGGCGTGTTCTGGACCTTCATATCGGCAAAGGCGGGCAGGAAATCGGCGATCGGCTGGTCGAGCCGCATCCTTCCCTCCTCGACCAGCAGCATCGCGGCGATGCCCGTCACCGGCTTGGTCATCGAATAGAGACGCCAGATCGTGTCGGGGCCGACCGGCGTTGGCGCCCCGTTCGACTGGACCCCCGCACCGATGAACACCGGCGCCTCCTGCCCCTTTCCGATCGCGGCGAGCGTTCCCGTAAGCTCGCGGCGATCGACGAATCCTTTGATGAACGCGCTTGTCGCGGGATAGAGCGTACCCCCGTCGGCGCGCCAGGCCCACGCCGCGCGCGGCAACAGCGCCGCGCCGCCACCCAGCGCCATGCCGCCCATCAGCGCTCGGCGCGTCACCATCATGTTCATCCGCGTCTCTCCAGCATCTTGCCCACTAGTTTGCGATAGAGCGTCGGCAGACCCGCGGCGTCAAGCTCGGCAATCGGCCACCATTCGCCTTCCGCTGCGGCATCGGCGGTTTCGCATGGGGCATCGCGGCATATGAGGGCGAGCGTCAGGTCGAAATGCGTGAAGCCATGGTCGACGCTGACCAGCCCCGATTCGGCGGGAGGCAGATCGGTCCAGTCGCCGCCGGGCAGCGCGCGCATCCCGCCGAGCATCCCCCTGCCCGGCCGCCGCACCAACCAGATGGCACCATCGCGTTCGATCCAGTGTGCGATTCCGTGGCGGCGCGGTTTTGCCTTTTTGGGCGGCTTGACCGGCACTCGTTCGACGTCGGGCCGACCGCGCGCGCGGCAGTCGCTCGTGACGGGGCAGATGCCGCAGGCGGGCGAGCGCGGCGTGCAGATGGTCGCGCCAAGGTCCATCAGCGCCTGCGCAAAATCGCCCGGCCGGTCGGCGGGGACCAGCGGTTCGAGCGCGGCGCGAATCGCGCGCTTCGCCGCCGGGAGCGGCGTTTCGATCCACCGGTGACGCGCGATCACACGCTCGATATTGGCGTCGACGACCACCGCCGGACGGCCAAAGGCGATCGCCGCGACGGCCGCCGCGGTATAATCGCCGACCCCCGGCAGCACACGCAGCGCCGCCTCGCTATCGGGAAAACGCCCGCCATGATCGGCGACCACAGCCCGCGCGCAGGCGAGCAGGTTGCGCGCCCGCGCATAATAACCAAGCCCCGCCCACGCCGCCATCACCTCGGCGTCCTCGGCCGCCGCCAGATCGGCAACGGTCGGCCAGCGATCGGTAAAACGCGCGAAATAGCCCGCGACGGCGGCCACCGTCGTCTGCTGGAGCATCACCTCGGCCAGCCACACGCGATAGGGGTCGGGAACCTCCGCGCTCCCCGGCGCGATCCGCCACGGCAGCACACGCGCCGACCGGTCGTACCATGCGAGGATTCGGGTGGGAAAGCTCATATCGGGAGGCACTATAAGCCCCTCCCCTTCAGGAGTGTCAGGTCGGTCATGCCCCCGGCATGACCTAAACCGTCCGGGGGACGGTTTACCTGACACTGGGTTGGGGTGGGGTCCATCGGCCTTGCGCGAGGCCGATAGACCCCACCCGCTGCGACTGGGCAGCAAGCTGCCAAGTCTCGCTGCCCTCCCTTGAAGGCGAGGGGTGTTTCCGCGTTGGAAGTCTGGACGCTCACCCCCCGCCTATGGCATGGCACCCGGCATGACGAAAGCCACGGGAGACGGCACGCCCGCCAAAAAGGCGAAGGCGAAACGCGGGGCCAAGCCCGCCAAGCCCGCCCCGCGCGCCTATGAACGCCCGCGCGGCGGCGAGGCGCGCGCGATCTCCGACCTCGTCCCCGAAATCGGCCGCACCGCCTTTCGCAAATTCGGCTTCATCCAAAGCTCGGTGGTCAGCCGCTGGCGCGAGATCGTCGGCGACCGTCTGGCCGACGTCACCCAGCCCGCGATGATCCGCTTTCCCGCGGGACAAAAGGCGGGCGGCACGCTGCACCTCACGATCAGCGGCGCGCACGCGCCGATGCTTCAGCATGTCGCGCCCGACATCATCGCCGCGGTCAACCGCTTCTTCGGCTATGCCGCGATCGCCACCGTCCGCATGACGCACGGCCAGGTTATCCCGGCCGCACCCGTTCAGCCGCCAGCCATGCTGAAACCCGTACCCGCCGAACTGGGCGACAGCCTGCGCGACATCGGCGACCCCGAACTCAGGACCGTGCTCGAACGCATGGCCGCCGGGCTCGCGGCGCCGCCGCGGCTGCCCAAGATCAGCTAGGGTTCCTGCCATGACCGTCCTTCACGATAATCTGCTCGACCGCCGCTGCGCGATCGCTGCGCTGTCGGGCGCCGCACTGACGCTGATCGCCGCCGCGCCCGCCAGGCCCGCGGCCTGGTCGCGGACGGTGACGACCAGCCCGATCGGCGCCTATGTCGTTGGCAATCCCGCCGCGAAACTGCGCCTCGTCGAATATTTCAGCTACACCTGTCACGTCTGCGCCGACTTCGCGCGCGAGGCGTCAGCCCCGCTCAAGACGCAATATATCGACCGCGGGCTTGTCCTCTTCGAGTATCGCAACCTTGTCCGCGATCCGGTCGACATGACCGCGGCACTGCTCGCGCGCGCCGGTGGCCCCGGCGCCTTTGCCGGCAACCATCAGGCGATCTTCGCGGCCTTCCCCGCCTTCATCGCCAAGGTTCAAAAGGCGACCGACGCACAAAAGACAAGCTGGTTCGAAGGCAGCACGGCCCAGCGTGCGCGGCGCATTGCCGCCGATACCGGCCTTGCCGCGCTGATGCGCGCGCGCGGCTATTCCGAAGCGCAGCTCGACGCCGCGCTGGGCAGCGAGGTTGCGCAGGCCGAACTCACCGGCATGACGAATATCGGGCGCGGCGCCGATCGCGTCACTGGCACCCCCAGCTTTTTCCTCAACGGCCAGCGCGCCGATGCAATCGCGTGGCCCGCGCTCAAATCGAAACTCGACGCCGCGCTCAAGGCTGCGTAGAAACCCCGCATTCCCGACCTCGTGGAGATGAATATATGACCGCAACGCTTCGTATCGCCCTCCTGTCCTCGCTCGGCGCGCTCGCGCTTGCCGGCTGTGGCGGCGGCACCGCCGACCCGGCCAAGGAACAGGATGTCGTCGCCAAGGTCGCCCCGCCCGCGGGCAAAAGCTGGTCGCAGGTCGTCAGTGTCGATGGCGACGGCGTCGTCATGGGCAACCCCGATGCGCCGATCAAACTCGAAGAGTTCGGCGCCTTCACTTGCGGCCACTGCGCGCAGTTTGCCAAGGATTCGCACGAGGAGCTGAAGCGCGATTTCGTCGACACCGGCCGCGTGTCGTACAAGCTGACCCCCTTCATGCTCCACCCGGTCGACGCGATTGCGGGCGCGATCGTCAAATGCACCGGCACCGACCGCTTCTTCCCGCTCGCCGACGCGACCTTCCTCGAACATGAAGCCTTCATCGCCGGCGCGTCGAAACCGCAGCCGGGGATCGAGGCCGCGATGCAGCTCCCGCCGCAGCAGCGCTTCAACGCGCTCGCAAAGGGATGGGGCATCGATCAATTCTACCAGCAGCGCGGCGTCCCCGCCGCGACGATCGAACAATGCCTCGCCAAGGTCGAAAATGTCGAGGCGATCGAAAAGGGCACCAACGCGGGGGTCGAGAAATATCAGATCACCGGCACGCCTACCTTTGTCATCAACGGCCGGGTCGCCGAAGGCATCGCCTCCTGGGGTCCGCTACGCGACCGCCTGCGCACGATGGGCGCGCGTTAATCCCGCCCACCCCATCTCTTTCCTTTTCCGTCATCCCGGCCGACGCCGCGATGACGGAAAAGGCGTCGCGCCAAGCTGCTTTAGCCTTGTAACACGCCGCAGGCTCCCCACATCGCCCCCTATGGCGAAGCGGAGCCTTTACCAGCGATTGCGGTCGAATGCGCAGGTGCGCACAGCGCTGTTTGCGCTCGGTATATTGATGATGGTGGTCGGCGTCGTGATCGGGCCGTTGCCGGGCCCCGGTTTCCTGATCGTCTTTCCGCTGGGGCTGATGCTCTGCCTGCAGAACAGCGCGTGGGCGAAGCGCGCCTATGTACGCTTCAAATGGCGGCACCCGCGTTATGGCGCGTGGACCGACCGCGTGATGCGCCGGGTCAGCGCCGCGCGGCGGCGCGCGCGCGAAGCGCTGGACCGGGTAGATGGCGATTGACTTTGCGCCGACTCTTGCTTATCCGCGCCTCCAACGGTGGCCGCCCACGCTTGGCGGCCCTTTTCTGTTGCAGCATTTGACGAGATCTAGGGAAAACCGCGATGAAGCGCACCTATCAACCGAGCCGCCTCGTGCGCAAGCGCCGTCACGGCTTCCGCGCCCGCAAGGCCACCGTCGGCGGCCGCAAGGTCCTGGCCGCCCGCCGCGCCCGCGGCCGCAAGAAGCTGTCGGCCTAAGGACCGGCAGCGCGCTGGCGTGGCCGGTGCGAACGCTTAACAAACGCAGCGAATTTCTGGCCGCGAATCGCGGCCTTCGCTTTCCCATGCCCGGCTTTGTCCTGCTCGTCCGCCCGCGCGGCGACGGCGATGCGACGCCGGGTGTCGGCTATACGGTCAGCAAGAAGGTCGGCAACGCGGTCACGCGCAACCGTATGAAGCGGCGCTTTCGCGAACTCGCGCGCGCCGCGCTGCCCGAATCGGGGATCACGGGCGCCGACCATGTTCTGATCGGCCGCCCCGGCGCCAACGACATCGCTTTTGCCGAGCTGGGCGAACAGCTCGCGTCGGCGTTGCAGCGCGCAGCGAAGAAGCTGGCGTGATGAGAGCCGTGATGCCCTCTCATCGTCACCCCGGACTTGATCCGGGGTCCATTCCTCCATCGGTGTCATGGACCCCGGATCAAGCCTGTCCTCAGCGTCGTCGAAGGGTGCGGGATGACGAGGTAGGGAAAATCGCGAATAAAGTTCGGCCGTCTTCCGGGCCTGCCGCATGATCGCCCGCCTGCTCATCCTGATCGCGCGCGGCTGGCAGCTTGGGCCCTCGCGTATTCTGCCGCCGACGTGCCGCTATGCGCCATCGTGCAGCGAATATGCGATCGTCGCGCTTCGCCGCCATGGTGCGATCAAGGGTGGCTGGCTCGCGACAAAGCGGCTATTGCGCTGCCATCCTTGGGGCGGTCATGGCTACGACCCGGTGCCTTGATACCGCATTCCCCGACAATTTGAGACGAAGAGAGACGGAAAAAGCGTGGACGACAAGCGTAACCTGATCGCGGCAATCCTGTTGTCGGTGGCCATCCTGATCGGCTGGAATTTCGTCGCCGAACGGTTTTTCCCGACCCCCGACCAGCCCGACGTGACCAGGACGGTCGCCGGCGCCAATGGCGCGCCGTCCACCGCCCCGGCCGCGCAGGGCCAGCCGAGCGCGCTGCCCGCGCCCACGGCTGCCGCTCCCGCCGCCGCGCCCGCGCCCCAGGCGATTCGCCCGGTCGACGTCGTGCTCGCCGAAGGACAGCGCATTCCGATCGAGACCCCCGCGATCAGGGGGTCGATCAACCTTGTCGGCGCGCGGATCGACGACGTCACGCTCACCAAATATCGCCAGACGATCAAAAAGGATTCGCCCGCAGTGCGCCTGTTCGCGCCGGGCGGCACCCCCGCGGCCTATTTCGCGAGCCTCGGCTGGGCGGCACAGGGCGTCCAGGTTCCGGGCGCGAACAGCGTGTGGACCGCGACCGGCGCGAAGCTGACCCCGACCACCCCGGTGACGCTGAGCTGGGCGAACGGCACGGGCCAGAGTTTTCGCATCGAATATAGCATCGACGCCAATTATCTGATCACCGCCAAGCAGACGGTCGTGAACAGCGGCACCGCGCCGGTGTCGCTGAACAGCTTTGCGCTGATCGACCGCCTCGGCAAGCCGACCGACCCGCACGAGGTCGATAGCTGGACGATCCACGTCGGCCCGACGGGTTATCTCGACGGCAAGTCGGTGTTCGATGTCGATTATGACGATGTCGAGGAAGCGGCCAACCGCACCGTCCGCTACAATGCGGCGGGCTGGCTGGGCTTCACCGACAAATATTGGCTCGCGGCGATCGTTCCGGCGAAGGGCGAGCGGGTCACGGCGGCGATCAGTTCGCCGGCGGCGAACAATTACCAGACCCTGTTCGCGCGCGACTTTACGGCCGTGGCGCCGGGGCAGCAGCTGACAACCACGAGCCGCATCTTTGCCGGCGCCAAGGAAGTCGAAATCCTCGAAACCTATCAGAACGATCAGGGCATCACGCGCCTGTCGAACGCGATCGACTGGGGCTGGTTCGAATTTTTCGAAGTACCGATCTTCAAGCTTTTGCACTGGCTGTTCGAAAAGGTGGGCAATTTCGGCCTTGCGATCATGGCGCTGACGCTGATCATCCGTTTGCTCATGTTCCCGATCGCGAACAAGCAGTTCGCATCGATGGCGCAGATGCGCGTCGTGCAGCCGAAGATGAAGGCGCTGCAGGACCGTTACAAGGACGACAAGCCCAAGATGCAGCAGGAGCTGATGAAGCTCTACAAGGATGAAAAGATCAATCCGCTCGCGGGTTGTCTGCCGATCCTGATCCAGATCCCGATCTTCTATGCGCTGTACAAGGTGCTGATGCTGGCGATCGAAATGCGCCACCAGCCCTTTTACCTGTGGATCAAGGATCTGTCGGCGCCCGATCCGCTGCACATTCTGAACCTGTTCGGGCTTTTGCCCTTTACCCCGCCGTCGATCCTCGCGATCGGACTGCTCGCGGTGATCCTGGGCGTGACGATGTGGCTCCAGTTCCGCCTGAACCCCGCCCCCGCCGATCCGGTGCAGGCACAGGTGTTCAAGATCATGCCGTGGCTGTTCATGTTCATCATGGCGCCTTTCGCGGCGGGGCTGCTGCTGTACTGGATCACCAACAATATCCTGTCGATCGGGCAGCAGCAGTGGATGTACCGCAAGTTCCCGGCGCTGAAGGCGGCACCGGCGAAGTGATGGCGCCAACCTATCTTCGTCATTCCCGCGAAAGCGGGAACCCAGATAGCGACAACGAGGATTTCAGCGGCGGCACGCTGGGTCCCCGCTTTCGCGGGGATGACGAAAATGAATAATGATGGCGCGATCGACCCCTTGTCCGAAGAACGCCCCGAACGCGCGCGCAAGCTGTTTGCGGGTCCGATCGCCTTCCTCAAATCGGCGCCCGCGCTCCAGCATCTGCCGCCGCCGAGCGTACCCGAGATCGCCTTTGCGGGGCGTTCGAACGTCGGCAAATCGTCCTTGCTCAACGCGCTCACCAACCGGAACGGCCTCGCGCGCACCTCGGTCACGCCGGGGCGGACGCAGGAGCTCAACTATTTCGACGTCGGCGCGCCGCTGGTGTTCCGGCTCGTCGACATGCCCGGCTATGGCTTTGCCAAGGCGCCGAAGGATGTCGTCAAAAAATGGCGCTTCCTGGTGAATGATTATCTGCGCGGGCGACAGGTGCTGAAACGCACCCTGGTGCTGATCGACAGCCGCCACGGCATCAAGGACGTCGACCGCGAGGTGCTGGAAATGCTCGACACCGCGGCGGTGAGTTACCGGATCGTGCTCACCAAGGCCGACAAGGTAAAGGCGAGCGCCCTCGCCGAGGTGCACGCCGCGACCGAGGCCGAGGCGCGCAAACATCCCGCCGCGCACCCCGAAGTCATCGCGACGAGCAGCGAAAAGGGCATGGGGATCGCCGAACTGCGCACCGCGGTGCTGGAAGCGGTGGAGAGTTGATTTGCACTCCTCTCCCCTTGAGGGAGAGGATAGTGAAGGTTGGTCCGACGAAGTCGGGCCTACCGCAACTTGGTGAGGGCAAGGGCCTCGCATCGCCACCTCACCCGGCTTCGACTAGGCAGCAAGCTGCCAAGTCTCCACATCCCTCTCCCTCCGGGGGAGAGGGAAATCGGGAGTCCCCATGAAACTCTTCATCGGCAACAAGGCCTATTCCAGCTGGAGCCTGCGCGGCTGGCTCGCCGTCAAGCACAGCGGCTTGCCGTTCGAGGAAGTCACCGTCCCGCTCTATGATGAGGAGTGGAACCAGCGGCGCGAGGGCGACGAATTTGCGCCGTCGGGCGGCAAGGTGCCGATCTTGTGGGACGGCGCCGACATCGTCGTGTGGGACAGCCTGGCGATCGTCGACTATCTCAACGAAAAGACCGGCGGCGCGCGCGGTTACTGGCCCGAGGATATGGCGGCGCGCGCGATGGCGCGGTCGATGGCGGCCGAAATGCATTCGAGCTTTGCGGCGCTCCGCCGCGAGCACAGCATGAACATCCGCCGCATCTATCCTGCCGCGGAGCTTCTCCCCGAAGTGCAGGCCGACGTGATCCGCATCCTGCAAATCTGGGCCGAGGCGCGCGCGCGGTTCGGCGGTGCGGGCGATTTCCTCTTCGGCGAATGGTCGGCCGCCGACATGATGTTCGCGCCGGTGGTGACGCGTTTCATCACCTATTCGATCCCGCTGCCGCGCTTCGCCCTGCCCTATGCCCAGGCGGTGATCAGCCATCCGCACATGCAGGAATGGATCGGCGGCGCGCAGGCCGAGGATTGGGTGATCGAAAAGTTCGAGGGGCCGGTCGAGGGGTAGCCACGACGGCTAAGGGGCGGAAGACGACCTTCATTTCATCCTCATCCCGGCGAAGGCCGGGATGACGGACAAGGGAAAGGCAAGAATCCCTCCGAAAACCAACTCACGCCCCAAAGACACTGGACCGCCCCGCCCCCGCACGGCATTGTAGCATCATGGACACCGCCCCCACCTGGTTCACCGGCCAGCTGCTGCTCGCGCTGCCGGGTATCGGCGATCCCCGCTTCGAACATTCGGTGATCGCGATGATCAGCCATGACGAGGAGGGCGCGATGGGAATCGGCATCGCCGATCCGATCGACGGCATGACCGTCGGGGCAGTGCTCGACCAGCTCGAAATCGGGCATGACGCGCCGCTCGACCAGCCGGTCTTCCTCGGCGGCCCGGTCGAACCCTCGCGCGGTTTCGTGCTCCACAGCCGCGACTGGGCGGGTCAGGAAGCGGTGCAGGTCGGCGATCGCTGGATGGTATCGAGTTCGCACGACATTCTGCGCGCGATCGGCGAAGGGCGCGGCCCGTCACGCTGGCTGATGGCGCTCGGCTATGCGGGCTGGTCGCCGGGACAGCTTGAGGGCGAGATGGTGCGCCACGGCTGGCACGTCACGCCGGGCAGCGACGGGCTGCTGTTTGAAACGCCGCCCGCCGAGCGGTGGCAGGCGGCTTTCGCCGAAGCGGGAGTGGACGCCCGCTTGCTGACGACCGAGGGCGGCGAGGCCTGAGGCCCTGCCGTCGCCCCCGCGCAGGCGGGGGCCGCTATGGCAGTAGCGCCAGGCCTGTCGCGGCCCCCGCCTGCGCGGGGGCGACGATGTTTGGTGATGTTTGTTAACGCGCGAGCGCGAGGACCGGCCGGCCCTGTTCCAGATTGGCGAGCGCGGTGCGCGCGGCCCAGCGCGAATCCATATAGCGGCCGCTGGCCAGTTCGACGTCATAGCGAATGGGGCTGTCGATCGCCGCGCCATAGGCGGCGGCCGCGTCGGCGGTGCGACCCAGCCGGGCATAGGCGGTGCCGAGATTGATGAGGCGCGACGGATCGCGCGCGTCGAGCGTCGTCTCGCCGGTCAGCTTGTCGACCGCAGCCTGGTTCGCTCCCGCCTTGAGCTCGGCATAAGCGACCGGCAGCACCTGCGAATCAGCCTGTGGTGCGGTCACGACCACGATCGATTGCGCGGCGGCGGGACTCGCAAACGCCAGTGCGATCAGCGGCAACAGGATTTTTTTCATCTTCTCTATCTCCCCGAAAACTTTCGTCGATTTTCCCGCGCGCAGCCCAAAAAGTCAATGTTTTCGGGGATTTGTAACACTCTTGTCACAATAGCGAATTATGCTCGTCGCAAGGCGCATTATAAGCCAGGATTTTCAGAATCTTGGGCTTTGCGACTCCGTGTCACAAAAGTGCGGCCCGGACTGTCACAATTGGCGCCGCCAAAAATTTTTTCGCGCGCAGCATCGTGTCGGCGCGCCGATTCGCATGTCCGGCGATCGTCGCCCGGCCGAGCCAGCCTTGCGATATAAAGAAAAGTTTATATTTGATCGGCGGCGCGCTTTCGGTTAGAGCGCGCAAGAAAATTGCTCAGCTTTTCGTGGCCGCTCGCCTGCGGTCGTTCATGCCAATATGGAGAATCCCCCGTGGCCACTCTCGCCGCCGATACCCGTGACCATGTCGTCGCCGACCTCAGCCTCGCCGATTTCGGGCGCAAGGAAATCAACATCGCCGAAACCGAAATGCCGGGCCTTATGGCGCTGCGCGCCGAATATGGCGCATCGCAGCCACTGAAAGGCGCCCGCATCACCGGGTCGCTCCACATGACGATCCAGACCGCGGTGCTCATCGAGACGCTGACCGCACTCGGCGCCGAAGTCCGCTGGGCGACGTGCAACATTTTTTCGACGCAGGACCATGCCGCCGCCGCGATCGCTGCGTCGGGCGTTCCCGTGTTCGCGGTGAAGGGCGAAAGCCTCGCCGATTATTGGGATTATGTCGGCCGCATCTTCGACTGGGAAAAGGATGGTGACGGCCAGACCTGCAACCTGATTCTCGACGATGGCGGCGACGCGACGATGTTCGCGCTGTGGGGCGCCAAGCTCGAGGCGGGCGAAACCATGCCCGCGCCCGAAAATGAGGAAGAGGTCGAGATGCAGCGCGCGCTGAAGGCGTTCATCGCGGCAAAGCCCGGCTATCTCACCAAGACGGTCAAGGCGATCAAGGGCGTGTCGGAAGAAACGACCACCGGCGTCCACCGCCTCTATCACATCGCGAAGAAGGGCGAGCTGCCCTTCCCCGCGATCAACGTCAACGACAGCGTGACCAAGTCGAAGTTCGACAATCTTTATGGCTGTAAAGAATCGCTCGTCGACGCGATCCGCCGCGGCACCGACGTGATGCTGGCGGGCAAGGTCGCGACCGTGGCGGGCTTCGGCGACGTCGGCAAGGGCTCGGCGCAATCGCTCCGCAACGGCGGCGCGCGCGTGCTCGTGACCGAAATCGACCCGATCTGCGCGCTCCAGGCGGCGATGGAAGGGTTCGAGGTCGTGTCGATGGACGAAGCCGTCAAGCGTTCGGACATCTTTGTCACCGCGACGGGCAATGCCGACGTCATCACCGCCGAACATATGGCGGCGATGAAGAATATGGCGATCGTCTGCAACATCGGCCACTTCGACAGCGAGATCCAGATCGCGGCGCTCGCCAATTACAAGTGGACCGAGGTGAAGCCGCAGGTCGACCTCGTTGAATTCCCCGACGGCAAGCAGATCATCATCCTGTCGAAAGGCCGCCTCGTGAACCTCGGCAATGCGACGGGGCATCCCTCGTTCGTGATGTCGGCGAGCTTCACCAACCAGACGCTCGCGCAGATTGAGCTTTGGACGCGCAGCGAGCAGTACAAGAACGATGTCTATGTCCTGCCGAAGCATCTCGACGAAAAGGTCGCGGCGCTGCACCTCGAAAAGCTGGGCGTGCATCTGTCGAAGCTGACGCAGAAGCAGGCCGATTATATCGGCGTGCCGGTCGAAGGGCCGTTCAAGCCCGATCATTATCGCTATTGAGCCATCCGTCATCCCGGCGAAGGCCGGGATGACAATCTGAAAGAAGTGGCTCTGCTACTTCCGACGAAAACCTCCGACGGCGCGCCCATCGGACGATGCCGCGCGCCGATCCGCATGACATGCGATTGAAACATGACTCCATCGCCTCTAGGGCAGGCGATCATGCGCGCGGGACGGCCGGACAGACGAGGATTTGAGGCGGGATGAGCGATACGCTTTCCCCGGCGCTGCTCTTTGCTTTCGGCCTGTTCGCGGCGCTGTGGCTGCTCGCCGGATTGTGGGCGACGCTGCGCGGGATTGCGATGCAGCGGCGCGCAGCGTTCGTCGGCGGGCAGGCCGAGCGGCTGGCAAGCCTGGTCGAAGCCTCGCCGCAGCTTCCGGTGATCGTCCGCGCCGACTGGCGGATCGAGGCGAGCGAGCGGCTGGGCCGCTGGCTGGGGCTCGAACACGGCCCGCGCAATTTCGATGAGCTGCGCGGGCTCGACAGCGGCCTTGGCGCCGAAAGCCACGATCTGTTGCGGCAGGCGATCCTGGGCGCGCAGCGCGGCGCCAAGCCCTTTGTCCTCAGCCTGAAGCCCGAAGGCAGCCACCGCACGATCATCGTGCACGGCGCGGCCGCCCCGCCCGGGGTCGGCGGAGCGGGCTGTGTGCTGCTCTGGCTCAGCGATGCCACCGACGGGCAACAGGCCCTCGCACGGGCGCGGCAGGAACGCGACGAGGCCATGGCGGCGTTCGAGGCATTGTCGGGGCTGATCGAGGCGGCGCCCTTCCCCATGTGGTTCCGCGATACCGACCTGCGGCTCGCGCTCGTCAACGCCGCCTATGTCCGGGCGGTCGAGGCAAAGGATGCCGCCGCGGTGATCGACGGCGGGGTCGAGCTGTGCGAAATCGTGGCGGGGGTCAGCGCAGCCGACGCCGCCGATGCCGCGCGCGCGGCGGGGTCGGCCCAATTGCGCACCATCCCGGTCACGATCGAGGGCGAACGCCGGATCATGCGCGTCGTCGACGTGCCGCTGGCGCCCGAAGGCGGCCGCCCGATCGGCATCGCGGGCTATGCGATCGACATTCAGGAGCTGGAGAGCGAGCGCGGCGCCCACCGCCGTTTCGTCGATACCCAGCGCGAGCTGCTCGACCGGCTGTCGGCGGCGGTCGCGCAGTTCGGCCCCGACCAGGGCCTCGCCTTTGCCAACCTGCCCTTCCGCCGCCTGTTCGGACTGGAAACGGACGATGTCGCAGAAGCGCGGCCGTTCGCGCGGCTGCTCGACGCATGGCGCGAGCGCGGTCGAACGCCCGAAGTGCGCGACTATCCCGAATGGCGCCAGGCGCATGTCGACTGGTTCGCGCTGCCCCATGCCAGCGAAGAGGATTGGCGCCTTCGCGATGGCACGCATCTGCACGTCGTGGCGCAGCCGACCCCCGACGGCGGGCTGCTGCTCATTGCCGAGGACAGGACCGAACAGGTTCAGCTCGCGGGCGCGCGCGACACGCTGCTGCGCGTGCGGACGGCGACCTTCGACAATCTGTTCGAAGCGGTTGCGGTGTTTGCTCCCGACGGGCGCCTGCATCTTTGGAACCAGCGCTTCCGCCGCCTGTGGGGGATCGACGAGCCGACGCTCGCGGCGCATCCGCGCGTCGACGTTCTGATGGGCGGACTCGCCGACCGGCTGGTGAAGCCGAACCAGATCAGCATCGTGCAGGAAGTCATCCGCGCCGCGACCCTGGAGCGACAGCAGCGCGGTGGCGAAATCGGTTTCGCCGACGGGCGCTGGTTCGATTTCGCGTCGATCCCGCTGCCCGACGGCAATGCGCTGCTCATCATGCTCGACATCACCGCCAGCCGAAAGGTGGAGGGCGCGCTGCGCGAACGCAACGAAGCGCTGGAGGCGGCCGACACCGCAAAGACCGCCTTCCTGTCGCGGATGAGCTATGAACTGCGCACGCCGCTCACCTCGATCGGCGGTTTCGGCGAGATGTTGCAGGCGGGTTATGCCGGAAAGCTCGGCGATCAGCAGCGCGCCTATGTCGATGCGATCATGGACTCGGTCGCGGTACTCGGCCGCCAGATCGACAATGTGCTCGACCTCGCGCAGGGCGAAGCCGGAACGCTGGCGATCGAGCGCGCGCCGGTCGATGTGGGGGCCCTGCTCGCCAAGGCGCTCGCCGACGCACGGCCGCTTGCGGACGGCGAGAAGGTCGAGCTGGTCGGCAATATCGCCGCCGACCTCGGCCATATCGAGGGCGACGCACCGCGGCTGTCGCGGCTTGTCGCGGGGCTGCTCGACAACGCCATCCGCTTCACGGCGCCGTCGCGCAAGTCGGCGGCTCGCGTGCTGCTCCACGCCGACGGCGACGCGCGCGGGGTTGACATCATCGTGTCCGACAACGGCCCCGGAATGCCGGAGGCCGCCGCGGCGGTCGCCAAGGGGCAGCAGGCGGGAACCGCGACCGGCGGCATCGGCCTCGCCCTCGCGCGCCAGCTCGTCGCGGCGCACGGCGGCACGATGGAAGTGGTAAGCGAGGCGGGACAGGGAACGCTGGTGCGGGTCAGCCTGCCGCGGGGATTTGATGGCTAGCGCAACAATCATTGTCGGCGTGTCCCCGCGAAGGCGGGGACCCATCTCCTGCGGGTTCAAACTGGCACCGACCGGAGATGGGCTCCCGCCTTCGCGGGAGCGCATGGTTTTTTTTTCACGGCTGCGCTGAACCTTGATGCAATCTCGTCATCCCTACTCTCTCGACGAAGCCGACGCCATCGGCGCGGCAATCGGCGCGGTGCTGGCGCCCGGCGATGTCGTGCTGCTGTCGGGCGACCTCGGCGCGGGCAAGACGACGCTGGCGCGCGCGATGCTGAAGGCGCGCGGGCTCGCAACCGAAGCGCCGAGTCCGACCTTTGCAATCGTCCAGCCCTATGCGCCGCCCGAGGTCGACCTGCCGATCGCGCATGTCGATCTTTATCGCATCGAACAGCCCGGCGAGCTCATCGAACTCGGGCTCGACGATTATCTTTACGACGGCGCGCTCGTCATCGAATGGCCCGAACGGCTGGGCGGCGACGGCTGGCCCGGCGCGCTCGCGCTCGCCATATCGGGCGAGGGCGACGCGCGCGTCTTGACAGCAACCGTGCCGCCCGCTTGGGAGGCGCGATGGCCGCTTCGATGATTCCGCCCCCCCATGCGCCTGCCTTTCTCGCCGCGCATGGGTGGAGCGATGCCCGAATATTGCCGCTTGCCGGCGACGCTTCTTTTCGCCGCTATTTCCGGGTCGTCGACGGCGACCGGCGCGCGGTGCTGATGGACGCGCCGCCGCCGCACGAAGATCCGCGGCCCTTCATCGCGGTCGCCGAATATCTGTGCGAAGCGGGGCTCAACGCGCCGACGATCCTCGCGCGCGACCTCGACCGCGGGCTGCTGCTCATCGAGGATTTCGGCGACGTGCGGCTGCGCGAAACGGTCGATGCCGCGCCGGATCGCGAAACGGCCTATTACAGCGGCCTGACCGATCTTCTCGTCCATCTCCACGCGCGGCCGCCGATGCCGGTACTGCGCGTGCACGGGCTGGACCAATGGCTGGACGAGGTGATGCTGTTCACCGACTGGTATTGCCCCGCGCTGGACATTGCCGTCGACCGCGGCGCATTCCGCGCCGCATGGCACGCGGCGCTCGCGCCGGTCGCCAGCGACGGGCTGCCGCGCGTCACCGTGCTGCGCGATTTCCACGCCGAAAACATCATGCTCGTCGCGGGGCAGGAGGGCCTTGCGCATTACGGCCTGCTCGATTTTCAGGATGCTCTCATCGGCCATCCCGCCTATGATCTTGCCTCGGTGCTGGAGGATGCGCGGCGCGATGTCAGCCCGGCGGTCGAGGCGGCGATGCTCGCGCGCTACCAGCAAGCGACCGCGCGCGACATTAGGGACGCCTATTGGGCGCTCGCGGCGCAGCGCAACACGCGCATACTCGGCGTCTTCGTGCGGCTGTGGAAACGCGACAACAAGGCGCATTACCGCCAGTTCCAGCCGCGCATGTGGGGCCTCCTCGAACGCGACCTCGCCCACCCGGCGCTTGTCCCCGTCCGGCAATGGTTCGACGCCAATATCCCGGTTTCAAAACGAGCGGAGGCCTGGTCGTGAGCGCAAAAATCGAAAGCGCGATGGTGATGGCGGCGGGAATCGGCAAAAGGATGCGTCCGCTGACCGCGACACGGCCCAAGCCGCTGGTCCGCGTCGCGGGCAAGGCGCTGATCGACCACAGCCTCGACCGGATCGAAGCCGCGGGAATCGGCCATGTCGTCGTCAACGTCCACTATCTCGCCGACGCGCTGGAGGCGCATCTGGCCAAGCAGAAGCGCGGCTTTTCCATCACCGTGTCGGACGAACGCGCGCAGCTGCTCGAAACCGGCGGCGGGATGGTCCGGGCGCTGCCGCTGCTTCGCGGCGATCCGATCCTGATCGTCAACAGCGACAATATCTGGACCGACGGGCCGGTGGACAGCATCCGCCATCTGGCGCGGCATTGGGACGGTGCGCGGATGGACGCGCTGCTGCTCGTCATCCGCCAGGCGAGCGCGACGGGACATCGCGGCAGGGGCGATTTTCACATGGACGGCGACGGCAGGCTCAGCCGCCGCAAGCCGGGCCGCATCGCGCCCTTCGTCTATACCGGCATCCAGCTGATTTCGCCGCGGCTGCTGGACGGCGCGCCCGAAGGCCCTTTTTCGACGAACATCCTGTGGGACCGCGCGATTGCGGCGGGCCGGCTCTATGGTCTGTCGCACATGGGACAATGGTTCGACGTCGGCACCCCGGCGAGTATCGCGCCGACCGAAGCGGCGCTGAGTGAGGTTTGACACCGATCGTCATCCCGGCGCAGGCCGGGATCTCGCCGGTGCGTGGAAACGGTACGGAGAGATCCCGGCCTGCGCCGGGATGACGAAGAAAGTGTGACGATGGCGACCGGCCGCCCCACCCTCTTCTCCATCCCCGTTCAGCGGGCCTTTGCCGATGCGCTCGCGGCGGGGCTGATGGACCGCCATGCCGACGGCGCGCTGGGACTTGCCGAAGGGTTGATCCTGCTGCCGAGCAACCGCGCGCGGACCGCGGTGCAGGCGGCGTTCGTGCGCGCGGGCGGCGCGGGGTTGCTGATGCCGCGGCTCGCGGTGATCGGCGACGCCGACCTCGACGAATCGGTGGCGCTCGCGCTCGATCCGATCGACGAAAGCGCCCATATCCCGCCCGCGATCGACGCGCTGCGCCGCCGCCTGATGCTCGCCCGGCTGATCGAGGCGCACACCCCGCCGGGCGAAGATCCGGTCACGGGCGCTGCGGCATTCCAGCTTGCCGAGGGGCTGGGGCGCGTGATCGACCAGCTCCATTATGAAGAGGTCGCGCCCGCGCGGCTCGCCGACATCGAAGCCGCGCTCGGCGACCTTGCCGGGCATTGGCAGGCGTCGTGGCGGCGGCTGTCGCTTCTCGTCGACGAATGGCCGGGGCGGCTTGCCGCGACGGGGCATATCGACCGCGCCGACCGCCGCAACCGCCTGCTCGATCGTATCCGCGGGAGTTGGCAGATCACGCCGCCCGCGCGCTTTGTCGTCGCGGCGGGCGTCACCACCGCGGCACCCGCGATCGCGCGGCTGCTGCGCACCGTCGCCGATCTTCCGGGCGGCATGGTCGTGCTACCGGGGCTCGACCTTGGCATGGCGCCCGAGGAATGGGACGCCCTCGGCCCGGTGAAACATGATCCCGACAATCCCGCCCGCCCGCTCGAAACGCATCCGCAATATCATTTAAAGCTGCTGCTCGGCCGCATGGGCGTAGCGCGGGGCGAGGTGCGCGAATGGGACGCCGCCTCGTCCTTCGATGGCCCCGACGCGCGCGCCGCCTTTACCTCGCTGTTGTTCGCACCCGCCGCCTATACCGCGCGCTGGCAGCAAGCGGGCGACATGACGCCGGGGCTTGCGGGCGTGCGCGCCGCGACCTTCGCCGACGACGGGCAGGAGGCACAGGGTATCGCGCTCTTGATGCGCCACGCGCTCGAAACGCCGGGCCGGACCGCCGCGCTTGTCACCCCCGACCGCGCGCTGGCAACCCGCGTCGCCGCGGCGCTCGCGCGCTGGGACATCGTCGTCGACGATAGCGCGGGGCAGCCGCTCGGCCAGACGCCCCCAGGCGCGCTGCTGCTTCAGCTCGCCGATCTGGCGGCGGCCTTCGATCCCGTGCGGCTGATCGCGCTGCTCGGCCACCCGCTCGTCCGTGCGGGCGAAGCGCGGCGCGAATGGCTCGATCAGGTGCGGCGACTCGACCTCGTGCTCCGTGGTCCCGGACTCGCGCCCGGCTGGGACGGTATCGCCGCACGCATTGCCGAGCGCGCCGCCGACCCGAGGGCACGCGGCCATAAGGAAGCGCAGGCGATCGGCGAATGGTGGGACCAGCTGGCCGCGGGCCTCGGCGCCGCGCTCGCCCCGCTGGCGCGCGGGACGCCCCTTCCGCCGGCCCCCCTGCTCGCCGCGCTGCACGACGCGCTCGTCTGGCTGACCGGCGATGGCGCGTGGACGGGCCATGCGGGCCGAGCGCTTGCCGAGCTGTTCGACCGCTGGGCGCTCGCCGCCGATGCCGGCCCCGCGCGCCTTGTCCCGGCCGACGTCCCCGCGATGCTCGCCGACCTCTTGGCGGGCGAGACGGTGCGGCCGCCCTATGGCGGGCATCCGCGCCTCTTTATCTGGGGCCTGCTCGAAGCGCGGCTGCAACGCGCCGACCTGATGATCCTCGGCGGGCTCGACGAGGGACGCTGGCCGCCGCAGCAAAGCCCCGATCCGTGGCTCGCGCCCGGCATCCGCCGGATGCTGGGGATCGCCGCACCCGAACGCCAGCAGGGGATGGCGGCGCATGATTTCGCCGGCGCCTTTGCCGCGCGCGAGGTCGTCGTGACGCGCGCAGAGCGCAGCGGCGGCGATCCCGCGGTGGCTTCGCGCTTCTGGCTGCGGCTCGCCGCGCTCGCCGGGGACTTGCCCGACGCTCGGCTGGACGGCGCAAGCCTCACCGCGCTCGCCGCCGCGCTCGACGTACCGCCGGGGCCGGTCGAACCCGCACCGAAACCCCGCCCCTGCCCGCCCGCCGACGCGCGCCCGGCGCAGATCGGCGTCACCGACGTCGACCGGCTCGCGAAAGACCCCTACGCCTTTTACGCGGGGCGCATCCTCCGCCTGTCGGTGCTCGACCCGCTCCGCGCCGGGCCCGACCCGCGCTGGCTAGGTACGCGCGTCCACAAATTCATGGAGGATTGGCAGCGCGCCGGCGCGACACCCGATGCACTCGCGGCCGAGCTTCGCCGCCTGTACGACGACCCCGCGCTCGATGCGCTCGCGCGCGCTTTCTGGTTTCCGCGTATCGAACCTGCGCTGCGCTGGGCGGCGGCGCGCGTCGCCGAAGCGCGCGCCGCGGGGCGCGAACCCGTCGCGAGCGAGGCCAGCGGCGTGCACGAACTCGATGGCATCCGCCTGACGGGCAAGGCCGACCGCATCGACCGCCTTGCGGACGGCAGCCTTGCCGTTGTCGATTACAAGACCGGCGCCGCGCCGAGCGGCACCGCCGCGGCCGAAGGCCTCGACAACCAGCTGGGCCTGCTCGGCCTGCTCGCCGAAATGGGAAAGATCGAAGGCGTCGCTGCAGGCCCGATCCACGCGCTCGAATATTGGAGCCTCAAGCCCGACCGCGCCAAAGGCATCGACGGCAGCGTCGCGCCGACGCACGGCGGCCGACGCAAGCTCAAGACCGCCGAAGACGCCGTCGCGCGCGCCTATGACGCCTTCGCCGACCTTACCGCCGCCTATCTGCTCGGCGGTGCCGCGTTCGTACCGGGCGACGCCGCCAAACGCTTCACCGATTACGACCAGCTGATGCGCCGCGACGAATGGTTCGGGCGCGATGCCGGGGACGCGGCATGACGCGGCTCCACGATCTCGACCCCGCGCAGCAGGCCGCCGCCCAGCCCGACGAGCATGTCTGGCTCGGTGCGTCGGCGGGTACCGGCAAGACGCAGGTGCTGTCGGCGCGCGTGCTGCGGCTGATGCTTTCGGGCGTCGCGCCCGACGCCATCCTCTGCATCACCTTTACCAAGGCGGGCGCCGCCGAAATGGCGCACCGCATCCACGAACGGCTCGCGCTGTGGGTGCGCATGGACGACGGCGACCTCCGGCTCGATCTCAACGCGCTCGGCGCCGACTGGCGCCAACCCGGCATTCTCGACCGCGCGCGGTCGCTGTTCGCGACCGTTATCGACAGCGCGGCGGGCGCGATCCGCGTGCAGACGATCCACAGCTTCTGCCAGACGCTGCTCGCCAGCTTTCCGCTCGAAGCGAAAATCCTGCCCGGCTTCCGCGCGATGGAAGACGGCGAGGCCGCCGAATTGCAGCGGCAGGTGCTGGGCGCGCTGCTCGCCGAGCCGGCCAGCGACGGCGAAACGATGCGCGAACAGGCGGCGATGCTGTCGCGGCGCATGGGGCAGGATGCCGCCATGGCCTTTCTGACCCGCTGCGCGCACGCCTTTGTCGCGCCGTTCCAGACGCGAATCCTGCCGCCCCGCGGCGGCGATCTGCGCACCGCGCTTGACCTGCCGGACGGCGGTGCCGACGCGTGGCTGGCGGCCGAATTGGCCGCGGGCGCGATCGCCGATGCGCATGTCGCCGCGGTCGCGGCGAGCGGGACCGGCTGGGGGACGAAAACCGGGCTCGCCTGCGCCGATGTCATGGCGCGCTGGCTGGCCGCCGATCCGCCCGCGCGCGGTGCGATGCTCGGCGACCTGCTCGGCTGCTTCCTCACCAACAAGGGCGAGCTGCGCGCCGACTTCGCGGGCGACAAGGGCCGGATGACCGATTGCGTCGACAGCGCCGCGGCGATCGTCGACGCGGCGCAGGCGCTCAATGCCACCGCGCGCGCGATGGCGGTCGCCGACGATCTGGCGGCGGCGTGGGATCTCGGCAGCCGCTTTGCCGAATCCTATGCGCTGGCGAAACGCGACGGCGCGCTCGCCGATTTCGACGACCTGATCTCGATCGCGGCGGCGCTGCTCCGGCTCGGCCAGTTCGGCGAGTGGGTGCGCTTCAAGCTCGACCAGCGCACCGATCATATATTGGTCGACGAGGCGCAGGATACCAACACCCGCCAGTGGGCGATTGTCGCCGCGCTCGCGTCCGAATTTTTCGCCGGCGCGGGCGCCAAGGAGGAGCGTGTCCGCACGCTGTTCACCGTCGGCGACCGCAAACAGGCGATCTTCGGTTTTCAGGGCACCGAGCCCGCGGCGTTCGAGGCCGCCCGCATCCGCTTCGGCGAATGGGCGCTCGACGGTGGCCAGCCCTTTGCCGCGGTCGATCTGGTGACAAATTATCGCTCCAGCCCCGCGGTCCTCGACGTCGTCGACCGATGGATTGCGGGCGGCGGCACCGAATTGATGGGGCTCGCAAGCGACGAACCGCCGCACCTGCCTTTCCGCAGCGCGCACCCCGGCCGCGTCGAGCTGTGGCAGCCGCTGCCGGTCGGCAAAGCGCTCGCGGCCGCGGAGGAGAGCGACGAGGCGGCCGACGACGACGCTGGCGAAGGCACCGATCCGCTCGCCCCCGCGAACGACCCCGCCAGCCTGCGCCTGTCGCGCGCGATCGCGGGCGAAGTTCACGACTGGATCACCCATGGCAAGGACGGGCGCAGCGTGGCGCCGGGCGACATATTGATCCTCGTCCGCCGCCGCCGCGACCTCGCGGCGCGGATCGTCGCGCGTTTGCAGTCGCTCGGCGTCCCCGTCGCGGGGGTCGACCGCTTCGCGCTGACGCAGCCGCTCGGCGTCCAGGATCTGCTCGCCGCGATGCGCTTTGCGATCCAGCCGCTCGACGACCTCAATCTCGCGGCGCTTCTCGTCTCGCCGCTGATCGGCTGGTCGCAGGACGATGTGTTCGCCTTTGCGCACGGGCGCGGCAAGCGCGCTCTGTGGGAACAGTTGCGCGAGCGCGAGGCCGAGGTTCCGGCAGCAACGATGGAGGCGCTTCGCCACCTGCTCGGCATGGCCGATTTCACGACGCCCTACCGCTTCCTCGACCGTATCCTGTCGGGGCCGATGCAGGGGCGGCGGCGGCTTTACGCGCGGCTGGGGCGCGAGGCGCGCGACCCGATCGACGAACTGCTGAATCAGGCACTTTCTTTCGAGCGCCAGCATACGCCGTCGCTTCTCGGCTTTCTGAGCGAGGTCGAGGGAAGCCGCGCCGACATCAAACGCCAGACCGAGGCACGCAGCGACGTCGTGCGCGTGATGACCGTTCACGGGTCGAAGGGATTGCAGGCGCCGTTCGTCATCCTCGCCGATGCGACCGACGATCCCGACCAGCGGCTGCGCGGTTTCGACCTGTCGCTTGGCGGCTGGGACAGGCTGCCCGTCTTCGCGCTGCCCAAGGACGAGCGCCACGGGCCGGTTGCCGAGGCGCACGACGCCAAGGCGCGCGCCGAGATCGAGGAACATTGGCGGCTGCTCTACGTCGCGATGACGCGCGCCGAGGAGTTGCTGGTCGTCGCGGGCGTCACCAAGGCCGAGGATCGCTCGGTCCCCGAACAATGCTGGCACCGCGCGGTCGACCAGGTGATGGAGGACATGGGGGTCGAATGGCAGGACGCCGGCCCGCGCTGGGGGCAAAAGCGCGTCCACAGCGTCCATGCAAAGGCCTGGGCGCGGCGCCGCGAGGCGCAGGTTGCCGCGGCGGGGGCGGCGCCCATTCCCGCCTGGGCGACACGCCCGGCACCGGAGGAAGCGCGACCGCCGCGCCCGCTTGCGCCCTCGGCCCTCGGCGACGACGACGTCGCCGCACCGCCCCAGGGGGGCGAGCGCGCCGCCGCGGTCGCGCGCGGGTTGCTGCTCCATTCGCTGTTCGAACGATTGCCGCCGGTCGCGGCCGATCGTCGCCGCGGCGCCGCGCTGCACTGGCTGTCGGTACAGGCGCCCGCGCTCGACGCGGCGGCGCGCGCGGCGATGGTCGATGAGGTTCTGGCGGTGCTGGGCGATCCCGCCCATGCGCCGCTGTTCGGGCCGGACAGCCTGGCTGAAGTGCCGCTGTCGGCGGTGGTCGACGGCGTCGTCGTCGCGGGCATCGTCGACCGCCTGCGCGTCACCGGCGACGCCGTCACGGTGATCGATTTCAAGACGGGGCGCCACGTCCCGGCAAGCGCCGCAGAGGTCCAGCCGGCCTATCTGCGCCAGATGGCCGCCTATCGCGACGCGCTGCGCGTCATCTTTCCCGGCCGGGCGGTGACGGCGGCGCTGCTCTATACCGCCGCACCGCGGCTGATCGCGCTGGGCGACGCGCTGCTCGACACGCACAAGCCGGGCTTGGCGGCCAGCAAGGCGAATTTGCCGGGTTCGGCCCTTGAGCCCGGCGCGCCGACGCCCTAGCTTGGGATCAAGCGAATTTCAGGAGTTCAAGCCATGGGTACCAAAGCCATCACCGACGCCAGCTTTCAGTCGGACGTCCTCGACAGCGACACTCCCGTGCTCGTCGATTTCTGGGCCGAATGGTGCGGCCCGTGCAAGATGATCGGCCCCGCGCTCGAGGAAATTTCGGACGAACTGGCCGGCAAAGTCGTGATCGCCAAGCTCAATATCGACGACCATCCCGACGCGCCCAGCAAATATGGCGTGCGCGGCATCCCGACGATGATCCTGTTCAAAAATGGCGAGATCGCCGACACCAAGGTCGGCGCCGCGCCGAAAAGCGCGCTCAAGGGCTGGCTCGAAGGGGCGCTTTGACGCCAGCCGTCGCCCCCGCAAAGGCGGGGGCCGCTATCGGCATCGCGCAAGGTTGCGGGCGGCCCCCGCCTTCGCGGGGGCGACGTTGACAACTCAACTCCGGTAATCGGCGTTGATGCTGATATAGCCGTGCGTCAGATCGCACGTCCAAACCGTCGCGCGGCCTTCGCCAAGACCCAGATCCGCACCGACACGGATGTCCTGGCCTTTGAGATGCGCCGCGACCGGCGCCTCGTCATAACCATCCACCGGCAACCCGTCCTTCGCCACCCAAAAATCACCGAAGCGGATCGCAAGCCGGTCGCGGTCGGCGGGTTCGCCCGCCTTGCCCACCGCCATCACGACGCGGCCCCAATTGGCGTCTTCGCCCGCGATCGCGGTCTTGACCAGCGGCGAATTGGCGATCGCGAGCGCGACGCGCCGGGCGCTCTCGTCGCTGACCGCGCCGGTGACCTGAACCTCGATGAACTTCGACGCCCCCTCGCCGTCGCGCACGACTTGTTGCGCAAGGGCCAGCGCGACGTCGCGGATCGCCGCATATAGCGCGTCGGCGCCCGGATCGTCGCGGGTCGTGAGCAGGGGATTGCCCGCCTGCCCGGTTGCAAACAGCAGCACCGTGTCGTTGGTCGAGGTATCGCTGTCGACGGTGATGCTGTTGAAACTGCCGCCGGTGGCTTCGCGCAGCATGTCCTGCAACAGCGCGGGCGCGACCGCGGCGTCGGTGAAGATATAGCCGAGCATCGTCGCCATGTCGGGCGCGATCATGCCCGATCCCTTGACGATGCCCGCGACATGGACCGTGCGGCCATCGACGATCGCGCTCGCCGCCGCGCCCTTGGCAAAGGTGTCGGTCGTGCCGATCGTCTCGGCGGCGGCTTCCCACGAACAGGGCGCGGCGGTGAGCGCCGCCTCGACCCCGGCGCGCGCCTTGTCCTTGGGCAGCGGCACGCCGATCACGCCGGTCGAGCTGACGAAGACTTCGTTCGCATCGCAGCCGAGATGGCCCGCGACCTGGTCCATGATCGCCTCGACCGCTTCGCGCCCGCGATAGCCGGTGAAGGCATTGCTGTTGCCGGCATTGACG
The DNA here is from genome assembly GCF_040216815.1 of Sphingopyxis sp. Lineage (GTDB taxonomy): Bacteria > Pseudomonadota > Alphaproteobacteria > Sphingomonadales > Sphingomonadaceae > Sphingopyxis. The sequence goes on from NZ_JAVJOJ010000001.1 coordinate 278,106, forward strand.
ATCAGCGCGCGCGCCGCGCCGTCCTTCACCTGTTCGCGGCCCATCTCGACCTCGGACGAGCAGCACACATTGCGCGTAAAAACGCCCGCGACCGTCGTGCCCGGCGCCAGCTCGACATAGGTAAGGTCGCACCGGTCCCAATCCTTGTACCGCGCGCGCGCGACGCGGCGCGTCACCCCGGCGATTTCGGGAAGATCGGGAAAGGACGCAGGGGCGAGCGGGGAGCGGGTGATCATGGCGGGCGCATAATCGCTAATGCTGCAAAGCAAAACCCCTCCCGTTTACGGGAGGGGTTCGATGATCCTCACGTCGCCCCCGCGAAGGCGGGGGCCGCTGGAGGTTTACGCAACGACGCCGCACAAGGACGCCCGCGGCCCCCGCCTTCGCGGGGGCGACGACCGTTACGCCGGAATGCCGCTGATCGCTTTGACTTCCATGAAGTCCTTGAGCCCGAACAATCCGCCCTCGCGGCCGTTGCCCGACGCCTTGTAACCACCGAACGGCGCGCCGGGGCCAGGGCCCCAGGCGTTCACGGCGACCATCCCGGCGCGCAGCTTGGGCGCGATGTCGGCCGCCTTGGCAGGGTCGCCCGACACCACCGCCGACAGGCCATATTCGGTGTCGTTGGCGATCTCGACCGCCTCGTCGAGCGTGTCATAGGCCATGACCGTCGCGACGGGTCCGAAAATCTCTTCCTTGGCGATGCGCATGTTCGGGGTGACGCCCGAAAACACCGTCGGCTTCACATAATAGCCGCGGTTGACGTTGCTCGGCAGGCCGGTGCCGCCGGTCTCCAGCGTCGCGCCTTCGTCGATCGCCGACTGGATAAGGCCCTGGATTTTCTCGAACTGGGCCTTGTTGACGACGGGGCCGATATGGCAGCCTTCGCTCATCGGATCGCCGACCTGCGTGCCGTCGAACATCGCCTTGATGACGCCGACCGCCTCGGCTTCGCGCTCTTTCTGGACGAGGATGCGCGTCGGCGCGATACAGCTTTGGCCCGTGTTGACGAGCACGCCCTGCACCGTCGGGGGCAGCACGGTTTCCAGGTCGGCGTCGGGAAGCACGATGTTCGGCGACTTGCCGCCGAGTTCCTGATGCACGCGCTTGACCGTATCGGCCGCGGCCTTCGCGACGAGGATGCCCGCGCGGGTCGATCCGGTAAAGCTCACCATCTCGATCCCCGGATGCGCGCTGATCGCATTGCCCACGGTCGGGCCATCGCCCTGTACCAGATTGAACACGCCCGGCGGGACGCCCGCGGCGTCGAGGATCTCGGCAAAGATCACCGCATTTCCGGGGCACTCTTCCGACGGCTTGAGCACCATCGTATTCCCCGCGGCGAGCGCCGGAGCGACCTTCAGCGCGATCTGGTTGAGCGGCCAGTTCCACGGCGTGATCATGCCGACGACACCGATCGGTTCGTACACGACCTTGTTCGCGCCATGCTGTTCGCTGAAGCTGAAATCCTTGAGCGCCGCGATCGTGCCCAGAAAGCCGCCGATGCCCGCGCCGACCTGCGCGGTGCCGGCAAAGCTCACCGGCGCACCCATTTCGGCCGCCATCGATTTGGCAAGATCGCCTGCGCGCTTCTTATATTCCTCGACGATGCGGTTCAAAAGCTCCAGCCGCTCTTCGCGCGTCGTCTGCGAAAAGCTCTTGAACGCTTCTTTCGCGGCGGCAACGGCCGCATCGACGTCGGCTGCGGTGCCGAGAACGACGGTCGACGCCGCTTCTTCGGTCGCAGGGTTGATGACCTCGTGCAGCTTGCCGCCCTGGCTGTCGACCCACTGACCGCCGATATAATGTTGCTTCAGGTGCGTTTCGGTGCTCATCATCTTTCTCCCATCGGCGGTGGATTCCGTCTTGGATTGCTACCTAATCACTGTGGCGCATGAATCAAGCGCGGCCAACTGCGAAAACTGGCGGGTCAGCGCTTTTCGGCCGCAAGGCGCGACATCAGGATCGCCGCGCGCGTCGCCTGCCGCGTGATGCTGGGCAGATCGACCGTTTCGTCGGGGCCGTGATCGCCCGTCGAATGGGCGCCGAGTCCCGCCAGGCTGTCGACATGGGGCGCGACAAAACTGACGTCGGCGGCGCCGCGCTTCAACGGATCGAGCGCTGCCATCTCGGCGAGGCCGAGGTCGCGGTTGACGGCGTTCAGCCGTGCCAGCAGCGCGCGATTGCCCTCGGTCGGCGCCATCGCGGGATAACCGCCGGGGTCGAAGGCCAGCGTCGCCCCGGTTCCCGGCGCATGATCGGCGACGATCGCCGCCATTTTGGCCTTCACGCGCGCCGCCTGCTCCGCCGACAGCGTGCGCAGGTCGCCGCGCGCGATGGCGGTGGCGGCGATGATATTGGTCTTGCCGTTGGCGCTCGCGCGGATCTTGCCGTCGTCGAGCGCGACCTGCTCGCCGCCCGCGATCAGCCCGACGTTGAAGGTCAAATGGGGTTCGGGCAATTCGGTGCGGAACCGGTGGATGATCCGCGCCAGCTCGTAAATCGCGCCGTCGCCCGCATGGGCGCTGAAAATGCCCGAACTGTGGCCCGTCCTGCCGGTCGCCGTGACCTGCCAGCTTTCCGAACTGCGCCGCGCGATCGAGCTCATGTCGGCGCCGCCATCGCGGACCAGCCCCTCGAACTCCAGCGCGACGTCGCTGCGCTTGCCCGCCGCGATCAGGTCGGCGCGCGCCTTGTCGATCGGATCGCCGGTATCTTCCTCGTCGCCCGTCATGTGAAATTCGATATTCGCGCCCTGCAGCGTTCCCGCCCGGTGCATCGCGCGCAGCGCCGCGACGACGACGACCATCCCGCCCTTATTGTCGCCGACCCCCGGCCCCTTGGCCTTGTCGCCCATCCGGGTGAAGGTCTGAAAGGGCGAATCGGGCTCGAACACCGTGTCGAGATGGCCGATCAGCAACAGCCGCTTGCCGTCTCTCCGGCCTTCGTGCGTCGCGATCAGATGCCCCGCGCGGCCGGTGTCGCGCATCGGTTTCCACGTCACCTCGAAACCCAGCGGTTCAAGCTCGGCGCGCATCATCGCCGCGACCTTTTCCACCCCATCGAGATTGAGCGAACCGCTGTTCTGGTTGACCAGCTTTTCGAGCAACGCGACATGCCGCTCCTGCTCGGCGGCCACCGTCTTCGTCATCGTGCGTTCGGCTTGGCTGAGCTTGGCCTGGGCAACGGGCACGAGAGCGGACTGGAGCGCGAGCGCAACGGCAAAGGACAGCGATTTCATGGCGATTCTCCGATCATAGATCATCGCCGACCGCTGTGCCGCGCCCGCGGCGCGAGGGCAAGGCCCGCGCAAGGCGCCCCCGCCTCATGGGAGGATATTTTGGGTCCGCCCGCGCGCGCCCGCGCTCCCCGGATCTGCCATGACGGCGCCGGCGAAACGCGTCAGGCGGGTTCCTTCGCCGCGTCGAACGCGTCGAGTCGGCGCAGCGCCTGGCGCGCGACGCGGTGCAGCGCCGACCGGTTGACGGCAAGGCCGTCCGATCCGTCGCCCGTGAGGTCGTCGACCGCAAAGGTCACCCGCGTCCGGTCGGGCGCCAGTTCGTCAAAGGTGAATCTGAGCCCCGTGAGAAGCGCGCCGTCGTCGACGCTGTAAATCAGGTGCGCCTCGCGGGGAATTTCCATGGCGACGGCGAATTTGATCTTATAGGCGTCGGGTCGCTGCTTCGGCACCAGTTTCTCGAAACCCGGCTCGCCCTTTTGCGCGACGAGTTCGTACAGGCGCGTCGATCCGCCGTTGGTCACGAGCGGCAGGCCGGTGAACATGCTGCCGTCGCCGAACATCTTGGCGAAAACCTCCTCGCGCGGCGCCGCCACGATTCTGGTCTGGTTGGTCAGCTCGGCAATCTTGCCGCAGCCGGCGGTGAACAGCATCGCTGCGATCAATATCAGACGATAAATCATGGCCCGGCCCCCTCGAAAGCGACCAGAGGCTAAGCCGCACTGTTTAACAAAGGCGTAAGCGCCGGGGGCGCCAGCTGCGACTGGACCGTACCGCCATGGTGGGCGACGATGACGTTCGGCCGCGCCACGGCGCGGGCCCGCGCGACATGCTCTCGCTGGCTAAGCCGGTACCCCGGGGCTAATCGGCCACGTCGTCGCTCGCCCCCGGCACCGGCGTCACCTGGGCATAGACGAGCTGCCACCTGCCGCCGCGCCACAACCAATGGTCGGCGAAACGGTGGCGGTCGACGAAGGGCGCGCCGTCGGCGCGGCCGCGCAGCGTGTTGGTCGCGGCGAGCAGCGCGCTGTCGCCGCTGGTGATCCAGCGCGGCGCGGCAGGCTGAAAGGGTTCGATGCGGATCGACGGGGCGGCCAGCGCGGCGATGAACGCCGCCTTGTCGCCCGTCGCGCCGCTGCCGCGCACCCACAGGAAATCGTCGGCGATCAGGCGCTGCAACGTCGGCTTGTCCTTCGCCGCGATCGCGGCGTCGAATGCCGCCGCTGCCTCGCGATACCCTTCGGGGGTCGCGGCGCCCGGAGCGCGATCGGCGGGGGCGCCGCACGCCGAAACCAGACACAACAGCGCCAAAGCCGCCCATCCTCGCATCGCGCCTGTCCTTCCCCCATCGCCTCGACAGGCACGGGATGACGGGAACGGCCGATCCCGCGCAATTACCTCGCACGTCAATATTCGCGGCGCATGGAAAAAGGCGCCCGGTTCCCCCGAACCGGACGCCCCCTTCGCATCACTGATCCGTGCGGATCAGGCGCTGTAGTACATGTCGAACTCGACCGGGCTCGGCGTCTGTTCGACGCGATAGACTTCGTCCCACTTCAGTTCGACATAGGCTTCGATCTGGTCCTTGGTGAACACATCGCCCTTCAGCAGGAAGTCGTGGTCGGCCATCAGCGCGTCGAGCGCTTCGCGCAAGCTGCCGCAAACGGTCGGCACTTCGCTCAGCTCTTCGGGCGGCAGGTCATAGAGATTCTTGTCCATCGCGTCGCCCGGATGGATCTTGTTCTGGATGCCGTCGAGGCCCGCCATCAGCAGCGCCGAATAGCAGAGATAGGGGTTCGCCATTGCGTCGGGGAAGCGGAATTCGACGCGCTTCGCCTTGGCGCCTGCACCATAGGGGATACGGCACGACGCCGAACGGTTGCGGCTCGAATAAGCGAGCAGCACGGGCGCCTCGAAGCCCGGGACGAGGCGCTTGTAGCTGTTCGTCGTCGGGTTGGTGAAGGCGTTCAGCGCCTTGGCGTGCTTGATGACGCCGCCGATGAAATAGAGGCACATGTCCGAAAGGCCGGCATAGCCGTTGCCCGCGAACAGCGGCTTGCCCTTTTCCCAGATCGAAATGTGCGTGTGCATCCCGCTGCCGTTGTCGTCCTTGATCGGCTTGGGCATGAAGGTCGCGGTCTTGCCATAGGCGTGGGCGACCTGGTGCACGACATATTTGTATATCTGCATCCGGTCGGCGGTCTGCGTCAGCGTGCCGAAGGTCAGGCCGAGTTCGTGCTGCGCCGCCGCGACCTCGTGGTGATGCTTGTCGCACGGCAGGCCCATTTCGAGCATGGTCGAAACCATCTCGGCGCGGATGTCGACCGCGCTGTCGACCGGCGCGACGGGGAAATAGCCGCCCTTGGCGCGCGGACGGTGCGCCAGGTTGCCGCCTTCATAGCTGCGGCCCGAATTGGTCGGCAGCTCGATGTCGTCGATCTCGAAACCCGACTTGTTATAGCCGCTTTCGAAGCGCACATCGTCGAACATGAAAAATTCGGCTTCGGGGCCGACATAAACGGTGTCGCCGATGCCGGTCGACGCGACATAGGCTTCGGCGCGCTTGGCCGTGGTGCGCGGGTCGCGCGAATAGCCTTCGCCGGTCGACGGCTCGACGATGTCGCAGAACATGACGAGCATCGGCGTTGCCGAGAAGGGATCTTCATAAACGGCATCGAGGTCGGGCTTCAGGATCATGTCGCTTTCGTTGATCGCCTTCCAGCCTTCGATCGACGAACCGTCGAACATCAGCCCGTCTTCGAGCGCGTCCTCGTCGATCACGCCGGCGCACATGGTCAGATGCTGCCATTTGCCCTTGGGGTCGGTGAAGCGCAGGTCGACCCACTCGATGTCGTTCTCCTTGATCCGCGCGATGATGTCCTTGGGCTTGGTGGCCATTGTCTTGCACTTCCTTCTTGCGATGACGACCGGCGATGCCGGGGTCGATTGAACCTTCTAACCTATCGCGTGTCCCCGCGAAGGCGGGGACCCATCATCGACCCGTGCCGGATGGAACCGGCCGGAGATGGACCCCCGCCTTCGCGGGGGAACAGGTTATTTTTCGAATGTCTTTGGCGGCGGCCATGTTTTAGAGCGCATCCTCGTTGCGTTCGCCGGTGCGGATGCGCAGCGCGGTCTCGACCGGGATGACAAAGATTTTGCCGTCGCCGATGCGGCCGGTCTGCGCGGCCGCCGCGATCGCCTCGACGACGCGTTCGGCCATCGCATCCTCGACGATGACTTCCAATTTCACTTTGGGCAGAAAGTCGACGACATATTCGGCACCGCGATAAAGTTCGGTGTGGCCCTTTTGCCGGCCGAACCCCTTGGCTTCGGTCACGGTGATCCCGCTGACGCCGACTTCGTGCAGCGCCTCCTTCACTTCGTCGAGTTTGAACGGCTTGATGATCGCCTCAATCTTCTTCACGCTATTCGTCCCCCTTTGGGCTGGCCGCCGCCCTTCGCACGTCCAGCCGGATCAGGGCTGCCTGTCCGGTCTGCCGTCGAGTCGGTGCGGTGTCCCGCCATCTTGCACCAATCAAAAGCCGTGCCAATTGGCGAATCGCAGGGATTTGGTAAGAATTTTGAAACGAAATGACGCCGCTGCCCAAGCGCTGGGCAAAGAAGGAACCCGCCTGCCTAAAAAAGTGGCAAACTTCTCGCCGTCATTGCGAGGAGCAAAGCGACGAAGCAATCCAGTGCGGTGCAAGGCGCCACTGGATTGGTTGGCCTACGGCCGCCTTCGGCCCCGCCTCGCTCGCAATGACGGTCTCGATTACCGCCCCATCGGCGCCGAGGCGTCAGGCAGGTTCGCTTTCGTCCAGATCGACCGGTCGATGACATAGGCGCGCAGCGCCTCGGCATCCTGCGCGGTGAGCACCTTGGCAAAGCTCACCATGCCGCGGTCTTTCAGCGCCCCGTCGAGGACCACCGATTTCCATGCGTCGGCATTGGTCAGCGTGCCCGACACGCGGAGGTCGGGGGTGAAGCCGTTGCCGATCGCGCTGTCGCCGTGGCACACGATGCAATAGCGCCCGAAATGCGCCTTGCCCGCGGCGACCTGCGCCGGCGTGCCGAACTGCGGCGGCGGGGTCCACGCCAGCGCCGCCGAGGCGGGCGGTGCGGGGAGCTGCACCGTGCCGCCGATCTTCATCACGACCAGGCGCGGGATGTTGGGCACCTTGCGCGTCACCCCGCCCGCAACCCCGGCGACGAGCGGAAAGGCGCCGCCCTTGCTCGTCTGGAAGGCGATGTACTGAACGCCGTTCACGCGAAAGGTCGAAGGCGCGCTGACGATCCCCGACTGCATGTCGAGGTCGAGCAATTGCTTGCCGGTATCGGCGGCATAGGCGCGGAAGCGGCCCGTGCTCGTCCCCTGAAAAACAAGATTGCCCGCGGTCGTCATCGTGCCGCCGTTCCACGCCGCGGGATGGTCGACACCCCACGCCACCTTGCCCGTGCGCGGATCGAAGGCGACAAGGCGCCCGGTCGTCGCCGCGACCGCGGCGCGATACGCCGCCTTGTCATCGGGCAGCATCGTCTTGTTGAGCGATGTGCCGACATTGAAGCCGAGCACCTTCCTTTTGTCGAGCTCGTCCATGTCGGCAAGATAGCCCTGCGGGATCTGCTGCGCCGGGATGTAGACGAGGCCGGTGACGGGATTGAAGCTCATCGGATGCCAGTTATGCGCGCCGAGCGCGCCGGGCACCGCGATGAACGGCTTGCCGGTCCTGTAGAAGCGCGCCTCGGGATTTTCGATCGGGCGCCCGGTCGCCATGTCGTAACCCGTCGCCCAGTTGATCCCGTCGACAAAGGGCTTGGCGCTGAGCAGCTTGCCGGTCGTGCGGTCGATCGTGAAGAAAAAGCCGTTCTTCGGCGCATGGTACAGCACCTTGGTCGGCTTGCCGTTCACCGCCTGCTCGGCAAGGATGATCGGCTGGGTCGCGGTATAGTCCCACGTCTCGGCCGGGGTTTCCTGATAATGCCATTTATATTTGCCGGTCGACGCATCGAGCGCGACGACCGACGAGAGGAACCAGTTGTCGCCCTCGCCGTTCGAGCGCGTGCCATGGTTCCACGGATTGCCATTGCCGACGCCAAGGTAGATCTGGTCGAGATCCTTGTCGTATACGATCGCGTCCCACACCGTCCCGCCGCCGCCCGAGGTCTGCCACTCGCCCGTATCCGACCAGGTGGCGTTCGCCTTGCTCGCGAAGATATCGTCCGACGCGGCGCCATCCTTGGCCTTGGTCGGGTTCGGGGCGGTGTAGAAACGCCAGCGCTCCTTGCCCGTGTCGGCGTCGTATGCGGTGACATAGCCGCGCACCCCGAACTCGGCGCCGCCGTTGCCGATCAGCACCATATCCTTGACGACGCGCGGCGCGCCGGTGATCGTGTATGGCTTTTCGGCGTCGAAGGTCTGCGTCGACCAGATCTCCTTGCCCGTCTTTTTGTCGAGCGCGATCAGCCGCCCGTCGAGCGCGCCGACAAAAAGCTTGTCGCCCCACACCGCGACGCCGCGGTTGACGACGTCGCAGCAGGCGTGGACGGCGCGCTCCCCCGGAACCTCGGGGTCATATTTCCACAGGGATTTGCCCGTCGCCGCATCCCACGCGCTGACCTTCGACCAGGCGTGCGTCACATACATCACCCCGTCGACGACCACGGGCGTCGCTTCCTGCCCGCGCGCATCGTCAAGGTCGGCGAACCAGGCGATGCCGAGTTCGCCGACATTCGTATCGTCGATGTCGGTCAGCGGGCTGAACCGCTGCTCGTCATAGCTGTAGCCGATCGCGCCCCAGTCATCGCCGCTGCCGCCGGTCTTGAGCAGGGTCTCGCTGGCCTTCTCGGCATCGTCGAGCACACCGGCCGAGACGCTTTCATCCCTGGGCGCATTGCACGCCGTCAGTGCCAGTGCCGCGCCGCCCAGCAGCGCGGCCGAAAAGACCCGTTTCGCCATCCCATATTCTCCCGTTCGCCGTCTATCCTTGACGTTAACGTCAAGTCTGCGCGCGAAGGCGCGCGGGTGCAAGGAGGAATTTGGGGGTTGATAGAGCCCCTCCCCTGAAGGGGAGGGCGCAACCTCACGCCCAGGGCGGCGCGTTCAACCCCTTCGGGCTCGCGGTGAAAATCTCGCAGCCGGTTTCGGTGATCCCGATGCTGTGCTCGAACTGCGCCGAGAGCGAACGGTCGCGCGTCACCGCAGTCCAGCCGTCGGCGAGCATCTTTACCGCATATTTGCCGGTGTTGATCATCGGCTCGATCGTGAAGAACATGCCGGGGCGGAGTTCGGGCCCCGTGCCCGGGCGTCCGGCGTGGACGACTTCGGGTGCGTCGTGGAACATCTGGCCGAGCCCATGCCCGCAGAAATCGCGCACGACCGAATAGCGGTGGCGCTCGGCATGTTGCTGAATCGCGTGCGCGACGTCGCCCATATGGTTGCCCGGCTTCGCCTGCTCGATGCCGAGCATCAGGCATTCGTACGTCACCTCGACCAGCCGCTTCGCCTTGATGGGTACGTCGCCGACCAGATACATGCGGCTGGTGTCGCCGTGCCAGCCGTCGACGATGCTGGTGACGTCGATGTTGACGATGTCGCCCTCGCGCAGCGGCTTGTCGTCGGGGATCCCGTGGCACACGACATGGTTGATGCTGGTGCAGCAGCTGTGCGTGAAACCGCGATAGCCCAATGTCGCGGGAATGCCGCCGCCCTCCAGCATCATCGTGCGAACAAGATCGTCGATCGCCGCCGTCGTCACGCCGGGCTGGACAAAGGGAACAAGCGCGTCGAGGATTTCGGCCGACAGCCGCCCCGCCTTGCGCATACCTGCAAAGCCCGCTTCGTCGTGCAGCTTGATCGTGCCGTCGCGCACGCGCGCCGGGGCCGCCGCATCGGCGGCGCTGATGGAGACATAGTCGTACATGGGGCCGATATAGGCGATGTCGCGCCCGATTGCGAGCGCGACGGTCAGCCGGCCAGCGGACGCGCGCGCGCGAAGCCCTGCCAGCTTCCCGCCGCGGCAAGCGCAAGCAGCAGCAACCATCCCGCCGCCGCCGAAGGGATCAGCGTCCAGGCGAAGGCCGCGGGCGTGATGACCGCCATCACGGTCGGGATCGCGGCAAGAATCGCGAGCGTGCCGAACAGCGCCCACCACCGGCCGAACTGCGTCGCCGCGGCGCCGATCGCGACATTGGTGAGCGCGAGCAGCACGAACTTCGCCGCGACCGGATAGGGCAGGCTCGCCATCGCGGGCGAATAGTCGCCCGCGGTAAAGGCGGCCTGGATGTCGAACAGCAGCCAGTTTTCATACGCATCGGCGAGCGCCGCGGCGAACGGAAGCAGCGTCGCGGCGAGCAGCGCGCGCCGCCGAAGCTCGCGCCACAGCGCAAAACAGCCGCAGCCGAGGAAGCCCGCATAAAGCAGCATGTAAAGATAGTCGCGCTCGTTGCCCGTCCGCATCGCGGCGAGCCGCGCGACCTGCTGCGGATCGCTTTCGACCCCGAAGATCGCTTCGAGATCGCCCTGCCCGCCCGCAAATTCAAAGGCGAGCACCGGGGGGCCATAGCCGGGCGCGATGGCATGCCCTTCTTGCGGGAAAAGCTGCGTCAGCCACAGGCCGAACAGCAGCACCGCAAGGCCCAGCCCCAGCGTCCAGAGCCAGGCGCGCGTCGGCGCGGGCGGCCGCGCCCGCTCGGCCTCGATCCATTGCTGAAGCCCCCCGATCGGCATTCAGCCGTCCGGTGACCCGCCGCGCGTCACCCTATTGGCACTCGGTGCATTTGCCGCGCACCTCGATCACCGGGCGCTCGGCGGCAAAGCCCGTCTTTTCGGCGGCGGCGCGTACACCGGTCGACAGCGTGTCGTCGTCGACATGCACCGCGGTGCCGCAGCTGTCGCAAATCAGGAAAATACAGTCGTGCAGGCAGCCGGGGTGGCTGTTCGCGACAAAGGCGTTGGCGCTTTCGACGCGGCGGACGAGGTTGTTCGCGACGAACAGGTCGAGGATGCGATAGACGCTGTTGGGCGCGACGCGCTTGCCGCGCTTCTGCGACACGATGTCGGCGATCTCATAAGCGCTCGCGGGCTTGCCGATCGCCGCGACGGCGTCGAAAATCTCCGCGCGCATCTCGGTCCAGGCCTCGCCCCCGCTCTCGAGCGCCTTCTGCGCCGCCTTGGCGAGCGAGGCGCCGCTCGATTCGATGTGCGGATGGTCATGTTTGCCCATGGCGTTTCCTCGCGCGCAGAAGAAGTCCGCGCCAGTCACCCTATAATGTAGGCGGTTTGCCGGTCGCCCGCAAGTTGCGGGCCCCTCCGATACGGTGCAATCAGTGCCGCGCGCGCCGGTTGAGGTCGTGGCCGAGCGCGACCACCGCGACGCCGATCATCGTCGCGAGGACTTCGCTGCCGTCGTGCGGCCGCGCCAGCGCGCCTGCCATCATGCCAAGGCCGAAGCTACCGACCGCGAAGGGCATCATAAAGCCGTGGCTCAGCACCCCGGCGACGAGCGTGATGAGCGCAAAGCCGATCGCGATGATCAACCCGATCTCGTGGAACAGATGATTGTCGAGGAACACGCCGCCGACCGATGCGATCGAGGCGAAAAAGATCGTCGTCGCAAGGCAGTGGACAAGGCACAGCCCCGACAGCCCTATCGCCAGCTGGTCGCCCGACAGCGACGTCAGCGGCCGCGCACCGCGCGCAGCCCGGACCAGCGCGCCGAGGCGCGCGGAAACAGGGCTAAGGCTGGCGACTTGCGGCACCCGATTCTCCGTTACGGCGATTATTCGATGGATATGGCATAACATGACCTAGGTTACAACATCACATTGCGCATATTTTCGGGGGGTCGCCGCCGCGCCAAATGGCTTTTCACCCCGCGCAGCCGGGTCTAGGGGGAACGCGAATCCCGAAAAATGGGCGAAAGGCTGCACATGAACACCGTGATCATCCGCGAAGACGACCTTATCGAAACGATCGCCGACGCGCTCCAGTACATCAGCTATTTCCATCCGATGGACTATATCCGCGCATTGGGCGCCGCGTATGAACGCGAAGTATCGCCCGCCGCCAAGGACGCGATGGCGCAGATCCTCTCGAACAGCCGCATGTGCGCCGAGGGGCATCGCCCGATCTGCCAGGATACCGGCATCGTCACCGTCTTCATCAAATGGGGCATGGACTGCCGCCTCGACTCATCCCGCAGCCTTCAGCAAGTGGTCGATGAAGGCGTGCGCCGCGCCTATCTCCACCCCGACAACAAGCTCCGCGCCTCGATCCTCGCCGACCCGGCGTTCAGCCGCGTCAATACCAGGGACAATACGCCGTCGGTGCTCAACGTCGAAATGGTGCCGGGCGCGAAGGTGCATATCGACGTCGCGGCGAAGGGGGGCGGCAGCGAGAACAAGTCGAAGTTCAAGATGATGAACCCGTCGGACTCGATCGTCGACTGGGTGCTCGAAATGGTCCCGCAAATGGGCGCGGGCTGGTGCCCGCCGGGGATGCTCGGCATCGGCATCGGCGGCACCGCGGAAAAGGCGATGCTGCTCGCCAAACAGTCGCTGATGGACCCGATCGACATGACCGAATTGCTCGCGCGCGGACCCGCGAATCCGACCGAGGAACTGCGCATCGAGCTGTATGAAAAGGTCAATGCGCTCGGCATCGGCGCACAGGGGCTGGGCGGGCTTTCGACCGTGCTCGACGTCAAGATCGCCGACTGGCCGACCCATGCCGCGTCGAAACCCGTCGCGATGATCCCCAATTGCGCCGCAACAAGACATGCCCATGTGACGCTCGACGGGTCGGGTCCTGCCTATCTCGAGCCGCCCGTGCTCGCCGATTATCCGCAGATCAATTGGGCGCCCGACAGCGCGGCAAAACGTGTCGACCTCGACACGCTGACCCCCGAAGTGGTCGCGAGCTGGAAACAGGGCGACCGCCTGCTCCTCAACGGCAAGATGCTCACCGGCCGCGACGCCGCGCACAAGCGCATCGCCGACATGCTCGCGAAGGGCGAGGCGCTGCCCGTCGAGTTCAAGGGCCGCGTCATCTATTATGTCGGCCCCGTCGATCCGGTCGGCGAGGAAATTGTCGGCCCCGCAGGCCCCACGACCGCGACGCGCATGGACAAGTTCATGGGACTAATGCTGGGCCAGGGCCTGCTCGCCTGCGTGGGCAAGGCCGAACGCGGCCCCGCCGCGACCCAGGCGATCGCCAAGCACAAGAGCGCCTATCTGATGGCGGTCGGCGGCGCGGCCTATCTCGTCGCGCGTGCGATCAAGGGGTCAAAGGTCGTCGGCTTCGCCGATCTCGGCATGGAGGCGATCTACGAGTTCGAGGTTCAGGACTTCCCCGTGACGGTGGCGGTCGACAGCGAAGGCCAGAATGTCCACGTGAATGCGCCGAAGCTCTGGCAGCAGCGCATCAGGGACGAGGAGTTGCTGGAGGGGGCGTAAGCTCTCTCGCCCCCGTCATCCCGGCGAAGGCCGGGATCTCGCCGGTGACGCCTTGCCTTCCCCTTCAATTTGAAGAACACTCCCCGCCACAACGACATAGCAGGGGAACAGCGATGGATTTCCGTAACGTCGACAAGCCGAACCGCCGCGAGCTGATTCGCGGTGCCGCGATGCTCTCGGCCGGGGCGATCGCGATGCGCCCCTTCCCCGCGCTCGCCGCCGACGGCCCGATGGCGGCGATCCGCAAGGCCGCCGAAGCCGGCAAGGCCGCCTCGATCCAGCGCATCCGCGACTGGATCGCGCTGCCCTCGATTGCCGCCGAAAACCGCAACATGGCCGAGGGCGCGGCCTATATGGCCGAACTCGCGCGCGACGCAGGCTTCACCAATGTCGAGATTGTGCCGACCGACGGCCATCCCGGCGTCTTCGGCACGATCGACGTCGGCGCGCCGCGCACGCTCGGCATCTATTTCATGTACGACGTCAAACAGTTCGACGCGTCCGAATGGTCGTCGCCGCCGCTCGAAGGCCGGATGGTCGAGCGCCCCGGTTTCGGGCAGGCGATCATGGGCCGCGGCGCGGTGAACCAGAAGGGGCCGGAGGCGGCCTTCCTCGCCGCGCTGCACGCGATCCGCGCGGCCAAGGCCAGGCTTCCCGTCAACATCGTCCTCGTCTGCGAGGGCGAGGAAGAGATCGGCTCGCCGCATTTCCGCCAGATCGCGACGAGGCCCAACATCCTCGCCGCGCTGAAGAAGTGCGAGGGCATCTTCATCCCCTTCGCCTCGCAGGGCAAGACCGGCAATGTCACGGTCAACCTGGGGTCAAAGGGTATCATCGAGCTCGAACTCGTCGCAAGCGGCGAGACATGGGGCCGCGGGCCGAAGGGCGATGTGCATTCCAGCCTCAAGGCCATGGTCGATTCGCCCGCGTGGCGGCTGGTGCAGGCGCTGCAAACGCTCGTCACCCCCGATGGCAACACCCCCGCGATCGAGGGCTGGTTCGAAAATGTCCGCCCCCTGACCGAGCGCGAAAAGGCGCTGATCCGCGAAGCCGCCAAAGCAGGCGACGAGGCACAGCAAAAGGCGGCGCTCGGCGTCACCCACTGGATCGACAATCTTTCCTACGACGACGCGCTGATCCGTCTCGCACAGGAACCGACGGTGAATATCGAGGGGCTGGTTGCGGGCTATACCGGACCCGGCGGCAAGACGATCCTGCCCGGCCGCGCGGTCGCCAAGCTCGACCTTCGCCTCGTTCCCGACCAGACGCGCGCCGAGGCCGAGAAAAAGCTGCGCGCCCATCTCGACAAACATGGCTTTGCCGATGTCGAGATGAAGGTGTCGGGGGGCTATGACCCCACCGAAGTCGCCGAGGGCAGCCGCCTCGTCCGCTCCGAACTCGCGACCTACAAGACGCTCGGCGTCGCGACGAGCCTCAACCCGCGCATGGCGGGCAGCTGGCCCGGCGCGACCTTCACCGCGCCGCCGGTGTCGATCCCCGCGGCGCATTTCGGCATCGGCCACGGATCGGGCGCGCACGCCCCCGACGAATATTTCCTCGTCGATTCGACCAATCCCAAGGTTGCGGGGCTGGTCGATGCGACGATGGGATTTGCCGAATTTCTCTACACGCTCGCGGCGATCAAATGAGCGGAGAGATCAACGGCGTCGCGCACGTCATTCTGACGGCGGGCGATTTTGCGCGGTCGACGGCTTTCTGGCGCGACATGATCGGCTATCTGGGGCTCAAGATCGTGCTCGACAGCGACGCGATGCTCTACGGAGTCGGCGGGCGCACCGCGATCGGCATCCGCACGCCGAGCGCGGACAATGCCGGAAAGCGCTTCGATCAGGGCGCGCCGGGGCTGCACCACGTCTGTTTCCGGATGCGCGACCGGGCCGCGGTCGACCGTCTGCACGCCTTTCTGAAGGCCCGCGGCGACATCCGCATCGTCCACGCGCCGCAGGAGGAACCCTGGGCGCCCGGCTATTATTCGGTGCTGTTCGAGGACCCCGACGGCATCCGGATCGAATTCAACCATGTCCCCGGCGCGGGGCTGCTCGGCGAGGGGCAGGAAATCGGCGGCGCCGAAGTTTTCGACTGACCGCGCTACGGTAACAGCCCCGCTAAAAGCGTCATCCCGGCCCTTCGACTGCCTTGGCAGGCGCTCAGGATAAACTTCAGCCTTTGGCTGAAGGCCGGGATCTCGCCGTGCGCCAAATCGGCAACGCCTCAATTCCGTTCGTGTCGAACGGGAGAATTGGCTCAGATTAAACCCACATCGCTCTAAAACCCGTAGACCAGCGTGAAGCGCGTCATCGTGTCGAGCTTTTCGACCCCCGCCGGCGGATCGGTGTCGATTTCGGCCGAGTAGGAAAAGCGTGCCGACAGCGCGCCCGTCAGCTTGGCGTTGAGCGCGGTCAGCGCGCTGGTCGAGATGTTGCGCCCGCCCACAATCGTCGACGTCACCTGCGTCAGCCGCAGCGTCGGCGACATCTGCCACGCGAAGTCGAGCCCCGCGAGCCCGGTGAGCTCGCTGTCGTCGATCCCGCGGCCGGGAATATAGTCGGTATCGCGCCACGCCGGCCCCGCTTTCACGCTGAGCGACATCGTCTTGTCGGCCACCAGCTTGTAGCCGAGTCCCGCCGACGCGTTCCAGCGCGCACCGAACCCCAGCACGCGGTCGCGTTCCCAGCGGCCGAGCCCATAGGCGAAGGCGCGCTCGCTCACCTGGATCTGCGGTTCATATTCGACCAGATAGCGTTCGACCGAGGTTCGCCCGTTCGTCCGCTGGTAATCGGCCTGCGCGCGGAACCGCTGGTTCCAGTCGACCCCCTTGCGCGCGAGCGCGACGCCAAGGCTGAGCCCCGACGATTTGGTGTTGCCGGTGGCATAGGATGCGCCGATCTGCCCCTCGCCCTTCCAGTTCTGCCAGAATTTCGCCTGCGCCAGCTTGGCGCGCGCCGCGGCGGCGGCGGCGGCCTTTTCCTTCGCGCGCTCGGCGCGATATTCGGCGAGCAGCGCGTCGATCGCCGCCGCCTGGTCGGGCAGCGTCGTCTTGGCAAGCTTGCCCACCGCCTCGACGTCGCCATCCTTCTTGCTCGCCATCGCGGCGGCAAGCATCTGGCGCACGGGGTCGGGCTGTTCGCCCGCGTCGCGCAGGGCCTCCGCCGCCGCGAGCATCGCGTCGATGTCGCCGATCGAGCGCGGATTGGTCGCCTTCGCCAGCGACACCACCGTATCGACATCGCGCGTCTCGCCGCTGTCGATCGCCGCCGCGATCATCGCGCGCACCGGGTCGGGCAGCGGCAACGGGGTGGTTTCGGGCAGCAGCGCGGGGGCAACGGCGGGGACGATCAACGGCGAAATCGCCGGCGCGGCGGGGCTGGCACAGGCAGGCGCGACGCCCCCGACGATCAACAGGACGGATGCGGCATAGCGCGGAAAACAGGTCATCGAACGGGCCCTTCGCCGGGGGAGAGAGGAGGCATTTCGAACGGCGCGCGGCGCCGCGCACCTTGGCCGCGCCGGTCATAGGCCGAAACGGGCTGGCATTTCCACCCCCAACGCCCCATCTGCAATCCTATGCTCATTGCCATGATTGCCATTTTCTGCGCCGGGGTCAGCAATTTCGCGATGCACCGCGCCTTCATGGAAAGCGACGACCCGCTGGTGCAGCAGATGGTCCGCCCGCTCGCCGACAAGGTCGGGCCGCACGCGACCTATATCTTTGAATTCCTGCTTCTCGTCGGCGCGATGGCGATTGCGACGCGCAGCGCGCTGGCGGGCGCGCTCCTCTACGGAGCCTACACATTCTTCAACGCCATGGCGTTCAGCTGGATCATGCAGCGCGGCGACTGATGCGCGCGCCGCTTTGGCCGCAAGAAACGGGGCGCGCGCGGGCGGCAACGGCGCCATGAGGCGCGCATGACGACTGCTATCGACACCGACGTCGCAACCCGCCTCGCGGCGTTCGACTGGGACGCCGCCGCCGCCGCGCTCGACCGCGCGGGGTGGTCGGTGCTGCCCGGCCTGCTCGACGAAGCCGAATGCGACGCGCTTGCCGCCAGCTACGACACGCCATCGCTGTTCCGCAGCCATGTCCAGATGGCGCGCCACGGTTTCGGGCGCGGCGAATATCGCTATTTTGCCTATCCGCTGCCGCCGCTCGTCGCGGCGCTGCGCGCGCTCCTCTATCCGCGCCTCGTGCCGGTCGCGAACCGCTGGCACGAACGGATGGGGATGCCGACGCGCTTCCCCGGCAACCACGCCGATTTCCTCGCGCGGTGCCACGCCGCCGGGCAGCGGCGCCCGACCCCGCTGCTGCTGCGCTATGGTCCGGGCGATTACAATTGCCTGCATCGGGATTTGTACGGCGACCATGTGTTTCCCGTGCAGGCCGCGGTGCTGCTTTCGGCGCCGGGCACGGCGTTCACCGGCGGCGAGTTCGTGCTGACCGAACAGCGGCCGCGGATGCAGTCGCGCGCCGCGGTGGTCCCGCTGGCCAGGGGCGATGCCGTGATCTTTGCGGTGAACGCCCGCCCCGTGCGCGGGTCGCGCGGCGACTATCGCGTCGCGATGCGCCACGGGGTCAGTGAAATCCGCCGCGGACGGCGGCACACGCTGGGGCTGATCTTCCACGACGCCGCCTGAACGGCGCGCGCGGCGGTCATGCGATGCCGTGATACCACCAGACGCCGCCACGATCCTCGCGCTGCACGCGTCCTTCGACCTCGAGCCGTTTGAGGTGCGCAAGCGCCTCGCCCGTCGCAAGGCCGCGATTATGTTCGCCGATCGGGCGGTTGAAGAGCAAGGGAAAGGCGTCGACCGCGCGCATCGGCGCCTTCGCCGCCGCTTCGGCGAGGTTGTAAAGCCGCATCCGGTGCTCGTCGCGCAGCGCCATCAGGCGGACGTGCAGCCCCTTGAACGGTTCGCCGTGCGCGGGGCAGACGATGACGTCGGCGGGAATGACGCGCAGCAGCTTGTCGATCGACGCCAGCCATTCGCCCAGCGGATCGGCATCGGGTTCGGTGATGTTGACCGACACGTTCGAACTGATCCGCGGCAACACCTGGTCGCCCGAAATGAGCACGCCCTCTTTCTCGTTCCACAGGCACGCATGTTCGGGGCTGTGCCCCGACCCGGTGACGACGCGCCACCGGTGCGCGCCCATGTCGAGCACGTCGCCGTCGGCGATCCGTACATAGGATCGCGGCAGCGTAAAGATCATGCGCTGGAACATGTTCCAGCCGCGCGTCCGCTGCGCCTCGATCGCCTCCTCGTCCCATCCCGCGGCGCGCGATTGCACCAGCACCTCGTCGGGCGCGCTGTCCGATGAATCGGCGACGATCGCGCGCGCGGTCAGCATCTCGCCGCGCGTCATCCACAGCTTGACTTGCCTCTTCTTCGCGATCCAGCCGGCAAGGCCGATATGGTCGGGGTGAAGGTGCGTTCCGATCACGCGCGTGATGCGCTTGTCCCTGAGCGCGCCCGCATAGAGCGCCTTCCACGCGTCCGAACACATGGTCAGGCAGATGCCCGTGTCGACCACCGCGACGCCATCATGGTCGTCGAGCAACCAGCTGTTGATGTGGCCAAGCGAGCCCGGCATCGGAATGCGCGCCCAGCCGATGCCGTTCGCGATGCCGATCGTCTCGCCCGCCTCCGGAGCCGCGTCGCCCCACGGATAGGTCAGGCCCGCGTGGCTCGTCGCGGTAAAGCTGTCGTCCTGGGTCAGCGAGGCGTCCGGCGATCCGCTGACCGCGGGGATATTATCCTCGTCCGTCCCCGCCACGGCTCAATCTTCGCCGTCGACGTCGGTGGCGGCCTCTTCGGCGGCGCGCGCTTCGGCGGCGGCGGTGCGTTCGGCGCGCAGTTCCTCGAGCAACGCTTCGCGGTCGCCTTCGAGGCGGCTATCCTCGGGCGCCTTGATCCCGGCCTTCTTCGCGGCCTTGGCGACGAGCGCGTCGAGTTCGCGCTGCGAACAAAGGCCCAGCGTCACCGGGTCCTTGGGGACGATGTTCGCGCTGTTCCAATGGCTGCGATCGCGGATCGCGCCGATCGTGTTGCGCGTCGTGCCGATGAGCTTGCTGATCGCGCCGTCCGACACTTCGGGATGGTTTTTCAGAATCCACGCGATGCCGTCGGGCTTGTCCTGGCGCTTGCTGACCGGCGTATAGCGCGGGCCGCGCGTGCGGCGGATCACGTCCTGCGCCTGGACGCTCATCTTCAGCTTGTAATTGGGGTCCTTCTGACCCTTTTCGATCTCTTCCATCGACAGCTCGTGCGCGCGCACGGGATCGCGGCCGGTATATTTGGTCGCGGCGGTCTCGTCGGCGATCGCCTGCACTTCCAGGATGTGGATGCCGCAAAATTCGGCGATCTGGCCAAAGGTCAGGCCGGTGTTGTCGACCAGCCAGGCGGCGGTCGCGTGCGGCATCAGCGGGGTCGGATTGGCATTGGCCATGACGGAAACTCCAAAAGCGCAAATAATAAGGGCCGCCCCTCGCGGGGCGGCCGTTCGGCGGTTGATGTAGCCCCATATTGCGCCCCGCGCAAGCACGGGCGGCGCCGACGTCGGGTGGCTCAGCCGGCGCAGCGGCGCAAATGGATCAGCGGATAGGGGCGTCCCTGTCCGTCGCGCGCCGACCGCCCGGTGGGCACAAAGCCCAGATGCCTATAGAAACCAACGGCTTGCGCATTCTGTTCGTTCACATCGGTCGTGATCGCGGGATGGAGCGTCAGCGCATGATCGACCAGGCACCGGCCAATCCCCGTCCCGCGCTGGCCGGGGTCGATGAACAGCGCCTCCATATGCGCGCCGTCGAGCAGCATGAAACCCTGCGCGCAGTCGTCGCCATCGACCGCCAGCCACAGCGGCGCGGCGGGCAGAAAGGCCGCAACCTCGCGCCCGATCGCCGCGCGGTCGGCGGGGTCCAGAAAATCATGCGTCGCATCGACCGCCGCGGCCCAGATCGCGACGGCGCGCGCGCCATCCTGGGGGCGTGCGCGGCGGATGCGCGCCGCTCTCATTCGCCCGGCACTGCGGCCCGCGCGGGCATCTGGATCAGGTTGGTAAAGGACATGGCGACCTCGCCATCCTGATTGGTCGCGGTCATCCGCATCGTGACGACACCGCGATCGGGCTTGCTGTGCGACCGCCGGATGCCGACCACCTCGCGCCGGATCGTCAACCGGTCGCCCGGCCGCACCGGACGGCGCCATTCGAGGTCGTCGATTTTCAGCCCCAGCATCGGCGTGTCGCCGAACGGCGCGGTGTCGACAAACTCGCGCATCGCGCGCGATGCAACGTGCCAGCCGCTCGCGATCAATCCGCCGAACCGTCCCGCCGCCGCCGCTTCGGCATCGACGTGCATCGGCTGCGGATCAAACTCGCGGGCAAAGCGCACAATCTCGTCTTCGGTAAAGACGACCGGGCTGCCCGTCCATGTCTGCCCCACTTCCAGATCGTCGAGAAACAACGAACGCACCGCCACAATTCACCTCCGGACGCGGACGGGGTTGCCCGCCGCGCCCGGTTATGCGGCCCGCCCGCTTTGTCAACCGGCGCGGCGCTATCCGACCGTCAGCACGATCTTTCCGACATGCGCGCCCGCCTGCATCCGCGCGTGCGCGGCGGCGGCTTCGGCGAGCGGAAAGGCCTGGTCCATCGCCGGCTTCCACGCGCCTTCGGACAGGCGCGGCCACAGCGTGCGGTGAATCTCGTCGGCGAGCAGCGCCTTGAACTCGGCGCTCCGCGCGCGCAACGTCGATCCGGTCAGCGTCAGGCGGCGGCGCATCACCTGAGATATGTCGATCTCGACCTTCGCCCCGCGCTGAAAGGCGATGGTGACGTGCCGCCCGTCGTCGGCGAGGCATTCGAGGTTGCGCGGCACATAATCGCCGCCGACCATGTCGAGCACGACGTGGACCCCCGCGCCCCCGGTAAATTCCTTGACCGCCGCGACATAATCCGCGCTCGCATAATCGATCGCCAGGTCCGCGCCGAGCGCGCGCGCCGCATCGCATTTTTCGGCGCTGCCGCAGGTGACGATCACCGTGATGCCGAACAGCTTGCACAGGCCGATCGCGGTCGTGCCGATGCCGCTGGTGCCGCCGTGGATCAGCACCGTCTCCCCGTCGCGCACATAACCGCGCTCGAACAGATTGTGCCACACGGTAAAGACGGTTTCGGGCAGCGCCGCCGCCTCGGCCATCGTAAAGCCCTTGGGCACAGGCAGGCAACTGCCCGCGGGCGCCGTGCAATATTCGGCATAGCCCCCGCCCGCGACGAGCGCGCAGACCGCCTGGCCCAGCAGTTCGGGATCGCCCCCCGGCCCGACCGCGACGACGGTGCCCGCAATCTCCAGCCCCGGCAGGTCGGACGCGCCCGGCGGCGGCGGGTAAAATCCCATGCGTTGCAGCACGTCGGGGCGGTTCACCCCCGCGGCGGCGACGCGGATCAGCACCTCGCCCTTCGCGGGCTGCGGCACCGGCCGCGTCACGGGCTGCAACATCTCGGGTCCCCCCGGCGCGCTGATCGCAACGGCGGTCATCTCTTCTGGCAGGCTGGTCACGCTCTGAAATCCCCCACTGGTCCGGTTCCCTTCCCCCTGCCGCGCCTTATTGACAGTGCGGCGGCACGGGTCAACAGTCGCGCTTCATTTGAGGAGGATGGCCATGGACGATGACGAGCTTCCGCGCCGCCGCGACGATGCGCTGTCCGCGCTCGTCCGCCAGCCGCTCGACCCGTTGTCGGTCGACGAACTCGACGACCGCATCGCCGTGCTCGAAGCCGAGATCGAGCGCATCCGCGCCCACCGCCGCGCCGCGACCAGCCAGAAAGCCGCGGCCGAGGCGCTGTTTCGCAAGGGTTAAGGCAAAGGGGGCGGTCAACCCCACCATCGTCATCCCGGCCCGTCGACTGCCTTGGCAGGCGCTCAGGATAAACTTCAGCCTTTGGCTGAAGGCCGGGATCTCGCCTGGGCGTCAGGAAGCAAGGGCGAGATTCCGGCCTGCGCCGGAATGACGGTTACATATCAACGCACTGAATATCCGCGCGGGGGACGGGGCCTTAGGCCGCACGCCGGGCGCGTCCGCGCGGGACACCGCGCGAACCGAACAGATCCTCGATGTCGACCGCCTCGGCGAATTGCACCCCGGTGCGGTTGTCCGCCGACCAGCGCGCTTCGGCGTCGATACGCTGGCCGGGACCGAATTCGAGCGACAGCGGCGTCCCCGGTAGCACGTTCCACAGCCCCTCGACCAGCGCGCCGCGCGGCGCGATGTTGCGCACGATCGCTTCGTACCGATGACCGCCGCTTTCGACATGGATCGTGCGAAAGACGGTCAGCCGCGGCGCGCGCGCACTTTTATATCCTTTGGCCTCGACGCGTCCGCCCGCCGCGCGAAGCAGCGCCAGCACCTCGGCCAGCTCCATCGGTTGCCCATAGATATAGCCCTGAACATGGCTGCACCCCAGGCCGCGGATCAGCGCCAGATCGTCGTGCGTCTCCACCCCTTCGGCGGTCGTTTCCATGCCGAGCGCGCCCGCCAGCCCGACGATCGAGGCGATGATCGCCGCATTCATGCTGCTCTTGTCGGCGGCGCCGAGGACAAAGCTCTGGTCGATCTTGATCTTGTCGAACGGCGCCTTTTTCAAATAGCCGAGCGCCGAATAGCCCGTGCCGAAATCGTCGAGCGCCAGGCGCACACCGGTGCGCTTCAATTTCTGGAACATCGCCAGATTTTCGGCACTTTCGTCGAGGAACACGCCCTCGGTAATCTCCAATTCCAGCTGTTCGGGCCGGATACCCGCCGCCGACACGGCGTTCACGATCGTCGCGGGCAGCTTTTCGTTGGCGAACTGGCGCGGCGAGACGTTGACCGCAACGCGGTATCCAGCGCCCAGCTCGGCAATCGCGGCGCAGGCGGTCCGGATGATCCATTCGCCGATCGGGACGATCAGGTTCGATTCCTCGGCGATCGGAATGAATTTCGACGGGCTGATCGTTCCCGCGGTCGCATGGTGCCAGCGGATCAGCGCCTCGAACCCCGAAATCCGCTCGCTCGCGACGTCGACGATCGGCTGATACAGCAGCTGCAATTCATCCTTCGCCAGCGCGTCGCGCAGCGCATCCTCGATCGCCCGGCGCTCGCTCGCCTGATTGTGCATCGCATCGGCATAGAAGCGATAGATGCCGCGCCCCGCATCCTTCGCGGCATAGAGCGCAAGGTCGGCGTTGCGGACCAGCGCCGATGCCCCGACCTCGTCGCCGTCGGACACGGCGATACCGATCGACGATCCGATCCGCACCTGTTCGCCTTCGATCGCGAAGGGCTTGGCCAGGCTCAGGATGATCGCATTGGCGATAGCGGCGATCTTTTCCCGCTGGTTCAGCTGGGGCAGCACGATCTGGAACTCGTCGCCGCCAAGGCGTCCGACCTGTCCCTTGTCGCCGACGATCTGCGTCAACCGCGCCGCGACCTGCTGGAGCAACTGGTCGCCGACCGGGTGGCCCAGCGTATCGTTCACCGCCTTGAAACGGTCGAGATCCATCAGCAGCAGCGCGCAGGGCTGCGGCTGGCCGATATGCGTTTTCAGCGCGCGTTCGAGCAGGTCGGTGATGTGCCGCCGGTTGGCGAGCCCGGTGAGCGTGTCGTATCGCGCGAGCTGGTTGATCTTGTGCTCGGACCGTTTCTGGTCGGTCAGGTCGGTGCCGCTGCCGCGAAACCCCTGAAAATGGCCAAGCGCGTTGCTGATCGGATGCCCCGAGATCGACCACCAGCGCTCCTCGCCGGGTGCCGCCGCCTGCACCGTCAGCTCCTTGAACGGGGTGCGCGACGACAGGCTGAACCCCAGGGTGCGTTCCTCGCTTTCATCGTTGCTGAGCCGTTTGCGGATGATGTCGGTAAAGGGCCGGCCGAGCAGGTCGGCGAGCGGACGCCCGATCCGGGCCGCGACGGTGGGCGAAATATAGACGAGCTGGCCGTCGCGGTCGGTTTCCCAGAACCAGCCGCGCCCCGCGCGCTCGAAATCGCGCATCAGGTTGAGCGCGCGCTGCTGGTCGCTGATCGCGCGCCGCGCCGCCTGGGTCGCGCGCCGCTGGTGCCGGATATCCTCGCGCATCATCACGATGAGCAGCGCCAGAAAGACGGTACCGGCGAGCGCGAAGGGCCACGACGCGACCCCGATCGCGCCGCCGAACGCCACCGCGCCGGCAAAGCTGAAAAACAGCGGCCGGACGATCGACACCGCCGAGGCCGCGACCAGAAGCGACCCGATCAGGATGGCGGTAAAGGCATCGAAATAGCGGCTGCCGTCGGGAACCGCGATCGCCGCGAACATCGCCGCGGCGTTGAGCAAGGTGCCAAGCGCGACCAGCGCGACGCACGCCGCCGCCACCTGCCGCACGCGCGCCGCGCGCGCCGGCCCCGGCCTGCGCATCGCCTGGCCCACCACCGTCAGCGCCGTATCGCACGCCAGCCCCGCGGCCATCGCCAGCCACAGCGCCGGACGATCGAGGAACCCCGCAAGCCCCGGCAGAAAGGCAAAGGTCGCAAAGGCCAGGAGGCGGCCGATCAGCACATAAGGCCACAGCTTTGCGGCGCGCAGCACGCGCGCGACGAACTCGGGCGAATCGAACGGCGATTCGCGCGCGGTCACGTCGCCGCCGACTGGCCGTATGATGCTACGCCGAACCCCCAATGCCTTGATCTTCCCCGCTCGTCTGGTCGCACCGAACCAGTGAGCGGAAGGGGTTTCCAAAAGCTTACCAGCGCAACGTCATTGAAGCCATTGCTGTGCCAAAACGGAAGGGGTTTGGTTTCGCTTCGCAACTTGTTATGCTGGCGCCATGCCCGCCGTCCGCCTCTTTCCTCCCGACCGCTTTTTCGACCGTGCCGAATGGTCCACGCTCACGCGTCCTTCGGCGTGGCGCGGCCTGTGGCTGGTGGCCCATGCATGGATCGTCAGCGTCGCGCTCGTCGGCCTTGCCGCCTGGTCACAGCACCCCGCCGCATGGCTCGTCGCGATCCTTTTTGTCGGGGGACGCCAGCTCGGCCTCGCGATCCTCATGCACGACGCGGCGCATGGCGCGCTGCATCCCAATCGCAAGATCAACAATTTCCTCGGCCAGTGGCTGACCGGCGCGGCGGTCGGATCGGACCTCATCGCCTATCGCACCTATCACCTCCAGCATCATAAATTCACCCAGCAGGCCGAAGACCCCGACCTCGCCCTGTCCAAACCCTTCCCCACCACGCGCGCGAGCCTGTGGCGCAAGGTCGCCCGCGATCTCAGCGGTCAGACATTTTTCAAACAGCGCATGGCGCAATTCGGCTTCGCACTTGCCGGCCTCAAAGCGATGCTGCGCGGCGAGTCCGCGGCGAAGGCGGGCGCAAGCACCAGGGCGGGGACGCCGTTCAACAAGCAATCGGACGATGGCGTGACGTCGCCGACGATCGACGTCGCGGGCGCGATGGCGGTGACGCGCGCGGTCGGCCGTTTCCTTGTCGTCCAGGCGGTCCTGCTCGGCGCGTCGCTGGCGCTCTATGGCTGGACACCCTATCTGCTCTGGCTCGCCGGACTGGCGACGACCTTCCAGCTGTATCTGCGCATCCGCAACATCGCCGAACATGCCTGTACGACCACCGGAAGCGAGGACCCCTTCACCCATGCCCGGACGACCTATGCCGGCTGGCTCGCGCGCGCGACGGTCGCTCCATATTGGGTGAATTATCACGCCGAACATCATCTGTTCATGGGCGTGCCCTGCTATCGCTTGCCAGCGGTCCACGCCGCACTCGGCCGCGCGGGCAAGCATGGCGCGATGACGATCGCGCCGACCTACGCCGCGGTGCTGCGCCAGGTCACGACGCAAGCCTGACCATCATTTGAAAAGCTCTGTGCTCCCGCGAAGGCGGGAGCCCATCACCTGCCGGTGCCATTTCGCACCAATCGGAGCTGGGTCCCCGCCTTCGCGGGGACACGGATTCCACTCTACTCGCTGACGAACCGCGACCCCGCGCGGTCCTTCACGGTCTTTTCGGGGTCAAAGATCATCCCGTTCATCGCGACATAGACGCCGGGGGGCAGCGTCTGCACCGCCGCCAGCGCAAAGCCGACGTTGAACTCGGCATCGCTCGCGCGCACCGACGCGGGCTGCATCGCGCCCGTCAGCACGATCGTCTTGCCTTCGATGGCGGCCAGGACGCGCCCGGTGACGACCATCGTGTCGGTGCCGTGCGTCACCAATATGCGCGGCGCATCGCTCGCCGCGACCGCCGCGCGGATCGTCTCGCGGTCGGCATCGTCCAATTCGAGGCTGTCCTTGCGCATCAGCTGCGTGACGCGGTGCGGCACATGGACATTATTTTCGCGCAGCATGTCGGGGATCGCCGCGGGGCCGATCTGGAATTCGCTGAGTGCGTCGAAATAGACCTTGTCGATCGTCCCGCCGGTGGTGAAAATGTCGATCACGCGCATTCATCCTGCACCGGCACCGCGGGCGTGCCGTCGGGCGCCGCAAAGGGCCGCTTGAAGGTAAAGGCCGCCGCGGTCGGCCCCTCCGCCTCCAGCATCGCCAGCCGCGCCATGCCCTCGGCGACGGTCGGGCGGTGCCCCGCGGGCACCCACCAGAGCACCTGATACACGCCGACATGCTCGAACCATTCCTTGCGCCGCCGCATGATCGCAAGATGGTCGGGGTCGCGATAGACAAAGGCCGCAAGCGCATCGAGGTCGCGCCACACCGACATGTTCGCGATCAGCTGCGGATCGTCGGTGACGGGCACGTCGGTCGCGTCATTGCCGTCGCCCGTCAGCCGCCAGACGAACCCGTCGCTTGCCTCGGCGATCGCATTCACCCCGTCGAGCGCCTCCATGAAATCGCGGTTCGCGACATGCTCGGCGGGCAGGCGAAAGCGCGCCACGTTGATCTGCGCCAGTTCATATCCGGCCATGCTGTCCTCCTGAAAACCCGTTCGCATCGAGCGAAGTCGAGATGCCCATCGGTCGTGTACGCCTTTGCGTGTCTCGACTTCGCTCAACACGAACGGAGTTTGACATCGATTCTTCTACGCCAAAGCCTCGGCGATCAGGCGCCGCGTATTGTCGATCCCGAACAAGGCAATAAAGCTGCCCATGCGCGGCCCCGCGCTCGATCCGAGCAGCGTCTCGTACAGCGCCCTGAACCAGTCGCGCAGATTGGCAAAGCCGTGCGCCTCGTCCTTGCCGATCTCGTACACGATATTCTGGATGTCGTCGGCCGCGGCATCGGCGGGCAGCGCGGCGAGCCGTGCATCGAGCGCCTTCAGTGCCGCGACCTCGCCGCCCACGGGCTTGCGCCGCTGCAGCGTCGGCGCGACGAAATCGCGGTTATACGCCATCGCATTGTCGATCAGCCGGTCGAGCTCGGGATAGGTCGCCGCGTCGGCGCCCGCGACATATTGGCCAAGGTAGCGCCAGATCTGCGCCTTCGACGCATCGGCGCCCATCACCCCGACAAGGTTGAGCAGCAGACCATAGGTGACGGGTAGCACCGCCCCCGGAACATCCTGCCCGCGCGCGACATGGACATGATGCACGGGGTTGCCCAGCTTCTTGTCCGGCTCCTGCTCCGGATACGCCCCACGCATCTGGAGATATTCGTCGACCGCCTTCGGCACCACGCCGATATGGAGCTGTTTCGCCGCCTTGGGCTCGCGATAGGCGAAAAAGGCCAGGCTTTCCTCGCTGCCATAGGCAAGCCATTCCTCCATCGACAGGCCATTGCCCTTCGACTTCGAAATCTTCTCGCCCTTTTCGTCGAGGAACATTTCATAGATCAGCCCTTCGGGCTTGCGCCCGCCCAGCGCCTTGGCGATCTTGCCCGACTGGACGCCGCTGTCGGTCAGGTCCTTGCCGTACATCTCGTAATCGACGCCGAGCGCGACCCAGCGCATCGCCCAGTCGACCTTCCATTGCAGCTTCGCGCCGCCGCCCAGGATGCTGTGCGTGATCGTTTCGCCCGCATCCTCGAACGACACGAGGCCCGCGTCGGCATCGACCACCGTGACCGGCACCTGCAAAACGATTCCCGACTTGGGGCTGACCGGCAGCACCGGCGAATAGGTCGCCGCGCGCTCGGCGCGCAGCGTCGGCAGCATGATGTCGAGAATATCCTGATTGTGGCGCAGCACGTTTTTGAGCGCGTCGTCGAACGCCCCCGAGCGATAGCGTTCGGTCGAGCTCACAAATTCATAATCGAAACCGAACCGGTCGAGGAACGCGCGCAGCATCGCATTATTGTGATGCGCGAAACTTTCATATTTGCCGAAGGGATCGGGGATCGCGGTCAGCGGCTTGCCCAGATGCTCGCGCAGCATATCGCCGTTCGGCACATTGTCGGGAACCTTGCGCAGGCCGTCCATATCGTCGCTGAACGCCACCAGCCGCGTCGACACGCCACCGGTCAGCGTCTCATACGCACGCCGCACCATCGTCGTGCGCAGCACTTCATTGAAGGTCCCGATATGCGGCAGCCCCGACGGGCCATAGCCCGTCTCGAACAGCACGGGCTCGCCGCCGGGCTTGCCACCCGGATAGCGTTTGACCAGCTTGCGCGCCTCCTCGAACGGCCAGGCCTTGGACGTTTGCGCGGGTTCGCGCAGCGACGGATGAAGATGCAAGTCGGTCATGCCGCGCCCATAGCGGCAAGCGCGGGGGAATCGAAAGGCAAAATTGCCCCGCCCCCTCCTGCTCCGTCGCGCCCGATCATCGTTACCGGATTATTTACCATGATGGGTTTAGATGGCCGCATGACGAACCCCCGCCTCCCCACGCCGCGCCGTCATCAGCGCACCGCCGTCGCCATCGACGTCACCGTCAACGGGGTGCTGAGTTTCGTCGAGGGCCGCATCGCCGACCTGTCCGAAGGGGGTGCGCGGATCGACGGCGTGTCGCTGCCCGCGCGTTCGCGCTGCGAAATCCATTATGGCGGGCAGCTGGTCTATGCCGTCGTGATGTGGTCCGAAGTCGACCGCATGGGCGTGCGCTTTCCCTATGAACTCACCCACGGCCCGCTCTACAACGCGCTCGACCGCGCGCGCACCGCGGCCATGGTCGACCCCGCCCGGATTTTCCACAGCCAGCGGCCGGTGACGTTCGGCCGACGCGGGCTGGACTGAACGGCTGGGGGCCGGCAAACTCAGGGGTGGTAAAAGCGCCACCTCTGTGCCCCTGCGAAGGCAGGGGCCCATCTCCTGCCGCCGGACTTCCGAGCCACCGGCTGGATGGAGTTGCAAGGCTGGTAAGATGGGCCCCTGCCTTCGCAGGGGCACGGGCTCGGTGAAACGTCAGAACGTCTTCATTCCGCCTCGGTGCTGATCCCCAGCTCCGGAATCCCGATCGACCGCCGCCCCCCGAAATCGGAGCGCACCACGATCACCCCCTGCTTTTCCATATAGTCGATCAACCGCCGGATGCGCCCCGGCGAGCGGCTGCCATAAGCGCGGCCGAGCGCCTCGTCGTCGGGGCACGGCGCCCCGTCCATCGCCGCGCGCGCGATCTGCAAAAAGGGCGCGACCATATCGTCGGGCAGTCGGTCGGCGACGGCAAGCGCTTCGCGCCAATGCGGTTCGGCGGGGTCAAAGACACCCCCCTTGGCGAGCGCGAAGCGGCGGCGAAAGGCGGCGAGGTCGAGCGGTACCTTCTTCAGCTTCGCCATGCGGCAGCGCACCGAAAAATCCTGGAACAGCATCGCCTCGCCCTGAAAGGCCCCGTCGGGATCGGCGAGCATCGCCTCCAGCGTCGCGATCACCACCGCGTCGGCGGCTTCGGCCTCGGCTGCCGCGTCGACGATGTCGAGCACGGGCGGCGCATCGGGATCGGTGTGCAGCGGTTCGCTCGCGGCGATCCGCTCGATCACCGCGCTCGCCGCGACGGGTTCGGGCTCCGTCGCCACCGGACGCGGCGGCGCGGGCGTTTCGGGTTCGGCAAAAAGCATCGAGCGCATGTCGGCGCCATCGGCATCGGGCAGCGGCATCAGGCTGTGCGTCCCCATCCGCGTCGCGGTGCGCGTCGCGCCGATGCGGATGCTGAGCGGGCGGCGCGAGATTGCGGGGCCCAGCCCCAGGAAATGCCCGCGCTCCAGGTCGCGGATCGCCTCCGCCTGCCGCCGCTCCATGCCGAGCAGGTCGGCGGCGCGCGCCATGTCGATGTCGAGGAAGGTGCGCCCCATCAGGAAATTGCTCGCCTCGGCGGCAACATTCTTGGCGAGCTTGGCCAGCCGCTGCGTCGCGATCGCACCCGCCAAACCGCGCTTGCGCCCGCGGCACATCAAATTGGTCATCGCCGACAGGCTGGCGCGGCGCGCATTGTCGGATACGTCGCCCGACGCCGCCGGCGCGAACATCTGCGCCTCGTCGACCACCACCAACGCGGGAAACCAATGTTCGCGCGGGGCATCGAACAGCGCGTTGAGGAACGCGGCGGCGCAGGTCATCTGCGCCTCGATATCGAGCGTTTCGAGGCTGAGCACCACCGACGCGCGATGTTCGCGGATGCGCGCGCCCATCGCCGCAATCTCGCGCTCGTCATAATCGCCGCCGTTGATCACGACATGGGTAAAGGCATCGGCGAGCGTCACGAAATCGCCCTCGGGGTCGATCACCACCTGCTGCACCAGCGCGGCGCTTTCCTCAAGGATGCGGCGCAGAAGGTGCGACTTGCCCGACCCCGAATTGCCCTGGACGAGCAGGCGCGTCGCGAGCAGTTCCTGCACGTCGACGCGCACGTCCTGCCCCGCCGCGTCGGTCCCGATCTCGATACTCGTCTTCACAGCCGCCGCCCTATCGGCGCCCCCGGCCGATGACAACCGGGTGGCGGGCGGGCGACCCGATTTTTACCGCCCGCCTTGCCAAAGCGCGCAAAGCCTCCGAAAGCAGGCGCATGGATTTCGACGACCAGCTCCGCCGCTATTTCGGCACCGCCGACCTTGGCGCGATTGCGCCCGCGGCGCGCGCCGCGGGCACCGAACGGATGCGCGTCGATTTCGGGCTGGAAACCAATCCCGGCCGCCGCTTCGCGCTCTGGGCGCTGATGTACATGCTCGGCGACGCCCCCGACCTCGACATCGCGTTCAAGGACGAAGGCGAACGCAATGCCGCGCGCGATTTCATGGACCTGGCGGGCCGCGCGGGCGGCGATTAGGACTCAGCTATTAGGGTCCCGACCCAAGGAACGGTCATCCCGGCGAAGGCCGGGATCTCGCCGGTGCGTAGTGACGAGAGGGGGAGATCGGGTTTCAGAGTCACGTGCCTCTGAACACCCTTCGCCGGGATGACGCCCCATAACCCCGCCGCTCACTTCGCCGGGCGGCAATCCTTCAGCCACACCAGCGAAAGGCCATAGTCGAGCCGGTCGAACGTCCCCGTCAGCTCGGCGTGCTTGCCGGGCTTCAATTGCAGCGCATAGGGCGCCTGCCCCTTTGCGAGCACGCAATTCACATTCATCCCCGCCGACGACCGGCCGGGCACGATGTCGGTCAGCACGTTCGACACCAGCTTCCACTCGACGCGATAGCTGTCGCCGACCGGCCCGACAAAGCCGACGGGGCCATAGAGGGTGAAGGATTTGTTATTGTAGCGCAGCGGCACCGCGGCGCTGTTCTTCTCGGCCTCGCCGGTGATGTCCTGCGAAAAGCGCAGCACGCTCATGCGGATCGGCGCGCCGGGCGCGGTGGTCGCCTTCATGCCCTTTGCCGCCAGCGCCTCGCCCGCCTTGCCGCCCTTGAGCTGGTTCAATATGCCGCACATCTCCGCCTTCGCGGCGGCTTCGGGAACATTCATCGCGGCGCGCAGCTTCGCCTCCATCCGCACATTGCCCGCACCGTCGGCGGCAATCTCGATCGGGAAGGGGCGCGACTTGCCGGTCTGCGGCTGTTCGATCAGCATCGTGCCGCTTTCCTGCTCGGCAGCCAATATGTCATAGCCCTTTGCCGCGACGATGCCGTTCAATTGCCCGACAGCGCTCGCGGCGCTCATCCCCGGCACATTGGTCGTCGCGATAAAGCGCAGCCCCGTCACCGGATTGCCTTTCTTCACGAAACCCTGTTCGCAGGTCGCGGCGTTGGCCGCGGCGGGAAGTCCCGCAGCAAGGGCGATGGTCAGGACAAGACGCTTCATGGATCCTCCTTCGTCACGAATCCGGCGCCGCAAGACGGGCCTCCGGTTCCCGGCATGTTGCCGGAAATTGTCGCAAAACCATATCGTTGCAAGCGTTTTCAAGTAACGAACGAAGAAAAGGTGGCTACTCGCCCTATTTATACATGCCCTCGCGCAAGTTGATGCCATATTCCACCCACGCCTTCATCGCGCACAGCATCTGCGCCCAGCCCTGGCAATTGCCATAGGATGCGCCCAGCGCGCCCTGATTTTCGCGCCAGCCTTCTTCGGAAATCTCGACCAGCGTGCGCCCGTCGTCCAGGCTTTTGAAACGCATCGTCACGCGCGTGCGATAGTCGGCGTCCTTGGGTTCGCTGCCTTCGATATTGTGCGCCTCGCCCTCGCTTGCCTGCCATTCGAGGACGATGCGCTCGCGCTCGACCACCTCGATCACATGGACCGGAAAGGCGCCCGGAAAATCGGCAAAATCCCATTCCACCGTCGCACCCGTCTCCAGCCGCCCCTTGGCGCCGCCGGTGGTGAAATAGGCCGACAGCTTGGCGGGGTCGGCGACCGCCTCGAACACCTCGGCCACCGGCTTCGCGATCCGCGCCGCGACCTTGAATTTCAGTTCCATGTCCATTCTCCGCTTGAGTCGCACGCCATTGTGTTATAATTCTATAACATGTCAATTCACGACGAATATGATGCGGTTTTCAAGGCGCTGGCCTCGCCCGTGCGGCGGCAGATATTGGACGATCTTCGCGACCAGCCGCTGACCACGGGCGCGCTCTGCACGCATTTTGCCGACATCGACCGCTGTACGGTGATGCAGCATCTGAAAGTGCTGGAAGCGGCGGGGCTGGTGATCGCCGAGCGCCGCGGCCGCGAACGCTGGAACCACCTCAACGCGATGCCGATTCAGGACATCCACGATCGCTGGATCGGCCCGCACGCCGCCGCGGCATCGGCGCGGCTCGCGCGCTTCAAACAGGCGGTGGAGGCGAGGAAGGCGTGATCGGAATCGGCTGAAAGCGGCCGGTTGCTGCCGTAAAGCCCCTCCCCTTCAGGGGAGGGGTTGGGGTGGGGGCTTGCGGCGCAGCGCAAGGCTTCCAACCCCCACCCGCTGCGACTAACGAACAAGTTCGTAAGTCTCGCTGCCCTCCCCTGAAGGGGAGGGCCTGATGGTATCCCAACGTCCGCTCACTACCCCGAAACCGCCATCCCTCTTCACAAAAAAGGCCGGGGAACCCCCTCCCCGGCCCGTCCTTCATCACCCGCGGCGCCTCACCACCCCTGCGGCTTGCCCTTGTTCTGCTCGTCGAGCCATTTTTTGAGCGGGGCAAAATAATCGGCCATCGCCTTGCCCGACATTTCGCGCTTGCCGGTGAAGGCCTGGAGCGCGTCGGGCCACGGCTTCGACGCCCCCATTTCCAGCATCGCGTTCAGCTTCGCACCGACCGCCTTGTTGCCATAGAAGGAACAGCGGTGGAGCGGCCCTTTCCACCCCGCCTGCTTGCACGCCGCCTCATAAAACTGGAACTGCAGGATGCGCGCGAGGAAATAGCGCGTGTAGGGCGTGTTGCCCGGAATATGATATTTCGCCCCCGCGTCGAACGCGTCGGCGGGGCGTTCGCCCGGCGGGACGATGCCCTGATATTGGGTGCGCATCTGGGTCCACGCCTTGTTGTAATCGGCGGGCGCGATCGAACCGTCGAACACGCCCCAGCGCCAGCGGTCGATGAGCAGGCCGAACGGCAGGAAAGCCACCTTGTCCATCGCCTGCCGCAAGAGCAGGCCGATGTCCTTGTCGGCGCTCGGCACCTGCGCCTTGTCGAGCAGGCCGATGTCGACCAGATATTGCGGCGTGATCGACAGCGCGACGAAATCGCCGATCGCTTCGTGGAACCCGTCGTTGGCGCCGTTCAGGTAAAGGAACGGCTGGTCCTTATAGGCGCGCTGGTAATAATTATGGCCGAGTTCATGGTGGATGGTGACGAAATCGTCGGCATTCACCTTGA
This sequence comes from Sphingopyxis sp., assembly GCF_040216815.1. Taxonomy (GTDB): domain Bacteria; phylum Pseudomonadota; class Alphaproteobacteria; order Sphingomonadales; family Sphingomonadaceae; genus Sphingopyxis. Next base: position 312,963 of record NZ_JAVJOJ010000001.1, read on the forward strand.
TGCACATCTTGATGCGAATATCGTCCTTGTTGTCGATGTCCCAGGCGGAGGCGTGGCAGACGACTTCGCGGTCGGCGGGCTTGGTGAACATGCTCCGCTTCCAGAAGGTGTCGGGCAGCGGCGCCATGCCGAGCGACGAATAGAAATTCTCGCCGATCCTGACCATGTCGAGCGGCGTCTTGCCCTGCGCCGCCAAAAGCTCGCCGATGTCATAGCCAAGATCGCCCGTTCCCGGCGGCGCGACGAGCGGATAGATATTGCCCCATTCCTGCGCCCACATATTGCCCAGCAGGTCGGCGCGGATCGGGCCGGTCTTGGGCTGCACCGCATCGCCATATTTCTCGTTGAGCTTCCAGCGGACATAGGTGTGGAGCGCGACATAGAGCGGCTTCATGTCCTGCCAGATTTTCTCGGTCAGCTTGGCGAACTCTTCGGGCGGCATGTCATATCCCGATCGCCACATCGCGCCGGTGTCGGCAAAGCCCAGCTCCTTCGCACCCGCGTTCGCGATTCCGACCATGCGGACATAATCATCCTTCATCGGGGCGCCGACATTGTCGTGCCAGCTGGTCCACATTTCGGCGAGCTCGGCGGGGGTGCGTTCGATATTGCCCATCTCGGCCTCGATGTCCGAACCCGAAATTTCCTTGCCGTTCAGCGTGCCGCGACCCTTGCCATATTGCGATTGCAGGTCGGTCGCGATCTGGTTGAGCTCGGTCGCGGCGCCGGGCGTCGTCGGCGCGGGCAGCACAAGGCCCGTGCGCAGAATGTCGAGCTTGCGCTTCGTTTCGGCGCCGAGCCCCGGAACCTCGCTATATTTGGCCGCCTCAAGCGCATATTTCACCGCCTTTTCGGTACCGACCGCGTTGATCCGCGCCGCCATCGCGTCGGTATCTTCGGTCAAATAGGTCGAATTGACCCAGTTCACCTGGCTCGCCTCGACGGTGTAGTCGAACAGATCCTTTTCGGCGGCGGCGATAAAGGCTTCGGCGTCGGCGACCGTGGGCGCGGCCGTGGGGGCAGCAGCAGGGGCGGCCTGCGCAAAGGCGGGGGTCGCCACCGCGAGCGACAGGGCAAGCGACAGCGTCGAAATCATGGCTTTCATGGGGTGCGTCCTCTGGATTATCCGGTGCGCTCTCTGGCGCGATGACGCCAGCTTGACGCCCCCCGCGCGCCGGGTCAAGCGGTCAGGAACGCCGCGATCGCCTCGCCCAGCCCCGCCTCGGTCACGCTCGACATATGCGTCCCCGGAATCGTCGCAAGCTCGGCGTCCGCCAACGCCGCGACCAGCTCCTCGGCCGATCCATTGTCCTGGTCCTGCTCTCCGCACACGACGAGCGTGGGCATGGTGATCGCCGCGAGCGCGTCGGGCGGCGTGTCGGTAAAGCTCTCCAGCAAATGCCCCGCGGCGATGCGGTCGACCTTCATCGTCTTCATGAACTGGATCGACATCCACGTATCGTCGCCGCGCTTCGCGCTTTCATATTCGGCGATCGCGCGCTGAAAAAAGGCGCCGCGCCGCTGCCAGCCCGCGAGTCCTGCCAGTCCCATGCCGCCCAGGATCAACCGGCGCGGCGTCATCCCCGCGACGACCGCGCGCACGCTGGTGCGCGCGCCAAGCGAAAAACCGCCGAGGTCGAAATCGGTCAGGCCCAGATGCGCGACCAGATCCTCCAGGTCGCGCACCAGCACGTCGGGCGGATAGAACTCCGCCTCGTGCGGCGCCTCGCTCGACCCGTGGACGCGCAGGTCGGGCATGATGACGCGATAGCCCTCGGCCGCGATGCGCGCCGCGGTGCCGAACTTGATCCAATTGACCTCGCCGCTCGAAAACAGGCCGTGGAGCAGCACCACCGGCCGGCCTTCACCCATCTCGCGCCACGCCAGCCGCACGCCGTCGCGCGCCTCGAAAAATTGGGGATCGATGCTCATGCCGCCGCCTTACGCGCTCGCCGCGCCCTCACGCAACCGTACAAGGGGGCGGGAGAGCCAGTCAAAGCGCCGCCCGGCGCCGGCGGGAAACCACGATGGCCGCTGACGGCCGAAAGCCGCCCTCAACTCTATCGTCATCCCGGCGAAGGCCGGGATCTCGCCGGTGCGGCAAACCGTTAGGATGAGATCGTGTTTCAGAGTCACGTGCCTCTGAACACCCTTCGCCGGGATGACGGAATTGAAGAAGTCCGCTGCCCACCTCAGAACCGACGCCCCGCAAACAGCAACCCCGTCCTACCGCGGCTTCAGCCCCTTCTGCTCCATCCGCCACTTCGCCATCTCGATCCGGTCCTGCCCGAAAAAGGGTTCGCCCTCGAACACCAAAGTCGGCACGCCCCAATGGCCCGCGATTTCCAGCGCGACCTGGTTGCCCGCAATCTCGTTGTCGAGCGCCGCGGCATCGTCGACCGCCTCGACATCGAGTTCGGCAAGGTCCAGCCCCGCGCGGCGCGCCGCGCCCGCCAGATGGTCGCCGAGGTGCCAGTCGACCGCGCCGCCCCAGATCAGCTGGCCGACCTCATGCGCAAAGCCCAGCCCCTTGCCGCGCCGCGCCGCCGCCTGCCCCAGCCGGGTGAGGCGATAGATATAGGGCTGCTCGGCGGCGATCGCGCGCGTGGCGACATTCTGGACGATCGGGTCGGGGCGCGGCGGGCCGAACGGTATGCCGTGGAACTGCGCAACGCGGATCATGTCGCGCATCGTATAGCTCAGCCAATTGGGGTGGTTGCGCTCGAAAAAATCGGGCTGGCGAATCGCGAGCGGATAAACGGGGCGCAGCCTGATCGTCACATCGTGACTCGCGGCGAGCGCGCGATAGCGCCCCACCGCCAGATAGCTGTAAGGCGAGCGAAAGGACCAGAAAAGGTCGGCGGTCAAAGTCATCCCCACATCCTGCCCAAAAAATGGCACCGCGCAAGCAGTGTAAAGAAAATTTACACCATATTCGAGGTGGTTGCCAATCCCGCCCTTGGTTGAATTTACTAGCAACTGCTATTATATGCTATGCCATGACGGAAACGATCGGCTTCATCCTCAATGACACCGCGCGCCTCTATCGCCGCGCCTTCAACGCCCGCGTCAAGGACAGCGGCATCACCGCGCTCCAGTGGCGACTCATCACCTATCTCAAACGCCATGAGGGGATAAGGCAGGGGCCGCTCGCCGACTTGATCGAGGTCGAACCCATCACCCTGTCGCGCATGGTCGACCGGCTGACCGAGGCCGAACTGGTCGAACGCCGCGCCGACCCCGCCGATCGCCGCGCGTGGCGGCTGTACCTGACCCCGCGCGCGGGCACATTGCTCGTCGGCATCCGGCTGGAGATCGCGGCGCTCAATGACGAGGCGCTCGAAGGGTTGAGCGCGGCCGAACGCGACCAGCTCGGCCATCTCGTCGAGCGCGTGCGCGCCAACCTCTCGCGCCGCGTCGGCCATAAAGAGCCGGAGGCCGCCTGATGGACCAGCTCGCCCCCTCGCGCCCCGAGGCCGAAGCCGCACCGCCGCCGACGCGCGCGCCCAGGGCCGACCCGCTGCCGCCCGCCACCCCCGACGCCGCGCCGACAACCGGCTGGCGCACACGCCTCATCATGTTCGGCCTGCCCGCTTTGCTCGTCGCGGGCGGCGCGGGCTGGTGGCTTTTGAGCGGCGCCTCGGTGTCGACCGACAATGCCTATGTCCAGATGGACAAGGTGTCGATCGCGGCCGAGGTCGGCGGGCGGATCACCGAAGTCGCCGTCCGCGACGGACAAGAGGTTGCCAAGGGGCAATTGCTCTTCCGCATCGACAGCGAACCCTATGCGCTGAGCGTCGCCCAGGCGAGCGCGGCGATCGACGCGGCACGCGTCGAGGTCGGCAATCTCGCCGCCAGTGCGAACACGTCCAGCGTCGACATCGCCGCGGCGCGCGAGGAGGTGAAGTTCGCCGGGGTCACTTTCGACCGTCAGGCGGCGCTGATGGAAAAGGGCTTCACGACGCGCGCCGCCTATGACGCCGCGCGCCACGCGCTCGCGCAGGCGCGCGAACGCGTGCGGCAGGCCGAAGCCGCGGCGGCGGAAGCGCGCACCAGGCTCGCCGCCGGCCCCGCGAGCGGCATCAACCCGCAGGTCGAGGCGGCGCGCGTCCAGCGCGCGCAGGCGGAGGTCAACCTCGCGCGCACCAGCGTCCGCGCGCCGAGCGCGGGGCGCGTCGCGCAGGCCGACCGGCTGCAGGTCGGGCAGGCGATGGTCGCGGGGCTGCCCGCGCTCACGCTCGTCGACACCGCGCACCCGTGGGTCGAGGCCAATTTCAAGGAAACCGACCTTGCCGACATGCGCGTCGGCCAGCGCGCCGAGATACGCTTCGACGCCTATCCGGGGCTGAAAGTCCGCGGCCATGTGCTGACGATCGGCGCGGGGACGGGCAGCGAATTTTCGGTCCTCCCGGCGCAGAACGCCACCGGCAACTGGGTCAAGGTGACGCAGCGCGTGCCCGTGCGCATCGCCTTCGACGAAAAGCCGTCGCGCGACATGATCGCCGGGCTGTCGGCCGAAGTGACGGTGTTTACGAAGTAGCGGGTTGCGTGTGCTCAATCCCGTCATTGCGAGCGAAGCGAAGCAATCGAGGGCGGTTTACGCCGCGCTGGATTGCTTCGCTTCGCTCGCAATGACGAAGATTATTGCCTGACCCGATGGCCTCCCGCTCCCTCCCCCGCCGTCCCGCCGCCGCCGCGCTCCCCGCCGACGATAATATCCCGCTGCACGAACGCGTCCGCTATCGCGGCCTCCTGACCGTCGCGGTCATGGGCGCGTCGATCATGCAGATCCTCGACACGACGATCGCCAATGTCGCGATTCCGCACATGCAGTCGGCGCTCGGCGCGACGAGCGAGACGGTGACCTGGGTGCTGACCAGCTATATCCTCGCGAGCGCCATCGCGATGCCGATCACCGGCTGGCTGGCCGACCGCATCGGGCGGCGCGAACTGTTCCTCGCCGCGATCGCGGGCTTCATCGTCGCGTCGATGGCGTGCGGCGCCGCGCAGTCGCTCGAACAGATGGTGGTCTTTCGCTTTCTGCAGGGGATCAGCGCCGCCTTCATCGGGCCGCTGTCGCAATCGGTGATGCTCGACATCAACCCGCCCGAACGCCACGCGCGCGCGATGTCGATCTGGGGCATGGGGATCATGGTCGGCCCGATCCTCGGCCCCGCGCTCGGCGGCTGGCTGACCGAAAGCGTCAACTGGCGCTGGGTTTTCTACGTCAACCTGCCCGTCGGACTCGTCACGCTCGCGCTGATGTGGGCGCTGCTCCCCGCGGCGCGCCGAACCGGCCGCCGCTTCGACCTCTTCGGCTTCTCGATGCTCGCGCTGGGGCTCGCGGCGCTGCAACTGATGCTCGACCGCGGCGCGCATCTCGACTGGTTCGACAGCACCGAAATCTGGATCGAATGCGCCGTCGCCATCGCCTGTCTCTGGATGTTCATCGTCCACCTCTTCACCGCGCGCGCGCCCTTGTTCAGCCGCGCGATGCTCGCCGACCGCAACCTCGTCACCGCCATGGGGTTCATGGTGGTCATCGGCGTCGTGATGTTCGCATCGATGGCGCTCTTGCCGCCGATGCTGCAAAATCTGTTCGGCTGGCCGGTGATCGACACCGGGCTGGTGCTCGCGGTGCGCGGCGTCGGCATTCTTGCGAGCATGTGGGTCGCGGGGCAGTTGCTGGGCAGGGTCGACGCCCGCTGGCTCGTCGGCACCGGGCTCGCCATCGCCGCCTATTCGCTCTGGCTGATGAGCCACTGGTCGCTCGGCATGGGGATGCAGCCGGTGATCCTCAGCGGGCTGGTGCAGGGGCTGGGCCTCGGCCTCGTCTTCATTCCGCTGAACACGATGGCCTTCGCGACGATCGCGCCGCAGCAGCGCACCGACGGGTCGAGCCTTTTGAACCTGCTGCGCAGCCTCGGCGCGTCGATCGGCATTTCAGTCGTCACGACGCTGCTCGGCACCAATATCCAGACCAGCCACCAGGATCTCGCCGCGCATGTCACCAACAGTTCGGTCACGCTGCTCGATCCCTCGACCGCCGACCGCTTCGGCATCGTCGGCGACACCGCGCTCGCGATGATCGATGCCGAAATAAACCGGCAGGCGGCGATGGTCGCCTATATCGACGATTTCTGGGCGATGATGTGGGTGACGTTGCTCGCGGTACCGCTCGTGCTGCTGCTCCGCCCGCCGCGCCCCGGCGCGCCCAAGGCATCGGCCGCCGACATGGGGCATTAGGCGCCGTCCCCGCGAAGGCAGGCCCCGAAACGGGGAGAGAGAACCGCTCCGGACGGCCCGCCTTCGCAGGAAAGGGTGCTCAGGCCGCGGCGGCGGCCAGTTCGGGTCGCGACGACTGCGCCGGCATCACCGCGTCGGCATAATCGCTTTCATATTTGCCGATCAGCGCGCGGTCGTCGTGGTTCCACGGGTGGAACCCCGGCATGAAATAGGAAAGCCAGGGGAGAAAGCTCTTGCGCAGCACGCCAGGCGAGCCGAGCAGATACCACCAGATGCGCAAGCTGACGCGCCAGCCGGTCAGCCCGTCCTGTTTCAAGAGCGCCTTCATGCCCTTCACCCGCCTCGGCCAGAAGCGCGACGTGACGAGCAGCATCATCAGCGACTTGGCGCGCCAGCGGCGAAAGCGGCTCCAGTCCTTCGTCGCGTGCAGCCAGGTATCATAGGCGACGCCCTTATGCTCGATCTCCTCGATCGCGTGCCATTTCCACAGGGCCGCCCATTCGGGCTCGGCGCCCGCATACATGCTGTCCTCGCGCAGCATCACCGCCGCCATCATCGCGGTATAATGTTCGAGCGCGATCGTCGCGACCAGGTTGACGATCGGCGGCCGCGCCTTGATGATTTCCATCACCTCGTCGACATCGGCTTCGAGTTCGCTGAGGTCGTATCCCGCCTCGGCCGCCTTTTTGTTGAACACGACATGCTCGCGGCTGTGGATCACTCCCTGCTGGGTAAAGGCGCGGATTTCGCGCGCCAGCTTTTCGGGAACGCCGTCGCGGTGCGCCTTCACCGCCTCGATGAACATCGCCTCGCCCTTCGGAAATGTGACCGACAGCGCGGTGTGAAAGGCCGATGCAATCGGATCGCCGTTGAGCCACCAGCGGCCCTGTTTGTCGTCGCGGCCAAAGCGCATGTCGCGCGGCGTGATCGACAGGTCGGCGGGGGTCGGGGACCGGGAAAGGCTGGACATATGGCGCATACCGTCGAAAAGAGTGGATGGGGTCAGTCAATGGGGTTAACTTACATAAATGTCAATAGTGAAAAAGCGTCTCAGTCCTGAAGAAAGCCGTTCGGCCGCGCTGGAGGCGGCGCGCCAGATCCTCATTGAAATGGGGCCCGCCGCGGTGACGCTGAAGGCGGTCGCGGCGCGCATCGACCGCACCCACGCCAATCTGCTGCATCATTTCGGCAGCGCGGCGGGGCTGCAAAAGGCGCTCGCCGCCTATCAGGCCGAAACCGTGTGCGAAACGATCGGGCGCAAAATGGCCGAATCGCCGCCGGGCGAACGCAATGTGCGCGAGATCGTCGACCTTGCCTTCGACGCCTTCAACAGCGGCGGCGCCGGCGCGCTCGCGACGTGGATGGCGGCGACGGGCAATGACGACGCGCTCGACCCGATCGTCGAGGCGATCCACCGCCTGATCGACGGCATGGCGCCCGATGCCGATGAAAAACGGCTGATGCACGAAGACACGCTCGCGCTCGTCCTGATGGCCTTGGGCGACGCGCAGCTCGGCGGCCCGATGGCCGAAGCGCTCGGCCTCCCCCGCGACACTGCCCGCGTCCTCGCCACCGAACTCATCACCGGCCGCATCGCGAAATTCTGGGCCGACCATGGGGGCAAGCCGGCGGGCTGAGGGGCGGCGGCGAACCGAAGCCGCATAACGCCGCCGTTATCCCAACCATCCGCGTGCCCCTGCGAAGGCAGGGGCCCATCACCCGCCGTAGCCTGCAACACCGCCGGTCGTTCCGGCCCGCCATGTCCAAAGATGGGCCCCTGCCTCCGCAGGGGCACGGCATAGGGGAAGGCCCATATGGCCCTAACCCTCAATCCCCTCCGCCATCGCCGCTCCGTCCCTCAACCCACTCCCCGTCATCCCGGCGAAGGCCGGGATCTCGCCCTGTCACGACAACGCACCGGCGAGATCCCGGCCATCAGCCAAAGGCTGAAGTTTATCCTGAGCGCCTGCCAAGGCAGTAGAAGGGCCGAGATGACAAGGGTAAATGCTCGCAGCCCTACCCGCCCATCACCTTCGCCATCATCCGTTCTTCCTTCGCAATCCACGGCGCCATGCTCGGCCGCGACAGTATCGCTTCGCTCCACGCGGCGATCTTCGGATGCTTCGCGGCGTCGATGCACGCGCCGCAATGGCGAAAATTCATCAGCGGCGACGCGACCGCGAGGTCGGCGAGCGTCAGCCGGTCGCCGACAAGGAATCCCGACGCCGGGATCGCGCCCTCCAGATAGTCGAGCAGCTTCGGCAGTTCCTCCGCCTCGGCGGCCGCGGCGGCGGCCAGGTCGCCTTCGCGGCCGAGGAATTTCGGCGCGACGATGCGGTTGAAGAAGATCTTGCCGCTGCACGCCGCGAACACCGTGTCGCCGAACTCCTCCCACCAGATCGCCTGCCCGCGCTCCCTGGGATCGGCGGGGATCAGCGCGGGTTCGGGATGCTTGGCCTCCAGATAATGAATGATCGCGCTCGAATCGGCGAGGCGGAAGCCGTCATCGTCCATCGCGGGCATCTTGCCGAGCGGCGAGGCCGCCTGAAACCCCGGATCGGGATCGCCGAGCCCGACGCCCTTCAGTTCGAAGTCGATCCCCTTTTCGCCCAGATAGGCCAGCAATTTGCGCACGAAGGGCGACACCAGCGAACCATAGATAATCATCGCATATCCTTTCCCGAAACGCCGCAACCATAGGGCAAAGGTTGCAAGTCGCAACCCGTCAATCGCCGCCGCGCTGGCACGAAATAAACTTGCCATCGCCGGCATGGCATGGAACAGCTTGGGACAGAGGGGGACGCTGCTGCGGCAGCCATCGGTCAGGACAGATATATGCGCCCTTCTTCATGGGCAGACCGGCTGTTGGCGCTTTCGGCCCGCTTCGTCGGCTTTGTCATCCTCGCCGCGACGCTTGCCGCCGCCGTGGGCAGCTTCCTTTATAACCGTGCCGAGGAACGCGACCGCGCCGAGCGCGTCGCGATGCTGATCGACACGCGGCTGCGCGACCATGTTGCGCTGCTCGAAGGGGTGCGCGCGCTCTATCAATCGGACAGCCGGTCGAGCGGGCCCGGCATCCGCGCCTATCTGACCGCGCTGCGGCCGCAGGTGCATGTCCCCGGGCTGGAGGGCGTCGGCATCGCCGTCGCGATGCGTCAGCAAACCCCCGCTGCGGCAGAGGCGATGCTGCGCGACAATTATGGCCGCGACATTGCAGTCTGGCCGCGCAGCGGCGAACCGGTCGGCTTCCCGATCGTCCTTCTCGAACCGCCTACGCCGCGCCGCGACAAGGCGCTGGGTTATGACATGTACAGCGAACCGGTGCGGCGCGAAGCGATGCGCCGCGCCTGGCAGACCGGCCGCCCCGCCGCGAGCGGCATCGTCCAGCTCGTGCAGGAAGACGCCGCGAAACGGCGCCAACCCGGCTTCCTGATCTATATCCCCGTTTACGCCGATCCGTCCGAATCGGGCGACGCCGCGGGCGCGGCACCATCGGCGACAGCGGCGGCGGCGCGGCCGATCGAGGCCTTTGTCTATGCCCCCTTTCGCATCGACGATCTGTTCACCACGATCCTGGGGCCGCAGCTCCGGGCGATCGACGGGCTGGAAATCCATGCCGGCAAGGGGCCATCGGCGCCGCTCGTTTTTCGCCACGGGTCGATGGGCTGGGATCCGCACGAACAGACGCTGCACATCGCCGACCGGCAATGGACGCTGCGCGTTTCGTACAGCCGCCTGTTCGAACGGCTGGGGCGGCCGCTGGCCATTTTCCTGTTCGGCTTTGCGATCATGCTGCTCGCGATGCAGCTCATGCGTCTTCAGCACCGCCGCGTCGATGCCTTTCGCGCGCTCGCCGACGAACAGGCGCTGCGCGCCGCCGACCGCGAGCTGATGATCGGCGAAATGGCGCATCGCATGAAAAATGCCTTTGCGCGCATCGGCGCGCTGGCGCGCATCACCTTGCGCGAATCGGCCAGTCTCGAAGAATTTGAAACAAAGTTCGACGGCCGGATGCGCGCGCTGTCCGATGCGAAGCAGATGCTCGTCAGCGGCGCGGTCGACACCGTCGATCTCGAACGCATCGTCCACCGCGAGCTCGCGCTCGCCGGCGTCGCGCCCGACCGTCTCGCCGCAGTTTCGGGTCCCGAGGTGCGGCTGGACGACGAAGGCGCGCAGGCGATCTCGCTCGCGATCCACGAATTTGTCACCAACAGCATCAAATATGGCGCGCTGTCGGGTCAGGGCGACCTGCGTATCGGCTGGCACCGCGACGGCGACGCGGTCGAGCTCGACTGGACCGAAAGCCATCTTCCCGAAACGCCGCAGATCGCGAAGGAAAGCTTCGGGACCCAGTTCATCCGATCGATGATCGAGCGCCAGCTGAAGGGCTGCTGGACGCGCACCGCCGCCGACAATCGGCTCAATATCGTGATCCGCTGGCCTGATCGGCAGCCGCGCGGCGATTGACAAGCCCTCGCCCCCCGGCAAGAGACGGGCGGGAGGGGAGAATGCCGCCGCCATGACCGCCAGGATGCTGCGCCCGACATCGTTCGACGTCGCCGAGCGCGCGGGCGTGTCGCAATCGACCGTCTCGCGCGCGCTCCGGGGTTCGCCCGGCGTCAACGCCGAAACGCGCGCGCGCGTCGCCGCCGCGGCGCGCGAACTCGGCTATGTCGTCGACCGCCACGCTTCGTCGCTGCGCCTCAAAAGCAGCGAAACGATCGCGCTCGTCACCATCTGCCGCCCCGGCGAGGACCGGAGCGCGATCAACCCCTTCTACTTCGCCCTGCTCGGCAGCATCGCCGCCGCGACCTCGGCGCGCGGGTTCAACCTGCTCGTCAGCTTTCAGGAAAGCCCCGACAATTTCCGCGCCGATTTCGTGGCATCGGGGCTCGCCGACGCGATGATCGTCATCGGCACCACCAGCAACCGCGCGGCGTGGCAGTTTTTCGCCGAAGCGCAGGCGTCGGGGCTCGACTTCGTCTGCTGGGGCAGCCCCGGCAGCCCCTTTCACTGGATGCGCAGCGAAAATGACGAGGGCGGGCAGATGGCGGCCGAGCATCTGGTAAAGCTCGGCCGCCGCCGCATCGCCTTCATCGGCCCGCAGCAATCGCCGCAACGCCAGTTCGACGAGCGCCGCGACGGCTTCACCGCCGCGCTGGCCCAGCACGGCCTCGTCCCTATCCAGATCGAACCGCCCGCCGCCGCCGACCGCCATGCGCAGGGGGTCGCCGCGGTGCAGGCGCTGCTCGCCGCGCATCCGCAGGTCGATGCGATCTTCGCGGCGTCGGACATGCTCGCGCTCGGCGTGCTGCAAGGCCTCAAGGACGCGGGCCGCCGCGTGCCGCACGACGTCGCGCTGATCGGCTTCGACGGCATCCGCGCCGGCACGCTCGCCGACCCCGCGCTCACCACGCTCGAACCCGATCTCGACGCCGCGGGCGAGGCGCTCGTCGCGATGGCATTGGAGGATGACGAACGCACGCGCAGCGGCACGCGCGTCCCCGTCCGCCTCGCCGTCCGCGGCTCCGCCTGAACCATCCCGCCCAAGGCCCGGCGCGCGTCTCGAATCGGGCCGCGACCGCGCGCGATGTCGCGCGGCGACGATGTCCGTGACCGGCTGCTGAAGCCGGTGACGTTTGCGGGGCGGATCGGCGATGATCCCGTTGCGACAAGCGAATACTGTTCGCCGGCGAAAGCCGGGGAGCAGCTACTTGTTCCAACGGCATAAATGCCGGGCGGATCGCACCCTCTTGAGCAAGGGCTGGCAAAGCCTCGCGGTCATCCCGCCACATTTTTCTTCACATGACCCTGCGACAGAGTTGCAATTCGCTCGCATTAGCTTTAGCGGCGCCTGCGACAATCCGATAACCCAACAGGGGGGCCTGTGAAGAAACTGCTTTTGCTTACCGCCGTCGCCGCGGTCGTTCCCGCCACTGCGCGCGCCAATGATGCGGCGCACGAGGATGACCGCACCATTTTGGTGATCGGCCACTCGGACGGCTATGTCGCCACCAACTCGGTCACGGCGACCAAGACGGACACACCGCTGATCGATGTGCCGCAGACGATTTCGGTGGTCACGCGCGAACGGCTCGACGACCAGGCATCGCGTTCGATCGCCGATGTCCTGCGTTATGTCCCCGGCACCACGATCGGCCAGGGCGAAGGCAACCGCGACCAGATCACCCTGCGCGGCCAGAACACGACCGCCGACTTCTTTCTCGACGGCGTGCGCGACGACGTCCAATATTTCCGCAGCCTCTATAACATCGAACGGGTCGAGATATTGAAGGGCCCCTTCGCGATGATCTTCGGCCGCGGCGGCAGCGGCGGCGTCATCAACCGGGTTCAGAAAACGCCGTCATCCGAAGCATTGGCGGTCGGCGGCACGCTCAGCGCCAACAGTTTTGGCGCGTGGGATATTTCGGCGGACGTCAATGCGCCGATCGGCGGCGGTGCGGCCTTCCGGCTCAACGCCAATTACGAAAGCCTCGACAATCATCGCGATTTCTTCGGCGGCGAACGCTATGCGATCAACCCCTATGCCGCGGTCGATCTCGGCCGGTGGAAGCTCGGCCTGTCGTACGAATATGTGAACGACGATCGCGTCACCGATCGCGGCGTACCCTCGATCGCCACCGCTCCCGGACAGCCGAACCGGCCGCTAACGGGGCATCGCGACACATTTTTCGGCGTACCGGGTGTCAATCGCACCGGGCTCGAGGCGCATATCGTCAAGGCCCGGCTGGATGGCGCGCTGACCGATGCGCTGACCTGGTCGACCACGCTCCTTTATGGCGACTATGACAAATATTACACCAACGTCTATGCCAATGGCGCCGCGACCGGCCCGGCCGGCACGGTTTCCCTGTCGAGCTACACCGACGCGACCGAGCGGCAGAATTTCATCGCGCAGAGCAACCTGCTGTGGGATGTCGACCTGGGTGCGATCGGCAACCGGATCCTCCTCGGCCTCGAATATGGCGACCAGGATTCGACGAACCAGCGCCGCAACGGCACGCTGTCGAACAGCACGCTGAACCTTGCCAACATCGTCTATCCGACCGTCACGTTCGGCGCGCCCACGCGCAACACCGAATCGCGCGTCCGCTTCTTCTCCGCCTATGCGCAGGACCAGATCGCCTTCGGGCCGCATGTCGACCTGGTGCTCGGCCTGCGTTACGACCGGTTCGAGATCGAGGGCACCGACCTCGCCGGCACCCCGCGCGCCTTTGCCCGCACCGACGACAAAGTGTCGCCGCGCCTCGGCCTGATCCTGAAACCGCGGGAAAATATGTCGATCTACGGCAGTTACAGCCGGTCGTTCCTGCCGCGTTCGGGCGATCAGTTCCTGACCCTGTCGCCCGCGCAGGAAGATCTGACCCCCGAAAGGATGGTCAATTACGAAGTCGGCGCCAAATGGGATATCCGGCCCGATCTCAACGTCACGCTGGCGTTGTTCCAGCTCGACCGCAACAACACCGCGGTTCCGGTCGCCGGCGTGCCGGGGTCGCAGTTTCTGACCGACACGCGCACCAGGGGCGTCGAACTGGCGCTCGTCGGCCGGATCACGCCGAACTGGCAGGTGAGCGGCGGCTACACCTATCAGGACGCGCATCGCAAGAATGACGACAGCATCCGGCTGGGGCAGGTGCCAAAGCACCAGATCGCGCTCTGGAATCGCTATGATGTCAACGCCAATGTCGGGGTGGGCCTCGGCGTCGTCCATCAGTCGAGCCAGTTCGCCGCCATTCGCACAGCGCCGACGGTGACGCGCCTGCCCGCCTTCACGCGCGTCGATGCCGCGCTGTTCTTCAAAGCGAACGAGCGCGTCGAATTTCAGGTCAATGTCGAAAATCTGCTCGACGAAAGCTATTTCTCCGACGCGCACAACGTCAACAACATCACGCCGGGGGCGCCGATCAACGCCCGCTTCACCGCGCGCGTCAGATATTGACCGGATTGCGGGAGGGCGGTCGCCCGCCTTCCCGCACCCCTGGCGAAATCCCCGCCCGGCGCCGAGTGCGCCCTGCGCCGTTCCGCCCGAGCGTCCGCACGCCGGGGCTTGCCCTCAAAACCCCGCGCCGGCCTCGGCGTCCATCTCCGCGTCGGCGTCGCGCGCCGCGGCGAGCCGCGCGGCCGCCGCGCCGCGCGCCGGCTGGCCGCAGCGCATGCAGCAACCGTTTTCGGCTTCCTCCTCGACCGCCGCCGCGCGCATCCGATACAGCTTCTCGGCCAGCCGTTCGCGCGCGCTGCCCGGATGGAAATATTTGATGCCCGCGCCGTCGAAGCGCCACCCCTCCATATGCTCCCCGGCGCTGATCGTCGCATCGCCGTCATAGCGCGCGTAAAGCGTCCGCGCCGCGCCGCCCTCGCCCAGCTCGCCGCGTTTCAACAGCAGCCCCAGCATCGCGTCCGACGGCATGATCCGCCGCTCGACCTCCTGCCCGCCGCGCAGGATCACCGTCTCGCGCCCGACCACCGCGCGTTCATAGGCGACCGCCTGCAATCCGCGCAGCGCGCGCGCCAGCGCGGTCGAACAGGCGCGGTCGAACGGCTCGAAGCGCCGCCGCGCGTCGTTCACCGCCTTGCGGCTGATCCCCGCGACGCGCGCCGCATCGGTGACGCACCCCGACTGCGCCAGCACCGCCAGAAACGTCCGCGTCCGCGCCGCGGTCCACCCATCCTCGCGAATGCGCAGGCCGGGCATCAGGGGATTGGCGTCCCTCGCTCCAACGCCGCCCCCGGTCTTGCTCCCCTCCCGTCCCTCCTTAATCCCCTCCCGCTTGCGGGAGGGGCAGCGAGCCCCGGACTTGATCCGGGGCGCAGCGGGGAGGGCCCGACCACCCACGCCATCCTTGGAAGCCCCCGATTTCCCCCGCAAATCCCGCACCACCTTACGCGCCATAACGCCACCTCCCGAATCACTTGGAATGAATCGAAGAGATTTTGAACCTATTTGGATAATGTAGGAAAGAGGTTATTTTCGAAGCTTCATCAGTCGACACGCCAGGCTCCCGCCAGTCCAGCGGGTGGCGAAAGCTTCCGACACCACGAACCATCCGGCCCCCGGACCGCCAGCGCCGTGATTGGCACCCATGCATTTGCACTCACACTCGTGCCCTTCAGCATTCATGCAGGCAGGCGCACAAACCTCTTGCTCCTTATAGGGCTGGATCACGTACAACTGTCCGTATCGCCTCAGTGCTGCGTTAACGAGATCATTGAACCACGCCTTGGGAACCTCCCAACCAGAGTATTTCGAAAACCATTTGGGCATATGACCGTTTGGTCTTAGCGACCGAAGCCACGTCAAAGAGCGAAAAAAAGCCTCCTCATGCCCCCGCGGTGCTGGCAATTTGACGTAAAGTGGAAATCCTAAACCGCGACGAACGACCACTGGAATCTGCCGTTGACGCCAAACTCGTCTAAGATCGTCCGGAAGCCGTCCCTCCATTATCTCCTCCCGGCGGTTCCGAAAGCATAGGTTAGGTTCGCGCCGAGCTTTTATGCCGCCTCGTCGCCCTCACGACCGATGCGCTGAGCAGCTTCCATTTCCGCTACGTCCTCGCTGAAATCCAGAACGATTTGAATCGGCTGGGCCGTTGAATGCTCATCGTTATAGTGATCAACGTCTTGCTTCACCTGAAAGCAATCGTCGACAATAGCTTTACGACGCTGCCCGAACGACTTCTCCATGAAACTGCGGGGCGCACGGTCAATATCTGCCCAAAGGCTGAGCTGAGTACCGCCTACGCTGGTACGGACGGAGTGCTTAGCTCGGTAGCGTCGCCCTTTATCATCGACCCGCTTTTCCTGACGAAGGCTTTCGGCCAGTGCTTCGCGACAGATTTTCACGACGTCACGCGGCGCAGGGCGAAACAGTCCTTGTTGAACCGCCCATTCAGCTACCACATCGAGCGCCACGGGGCCGTCGTCCACTTCCGCCGTGTAGCGATCGAAGATTCTCTGCATCTGCTCGCTGAAATTAGCCATTCTTGAAAATCGCTTCCTTGTCTAAAGATCTGCCGGGGCAACGGTGCCCCACCCGTCTGCCAACGCAGTTTCCGTCAGATACTGACGAACCGGAACTTGGTATTTTCGAAGATAATCGTAGCGCTTCATTCGACGTTGAAGCTGACCCACAACGATACCCGGATGGACGCCCAATACTGATGCAAATCCGATAACGTCCTTTTCGTAAAAATATGGACTCTTACGTGCAAAGAACGAATTAAACTTATCTGCCGGAACACAAAAATCTGCAGCAGCCTCGTTCGCGAGTCGCTCTTCTTCTGGCTGGTACTTTGGCTCGTCGTTCATATCTGTGGTGAGAGACAGATCGACCATTCCCAAATCGCCTTTCCCATGCCCTAGGAGGACATGTTCAATCTCGTGGCGCAAAACAAACCAGAAGTTGTCGATTCTGTCATAGAGAGTTGAAAGGCCAATAACTGGACAGCCGTCATCCAGCCACGTACAAACTCCATCTATCTTGGCGTTCGGTAGCGCCTCCACGACAATAAGGCGAACCCCACATTCAGCAAGAATGCCGGGCACCTCTTTGATTGCGTCAGGATCAATCATGAAGCTTTTCAGCTTCGGCAATGCTTCTATCAATTTCTCGGGAGAATAAGATTCAACGTGAAGCTTTTTCGCCAGCTGCCTTACGCGATGCACCCACGCCAACTGGTGAGGGGGAGTGTCATCGTAATGGGTCCGCTTGGCGGCAAATGCTATGCTGGATTTACTATCGTTATCATTGGCTTCTTCAAGAAAACGGGACATTTGAAGGCGAAGCAGAGACGCCTCGCCGTCTTTAATCCAACCCCGCCGCACCATTTCTCGAATGGGAAATGCGGACTGAAGTTGCGCTCGCGCCTTAACCGCCGGGTCTGGTTCTTTCGCGTTTGCTAAATCAAAGTGCGATTGAAGATTCAAAAAGAACTCGGGCGACGTATCGAAAGCGTCCGCGAGCAGTCGCGCCATATCAGGTGTGATGGCCCGCTTTCCGGACAGCAAGGGCGTCAATTGTTGCTCGACCTGACCCAAAACGAACGCGAGGTCACGCTGCGACCAACCGCGAGCCTCAAGCTCTAACTTGATGAAGAAGCCAGGCGGCTCAATCCCAACATGTTTTTCGACCGCCATCAGACCACCCCTTCAAACTGCTCTTGTATCGCTGTAACAACAACGCTCATCACACTCTCATTTTCCGTTATTTTCAGAAGCATCCGCCAAGGCGGAGCTATAAGAACTTCGAAGTGCATTGGCTCGCCGCCCTCGATCGGCTGAAGGCGCAAACTTTGCCAGTTGCGCATTGTTTTCAGATCAGGCGCTGCTCGGATGATTGCCAAGCGTTGCCGAGCGGTTTCAATGACGGCGACCGGGAGCTTCGTTTCGGCGGCTCGCGCCGTTTCGATCAATTCATGGGTCGGGTCGGCGTAGTCCAATCGCATGGCTTGCCAATAGCGGAGCGCAGCCCGCCTGTCAATTGCTACTAAACGCATAGCGTTTAGCTCGATCTTATGAAGTCATCGCTACCCCCACCCCCTTTGCAATTCCTCGCCCCGACGTAAGGCGTCGCAAACACAAACCGCGCGCGCTTGCCGGTTCACCCGCTAACCCTTCTCTTCTCGTCACCCCGGACCCGATCCGGGATCCAACTTTTCACCGGCGCCGCATGGACCCCGGATCAAGTCCGGGGTGACGAAGCGGGACGCACCACCCCCTTCGTGCCTTCGTGTCTTCGTGCGAAACAAATCCATCCCGCCCCCACCGCCCCGCACAGCCGCCCGCGTCCGCACCCGCCGCATAGCAATCCATCCCCCACCCCCTTGCATTTCCCCGCCCCCGGCGTAAGGCGTCGCCAACACAAACCGCGCGCGCGACTCCGCTTGCCCCGCTCTCCTGAAACGGGCCGGCGTCCGTCATTCCCCGCCGCGCCCGAACAGGGAAACTGCACATGACCACGACCGGCAACGACACGCTTGGCACCCGCTCGACACTCGACGTCGGCGGCAAGACCTATGCCTATTACTCGCTCGACAAGGCGGCGGCGAAGCTGGGCGATGTGTCGCGGCTGCCGTTCAGCATGAAGGTGCTGCTCGAAAACCTGCTGCGTTTCGAGGATGGCGGCTTCACCGTGTCGACCGACGATGTGCAGGCGATCGTCGACTGGCAAAAGGACCCCAAGTCGAACCGCGAGATTCAATATCGCCCCGCGCGCGTGCTGCTCCAGGATTTCACCGGCGTTCCCTGCGTCGTCGACCTCGCCGCGATGCGCGATGCGATTGCCAAGCTCGGCGGCGACACGTCGAAGATCAACCCGCTCGTCCCCGTCCACCTTGTCATCGACCACAGCGTCATGGTCGACGAATTCGGCCATCCCAAGGCGTTCGAACAGAATGTCGAGATCGAATATTATCGCAACGGCGAGCGCTATGACTTCCTGAAATGGGGGTCGAAAAGCCTCGACAATTTCAAGGCGGTCCCCCCGGGCACCGGTATCTGCCACCAGGTCAACCTTGAGCATATCGCGCAGGCGGTGTGGTCGAGCGAGGATGGCTCGGGCGAAACCGTCGCCTATCCCGACACCTGCGTCGGCACCGACAGCCACACGACGATGATCAACGGCCTCGGCGTGCTCGGCTGGGGCGTCGGCGGGATCGAGGCCGAAGCCGCGATGCTCGGCCAGCCCGTGTCCATGCTCATCCCCGAAGTTGTCGGCTTCAAGCTGACGGGGCAATTGAAGGAAGGCGTCACCGCGACCGACCTCGTGCTCACCGCGACGCAGATGTTGCGCGCCAAGGGCGTCGTCGGGCGTTTCGTCGAATATTTCGGGCCGGGCCTTGCGACGCTCAGCCTCGCCGACCGCGCGACGCTCGCCAATATGGCGCCCGAATATGGCGCGACCTGCGGTTTCTTCGGCATCGACGACAAGACGCTCGATTATATGCGCCTGACGGGCCGTTCGAACGAGAATATCGCGCTGGTCGAGGCCTATGCCAAGGCGCAGGGCCTGTGGCTGTCGGCCGACATGCCCGATCCGGTGTTCACCGACACGCTCGAGCTCGACATGGGCAGCGTCGTCCCCAGCCTCGCGGGGCCGAAGCGGCCGCAGGACAAGGTCGTGCTCACCGAAGTCGACGATGTGTTCAACGCCGACCTCAAGAAGCTTTACGGCAAGGATGCGCCCGCGCGCGTCGCGGTCGACGGCAAGGATCATGACATCGGCGACGGCGACGTCGTCATCGCCGCGATCACCAGCTGCACCAACACGTCGAACCCCGGCGTGATGGTCGCCGCGGGGCTCGTCGCGAAAAAGGCGAACGAGCGGGGGCTGAAGCCCAAGCCGTGGGTCAAGACGTCGCTCGCGCCGGGGTCGCAGGTCGTCACCGACTATCTGGTCAAATCGGGGCTCCAGCCGCATCTCGACGCCGTCGGCTACAACCTCGTCGGCTATGGCTGCACGACCTGCATCGGCAATTCGGGGCCGCTGGCTGAGCCGATTTCGGCCGCGATCAACGGCAATGACATCGTCGCCGCATCGGTGCTGTCGGGCAACCGCAACTTCGAAGGCCGCGTGTCGCCCGACGTGCGCGCGAACTTCCTCGCCTCGCCGCCGCTCGTCGTCGCCTATGCGCTCAAGGGCACGGTGGTCGAGGATTTCACCTCGACCCCGATCGGGCAGGACAAGGACGGCAAGGACGTGTTCCTCGCCGACATCTGGCCGACCAATCAAGAGGTCGCCGACACCATCGCAGGCGCGGTCGACCGCGACATGTTTGAGGCACGCTATGCCCATGTCTACAAGGGCGACGAGCATTGGCAGAAGATCGAGGTCGAGGGCAGCGACACCTATCAGTGGCGCGCGGGCAGCACCTATGTCGCGAACCCGCCTTACTTCGAGGGGATGGAAATGACCCCCGCGCCGGTTTCGGACATTGTGAACGCGAAGCCGCTCGCGATCCTCGGCGACAGCATCACGACCGACCACATCAGCCCCGCTGGCAGCATCAAGGCGGACAGCCCGGCCGGAAAATGGCTTATGGAACATCAGGTTAGCAAGGCCGACTTCAACAGCTACGGCGCCCGCCGCGGCCACCACGACGTGATGATGCGCGGCACCTTCGCCAATATCCGCATCAAGAATGAAATGGTCCCCGGAATCGAAGGCGGCATGTCGCGCTACGGCGACGAAGTCATGCCGATCTACGACGTCGCGATGCGCCACAAGGCCGACGGCACCCCGCTCGTCGTCGTCGCGGGCAAGGAATATGGCACCGGCTCGTCGCGCGACTGGGCGGCTAAGGGCACCAACCTCCTCGGCGTCCGCGCGGTGATCGTCGAAAGCTTCGAGCGCATCCACCGCTCGAACCTCGTCGGCATGGGCGTGCTGCCACTCCAGTTCACGAGTGGCGACACACGCGAAACGCTGGGACTGACGGGCGATGACCAGTTCACCATCACCGGCATCGCCGATCTCAAGCCGCGCCAGACCGTGACGGTTGAGGTGACGCGCGCCGACGGCTCGACCTTCAGCTTCGACACGCTCTGCCGCATCGATACGGCGAACGAGGTCGAATATTATATGAACGGCGGCATTCTACACTACGTGCTCCGCAAGCTCGCCGCATAAGAGGAACGAGGACGATGGGGCCGCTGATCCTCTTCGTCCTCGGCTTGGCTGATGGGGTCGCGCTGACGCTTTACCTTCAACGAAGGGGAGGCGAGCGGCGCGACCTCACCGCACCGCCACCGACGGGACTCCCGCCGCGCCTGACGATGCCCTCGTCCCCGTGTCGCCGAGCGACATCGATGAGGCGGAAATCATCGTCTTGCTGCGCCTGGAACGAAAAATAGAGGCGATCAAACGCTTGCGCGAACAAACCGGAATGGAGCTTACCGCAGCGAAAGATGCGGTCGAGGCGATCGAACGCGATCAGCAGCGATAGCGACAGTGACGACGATGGTGGGCGCTGACGGGCTCGAACCGCCGACCCTCTCGGTGTAAACGAGATGCTCTACCAACTGAGCTAAGCGCCCCAAGGGGAAGCGCGCCCCTGCCACAACGCGCCGTGGCTGGCAAGCCGGTGCGCGCGGTTCCTGTGCAGGCGCCCCATGCTATTCGTCGAGCGCCTCGAAATAACGTACAAGCGCATCATATGCGCCCTCGGCCAGTGCGATGAAGATGCGGCGCCCGTCGTGCGGATCCTGCTCGCGCAGGAAAAGCCCGGCGTCGGTCATTGTCTTGATCCAGCGCAGCGCCGTGGTCGCGGGAACCGCGGCGGCGATGCAGAGGCTCGATACTGAAACCGGCTGGCGCTCCAGCCGCGCCGCATACAGGTCGAGCAGCATGTCCCACGCCGGATCGGCGAACAGGTCTGCGGGGAAATAATGTTCGCGCATCCGCCGCTGGCGCAGCATCCGTCGCACCTGCTTGGCGCGCTGGCGGTCGAGCGTCCGTTCCTCCGGTACGAAACTGCGGGGCATGGCCGCGAAGTCCCGCGGCGGCGAACGAAGCTGCCCGGTGAAATCGTCGGTATCGCGTCGGCCCGGCTCGAAACCAACCGGCGCTCCCGGCAATCCGCCCTGCTGGCCGGCGAGTTCGCCGAGCATCCGCGAAATCCGCGCCACTTCTTCCTGCAAGCGATCGATGCGTTCCATCGCTTCATTGCGCGCGACGTCGCCGAAGGCAGCATGACGTGTGCGCCGCGCCGCCGCGAGCGCCACGAGCTTTTCCGACCCGTCGGCGTCGACCAGCATTTGGACATTGATCGAATCGGGGATGACCGCGGCCACGCGGTCGAGCGCCGCCAATGTCGTTTCGCAAACGAACGCGCAGCCGCTCCGTTCGATCGCGTCGCATATCCCGGCAAATGCCTCGGCTTCAACCGTTTCAGCGGCCGCCAACCAGACAATGTCGAGCGTGACAAGCCGACGGATCAAATCCGGCGCCTGCTCCGGCGCACACGTCGCCGCAAGGCTTACATCGGTCAGCGCCACCCCCGTCGGCTCCGCGCCCCGCCGCCCCACGAACAACAGCGGCGAGGCAATGCTCCGCGGGGTCGCCCCGCCCGGATAAGCCGCGGAATAACTCCCTTCCCCGACGGCTTCCCCGTCCGGCATGTTCAACCAAGGCTGTATCCCATGATCCATCATGACGTCATCCCCAACTCACCGCTCCACCCTGGTGTGATCCTGCCGTCATTTCGGCGGCATTCGCATTTTGTTCGTTCCCATCTGCCGCCAATCCGGAGCAAAATGCGGATGCGGCCGAACGGAGCGGTGATCACCCCGCGTGTTTCATCCATTTTGGACTTGTTTTGTTCTCATCGTCAACCCCTTATTGACTCTTGCCAAGCCGCCGCGTCGCGCGCAGGCCGGGTGGGCGATGCTCCGGCGCCCCTCACTCCTCACCCGCGCAATATGGCGGCGTCGGCTACGTGTCGCAGCGGCCACCCTATTGCTTGCAGGACTGACGCTGGCCGCATGGTTCTGGCGGCCCGTCCCGATGGCCTCGGTTCCGCTCGTCCAAGTAATCGATGGCGACAGCTTGGCCGTTCGCAGCGATGATGCGCGCCTGACGATCCGCCTATCCGGCGTCGATGCGGTCGAATATCGCCAGCTTTGCACCCGCGCCGGAAAAGACTGGCCCTGCGGCTGGCATGCGCGGAGCGCACTCGAACGGCTTGCCGAAGGGGGGCCGTTGCTCTGCGCCCTGTCGGCCAAGGACCGCTATGGCCGCACGCTGGCGACCTGTCGCACCGCGCCGGTTCCGAATGGCCTCGACCTGGGCGGCGAAATGGTGCGACTGGGGTGGGCCGTCGCGATCGGCGACAGCTATATCGCCGAAGAATGGGAAGCGCGGGTGGCGCGGCGAGGCATCTGGCAAGGCGGCTTTGCGACCCCCGCCGACTGGCGCGCCGCGCAAGGCCGGCCCGCCGCGGCCCTCGCTTCGCCCGACATGTGATCCCCAGCCCATGGCAATGCCACCTTTGCCTCGCCATGGTTTCGGGCTAGGGCGAACGGCATGAACAGCCTGCTTCCCGTCATGATCGGCGGCGCGATCGGCGCCGGCGCCCGCCACCTGGTCGGGCAGGCGATGCTCGTGCGCCTCGGCCCCGGCTTTCCCTGGTGGACGCTTTCGATCAATATCGTCGGCAGCCTCGCGATGGGGCTCCTCATCGGCCTGCTGGCACGCGGCGGCGCGGGCAGCGAGACGACCCGGCTGTTCGTCGGCGTCGGCATATTGGGCGGATTTACGACATTTTCGTCGTTCAGCCTGGAATTCTGGCTGCTTTTCGAACGCGGACAGGCGGGTCAAGCTGCAGCCTATGTGTTGGCGTCGGTCGCCGGTGCTCTGCTCGCCTGCGGCGCGGGCATGATCGCCGTCCGGCAGCTCCCGGCATGAGCACGCCCAAGGCACCACTCGACGGCGCCGTCATAGCCGAAGAGGATGACGGCATCCGCCTCGACCGTTGGTTCAAGCGTCACCGTCCCGGAACACCCCACGCCTTGCTCGCGCGCTGGGCGCGATCGGGACAGCTCACGCTCGACGGCCGGAAAGCCGACGTATCCGACCGCATCGAAGCGGGCCAGACGCTCGCAATGCCGATCCCTCCGGTCGAAGCGAAAGCGCGGCCGGCACGCAAAGGACGCCCGCTGACCCAGGCCGACATCGAGCTTGCCGAGTCGATGCTGGTCCACCGCGATGGAAGCGCGATCGTACTTAACAAGCTACCGGGTCTGGCGACACAGGGCGGCACCAAGACCGAGAGTCATGTCGACGGGTTGCTCGACGCGCTCAAATATGACGCGCCGGTGCGACCTAAGCTCGTTCACCGGCTCGACAAGGATACGTCGGGCGCGCTGCTGATCGCGCGCACGCCCCGCGCCGCGGCCTATTTTGCCAAGAGTTTTTCAAACCGCAGCGCCAAAAAAACCTATTGGGCGATCGTCGTCGGGGTTCCCGACATCGCACAGGGCGAAATCGACCTGCCGCTCGCCAAGCAGCCGGGGTCGGGTGGGGAGAAGATGCACGTCCACGACAGTGGCCTGCCGTCGAAAACCCGGTACCGGATCATCGACCGCGCGGGCAACCGCGCCGCATGGGTCGAGTTACAGCCGCTGACCGGGCGCACCCACCAACTCCGCGTCCATATGGCGGCGATCGGCCATCCGATTGTCGGCGACGGCAAATATGGAGGCAAGGGTGCGTTCCTGACGGGCGCGGTCAGTCGCAAGCTGCACCTGCACAGCCGCCGCCTGCGCATTGACCATCCCGACGGCGGCGCGATCGACGTGCAGGCCGAAGTGCCCGAACATTTCGCCGCCAGCCTCGACGCGCTCGGCTTCGATCCTGTGCTCGGTGACGTCGGTATCGACGATGTCGCCAAGGGGCCGCCACCCAAGGCGGCGGCAAAAGCCGCGGCGAAGGCCCACGCGAAGCAGATCCGCAAGGCACGACGCGGCGAGCGGCGTGGGCGCACGGCGACGAGCAAGCCGACCGATCATGTCGGCAAACCGAAACCCAAGGAAAAGGCGAAACCGGGCAGCTCCCGCGCGCGGAAACCGGGCACGAAAAAGCCCTCCGCACGCCCCGCGCGGCCACGCTGATGCATCCCAATGGTGCCTTTCGTCCGAAACAGGATGCGCTTGCGGCATGGCTGGTGCGCGAGATTGGTTTTGCTGCGATCTTCGCCGCGACGCCCGACGGGCCGCGCGTCGCGCACGCGCCGGTCGTGCTGAGCGACGATGCCGCGACGCTGCGCTTCCACCTCGCGCGCGGCAATGCGCTGACACGGCATCTGGACGGCGCGAATGCGCTCGTGGTGGTGCAGGGCCCCGACGCCTATGTCAGTGCAAGCTGGTACGCCGACGCCGATCAGGTCCCGACCTGGAATTATGTCGCGGTCGAGATGGAAGGTGTCGCGACAAAACTGGACGAAGCCGGGCTGGTGACGCAGCTCGATGCGCTGTCGGCGATCCACGAAGCGCGCGTCGGCGCCGATCCGCCATGGACGCGCGGCAAAATGAACCCCGCGCTGTTCGGCAGGATGACCGGAGCGATCACCGGCTTTGAGATGCGGATCAGCGCGTGGCGCCCGACGATCAAGCTGTCGCAGAACAAGTCCGCCGACGAACGCGGCCGGGTCATTGCGGGCGTCGAAGCGAACGGCCACGGCGCGCTTGCCCAGTTGATGCGCCACCTCGGGGGCGATAGGGACAGCGCATGACCCGGCCCGACGATGCTCTCGCCAAAAAGCGCTTCCTTGCGATAACGATCCTGCGTCTGATGGGCGTCGCGTTCATCGCGGCCGGCTTCATCCTGATCCGCGGCGGCTTTACGCTAGCGGGCCAGCCGACCGACCGCTGGATCGGGGTCGCGATCGTGCTGGTCGGTGCGTTCGATTTTGCGGTGATGCCGTTGCTTCTTGCGCGCCGCTGGCGGTCGCCGAAAAGTTCGTGAAGCGTTTTTGGGCGGAGGTGGCCGTCGTCCCCGATGACGCGGGCTGGGGCATCGCGCTCGACGGGCGGCCGGTTCGCACGCCGCAGCGCGCGCCGCTGGCGGTCGCGAGTGCGGCATTGGCCGATGCAATCGCCGACGAGTGGCGCGACGTCGCGGACAGGATCGACCCTGCGGCGATGCCGATGACGGGGCTTGCCAACGCCGCGATCGATCTGGCTGCACCCGACATCGCCGCCTTTGCCGCGCCGGTCGCAGCCTATGCCCAGAGCGATCTTTTCTGTTACCGCGATGCGCGCGACGCCGCGCTGCAGGCCGAACAGGCGGCGGCGTGGAACCCCCTGCTTGCCTGGGCCGAAACCCGTTATGGCATCGAGTTTGCGCTGACACAGGGCGTGCTGCCGGTCGACCAGCCCGCGGCGACGGTCGCGGCGTTACAGGATGCGGTGCGAACGCTCGATATGTGGCGGATCACCGCGCTGACGCCGTTGGTGACAATCGGAGGCTCGCTCGTCGCGGGACTCGCGCTCCTCGACCGCGCATTCGACACCGAGACGCTGTGGCAGGCGGTCAGTCTCGACGATCTATACCAGGAACGCCGCTGGGGTGCCGACAGCGAGGCGCAGAAGGTGCGCGCGGACAACAAGCGCGCGTGGGACAATGCGGCGCGCTTTTTGAGCTTGCTCTAAAAACCCTCCCTCAATCCGCAAAGTTCGGCTTGCGCTTTTGCATATGGGCCATCACCGCCTCGATCTGGTTAGGCTTGCGGATCACAAGCAGCTGTTCGTCGCTTTCGGCCTGCAATATCTCGGCATCGCTCGCGTGCCCCAGCATGTTGCAGAGCCGCTTGGCACCGCGGATCGCGTGGGGGTTCTTGTTCGCGATTTCCGCGGCAAGTTCCATCGCCTTGGCGTGCGGATCGTCGGCAACATGCGTGGCGAAGCCCAGCATTTTTGCTTCCAAACCGTTGAATTCGCGGTTGGTGTAGATCAGCTCGCGCAGCACGTCGTCGGCGACCTGCGTGCGCCACAGCGCCATGCCGGCGACGTCGGGAACGAGGCCCCAGCGCATCTCCATGATCGCGATACGCGTATCGGGGTGGACGATGCGAATGTCCGCCGCGGCCATGATCTGGCTGCCTGCGCCGAAAGCGACGCCATGCACCGCGGCGATCACCGGCACCGGCAGCTCGCGCCATCCCCACGCGGCATATTGTGCATTGTTCGCGATGCCCTTCGTCCGGTCGGCCAGGCTGCCGCCCGCGCTGCTTGCACCCGGATCGCGATCGTTCGAGAGGCTGGAGAGATCGAGCCCGGCGCAGAAAGCGCGTCCCTCGCCCGACAGTATGACGACGCGCAACCCCGCGGTGGCCTTCAACTGGTCGACCGCGTCGGCGAGTGCCGCCCACATCGCACTGTCGAGCGCATTCATCTTGTCGGTGCGGATCAGCCGGACGTCGGCGATACCGTCATCGAGCATGGTAATCGAAATGCGGTCCTTCACGGGAGAGTCCTTTTCAGTGCAGCTTCTATGAGCGGAAGCTGGTCGTTGCCGAAATACATATCGCCGCCATCGACAAAGATCGTCGGTGAGCCATAGCCGCCGCGCGCGATGACCTCGTCGGTGTTCGCACGCAGCCGTGCCTTTACCGCATCGCTGCCCGCGGCCGCGATCAGCGCGGCGCCATCGAGCCCCTCGGCGTCGGCAACCGCCGCGAGCACGGCGGGGTCGTCGAGATTTTCCTGCCGGTCGAAATAGCTTGCAAACGCCGCACGCGCGAACCGCACGAGGGCCGCCTGCTCCTCCTCAAGCGCGCAGCAGAAACGCATCGCCGCGATGCCTTTCGCGGGGTGCCACCGGGACGGAAAATTCATCGGCACTCCAGCGAGCCGCGCCCAGTCCTTGAGCACTTTCCAGCTATGCTGGAGCCGCCGGTTGTCCGCCTGCTCGCGCGCGGCATAGACGGCGGGATTCACCGCGTTGAACACCCCCCCGACGAGAATCGGCCGATAGACGGCGCTCGCCTTCGTGCGTTCGAGCACGCCGGGCAGGTTGTGGAAAGCAAGGCAGGTCCACGGCGAGGAGAGGTCGAAGAAAAATTCGACGCGCGCAGCGACCATCGGATCAGGCCTCCGCCTTCGCCTTCTCCCAATATTGATCGCGAAGCAGACGTTTATAGAGCTTGCCCGTGTCGTGACGCGGCAAGGCGTCCATGAAATCGATGCGGCGCGGGATTTTCACCCCCGACAATTTTTCGCGCGCATAGGCGATCAGCTCGTCGCGGAGCGCGTCGTCGGCATCCGCCATGTCGGCGGGCTGGACGACCGCGATCACCTCTTCGCCCATCTCCTCGTGCGGGCCACCGACAACCGCGACGTCGGCGACCTTCGGATGGGTGACGAGGTGATTTTCGATTTCCTGGGGATAGATGTTCACGCCGCCCGATATGATCATGAAGCTCTTGCGGTCGGTCAGGTAAAGAAACCCTTCGTCGTCGAGCTTGCCGACATCGCCCAGCGTCGACCAGCCTTTCGAGTTGCGGCTCGACGCGGTTTTTGCGTCGTCGCCATGATATTCAAAGACATTTTCGCTTTCAAAAAAAACGGTGCCTTCCTCGCCCGCGCCAAGCTCGGTCTCATTATCCTCGCCCATGATGTGCACTGTGCCCAGGATCGGGCGCCCGACGCTTCCCTTGTGCGTCAACCAGTCGGCGCTCGAGATAAAGGTCATGCCATTGCCTTCGGACCCCGCATAATATTCGAAAAGCACTGGGCCCCACCAGTCGATCATCGCCTGCTTGACCGGAACCGGGCACGGCGCCGCAGCGTGGATCGCGACCTTGAGCGAAGAGGTATCATAGCGCGCGCGCACCGCGTCGGGCAATTTCAGCATCCGCACGAAATGCGTGGGCACCCATTGGCTACTGTTCACGCGATAGGTTTCGATGTGCGAGAGCGCGGCTTCCGGGTCGAATTTCTTCATCAGCACGACCGTGCCGCCGAGGCGGTGGATCGTCATTGACCAGCGCAGCGGCGCGGCGTGATAGAGCGGCGCGGGAGAAAGATAAATGCTGTCTGAATTGATCTGGAACACTGCCGAGGCGAGCATGACCAGGCTGTTCGACGCGTCGATCGCCGGATCCTCGGGCAGCGGGACGCGCACCCCTTTGGGCCGCCCGGTGGTGCCCGACGAATAAAGCATGTCGACCCCGGCGCGTTCGTCGGCAACCGGCTCCGCGGGCATGACGGCCACGGCATCTTCCCAGCTTTCATAGCCTGCAATGTCGCCGCCCATCGCAAAACGCTTGATCGGCGTCGTCAGTTGCTGCGCTGCCGCCGCGAGGCTGGCTGAGACCACGAGTATCCGGGCGCCCGAATTTTCGAGAATATAGTCGGTCTCGTCCTGCGTCAGCCGCGACGAGATGCAAACATAACGCAGCCCCGCACGCTGCGCCCCCCAGGTCAGCCCGTAATAATGCGGCGTGTTGTCGAGCATGAAGGCAACGACATCCTCATGCCCCAATCCGTTGGCCCGAAACAGCTGCGCCGCGCGGTTCGAGGCGGCGTCGAGTTCGCCATAGCTGATCGCCTCCCCCGTCTCTGCGACGAGGATCGCGGCCTTGTCGGGGTTGCTGCGCGCATGGACTGAGGGGTGCATTGGGCATCATCTCCGGGAATCGTTCGTTTCATTATGTCGGAGATGAGTAGCAAGCTGAAACTTTTGGTCAAGCAAGCTGGCAGGAACAACAGGGTCGACACGGGCCGGCCGCGAGCGCAGCGCATAGCCCACCCCCTTCACCGTGTGGAGCATGGGCCAGCCGAAACCCCGATCGATCTTGGCACGCAGGCGCG
This sequence comes from Sphingopyxis sp., assembly GCF_040216815.1. Lineage (GTDB taxonomy): Bacteria > Pseudomonadota > Alphaproteobacteria > Sphingomonadales > Sphingomonadaceae > Sphingopyxis. The sequence continues at coordinate 342,534 of NZ_JAVJOJ010000001.1, forward strand.
ACATATGCACCTCGACACGGTTGGTGCCCGGATCGAAATCGATACGCCACACGGCCTTCAGCAGCGCGTCGCGCGACAGGGGCCGGTCGGGAACGCGGGCCAGATTGGCGAGCAGGTCGAATTCGCGCAGCGGCAGGCGGATCACTCGTCCCGCGCGTTCGACGCGCCGGTCGATCAGGTCGATCCTGAGTTCACCCGCACCAAGCTGTCCCGCCGCGATACGGCTGCGACGCAGCAGCCCGGCGATCCGCGCGAGCACTTCGGGCAGATTATCGGTCCAGCCGATCGCATCGTCGGCGCCCGCGTCGAGCGCGATCATCCGGTCGTCGAAGCTATCGTGGTCCGACAGGACGAGCAATGGCCGCCGCCCGGATACCGACCGGGCGAAACGGACAAATGCGAATGGTTCCTGCCAATCGAGAAACGGGTTGATGAGCAGCAGGTCGAAACAGCCGTCGACCCAGGGCCGAAGCCCCCGCACATGCGCGGGGAGCATCAGCACCGCCATTCCCGCACCTTCGACGGCGGCGGCAAGCGTATCGGCGCGTTCGGCGAGCGGATGATAGATGGCAACGAGCAACTTCCGGTCGTGGACTTGCATAGTTCCCGATGAGGCCATCCGTATCCCCGCCGCTGACGCAACATTCTGTCGCTTCGCCGCACCACCGGCATTGCACCGCCTTTCGGCTGTGCTAACCGGTAGCGATGACCAGTATCGAAATGCTTGACGGCGACTTCGCCACCCTGCCCGACCTTGTCCGTGCCCATGCCGCGGAGCGTCGCGATGCCGTAGCGGCTGCCGACGCCGAACGGCGGCTGAGCTGGTCCGAACTGGATCAATTGACCGACCGAATCGCCGCGCGACTGCAACAGGATGGTTTCGTCAAAGGCGATCGCACCGCGATCGCCGGGCTGAACAGCGTCGAACAGATGGCGGTCATTCTCGGCACGCTGCGGGCGGGCGGGGTCGCGGGGCTCATCACCAACAGCGCCACCGGCGAACAAATGGCGGCGATGATCGCCGACACCGGCGCGCGTCATCTGTTCCTCGACGATGCCGCGAGGGCCAGCCTCGACGGGCAGCATATCGCCGCGAGCGACCTGATCGCGATGGATGGCAGCGATGCCGGGGTCGCGCTCGCCCAATGGATCGCGCCAACCGGCACTGCGCCCCGTCCCGTTGCGATCGATCCCGACGACGGGTTCAACATCATCTATTCCTCGGGCACCACCGGTACGCCCAAGGGCATCATCCACAGCCACGCGATGCGCTGGCAGCATATCATTCGCGGCGCCCCGGCCTATGGCGCGCAAGCGGTGACGATCCTGTCGACCCCGCTCTATTCGAACACGACGATGGCGAGCTTCATGCCCACCATCGGCTCGGGCGGGCAGGTCGTGTTGATGAAGAAGTTTGACGCGCGCGGTTTTCTGGAACTCGCGGAACGCGAACGCGCGACGAACTGTATGCTGGTGCCCGTGCAATATCGCCGCATCATGGCGCTCGATGATTTCGACCGCTTCGACCTTAGCAGCTTCGTGATGAAATATTGCACCTCGGCCCCATTTCCCGCGGCACTCAAGGCCGATGTGCTGAAACGCTGGCCGGGCGGCCTGGTCGAAATCTATGGCATGACCGAAGGCGGTGCGGCGTTCATTCTTGAAGCGCACCAATTCCCCGACAAGCTGCACACCGTCGGAAAACCCGCGCCGGGTCATGTCGCGAAGGTGATCGACGACGATGGCAACGAGCTGCCGCAGGGGTCAGTGGGCGAAATCGTCGGCCGATCACCGGCGATGATGACCGGATACAACAATCGCCCCGACGCAACGAAGGCGATGCACTGGCACGATGCCGAAGGCAATCTTTTCTATCGTCACGGCGATATCGGCCGCATCGACGAGGACGGTTTTCTGACGCTCATGGATCGCGCGAAGGACATGATCATATCGGGCGGTTTCAATATTTTTCCGAGCGATCTCGAAGCCATTCTGCTTGCCGACGACCGCGTCGTCGAGGCGGCGGTCGTCGGGATGCCGAGCGAGGAATGGGGTGAAACCCCCGTTGCTTTCGTCGTGCTGAAGGCGGGCGCCGACCCCGAAAGCGTGCGCGCCGACTGCAACGCCAAGGTCGGCAAGACACAGCGGCTGAGTGAAATCCGCATGGTCGACGAACTCCCGCGGAGCCCGATCGGCAAAGTACTCAAACGCGAATTACGTGACGCGCATCGCGGGTAGCCGCTGACGGAGGCTCGTTGGCTGTGCGTCCGGTCGCGGCCGAAACCAGACCTTTATTCTATCGTCATCCCGGCCTTCGCCGCGACGACGGATACGGGACGGCCGACTCAGCGTTCAAAGTGCCAGGGGCCTTGCCGCAGCGGCCGCCACCATCGGCGCCCGCCTCAACCTCGCGGTCCGTCGGTTTTGGGCGGGCGGCCCCGGCGCGGCGGCGTGGGCGGCTTCACCGGCACGCCGCGCCGCGCGAGCGCTTCGCGCAACAACACTTCGATCTGGGCATTGGCGCTGCGCAGGTCGACCGCCGCCATCCGCTCGACCGCGGCATAGAGCGCGGGATCGAGACGGAGGGCAAAATTTTTCTTGGCAGAACCGGGCATCGTTTCTGTCCGGCGCGCCTCAGTAGAGCGAACCGGCGTTGACGACCGGTTGCGTCTCGCGCTCGCCACACAGCACGACCATCAGGTTCGACACCATCGCGGCCTTGCGCTCGTCGTCGAGGTCGACGACATTTTTCTCCGATAAATGCGTCAGCGCCATTTCGACCATTGTTACCGCTCCCTCGACCAGCTTTTTGCGCGCGGCGATCACCGCTTCAGCCTGCTGGCGGCGGAGCATCGCCCCGGCAATCTCGGGCGCATAGGCGAGGTGCGTGAGGCCGCATTCGTCGACGGTGATGCCCGCGACCGTCAACCGCTCAATGAGCGCCTTTCTGAGTTCTCCGCCGACCTCTTCGTGATTGCCGCGCAGCGTGATTTCCTGATGCTCGATGTCGTCATAGGGATAGCGCGAGCCGATCGAACGCACCGCCGCCTCGATCTGCGCCATCACAAACTCCTTGTAATCGTCGACGTCGAACAGTGCCTGCGCCGTGTCGGTGACGCGCCAGACGACCTGCGCGGCCATCTCGATCGGGTTGCCGCGCAGGTCGTTGACCTTGATCTTGTCGGAAATGACATTGTTCGCGCGCACGGCGATCTTTTTGCGCGTGAGCCACGGCAAAACCCAGCGCAGCCCCTCTTGCCGATCGGTCCCCTTATACGCACCGAACAGCTGGATCGCGGCCGCCTCGTTGGGATTGATCATATAAAATCCGCAGAGGATAAGCGTTCCGACCACTCCCGTGACCGCGACAAGGATCCATTTCCACGCGGTCATCACCTCGACATTGGCATTCGTGATCGCGGCCCACGCCGCGACACCCAGCAAAACCAGCCAGATGAACAGCATCAGATAGCCGCTTTGCGTATTGGCACGCGTTTCGCGGCTGCGATTCAGCGCCGGCGCCCCACTCTCGACCATATAACCCTCCGAATCGATATAAATATGATATCATCATTATATCGGAATCAGTGCTGGTCAACCTGAATCGGCGACAGCCGATGGTCGGGCCGCGACAGCGCATGAAAATTGGGTCTTGCCGCCCGCGGACGAAGCCGCTTAGCTGACCGTCATGCGCAACCTGTCCCTGCCCTTCATCCTCGCTGCCGCGCTTTCCGCCGCCGCACCTATCCACGCCAAGCCTGCCGATCCCGCGGCCGCGAAGCAGATATTGAAGGACAGCATCGCGATCCCGACGGTCAAGGGCCGCGGCAAGGTTCCCGAACTGGCGGCCTATTATGCGGGCGCGCTGAAGGCGGCGGGCTATGCCGATTCCGATATAGAGATCACCCCGATGGGTGAGACGGCAACGCTGGCGGTCACGCTGCGAGGAACGATGGACAAGAAGCCGATCCTGCTGCTCGGCCATATGGATGTTGTCGAAGCCGATCCCAAGGATTGGACACGCGATCCCTTTGTGCCGGTCGAAGAGGAGGGCTATATTTTCGGGCGCGGGTCCGAAGACAATAAATTCGACATCGCCATGATGGTCGCGACGATGGCACAACTGAAGCGCGAAGGATTCCGGCCGAAGCGGTCGATCATCCTGCTGCTGACGGGCGATGAAGAAACCGAAATGGCAACGACGCGTGCGCTCGCCGCCAAATATAGAAACGCCGAATTTGCGCTCAACGGCGACGGCGGTGGCGGGCTGATCGGCGAGGATGGTCAACCCAAATATTATGCGCTGCAGGCAGGCGAGAAAACCTATGCCGATTTCACGCTGGAGGTGACAAATGCGGGTGGCCACAGCTCGCGCCCGTCGGACGTCAACGCGATCGTCCAGCTCGCCGATGCGCTTGCAAAGGTCGGCACCCATCGCTTCGAGCCGCAGATCAACGAGCTGACGAGCACCGGCCTGCCGATCGTCGCCGATCAGGTCGGCGGCGCGATCGGGGCGGCGCTGAAGGCCTTTGCCACCGACCCGACCGATGCCCAGGCGATCGCCGCGATCCGGGCCGAGCCCGAATATGTCGGGCAAATCGGCACCACCTGTGTGCCGACGCTGGTAAAGGGCGGGCACGCCGAAAATGCGCTGCCCCAGCGCGCGACCGCGAACATCAACTGCCGTATCTTTCCGGGCGTCGCGGTCGAAACCGTGCGCGCCGAGCTGGAGCGCGTGATCGGCGACCCCGGCGTTGCGGTAAAGACCGACCCCGACGCCAGCGCGAGCGACGCCTCGCCGCTCCGTCCCGACGTGATGGCGGCGATACAGAAGGCGGTCGATGCCCGCACCCCCGGCCTGCCCATCATCCCGTCGATGAGCGCAGGGGCCACCGACAGCTATCATTTCCGCATGAACGGCGTGCCGAGCTACGGCGTCGCGGGGCTGTTCTCCAAAGCGAGCGATAGCTTTGCCCACGGGCTCAACGAGCGCGTGCCCGTCGCCGCGATCGCCCCGGCGCTCGCGCACTGGGACAGCCTGCTGCGCGATTTGTCGAACTGACCGATCAACCGGCGGCGATACGGCGCGCGGTGTCCTGAACCAGCGCGATCATGTTTGGCACGCCCTGCGTACGGTTCGACGAAAGCTGGCGCGTGAGGTCGAAGGGCGCGAGCGCGGCGGCAACGTCCATCGCGGCGACCTCGGCGGCGGGCTTGTCCTGCACCGCTGCGAGAACAAGCGCGACGATGCCCTTGGTGATCGCGGCATTGCTGTCGGCGAGAAAGTGGAGACGGCCATCGTCCTGCGGTACCGGATAGACCCAGACGCTCGCCGAACAGCCGCGCACCAATGTCGCGTCGGTCTTGAGCGCTTCCGGCATCGGCTCCAGCTCGCGGCCGAGTTCGATCAGCAGGCGGTAGCGATCGTCGCCATCGAGAAAATCATACTCGTCGAAAACGTCGGAAAGACTGCGCATGGGCGCGGCAGTGGCAGAAACGGCGCTTGAGGGAAAGGGGCTGCGGCGTTTCCTCTTGTCGTCATTGCGAGCTTGCGGGACGCACGGCGGTCAAAGATCGACGCCCGCCGCGATCGCTTCCAATTTGCGCAGCCGTTCCTTGAGGTCGGCGATCTCGATCCGCGATCCGGCGTGCGGGACCGCGGGGTCCTGCGCCAGCGGCGCGTGGCCCGCGGCGAGTTCCTCGCGCTTCAGCTGGATCCAGTCGCGCCAGCCGCGCAAGGCGACGAGGCTGACGATGGTGAGCCCGGAAAGCGCGATCGCCGCGGTGGTAAGGTCGGGAGTGATGAAAGCCATGAGCGTTGCTCCTTTACCGGCGTTCAGATCTTGCTGCTGTCGCGCAGCTTCTCGATCTCCTGATCGAGCGTGACGGCGCGATTATTGTCGGTGGCGATGCGTTCGAGCACCTGGATGCGATCCTTGAGCGCCCGGATTTCGGCCTGCAGCGCCTTGGTCTCGGCGTCGTTCCCCGCGACATAATCATTGCCGTGACGGTCGCGCCGAATGCCGTGCTTGGCGCGGATGATGCTGCCGATCGTCACAATGAGGACGATGCCGACGACCATTTCAAACGGGCCCATGAGGAGGTTCCTTTCCTATTATCTTATCGTTGTTTCAGTTCAGCGGTGCGTCGCGCAGCTTTTCGATCTCGTCGGCGACGTCAATTCCCTTGTCGGTAACGATACGTTCGAGCACGCGGACGCGCGCCTCCAGCCGTTCGGTCTGCGCCGCATATTGCGCCGCCTTTTCGGCGGTTTCGCTGCTCATTGCCTGAAAGGCGCGTTCCTTGAACTTGAGGTGGCGTTCGTATGCGGCGTAACCAATACCGAGCGTGACCGGCAGACCAACGACGATAAAAAGGATGACGATCGTTTCCATGTCCGCCTCCTCAGTTCGCGGGGCGCCGCAGCGCTTCGATTTCGGCCGCGACGCGGTGGCTTTCGTCGGTGACGATGCGTTCGACGACCGCCAGCCGATCCTTCACCGACCCTAGTTCGGCGCGCAGCTGGGCATTTTCCTGGCTGATGAGTTTGACGCGCTCCATCGCTTCGTCGTTGGTGCGTGGATAGACCGCCTTGCCCCAGCTGTTTTCAAGCGGATAGCCGTTCTTGACGCGCAGCCAGGTGGTGTAGACCCAGCCGGCAACCCCGGCGAGGCCGACGATCGCGGCAACGGGTGCGATGGTGTTCAGGACGTCGAGATTCATGGTCTTTCCCCTCAGCGCAGGCTGTCGATCTGGTCGGCGAGCTGCGCCGCCTGTCCGTTGTTTTCCGTCGCGATACGTTCGAGCACGGCGATCCGCTCTTCGAGCCGCGCGATCTGACCCGCGAGCTTGGCGTTATCGTCGGTAAGCAGGGCGATTTTTCGATCAGCGTCGGCGTCGGTTCGATGAACCGTGCCGCCCCATTCATTTTCGACCGGATAGCCATGTTTGGCACGGATCCAGGTGGTGAACATCCAGCCGCCGATCGACAAAGCGATGATGGCAAGGACGAAACCGGTACCGCCGAAATTCATATGATGTCTCCCTGTTGCCTGTCGGTCGCTCAGCGCAGCGCGTCGATCTCGTCGGCGAGGCGGCGATTATGGCTGGTGTAATAAAGCTCGATGTCGGCGAGGCGGCGGTCGATGTCGCGAAAGCGCGACTTGATGTCGCGGGTCGACGCCGCGGGGTTGCTGCGCACCCCCTGCCAGAATTTGGCTTCCTCCTGCGAGCCATAGAGCGCAAACGGCTTGGGCGTTCCCATCCAGGCGACCATCCAATAGGCGATCAGCGTCCAGGGGAAGCCGCCCATCAGCGTAAGCAGCACCGCGCCGACGCGAACCCAGAGCACGTCGATCCCGCTATAGTCCGCGATCCCCGCGCAAACGCCGCTCCACTTGGCGTTCTGCTTGTCGAGATAAAATTTGGTGCGGCTGGCAGACATCTCAGTTCCTCCGGTTTATATTTTCGAGCTGCGCCAATTCCTCATCGCTGCGTACCGCGGGGCGGAAGTCGGGATGATCGGCGCTGATGATCCGTTCGACGGTATGAAGACGATTCTCGAGCCGTCGGGCCGTATCGTAAAGTTCGTCGAGCAGCTGTTCGTCTTCTCCGGTCAGCGTCTTGGCCTGTTTCCACTTGGTGATGTAGTGGAGGATCAGCCAGGGCAGACCGAGGAAGAGGGTTCCGATGACGATCGGGACGATGATGATCTCTTCCATCGGCCGGGCTCCTTATTTCTTGGCCTGCGCGGCTTTCAGCGCGGCGAGCTCGTCGGCGACCTTGTCGGCGGCCTGCAGTTCGGCGATCTCCTCGTCGAGCGACTTCTTGTATCCGAGGCCGAGCGCATCGGCGCGGCCTTCGGCTTCGTCGACGCGGCGTTCGAGGATTTCGAAGCGCGAGAAAGCGTCTTCCACGCGGTCGCCGTTGGTCATCTCGCGCAGACGATAGCGATTCTCGGCGCTTTCGAGGCGATTGACGACACTCGACTGGCGCGCACGGGCTTCGGAGAGCTTTTTCTGCAGCTTGGCGATGTCGGCTTCATAGCCGGTCAGCGCGTCGTCGAGCACGGCGATCTCGGCCTTGAGGCGCTCTGCCATGTCGCCCGCCTTCTGCTTTTCGACGAGCGCGGCGGTGGCGAGGTCTTCGCGATCCTTCGACAACGCGAGCTCGGCCTTTTCCTTCCAGCTGTCCTGCAGGCTTTCAAGCTTGGCGATATGGCGGCGCATCTCCTTCTGATCCGCGATGGTGCGGGCGGCGGAGGCGCGGACTTCGACAAGCGTTTCATTCATCTCGAAGATGATCTGGCGGATCATCTTTTCGGGATCTTCCGCTCGGTCGAGCAGGTCGGTGACGTTGGCGGCGATGATGTCGCGGGTTCGTGAGAAAATACCCATTTGAAACTCCTGTCGAAAACTTGAGACCTTGGTGTCTGTTCTTGAAAAAGGCTGGTGCCGGGGCGGGGCAAGGGGGGAGAGTGCCCCGGCACCAGTGCCGGTCAGGCCATCGGGCTGACCGCCGGGGTCGAAGCAGCGCCCACCAGGCCGACCACGGGGAGGCCGGCAGCGGTGGCAGGATAGTCGATCGCGCCGACGAGGATGGCCAGCGCACCCACCGCGCTGAACGCGAAAGTAGTGGCCTGGGCAATCTTCGTTTTCATCGTTTCAACCTTCCTGTTTGCTGCACCGGAGCGCTGTGCGCCGGTTCGCCGAGATCTTTGCAGGAGGCGTGCCAATTGCCCAGGGTGGCGGAAAACTGCGAAACTTTGCGCGGAAATTTTTCCGGCCATCGATTTGTCTTGCCAATCATCGGGGAAATTTGCCAATCATTGGGAATGGAGCGCGAAACGCAGTTCATCGGCCAGTCGGCGGCTTTTCAGGACGCGGTCGACCGCGCGAGCCAGGCGGCAATGCTCGATCGCCCGGTGCTGGTCATCGGCGAGCGCGGGACGGGCAAGGAACTGATCGCCGAGCGCCTGCACCGCCTGTCGACGCGATGGGACAAACCTTATGTCATTATGAACTGCGCCGCGATGCCCGAGACGCTGATCGAGAGCGAGCTGTTCGGGCACGAGGCGGGCGCCTTTACCGGCGCGACGCGCAGCCGCGCGGGGCGGTTCGAGGAGGCCGACGGCGGCACCCTGTTCCTCGACGAACTGGCGACGATGTCGATGGGCGCGCAAGAGCGGCTGCTCCGCGCGGTCGAATATGGCGAGGTCACGCGCGTCGGCGCGTCGCGCCCGATTCGCGTCGACGTACGCATCGTCGCGGCGACCAACGAGCATCTTCCCGCGCTGGTCGAGGACAATCGGTTCAGGGCCGACCTGCTCGATCGTCTGTCGTTCGAGGTCATCACCCTGCCCCCGCTGCGCGCCCGCGAAGGCGATATTGAAGTGCTCGCGACCTATTTCGGACAGCGTATGGCCGCGGTCGTCGGCTGGGACGAATGGCCGGGCTTCGGTCCGCGCGCGCTCGCCGCGATGGAGGGGCACGACTGGCCGGGCAATGTCCGCGAACTGCGGAATGTGATCGAGCGCGCCGTCTATCGCTGGGGCGATCCGGCAAGGCCCATCGACGCGCTGAGCTTTGATCCGTTCGCGAGTCCGTGGCAACCCGCAGCGCGGGCGGCGAAGGTCGAAACACCCAAGGCCGATACGCCGGGCGCTGCCACGACCGTCGGGGCTGTGCCGACGCCGGGGTCGGGGCCGGTGAGCGACCTGCGCGGCGCAGTCGACAGCTATGAAAAGGCGATCCTTGCCGACACGATGGCACGCTGCCGCTATAATCAGAAGGTGGCGGCCGAAGCGCTGGGGCTCAGTTATGACCAGATTCGCCACGCGCTGAAAAAGCATGGGCTGAATCAGTAATATCGAACGGCCCTCCCTGTGGCGAAGCCATGGGGAGGATCTGGGTTTATTCCCCCGGCAGCCCCGCACTCAGCGCCGCGATCACCACATCCTGCGCCGACACAAGGTCCGCCAGCCGTTCGCGCAGCGCATAAATGTCGGGCAGGCCGTCGATTTCGGCATCGACGCTGCGCTCGAGATACAGCCGATCGATGTCGGCGAGCGCCGCGGTGAGCGGCGCGCGCGCGGCAACAAGGCGCGAGAGCGCCTGCTGCGCAACGATCCAGCGTTCGCTGGCGACGGATGCCCCGGCAGCGGCGGCGACGAGCGTTGCCGCGGCGCTGCGCTCTGCGGCGAAGCCCCGTTGTCCGGCGGCCGCATCGGCCTCCCACCGCGCCATTCGCCCTGCGAGATCGGCGGGCAGCGGCCCCGGTTCCGACAGCGGAGCGGGCGGCGCCGCGACGTCGAACCGCCCTTCGACCGGACGCTTGGCAAGCGAGGGCGCGTCGCCGCTCGCGCTCGCGGCGCAGGCGGCCAGCGGCAGGGACAGCAGGGCGGACAGAAAAGCATATCTCATCGCTGTTCCTGATATGGAGGCACAGCCGGTGCAGCAAGGGGCGAATCGGCAGACGTGGCGATTAGGCACACGCCGCCGCGCTTTCGGACAAAAAGCGCGGAAATATGCGGTTGACAGCCGCGCGCCATCCCGCTAGTGGCGCTGACTTTCCCGCATGCCGGAAAAATCGCCCGCTCCGGCGGGTGACTGGCAGCGCGGGTGTTCTAGTTTCTGATTGGATGGAAGACCATGTTCGCAATCGTGCGCACGGGCGGAAAGCAGTATCGCGTTGCCGCCGGAGACAAGATCGCCGTCGAGAAGATCGACGGTGAAGCCGGCGACACCGTGTCGCTGGGCGACGTCCTGCTGGCCGGCGACGGCGGCGAGGTGAAGGATGTGAAGGGTCTGACCGTTTCGGCCGAGATCATCGCGCAGACGCGCGGCGAAAAGGTCATCGTTTTCAAAAAGCGCCGCCGGCACAATTATCGCCGCCGCAACGGCCACCGCCAGTCGCTGACGCTGTTGCGCATCCTAGCCGTCGGCGATGCCAAGAAGGCGGCGCCGAAGAAGGAAGCCGCACCGAAGGCAGAGGCAGCTCCGGCCGCCGAAGCCAAGGCTGCGCCCGCAAAGGAAGCCGCGCCCAAGAAAGCTGCTCCCAAGAAGGAAGCCGCCCCCAAGGCCGAAGCCGAAAAGAAGCCCGCTGCCAAGAAGGCAGCCCCCAAGAAGGACGCCTGAGCGCGACAACGCAGCTCGGCCCCGGATCGAAATAAGGAGCATCAGTCATGGCACATAAGAAAGCAGGCGGTTCTTCGCGCAACGGTCGCGACTCAGCCGGCCGTCGCCTTGGCGTCAAGAAGTTCGGCGGTCAGGAAGTGATCGGCGGCAACATCATCGTGCGCCAGCGCGGGACCAAAGTGTACCCGGGCGTCAACGTCGGCATGGGCAAGGACCACACGCTGTTCGCCACCGCCGACGGCCGCGTCCGATTCCACGACGGCAAGCTTGGCCGCAAATATGTATCGGTCGACATGATGGCCGACGCCGCCGAATAAGGGACGACTGCTTCAGGTCGTCCACCAGGGACGACCCGGAGCCGCCCTTTCCGCTTCCAAGCGGAAACCAGGTTCGAAAAGAGGGAGACGGGTCGCCCCGGACTCCCTTTTTTCTTGCCCGTAATCCAGCCACTTGGGTGGCGGGCGCGAAAATGGGGCCATCCATCTCCCTCGCGCATCGATTGTCGTCAAAGCGTCACCATCTGGCGCCAGGGGGCAGGCATTGGGAGTTAGAAAAGATGTTCGCGCGTACCGAAAGACTGTTGCTGCGGCCCGGCTGGCTGGAAGATGCCCCGGCGCTCGCCCAAGCGATCGGCGAGGAAGCCGTGGTCCGCAATCTCGCGACCGCGCCTTGGCCCTATGGCATCGAAGAGGCGCAGAAATTCCTGGCTATGCCGCTCTACCCCGACCAGCCGCGCTTCCTGATCTTTGCGCGCACCGGCGGCGCGCCGCGTCTTGTCGGCGGCTGCGGCATAAAGCCCGACGAGGACGGCCGCCCCGAATTGGGTTACTGGATCGCGCGGCCCTATTGGGGCCTCGGCTTTGCGACCGAAGCCGGACGCCAGCTCATGCACATCGCGCGTGCAATGAACCTTCCGAAGCTGTCGGCGGGCCACTTCCTCGACAACCCCGCGTCGGGTGCGGTGCTCCGCAAGCTGGGGTTCAGGCCGACCGGCAAGATCGCGCAGCGCTACAGCCTCGCGCGCGGCGGCGAAGCAGCCTGTGCGCTGTTCGAGGAAGGCGACGCCGATGTCGATGCTATCGCCACCCCGATGCGAAGCCGCATCGGGGTGGACGAGGATTTCCGCGAGGAATTCCGCCTGATGGCGGCGTGAAAGTTAGCGTTGCCCCCGCGAAGGCGGGGGCCGCAGGCAACCTTGCACTACGTCGATAGCGCCCCCCCGCCTTCGCGGGGGCGACGGGATTGCTATCCGCGCATCTTGTTCACCATGCCCATGATGTCGTCGAGCGGATTGCCGTCGCCGTCGAGGTCGAGCATCTTGCCGAGCCCGCCCAAACCGCCGGACCTCCCGCCCGCGGACGGCGCTGCGCCGCCGCCGCCCAACGCGCCGCCGAGAACATTGCCGAGCATCCCGCCCAGCCCGCCTGAAAGCCCGTCGCTTGCACCGCCCTGGCCGCCCTGCTTCGCCATATAGCCCGCGACCATCATCGCGAGCATCGGCAGCATCTGCTTGAGCAGACCCGAATCGATCCCGGTCTGCGCCGAAGCCTGCCCCGCCACCGTCCGGCTGACCTCCTTCGACCCGAAAATCTGTCCGAGCACGTCATTGCCCTGGCTCACCGGAGTCGGCTGCGGCCCGATCACCGCATCGAGCAGGCCGCCGCCGCCAAGTTGCCCCAGCAGCCCGCCCAGTCCTTCGACGCCGCCGCCCGCCTGCGCCTGTTTCTTGAAACCGCCGAGGATCGCCGGGAGCAGCGCGTCGGCGCCCTGCTTCGCCGTCGCGGCCGGAATGCCGAGTTCTTTCGCCATCGATTCGATACCGCCGGCCTGCGTCAGAATGTCGGTCAGATTCATCGCAAAGTCTCCTGCTTTGGCGCCAATCGGTCCGCGCCCGCGGACTCACTATAGCAGCCCGGCCGCGCGCGGCGAGACGTTCATTCGGCTGTCATTTTCAAGGGCATAGTCCTAGCCTGCGGTTCCCCGACTCGGCCGTTCCGGCCGGACCGCGACAGTGGGAGTGAAAATATGGGCATTTTCAGCAGCATCAAGGACGCTATTTTCGGCAAGAAGGCCGAGGCCGCCGAGCCCGCGGCGCCCGCAGCGCCCAGCCCCGTCGGCTCCGCGCTCGATGCCGCGACGCAGGCGATGGCCGCCGCGGCCGCGGCGCCGGTCGATGTCGAGGCCATCCTGGCCGCGGAAGCGGCGAAGACCGAGCAGGAGCTCAACTGGCGCACATCGATCGTCGACCTGATGAAGCTCGTCGGCATCGATTCGAGCCTCGCCAACCGCAAGGAACTGGCCCAGGAACTCGGCTACACCGGCGCGCTCGACGGCAGCGCCGAAATGAACATCTGGCTGCACAAGGCAGTGATGCGCGAACTCGCCGCGAACGGCGGCAAGGTACCGGCCGATTTGACGGATTGATCCATTGCTCCTCCCTGTGGCGTAGCCATGGGGAGGTGTCAGCGGCGAAGCCGCTGACGGAGGGGCCATGGCGCATCGTCGCGGCCCCTCCACCGCCTTCGGCGGTCCCCCTCCCCACCGCTTCGCGGCAGGGAGGATTGGCAACGCCATTGACCGCGGCGCGGCGCCCCCTAGACAGGTTTCAACCGAAACAAAGTCGCAGGGAGCCACCAATGCGTCATCCGCTTTCCATCCCCGTCAGCCGCCGCCACACACTGACCGCGCTCGGCGCGGGCGGTGCGGGCATTGCCTTCGCCGGCCCCGCCGCAGCGCTACAGGACCCGTCCAAGAGCGACGCACAGATACTGCTCGACTCGGTCGCCGATAATCTGCTCGTCCATTCGCCCGAAGGAGCGACCTCGCTGGGCATCGACACCGGCGACCGCGCCGCGATGCGCGGACGGCTTGGCGATCGATCGGCCGACGGGGTTACGGCGCTCGCCGACACGCTGAAGGCCGACATCGCGCGCGTCCGCGCGTTAGACAAGAGCGGGCTCGACCACGCCACGCGCACCAGCCTCGCGGTGGTCGAAAGCGCCTATGACGTCGCGCTGGCGGGCTTTGCCCTGCCCTATGGCGACGTCGCGGTCGGCGGGTGGCGCAACACGCCCTATGTCGTGATCCAGAATGTCGGCGCCTATCTGGACATCCCCAAATTCCTCGACAGCGACCATCCGGTGAAGACGTCGGCCGACGCCGAGGCCTATTTGGCGCGCCTCAATGCCTTTCCGGGCGTACTCGACGGCGAAACCGACCGGCTGAAGGCTGCGGGCGGACAGGGGCTGATCGCGCCGGCCTTTCTGATCGACAAGGCGATCACGCAGATGGAAGCGAGCCTGGCCGATGCAAGATCGGGCGGATCGATGACCCAAAGTCTGACGCGCCGCGCAGAGGCAGCCAAGCTTGGCGGCGATTGGGGCGCGCGGGCTGCAAAGATCGTGCAGGGCCCGGTCGCCGCCGCGCTCGAACGCCAGCTTGCCGAACTGAAGGCGCAGCGGCCGAGGGCGACGATGGACGCGGGCCTGTGGGCGCGGCCGGGCGGCGACGAATGGTATGCGTGGGGGCTGCGCGCATCGACCACGACGCGCATGACCCCCGACGAGATCCACGAAATGGGGCGTCAGGAACTCGCCGAGCTTCACGGCCGGATGGACCCGATCCTGAAGAAGCTCGGCTATACCAAGGGGAGCGTCGGCGACCGGATGAACGCGCTCGCCCAGGATCCGCGCTACAAATTTCCCGACAATGATGCGGGCCGCGCCGAGATCGTCGCCTATATCCAGAGCTGGCTCGGCAAGATCCGTGCCGAGCTGCCGCGTGCGTTCCGTACCTTGGTGAAGGGCAATGTCGAGGTGAAGCGCCTGCCGCTCGCCGAGGAACCCGGCGCGCCCGCGGCCTATGGCGGCGCGGGGTCGATCGACGGCAGCATTCCGGGGCGTTTCTGGATCAATTTGCGCACGACCGAGCTGCACAGCAAATATTCGCTGCCCGACCTCACCATGCACGAGGCGATTCCGGGCCACGCCTGGCAGGGCGAATATGCGCATTCGATGCCGCTCATTCGCACGATGCTGGCGTTCAACGCCTATTCGGAAGGTTGGGCGCTCTATGCCGAACAGCTTGCCGACGAGCTGGGGCTTTACGACGATTTCGAGGTCGGGCGGCTCGGCTATCTGCAATCGCTCGCCTTTCGCGCGTGCCGCCTTGTCGTCGACACCGGGCTCCATGCGAAATGCTGGACGCGCGAGCAGGGCGTCCGCTTCTTTGTCGAAGAAAATGGCTCGAACCCGCTCGAGGTCGCGAGCGAGGTCGACCGTTATTGCAGCTGGGCCGGGCAGGCATGTGGTTACAAGGTCGGGCATAGCGAAATCGTCCGCCAGCGCGGGCTGGCGCAGCAGGCGCTGGGCGCGAAATATGACCTTCGCGACTTCAACAATGTCGTGGTCGAGGGGGGCAATGTGCCGCTCGACGTGCTGGCGCAGAATGTCGCGGAATATGTGGCGGGAGCAAAAGCATGAAGCGCCGCGCGGCCGCAGCCGTCCCCCTCGCGGCGGCCCTGATCGCCGCGACGCCGACCCACGCCTCCCATAACCCCGCCGCGACGTCGCGGGTGGTGATCGACACCTCTGACGTCGGACGCTTCTTCGCGCTCTATGACGATCCCGCCTTTGCATCGGATCCCGATGCGCTTGCCGCGCGCTATCTCGCGACCCCGTCGCCGGGGCTGGTCGAATTCATGGCGATGCGCCGGATCACCCCCGAACGGATCGCGGCGGCGCTGCGCGAAAAACCGCAGGTGTTTGCCGATGCACGCGGCTGCGCCGCAAAGCTGGGCAACATCCGCAGTCGGCTGGTGGCCGCGACCGATCGGCTGGCCGCACTGTATCCGTCGGCCAAATTTCCGCCGATCACTATCGCCATCGGGCGCGCGACCACCGCCGGAACCGCCAACGCGAAAGGGCTGTATATCGGGCTAGAAGCCTTGTGCGCCGCCAAATTTATCGAGCTGAATGACGAGGATCGCTTCGTGAACGTCATCGCGCACGAATATATCCACGCCCAGCAACCGCTGGCGCAGTCCGAAAGCCGCGACATGACGGTGCTTTATGCCGCGCTGGTCGAAGGTGCTGCGGAGTTCGTCGCCGAGCAGATTTCAGGCTCGGTGGGTTTTCCGTTGCTCCACAAATGGGCGAAGGGCCGCGAAGCCGAGCTGGAAACCGCCTTCCTCGCCGAAAAGGACGAAGTCGCGATCGGGTCGCGCTGGCTTTATAACCAGCAGGGCAGCGACGGCTGGCCGGGCGACCTAGGCTATTGGATCGGCTATCGCGTCGCCAAGGCCCATTATGCGCGGTCGCCCGACAAGGCGGCGGCACTGCGGGAGATCATCGAAATGCAGGATCCCGCCGCCTTTCTGGCCGAAAGCGGGTGGACGCCGGGGATGGCGCTTTAGCGCATGATCGTCCCCGATTGACCAAGCCATGTGCTCCCGCGAAAGTAGGAGCGCATCACCGGCCGGTGCCATGTTGAACCGGCCGGAGACGGGCCCCCGCCTTCGCGGAGACACAGCGTTCATTCAAGGCTGATCGCACGTTGGCCCGGCAAGGGCGCCAGATCCGGCTCGACAAACCCCCGCCGCGCCGCGACCGAGAAGAGGCGTTCGCGGCTGTAGAAACGCAGCGGCCAGTCGCGGCGCCCGGCATCCGACAAAAGCAGCGCGTTGACGCGCGCGGCAAGGCCCTCCCCCGGCGTCGTTGACAGAAACAGCCGCACCCCGGCGACATAGGCGCGGGTGATGCTGTCGTGATAGCCTTCATGATCGTTGTTCACGCCGCCGACGCTTTCGTTGAAACGGCGGATGATGCCCGCGATTTCGGCATCGACATCGATGTCGGGGCGCTCGCTGAGCAGCCACAGGCAGGCGGCAAGATGCGCCTCGTGCGTCCACGCTTCACGCGGAAGGGCACAGGCGAGCAGCCCCTCACCCAGCGCACGGATTTCGGCATCGCGCGCGAACAGGCGCGGGGAAAATTCGGTTGTCATCGTTCCGGTCCTTCCGGGTGATCGGCCACCCGGAAGAAATCCGGGCGGATTAAGCTGCTACGGCCGCGGTCGGTGCGGCCTGACGGACGCCTTCATCGACATGCTCCGCAAATTGCGCGAAATTGTCGATGAATCGCCGCACCAGCGTTTGCGCGGTGCGGTCGTATGCCGCCTTGTCGGCCCAGGCTTCGCGCGGGTCGAGCAGGCTCGCGTCGACGCCCGGCACCGCGACGGGAACCATGAAGCCGAAGTTCGGGTCCTTGCGAAATTCGGCGTCATTGAGGCTGCCGTCGAGCGCGGCGCCCAGCAGCGCGCGCGTTGCCTTGATCGGCATCCGCTTGATCCCCTCCATCGTCGCCATCCCGCCGGTCCAGCCGGTGTTGACGAGCCAGCACTGGACCCCGCCCTTGGCGATGCGCTCTTTCAAGAGATTGCCGTACACCGACGGGTGGCGCGGCATGAAGGGGGCGCCGAAACAGGTCGAGAAGGTCGCCTCGGGCTCGGTCACGCCGATCTCTGTCCCCGCAACGCGGGCGGTGTAACCCGACAGGAAGTGATACATGGCCTGGTCGGGGGTCAGCTTCGCGATCGGCGGCAGCACGCCATAGGCATCGGCGGTGAGCATGATGATATTCTGCGGCACCGGCCCCATATTATGGTCCGACGTGTTCGGAATGAAGTCGATCGGATAGGAACCGCGGCTGTTTTCGGCGAGGCTCGCGTCGTCGAAATCAAGCTCGCGCGTTTCGGCGTCCATCACGACATTTTCGAGCACGGTGCCGAAACGCTTGGTCGTCGCGAAAATCTCTGGCTCCGCCTCGGGCGAGAGGCGGATCATCTTTGCGTAGCAACCGCCCTCGAAATTGAAGACCGCGGTGTCCGACCAGCCATGTTCGTCGTCGCCGATCAAGGTGCGCGAGGCGTCGGCCGACAAGGTCGTCTTGCCGGTCCCGCTGAGGCCGAAGAACACCGCGGTGTCGCCGTTCGGGCCGATATTCGCCGAGCAGTGCATCGGCATCACGCCCTTTACGGGGAGCAGATAGTTGAGGATGCCGAACACCGATTTCTTCATCTCGCCCGCATATTGCGTGCCGCCGATCAGAATCAGCTTTTCGGTGAAGTTCACCGCGATGACCGTTTCGGTGCGCGAGCCATGCTTTGCCGGGTCGGCGCGAAAGCTCGGCAGGTCGATAATCGTATATTCGGCGGTAAAGTCCGCCAGTTCCTCGGCCGTCGGGCGGCAGAGAAGCGTACGGATGAACTGGCTATGCCACGCGAATTCGGTGAGGACCTGCACCCCGACGCGATGCTCGGCCTGCGAGCCGCCGAACAGCTGCTGGCGATAGAGGCGCGGACGCGCGGCGAGATGCGCGAGGAAATCGGCCTTCAGCGCGGCGAAATGCTCGGGGGTCATCGGCACGTTGGTCTTGCCCCACCAGATCGTATCGCGCGTCTCGTCGTCCTGGACGATGAACTTGTCCTTTGCGCTGCGCCCGGTGTGCTTGCCGGTCGCGACGACGAGCGGGCCGTCCTTGGCAAGCCGGCCTTCGCCCTGCCGCACCGCTTCCTCGATCAGCTGCGCGGTGCCCCAGTTTTCGGCCACCTCTGCCACTGTTTCGACGGTATCGCTGCCGATCACAACCTGTGTCATTTCCCTCGCCCTTCCTTGGCTCGCGGCGCCTTTGCATAGGTATGCAATATATGCCGCGCGAAAGCGATGGGCCCGCACGAACATGGGGTGCCGACGAAACGCCGATTCCGAAATCCCGGCCGCGTTAGCGAGGATGCGCGCCGAGGTCAAAAGATTAAAGGGTGAATCGGTGCCGAACCGTGCGCGGTTGTCGCTGGGCGACGGATGGGCTAACCCCGGCGAAGCCCGCCCAATGGAAAGAGCATGACGGCAACCATCGCGCTGGTCGACGACGACCGCAACATCCTGCAATCGCTGTCGATCGCGCTCCAGGCCGAGGGGTTCGTCACGCGCGTCTATTCGGATGGCGAGGCGGCGCTGAAGCCGCTGATCGACAACCCGCCCGACCTTGCCGTCTTCGACATCAAGATGCCGCGGATGGACGGGCTCGAACTGCTTCGCCGCCTGCGCGAAAAAAGCCAGCTTCCCGTCATTTTCCTGACCAGCAAGGACGACGAGATCGACGAGGCGCTGGGGCTCGCCATGGGCGCAGACGATTATATCGCCAAACCCTTCTCGCAGCGGCTGGTCATCGCGCGCATCCGTGCGATCCTGCGCCGGGTCGAGCTCAACCGTGCGGTACCGAACGCGGATGACGAACCCGTCGCCGAACCGATCACCCGCGGGCGGCTCTCGATGGACCCCGCGCGCCACAAGGTCAGTTGGGACGGCAAGGACGTCACGCTGACCGTCACCGAATTTCTGATCCTGGAAACCCTCGCCAGCCGTCCCGGCGTGGTGCGCAGCCGCAACCAGCTGATGGACGCGGCCTATCAGGACGATGTCTATATCGACGATCGCACGATCGACAGCCACATCAAGCGGCTGCGCCGCAAATTCCGCGAGGTCGATCCGGCGTTCGACGCGATCGCAACCCTCTATGGTGCGGGATACCGCTTTGCCGACG
The DNA here is from genome assembly GCF_040216815.1 of Sphingopyxis sp. Lineage (GTDB taxonomy): Bacteria > Pseudomonadota > Alphaproteobacteria > Sphingomonadales > Sphingomonadaceae > Sphingopyxis. The sequence continues at coordinate 362,269 of NZ_JAVJOJ010000001.1, forward strand.
AAAGCTGATCCGCTGCCTCTTGACGCCAGCGCGGCGGAGCAGGAGGAATCGCCGCTCGTCTGGTCGGCGCGCTGGTCGCTGACGACGCGCATATTGGCGGTCAACATCCTCGCCGTCGCGCTGCTGGCGGGGGGCTTTTTTTACCTCGACACCTATCGCACCCGGCTGGTCGATACGCGCATCGCCGTGATGGAGGATCAGCTCGCGATGCTCGACACGGCGCTCGAGGCGGCACGGCCGGCCGAGCGCGATCGGTTGATCAGCGAATTTGCCGAAGCGACGGAGTCGCGGCTGCGTTTCTATGCCGCCGACGGCCGCCTGATCTCGGACAGCTTCCGCGTTGGCGCCCCGACCTATACGCTGCGCGATCCCGACCTGCAGGCATGGCAGCGCGACGCCGCGCGCGCGATGGATCGCGGCATCGACTGGATCGTCGGGGCCCCCACCTATCCCGATTTCCACGAGCCAAGGGTCGATACAGCGGCCGCCTGGCCCGAAGTGATCGAAGCGCAGGCAAGCGGGCAAGCGGCGAGCCGCTTTCGCTATGCGCCCGAACGCACCCCGCTGCTCAGCGCCGCGCGGATCGTCGACCTCGACACGCCGCAGACGGTGCTGATGACGCTCAACGCGCGCGACATCACGCGCACGGTGCGCGCCGAGCGCTTCCGCCTCGCAGTGGTCATCCTTGTCGTGCTGATGGCGTCGGTGCTGCTCTCGCTGTTCCTGGCCCGCACGATCGTGCGCCCGCTCAGGCGGCTCGCCCGCGCGGCGGTGCGCGTGCGGCTCGGCCGCGCGCGCGAGGTGGTCGTTCCGCGCCTGCCCAGCCGCCGCGACGAGATCGGCACGCTCGCCCGCGCGCTTTCGGACATGACGCAGGCGCTGCGCGAACGCATCGACGCGGGCGAACATTTCGCGGCCGATGTGACGCACGAGCTCAAGAATCCGATCGCCTCGGTGCGCTCGGCGATCGAGGGGCTGGGGCGCGTCCAGACCGACGAACAGCGCGCCCAGCTGCTCGCGATCGCCGACGAGGATGTGCGCCGGCTCGACCGTCTTGTGAACGACATCAGCGAGGCGAGCCGTGTCGACGCGCAATTGTCGCGCACCCTGTTCGAGCCGATCGACGTCGGGATGATGATCGAATCGATGCTGGCATCGCGCGCCGCGCGCCTCGAACCGGGCGTGCCGCATCCGCGCGTCGCCTTTGCCCGGCCGCGCAAGGGAACCACCATTGTCATGGGCGACGGCCACCGGCTCGAACGCGCGATCGATAATATCATCGACAATGCGATCAGCTTCTCGCCCGATAGCGGTCTTGTCTGCATCACCGCGACGCGGCTCGGCGACGAGGTGCATGTCCGCGTCGACGACGATGGCCCCGGCATCGATCCCGCACAGCGCGAAGCCATTTTCCGGCGCTTTCACAGCGACCGCCCGGCGGGCGAAAGCTTTGGCCGGCACAGCGGGCTGGGCCTTGCGATCGCGCGGACGATCGTAGAGGGGCACAGCGGCACGATCAGCGCCAAGGATCGCGACGACGGCAAGGCGGGCGCAAGCCTGCTCATCACCCTGCCCGCGCGCGAAAGCGGGGTACAGGCTGGCTGACGCGCACGCGCTATCGCCTTGCAGCCCCGCTTCGCCGCCGGTAAGCCTGCTCGCCATGCTGCCCAGCCGGACCAGACCCGAAATCGTCAACATCCATGCAAGCTGCGTCGCTGCGGGCAACGGCGGCGTGCTGATCCTCGGCAATTCGGGGCAAGGCAAGTCCGACCTTGCGCTGCGCCTGATCGATCGCGGAGCGCGGCTTGTCGCCGACGATCGCTGCGACATCTGGTCCGATCGCGGACGGCTGTGGTGTCGGCCACCCGAAACTCTCGCGGGCAAGCTGGAGGTGCGCGGGATCGGCATCGTCGAGCGCCCCTGGGTCGCGCCGGTGCCGCTGGCGCTCGCCGTGCGGCTGACCGATCGATACGACCGGATGCCCGCGGTCGGACAGGTCGAAACCGTCGCGGGCCATCCCCTGCCGGCGCTGTTGCTTTCGGCGTTCGAGGTTTCGGCGCCGATCAAGATCATGCTCGCGCTCGAACGACTGGCACCCGGCGCATGACGGAGGATTCGCGCCCCGCCGCCGAGTCGCGCCTCTTTCTTGTCACCGGGCTGTCGGGCGCGGGCAAGTCGACCGTGCTCAAGGTGCTCGAGGATCTGGGGTGGGAGGTCGTCGACAATCTGCCGCTGGCCTTGCTCGAGGCGCTGATCGACGCGCCGGTCAAGCGCGACGAGGCGAACCGCCCGGTCGCGGTCGGCATCGACAGCCGCAGCCGGGGCTTTCGCCCCGCGCTGCTCGTCAAAAGGATCAAGGAGCTGCGCGCGCATGGCGCGCACGATGTCGAGACACTGTTCCTCGACTGCGCCGGAGCGGAGCTCGAGCGACGCTTCTCCGAAACGCGCCGCCGCCATCCGATCGCCGAGGACCGCCCCGCCGCCGACGGCATAGCGCGCGAGCGCGAGATGATGGAACCGCTGCGCCGCTGGGCCGAGCATGTCGTCGACACGACCAATTACAGCAGCAACGACCTGCAACAGGAAATCCGCCAGCGCTTCGGCGACGCCGGCGAGGGAGAGCCCGTGCTCAACATCCTGAGCTTTGGCTTCGCGCGCGGGTTGCCGCGCAACGCCGACCTTGTGTTCGACATGCGCTATCTGCGCAATCCGCACTGGGATCCGAAACTCAAGCCAGGAACCGGGCTCGATCCTGATGTCGCGGCCTATGTGATCGCCGACCCGGCTTATGAAGACAGCGTTGCGCAGATCGAACGGCTGATCCTGACCTTGCTCCCGCGCTATCGCGCCGAGGGCAAAAGCTATGTCACCATCGCGTTTGGCTGCACCGGCGGGCGCCATCGGTCGGTGCATGTCGCCGACCGCGTCGCGCGGACGCTCCGCGCCGCCGGGCATAAACCCGCCGTAACCCACCGCAACCTTGACTCCAGCCCGCAAGATGGGCTTGAGGGCAAGCCCCCGCCCGCTTCTCCCGCGTCCGGCGGAAAAACATAAGGGTCGACGACTGCATGGGTAACGACAAGGCTCTGCCGCTCTTGGGAATGGTGCTCGTCACGCACGGGCGTCTCGCCGAAGAAATGGTGCGCGCGATGGAGCATGTCGTCGGCCCGCAGCGCGCCGTGGCGACGGTCTGCATCGGTCCCAACGACAATATGGAGATGCGGCGCAAGGAAATCGCCGACGCGATCCGCGGCGTCGACGAGGGCCGCGGGGTCGTGATGCTGACCGACCTGTTCGGCGGCACTCCGTCGAACCTCGCGATCAGCCTGCTCGAAGCCGGACGGACCGAGGTGATAGCGGGCGTCAACCTGCCAATGCTGATCCGCCTCGAAAGCGCGCGCAAGTCGATGGATCTTCGCGCCGCAGTGATCGCGGCGAAGGAAGCGGGACAGAAATATATCTCCGTCGCGTCCGAAATGCTGGGGGTGGGGCCGTGAACGAAGTTTCCGAAACCGTCGAAATCACCAACCAGCGCGGCCTGCACGCGCGCGCCAGCGCCAAGTTCGTCACCTTTGTGAGCCGCCTTCCCGAAACCGTTTCGGTCGAGGTCGAAAAGGGCGGGTCGCGCGTCAACGGCACCTCGATCATGGGATTGATGATGCTGGGCGCGGCAAAGGGCGACAGCATCACCATTCATACCAAGGGCGACGGCGCCGACGCCGCGCTGCTGAAGCTCGTCGGGTTGGTCAAGGACAGCTTCGGCGAGGATTGACCGCATGACCGGTCGCCGCAGCACCATCGAAAGCCTGTCGAACCCGCTGATCAAGCGGATGCGATTGCTGCGCGAAAAGCGCCATCGCCGCGCCGAGCGCCTGTTCCTGGCCGAAGGGCTGCGTATCGCGACCGAAGCGCGCGAAGCGGGTGTGCTGCCGCGGTGGCTGTTTCTCGGCCCCGAGGGCGCAGCGCATCCGCTGGCCAAGGCACTGGCCGACGCCACCATGGCGGCGGGCGGCGAGGTGATCGACACCACGCCCGCGATCCTGTCGAAACTGTCGGGCAAGGACAATCCGCAGACGATTGTGGGCATCTATGCCGAACCGCAGACCAGGCTCGCCGACCTCGACCGCGATGCCGCGCCGATCTGGCTGGTCGCCGAGCGGCTGCGCGATCCCGGCAATCTCGGCACGATGCTGCGCACCGGCGATGCGGTCGGGGCGGGCGGGCTGATCCTGCTCGACGAAAGCACCGATCCCTATGCGGTCGAGGCGGTACGCGCGAGCATGGGGGCCATTTTCACGCAGAAACTGGTGGTCGCGCGCTGGGACGAATTTCTTCCGTGGCTGCGGCAAGGCCCCGGCCAGCTCGTCGCGACCTGGCTCGGCGATGATACCGAGGATTATCAGGCAGTGCGCTATACCGCGCCGACCTTCATCCTGACCGGCAATGAATCGCAGGGGATGCCCGCCGATTATGCGGCGGCAGCCGATGTGCGCGTGAAGATGCCGATGATGGGCAAGGCGGACAGTTTGAACGCCGCGGTCGCGACCGCGGTGATGGCCTATGAAGTGCTGAACCAGCGGCGGAACCGATAGGCACCGGCCCTCGTTCATCGGGCGATCAGTCCCGCCGCGATAGGAGACGCCGCATGATCCGGATCATCCCCACCACCCTTCTGTCTGCGCTCGCGCTCGCCGCCTGTGCGCCTGCCGCTGACCGGCCGCAGCCGGCTGCCGCCTATATGGCATTGGGCACCGAGCCCGGCTGGACGCTGGAGATCACGCGCGAGCGGCTGAATTATGCGGGCGATTATGGCGAAACGCGGATCGTGGTGCCCAATCCCGGCGCGCGCGCGATGGTCGGCGGCGAAACCTATGTCACCGACCGGCTCTCGGTCGAGGTCGTGCGCGACGAATGCAGCGACGGGATGAGCGACCGGCGCTACGCCGACACGGTTACGGTCATCGCCGACGGCAAGACGGTGAAGGGATGCGGTGGCGCGATCCTGCCGCCGGGCGACCTGGCGGGGACAAGCTGGACCTTCGTGTCGATCACGGGGATGGCGGTCGCGTCCGATCGCCCGACCTCGCTGATGTTCGACGCCGATCGCCTCAGCGGCAGCGCGGGCTGCAACCGCTTTTCGGGTAGCTATTCGATCGCCGACCGCACCCTGACCGCGGGTCCGTTGATGGCAACCGAAATGGCCTGCCCCGGTGCGGGGATGGCGCAGGAGAACGCCTTTTTCGACCTGATGCGCGGCCCGGTCCGGCTGAGCTTTCCGAGCGACGGAACGCTGAAAATCTCCGGCGCGAATGGCAAAACGGCGGTGCTGAAACGCGCGATCTGATCTTTTGGGACCAGCGAAACCCGCCGTCATCCGGGGAACCGGGATGACGGCGGGCCTCCTGCGACCACCACCGGGCGATCAGAATTTGGCGCGGACGCCGAAATAGAACTGACGGCCGTTGTCGAAAATGTTGCGCGGCAGCGCACGGGTTCCCGAATATTGCTCGATCGGCTCGTTGGTCAGGTTCACCGCATCGGCGGTCAACGCGATATTATCGGTCACATTGACGCTGACCGACGCATCGAGCGACGACAGCGCCGCCTGGTTGAGCGGGGCCGCGCGGTCGATGTCGATAAAGAATTTCGACCGGTAGTTGTAGGACAGTCGCGCGCTGACAAGGTCATTTTCATAATAGCCTGTCAGGTTGAGCGAATGTTTGGAGTTGCCCGGAATGGGGTCGCCATTGTTCGCCTTGGCATCTGAATAGGTGTAGTTGACCACCGCGCCGAAGCCGCCCCAGATCGGGCGCGATACCTGAAATTCAAACCCCTGGTTCCGCCCCCCCGCGCCGTTGCTGCGGCGGTTGATCTGATAGGGACAATTGAACAAATTGGGGTTGCCGCCGCCCGCCGCAACGCAGCCGGCGGGTTCCGACCCCGGCACGAACACGCCGGGCAGGATTTCGGTCGAGGTCGTGTTGACGATGTACGATTGGATGTCCTTGTAAAAGGCCGCCAGCGCGACGATCGTTTCGCGGTCGGGATACCATTCGATCGACAGATCATATTGGTTGGCGCGATAGGGATCGAGATTGGGATCGCCGCCGCGCCCGGTGAGGAGCGTCCCGTTCAGATCGACACCGGGGGTGATGTCGACAAAGTCGGGGCGCGTCACCGTCTTGCCCGCGCCAAAGCGCAGCACCACCTTTTCCGACAGGTCGACGGACAGGTTGGCGCTCGGCAAAATGTCGGTGTACGACCGTTTCGCTCTGCTCGGCGTGAAGCCGCCAAAGGGGTTGGTGAACTGCGGGTTGGCGCCGCCGATGATGAAGCCTTCGGAGGTCTGGTCGGTGCGGATCACCCGCACGCCGACATTGCCGCGCCAGCCCTCACCGCCGAATTTGGCGAGACCATAGCCGCCATAGGCCTTTTCATTGATCGAATAGCTGTTGCCCGGAACAAGGAAACGATCGGTGCCGGGCGCGGTCTGCGCGGCATAGATGGCGCGCAGCTTGGCAGGATCGACGCGCCAATAATCGGTGAGCGTACCGGGTGACGCGATATTGTCGAGGAAGTCGCCGGGCATACCGCCGCCGGTGGCAAAATCGGCCGAGGTACACGGCGCCCCGTTGCAGCGCAGCCCCGGAGTGAACACCCCGCCATTGGTCGCGAAACGCTCGGCGACGCGGTCGTGGTCGGTATATTTCACGCCGAATTTGAGCGCGGTCAGCGGACCCCACTCAACCTCTTTTTCCAGGTCGAGATAGACATATTTTTCTTCATCGTCGTTCGTGACCGACTGGATACGCGCAAAATCGGGACGGATGCCCGCCGGATTGAGCGGGTCGGGGCTGCCAAAGCTGACTTCGGGGCGGCCGCTGCGCAGATCGTAGGTGAACCGGCCCGGTCCGGCGAATTCGATGAAATTTTCGTTGCTCGTGTCGCCGTTCGCCTTGGTCCAGCCCGCTTTGAAATGGACGCTCAACGTGTCACTGGGGCGATAGGTCAGGTCGAAATCGGCCGACACGGTCTTGGCGACCGCCTGGCGGTCGATCGCGTCATAGACGACCCCGAAACCCTCGGTGCCATTGTTGCGCGACGCGATCGTGCCCGCCACCGCGATGCCATCCTGGATGACGGCGTTGGTCAACGTACCGCCCCCGCCGAGCGCCTGATCGCCCCAGGCGAGATAGTTCTGGTTGAAATTGTCGGCATTGAAGCGCGAATAAAGGCCGGTCAGGTTGATCTCGAGCTCATCCGACGGGCGGAACTGGATGCCGATATTGGCACCATAGCGTTCGCGCTCCTGCTCGAACATCGACGAGCCCATCAGCGTCGGAATCAACGCCGTCTGGCCGCCGCCCGCGGGGCGATAGCCAAAGATCTCCAGCCCGTCGCGGCGCGTGCGGCGCTTTTGATAGATGGCGCCGACGAGCACGCCGAACGTCTCGTCGGCATTTTTCCAGCTGACGAGCCCGGATGCCTGCGGATCGACCTTGCCCGACAGGTCCGAATAGACGCCCTGCAGCGACGCCGAAACGGTGAAGGGGTCGAGGTCGAGCGGATTGCGGGTGATGACGTTGATCGTCCCGCCGACGCCGCCTTCTTCGATATCGGCTTGCGGGCTTTTATACACTTCGAGCCGGCCGACGATTTCGGCAGGCAGCGTCAGATAGTTGAAGCTGCGCGTCGAGGCGACCTGGTCGAGGATGAACCAGTCGGCGGTCGCAACGCTGTGGCCGTTGAGCAAGGTCTTGGTGAGGTTCGGCGCGGTGCCGCGCAGTGACACGCGCTCGCCTTCGCCGAACTCGCGGTTGACGACGATGCCGGGGACGCGCTGCAGCGCTTCGGCGACATTCTTGTCGGGGAATTTGCCGATGTCTTCGGCGCTGACGACGTCGGCGATCACCGACAGCTCGCGCTTGGCATCGATCGCCTGGCTCAACGATCCACGATAGCCGGTGACGACGATTTCATCGCTGCCGGCAGTGGCCCCGTCGGCGTCCTGCGCAAGTGCGGGCGAAACCCAGGCGATTCCGGCGATTGCGCTGACCGTCGCAAGAAGCTGTTTGGAACGAACCACAGTCATGTCTCCCTCGTTGATCTTTTAATTGGTCTCTATTGGTAGCATATTGGAGATACCAATTCCACTCCAACAATACGCAGCCCTTGGCCGATTCATTCCATTCATCGCAATTTAGTCACGCTTCGTCGGCGTATGCGCAAGTTTTGGTATCTAATAGGTATTTTAGGATGCCGAAAATTGTCGGAATCCAAGGGTAATGAACGGCCGCCTGTGAGCCATGCTTCTAGGCAGGAAGGATGTGGCAGATATCCGGCCGGGGCCGTGCGATGCCGCGCGTCGCGGCAACGAGCGCGGGTTCGTCGAGCTGGGCCGCGTCCGCAAGTTCGACCCGGAAGCGGCCATGGAGGGCATCGACCCGCCGGAGATTCGCTTCGCCGCCGAGCGCCGCGAGCACCGCGGCCGGCAACGCGGCATTTTCGGGCGCAGCAGGGGGCGGGGGTGCGGGCGGCGCGATCGCTGCGCCGCCTTCGCCCGCGAGCGCCCCGCGGATTTCTTCCGCCACCAGATCGGCGACCGGGCCCAGCACGACCTGCGCGGCGTTCGCCGACGGGCGGATGATCCCGCGCGCGCCGAGCGTTGACAGCGCCGCATCGTCGATCGCCTGCTGGTCGGCGACGATCAGCCGCAACCGCGTTGTGCAGGCGTCGACGCTGACAAGGTTCGCCGCGCCGCCCAGCGCGGTCACGAACGCCGCGCCGCGCGCGCCGCCGACCGACACCGCGCCGGCCTCCGCCAGATCTCCCTTCTCGCGCCCCGGCGTGGCGAGGTCGAAACGGCGGATGAAAAAGCGGAACAGGCCGTAATAGAGCAGCCCATAAGCGGCGCCGACCGGCAGCAAGAGCCACGGCCGCGTAGCGAGGCCGAAATTGAGCATATAGTCGAACAGCCCCGCCGAAAATCCGAAGCCCAGCCGGATGCCGAGCGCGTCCATCATCGCCATCGACACGCCCGTCAGCACCGCGTGAATGGCATAGAGCAACGGCGCGACGAACATGAAACTGAACTCAATGGGTTCGGTCACGCCGGTGAGAAAGCTGGTCAGCGCCAGCGATAGCAGCATCCCGCCGACCGCCTTGCGCCGTTCGGGCTGCGCCTCGTGATACATGGCGAGGCAAGCAGCGGGCAGGCCGAACATCATCACCGGGAAAAAGCCCGACATGAACGCGCCAGCGTTCGGGTCGCCCGCGAAGAAACGGCGCAAATCGCCCGTCGCGCCCGCGAAGTCGCCGACGACGAACCATGCCGCGTTGTTGATGATGTGGTGAAGGCCGGTGACGATCAACAGCCGGTTGAGCGTACCATAGATAAACAATCCCGCGCCGCCGCTTTCGACGATGGTGCGGCTCGCGGCGTCGATCGCGCCGCTGATATGTGCATAGCCGTAACCCACGAGTGCCGCGAGCAGCAGCCCCGCAACGCCGCTGGCGATCGGGACGAAGCGCCGCCCGCCGAAAAAGGCGAGATATTCGGGCAACGCGATGGTCGCGAAGCGATTGTAGAAATGACCGCCGATGAGGCCCGACAAGATGCCGATCGGCACCTCCAGCTTGTCGACCTGCGCCAGCGCCCAATTTTTGCCCGCCAGTGCAGCTGCTGCCTCGGGCCACCCGGCGCCGACGTCGCGCGGGGCGGTCAGAAAGGTCTGCGCACCGTTGGTGGTGACGAGATAGCAGACAACGCCCGCGAGCGCCGCGGCGCCGTTGCCGTCGCGCGCGAAGCCCACCGCGACGCCGATCGCGAACAAAATGCCCAGATTGTCGAAAATCGCCGCGCCCGCGGCGGAAATGAAGGCGATGTCGAGCAAATCGGGCTGGCCGATGCGGAGCAGCAGGCCTGCGATCGGCAGCACCGCGATCGGTAGCATCAGCGCGCGGCCGAGCGGCTGGAGCGTTTCGAGCATCTTTCGCATCACCGTGTCTCCTCGAACGCGCGGGCGAGCGCGCGAACCTCCGCCGCCGATTTGCACCGGAGCGCCAGCGCGGCATGGGCCTCCGCTTCGGGCAGGGTCAGGCCGCGCACGATCGCTTTCGCCTCGGCGACGAAGCCCGGCACCGCCGACAATTCGGTGACGCCCAGCCCGATCAGGATCGGCAGCGCGGCGGGGTCGGACGCGAGGCCGCCGCACACGCCAACCCAGCGGCCGTGGAGCGCGGCAAGACGGCACGTCTCGCCGATCAGGCGCAGCACCGCTGGGTGCATCGCATCGACCCCCGCGGCGACCGCCGGATTGCCGCGGTCCATCGCGAGCACATATTGGGTAAGGTCGTTGGTGCCGATCGACAGAAAATCGGCTTCGGCGGCGAGCAGGTCGGCGGTCATCGCCGCGGCGGGGGTTTCGACCATCACGCCGACCTCGATCGGCGTTTCGAGGCCCATGTCCTGTCGCAACCGGTCGACGGTGCTGCGCACCTGCCGAAGCTCGCCGACACTCGCGACCATCGGGACCATGATCCGACACTGGCCGACGGGCCGCGTGCGCAGGATCGCGCGAAGCTGCGTTTCGAGAAGGCCGGGATGCGCCAGAGCGACGCGGATGCCGCGCAGGCCCAGCGCCGGATTTTCCTCGGCATCTATGGGGATATAGGGCGCGGGTTTGTCGCCGCCGATGTCGAGCAGGCGAACGATCACCGGCTTTTCGGCCAGCGCGTCGGCGATCACCTGATAGGCCGCGTGCTGTTCGTCCTCCGACGGTGCGGCATCGCGGCCAAGGAACAGAAATTCGCTGCGCACCAGCCCCGCCCCCTCGGCGCCCTCCGCCGCGGCGAGCGCGGCGTCGTCGACGGTGCCGATATTCGCGAACAGCTCGATGCGCGTGCCATCGCGGGTGTGGCACGCCTGTGTCGCGGCGGCGCGCGCGGCGGCGCGGCGGGCAGCACGCTTGTCGAGCCGCGCGACAAAAGCCGCCTGCGCGGCGTCGCCGGGATCAACGGTGATATGCCCTGTCTCGGCGTCGAGCAGCAGCGCTGTCCCGTCGGCGACGGCGTCGAGCGCGTCGCCGATCGCGACAAGCGCGGGCACGCCCAGCCCTGCACACAGAATCGCGACGTGCGAGGTCGGGCCCCCGCGCGCAAGCGCCACCCCCGCGAGACCACCGCCCGCGAGCGTCACGAGCTGCGACGGCAACAGATCGTCGGCGACGAGGATCGCCCCGGCGGGAATCCTGTCGGCCTCGACGGGCAGCCCTGTCAGCGCGGCGAGCATCTGCCGTTCGATGTCGATGAGGTCGTCGACGCGTTCGATCAGATGCGCATTGCCCGTCGCCCGCAACGCGTCGATCTGGTCGTGCACCGCGCCGCGCCAGGCAAAGCCCGCGCTGGCCCCCTCGGCGATACGGCGTTCGGCCGCGGCGAGCAGCTCGGGATCGTCGAGCAACGCCAGGTGCGCGCGCATCACCGCCGCGACGCCGCCGCTCGCCGTATCACCACGCGCCGCGATGCGGCTGTGGACTTCGGCGCGCGCAGCGAGCAGCGCGTCGCGCTCCCCGGCGGCGCCCGTGCCTTCGCGCGCGACCGCAATCTCGGCGCGATCCAGCCGCGCAGCCGGGCCGATCGCAAGCCCCGGCGCCGCGATCACGCCGCCGATCTGTCCCGCCGCGAGCGGTCGCGCGGGGGCTTGAGGAACGGCGTGCGCGGGCGCGCCGTCGCCCTCGCCCATATCGCTTCCCAGCAGCGCAACGATCGCCGCGAGAGCGTCTTCGGCATCATCGCCGCGCGCCTGCACGACGACCTCGCTGCCGAAGCCGGTGCCCAGCGCCAGCAGCGCGACGGTGCTGCGCGCATCGCCGCGCTTGCCGTCGTGGATCAGGTGGACGTCGGCCTCGAAACCCCGCGCGCATTCGCCGATACGCGCCGCGGGGCGCGCATGAATCCCGTGCGGCAGCGACAAGGTAACGGCCTGCTCGATCAGCACGCCATCGTCGGACCGGCGGCGCGCGGAGGGCTTTGCAGGCTCGATCGTCATCAGCGCCTCGCACGCGCCGACCGCAACCTCGCGCGTCCGTTTGACGACCGTGAAAGCCTCGGCATTGGTGACGATCACCGGGGTCATCAGGCTCGTCGCGCCAAGCGCCACAGCGTCGAGGTCGAAACGGATCAGCGGGTCGCCGCGCGCGACGCGCGCGCCGACCGCCACCAACGGGGTGAAGCCCGCGCCCTTCAGCATCACGGTGTCGAGCCCGATGTGAATCAATATCTCGGCGCCCTCGGCACTGCGCAGCGCGACCGCATGTCCTGCCTCGTGAAGCGTCGTCACCTCGCCGTCGCAGGGCGCGACGACGGTATCGCCAAGCGGATGGATCGCGACGCCGTCGCCCATCATTCGCTGGGCGAACACCGGGTCGGGAACGTCCTCCAGCGCCGAAACCCAGCCCCGCAGGGGGGAGGTGACAATCAGGCTCATCCGCTTTTCCCCAATATGATCTTGTCTGTTTATTATCCGCGTATCGCCCGTACGCGCGGCGGGTCATTCCCTTGTCGAAACCAGCGCGCCCCCAATCCATGTTTCGCGCGGCCGGAGCGTCGCATCGAGCCAGGCAAGGTCGGCGCGGTACCCGGACGCGATCGCGCCATGGCTTGCGCCGAGCGACAGGAAGGCGGCAGGAGTCGCGCTCGCCATCGCGGCTGCCTCGGGCACCGACAGACCGGTGGTCTCGACCGTTTTGCGCAGCGCCGACGCCATGTCGAGATGCGTGCCCGCCAGCGTTCCATCCTCAAAGATGCACACGCCGTCCTTCACGGCGATGCGCTTGCCCTGAAGGGTAAATTCGCCGACGTCGGTGCCGACGCTCGGCATCGCATCGGTGACGAGCATGATCCTGTCGAGACCCTTTGCCTTGACCGCGAGCCGCACCACCGCCGGATGCAGGTGGACATCGTCGACGATCAGCCCGCAATAACAGTCCGAATCGAACGCCGCGCCGACGGCGCCGGGCTCGCGGTGGCGCAGCGGCGACATTGCATTGAACAAATGGGTGAATCCCGAAAGCCCGGCCGCGATCGCGCGCTTGGCCTCGGCATAGGTCGCATCGCTGTGCCCCGCGCTGACGATCACGCCATGCGCGACCAGCGTGCGAATATCGTCCGCGTCGCACAATTCGGGCGCGAGCGTCAGCATCACCCGGCCGCGCCGCGGCGCGGTCAGCAGCGCGAGCGTTTCGGTGTCGAGCCGGCGGATGCGATGCGCTTCGTGGATGCCGCGCCGGACCTCGTTGATGAACGGCCCCTCGATGTGAATGCCGGCAACCCCGGGAACACCGGCCTCGATCGCGGCATCGACCGCGGCGAGCGCGGCGGCGATCTGCGCCGGCGTGTCGCTGATCAGCGTCGGCAGGAAGGCGGTGGTGCCGAAGAGCGCGTGCGCGGCGCCGATCACCGCGATCGATTCGACGTCGACCCGGTCGTTGAACAACATCCCGCCGCCGCCGTTGACTTGTGTATCGATAAAGCCGGGAAGCAGCCAGCCACCGTCGAGGTCGACGATCGTGTCGGCAGGACCGCCGCTCGTCGGCGCGACGGCAGCGATGACGCCGTCGGCGAGCGCGATGTCCGCCCCGTCGACGACGCCACCCGGCAGTGCGACCCGGCCGTTGTGAAAGCGAAGGATCATAACGTCTCGGTAATCTTGTTGAGATGCGGGGGCGAGTCCGGGTTGCGGCCGCGCGCGAGCGCAAGGTCGCTGGCCATCCGGTAAAAGCTCTGGATCATCAGCATGGGCTCAATCGCCGGATGCGCCGCGAGCGCGGGCAGGTCGCCGCCCGCCGGATCGGCGAGCAGCACCGTCGCACCGCGGCCGCGAAACTCGGCCGCCGCCTCGCGCACGCTCTCGGCGGCGCGGTCGCTGCCGCCAAGGGCGAGCACGCGAAAGCCGTCGCCGACGATCGCCATCGGCCCGTGCCGCACCTCGGCCGCGCTAAAGCTTTCGGCGTGGAGCGACGCGGTTTCCTTGAACTTGAGCGCCGCTTCCTGCGCCACGCCATAGCCATAGCCGCGCGCCAGAACGAACAGGTTGGTCGCACCGACGAGCGCGGGGATCGCCGCCGACCAGTCGAGCGCAAAGGCCTGGGGCAGCGCGTCCGGCAGGCCATCCAGCGCCTCGCCCAGCGCCGCATCCTCGGCCCAGGCCGCGACGAGCGCCGCGATGGCGGCGAGCGAAGCGATATAGGATTTGGTCGCCGCAACCGACTTTTCGGGGCTGGCCTTGAGCGCCACGACCACATCGGCCAGCGCGGCGAGCGGCGCATCCTCGGCATTGACCAGCGCGACGACAAAGGCGCCGGCGCGCTTCTGCTGCTCGACCGCGGCGATCAGGTCGGGGCTTTGGCCCGATTGCGAGATCGCAAGGCACAGCCGCTCGCCCGCAAGCGTGGGCGCGTCATAAAGCGAAGCGACCGACAGCGCCGCCGACGCGGTTGGCGTCCCCGTCATCGTTTCGATCAGATATTTGGCATAGGTCGCAGCATGGTCCGACGACCCGCGCGCACAGGTCACGACCGCGGCGGGCGGCGCGGCGCGCAACCGTTCGCCGATCGCCGCGAAAGCCGCGCGATTCGCGGCCAGCATCGCCGCGACCGCGGCCGCCGCCTCTCCGGCTTCCCTCTCCATCAGCGTTTTCGGGCCCTCGATGGCGCGTTGCAGCGTCATGGTCGCATTCGTCTCCCGGTCGGGCGGACCTCGCGCCGCCCCTCTTCTTATTGGTCTTATATAGGTTATATATATCTCATCAAGAGGTATCTTCTGCCGAGCCGATTTTGATCGGGAGCCCCGGTGGCCCGCGATGCTCACCGCGCTGCAAAAGGATGTCGATGCTGGGGACGCGTGACCATGTGCCGCCCCATGATCCGGTATTTGAGCCTGGCTTCAGCCGTGCCGGGGCGCCTCAGCGCTAGCCGTTGAGTTCGGCCACGACGTCATACGCATCGCCGCGATAATAGCTTTGCGTAAATTCGGCGGTGCGTCCGTCGGCCAGGAAAGCGCGGCGTTCGATGAACAGCCCCGGCGCGCCGGGCTCGATCCCCAGCACCTCGGCCTGTTCGGGCGAAAAGGCGATCGCGCGCAGCCGCTGCAGCGCGCGCACCGGCAAATGACCCGCCGCGTCGAGCGCTTCGTAGAGCGACGCCCCCACCGCCTCGATCGACGGCAGGCAATAAGCGGGTACCGTCGCATATTCGAGCGCCATCGACGTATCGTCGGCATAGCGGATGCGGTGGAAACGATAGACCGTCGAACCCGGCGACAAGCCCAGCGACAAGGCCTCTTCGGGGGTCACGGCACCCGCGGTCCGGCTGATCCACGCACTCGTCGGACGCCGCCCGCGCGACACCATATCTTCCGAAAAGGAGGTCAGTTTGGAAAAGCTTTTTTCGACGCGCGGCCGGGTGACGAAGGTGCCCGCCCCGCGCCGCCGCGCGACGATACCGTCGCTGACCAGCCCGTCGATCGCCTTGCGCACCGTGATGCGCGACACGTCGAACTCTTCGGCAAGGTCGCGTTCGGTCGGGATGGCTTCCTCGGCCTTCACGATTTGGCTTTCGATCGCGTCGCGCAGGATTTTCTGCAATTGCAGGTAAAGCGGCGTCGGATCCTCTTTATGCAGCGGGCCGACATGTTCGATCAGCGACAAGGACGATGCTCCACCCGGTTGCCGGGGTCCGTTCCCCAGGGCGCCGGCCGACGGGTCCGGCGCCACAACCCCATGTGTTGCATTGGTATCGTCGCGTCAATCTTTGTTGCGGCCAGTTCACGCAAAAGGCGCGCCGGTCGGCACCACCCCGCCCGGTGCTCACGACATTCGTGCGGCCGTTTTCGCGTCGCCCCAAAAGCAGCATGGCCGCACGGTATCGGTTCCCGCTACAACAATACTAATGTGTAACCAATAATGCCTCATCAAAATCCCCATGGATCGAGAAACTTCATAATGCCCTATTTTAGTAAGAATATCGGTCGATTGGAAAGGCGTTGACCGCCACGGCTCGACATGACAAATTAAATACAAATCTAAATCGGGAGACGGGATATGCGCGTTGCGGGTTGGACGGCGGCGATGGCGGCCTTGCTGGCGGCGCCCGCCGCAAGCGCAACGGAAACGCGGGGGCAGGCATCGCTCGACCGGCTCGCCGATTCGCTCGGCTACAGCTATCGCGTCGTCGACAACCGCCCAGCCTGCCCGCCCGGAATCGAAAGCTGTTTCCTTGCCACGATCACGCTGACGCTGCCCGAAGCCTGGACCGCGGCTGCGACGCCGGAGGGCTTCGCACTCTATTTCAGCTTCGTCAAACCGCTGGTGCGGGTCGAAAGCGACATTTTCCAACACCGTCACATCAACGGCGACGTCCAGAAACTGACGCTCAAGCCTGGCGCCGCGCTGCGCCCCGGCGCAACGCATGAAATCCGGCTATGGGGCGAAGGAGCGAGCTTTTCGCGGGCTTTTGCCATGCCCAATGCCTATCTGGTCGCCGACGGGCTGCACCCCCGGACGATTGCGGCGACGCGCGCCGCGATCGACCCCGACACCGGCATGGAAATCCTCCCCTTCGCCGCCCCGATGGCCGACGAGGCGCGGCTGGCGCGCCAGAGCGACTCCGACCAGACGCGCTGGCTGACCGCCGAGCGCGCCTTCGACCGCCAGGCCAAACGCCCGGTGCGCGCCGCCAGCGACGTCGCGATCCTGCCCCTGCCCCGAAAGCTCTACCTCGACGCCGACGCCGATTGGGTTCCTTTGAACGAGGGCGTCGCGCTTGCACTCGACGGCATCGACCGCGCCGCCATCGGACCCGCGCTGGCAGCGCTCGCCGCGGCGGGCGCGGCCGAGGGCGGCCCGCGCCCGCTGACAATCCGCGTCGGCGACATGTCGCTCGCGCCCGAGGGCTATCGGCTCGACGTCGGGGCGGATCGTATCGCGATCATCGCGCGCGACGCCGCGGGGGCCAGCTACGCGCTGCGCTCGCTGGCGCAGCAAGCGGCGTTCGGCGGCGGCAAGCTCAAGCCGATGCGCATCGAGGATGCCCCCGAATATGGCTTCCGCGGCCTTCACCTCGACCTCGGCCGCAACTTCCACGGGCGCGACCAGATATTGAAGCTGGTCGAGGCGATGGCGGCGTACAAGCTCAACAAGCTGCACCTTCACCTCGCCGACGACGAGGGCTGGCGCATCGAAATCCCCGCGCTGCCCGAACTCGCCGCGGTGGGGTCGAGGCGCTGCCACGATCCGGCCGAGCGCCAATGCCTGTTGCCGCAGCTCGGCGCGGGCCCCGAGGGAACGAGCGGCGTCAACGGCTATCTCACCGTCGCCGATTATACCGCGATCCTGCGCGCCGCCGCGGCGCGGCAGATCGAGGTGATCCCGTCGATCGACATGCCCGGCCACAGCCGCGCCGCGATTGTCGCGATGGAAGCGCGCCACGCGCGGCTGATCGCCGAGGGTAAGACGGAAGAGGCCGAACGCTATCGCCTTGTCGAACCCGCCGACGCGACCGAATATCGCAGCGTCCAGCACTATAACGACAACACGCTCAACGTCTGCCTGCCCGCGACCTATCGCTTTGTCGATACGGTGGTCGATGCGCTGGCCGACATGCACCGGCAGGCGGGCGTGCCGCTCAGGACCTTTCACCTCGGCGCCGACGAGACCGCGGGGGCGTGGGTGAAATCGCCCGCCTGCGCCGCGATGATCGCCGAAAACGGCGGCGACGCGGCCAGGCTTGGCCCGCGTTTCATCGAGCGCGTGGCGCAGAGGCTCGCGCAAAGGGGCATGCGCACCGCGGGCTGGAGCGACGGCATGGGGCACACCGATACCGCGAACATGCCCCATGCAGTTCAGACGAACATCTGGGGCGTGCTCCACGCGGGCGCGATCCGCGAGGCGCACGACCAGATGAACCGCGGCTGGGACACGGTGCTGTCGATCCCCGACCTTGGCTATTTCGACATGCCCTATGCGCCGCACCCCGACGAGGGCGGCTATCATTGGGCAACGCGCGGCATCGACACCTATCAGGTCTTCGGCTTCATGCCGGACAATCTGCCCGCGAATGCCGCGACGATCCGCAACATTCGCGCCGCGGCGCAGCCGGTTGCGGACACGCCCGCCCTCGAACCCGGGCGCCGCATCGCGGGCCTTCAGGCTCAGCTGTGGAGCGAGACGATCCGCACCGACGCGCAGATGGACTATATGCTCTTTCCGCGCCTGCTCGCGATCGCCGAACGCGGATGGCGCGCCGCCGACTGGGCCCCCGCCTATCGGCCGGGCGAGGCCTATCAATGGCACGATGCGCGCGTCGATCATGCGAAGCTGGCCGCGGGCTGGGCCGATTTTGCCGGGCGCGTCGCGGCGCAATTCCCGCTGCTCGAACGCATGGGTATTGCTTATCGCGTCGCGCCGCCGGGGGCGCGGATCATCGGCGGCACGCTCGAAGCAAACAGCGCCTTCCCCGGCACGGCGATCGAGTATCGGGCCGAAGGCGGCGACTGGACGCGCTATGCGGGGCCGGTCGCCGTGGCGGGCGCGGTCGAACTGCGCAGCCGCTCGGCCGACGGCAGGCGGACCAGCCGGACGGTTCGCGTCGAACCGGAGCGCATCGAGCGGCAATAAGGTCCGCGCATTCGCTGACCGACAGCCACAAATTAGGAGCCCCCGTCGCCAGCGGGCCTCGCCGCTTTCCTATTTCGCGGGTAGCCCTATATCCTGCCCAGTCCATGACCCGCGCCCGCGTCCTCCTTTTGACTGCCGCCCTCGGCCCGCTCGACTATCGCGTGCCGCACGGGGCGCACGCGCCGCTCGGCAGCGTCGTCGTCGCGCCCCTGGGGCCGCGGCGGATGGGCGGCGTGGTGTGGGAGGATGAGAGTTTCGGTGCGCCCGAGGCGGTGGGCGACAATCGCCTGCGCAACCTGTACGAAATCGTCGCCGTGCCTCCGATCGCCGCGCCGCTCCGCCGCCTGGTCGAATGGACGAGCGACTATTATCTGAGCCCGCCGGGGGCGGTGCTGCGCATGGTGCTGCCTGGCGTCGCCTTTGCCGATGCGCGTCGCCCGATCGTCGAATATCGCGCGACCGGCGAAATTCCCAAACGCATGACGCCGCAGCGCACGGTCGCGCTCGAAAAGATCGGCGGCCGACAGGGGACGGTTCGCGAACTCGCCGCGCTCGCCGACGTCAGCGAGGCGGTGATCCGCGGGCTCGTCGGCGCTGGCGCGCTCGAAGCCGTCAGCGTCTCGGCCGACCAGCCCTATGCCGAACCCGATAGCGGCTTTGCACCACCCGCCCTCTCGGCCGAACAGGCCGCCGCCGCAGCCGAGCTCAAGGGTGCGGTCGCGGCCGCGAAATTCGAAACGCTGCTGCTCGACGGCGTCACCGGATCGGGCAAAACCGAAGTTTATATGGAGGCCATTGCCGCCGCGATCGACGCGGGCCGTCAGGCGCTTGTCCTGCTTCCCGAAATCGCGCTCACCGAACCGATGCTGACGCGCTTTGCCGCACGCTTCGGCTGCGAGCCGGTGGCGTGGCACAGCGGGCTTCGGCAGGCCGAACGCCGCCGCGCCTGGCACAGCATCGCCGCCGGCGAGGCGAAGATCGTCGTCGGCGCGCGCTCGGCGCTGTTCCTTCCCTATGTCAAGCTCGGCGTCATCGTCGTCGACGAGGCGCATGAAACGAGCTTCAAGCAGGAGGATGGCGTCCATTATCACGCGCGCGACGTCGCGGTGATGCGCGGGCATTTCGAAGGTCTGCCGGTGGTGCTCGCAAGCGCGACCCCCGCGCTCGAAAGCCTCGCGATGGTCGAGGCGGGGCGATACCGCCATATCCGGCTCCCCGCGCGCTTCGGCGGCGCGACGCTGCCCGACCTCGCCGCGATCGACATGCGGCAGGATCCGCCCGATCGTGGCCGCTGGCTCGCCCCGCCGCTGGTCGACGCGCTGGGCGACCGCTTGCAAAAGGGCGAGCAGAGCCTGCTGTTCCTCAACCGCCGCGGCTTCGCACCGCTGACGCTCTGCCGCACCTGCGGACATCGCATCCAATGTCCCAATTGCACCGCGTGGATGGTCGAGCACCGCCTCGTCCATCGCCTCGCCTGCCACCATTGCGGCCATGTCATGCCGCCGCCGCGGCTCTGCCCCGAATGCGAGGATGAAGACAGCCTCGTCGCCTGCGGCCCCGGCGTCGAGCGCGTCGCCGACGAAGTCGCGCTGCGCTTTCCCGAAGCACGGACCGCCATCGTCACGTCGGATACGCTATGGTCCCCCGCAAAGGCCGCCGAATTTGTGGCCAATGTCGAGGAGGGGCTGGTCGACATCATCGTTGGCACCCAGCTCGTCACCAAAGGGTATCATTTCCCCAACCTCACCCTCGTCGGCGTCGTCGATGCCGACCTGGGGCTCGACGGCGGCGACCTGCGCGCGTCCGAGCGCACCTTTCAGCAGATCGCGCAGGTCGCGGGCCGCGCGGGGCGCGGGGTCAAGCCCGGCGAGGTGCTGATCCAGACGCGCGTTCCCGACGCGCCGGTGATGGCGGCGCTCGTCGCGGGCGACCGCGACGGCTTCTATGCCGCCGAGGCCGCGGCGCGGCGCCAGGCGGGCGCCCCGCCCTATGGCCGCTTCGCCGCGCTCGTCATTTCGTCCGAGGACGTCGAGGTCGCTCGCGGGGTCGCCAAACGGCTGGGCGACAAGGCACCCGTCGCCGACGGCCTCGCCATCTATGGCCCCGCCCCGGCACCGCTCGCGATGCTGCGCGGCCGCCACCGCTTCCGCCTGCTCCTCCACGCGCCGCGCAGCTTCGACCTGCAAGGCACGATCCGCACCTGGGTGAATAGTATCGACTGGCCCGCCAAGGCGCGCCTCGCGATCGACGTCGATCCCTATAGTTTCGTTTGATCATGGTTATTTACATCGAAGCGATGGCGCGGCAGAAAGCTTGCCAAGGGGAAACAAGCCGGGGGGAACGGATATGCGGAAAGCGACGATCGCAGCGGCGCTGATCGCGGCCACGATGGCTACGAGCGCAGAGGCGAAGTGGCTGCGCGCCGACACCGACAATTTCGTCATCTATAGCGAAGGCAGCGAACGATCACTGCACAGCTTTGCCGAAAATCTCCAGCGTTTCGACGCGACCTTGCGCCTCCGCCTCCGGGTGCCGGACGGGAAAGAACCCAATCGGCTGACCATCTATCTGGTCCCGCGCGCTGCCGACGCGGGGCGACTGGCGACAGGCAAGGCCGGATCGTCGATTGCGGGATTTTACAGCGCCGACCTCGACGGCAGCTATGCCGTTTCAAATCGCGAGGTGGTCAAGTTCAAAGGCACGTCCGCCTCTCAGCAAACGCTGTTCCACGAATATACGCATCACTTCATGAAACGCTATTTCGGCGCCGCCTTTCCCGCCTGGTTCATCGAGGGGTTTGCCGAATTCTACTCGACCACCGATTTCACGAGCAAGGGCCACTACCAGGTCGGCCGCCCGGCCTATTTCCGGGCCCATGGCCTGATCAACATGCCGCGCATCCCGGTGGAGGATCTGCTGCTGAAGCAACCACGCGAAATGCGCACTTCGGGCCAAATGGACGTCTATTATGGCCGTTCGTGGCTGCTCACCCATATGCTCTATTACGATCCCGGCCGCGCCGGGCAGCTCACCGCCTATATCGATGCCATCAATCGCGGCGAGGACAGTAAAAAAGCCGCGAACGGGGCTTTCGGCGACCTCGCCGCGCTCGACCGCGATCTCCAGCGCTACATCGGACGCCCGCTCACCTTCATGACATCGGCCGCCCCGGTCCCGATCCCCGGAACGATCACGATAAGGGCGCTGTCCCATGCCGAGGACGCATTGCTTTCGTGGCAGCTTGAGCGGCGGAGCGCCCGCGATGGCGAACGGTTGGCCGAGGTGCGCGACGAATTGGGGAAGCTCTCCGCCGAATATGGCAGCAGCGCAAGCGTCTGGTACGAGCTGGCGCGCGCCGAGTGGGACCTGGGTGACGAAAAGCGCGACGCCGCGGCGGCGCGTGCGGCGGTCGACAAAGCGCTGGCTATCGAACCGAAGCATGTCCGCGCCAATATATTGTTGGGTGAAATGATGATCCACAACCTTGGTCGCCGCGACGAGGTGTCAAACGCGGACTGGGTGGCGGCCCGCCAGCCGATCATCCTCGCCAACAACACCGATCCCGACGACCCGGTCCCGCTCTACGCTTATTACGACAGCTTTCTGCAGCAAGGAATCACACCGCCGAAAATTGCGGTCACCGGGCTCGAACGCGCCTTTGCGCTAAGCCCCGAAAGTGCGAGCGCGCGCATCGCCTATGCCTTTGCTCTCGCCCGCAGCGGCGATTTCGAACGAGCGACCCGCCTGGCAAAGGTGGTCGCGTTCGATCCGCATGACGGGGGACAGGGCGAACAGATTCTGGCGCAGATCGAAACGATGCGTGAAAGGACCGGCAACGCGGGAAAAGCCGCCACTGCCCCGTCCACCGCTGCCGACGCCGATCAATAATCGGGTTCGCCGCCGCCCAGAACCTGCGCCGCCTGCCCTGTCAGCCAGGCCATCGCCGCGGCCCAGGGTTGGTGCCCGTGGCTGATCCGCGCAACGCCCAACGCGGCGAGTTCCGCGTGCGTCGGCCCGCCTTTGCCGCGCAATATATTCACCGGCAACGGCGAGGCATCGCAGATCGCGCCGATACATCCGGGATCGAGCAGAAAGGGAACGAACAGCGACCCCGCCCCCGCGTCGGCATAGGCGCGCGCGCGTTCAAGCGTCGCGGCGACCAAGGCGTCGCCATCGCGCGCCACGTCGGCGCCGCGGAATGTATCGCAGCGGGCGTTGACGAAGATGCCGGTATCCGCCGCCGCGCGATAGCGCGCCACCGCCTCGGCAATCGGAAGGAGGCTGGTCGCGCCCGGCAGCCGGTCCTCCATATTGATCCCCGCCGCGCCCGCGTCCTTCGCGCGCGCGACCGATGCGCCAACCGCCGCCGGGTCGGCACCATAGCCCGATTCCATGTCGATCGTGACAGGAAGATCGGTAACGCCCAGGATGCGTTCCAGATTGGCGAACACATCCTCGAGCGGAAAATCCTCGCCGTCGGCGCGTCCCTGCGCCCCCGCAACCCCAAAGCTGCCCGTGGCGATCGCCTTCGCGCCTGCGGCTGCGACCGCTTTGGCGCTGCCCGCATCCCAGATATTGACGAGGATCAACGGGTCGCCGGGAACGTGGAGCGCGCGGAAACGGTCAATATGGTCGGTCATGCAAAAACTCCTTCGCGGTCAGGGTCGAGGAATGGATGTATCAGACGATCCTGGTCGCCGGCGCCGCGCCGAAAACCTGATCATGGCCGCTTCGCGTGTCCATATATTCGCGAATACGCCGGACGCGCGTGCCCTGCATTTCAAAAATGAAGATATAGTCCAGCGCATATTCGCGCCCGCCCGCGAGCGTCGCGATCTGACGCTGTTCAAAGATGACGCGGTTGCCCTCGGCCGTCAGCGAAATCGGTTCGATCCGCATCCCGTTGCAAAAAAGCCGCGGGTAATCGTCGAGAATGAAGCGCATGATCGCCTCGGCGCCGATCATATGGTGCGTCACCCCCAACGCCACCGCGGTAGCATTGCCCGGCGGCGCGCACCATTCGGCGTCGTCGGTCAGCACCGCGCGAATGCGGTCGGCGTCGCGCGTCGCAAAGGCCTGCCACACGGCAAGCGCGGCCTGTTTGCTATCCATGGGAAACGTCCTTCAGAATTCGTCGAGGGCGGCTTGCCCCGGCACGCCTTCGCGGCGGAGCAGTTCGTCCTTGATCGGCAGGCCATAGGCATAGCCGCCGAGCGAGCCGTCGCTGCGCACAACGCGGTGACAGGGGATGAGCACCGCAACATTGTTCGCGCCATTGGCGCTCCCGGCCGCGCGCACCGCCTTGGGCTTGCCCACCGCGGCGGCGATGTCGGCATAGCTGCGCGTCTCCCCCGCCGGGATTTTGCGCAGTTCGCGCCACACCGCCTCCTGAAACGCCGTCCCTTTCACATCGATCGGGATATGGTCGAAGCCTTGGGTGGGCGCCTCGACCGCGGCAACTACCTGCGAAAGAAGCGCCGCAAATTCCTCGCCCCCCTCCACCAGCGTCGCGGCGGGAAAGCGTTCCTCGAGCGCCTCGCGCCCTTCGGCAAAGCTGAGGCGGCACACGCCCTTGCCGGTCGCGGCGACGAGCATGTCGCCGAGGCTGGTGGGCACGACGGCCCAGTGGATTTCGACGCCCTTGCCGCCGTTCACCCATGCTGACGGGGTCATCCCCATACGTCCCTCCATATTCTCGTAAAAGCGCGACGGACCCGAAAAGCCCGCATCGTATATCGCATCGGTCACGCGCTCCCCGTCGCTCATCGCGGCGCGCGCGCGCTCGTCGCGCAGCGCGCGGGCATAGGCGGCGGGCGACAGGCCGGTGTGCCGCGTGAACACGCGCTGGAAATGCGTCGGCGAATAGCCGGTGCGCGCGGCCAGGTCGGCGAGCGCGAGCGGCTCCTCGCTCGTCTTGATCGCCGCAATCGCCTTGATCACCGCGCTTTCGTCGCGCGCGACATCGTCGGGCAGACAGCGCTTGCAAGGGCGCAGCCCCGCCCGGCGCGCCGCGGCACCATCGGCGAAGAAGCGCACATTCTCGCGCAGCGGATGCCGCGCGGCGCAGCTCGGTCGGCAATAGATGCCGGTGGTCAGCACGCCGGTCACGAAACGCCCGTCGAACGCCTTGTCGCGGCGCTGAACTGCGACCCAGCGCTCGTCGTCGGTCATGGACTGGCTCGTCATCATCCGGTCCTCGTCACGCGCGCGGCGAAACAGCCATGCGCAGCATTATGGGCGTCGATATAGACAATGTCCTCGTCGGCGAACAGGTCGCGGATCGCGGTATCGGCCTCGCCGGGCAGCGCCAGTCTGGCACCACGCAACATGCCGTCCGCGTCAAAGGCGCGCATCGCAATCGGCCGTCCCGCGAACACCGGCGGCAGCGCATCCTCATATGATGCGGCACCGACGCCGGCGCGGACATAGATCGCATAGGCACTGCGATAGGGTGTCGCGACGTCGTGGCTCACATGGTGAAGCAGAAGCAGTTCCTCGCCCGGCGTCGCATCTTCCAGGCTGACGCGGCAAGGGAATCCCGCTGCGCCCGCCGTGACCCGCAATGCGCGCCGCTCGGCCAGCTCGGCATCGCTCATGGCGAACAGCGGCGCAAAAGGGGCGGGGTCGAGTCCGGTAATCTTGTAAGTCATCGCATCGTCCTTTCTCTGATCCGCGATCATCATGCCGCCGCGCCGCCCGCGCCGCGTCCCGATGCTTGCGTTCAAAGTTGGCGCGACTAGTCTGCGCCGCCATGACCCGCTTTCTGACGCTGCTGCTCGCCCTCTTCACCCTGACCCTTCCTGCGCGCGCCGCGGACGACATCAGCGCGGTTTCGCGCAGCGTCGTGCGCGTCGTCACCGTTGCGATGGTCGAGGGCGAGGTCGTCGGATTCGGGCATGGCAGCGGCATCGCCATTTCGCCGACGCGGATCGTCACCAACGCGCATGTTGTCGAATCGGCGGCGCGCTATCCGGGCAATGTCGCGCTCGGCGTCGTCCCGTCGGAAGGGCAGAAAAGCTTTGCGGGCAAGCTGATCGCGATCGACACGGCGCGCGACCTCGCGCTCGTCGAAATCACCGAAGGGCGCCTGCCCGCCGCCGCGATCTACACCGGCCCGCTCGATTCGGGCGCCGATGTCGTTGCATTGGGCTATCCGGGCAACGTCGACCTTGCGACCGCGCGCAGTGCGAACGACTATATCACCCCGCGCACGCCGACGCGCAGCGAGGGCAATTTTTCGAACATGCAGGCGGTCGACCGCGTCGCGATGCTGATCCACACCGCCAAAATCTCGCGCGGCAATTCGGGCGGGCCGCTCGTCGACCAGTGCGGGCGCATCGTCGGGATCAACACCGCAATCACGCGCGCCGACGACGGCGATTCGCCCTTCGCCTTTGCCATCGCGGGGCGTGAGCTCATGCGTTTCCTTGCCGATGCGGGGCAGCAATATACGGGGGTCGGTACCGCCTGCCTGTCGATGGCCGAGGCCGACGCGCGCGAACGCGCGGCGATCGAGGCCGAGACGCGCGCCGACGCCGAGGCCAATGCCGCAAAAAACGCCGCCGCCAGGCTCGACCGCGAGCTCAGGGCGGCGCGCGCCGAAGAGGAGGCGCTCGCCGCGCGCGAGAATCGCATCGCGCTCGCCGGCGTGCTGTTCGTCATCGGGGCGCTCGCGGCGGGCGCGGCACTGATGTTCTATGGCCAGAAGAATATGCGGAACGCGAAGATTGCGGGCGGTGTCGGCGCGGCGCTGGTCGCCGCGGCGGCGATCCTGTTCGCGACGCGCCCCGACGCACGCGCCGAGATTGCCGAGGATGCGGGCAAACCGTCCGCGGCGGCGGCGCCGAAACTGGCCGAGGGCAGCCTGCTCTGCACGATCCGTCCCGACCGCAGCCGCATCACCGTGTCATCCGCCACCGACGTGCCGATCACGATCCGCGCCGGCGGCTGCGTCAACGGCCGCACCCAATATACGCGCGGTGCCGACGATCGCTGGCAGCGCATCCTGGTCCCCAATGAAGAAGCCACCGTCACGGTCGCGTCGATCGACGCCACGGGGCGCGACTATCGCGTCGAACGCTATCTGCTCGATGCCGAGACGATGGCGCGCGCGCGCGAAATCCGCGCGGGCAGCACACTTCAGGGCTGCACCGTCGATCCCGAACAGCTCGCCGGGCTGGCGGCGCAGCAGGACGCGATCCGCAGCGCGCTGCCCCCCGCGCCCAACGAGCGCCTTGTCTATCGCTGCCAGCGCGCGTCGGGTGCGGCGATCAAGGATGCCGAGTCGGGCAACTGAGCAGTCAGCGCAGGCGCTCCACCCAATCGGTCAGGATAAGCTGCGCGGCGCTGCTATACGCCAGTTCATGCCCCGCACCCTTCACCAGCGCCACCGTCGCATCGCCGCGCGCGGCGCGCAGCCGTGCCAGATTGGCGGGGGTCACCAGCGTATCGCCATCACCGTGCATCAGGAAAACCGGCGCGCGCACGCGCGCGAGCTTCGCCGCATTGTCAAACCGGTCGCGCACCAGCGCGCGCGGCACAAAGGGCATCGCCTCCCCCACGACATCGGGGAGGCTGGAAAAGCCCGATACCAGCATCAGCGCCGCGACGTCGTGGCGCAGCGCGATTTCACTCGCCGGCCCCGACCCGATCGAATTGCCGACGACGACAACCTGCCGCGAATCCACGCCCGCATGGGCCAGCCAGCGCATCGCCGCTTCGCCGTCGCTGTAAAACCCGGCCTCACCCGGCGACCCCGGATTGCCGCCATAGCCGCGATATTCGGCGAGCATCAGCCCGTACCCCGCCGCCGCCGGCCCGCGCGTCGCCTGCACCGCGCCGAGCAGATTGTCGCCATTGCCGTGAAAGAAAAGAATCGTCTTTTTCGCGCGCGCCGCGGGCCGGTAAAAGGCGCCGAGGCGCAGCCCGTCATCGGTCTGCGTGTGGACGAACCGGAAGCCCGGCGGCGCGGCGGCCGGATAGTCGGCGGGTGCCGGAAAGATCATCCGGCGCTGCTGCGTATAAAGAAGCGCCACCGCAACGAGCAGCAACACCGCCGCGAAAACCAACAGGTTGATCGCGAGTTTCATCGCGCGCGACAAGTCGCAGCCATCGCCACCCTCATCCCCCGCACGCCTTGAACAGCATCAACGTGCGCTCGCGTGCCAAATCGGCGCTCGGCTCGTGATAATCCTTGCGGCGGTCGCTGTTGAACCCGTGCCCGGCCTCATAGACAAAGATTTGCGCGGTGGGATGCTCCTTCGCGATCAGCGCCTCGACGCCTTCCATCGGAATGCCGCCGTCGAAGCGGCCGAAATGGGCGATGGTCGCGCAGCGCGGCGGCTCGTCCTTGAACTGGGTCGGGACGAGGCTGCCGTAATAGGCCGACGCCGCGGCAAGGTCGGGGCTGATCTGCGCCATGCGCCACGCGACCGAGCCGCCGTAGCAATAGCCCGTGATGAACACGGCGCCGCGCCCCTTGAGCGCGTCGATGCAGGTCTGAGCGTCCTTCAGGCTCTGCTCGAACGGATGGAGCTTGCGCGCGAGTTCAATCGCGCGCTCGAATTGAGGCCCCGAATAGTCGCTTTCGAACCCCGGATGCTCGCGGTCGAAGAGCGCGGGCGCGAGCACTTCATAACCGTCGGCGGCATATTCATCGCAGAGCTCGCGGATATGATCGGTGACGCCGAAGATTTCCTGGATGAGGACGAGCCCGCCGCGGCGGTCCCCCGTCGCCTCAGCATGATAGACGGCGATCTCGGCGCCATCGTCCATCATCATCCGGATCATCTCGCCCATAAACCGCCCTCTCAATCCGTTCGTGCTGAGCCTGTCCAAGCTCCGCTCTTCTTCCCTCCCCCCTTTGTAGAAAGAACCGCCCTTCGACAAGCTCAGAGCCTGTTCCCGCGGAGGCGGCTGGCGAACGGCAGAGGGATAG
This sequence comes from Sphingopyxis sp., assembly GCF_040216815.1. Taxonomy (GTDB): domain Bacteria; phylum Pseudomonadota; class Alphaproteobacteria; order Sphingomonadales; family Sphingomonadaceae; genus Sphingopyxis. Next base: position 390,879 of record NZ_JAVJOJ010000001.1, read on the forward strand.
CAATGGACTCCTCACCCCCGCCTTGCATTGCGGCACAATCGTTGCTACGCGCGCCCCGACTTTGCAGCGGGGGCATTTCCGGATGCCGTAAAAATCCGCGCAGCCATCCCCCTCGGGATCGAAGAAAAGGACTTTCGCGCGTGGAGAATTCCGGCGGCATTCAGGGCAACATCACGGCGGGCCTCGCGGGCCGTTATGCCAGCGCGCTGTTCGATCTGGCGCGCGAATCGAACGCCATCGACGCCGTTCAGAAAAGCCTCACCACGCTGAAAGCCAGCCTCGCCGATTCGGCCGACCTTGCGAACCTGATCGCCAGCCCCGTCGTCAGCCGCAGCGACGCCGCGAGCGCGATCGCGGCGGTCGCCAAATCGCTGAAGCTCGATTCGCTGACCGCCAAATTCCTTGGCGTGCTTGCCGAGAACCGTCGCCTTGCCGACCTGCCCGGCATGATCGCCGCCTTTGACACGATCGTCGCGGATCATCGCGGCGAAGTCACCGCGAAGGTCACGAGCGCGCACCCGCTTACCACCGAACAGGTGAAGGCGCTGACGGCAAACCTCAAATCCCGTGTCGGGCGCGACGTCACCGTCGCGGCGACCGTCGATCCCGCCATCCTCGGCGGCCTCGTCGTTCAGCTGGGCAGCCAGCTGATCGACGGCAGCATCCGTACCCGTCTCAACAGTTTCGCCCAGGCGATGAAGGGCTGAAAAGCCCGACGCCCAATTGCCCCGATGAAAGGCTGAATAATGGAAATCCGCGCCGCTGAAATCAGCAAGGTCATCAAGGACCAGATCGCCAATTTCGGGACCGACGCCACGGTCAGCGAGATCGGTTCGGTGCTCTCGGTCGGCGACGGCATCGCCCGCGTCCACGGCCTCGACAATGTCCAGGCCGGTGAAATGGTCGAATTTGCCAATGGCGTGAAGGGCATGGCCCTGAACCTCGAAGCCGACAATGTCGGCATCGTGATCTTTGGCTCGGACAGCGAGATCAAGGAAGGCGACACCGTCAAGCGCACCGGCACGATCGTCGACGTCCCCGTCGGCAAGGGCCTGCTCGGCCGCGTCGTCGATGGCCTCGGCAACCCGATCGACGGCAAGGGCCCGATCAAGGCCGACAAGCGCATGCGCGTCGAGGTGAAGGCGCCGGGCATCATCCCGCGCACCTCGGTTCACGAACCCGTTCAGACCGGCCTCAAGGCATTGGACGCGCTCGTTCCCGTCGGCCGCGGCCAGCGCGAGCTGATCATCGGCGACCGTCAGACCGGCAAAACCGCCGTCGCGATCGACACCTTCATCAACCAGAAGCAGGCGAACGCCGGCAACGACGAGTCGAAGAAGCTTTATTGCATCTATGTCGCCGTCGGTCAGAAGCGTTCGACCGTCGCGCAGATCGTCCGCCAGCTCGAAGAAAATGGCGCGATGGAATATTCGATCGTCGTCGCCGCGACCGCGTCGGAACCCGCGCCGCTGCAGTTCCTCGCGCCCTACACCGGCTGCACCATGGGCGAATATTTCCGCGACAACGGCATGCACGCCGTCATCGTTTATGACGATCTCTCGAAGCAGGCGGTCGCCTATCGCCAGATGTCGCTGCTGCTCCGCCGCCCGCCGGGCCGCGAAGCCTATCCCGGCGACGTTTTCTATCTGCACAGCCGCCTGCTTGAGCGCGCCGCGAAGATGAACAGCGACAATGGCGCCGGTTCCTTGACCGCGCTGCCGATCATCGAAACGCAGGCGGGCGACGTGTCGGCGTACATCCCGACCAACGTGATTTCGATCACCGACGGCCAGATCTTCCTCGAAACCAACCTGTTCAACGCGGGTATCCGTCCCGCGATCAACGTCGGTCTGTCGGTGAGCCGCGTCGGCTCGGCGGCGCAGACCAAGGCGATGAAGAAGGTGTCGGGCTCGATCAAGCTCGAACTCGCGCAATATCGCGAAATGGAAGCTTTTGCGCAGTTCGGCTCGGACCTCGATGCCTCGACGCAGAAACTCCTCAACCGCGGCGCGCGTCTGACGCAGCTTTTGAAGCAGCCGCAGTTCCAGCCGATGCCGTTCGAGGAGCAGACCGCGTCGATCTTCGCCGGCACCAACGGCTATCTCGACAATGTCGCGACGACCGACGTGTCGCGCTACGAAGCGGCGATGCTCGCCTATCTGCGCAGCGATCACGCCGATGTGCTGAAGACGATCCGCGACACCAAGGATCTTGGCGACGATGCCAAGAAGGGCCTGGTCGCCGCGCTCGACGCCTTCGCCAAGATTTTCGCGTAACCCACCCACCTCGTCATCCCGGCGAAGGCCGGGATCTCGACGGTTGAGACCCCGGCCTTCGCCGGGGTGACGAAACAAAGGTAAAAGACGGGACTTATGGCCAGTCTGAAGGAACTCAAAGGGCGGATCGTCTCGGTCAAATCGACCCAGAAGATCACCAAGGCCAAGAAGATGGTCGCCGCCGCGAAGCTGCGTAAAGCACAAGCGGCCGCCGAAGCCGCACGTCCTTACGCGGAGCGGCTCGAAGGCGTTGTCGCAAGCCTGGCGTCAAAGGTCGGTGCGTCCGATTCGGCGCCGAAGCTGCTCGCGGGCACCGGCAAGAGCGACACGCACCTGCTCGTCGTGCTCAACAGCGACCGCGGCCTTGCGGGCGCGTTCAACTCGAACATCGTCAAGGCCGCACGCGACAAGGCGCTCGAACTGCAAGCCCAGGGCAAGAAGGTTCTTTTCTACCTCGTCGGCCGCAAGGGCCGCCCGGTGATCGCGCGCCTGTTCCCCGGCCAGATCATCGAGCAATATGAAACCACCGGCATCCGCGACATCGGCTTCGAACAGGCGAGCGAGATTTCGGCGAAGCTGATGGAGCTTTACGAATCCGGCGCCTTCGACGTCGCGCACCTCTTCTATTCGAAGTTCCGCTCGGCGCTGCTTCAGATCGCGACGGGTCAGCAGATGATCCCCGTTCCGCCGCCCGCCGAGGCGCCGGTGTCGAGCGGCGCCGCGGTCGAATATGAACCCGGCGAAGAGGAAATTCTCGCCGACCTGCTCCCGCGCAACGTCACCATCCAGATCTTCAAGGGCCTGCTTGAAAACGCCGCGTCCGAACAGGGCGCGTCGATGACCGCGATGGACAATGCGACGCGCAACGCGGGCGAGCTGATCAACAAGCTGACCATCGTTTACAACCGCACGCGCCAGGCGGCGATCACCACCGAACTCATCGAAATCATTGCAGGCGCGGAAGCGCTGTAAGCTATCCCAGCAAGGAAGAAGACAATGGCAACCGCACCCGCCCCTGAAAAGAAGGCCCCCGCCAAAAAGGCCGCCGCGCCGAACTAGGCCCCTGCCCCCAACAAGGCCGCGCCCGCCGGCACCGCGACCGGCCGCGTCGCACAGGTCATCGGCGCCGTCGTCGACGTCCAGTTCACGGGTGAGCTGCCCGCGATCCTGAACGCGCTCGAAACCGACAACAACGGCAACCGCCTCGTCCTCGAAGTCGCGCAGCACCTCGGCGAAAACACCGTCCGCACGATCGCGATGGACGCGACCGACGGTCTGACCCGCGGCCAGCCGGTGACCGACACCGGCGCGCAGATTTCGGTTCCCGTCGGCCCGCAGACATTGGGCCGCATCCTCAACGTCATCGGCGACCCGATCGACGAACGCGGCCCGGTGAACAGCGACATGACCGCGCCGATCCATGCCAAGGCGCCCGAATTCGTCGACCAGTCGACCGAAGCCGCGATCCTCGTCACCGGCATCAAGGTCATCGACCTCATCGCCCCCTATGCCAAGGGCGGCAAGATCGGCCTGTTCGGCGGCGCCGGCGTCGGAAAGACCGTTCTCATCCAGGAACTGATCAACAACATCGCCAAGGGCCATGGCGGCGTGTCGGTGTTCGCGGGCGTCGGTGAACGCACCCGCGAAGGCAACGACCTCTATCACGAGTTCCTCGACGCCGGCGTTATCGCCAAGGACGCCGACGGCAACCCGACCCCCGACGGGTCGAAGGTGGCGCTGGTGTTCGGCCAGATGAACGAACCCCCGGGCGCGCGTGCCCGCGTGGCGCTGTCGGGCCTGACCATGGCCGAATATTTCCGCGACCAGGAAGGGCAGGACGTTCTGTTCTTCGTCGACAATATCTTCCGCTTCACCCAGGCGGGTTCGGAAGTGTCGGCGCTGCTCGGCCGTATTCCTTCGGCGGTGGGCTACCAACCGACGCTGTCGACCGACATGGGCGCGCTGCAGGAACGCATCACCTCCACCACCAAGGGTTCGATCACCTCGGTGCAGGCCATTTACGTTCCCGCGGACGACTTGACCGACCCGGCTCCCGCGACCTCGTTCGCTCACTTGGACGCGACGACGACGCTCAGCCGCGCAATTTCCGAGCTTGGCATCTATCCCGCGGTCGACCCGCTCGATTCGACCAGCCGCGTTCTGACCGCCGCGACCGTTGGCCAGGAGCATTATGAGACCGCCCGCCGCGTTCAGGAAACGCTGCAGAAGTACAAGTCGCTGCAGGACATCATCGCGATCCTCGGCATGGACGAGCTGTCGGAAGAAGATAAGCTGGTCGTCGCCCGCGCACGCAAGATCCAGCGCTTCCTCAGCCAGCCGTTCCACGTCGCCGAAGTCTTCACCGGCATCCCCGGCAAGTTCGTGCCGATCGAGGAAACGGTGAAATCGTTCAAGGCGGTCGTCGACGGCGAATATGACCATCTGCCCGAAGCGGCCTTCTACATGGTCGGCGGCATCGACGAAGCGGTCGCCAAGGCCGCGAAGCTCGCCGAAGAGGCGTAATCGAGTTCTCCTCCCGCTTGCGGGAGGGGCTAGGGGAGGGTCTGTCGGGGGACCGGCTCTTCGCTTGCAACGAAACAATCGCTCCCCCGACCCCTCCCGCAAGCGGGAGGGGGGAGATTAGAAGATGGCCCTGAAGTTCGAACTCGTCACTCCCGCCCGCCTCGAGCGGTCCGCCGACGTCCATATGGTCACCGTGCCGGGGACCGAAGGCGATTTCTCCGTGCTCGAAGGCCATGCGCCCTTTATGGCGACGCTGCGCAACGGCCCGCTCACCATCCATGCCTCGCAGGGTGCCGAGCCCGAGGTCATCGAAGTCGAGGGCGGCTTCGCCGAAGTCAACGAAGCTGGCCTCACGGTTCTGGCCGAGCATATCGCAGGCTGAGTTTCCCGCCGTCCACAGGTAGGGTCAAAAGCCCGCATCCATCTGGATGCGGGCTTTTTTCTTGTTCGGCGGCGGCATTGTCCGTCGCATTAGGACAATGTCAAAGTTTCCGATTTATTCACCCTGTCCCATGGGCGTGCGTCCGCAGCGGCGGGCTGTGCCCGGAAGATTTGGAAAGCAGGATAAAACGGATGAGTGCATTCGGACGCCGCCCCGGAACCGCTGGCCGCCCCGCCTTTGGCGTGGCGAAACCGATGCAGACAGGCGCCGGCGTGCCCGGCGGAACGCAATTTCCGGCAATCGACACCCCCGCCGAGGCCCCGCCGCCGTCGGTGCTTTCCTCCGAAGACGACGCGATGGAGCGGCTCAATCAGCGCTCGACCGCCGAAATGGCCGAACCCGAAAAAGCGCAGGGGTTCGAAGCCAGCGTCCACAAGATCAAGGAACAGGTGCTTCCCCGCCTGCTCGAACGCGTCGATCCCGAAGCCGCGGCGACGCTGTCGAAGGACGAGCTGACCGAGGAATTTCGCCCGATCATCCTCGAAGTGCTCGCCGAACTGCGCATCACGCTCAATCGCCGCGAACAATTTGCGCTCGAAAAGGTACTCGTCGACGAACTCCTGGGCTTTGGTCCGCTCGAAGAGTTGCTCGCCGACCCCGACGTGTCGGACATCATGGTCAACGGCCCGTATCAAACCTATGTCGAGCGCAAGGGCCAGCTCATGCTCGCCCCGATCCAGTTTCGCGACGAACAGCATCTGTTCCAGATTGCGCAGCGCATCTGCAACCTCGTCGGCCGCCGCGTCGACCAGACGACGCCGCTCGCCGACGCGCGTTTGAAGGACGGCAGCCGCGTCAACGTCATCGTGCCGCCGCTCTCGCTTCGCGGTACCGCCATCTCGATCCGCAAATTCTCGGCGAAACCCATCACGCTCGACATGCTGTGCCAGTGGGGCGCGATGAGCCAGAAGATGTGCACCGCCCTGAAGATTGCGGGCGCCAGCCGTTTCAACATCGTGATCTCGGGCGGCACGGGTTCGGGCAAGACGACGATGCTCAACGCGCTTTCCAAGATGATCGACCCCGGCGAGCGCGTGCTGACGATCGAAGACGCCGCCGAGCTTCGGCTGCAACAGCCGCACTGGCTGCCGCTCGAAACGCGCCCCGCGAACCTTGAGGGCAATGGCGCGATCCACATGGGCGACCTCGTCAAGAACGCGCTGCGCATGCGCCCCGACCGCATCATCATGGGCGAGGTTCGCGGCGCCGAATGTTTCGACCTGCTCGCCGCGATGAACACGGGCCACGACGGGTCGATGTGTACGCTCCACTCGAACAGCCCGCGCGAATGCCTCGGCCGTATGGAAAATATGGTGCTAATGGGCGACATCAAGATTCCGAAGGAGGCGATTTCGAAGCAGATCGCCGATTCGGTCGACCTGATCGTCCAGATCAAGCGCCTGCGCGACGGTTCGCGCCGCGTCACCAACGTCACCGAGGTGATCGGCATGGAAGGCGATGTCATCGTCACGCAGGAACTCTTCAAGTTCGAATATCTGGACGAGGACAAGGACGGCAAAATCGTCGGCGAATATCGGTCGATGGGCCTCAGGCCCTATACGCTGGAAAAAGCACGCCAATACGGATTTGATCAGCCCTATCTGGAGGCGTGTCTGTAAAGGCAGATGCTTTCCCCAAAGCGTAGGTCAGCATTGGGGTAGTTTCCCGACCTTCCTTTATCCGTCATCCCGGCGAAGGCCGGGATCTCGCCGATGCAGCAAACCGTTACGGCGAGATCCCGGCATTCGCCGGGATGACGATAGAGTTGAAGGCAGCTCCCAGTCGGAGGCTGCCATCACGCGCCCTGTCAGGGCCGCCATGACTCACGGCTTCAACGCAAACGCGGCCGCGAACAGCGCCACCGCCGCCGATGCCAGCGCGATCCCGCGCCACGGCATGAAGCCGACGTCATCAACGTTGCGCCGGTTGTTGCGGCGCCAGTTGGCGACCTCCGCAATGCCGAACAGCACCGCGGCTGCAATCGCCACCGACAGCATCGACCCTTGCATTGACGCACGCACCTTCGCAAACAGGGGCTGTCCCCCCAGGAGAGAGGTGCCGATATGCGTAAAGTCCGTTCCGTTGCAATAGCCGCCCTGTTCGCTGCCGCAGCGTGCAGCGCGCCCGCCGAAGATGCCACGGCGACCGAGGCGAGCGCCAAACCCGACAGCGCCATCCAGGCTGCCGTTGCCGCCGCCACCCGGACGCCCGCCAATGTTGCGCGCGACGCGCATCGTCATCCCGCCGAAACGCTTGCCTTTTTCGGGGTGAAACCCGGCGATACGGTGGTCGAGCTGTGGCCCGGCGGCGGCTGGTATACCGAAATCCTCGCGCCGCTCGTCCGATCGGGAGGTGGCACCCTCTATGCGGCGGCCCCTTGGGAACGCGGGCTCAACCGCGTGAAGGAAAAGCAGGCGGCCGATGCGGCGACCTATGGCACGATGAAGCTCGCAGAGTTTCCCGCCACCGGGGCGGGGCCGAAGGTTGCCGACGGCAGCGCCGATGTCGTGCTGACGTTTCGCAACGTCCACAACTGGCGCTTCGGCGGTGCCGACAAAACCGCCGACGCTTTCAAGCAGATTTTCGCGATGCTCAAACCCGGCGGCACGCTGGGCGTCGTCGAGCACCGGCTCGACGAGGATGACGACGCCGCAAAGGAGGAAAAATCGGGCTATATGAAAGAAAGCTCGATCATCGCCTTTGCCGAAGCGGCGGGGTTCAAGCTGGCCAAAAAGAGCGAGATCAACGCCAACCCCAAGGACACGAAGGATTATGAAAAGGGTGTCTGGACGCTGCCGCCCTCGCTCACCGAGGGCGAGACCGACCGCGCCAAATATGTCGCGATCGGCGAATCGGACCGCATGACGCTCAAATTCGTGAAGCCCGCGTCCTGAAGCCTATCGACTCCATCGACCCGGCGCTGCTGCTCAGTGCCTATGCGCAGGGGATTTTCCCGATGGCCGACGGGGCGGACGACCCGTCGGTCCATTGGGTCGAACCGCGGCTGCGCGCCATCCTGCCGCTCGATGGCTTTCACCTTTCGCGCAGCCTCAAGAAAATCCTTCTGTCCGACCGTTTCCGCGTCACCACCGACAGCGCCTTTGCCGATATGGTCGCGCTTTGCGCCGAACCCGCGGGCGACCGGCCGACAACATGGATCAATCCCGTGATCAAGGCGAGCTACGACCGGCTGTTCCGGCTCGGTCACGCGCACAGCGTCGAATGCTGGTACGATGGCCTGTTGGTGGGCGGACTCTATGGCGTGACCCTCGGCCGCGCCTTTTTCGGCGAATCGATGGTCAGCCGGGTGCGCGATGCGTCTAAGGTCGCGCTGGCGCATCTTGTCGCGCGGCTGATCGCGGGCGGCTGGAAATTGCTCGACTGCCAGTTCCTGACCCCGCACCTTGCCAGCCTGGGCGCGATCGAGATTCGTCAGGCCGACTATCTGGCGCGGCTTTACTCGGTGTTGGCAGGGGGCGACGGCGCGGGGGTCGGCGCGGGCGCAGGTGCCGCGGGCGTTTCGGTGCCCTCGCCGCCATTCGCCGCCGGCGATTGGGGTGCGCTCGACGCCTTGGGCGCGGACACCTTGGGCGCCGATCGTTGGACGGGTTCGCCCCCCGGATATGTCATCGCGCAGCTTTTGACGAAGACGTCGTAAATCGGGTGCTCGATCACATTGCGATCGGGCCGCTCGCGAAACAGCCAGCCCGAAAAGACGCGGCGCCATTTGTCGTCGCGCTGGTCCTGCACCGTCAACTGGACGAAGGCGCCGGTTTCGGGGGGGTCTTCCCATGGCGCCGTTTGTTCGCAAGCGCGCAGCCGCACGATCGCGCGCCCTTCGCGCACCGCTTCGCCGGGCTTCATCTCGAGTTCGCGGACCAGGCCGTTGCGCTTGTTGAGCAGCCCGAGCACCGCCACACGATCTGCCATCGGGGTTGCGCCCTCGACCCCTCCGGCTTCGGCGGGCACCCGCTCCGCCTTCACGGCCGTCGGCACCGTCTTGCTGCCGTTCGAGGAGGGCCGGTCGCATCCGGCCAGCGCCGTCGCGGCGGCAAGGACGATCCAGACCGCGCGGCCCATTAATCTGCGCCGGGCCGCCAGGCCTCGTAATCGCCCGTCGCGGCGGCGCGGCGGCCGCCGCGTTCGAGAGCGCCCGCGGGGCGATAGGCGTCCGCGCTGCCGGTCAGGTTCGCGCTCGGTTCCCTCTCCCACGCGCGCGGCGCCGGAAGCACGTCCACAGGAAGTTCGTCGAAGGTGCCGTGCAGCCAGCCGTGCCATTCGGGCGGCACACGGCTCGCGTCGTTCGACCCCTTATAGATGACCCAGCGGCGATCGCCCTTTTTGGCGCGGTAATAACGGTTTCCAAGGCCGTCCTCGCCGACCTTTTCGCCGCGTGCCCAGCTGTTCAGCAGCGTGCCGACGGTCGCGCCGTCCCACCAGGTGAAAATCTTGCCCAAGATGCTCATGGCTGCGGCGTTTACAGCCAAGCACGGGCGGTTCGCAAGCCGCAAACCACGCGCCGCGACGCTATTTGCTGTCTTTCCACGTCACCCTGGCGCTCTCGTCGATACCGAGCTTCGCTGCGGTGCCCCCCGCGATTTCGAGCACCGCGGACACCTCCCCCCCGCTCGCGACGGGTTCGAGCGATCCGGGGATGGTGTTTTCGGCGATACGGTCGATGCTGCCGTCGGCGCGGATGAAGAGCATGTCGAGCGGGATCAGCGTGTCCTGCATCCAGAAGCTCGCGATTCGCGGCCTCTCGAAAGGAAAGAGCATCCCGCCGTTCGGCGGCAAGCTTGTGCGGAACTTGAGGCCCTTTTTCTGCTCTTCGTCGGTGCGCGCGACCTCGACGTCGAAACGGTGCGCGGTGCCGGCCATTTCGATCGTCACCGACGTTGCCGCCGCGCTTTCGGCCTCGCTGGCATCGCGGCTGCACGCGGTGATCGGCAGGGCGAAGGACAGGGCAAGAGTCGCCAGCAAGATACGTATCAAATTTCGACCCCGTATTCGTCATCCCGGCGAAGGCCGGGATCTCATCGTCAGATCCTTCCGCATCGACGAGATCGTGTCCAGAGTCACGCGCCTCTGGACACCCTTCGCCGGGATGACGTTCGGTGGAAAGATTATCGGCTAATCGAGCGCCGCCTCCGCGTCCAGCGCCGCCAGCGCATCCTCGTCCCCCGGCGCGAGCGCCAAGATACGCCGCGCCAGCGCCGGGCTATGCCCCGCGCGCACAAAGGCCGCGACCTGCCGCTCGCGCTGTTTCGGATCGTCTGCCCTGTTCGTCGCAAAGGGACCGAAGCGCCGTCGCCGCGCAAACCCGACGGCCGCGGCGACCGCTTCAGCTTCGGCCGCATCGATCGCGTCGCCGCTGTCCTCGGCGGCGATTCCATCGACGTAAAGCTGCGCCTTCACCCGCCGTACCCCCAGCCCGCGCCGCGTCATCGCGCCCGCGCGCATCGCCGCATATTGGCGGTCGTCGAGGTAGCGCAAGCGCTCCATCCGGTCGGCCACCGCGTCGCACGCCGCCATGGCGTCATTTTCGTCTATCCATTCGGATTCGCGGACTTTTCGGGCCAGATAGCGCAGCAGCTTGGCGCGGCTCGTCGCGAATCGCGCAACATATGCGAGCGCCAGTTCGTCGAGCCGGGCTGCGCCGAGCGGCTTTTTTGGACGGTCGAACGGAGCACCGCGATTGGCCATATGCCATGTTTGTGCCACAGTCGGGCCCGATTGAGAACGATCAACACCGCCATATCGGGCACCAAAGCCCGGGAATGGGCGATTTGTTCAAACAACACAGGGTCGCGCACGTCAGAACATGGCACAAAAAGATGACATGCTTGTTGCGCTGCGCCCCGTATCGAGGGACGTCGCACCCCCTATGACCGATACCCAGCTTGCTTCGGCCGACGCGCTCGTGCCGACCCCGACCGAATGCGCGCAACCGCGCCGTTTTTCCGATTTCGCCACCGTCGGCGAAGCGCTCGACTATGCCGCGAGCGGTACGCGCGGGCTGAATTTCCACGATCCCCGCGGCAAGTTGATCCGCCCTTATCCGTATAGCGAGCTCAAGGCCGACGCACTTGCGGCCGCCTATCGCCTGATCGCAGCGGGCGTAAAGCCGCAGGATCGCATCGCGTTGATCGCCGAAACCGGCCCCGAATTTGCCGCGCTGTTTTTCGGCACCATCTATGCGGGCGCCTGGCCGGTACCGCTGCCGCTGCCAACAAGCTTTGGCGGGCGCGACAGCTATGTCGGCCAGCTTGTCGTCCAGCTCACCAGCTCAGACCCCAAAATGCTGTTTTTCCCGCCCGAAATCGCCGCGATGGCGGTCGAGGCCGCCGAGCAGCGCGGGGTCGAACCGCTCGACTGGACCGCTTTTGCGGAGCGCGCCGCGCCGATCGCGGCGCTTCCCGAACAAAAGACCAACGAAACCTGCTATCTTCAATACAGCAGCGGTTCGACGCGCTTCCCGCACGGCGTCGCGGTGACGCACGGCGCGCTGCTCAACAATCTGTCGGCGCATTCGCACGGCATGGAATTGCAGGACAGCGACCGCTGCGTGTCGTGGCTGCCCTGGTATCACGACATGGGGCTCGTCGGTTGCCTGCTCTCGCCCGTGGCGAACCAGGTGTCGGTCGATTACCTCAAGACCGAGGATTTCGCGCGCCGCCCGCTCGCGTGGCTCGATCTGATCAGTCGCAACCAGGGCACGACCCTCAGCTATTCGCCGACCTTCGGTTATGACATCTGCGCGCGCCGCATTTCCAGCCAGAGCCATGTCGCCGACCGGTTCGACCTGTCGCGCTGGCGCGTCGCGGGCAATGGCGCCGACATGATCCGTCCGGACGTGATGCAAAGCTTTGTCGATGCCTTTGCCGACGCCGGGTTCAAGGCGAGCGCCTTTCTGCCGAGCTATGGCCTTGCCGAAGCGACGCTGGCGGTCAGCATCATGCCGCCGGGCGAAGGCATTGTCGTCGAACTGGTCGAGGAAACCGAATTGTCGGGCGCCGCGAACGATGCGGGCCGTCCGACACGGTATCGCGCGATCGTCAACTGCGGCAAGGCGGTCAAGGACATGACCATCGAGGTCCGGGACGAGGCAGGCAATCCGCTGCCCGACCAGACCGTCGGCAAGGTTTGGTGCACCGGCCCGTCGCTGATGACCGGCTATTTCCGCGACCCCGAATCGACCGCCGCCTGCATGGTGGACGGCTGGCTCGATACAGGCGATATGGGTTATATGTCAGACGGTTACATCTATATCGTCGGCCGCGCCAAGGACATGATCATCATCAACGGCAAGAATCACTGGCCGCAGGACATCGAATGGGCGGTCGAACAGCTGCCCGGCTTCAAATCGGGCGACATCGCCGCCTTTGCGATCACGACTCCGGGCGGCGAGGAAACCCCGGCGGTGCTCGTCCAGTGCCGCACCAGCGACGATGCCGAACGCGCCGCGCTGCGCGAGACGATCCGCGAGCGCGTCCGCGCGATCACCGGCATGAATTGCCTGATCGAGCTGATCCCACCGCGCACGCTGCCACGCACCAGCTCGGGCAAATTGAGCCGATCGAAGGCGCGCGCGCAATATCTGGCTGGAGAGATTCAACCCTTCGCCATCGCGGCTTGAGGGCGTAGCGGCCGGAAGCAGCGGGGGCCGACTTCGATTTCATCGTCATCCCCGCTTTCGCGGGAATGACGGGGGTTGGTCATGTCCGCCCCCACCCCCAAAAACCGCCACGCCTCCACTCTGTCCCCGTCCGACACATAAATTCGCGTCCGAACGGCGCGATGGTTACCTTCGAGTAACCCGCGCGCGCTAGACGGGACGCGTGAGAAGCTTGCCGACCGACCCGATTGCCGCCGACACCATTCCCGCGCGAACCCTGTTGGGGCTGGGGCCGCGGGGTCAGGACACCGGCAACCTCCGCCAGCTCCAGCTCGCTCCGCTCCGCGGCCGCGGCGCGCTGCGCCTTGCCATGGGGGTCGGCATGGCGCTCGTCGCCTTTCTGACGATGCTCCACAATGTTGCGCTGCCGGTCGCTGGCGGCTGGCTCGGGATCGCGATTCTCTTCGGCTTCTGGTCGTATCGCCGTATCCGCAGCCTGCCCCTCGGCGATCCCAAACTGCCCGGACATGCAGAATATGCGATGTGCAACCGCCACGCGCTCTATTCAGCACTGCTCTGGGGCGCACCCTTCTGGCTTCAGGGCTTGGCGCCGACTGTCGATCATGTGCTGTCGATGTGGACGATTGCGGTGCTGATGATGCTCACGCTCGCGATCGTCGCGCACAGCGTTCCGCTCGCCTGCGCATTGTTCATCGTACCGGTATCCTTGTCGGCGGCAGGGGCGCTCGCGCTCGCGGGTGCGCCGCAGCTCGCCGCGATCGCAGTCGTCGCGGGCGCCCTGCTGTCGGCCTTCTGCGTCCGCTTTGCGCAAATCCATATCCGCTCGCGCCGCGCCGAAGAGACGTTGCACGAAAAAAGCGAGACGGTCAGCCTGCTGCTCCGCGAGTTCGAGGAAACCTCGGCCGACTGGTTGTGGCAGACCGACAACAACCGGCGCCTCGTCCATGTGTCGCCGCGCCTCGCCTATGCGCTTGGCAGCACCGCCGAGGGGCTGGAAGGCATCCCGCTGCTTCAGGCGCTGTCGGGCGACGCGTGGGAAACCGGGCTGTTCCCCAAGAGCCTGCACGACATGGCCGAACGGATGAAGCGACGCGAAAGCTTTTCGAATCTGATCGTCCCGGTGTCGATCGACGGACGTGCGCGCTGGTGGGAGCTGTCGGCCTCTCCCCGCCTCGACGAAACGGGCAAGTTTCTGGGTTTTCGCGGAGTGGGCTCCGACGTCACCGAACAGCGCGCGACCGCCGAACAGATCGCCAAAATGGCGCGCTTCGACAATCTGACGGGCCTGCCGAACCGGCTCAGCCTCAACGAAGATCTGGCGCGCGCGCTGACCCATGCGGTCGAGGCCAAGACGCGCTGCGCGCTACTGATGATCGACCTCGACCGGTTCAAGGCGGTCAACGATACGCTGGGGCATCCGGTCGGCGACAAATTGCTGGCTCAGGTCGCGGCGCGGCTGAAAGGGTTGATGGAGCGCGGGATGACGTGCGGCCGCCTCGGCGGCGATGAATTTGCCGTTGTACTCCACAATGTCCCCTCCGCCGACGTCGCCGAGACGCTGGCGCAGCGGATCATCGCGACGATCAGCCGGCCCTATGTGGTCGACAATCACCAGCTTTTCGTCGGCGCCAGCGTCGGCTTTGCGATCGGCCCGACCGACGGCGCGACGGTCGAGACGCTGACGCGCAACGCCGACCTTGCGCTCTACAAATCGAAGGACAAGGGCGGCAACATCGTCGCCGCCTATGTCGCGTCGCTGCACGCACAAGCCGAAGAACGGCGCGTGATGGAACAGGAATTGCGCGGCGCGCTGGAACGCGGCGAGTTCGAGCTTTATTACCAGCCCGTCGTGACCGCCGCCGACGGCACGCTCAACGGTTTCGAGGCGCTGATCCGCTGGCACAACCAGAAGCTCGGAAACGTATCCCCCGGCCGCTTCATCCCGCTCGCCGAGGATGCACGGCTCATTTCGCCGATCGGCGAATGGGTGCTGCGCACCGCGTGCCGCGAGGCGATGAAATGGCCGTCCAACCTCAAGGTCGCGATCAACGTCTCGGCCGACCAGCTCACCGATCCCAGTTTCGCCTCGGTTGTCGTGTCGGCGCTCGCGCAGAGCGGGCTTTCGCCGCAACGGCTGGAGATCGAAGTCACCGAAAGCGTCTTCCTGCGCGACGGCGGCGGCGCAGCACAACTGCTCGATCAGCTGATCGCGCTTGGCATTCGCCTGTCGCTCGACGATTTCGGCACCGGCTATTCGTCGCTCGGCTATTTGCGCAAGACGCAGTTCTCGACGATCAAGGTCGACCGCAGCTTCGTTGTCGGCGCGGCCAAGGGCAGCATCGAATCGATTGCGATCATTCGCGCTGTCGTCGCGCTCGCCGACAGCCTTGGCATGTCGACGACCGCCGAAGGCGCCGAAACCGAGCTGGAGGTCGAAACGCTGCGCAGCTTCGGCTGTTCGAACATCCAGGGCTATTATTACGGGCGCCCGATGCCCGCCGCCGACGTGCTGACCCTGTTCCGCCGTCCGGGCGATGTCGCGACCGTGGCGGCCTGATCGCGACCAGCCGAGCGGCTGAAGCGTTGAAGCGAAGGCGTAAACAAAAGGTTCCCCCGCCTACCGCATCCACGGCGCGGCTCGTCGCTAGGTG
Organism: Sphingopyxis sp.; assembly: GCF_040216815.1. Taxonomy (GTDB): domain Bacteria; phylum Pseudomonadota; class Alphaproteobacteria; order Sphingomonadales; family Sphingomonadaceae; genus Sphingopyxis. Next base: position 406,407 of record NZ_JAVJOJ010000001.1, read on the forward strand.
GATGGTGGACGCCGCAGGACGTGGCAAAGACGCTCCAACGCTTGAAGACAAGCCGGGGGTCGCAATCCATGTTCCATCGCCGCTTTCTGACCGCCGCCGTTGCGTCGGCAATGACCGTCGCAGGGCTGCTCGCCAGCGTCCCCGCCGCGGCGAAATCCTATCTGCAATGCGTTCCCTTCGCCCGCGCCGAATCGGGCGTCGAAATTCGCGGCAATGCGAAGACTTGGTGGGCGCAGGCCGCGGGCAGCTATGAACGCGGCAACGAACCGCGGCAGGGCGCCGTCATGGCGTTCGCCGGAACGCGCGGCATGCCGATGGGTCATGTCGCGGTGGTCAAGAAAATCGTCAGCGACCGCGAAATCCTGATCGACCATGCCAACTGGTCGCCGATCGGCGGCCGCCGCGGCCAGATCGAGCGCGGCGTCCGCGTCGTCGACGTCAGCGATGCAGGCGACTGGAGCCTGGTCCGCGTCTGGTACGCGCCCATCGGCGACCTCGGCCTGCGCGCCAATCCGGTTCAGGGCTTCATCTATGCCGATGGCGAGCCCGCGGGCGCGGCGAGCCCGAAATCGAATTTCAAAGCCCCGGTCTGGGCACAACAGGACTGGAAACCCGGCAACGGCCTCGAAACCGTTGTCGCCTCGCTCGGTCACTGAGCCTTCCCCCCCACACCCACGGGCTCGACGAGCGACGAAACCATCCGGGGCGGCCCGCCGCTCCGGGTGGTTTCTGTGTTGGGGGCTTGGGCGGATAACCGATCTTTGCCGGGATGACGATCCAGGGCGGGAATGCTCGCCCTAATCGGCGGCGGGCGCGGTGCCTTCGCCGGCAATATCCTCGAACCACGCCTCGACTTCGCCCGACAGCTTGATGGTCATCGGCTGGCCGAACCGGTCCTTCGACTTGCCCGCGGCGACGCGGATCCAGCCTTCGGAGATCGAATATTCCTCGACGTCAGTGCGTTCCTTGCCCTTGAAGCGGATGCCGATACCGCGCTGCAGCACATCCAGATCGAAATGCGGCGAACGGGGGTTGGTCGACATGCGGTCGGGCGGCGTATCGGTCATGGTGTATCTTCCATAAAAAACTGGCGCGGCCCTAGCGGGCCGATGGCGCCTTCGTCAATGCAAAGGCCTAAAAACCGCTGCCCTTTCGGAAAGGCGATGCCCTTGTCTTGCCCGATGTTGCGGCCCGCTCATCGGTGCGTGTTCCAGTCTGCCTTGCGTCAGCACGCCGCGAAGCGCCGGGCAATTACCGCATCGCCAGTGTCGGCTCCACAGGGCTTGCCGGGCCCATCGGCAATCTGCCCGGCCTCGTCACGGACGGCCTGAAGCCCGAGAGTGGCAACCGAAGCCGACCGCGAGGCGTGGAGCGCGGGTTCGGGCGACACCAGCACGGTCAGGCCGCGCGGCGCCAGTTCGACGGCGGAACGCCGAAGCGCCGCGCAAAGGCGGTGGCGAAATGGCTCGGCGTCGCAAAACCCGTCGCGAGCGCGATCTCGGTAATCGAATCGCTTCCCTGCCGCAGCATTCGCGCCGCCGCATCGAGCCGTGCGCGCAGCACATATTGCCAGGGCGTGACGCCGAACGCCTCACGGAACGCCCCGGTGAAGCGGCGTACATCCATCCCGACGAGGCGGGCGAGCGTATCGAGACTATGCCGCGCATCAAGCTCGTCCCTGATCGCCGCGGCCAGCCGCGCGCGCTGCGACGCCGACAGGATGCGGCGCGCACCCTGGCGGCTCCACTGCCCATATCGCGCGCGCAGATGCAGGTGCAGCGCATCGCCGATCGCATGCGCCGCCATATTGGCAAGATCGCTTTCCGGTCCGCGGAGCAACTCGGCGAGGCGGGTCGCCGATCCGAAGAGGAAATCGTCGCGGTGCCGCACACGCGCCGCCATCGGCGCATCGCCGACAAGCGCGGTCGGTACGCGCAGTTCAACGAACGCGGCGCATCCACCCTCGGCCAGCGCGGCATAGCGGCACGCGGCTGGAATGACCCAGATGTCGCCGCGCGACGGCAGCGCCGACCCCGACGGCCCGACCGAAAATTCGCAGTCCATCCGGCGCAGCCGTCCGCCCAGATGCACGACGATCGTGTGATGCGCTTCCTCGAACGTCCAGTCGGCCGGGCGGTCCAGCCTTTCGGTCGCCGCGACGATGCCGATCGGGCCGATCGCGGTTTCGCGGCGCGCAACCAGCGCCCGCGGCCGCAGCGGCCGGATACCGTCCCACACGCCCAGCGCCTGTCCGCTCAATCGCCCTTCCCCACGGTCTCGTCCGACTCATCGGCCGGAATGGGCAAGCTGCGCCGGAATTGGAAAGCGGGCAAGCGGCAAAGCACCTATCGTGAGCCGACAACGCCGCAGCGACCGCCGCGGCGCCCCTCCCCTGTCAACCAAGGAGACCAGCCATGGCAGATCACAACATCAAGGGCAAAGTCGCACTCATCGCGGGTGGCGGCAAAAATCTGGGCGGGCTGATCGCACGCGACCTCGCCGCGCACGGCGCCCGGGCGGTCGCCATCCATTACAACAGCCCCGCCTCGGCCGCCGAGACCGATGAAACGCTCGCCGCGGTCCGCGCCGCAGGGGCCGAGGCGGTGGCCTTTCAGGCCGACCTTACCTCCGCCGCGGCGATGGAAAAGCTGTTCGCCGACGTCATCGCCGCGGTCGGCCGTCCCGATATCGCGATCAACACGGTCGGCAAGGTGCTGAAAAAGCCCTTCACCGAGATCAGCGAGGCCGAATATGACGAAATGACCGCGGTGAACAGCAAGACCGCCTTCTTCTTTCTGAAGGAAGCCGGCAAGCATGTGAACGACAATGGCAAGATCTGCACGCTCGTCACCTCGCTGCTCGGCGCCTACACGCCCTTTTACGCCGCCTATGCCGGGACCAAGGCACCCGTCGAACATTTCACCCGCGCGGCGTCGAAGGAATTTGGGGAGCGCGGCATTTCGGTCACGGCGATCGGTCCCGGCCCGATGGACACGCCCTTTTTCTACCCCGCCGAGGGCGACGACGCGGTCGCCTATCACAAATCGGCGGCAGCGCTGTCGCCCTTCTCGAAAACGGGGCTCACCGATATCGAGGACATCGTGCCGTGGATCCGTATGCTGGTTTCGGACGGCTGGTGGATGACGGGCCAGACGATCCTCGTGAACGGCGGCTACACGACCAAGTGACCCCTCCCGGCGGGCGGCTGTCAGGCCGTCCGCCATTCCCCGAGCGCCAGATCCCCGATCTCCCACCCCCCGATCCGCCAGCGCACCAAACGCAGCGTCGGATGGCCCACCGCTGCCGTCATCCGCCGTACCTGGCGGTTGCGGCCTTCGGTGATGGTGAGTTCGATCCATGCGTCGGCGACGCTCTTGCGGTAGCGCACCGGCGGATCGCGGTCCCAAAGCTTGGGCGCCTCGATGCGGCGGACCGTTGCCGGGCGCGTGGGGCCGTCGTTCAGCGTAACGCCGCGGCTGAGCGCCTCCAGCGCCGCCTCATCGGGCTCGCCCTCAACCTGCGCGAGATAGGTTTTGGGCGTCTTGTGCCTGGGCGAGGAGATGCGCGCCTGCAACGCGCCGTCGTCGGTCAGGATCAGCAGACCTTCGCTGTCGCGGTCCAGCCGCCCGGCGGGATAGACGCCCGGTACGTCGATATAGTCGGACAGCGTCGCGCGCGCGGTGGCGCTGCCACGGTCGGTGAATTGCGACAGCACGCCATAGGGTTTGTTGAACAGGATGAGGCGGGCCAACGCGCACACTCCTTAGGGGATGAACGGGACGCCCCCCGATGCGGAGGACAGACGCACATCGGCGCGGAGCGGCGGACGACTCCCCGCCATCGGCGCACCCCTCTGATGCACCGGGTGTTGGCGCACTTCAAGCCGGGGCTTGCATCGGCCACGTCTTGATTCTGGCACCGAAGCGCGGCAGCGTCGCGCCATGGAGGAAGGTACGCCCGCTAAAACCGGACCGGAATCGAGCTTCGATGAACGCCTTGCGCGGATCGAGGCCCAACTGGACGCGTCTGCTGCAAAGACCGGCAAGTCACCGGTCGAGCGCGCGCTGAAATTCCTGCCGCTGCTGGCCGCAAGCAATTTTCTCGTCGCGGTGCCGGCATTCGTCATCTCGGTCGCGGTCGCCTATTTCACATTCATCCAGGCCGAGGCCACGGAGAAGATGCAGATCGCGGCGGTGTGGCCGCACGTCGCCTATGAAAGCACGAATCGCGGCGATGCGGGGGAGCCGCTGATCCGCCTGTCGCTGACCAACAAGGGGGTCGGGCCCGCCCACATACGCGGCATGGAAATCCGCTATCGCGACAAATCCTATACGCAGTTTCAGGACATTCTGGGCGCGTGCTGCTCCGATCGGCCGCAGGACCTGGCGCTCGGTTACGGCAGCGTGATCGGCGAGGTGATCAGGCCCGGCGAGAATGTGATGTTCGCGCAAATCGACCCTGCAAAGGTGCCTGCAGACGCGTGGCAGCGCTTCGACGCCGAACGTACGAAGATCGGCGTCCGGCTCTGCTATTGTTCGGTATTCGACGATTGCTGGATCGCAGGCGAGACGGGCGATAAGCCCCGGCCGGTCGAGGTGTGTCCTGCAAACTGGGCGCAATTCACCGGATCGCCCCGGCTGGTCGCGCCGACCGGGGACTGATCCGGGAAAGGTTACGCCGCTTCCTTCTTGCGGCTCGCCTTCTTGCGCTCGTGCGGGTCGAGGATCGCCTTCCTTATGCGGATGTTCTTGGGCGTTACCTCGACCATCTCGTCGTCGTCGATATAGGCGATCGCCTGCTCCAGCGTCATGCGCTTGGGCGGAGTCAGGCGGATCGCGTCGTCCTTGCCTGTCGAACGGAAGTTGGTGAGCTGCTTCGACTTCATCGGGTTGACTTCGAGGTCTTCGGGCTTGGCATTCTCGCCGATGATCATGCCCTCGTACAGCGCCTCGCCCGGCGAGACAAAGAGGATGCCGCGCTCTTCGAGCGGGCCGAGCGCGTAGGCAACGGCCTCGCCATTGCCGTTCGAGATGAGGACGCCGTTCTTGCGGCCCTCGATCACGCCCTTGTACGGCCCGTATTTTTCGAACAGGCGGTTCATGATGCCGGTGCCGCGCGTATCCGACAGAAATTCGCCATGATAGCCGATCAGGCCGCGCGACGGGCCCGAGAAGGTGATGCGCGTCTTGCCGCCGCCCGACGGGCGCATGTCGGTGAGGTCGGCCTTGCGCATCTGCATCTTCTCGACGACCGTGCCGCTATGCTCGTCGTCGACGTCGATGACGACGGTTTCATAGGGTTCGGTGCGCTGGCCGCTCTCGTCGGTCTGATAAAGGACGCGCGGGCGGCTGATGCCGAGTTCGAAACCCTCGCGACGCATCGTTTCGATGAGCACGCCGAGCTGAAGCTCGCCGCGGCCCGCGACGTCGAAACTGTCCTTGTCGGCGCTTTCGGTGATGCGGATCGCGACATTGGTTTCGGCTTCGCGGAAAAGGCGGTCGCGGATCATGCGACTCGTCACCTTGCTGCCCTCGCGGCCCGCCATCGGCGAATCGTTGACGGCGAAACGCATCGACAGCGTCGGCGGATCGATCGGCTGCGCGGCGATCGGTTCGCTGACGCTCGTGTCGGCGATGGTGTTCGCGACGGTCGCATTGGTGAGTCCCGCGATCGCGACAATGTCGCCCGCCTTGGCTTCGTCGACGGGCACGCGGTCGAGCCCCCGGAAGGCGAGCAGCTTCGATGCGCGGCCGGTTTCGATCACCTTGCCGTCCATGTCGAGTGCATGGATCGGCTGGTTGACCTTGACCGAACCCGACTGAACGCGACCGGTCAGGATGCGGCCGATGAAATTGTCGCGGTCGAGCAGCGTCGCAAGGAAGGTGAAGGGCGCGTTTTCGTCGAGGCCGGGGGCGGGCACATGGTTCACGATCGTCTGGAACAGCGGCTCCAGCGTGCCTTCGCGCGCTTCGGGGTCGGGCGAGGCATAGCCGCCGCGGCCCGAGGCATAGAGGATCGGAAAGTCGAGTTGCTCGTCATTGGCCTCGAGCGTCAGGAACAGTTCGAACACTTCGTCGAGCACCTCGGCGGCGCGCGCATCGCTGCGGTCGATCTTGTTGACGACGACGATGGGTTTGAGGCCGAGCGCGAGCGCCTTGCCGGTGACGAACTTGGTCTGCGGCATCGGGCCTTCGGCCGCATCGACGAGCAGGATGACGCCGTCGACCATCGACAGAATGCGCTCGACCTCGCCGCCGAAATCGGCGTGGCCCGGCGTGTCGACGATGTTGATCCGCGTCGCATTGTCGCCCTCGCCCCATTCGACGCTGGTGCATTTCGCGAGGATGGTGATCCCGCGTTCTTTTTCGAGGTCGTTCGAATCCATCGCGCGTTCCTCGACGCGCTGATTGTCGCGAAAGGTGCCCGATTGGCGGAAGAGCTGGTCGACAAGGGTGGTCTTGCCATGATCGACGTGTGCGATGATCGCAATATTGCGCAGAGACATGCGGGGTTCGGCCTTTTGGGAGCGGGCGGCGCAACACGCGCCGCAATCGGCCGCGCCCCTAACAGAAGCACCGCTGCGCTGCAACAAAATTGCCGAAGCCGCCCGGCCGGAAAAGAAAGAGCGCGGCCGCCCCAAAGGACCGCCGCGCTCCGGCTTTGATAAGGAGGAGCCGAAACGCCTATTCGGCCGGCGGCGGCGCAGTGCGGCGGGCCGACGGCGGGTCGGCGGGCTTTCCGCGCATATCGTCGAGCACCCGGGCCGCGGCATCGCGGCCACCCAGCCCGAAGGCCAGCGCCGCCGCCGCCGCCGCGCCGATGACGAGCGCACCGAATGCCATTTCGATGATGCTGTCGGCGATCCCCATATATTTGAGCCCCATCGCCGAGAACAGCAGGATCGTCGCATAGCGGATCATGCGCGTGCCCAGGGTGTCGCCTCCCGCACCGCCGATCAGCGACGCGAGGAAATTGGCGACCAGGAAACCGACCGCGATGATCACCCCGCCGAAAAGCACAGCCCCGCCGAGGCGCAGCACTTCGTCGACCACGGCGGTCAGTTCCGGAAAGTCGAGCAGGCGGGTCGCGGCGATCGCGGTCACCAGCAGGACCGTCACCATGACGATCTTGTTCGCCACCGCCGAAACCTTGATAGTCGCGGGTAGCAGACCGATGGCGGCAACCGACTGGTCGGCGCCCAGCCCGGCGACGAGTTCCTGGACCAGCGAGGCGATCCAGCGCGCGATCACGAAGCCGAGGCCGAGGACGATCGAGGCGCCGATGATGTTCGGAACCGCGTCGAGGATGCGCGTCAGCATTGCGACCAGCGGCCCGCTGATCGCCTCGATCTGGAGCGCTTGAAGCGCCCCGATCACGACGGGGATGATGATCAGCACATAGACGATGGTGCCGATCGTGCGGCTGATGCTGCTGTTGCCCGTGACCTGATCGACTCCGCCGCGATTGGCCCAACGGTCGAAATCCACTGTCGACAGCACCGTTTCCACCAGTTCCTTGGCGATCCGGGCAAGCATATGACCGATGAACAGGATCAGCCCCGCGCCGACGATATTGGGAATGAACCCCATCGCCTTGGCAAGCATCGCCTCCATCGGCCCCGTGACCGACCCGAGGTTGAGGACGTTCAGAATGGCAATCAGGCCGAGCAGCCAGATCAGGAGCGACACGATGCGCCCGAGCGACAGGCCGAAGCTTTCCCCCGTCGATGTTTCGCGCCGCAACAGCGGAACAGTTTCGACCAGCTTCGCAAAGCCCCATTTGGCGGCCTTGGCAAGCACCCAGGTCGCGAGCAGGATCAGCAAGGCAATGAATGCCATGCGACCATAAGCGACGAGTCGATCACCCTCGATGATAAAATTGCCGATATGAAGATCGTTCATATGGATGTCCCCACCTTTGTTCGCGATCGGTCCCTGGTGCCTCGTTCCGGATCGTCCTGCGGTTCCGGAAAGTCGCGATGATGGCCGTTTGCTATCACATTTCCCGAAAAAATGCCAATTTGGCGCCAACTTCGCCCCTGTGGCGGGACCGCCGGGCCTTGATCCTAATCGCCCCGAACGACGGGCAGCATGGCGACCAGCCGCTCCACCTCGCGCGCGGCGGCGTGTGCTGCGCGGGCGAGGTTCGCCTGGAAATCACCGCCGCTTTCGCCATTGGCCTCGTCAGTGACGGCTTTCACCGCCGCCCAGGGCTTGCCGAGCCGCGTCGCCGCCTGCGCCACCGCCCCAACCTCCATGTCGACGAGCATGGCGCCAAGCGATTTCAGATCGGCGGCGGCATCGGGACAGGCGACGAAACTGTCGCCGCTGGCGATCCGCACATGGGGCAGGCCAAGTCCCGGATCGGCCATAGCGGAAAAATGCGCCTCGCTCGCCTCGCCCAGCGGCCAGTCGCCTGCGCGGTAGCGGCGAAAAAGGCCGGGCCGGTTTGCGCCATAATCATGCTGAAGCGCCTCGGCGATCCAATAGGCGCCCGGCGCCGCGCCGAGCGATCCGCATGTGCCGCTCATCGCTATGAGGTCGGCGGCGCCCCCGATCATCCCTACACAGAGCGCGGCGTTGACCTTGCCGAGCCCGCAGATGGCGATGGTCAGATCATGGCCATGCGCCGCGATGCGGCGGAGAGAAAAGAGACCGTCCGCCTTTTGCCCCGCTTCGGGAAACAAGGCGTCGCCCTCTTCGGGAAGCGCGGCGAGCATCAATATATGGGCCATCGCGCCTCTCTATCGCCTCCTGCGGGCTTGCCAAGCACGCACGCCGCGGCCATCCCGCTTTCGATGCTGTCCCGCCTCTTCCCCGACCGTTTCGTCCCCATCCTGTTCGCGACGATCCTGCTCGCCAGCCTGCTGCCGGTGCGCGGCGCCGCGGTGCCGGTTGCCGAGGCCGTGTCGACCGCGGCGATCGTCCTGCTGTTTTTCCTCAACGGCGTGCGCCTGCCCCGCGACGAGGTGCTGCACGGCATCCGCAACTGGACGTTGCAGGGCGCGGCATTGCTTTTCTGCTTCGGCGCCATGGCGCTGCTCGGCCTCGGCGTGCAACGCGTCGTCGCGCCATGGCTCCCCACCACGCTGGCGCTCGGTTTTCTCTATCTCGGCATCCTGCCATCGACCGTGCAATCGGCGACCGCCGCCAGTTCGATGGCGGGCGGCAATGTCGCCGCCAGCGTCGTCGCCGCCGCGCTGCTCAATTTAAGCGGTGTCGCGCTGTCGCCGCTGCTCTTCGCGCTGCTCGCGGGCAGCGCGGGCGAGATTCACGGGGCGGCGGTGCTGCGCATCGTGTCGATCCTGCTGATCCCCTTCATTCTGGGGCAGTCCTTGCAGCGCTGGCTGCGCCCGTGGGTACTTGCGCACCGCGGCCTTGCGACGTTCATGGACCGTACGGCGATCGCCATCGCGGTTTATGTCGCCTTTTCGGCGGCGGTGGTGGCGGGCATCTGGACGATGCTCGATACGCGCGAGATCGCGATCGTCCTGGCCGTCACGGCGGCGATGCTCGCACTATCCTTTGGCGGGGCCTGGGCGCTGGGCGGGCTGCTCCGCCTCGCGCGGGCCGACCGCATCACGCTGCTTTTCGCGGGCGCGCAGAAAAGCATCGCGGTCGGTGCGCCGCTGGCGGCGACGCTTTTCCCGCCCGCCATCGCCGGCATGGTGCTCGTTCCGATCCTCGTCTATCATATGGCGCAGCTGATCCTGTCCGCGTGGATCGCTCCGGCGCTCCGCCCGCAAGGGGTGTAGTGCTTGAATAACACAGGTCCGCATGCCATATAGGAAGCGGCCCGCAAATCTCTCTTGGGGCCTGGAAGGAAGACGAATGAGCGAAGCGACCGCGACGGCGACCGGAACCGACGAGCTGAAGCTGACCGCGCCCGATCCGGTGCCGTCGGTGTCCCCCGAAAAAGCCGCTGGCCTGGTGCCGCTGTCGACCGAGCAGAAATCGAAGCTCGGCGAGCGGGTCGACGGCTTTATCGAAGAGCTGGTCGCACAGGACGTCAATTCGCCCGCCTTCGGGCAAAAGGTCGACCAGATCACCAATATGGGCCGCAAGGAAATGCTGGAGGCGGCGAGCCATTCGAACCGCTTTCTCGACCGCCCGATCCGCGCGATGGACCGCGACACCGACATCGGACAGAATTTGATCGAGCTTCGCAACACCGTCGAACGGCTCGACCCGTCAGCGAACGGCAAGCTGCTGTCGAAGCGCGGGTTCCTCGACAAGATATTCGGCGGCAAGGTGAGCAATTATTTCGCCCAGTACCGGAGCGCACAGACGCATATCGGTGGCATCCTGACCGCGCTTGCCAACGGCAAGGACGAGCTCTTGATGGACAATGCGGCGATCGACGTCGAGCGCCGGAAAATGTGGGAATCGATGGGCAAGCTGGAACAGATGATCCACATCGCCCAGACGCTCGACGAAAAACTTGAAGCCAAGGCGAACGAACTCGACGGCATCGACCCCGCCAAGGCGAAGGTGCTGCGCGAAAATGCGCTCTTCTATGCCCGCCAGCGGTCGCAGGACCTGCTGACGCAGATGGCGGTGACGGTGCAGGGCTATCTCGCGCTCGACCTCGTCAAAAAGAATAATGTCGAGCTGGTAAAGGGCGTCGACCGCGCGAGCACGACAACGGTGGGCGCGCTCAAGACCGCGATCACCGTCGCGCAGGCGATGACCAACCAGAAGCTGGTGCTCGAACAGATCACCGCGCTCAACACGACGACCGCCAACATCATCGACGGCACGTCGAAAATGCTGAAGGACAACACCGCGCGCATCCACGAACAGGCGGCGTCGAGCACGATCCCGATGGAAACGCTCCAGCGCGCCTTTCAGAATATCTATGACACGATGGACGCGATCGATACCTTCAAGCTGAAGGCGCTCGACAGCATGAAGACCACGGTGACGACGCTGGAGGGCGAGGTCGCCAAGTCGAAGGGCTATATCGCGCGCGCCGAGGGTGCCGCGCAGGCGCAGGCGAGCGTCGGCGGCGCCGACAGCCCGCTCGCCGCGATCGAGGGCTGAGCCGCGCGATGAGCATGAGCGAAGTCGACAAGATCCGCCTGTCCGCCGAATCGGCGATCGAACGATCGCGCGAGCGGCGGCGGCCGATCGGCACGAAGAGCGTCGCGCTGCGCCGCCAGCATCTTTACAAGAAGCTGGGCCGGATGCTGATCGCGGGCGGCGTGCTGCTGCTTGGCGCGGCGGTCTTCGGCGCACTGATCCAGCCGCTCGGCTTCACGGGGTTGCTTGCGCTGTTTGTCCTGCTGATCGGCGTTGCGGTGCTTTTCGGCAAATGGCCGCCCTTCCCCGAGCCGCGCCAGGCCGATCTGCCCAGGACCGACCTCAAACAGCTCGCGGGACGCACCGAAATCTGGCTGGAAGCGCAGCGCCCCGCGCTTCCCGCCCCCGCGCGCCAGCTGGTCGACGGCATCGGCGTCCAGCTCGACCTGCTCGCGCCGCAGCTCCAGACGCTCGATCCCGCAACGCCGGCCGCCGCCAATATCCGCAAACTGGTGGGTGAGGATCTGCCCGAACTCGTCGCGGGCTATCAGCGCATCCCCGCGGGCCTCCGCAGCGAAGCGCACGCCGGGCGCACGCCCGACGACACGCTGGTCGGCGGGCTCAAGATGCTCGAAAGCGAAATCGGCAATGCCGCCCGCAGCCTTGCCGCGGGCGAACTCGACAAACTCGCGACGCGCGAACGCTATCTCCAGCTGAAATATCAGGGGCTGGAGGACGAGCCCGCATCCGGCGACCGGCCCTGACGGCGGCGCTCGCGAAGGGTCGCCGTACGGCGAAGCCGCGACGCCCGGCGCCGGTCAAAGGGGGCACCCGATGAAGCGCGCAGACATTTTGGTGATCGGCGGCGGCATCGCCGGTGTGTCGGCGGCCGCGCGCTTCGCGCCCCGCGCCCAGACGCTGTTGCTGGAACGCGAAGCGGCGCTTGGCTACCACGCGTCGGGTCGCAGCGCGACTTTCTATCACTTCGGGATCGGCGACACCATTGTCCGCGGTCTCACCGCGGCCAGCCGCTCCTTTTTCACCGACCCGCCGGATGACCCCGACGCGCCGCCCCTGTCGCAGCCCAAATCGGCGATGTTTTTCGCGACCACCGAAACGATGGATCAGCTGAGGGCGCTGGAAACCGAAATGCGGCGCTTTTCCGACGATATATCGGCGATCGGCCCCGCCGACATGCTGGCGATCGTGCCGCCCCTGAAGGTCGGAGAGGAAGGCGCGGTGGAGGGGCTGCTCGATACCGGCGGCCGCAAGCTTGACGCCGACCTTCTCCTCCAGACCAATGCCCGCCTGCTGCGCGCCGCGGGAGGAGAGATATGTTTCAATGCCGGCGTGACGGGCATTGCGCACGACGGGTCGGGCTGGATCGTCGACACTGCAGGCGAAAGCTATGCCGCCCCGGTCGTGGTCAACGCGGCGGGCGCCTGGGCAGACGAACTGGCGGCGATGGCGGGCGTTCGCCCGCTGGGGTTGACCGCGCTCCGCCGGACGATCATCGGCTTCGATCCGCCGCCGGGGCTCGCCATCACCGATTGGCCATTCCTCAAGACCGTCGCCGACGACGGCTTCTATATGCTGCCCGATGCCGGCCGGCTGCTGGCATCGCCGATGGATGTCACGCCGTCGCCCGCGTGCGATGCGCAGCCCGACGATTATGACATGGCACTCGCCGCCTGGCGGGTCGAGCAGGCGACGACGCTGACCGTCGACCGCATTGCGCTCAAATGGGCGGGCCTGCGCAGCTTTGTCGCCGACAAGGTGCCGACCGCGGGCTTTGCGCCCGACGCACCGGGGTTCTTCTGGCTCGCGGGGCAGGGCGGCTACGGTCTTCAGACATCGCCCGCGATGGCGCTGGCAGCGGAAGCGCTGCTGTTCGACCTTCACTGGCCCGACCGGCTCGCCGAACAGGGCGTTCGGCCGCACCACCTGCGCCCCGAACGCCTGTTCGGATGATGCGCCGGGAACACCGGAACCGTTCCGAGGGCTGACGAGGCGCGGAACGGCATCGGCGGCCGCGTCCGGCGATCGGTCATCCGGGGCGGTTGTACATCTCCGTCGGGCCCGGATATTCGCGCCCGTCGTCGAGACCCGCGCCGATTTCGCGGTCCGACAGCGCGTTCACCATCGCATTCAGGCGCATCACGGTCTTGCGATGCCTGGGGTCGTTCGCCAGATTGACGAGTTCGTCGGGATCGGCATGTGTGTCATACAGTTCAAGGTCGTTGCGCGCGTCGAGCGTTTTCCAGTCGCGCGGGGTGTGATGATGCGCCGGCGCAAAATAGCGCGCAAATTTCCAGCGCCCGTCGTGAACGCCGCGATGCAGGCGTCGTTTCGATAGGTCGTAGATCTTGCTGTAGTCGGGGATCGCCTCGCCCGGCGGACGCGGACCGCGCGTTTTGGCCGAAAGGGGTTCCCACATATGCGCGACGGCATAGTTGAAGAAATGACCGCGACGATCGCGCTCGGTCGGCGCCGCGGGCGCGGCGAGAAGCGAAGAAACGTCGACACCGGGCAGCCCCGGAAAATGCGACGCGGCGTCGGCCGCGGACAGGCCCGCAAGGCTCATCAGCGTCGGGGCAATATCGACCGCGCCCATCAACCCCTTTGTCGTCCGGCCCCCGGCGACGTCGGGATGCGCGATGATCATCGGGATATTGGTTTCCTCGCGATACATTGTGCCCGCTTTTTGGCGCATTCCGTGCGCGCCGGCACGTTCGCCATGGTCGCTCGTGTACATGATGATCGTATTGTCGATCTGGCCGCTCTCCTTGAGCGCCCAGAGCAATTGTCCGAGCCGCCGGTCGACGTCGCGCAAGCAGTTATAATAATAATTGTTGAAGCGGTGCCAGCTTTCGAGATCCTCGTGCGGCATCGGGCCGTAGAAAAGATCGTTCAGTCGAACGATCGCCCGATGCGCCTCGGGCTTGGTGCTGAGGTCGTCCTTGAAGAAGCTCTGCGGCAGATCGAACTTGTTGTCGACCTCGTAGATCGGGTCGCCGGGCTCGCGGCGCAGCGGGGCGAGAATATCGGGGTGAATCCGGTGCTTCGCCTGCTCGCCGGTGGCATCATAGAACATGATGTCGTGCGGATTGATGAGGCCGACGACCATGAACCAGGGCTTACCCCCCGCCTTGTCGCGGCGGACGAAGTCGAAAATGCTGCGCGCGGCGTCGCCCGCGACATACATGTCGGCGCGGTAGCCGTCCCAGGTCAGGCCCAGTTCCTCGCCGTCGAAGCCATAGTCGTGGAAGCCGTATTTTTCCATCGCGCGTTCGGTGCTGGGATAGATGCCGCCGGGGACGCGGTTCCAATTGCGCTCCAGGTTCATCCGGCTGAGGTGCCACTTGCCCTTGTAGCTCGTGTAATAGCCCGCCGCCTGCATCATGTGGCCGAGCGTCGGCATATCCTCTGCCGCGACCGGGTGAGGGGCATTGTCGCTGTTGAGGAACAACCCCGTCCGCTGCGTGTGATGCCCCTGAAAGATCGTCGAGCGCGACGGCGTGCACGGCGTCGTATGCACATGATAGTTTTCGACGAGCATACCGCGTTCCATCAACTCGCGGTGATGAGGCAGTTTTTCGAGGAGGCCCTTCGGATAGCTGGCGACGCTCTGTTCCTGATCGGTCACGATCATCAGAATGTTGAGTTTTTTGCCGTTCTTCGCATAGGTCGGCAGCGCAAGGCCCGCCGCTGCAAGTGCGCCCATGCCGCCGACGAAGATGCGTCGATTCACGTCCCAGCCCATGTCTCTCTCCCGGATTCCATCTTTGAAACGGATCCGCGGCACGGCAAGGCGCGCCGCGGACCGGTCATTCAGAATTTTATCGCAAAGTCGACGCCGAACTCGCGCGGCGGCTGGTAGAATTGCGAAATGGGGGTCGCGCCCGCGTTGGTCGCGCCCGAAATCACCTCCTGGTCGGTCAGGTTGCTGCCATAGAGCGTGACCTTCCAGCGTTCGTCGTGACCCGCCACCGCGATGCTCGCGTTGAGCAGGACGACCTCGTCGCGGTAATAGCCGGGCAGATTGCTGCGGCCCCAGGTGTTGAAGCGAGCCGAATAGCGTGCGTCGCTGTGCAGCTTTACCTCTCCGAAACCCGTCGGGATCGCATAGTCGAGCGACAGGCTGCCGCTCCATTTCGGCGCATTGGCAAGGTCGAGCCCGGTCGAATCGGTCGGTACCGCGAAGGTGCCGTTCGGCACGCCGTTGATCAGGATCGGTACCGCCGGGCCGCACTGGCCGACTTCGGGCGCCCCATTGGTAAAGACGCCGTTGGTGTCGGCGCAGAAGTCGGTGTAGCGCGCGTGGAGATAGGCGATATTGGCGCCGATCGTGAAATTGTCCATCGGCCGCAACAGGCTTTCGACCTCGAAGCCATAGATTTTCGCCGCGGCGACGTTGGTTGTGATATTCTCGGCGCGCACCGCGCCCATCTTCGTCACCGAGCTTTGCAGGTCGCGGTAGTTGTTGACGAAACCCGCCACGTTGAAACGCAGCAACCGGTCGAACAGATCGGTCTTTGCGCCCACCTCGAACGCATTGACGCGCTCGGGATTGTAGGGGCCGATATTTTCCGGGATCGTGCCGCGCGAGTTGAAACCGCCCGCCTTATAACCCTGCGAATAGTTGGCGTAGACCATCACGTCGGGGGTGACTTCGTAATTGACCGTCAGACGCGGTGTGAATTCGGCCCACGAGGCCTTCAGGCTGCTCGCAAAGGACGAGATCTGATTGCCGTTCACAAAGACCTGGTTCGCGATGTCATATTTCTTGCGGTCATGGCTGTAGCGGCCGCCGAGCGACAGCGTCAGGCCGTCGGCGGGATGCGCGTTGACGAGCGCAAAAATCGCATAGCTTTCGGTGTCCTGATGAAGCTGCGCACGCGTCGTCGTGGTCGGCGTCGCGAACACCGTGTTGAACTGACGCCATTTGTCGGCCTGGTAATAAAGGCCGACGACGAAATCGACCGGTTCGCCCGCCGGCGAAACATAGCGCAGTTCGCCGCTTTTCGATTCACCCGAAAAGTCGCGGGTCACGTCGAGTTGCGGCGCGGGGGTGATCAGCCCGTCGAAATCGCCGCGCGTCAGATAGTCCAGATTGCGATAGCCGAGCACCGAGGTGATCGTGCCCCAGCCTACATCGAGGTTCGACGTCAGCGAGCCGCCATAGGTTTCGGTGTTGGCAATCGGGTCGAAAAGCACCGCCGACTTGCGGATGTCGGTCTTTACGATGTCGGGGAGGCGATCCCAATTGGGATCGCCGTTGTCGAGGACGTGCGGGGCCGGGCCGGTCGTCTTCTGCTTCAGCCAGTCGACGACAAGCGCCGTGTCGAAGGCGCCGCCCGGATCAAAATCCAGCGCGCCGCGCACCGACTTGACGTTGCTGCCGTTGAGGCGGTTGCCGGTGACGACGTTGCGGCTGTAGCCATCGTAGTCGCGGAAATTCACCGCGACCTTCGCGGCGAGCATGTCATTGGCGAAACGGCCGCTGTTGACCTTGCCCCGGAACTGCTTGAGCCCGAACGAACCGAGCGTCAGCCGCGCTTCCGCCCCGAAATCGGCGGTCGGCCGCGCGGTGATGACGTTGA
Organism: Sphingopyxis sp.; assembly: GCF_040216815.1. Lineage (GTDB taxonomy): Bacteria > Pseudomonadota > Alphaproteobacteria > Sphingomonadales > Sphingomonadaceae > Sphingopyxis. The sequence goes on from NZ_JAVJOJ010000001.1 coordinate 423,031, forward strand.
GCGTACCGGCGAGATTATTCTTGCCGAACAACACGCCCTGCGGACCTTTCAGCACCTCCACGCGCTCGATATCGAACAGGTCGAGCATCGTGCTCGATACGAAGGGGATATAGACGCCGTCGATGATCGTGCTGACCTTGGGGTCGGCGTTCGGATCGGGGTCGGCCGTGCTCATGCCGCGGATCGAGATCATCGGGACGTTGGCGACAAGACCCTGGGTCTGCAGGACCACGTTCGGCGCCAGGCCATTCAGGCTGGTGATGTTGGTGCTGCCGCTGCTTTCGACCATTTCGCTGTTGAACGCCGAAATGGCGATCGGGACGTCCTGCACACTCTCGGACCGGCGCTGCGCCGTGACGAGAATTTCGCCATAAACCTCTTCGGCGCTGGCGGCCGTGGAGGCGTCATTGGCCGGATCGGCGGTCTGCGCTTGCGCAGGCATCGCCGCCAGGGCGATGGTGGCCGTCGAAATCAGAAGCAAAGCGGTCTTCATTTGGTCCTCCCGTACAGGGGCCGCGCCAAGGCGCGTTCCGCACGCGCCATCGCGTCGGAAATGCGGTGCTCGCATCCGGCCCATCATGTTTCCGGAACAGAAGTTGCTGCTGGCTTCGGCCGGTTTTCCCATCGGCCCGGGATCGTGTCGATCCTCAGCGCATGCCGTCGGCGTCAATCCTCCAGTCCCGCGGCCGGAATTAGCAGCAAAAAATAATACTTCAAGTACTAAGTATATTCGCTCTGCCGCAGGACCGGGCTCTGCAGTCGCGCGGGCGATCGACTGGCAGGCGTCGATCGCGGGGATCGCCTTGGCCGATGGGTTGAAAAGCCGAAGCTTGGCCTCGGAAAACCGCCGCGCGGCGAAGCTCGGGGCGCTCCGGCATCGACGTCAGGATTTGGCGAGCAGCAGATGGGGCGGCGTTTCGCCGCCGCTGTGAACCGTTATGTGCGTGCCGGTGATGAACCGCGCGGCCTCCGACGCCAGCCATGCGACCACCGGCCCCAGATCGCTTCCCCGCACCATCCGTCCCATCGGAAGCGCCGCACCGATTCGCGCGACGCCCTCGGGGCCGCCATAATGATCGACCTGCTCGACATCTTCGACCAGTCCGACGACGATCGTATTGATCCGGACCGTCGAACCCCATTCCATCGCCAGACTCTCCGTCGCGTTGATCAGCCCGGCCTTGGCCGCGCCGTACGCCGCGGTGCCCGGCGAGGGCCGCTTGCCCGAAATGCTGGCGATGTTGACCACGCTTCCTCCGCTTTCGCGCAAGGCCCGGAAGGCGGCACGACAGAGGTAGAGCGGCGCAAGGAGATTGAGTGTCACGACGCGTTCGAGCAATCTTGGCGAGGAATCGGCAAGCGGCTGAAAGGGGGTCCCACCGGCATTGTTGACGAGAAGGTCGAGCCGGCCGAATCGCGCCAAGACATCGGCGACGAGCGTTTCGGCCATCGCCGGATCTCGGACATCGGCGGCGCTGAACCAGGCTTCACCGTCCGCCGCCACGATGGGCCCGTCGGGTTCGCGCCGTCCACAAACGGCAACATCCCATCCTTCGCCCAGCAGATGCTCCGCCGTGGCACGGCCAAGCCCGCGGGTGCCACCGGTGACGAGCGCTACCCGTTTGTCGCCATGCTTCGCCATGCCTCTCCCCTTGCTCGACCATAGCGCGCCGGAGGCCGCCGCCAAGCCGGATATGGCGTCTGCGCGCGGTGCGATGCTCCCATTTGGCGCTTTTCGTCAGGAAACTCTCTGGTCGGGCAGAGCCACCTCAGCTCGAAGAGACCGATGCTGCTGATCGGCCTTCGTTCAACAGATCGAGCGCGACATCGACGATCATATCCTCCTGGCCTCCGACCATCTTGCGCCGCCCGAGTTCGACCAGAATGGCCCGCGTGTCGAGCCCATAGGTTTCGGCCGCCTTTTCGGCATGGCGAAGAAAGCTCGAATAGACCCCGGCATAGCCGAGCGCGAGCGTTTCGCGGTCGACGCGCACCGGCCGGTCCTGAAGCGGGCGGACCAGATCCTCCGCCGCATCCATCAGAGCATTGACATCGCAGCCATGATGCCAGCCCTTGCGGTCGACCGCCGCGACAAATACTTCCAGCGGCGCATTGCCGGCTCCCGCGCCCATGCCGGTCAGCGAGGCGTCGATGCGCACCGCCCCTTCCTGCGCCGCGACAATCGAATTGGCGACACCGAGCGACAGGTTGTGGTGCGCGTGAATGCCGCGCTGCGTTTCGGGTTTCAACAGCCGGTCATAGGCGCGCAGCCGGTCGCGAACGCCGTCCATGTCGAGCGCGCCGCCGCTGTCGGTGACATAGACGCATTGCGCACCATAGCTTTCCATCAATTGCGCCTGGCTCGCCAGCGCGTCGGGGTCGATCATATGGCTCATCATCAGAAAGCCCGACACGTCCATCCCCAGGTCGCGCGCGATGCCAATATGCTGTTTCGACACATCGGCCTCGGTACAATGCGTCGCGACGCGGACCGAACGCACGCCGAGGTCGTATGCGCGCCGCAGTTCCTCGACCGTGCCCACGCCGGGCAGGATCAGCGTCGTCAGCACCGATTTCGTCAGCACTGAGGCAACCGCCTCCAGCCATTCCCAATCGGTATGGGCGCCGAAGCCATAGTTGAAACTCGCGCCACTGAGGCCATCGCCGTGCGCGACCTCGATTGCGTCGACCCCCGCGTCGTCGAGCGCTCTCGCGATCGCCTGCACATGGTCGATGCCGTACATGTGCCGGATCGCGTGCATCCCGTCGCGCAGCGTGACGTCTTGGATATAGAGCTTGTCGCCCGCCTCGACGTTGAAGCGATTGGCGTTCGAGGCGGTCATGCCGTCACTTTCTTTCCCTCGCGGATGCGCTCGGCCAGCAGCTCCCCGGTTGCTTTCGCTGCCGCGGTCATGATGTCGAGATTGCCCGAATAGGGCGGCAGATAATCCCCCGCCCCCTCGACCTCTAAAAATATCATCGTCTTGATGCCGGTGAACCGGCCAAGTCCGGGGATCGTGATCGGATTATTGTCGCCGAAGCGCTCGAACTGCACCTCCTGCTTCAGCCGATAGCCGGGCACATAGGCCTGCACCTTTTTCACCATCGCCTCGACCGAAGCGCGGATGGTCTCTTCGTCGGCGCCTTCGGACAGGGTGAACACCGTATCGCGCATGATCATCGGCGGCTCGGCGGGGTTCAGAATGATGATCGCCTTGCCTTTTGCGGCGCCGCCGACCGCCTCGATCGCGCGCGCCGTGGTCCGGGTAAATTCGTCGATATTGGCGCGTGTGCCGGGACCCGCCGAGCGCGACGACACCGACGCGACGATTTCCGCATAATGCACCGTCGCGACCTGGCTGACCGCGGCGACCATCGGGATCGTCGCCTGCCCGCCGCATGTCACCATGTTGACGTTGGGTTGATCCAGATGCGCCTCCATATTGACGGGAGGAACGGTGAACGGGCCGATCGCTGCGGGTGTCAGGTCGACCACCTGGATTCCGTCGGCGCGCAGCGTCGCATCATGCGCCTTGTGGGCATAAGCCGACGTCGCATCGAACACGATACCGATCGCGGAATAGCAGGGCAGGCGCTTCAATCCCTCGATCCCGTCATGTGTGGTGGCGATGCCGTTGGCACGCGCCATCGCAAGACCTTCTGACGCAGGATCGATACCGACCATCGCCGCCAGTTCCATATTTTGAGGATATTTGATCATCTTCATCATCAGGTCGGTGCCGATATTGCCCGATCCGATGATCGCCGCCTTCACTGGTGCCATGATCGGAAACCATCCTTTGTCCTGCCCCCGACATAAGGTCGGAGCCCGCGCCACTCCCTCCTGGATGAGATGGATCGTCGAGTCAAGTTTGCGGACTATAGTTAACACAATTTTACGCAATCATGTACCATTTGGCGCATGATTGGCGATAATGATGTAACTTATGACAGAAATTGAGCCATATTGCGAAGTGCTGGCAATCGCGCCATGCTGTCCCCGTTTTTGGGAAGGCGGCGGGGACGAGTGAGGCGCGTGAAGGATATAGAACTTCCCGAAGCATTGCTTCTGAGCCTCTACGGCGGCCCGCTTGAGGACATGCCGTGGCGCGGCTTTTTGAAGGCGCTGATCGACCATGTCGGTTGCAACAATGCGGCGATCACGCTGCAACTGAGCCGCCGGGGGCTGGCGCCGATGGTGATCTGGGGCAACCCGCCGCCGATCACGGCCGCGCAGGCGCGCGACATCGACGACCGCCATGCCGCGCTGGGGCATCTAGACCCGCTGCGCAACGCGCTTCGCCGATCGGGCGACATCATGCTGCTCGAAGAAGTCGCCTCGTCGGACGATCTGGTCGACAATGAATTTTATCGCACCGTCTTTCACCCCTATGGCATCGAACGCGCCGTCGGCATGTTCGTGACGGAACCGGGCGGCATGGAATGCAACATCGGCCTGACCGGACCGATCGACGGCGTCCGTTTCGGGGCCGCACACAAGCGTTTCCTGGCAAGGCTGCGTCCCCATTTCGAACAATCGCTGTCGCTTTTTTCGCGCATATACCGCGACGAAAGCGAGATTGAGGTTCTCACCGACACGCTCGACCGCCTGACGATCGGGACATTCATCATCGACGGAAAGGGCACGCTCATCCGCGCGAACGGCGCAGCGCGGCGGATGATCCAGCAGGCCGACATATTCACGTTGCACGGCAACCAGCTGTCGCTTCGCGGCCGCAGCGATTCGACCCGCTTTGCCGAGGCGATCCGCGAAGCGCTTGCGGCGCGAATGGAGGAAGCGGCGGCCGAATATGTCCGCGCGTTCCGCTGTGCCGACAGCGGCGCGGGCATATTGGTGCGCGCGGTCAAGCGCGACCGGTCGCGACCCACCGACCCCAGCCCGGCCGTCGTCGTCTATGCGACCGAAGTGAACGGCGGAAACGCTCTTGAACGGCTGATCGCCGCGCTGTTCGACCTGTCCCCTTCGGAAGCGAATCTGGCGGCGCTGCTGACCCAAGGCCTGACGTTGGCCGAGGCGGCGCGGGAATCCGGGCTGACCGAAAGCACCGTGCGCAGCTATTCGAAGCGTATATTCGCCAAGGTCGGCGTGAACCGGCAGGCCGAACTGATCCGCCTTATCCTGCGCAGCGTCGCGATGCTGGGGTAGGCATCAACCCTCGACCGCGCGGCGATAGTGCGGTAAGGCGACGAGCAGCAATGCCACGATGAGCGGCAGAACCACCGCGCCGGCAATGGCGATCGAATAGCCGAGCGCAGCCTGATCGCCGAAGCCGAAATCGGTGATCGCAGCGATGACGCTGGCGCCAAGACCGGTGCCGATCAAATTGACGCAGAGCAGCGAGATTGCGGTGACCTGCCCGCGCAGCTGGTTCGGCGTCACGTCCTGGATCGCGGTCAGCATCACACCCTGCGACGCCTGGCCGATCAACGTGCCGACAGCCATCATGGTCAGCGAAAGAAAGGCGGTCGGCATGAGCGGCGCGGCGATCAACGGCAATCCCTTCAAAACCGTAGCGATCAGCACGACGCGCATGTTGGCGTCGGCGCGCCCGCTTTGCATCAGCCGTCCCGCCAACCAGCCGCCCGACAGCGTGCCGACCGTCCCGCACACGAGCATCACCATGCCATAGGAAAGGCCGACCTCGGCCGGTGTCATGCCATAGCTGCGAATGAGAAAGGTCGGGAACCAGAGCGCCGTACCGATCGCAAGGAGGGCAATCAGGCTGAGCGAACCGATCAGCGACCCGAAAAGCGTCCAGCGTTGCGAAATATAGTCAAACCCCTCGCGAATGCTGCTTTTGGCGGAGAGATCGGCCGCGACCTCCTGGCGGACGGGTTCGCGGATCAGAAGCATGAGCGCCGCGATGATCAGCCCCGGCGCCCCGGCGCACAGAAACACCGCCTGCCACGGCGCGAAACTACCGAGGAGCGGCAACGTCCAGCCCCCCGCGTCGGTGAAATAGCCCAGCAACCAGCCGCCGAAGAGCAGCGCAAGCCCGCCGCCGATCGGGTAGCCGATCGCATAAAAACTGATCGCCAGCGCGCGCCGCCGCCGTTCGAAATAGTCGCTGATCAGCGAATAGGCCGTCGGGCTGAGCGTTGCTTCGCCCACCCCCACGCCGACCCGCGCGAGGAACAGTCCGATGAAACTGCTGGTGAAACCGCACGCCGCTGTCATCAGCGACCAGAAGAGCACGCCCCACACGATCAGCGTCGCGCGACGCTTCGTGCGGTCGACGAAACGCCCGATCGGCAGCGCGGCGACACTGTAGAGGAGCGAAAAGGCGAAACCTTGCAGCAGGCTGATCTCGAAATCGCTGAGCCCCAGATCCTTCTGAATCGGCTCGACCATCAAGGTCAGCACGCGCGCATCGATCGCGCTGAAACAATAGCCGACGAAGAGGATCGCGACGACCAGCCAGCGATAGACGCCGCGAGAGGGCGCGGCACCCGCCGTTCGCGCGTCGGCCGCCGCGGCGCTCACCATGCCGGGGGCGGGTCCCGCCGCGCCAATATCTGTTCGGTGCGCGCAGCGATCAGCACGTCATTCTCCTCGCTTTCCGGCAACAGCCAGAACCGCCCCGCGCGCACCCCGTCAAGCGCGAAAGCCGACACCTCCTCGGGCTCGGTCAATTCGAGCTTCAGCCCGGTGGTACGCACCAGATCCTCCATCGTCCGATAGGCAACCTTGGTCTGCGTTTCATTTTCGACATAATCGGCCGGGCGCACCTCGCCCGATGCCATGATGCCGGTATTGACCGTGTGCGGGCCCGGAAAGAGAATGGCGGCGCGAAGCTTGCCGCCTTCACGCAGAAGCTGTTGATGCAGCACTTCGGAAATGCTCGTGACCGCCGCCTTGGTCGCGGCATAGATCGGCGTGTTGGGCAGCGAGCGCAGCCCGCCATTGGTCGAGCTGGTGTTGATCACCACCCCCTCCTCGCCCGCCTCGAGCATATACGGCACGAAGGCGGCGATCCCGTGGACGACACCGAGGACATTGACATCGACGCCCCAGCGCCAGTCGCTGAGCGGCAATGTCCATATCTTGCGCTGCGCCTCGCCCAGTCCGACGCCCGCATTGTTGAAGAGCAGATGCACCGTGCCGAAGCGTTCAAAGACACGCTCGGCGAGCGCGCGAACCGATGCCTCTTTTGTCACATCGCAGGCAATCGCAAGAACCGCGCCCTCGCCGAGCGTGTCGATCTCCGCGCGCACTGTTTCGAGCCGCCCCGGATCGATGTCGGCGATCACGACATGCGCCCCGGCACGGGCGAGGTCGGCGCACAGACACTTGCCGACGCCGCTTGCTCCGCCGGTCACAACAGCTACCCGGCCCGCGAAATCGTCCATCAGGCGGCCTTCCGTGCGCCGAGCTCGAGGCCGATATTGCGCGGGTCGTCGTGGCGCCCGACCCAGTGCGGCGCGATCCATTCGCCCGGCACCTTGCGGAGCAGCGTACCCCCGGTCGCCGTACCCCCTTCAACATATTCCATGTCGACGAGACGGCGGACCGGGATGTCGGCGAGCGGATCATAAGGCGATTCGCGGAGCGTGATCGTCCCCGTCATCGCGCGGCGGCCGCTGTAGTTGCGCTGCCAGTTGAGACGGGTCAGGAAAACGTCACCGTCGAACTGCCCCGGCGTGTCGATCGACGGCATGCCCTTGTAGCAAAAAAGATGCTCCTCGAACGCCAGCGGTGCGTCGATCGCCTCGCCGATGGTGCCCTCGATCTCGAAATAGGCAATGCCGTGGCGCGAGCAGGTGGCGCGGAGGTGATCGCCCTTTCGCTCGAAATGCGTCTCGGCGATCTTCTTAGGCTCGCCGAAACGCTCACGCCCCGAGGTTACGACGGTTTCGCCCTCCATCGCCATGTGAAAGCAATAAGCGCCCGGCGCGCCTTCGTGGGTGCAATTGACCCCGACGGTGAGCGCGCCGATCTCGACGGTGTCGGTTTCGGTCACGTGCATCGCTACATGAACCATCTGCAACCAGATTTCGGGACGTTCGATCGCCACCAAGGGCTGCGGAAGCAGCGCCGCGATCACCTCTGGATCGGTTTCGTATGTGGCGCGGATGCCGTATACGGTATTTTTGAGCATCCCCGGCGCACGCGTTTCGACCGGACCCTGGACATAGCGCAATCTGGACATCGAACTTCTCCCAATGGCGCCCGCGGGCGCAGTCAGCGGATGGTTCCGCACGGTATGAATGAGGCTTACTCGGCCGCTTCAGCCAGACGGCTTCCGTCGGGGCCTTCGGCATAAAACTGCTCGAAATAGCGGCGGAAGCGCAGAATCGGGCCATCGCCGTCGCAAAGGAACGGCCGGGCTCGATGAATCTTGTTGTGCCAGATCGGAATGTCGCCCTCGACGCCCTTTTGACCGCAGGTATTCTCGATCGCCGCTTCGATCGCTTTTTCCTGCGGCGATCCCGGCTCGACCTTCGGATGCGTGAAGCAGAAGCGAAGTTCGACATCGTCGGCCTCGACCGGCGTTGCGATGACAAGAAGCGAAAGCTCGACGAGTCCGCTCAGCCGCGTAAACTTCTGCCCCGCCCCGTTTTGCACCGTCTCGACCGAATAGGGGAGCTGCTTGCGCTCGCCCGTCGGCAGGTCGATCGTGCGGTGGCCCCGCGCGACGCTGCGCCGGCGCACGCCGTCATAATCGGTCTCGCCCTCGGGGACCGCATCCATCGCGTGCACATAGGCAAAGTGCGCCACGTCGACGCCGTTTTCGGCAATTTCCTGCGGGTTGCTGGCAAAACGCCATTCGCGCTTCACCGGCTCGGCAAAGGCGGGGTCGGTGAATTCGGGATAATCAATAACGTCGAACATCGGGGCCAGGTCATCGGGGTGATACCAGGCCCAGATAACGCCGCTCTTTTCCACCACGGGATAGGATTTCGCGAGCGGCTCGCGCTTGGCGCGCGGCGGAAAGGCTTTGGCATAGGGGATCGCGCTGCAAAAACCGTCGGGACGGAAGGCCCAATGGTGAAAAGGACAGCGCAGGCTGTCGCCGTCGACCTGCCCGCCATACCCCATATGCGCGCCCAGATGCGGGCAATAGGCATCGAGCAAGCCCGCTTCGCCGCCCTCGCCGCGAAAAAGGACGAGATCGCGTCCGAAATAGTGAACCGGCCGGACATCGCCCACCTTCAACTCGGCGCCATAACCGACCCCGAACCAGCCATAGGGAATGGGCATTGGAAAGCGTTCAACCTTTGGCAACGTCAGTCTCCCGGATGGCCGCCCTTTTTCCGGGCCGCTCTTGTTGGCCAAGTGTATCGATTGCGTCGTCAGACGTAAGACTGAAATGGCGCACAGTTTGTGCGCAGGGACGAACAATGATGGGTGGGGTGGGTCAGTAACGCGCCGCGAGCGACGCCGCCATCGACGGGCGCACCTTCACACGCGAGAATTGGCGGACCAGATAGTCGATGAAGGCGCGCGTCGCGACCGACATGATCCCCGGCGAATAGACCACCCAGCATTTCCGGTCGTAAAAGGACCAGTCGGCGTCGAGCGCGAGCATCCCGCCACTCGCCAGGTCCTGACGCACGATGCTGACCGGCAGGCTTGCGATGCCGAGCCCCTTGCGCGCCGCGCTGCGCAGCGCGATGCCGCTGTTGCTCATCCAGCGTGGATTGACCTTTATGTGGACGTCGTCGTTAAAGCTGACCGTCGCGCTGAGATCGGTCAGGCAGTCGTGTTCGACCAGATCCTGCGGCGTTTCTGGCCAACCGCGCGCGGCGACATAAGCGGGCGCGGCGCACAGGCAATAGGACAGATAGCCGAACGTGCGCGCGCGCAGATTTGAATTGGGCAGCGCGCCGTAACGGATGACGACGTCGAAACGCTCCTGCACAATCTCATTCTCGTTGAGATAGGCTATCGGTTCGATCAGGATGCCTGGATGTTCGGCGCTGAATTCGGCGAGCAGCGCCGACATGAAATCCGACCCGAAAATGTCGCTCAGCCCCACGCGCAGGCGCCCGACGGGTTCGGTGCTATATCGGCCGACCTGCTTTTCGACCTCGCCGAGGCGGATCTGCAGATCGGCGCATTCGCGGTGAAAGCTTTCGCCCGCGCCGGTCAATGACAGGCGGCGGGTGGTGCGGACAAGCAGCTGGACGCCCAGCCGCTCTTCCAGTTCGTGCACCGTCTTGCTGATATAGGATTTGGAAACCCCCAGATGATCGCCGGCGGCAGTGAAACTGCCCTGTTCGACAACCGCCAGAAATTCCTCGATTCCGCGCCAGCTCGACATCGTTCACCCCCAAAGGCCGGGATGCTATCAAGCAGGCGCCCGAATGCAATTGGCTATCGGGCCGCCCCCGGCGAATGGGCCATATGCGCCTATTCGGCCGCCTGCTTGACGAAGAGCTCGCGGCGCGGGCCGATCTCGCCCGCCACCTTCCACAGCGCGTCGGCATCGATGTCGTAAACGTCGAGCGCGTTGATCCCGAGCATCGCCTGAATATCGTCGTCGGGCAGACCGCCAAGGCTGACCGTCATCTTTTCGAGCGTGCTGGGCCAGGTTCCCTCGGGATGCGGATAGTCGGTGCCCCAAAGAATCCGATCGACGCCGATGTCGTAATAGGCCTGCGTCGTTTCCTCGTCGGGCAGCGCCGAACAGCCGACCCAGACGTTGCGCGCGAAATATTCGCTCGGTTTCATGCTCATATTGGCATAATAGTCCCCGAGCTTCCCGCTGGTGTGCTTGGCCGAGGCGCGTATGTCCATGAGCTGCATGACCCACGGGAACCAGAATTCGCCGCCCGCTTCGGTAAAGCAGACCTTGAGCTGGGGATATTCCTCGAACACCCCGCCGAATGTCATCGACCACAAAGGCCGCGTCATCCAGAACGCGAATTCGCAAAGATACGTGCCGATCCAGCCGGGCTGTGTCGTGTCATAGGCCGGCGCGCCCCCCGAATGGAAATGCAACGGCATATTCATGTCCTGAAGCATCGCCCAGATGCGGTGATATTTGGTGTGATTGTAAAGATCATATCCCTCGGTCAGCGCCGGGAAGAACACACCTTTGAGGCCGTTCTTGCGCGCCCATTCTATCTCCTTCGCGGTTTCGTCGAGATCGTAAAGGGCGGGGATGACGGCAAGGCCGATGCGGCGGTGCGGATCATCCTGGCAGAATTCGGCGAGCCAGCGATTGTGCGCACGCGCACCCGCCCATTGCAGTTCGGCCCGCGCGGCATTCGGTTTCAGCCCGATGTCGGCGCCGAAGGGCGGTGCGTTGCGTTCGGTGATACCGTCGGGGAACAGCACTTCGGCCGTGACCCCATCCTGATCGAGCACGCGGTTGCGGATCGTGCCGTCCCACGCGCCTTCCAGCCCGTCGCCGACGCGCGCGCGCCATTTGGTGTTGAAATCGTCGATCAGGAAGCGCTTTTCATGCTCTTCGCGCGCCTTGATCTCGAGCTGGACCGTGTCGTCGAACTGCTGATGATATTTCGATTCGAGATAGTCGCGATAACGCTCGGGCGGGAGGCCGACATGGCCGTCCGACGAGATGACAAGATAACGGTCCATGAAAATCTCTCCGCTTCAATCTTTTCCGTGCATGCCCGGCGGACAGCCGCGGCGGGCCGCACCCGGTGTATGACGATGGTTCGACACTATGCGCTTCGCGCGCCGGAAAAAGGGGCCGGACGGCAACGCACTATTGCTCTTCATGGACAATAGGCCGGACCAGATGGTCGAGCAGCAGTACCGCGCAGATCGCGGCCGCAATGGCGAAAGGCGCCGGCCGCCAGCCCTGATAGGCGATCGACGCCACGATCGGCGGCAGGGTGATCGACGCCCCCGCGATCAGCGTGATCGCCGACGCGATGCCCACCTGCTCCCTCGCGGACCCCGCGAGCGACGCCGCGGCGCTGAACCCCGGCCGCGACAGCCCATAGCCGAAACTGGCGAGGACGAACCCCAGCACGGCCGCGCCGACGGCGCCTTCCGCCACCGCCAGAATATTGCCAGCGAACGCCAGTGCCGCGCCGGCCCGCATCATCGCCAGCGGCGAAAGCGACAGCAGGCGGACAAGCCCCCACTGAGCGAGCAACGCGGCGATCGCGCCGGCGGTCATGGCGATGCCGATCATCTGTTGTGCCGTCAGCGATCCGGGCGTCGTTCGGTCGAGGATCGCGAAGCCGATCGTATACAGGTTGATCGCCTGCGCCGAGCAGAGCAACAGCCCGAAATTGAGATGGCGGCCGATCGCCGGGCGTCGCCACACCGCGGTCAGCGACGGTCCGTGCGCGCCTCCGGGGACCGCACCCTGCCCCACCGGCCGGGCGGGCAGGTACAGATAGGTTCCGGCGAGCGCCAGCAGACCGAACAGGGCGAAGCCAAGCATCGGACCCAATGGCCCCAGCGGATCGACCATCATCGCAGGGGCGATCGCCGGGCCGACGATCGTTCCCAGACTGAGCGCACCGGCCAGGCCGGCGATCGCCCGCGTGCGTTGCGGGCCGTCGGTGCGGGCGGCAACGAGGGCCTGCGTCGCGGTCGCCGCCGCCGACCCCAGCAGACCATAGACCGAGCGCAGCACCGCGAAGCAACCAAAGGTCGCGAGCGGCGGCAAAATGGCAAGCAGGCCAAGCTCCACCGCCAGGGCGCAGCCCGCCATCGACAGCACGAAGCCGACGAGTCCGCCGCGAATATAAAATACGGGACCGCCGCGACCGATTCGCGTCACCCAGAAGGGCGAACTGACCGCCCAGGTCAGCGCAGAGAGCGAGAAGATGCCGGCGACCAGATAGTCTGGAATATGCAGCATCCGGCCGATCGCCGGCATCACCGATACCAGGCCGATGTTGCCGATCGCAGTCAGGAAGGTGACTGCCCCCAGAAAGGGCAGCACCCACCGCGACCCCGCAGGCGGGGGAAAGGACGTCACTGGCACCGCGCGCCGCCAATCAGAAGCGGATGCGCAATTCTCCGCCAAAGCTGCGCGGATCGCCAAATTGGCTGAGCGTCAGGATGCTGAGGTTGATTGCGCTGACCTTATATTCCTTGTCGGTCAGGTTCTTGCCCCACAAGGCAAACTCCGCCCTCGTCCCGCCGCCAAGGCCGATTTCGGTGAGCGCGAGGCGCCCGTCGAGCAGCCCGTAAGACGGCATCTTGGCCAGCGGGTCGGGCGTGATCGACGAGAACTGACTGCTGCGCCAGCTGTAGTTGAGGCTCGCCTCGATCCGACCCACGCCGATGTCGTGCCGGTAAAGGGCACCGATCTGATAATTCCATTTGGGCACGCGCGACAGCACATAGGTGTCGGTGACGTCGGTGCCGTCGGGAAGGGTGAAATCGGTGTAGCGCGCGTCGACGTAACCGCCGCCGAAATTGATCGTGAAGCCGTCGACCGGGCGCAGCGTCCCTTCGACCTCGAATCCCGTAAATTTTGCCTCGCCCGCGTTGATGATGTTCGTCGTTACCAGCGATGGGACGAACACGCCGGCCTGAAAATCCTTGTAGATCGAATGATAGACCGCGGCGTTCAGGTTGAGCGCATTGCCCAGCCCCGCATATTTCATCCCCATTTCGAACGAGGTCAGTTTTTCCGGATTATAGGGCGTCATGAACGCGGCATTGGTCGCCGCGGTATCATTGATGCCGCCGCTCTTGAAGCCCGTCGCGACGCGCGCATAGACCGAAAAATCGGGTTGGAATTTGTAGAGGATATTCAATTCGGGATTAAATCTTTTCCAGACGCCCGAGTTTTCGAGCGGGCTGAGATCGGTATAGCCAATCCCGCCCGCGCCCGGCCGCGCTCCGGCGGCAGGCTGGCCGCTGCGCGTCACCGGATTGCCGTTCGCGTCGCGTACGAACACGCCCGATCCGGGCGCCGCGGGATTGACGCGATAGGCCGAATTGGACAGCAGCAGTTCACGGGCGCGTTTGGATTCGCGCGTGTAGCGCAAGCCGACCGATGCGGTCAGCCGTTCGTCGAGCGCCTGCGGCGTCCACGCAATCTGGCCATAGCCCGCATAGGATTTCGAGCGCCCGCCGCGCTCGCTGATGTCGAAGGCGTTGCCGCCGAACTGAAAGTTCCAGCGCGGATTATACACGTCATACTCATCGTCGAGATAGAAGGCGCCGAGTGTATATTTGAAGTCGCCAGCGGTTCCGATCGCCTGGAACTCCTGTGTGAACTGCTTGTAATTATTGTCGAGAATGATGCGGAGCAGATCGAGCGGGCTGCCGTCGAAATCGCTCGCGGACCGCGTTATGGCCGTGCGCCGTGCGGTGATCGACTTCAGCGTCAGGTCGCCGATTCCGGGCTCCCATTCGATCGTGAGCGCATGGCCGTTGGTGCGGTAGTTGCTGTGGATCGCACTTTGCGCCCCGATCTCGCGCGTCCGGCCGGAAACGACATAGGGCCGCAGCATTGCATTGAGAAAAGCGGTCGCGCCCGATCCGGTGACGGCGGTGGCCGCAAGCTGGTTCGGCGTCCCCTTGCTGTCCGAAATATCATAGCTGTAGAGCGCGCTGAAGCTGTCCGACGGACGCCACAAAAGGTCGGCCCGCGCGGCCCACAATTCTTCCTCGCCAAAATTCTTCTTGCGCACCGCGTTGCGGTAATAGCCGCCATCGAGCTTGGTGATCACCCCGACCTTGGCACTGAAACCCGCCACTTCGGGCAGGTCGACCGACAACCGCTGGTTGAACTGCCCCCAGCTGCCCGCGCCGGCAAGAAATTGCCCGCCAAATTCGCCGCTCGGCTTGCGCGTGATCAGATTGACCGCGCCGCCAATGGTATTCTTGCCATAAAGCGTGCCTTGCGGCCCGCGCAGCACTTCGACGCGCTCGAGATCGACGGTGTCGAAGGCCGCCCCCGTCGACTTCCCGATCGGCACGCCGTCAATATAGAGGCCCACCGGCTGATCGCGGGCAAGGCTGGTATCGGCCGATGGTGACAGGCCGCGAATCGTGATCAGCGGGCCGAAGCTGTTGCCGATCGTTTCGTTGATCTGCATGTTGGGAACGACCGTCGCAATGTCCGACACGTTGCGGACCTGCGCGCGGTCGATCGCGGCGCTGCTGACCGCGGAGACGGAGATGGGAACATCGACGAGCCGCTCCTCGCGCCGTTGCGCGGTGACGACGATATCGCCCTCGGGGGCGGCGGCGCCGTACCCGGCGTCGTCCGACGGCGCGTCCTGCGCCATCGCCATCGACGCGCTCGAGGCCGTGGCGGCCATGACCGCCCAAAGGGCAGTTTTCCGATATGCCATAAATTCTCCCTCGTCCCACGGGCGGCTTTTTCAGCCGCCGACTCCCGGGCTTCTTTCTCTTTTCGGCCCGATTGCTGAACGGACGATAACCGAGCTTCGATGGCCGTAAAGCGCGCCTTTGTCACAACACTGTTCACCCCTGTGGCGAATGTCGGGGCGCGAACGGACGGCGCGGCGCTGCGGCCGATCGGCCTCGCGGTCGCAGTGCGGGCATTGCGCGGCGGCGGCGCGGATCGCACGGCACGCGGGCCGTCGCTTCATCGTTCGTCGTCGGATCAAGCGCGTCGGGCGCGAACCCTGTTCGGGGTGCGGCCGAGGGCTTTGTCAGGACAGGCGCCGGAGCTCGTCCTTGACCACCTTGCCCGAGGCATTGAGCGGCAGCGCACCGACCGTTTCGACAAAGCGAGGCGCCTTGTAGTTGGCCATATTTTGCCGCGCCCATTGAAGGATCTGATCGGCGTCGGCGTCGGCGTTCGGTCGCAGGACGACAAAGGCACGCCCGACCTCCCCCAACCGTTCGTCGCCCACGCCGATCACCGCGGCCTGGGCAACGGCGGGATGCGAACAGAGCATATTTTCGACTTCGGCCGGATAGACGTTGAAACCGCCCGAAATATACATGTCCTTCTTGCGGTCGGTGATGCGCAGATAACCGGCATCGTCGAGCATGCCGACATCGCCGGTGCGAAGCCACCCGTCCTCGTCGATTACCTCGCCGGTGGCGGCGGGATCGTCGAGATAGCCCAGCATCACACCCGCGCCGCGCACGCATATCTCGCCGGTTTCGCCGGCGCCAAGCGCCCGGCCCGCATCGTCGACGATCCGAAGCTCGACCCCCGGCATCGCCCGGCCGCAACTGTCGGCGACGAGTTCGACCGGATCGCCGCGCCGGCACGCGGTGATGAAGACGCACTCGGTCATGCCATAGGCCGTGACCGCATCGACGAGCCCCAGCTCGCTGCGCATACGCCGGACAAGATCGGCGGGCACCGACGCGGCCCCCGTCACGCCGCCGCGCAGCGAGGCTGTGCTGAAATCATTCTCGGCCTTCGCGGCGAGGAGCGACTGATAGATGGTCGGAGGGCCGGGCAGGAAGCTGATCCGTTCGCGCTCGATCAAGCGCGCGACCCGGCGGACATCGAAGCTGGAGACCGGATAGATCGCGGCGCCGCGCAGCAAGGCCGCAACCCAGCCCGCCTTATAGCCGAAGCTGTGGAAGAAGGGATTGATGATCAGATAATGATCGCCCTCTTCCAGCCCGACGAGTTCGGCCCATTCCCACACCATCGGCACCACGTTGCGATGCGACGACAGCACCCCCTTGGCGCGCCCCGTCGTCCCGCTGGTGAACAATATGTCGGAAACATGATCGGGCGTCAGGCGCTGCATCGCAGCGTCGACTCGCGGATCGCCCGCGTCGCCCGCGCGGCGAAAACCGTCCCAGTCGCTCTGCAGGCAAATGACGTGCGAAAGCGACGGCAATTTTTGGTCCGAGAGCAAGGCCCGATAATCGGTGCCCAAAAATTCGCCGACAAGGAACAGCAGCTTCGCGCCGGTGCGGCGCAGAATGTCGGCCGCCTCGCCCCCTTTGAGCCGCGTATTCAGCGGCACGATCGCCGCGCCGCAGATCATCGCGCCCACGGCCGCAGCGATCCACCGGCGCGAATTGGGCGCCCAGATCGCCACGCGGTCGCCATCGCCCAGACCGTGCGCGAGCATCGCCGATGCGGCGATCCGGGCTTCGCGCCAGACGTCGTCGTAACTCCAGCGGACATCCTCTTCGATCAGCGCGGCGGCGGCGCCCCGATGGCGGGCGGCGGCCTCGACAAGATGCGGAATGGTGGCGGGAAGCGGACGGGTCATCGCTGCTCCGGATAATAGCGGCTGATCGTATCGACGACACAGGCCGGCCTGTCACCCTCTTCGATCTCGATCGTGACGCGGATCACCGACTGGACGGCACCCTTGATTTCGCTCGCCGAAAGCATCTCGCCCCGTCCGCGAATCCGCCGTCCGACCGGTACCGGGGCCAGAAAGCGCAGCCGGTCGGCGCCGACATTCACGGCATGGGCGAACCCGCGCACCTCGATAAGTTGCGGCAGGAAAAAATTCACAAGGCTCATCGTCAGATAGCCGTGGGCGATCGTGCCGCCGAACGGGCTGGCGGCCGCGCGTTTGGGATCGACGTGAATCCACTGACGATCGCCGGTGACGTCGGCAAAACCATCGACGCGTGCCTGGTCGATCAGCAGCCAGTCGGTCGGCGCGAATATTTCGCCTTCGCAGCCGAGCATCGCGGCGGGCGTGTCGAAGATGCGCGCGGTCACGACCGTCAGGCCCGCTGGCTCGAAACCGACACCACCTCTCCGGTCATGTAGCCGGCGAGGTCGGACGCAAGGAAGATCATCACATTGGCGACTTCCCAAACCTCGGCCGGCCGGCCGAAGGCTTCGCGGGCGGAGAGGTCGGCGAGCAGGTCGTCGCTCGTCACCTTGGCCAGAAAGGCGTGCATCGCGATCGACGGCGCCACCGCGTTGATCCGGACGCCATGCTCGGCAGCCTCGACCGCCGAACAGCGGGTGAAGGCCATGACGCCTGCCTTCGCCGCGGCATAGTGGGCCTGCCCCTTCTGCGCGCGCCAGCCGAGCACCGAGGCATTGTTGACGATCGCCCCCTCGCCACGCCCGTACATATGGGGCAGGAATGCCCGGCTCATGCGGAACACGCTGGTAAGCGTCACGTCCAGAACGCGGTGCCATTGATCGTCGGTCATTTCGGTGACGGGTGCCTCGCCGCCCAGACCCGCATTGTTGACAAGCACGTCGACATGGCCAAGTTCGCCCAGCGCGACATCGCGCAGCGCGTCGACCTGCGCCTGATCGGTCACGTCGCAAAGACGCGTCGCGGGACGTGCACCGACCGCTTCGGCGATACGGTCGGCGGCTTCGGCAAGCCGCTTTTCATGGATGTCGCTGATCAGCAGACGTGCCCCTTCCTCGGCGGCCCGCCGGGCGACCGCAAAGCCGATGCCCGTGCCCGCCGCGGCGGTGACGACGACCGTTTTCCCCTTCAACAGATCGCGCGGGGCCGGATAGGCTGGAATCGTCATAAATCTCCCCTCGGTTCACGCGGCAGCCCAAGGCCGCGCTCGGCGATCAGATTGCGCTGGATCTGGTTGGTCCCGCCATAGATGGTGTCGGCCCGCGAATAGAGGAACAGGTTGGAAAGCAGCGGCCATTCGTAACCGGCAGCGTCCGTCACTTCGCCCGCCTGCCCGAGAACGTCCATCGCGAGTTCGCCAAGCGAGCGGCGCCAGCTCGCCCACTGGATCTTGTAGGTGAGCGCTGCGCCATCGATCGTGGCATGATCGGTGCGCGACAACATGCGCAGCGCCCCGTAACGCATCAGTCGCAGGCCGATTTCGGCAGCCGCGATACGCTGGCGGATCAACGGGTCGCGCGCCGCGCCATTGGCGCGCGCGGCGGCGATGATCGCGTCGAGTTCGTTCCGGAACCCCATCTGCTGCCCCAGCGTCGAAACCCCGCGTTCAAAGGCGAGCAGCCCCATGGCGACCTTCCACCCGTCGCCTTCGGCGCCGATCAGGCTGTCGCTGGCGCAGCGTGCCCCGGTGAAAAAGGTTTCGTTGAACTCCGCTTCGCCGTTGATCTGGCGGATACCGCGGACCTCGATCCCCGGCTGGTCGATTTCCATCATCAGAAAGCTTAACCCGCGCGGCCCCCGCGAACCTTCCTCGGTCCGCGCGATGACGAATATCCAGTCCGAATAATGCGCAAGGCTGGTCCATATCTTCTGGCCGTCGACGACCCATTCGCCGCCGTCCAGCCGCGCGCGCGTCCGCACGCTCGCCAGGTCGGACCCCGCTCCGGGTTCAGAAAACCCCTGACAGAAAATCGTCCGCCCGGCGGCAATATCGGGCAGGAAGCGCTGCTGCTGCTGTGCGGTGCCGAACGCGAGCAACGTCGGCCCAGCCAGTTCGATCCCGATATGGTTGATCCGCCCCGGCACCCCGGCCCGCGCATATTCCTCGGCAAAGATGACCTGTCGCGCCAAACTCGCGCCGCGCCCGCCCCATCTTTCGGGCCAACCGATGCACGACCAGCGATGAGCCGCAAGCTGCTGTTCCCATTCCTTGCGGCGTTCGATCGCGCCGGTCAACGTCGTGATGCCCTTGATGTCACGGAACTCGCCCGCCATCTGGCCGGACAACCAGTCGGCGCATTCCTGCCGGAATAGCTCGTCCTCGCGGGAAAAACCAAGCTTCATGCGGCGTCCCCGAACAGCATCGCCGCGATCGCTTCGCGGTGCCACGCGCCGCTGCCAAGCATCGTCTGAAGCGCGCGTGCGCGCTTGAAGAACAGATGCGCGTCATGTTCCCAGGTGAAGCCGATACCGCCGTGCAGCTGAATCATGTCGCCCGCGCAGCGGAAATAGGTATCGGCCGCAAAGCTTTTGGCGGCGTGGACCGCGAGCGACGCGTCGCTCGCACGTTCATCGACCGCGCACGCTGCCCAATAGACCGCCGATCGCGCCTGTTCGATGGCGATCATCATGTCCGCCAAGCGATGCTTATAGGCCTGAAACGACCCGATCGGCCGGCCGAACTGGACGCGCTCCTTTGCATAGGCAACGGTGCGGTCGAGACATTCCTGCGCCCCGCCCAGTGCCTCGGCAGCGATAACCACATATCCCGCGTTGCGCGCCGCTTGCAGCGCGGCGACGGGATCGGCAAGACGCGCGCCGCGCGCCCCGTCCAGCTCAACCCGCGCATAGGGACGCGTCTGATCCATCGTGGTCAGCCGGCGCACCCGCACGCGCGGATCATCGCCCACCACCAGCCAGGCCCCTTCGCCGTCGGTGACAAGCAGAAGTTCTGCCGACGCCCCGTGCGCCGCGAAATCACATGCTCCGGTCAGGCGGTCGCCGACGGCCCGAATAGCGCCATCATCGACAAAAGCGGCAATGACATCGCCCGACAAAAGCCGGGGAAGCCATTCGGCCTGCTGCGTCGCGCTGCCGCCGTGCGCGATCGCCTGCGCCGACAGCGCCAGGCTGCCGAGCATCGGCAAGGCCGCGACAGCGGCGCCCGCGGCTTCGGCGACGATCGCGAGTTCAACGAGCCCGAGCCCGAGGCCGCCAAGCTCCTCTGCAATGCCGATGCCCGACAGGCCAAGTTCACCGCAATAGGTTTTCCAAAGATCGCGATCGATGCCATCGGCCGCCATCGCGCGCCGCACCCGATCACTCGTTGCCTGCCCCCCGAACAGGCCGCGTGCGGTTTCGGCGATCATCCTTTGTTCGTCGGTGAAGGCGAAGTCCATGTCAGCCGGCGCCCCAAACCTTGCGCGGCGGCACGCGCTCGGCGAGCAGGCGGTCGACGGCATCACCGATCTCGGCAGGCGTCCAGCGCCGTGCGGCATCGACCATCGGACCTTCGCGCCAGCCGTCCTCGATCACGATCTTGCCGCCTTCCAGTTCAAAGACACAGCCCGTCACATGCGCCGACCGCTCGCTGCCCAGCCAAACCACCGTGGGGGCAATATTCGCGGGGTCCATCGTGTCGAACGCCTGCCCGGCGGTCGCCATCTTCTCGGCGAACGCCTGTTCGGTCATCCGTGTGCGCGCCGACGGCGCGAGTGCGTTGGCGGTGATGCCATAGCGCCCCAGCTCGGCCGCCTGAACCAGCGTCAACGCCGCGATCCCGCCCTTCGCGGTCGCATAGGCTGCCTGCGCTATCGACCCTTGCAGTCCCGCCCCCGACGAGGTGTTGATGATACGCGCAGCGGGATCCGCGCCCGCTTTCTGCTTGGCGCGCCAGTAATCGACCGCGTGCCGCGACAGACAGAAATGACCGCGCAGATGGACATGCATCGTCGCGTCCCATTCGTCGGGCGTCGCCGACACGAACATCCGGTCGCGAACGATCCCGGCATTGTTCACGACAACATGGAGGTCCCCGAAACGATCGATCGCCGTATCGACGATCCGCTTGGCCGCATCCCAGTCGGTGACGTCTTCGTGGTTCGCGATCGCGCTGCCGCCCGCAGCGACAATTTCCTCCACCACGCCATCGGCGGCGCTTGTGTCGCGCCCCTCGCCGCCCAGCGAGGTACCGATATCGTTCACGACGACATTGGCGCCCTCGGCAGCAAAGGCGAGCGCATAGGCCCGGCCAAGGCCGCGCGCCGCGCCGGTGATAATCACGGTCCGCCCGGTGCAAATCGGCATCGTCAAAGCCTTTCGATGATCGTCACGTTGGCCTGTCCGCCGCCCTCGCACATCGTCTGCAATCCGAACCGGCCGCCGGTCCGTTCGAGCGCGCCGAGCAAGGTGGTCATCAGCCGCGCGCCCGTGGCGCCGAGCGGGTGGCCGAGCGCGATCGCCCCGCCTTGGACATTGACCTTGTCGTGCGGAATATTGAGCTCACGCATCCACGCCATCGGGATGCTGGCAAAGGCTTCGTTGCATTCAAACAGGTCGATGTCGCCGACCGTCATGCCCGCCTTTTTCAGCGCATGACGGGTCGCGGCGATCGGCGCGGTGAGCATCCAGACGGGATCATCACCGCGCACCGACAGATGATGAATGCGCGCGCGCGGCCTCAATCCATGGTCCTTCACCGCCCGATCCGATGCGATGAGAAGCGCCGCGGCGCCGTCGCAATTCTGGCTCGCGACGCCGGCTGTCACCCTGCCCCCCTCCTGCACCGGGCGCAGTTCGGCGAGCCCTTCGATCGTCGTCTGCGGGCGGATCGTCTCGTCGCGCGTCAGTCCGGCGAGCGGCGCAACCTCGGCATCGAACCAACCCTGCTGCCATGCCGCCTCGGCACGCCGATGGCTCTCGAACGCAAATTCCTCCATCGCGGCGCGGTCGATCGCCCATTTTTCGGCGATCCTTTCAGCCGAGCTGATCTGGTTGAGCAGACCGTCGCCATAACGATCCACCCAGCCCGGCGACCCGGTGAAGGGGTCGCCGAACCCATGCGCCTGGCCCGCGATCATCGCGGCCGAAATCGGGATCGCGTTCATCGCCTGGCTTCCGCCGGCAACGACCAGATCCTGCGTCCCGCTCATCACCCCCTGCGCCGCGAAATGCACCGCCTGCTGCGACGATCCGCACTGCCGGTCGATCGTCGTGCCGGGGACATGTTCGGGCAACCCGGCGACGAGCCAGGCGGTGCGGCCGATGTCGCCCGCCTGCGGACCGATTGTGTCGCAACATCCCCAGACAACGTCGTCGACAGCGGCCGGATCGATGCCCGCCCGCTCGATCAGCGCCCGAATGGGGTGTGCGCCAAGGTCGGCGGGGTGCAGCGCCGCCAGGCTTCCCTTCTTGCGCCCGATCGGGGTTCGAACGGCATCGATGATATAGGCTTCGCTCACGGGCTTTATCCTTATGCGAATGTGTGGCGGGGGCCGATCCGCTGCGCGCCCCCGATGACGGCGTGGTCGACACGCGATTGATGAAAGGCGCGGCTCCCCCATGCGCCGCCCAGCGCCCAGGCGCGCTTCATCCAGAAATGCAGATCGACTTCATAGGTGTAGCCCATCGCGCCATGGACCTGGATCGCGGTTTCGGCCGCAAGATAGGCTGCATCGGTCGCAGCGACCTTCGCATGGCTGATGTGGAGCGAAGCGCTCGAAAGCCCGTCGTCCATCGCCGTCGCGGCGCGCCAGAGTACGGGTCGCACAAATTCGAGCGCCACCGCAACATCGGCAAGCCTGTGCTTGATCGCTTGAAAGGCGCCGATCGGCTGGCCGAACTGCTCGCGAATCTTGGCATAATCGACCGCCTGATCGAGCATCGCTTCGGCAAGGCCGACAAGCTGCGCCGCCGCCATCAACGCGCCGAGGTCGAGCAGCAGCGGGTCGGCATCGTCGGTCGCGGGCAGGGCCGCGAGATTGCGGAGCGGATCGACGCTGGCGATCGCCTCGCCAGTGCCATCCGCGACCCAGCCGTTGATCCTGTGAGCCAGAGGAAAGCGCCGCTCGCCGCCCGCGATCGCAGCCACTTCGTCGGTCTGGTTTCGTGCAAGCAACCAGGGAACGGCAACCAGAGCCGTGTCGACGAGCGGCTCGGCAAGGCACGCCCGGCCGCATTCGCGCGCGATCAGCGCGGCGTCTAGCAGGCTCCGCCCCAGCCCACCCTCGGCCTCCGGCACCAGCAGCCCGGTGAGCCCCATCTCCGCGAGTCCGCACCAGATCGCGGGATCGCGGTTGCCTTCGGCATCGAGTCGGCGCAGCACGTCCGTTCCATGGGTTCCGGCCAGATACTGCCGCACCGCATCGGCAAGTTCGAGGCTGTCGGGTGCGATACGAAAGTCCATCAGCCCGCTCCCACACGCGGCAATCCGAGCAGGCGTTCGGCGGTGATGTTGCGCTGAATCTCGTTCGATCCTGCATAGATCGGGCCCGACAGCGAGAAGATGTAACCATCGAGCCAGTCGTTGATCCGGCCATCGGCAAAGTGGCGCAGCTCGGCCGCGGCACCCAGCAATTGCATCGCCGTACGATGCATCGCGCGGTCGAGCTCCGACCAGAAAATCTTGTTCAGGCTCGCTTCGGCGCCAATCGATCCGCCAGCCATGATCTTCGCGGCGACCGCATAGGTGTTATAGGCATAGGCCTGCGTATCCATCCACGCCTTGCTGACCGCCTCGCGCGCGGCCGGAGAGGCTTTGTCGCTGTGCGCGCGGAACAGGTCGACGAGCCGGCTTGCAGTAGCCTGGAAGCGGCCGGGCGAACGCAACATCAAGCCGCGTTCGAACCCCGCGGTCGCCATCGCAACCGACCAGCCGCTTCCCTCGGCGGCAAGGCGATTTTCGACCGGCACGCGAACTTCGTCGAAAAAAAGTTCGGCAAAGCCAGGATTTCCGTGCAACTGGCGGATCGGACGCCGCGTGATGCCGGGCGTGTCGAGGTTGAAAAGCAGGAAGGAAAGCCCCTTGTGCCGCCTGCTCCCCGCCTCGGTACGGAACAGGCCGAAACCCCAGTCGGCGAAACTGGCGCGGCTCGACCAGGTCTTTTGCCCGTTGAGGATGTATACATCGCCCTCGCGCCGGGCCGTCGCCTTGATCGCCGCCATGTCGCTGCCCGCCCCCGGCTCCGACCAAGCCTGCGCCCAGATCGTCTCTCCGCGCGCCATTGCGGGCAGAAAGCGCGCTTTCTGCTCACTCGTGCCGAACTCCATGATGGTCGGGCCCAGCAGGAAAATGCCGTTCTGATTGGCGCGAAGCGGCGCCCCCGCCGCCCAATATTCTTCCTCGAAGATCAACCATTCGATCAGGTCGAGCCCGCGTCCGCCATATTCGGCGGGCCATGTCACCATTCCCCAATTTCCCTTGGCGAGCTGGCGTTCCCACTCGACATGCTGGTCGTATCCTGAGCGGCATTCGAGCGTGACGAGCGGCTCCGGCGGCACATGCGCCGCCAGCCAGTCGCGCACTTCGGCGCGGAAAGCGTCCTGTCGGGGTGTATAGGAAAGCTGCATCAGAATTCGGCCGCTTTCCCCGTTTCGACGAACGCATCGCGCGACTTCTGCGAATCCTCGTGCATGTACATTTCGAGCGTGAAGCCCTGTTCCCAGCGATAACCGCGGTCGACGTCGCGGGCCTCGAGGCCGTTCAATGCCTCCTTGGCGATGACGAGCGCCTTGCGGCTTTTCGACGCGACGGTCGCGGCAAAGGCGCGCGCCTCGCTCTCAAGATCGGCGCGCGGCACGACGCGTTCGACGGCGCCCAGCCGCCATGCCTCGTCTGCGCCGATGTTGCCCCCGGTAAAGAAGGCGGCGCGCACCTTGTGGAGCGGCAGCATACGCGACAAATGGCTGGCGCCGCCCATCGCGCCACGATCGACCTCGGGAAGCGAAAAATAGGCGTCGTCGGCGGCGATGATCGTATCCGACGCGCCGCAGATGCCGATCCCGCCCCCGATCACGAATTTGTGAACCGCGCTGATCACCGGAATTTCGGCGTCGCGGATCGCCTTGAAGGTCAGATAGTTGCCGCGATTGAGCAACGTGATCCGTTCGGGATGCGCCTGCATCTCCTTGATGTCGACGCCGCCGCAGAAACCTCGACCCTCTGCGCGGATCAGGATGCAGTGCACGGCCGGATCGCGCGCGGCCCCGGCGACGATATCGGGAATCGACAGCCAGGTCGCGCTGTCGAACGCATTGACCGGCGGGACATCGAAAATGATTTCCGCGATGCGGTCGCTGATCGTGCATGTGATACCCATCGGCTCGCTCCCTCAACCCGTCAGCGCGGCGATGCGTCCGCGCGCATCCTTTTCGATCCGGCCGACCAGCTCGGCACAGCTCGGAAGGTCGCGCAGCCGCCCCGCGACAAGCCCCGTCGCCATCAACCCATTGCGCGTATCGCCCGCGACCACGGCGCGCTGGATCAGCATCGGCGCCGCAGCGGCCATCATCGCCTGCGCAAGCGAAAGATCGCCGTGGCTCGTCATCGCGCGGGCCGCCGCCAGCACCTCGCGCCACGTCATGCCGGTCTGGCGCTTCATCGCGAGGCCCGCCTCCACCGCACGCATCCCCATGCCGATCCGCCCCGACGCCTCGATACGGCGGAGGAGGGGGTTCACGATCATGCGTTGGGGAAGGCCATCGATCTTGGTCGACACCGCGATTTCGCCGGTGCCCGCCGCGGTATAGGCCGCCTTGGCCGCCGCCGGAACGGGACTGTCGGAAGTCATCAGAAAGCGTGTCCCCATCGCGATCCCGGCTGCGCCATAGGCAAGCGCCGCCACAAGGCCGCGCCCGTCGGCAAAGCCGCCCGCGGCAACGACCGGCACATCGACCGCGTCGAGCACCTGGGGCAGCAACACCGTCGTCGCGACAGCGCCCGTGTGTCCCCCGCCCTCGCCGCCCTGCACGGTGATCATTTCACACCCGAGCGCCGCCATTTTTTCGGCGTGCTTGACCGCTCCGACCGTGGGGATGCACAGGATGCCCGCATCGCGAAAGCGCGCGATCATGGCGGCATCGGGGCCGCGCCCGAAACTGACCGCACGCACCCGGTCGCGATGGGCCAGGATGATCTCGACGATCTCGGCCGCGCCGGGCTGAAAGCTATGGAAATTGACCCCGAAACCATGCGGGGTCAGATCCCTGAGCAGCGCGATCGCTTCGCCGAGTTCGGCGGGCCGCATCACGGCGCCCGCAAGAAAGCCGAACGCGCCCGCATTACTCGAAGCGGCGACGAGCGCCGGCGTCGCGATCCAGCCCATCGCGGTCTGGATCACGGGCAACCGGCAGCCGAGCCTTTGCGTCAGCGGCGTGGCGAGCACATCGGCCAAGGGCTCAGTCCCCGCTCGCCTGGCGCTTGTTCTGCTCGGCCATCTTCTTGCCGTCGAAACCCGCTATATAGTCGCCCTTGACCAGCGTGTTGTTGGCGTGCGCGAAATGATGATAACCGAAGGCGGCGTCGATTCCGGCGTTCTTGCCCGCCAGCGTCTCCATGTGATTGCACGCCTGCTTGGCGAGTTGCAGCGCCAGCCGCGGCTGCTGCGCGATGCGCGCGGCGACGCGCTCGACTTCGGAGGCCAGCTCGGCGCGCGGAACGACGCGGTTCACCATCCCCGCCTGCAAGGCGCGAGCGGCGCTCATGCGTTCGCCAAGAAAGAGAAATTCCTTCGCGAGCCGGACATTGAGTTCGTGGCAATGCGCAAAATATTCGAGCCCCGGAAAACCCATTTGCAGCACCGGGTCCTGGAAAAAGGCGTCGTCCGAAGCGATGATCAGATCGCACACCCAGGCGAGCATCAGGCCGCCCGCGATGCACCCGCCATGGACCTGCGCAATCGTCGGTTTGGGGATGTCGCGCCATCTTTTGCACATCCCGAGATATTGTTCCTGCTCGCGCGCATAGGCCTTCTCTGCACCGGCCTTGTTGGCGTGGTCGTACCACATCAACCGGCGCTCGACGCTCGAATGAAAGTCGCGGCCGGGCGTGCCGATATCGTGTCCGGCGCTGAAATGCTTGGCGTCGGACTTCAGCACGACGACCTTGACCGCATCGTCATCGACCGCGCGCACGAACGCATCGTCGAGCGCATAGGTCATCTGGCTGTTCTGGACATTGTGGAACTGCGGGCGGTTGAGCGTCACCCAGGCAATCCCGTCCGCCGCCGTATAAAGGACGGGTTCGGCGGTTTCATATACGGGGGGTTCGTCGACCGGCGCGATCAGATCGTCGTTCATGCGGCTGCTCTCCTGGCCGGGGGATTGTCCTTGAACACGCCTGCCCTGATATTGTGGGGGTCGAGCCGGTCGATGATCGCGAGGGCGTCGGTGTCCGGAAGCGGCGTTTCGGCAAGCGCGCCCTTTTCGACCCGAAAGCCGGTCGCCGCCTGCACCATGTCGAAGCTCACGCCGGGGTGAAGCGAAACGACGCGAACGGCATGATCGGTGCCGCCAAAGTCCATCACGCACAGATCGGTAACGATCAGGCGCAGATCGATGCCCGAATAATTGCCCCCGTCGATCCGCTTGGCGGGATTATATCCCGCGCTCGACACCATATCGACTTCGCCTTCGACGAACACGCGCGGCGAATGCGCGGGAATGAACATTGAATTCGGATGATAGATCGAATTGCCCGGAAATCCGCGAACGCCGAGCATCTGCACCTTAGGCTGTGCATGGGTGCCGCCGAGCGCCGAGAGATTCGTCTGGCCAAAGCGATCGACCTGCGTTGGCGTAACCATCGCGTGCCGCCGGCCCGACCAGACCGCGGCGTCGAAGAAACGCGAGAAAGGAAGATACCCCGACGCCTTCACCGCATGGTCGCCGCGCGGCCCGATGGGCACGGGCTGCTCGACAAGGAACGCCTCGCCGTCGGTCATCATCAGCCCCGGCGAATGCGTGAGCTTGGCAAGCCCGGCGGCGATGCGCGGGATCGGCCCGATTCCGGTAGCAACAATTTCGCGCGGCGTCCGAAAGGCTTCCGAACAGGCGAATATGCAAAGATCCGCAAGCGTGATGTCGCGCATCAGAATATCGGCAGCGGGAGCTCCGCCACCGCCTCCTTTCCGCCAAAGCCCCGAAGATATCGATCCTCGTCGCCGCCGACGAAGCGATCGGCGACCGCGGCCCATTCGCCCGGTTCGCGCGCCGCTTCGACATATTGCTTGAGAGCGCCCATATCCCAGCCATAATGCGGCGGCATCGACGTCGGATGGGCGCCGGCCTGCCGTTCGACCACCCCGGTGACGAAGCAGCGTTCGAAGAGGTTGGCCCGCGCATCGTCGGGATAGGATTCCTCCATCCGGTCGACGAGTTCTTCGCAGGACACAAAGCAGCGTTCGGCGGCGCGCGCGAACCATTCGTCATAATAGGTATCGGGGCCAAACAGCTGGACGTTGCCGCGCCGGTCGGAGCGGTTCACGTGCAACAGCGCGGCGTCGAGCTTCAACGCGGGCATGGCGATCAACAGCTCGCCATCATCATAAGGCGAGCGGACGTGGCGGAGGCCGCCGAGATCGGCCAGGTCGGTCCCGAGGCCGGCGCGCGTCGGCAGGAAGGGCAGGCCGAAAGCCGCCGCCTTCAGTCCCCATTGGAACATTCCTTCGTCGAGTTCGAGCACCTCGATCGCCCCCGCCTCGCGCGCCTTGCGAAACCAGGGTTCGAGCGGGATGACGTCGAGCGACACAAAGGCGAAGACCAGCTTTCGCACACGGCCCGCAGCACACAGCATTCCGACGTCCGGCCCGCCGTATGAAACAAGGGTCAGATCCTTGAGGTTCGAGCGCAGGATCTCGCGCACCAGCGCCATCGGCTTGCGCCGCGGCCCCCAGCCGCCGATACCGAGCGTCATCCCGTCGCGCAGTTCGGCGACGATGTCCGCCGCGGACATGGTCTTGTCGATCGATTTCACGTCACTCTTCCCAACATCGTGCCCCCGTCGATGCCCGCCGCACCGTCAGCGCAAAATCACCATTTGTGGGTATCGTCGGCAGCGGACTCAAAGCAGATTGAGGTCGATGATCACGCCGCGCCCGCCGACGGAAGACGAACGGAAGACCGCGCATGTCGCCCGCTCGGGGGGCTTTGTGCGCCATGGCGATACTGTGGCGGACTTTGCGGGCGCACGTGCCGTGCTTCGCGACGAGCAAGCCCGACAAGCGGGCTTTCTGGCGAACCTCGTCGACCGCTTCGGAAGCATCCGGCCGCCAATTCTCTTTTTGTCGGGCGAGGCGCACCGCCGCCAACGCAAGGCCACCGCCCGCTTTTTCGCGCCCGCGGCCGTGTCCGGTCGCTATCGTGCGCTGATAGCCGCCGAAACCGAACGGCTTCTCGGCACGCTGCAGCGTGAGGGGAGCGCCAACCTCGACGCGCTGGCGCTCGAGCTGGCCGTGGCCGTGGCGGCCGCCATCGTCGGCCTCACCGACAGCGACCGGCGCGCGATGGCGCAGCGAATCGAAGCCTTCACCGCAGGCGGCGGCACGGCGCGGTCAGGGATTCTCGCCTTCGCGCGCATGATCCTGAGCCAATGGCATGTGTTTCGCTTTTTCCGGCGCGACGTGCTCCCCGCCATCGCGTCGCGCCGCGCCGAACCGCAGGACGATGTCATTTCGCACCTGATCGCCGAAGGCTATGCTGATCGGGACATATTGACCGAATGCGTCACCTATGGTGCGGCCGGCATGGTCACGACGCGCGAGTTCATCACCATGGCGGCCTGGTGGATGTTCGAGCGCCCCGAACTCCGCGCGCATTTCATCGCCGCCGACGAGGCGGGCAAGATCGCACTGCTCGAAGAAATATTGCGAGTCGAACCCGTGGTCGGGACGCTTTATCGCCGGTTGCCCGGCGTCGCGCGCGCCGTCGCAATCGACATCCGCGCGGCGAACGGCGATGAAGCGGTCGTCGGCTCCTGTCCGCATCGCGTCGATCCCGATCGGCCGATCGCCGCGAAAGTCGGCCGGTCCGTGATGTCCTTTGGCGACGGCGCACATCGGTGCCCTGGTGCATTGGTGGCGCTGCACGAAGCGTCGATCTTTCTGGACGCCCTGCTGCGCCTTCCCGGCATCCGGCTTGAGAAGGCCCCCGGCATCGCCTGGAATCCGATGATAACGGGTTACGAGTTGCGCGGGGCGCGGATCGTGTGCGACGTTCAAGCCCCGCGCCCGATCACCGAATAACATCCTTCTTCGCGCGCGGCGGCGACGCGGCTTTTCATCAGGCAGCGGCGCTTCGCCGGCCCACTTCGTCATCGCGGTCCACGGTGACGACGCGGCGCGGCAGGCGCGCGTGAACGTCGGCAGCCTCGGCAAGCGGTCGGTAGAATTGCGAATACCAAAGGCGATTTTTGTCGGTCGGCCCGTCGCCGCGCACCATCAGCGGGTGGAGACACGGCCGCTTGTGCACCCAAATCTCAAAATCCTGGCGCAGCGCGTCGGCGCTCGCCTGAGCATAGGCGTGCGCGGCGCGGATGTCCGCATCGACCGCGGGCCGCCCCATATCGACCATCAGCGCGTGCCACACCTGGACGAGACCGTCTTCGACCGGCGTGTGTGCGATCAGCATATGCGTCGGAAAACTTCCGCGCATTCGCGACTGCAATATGGCCGGTCCGGTATACCAGGTGTCGAGTTCGAGCAGATCTTCGGCCGTGTCGACCAGCGTTCGGTGCCCGGCGCCGAACATCTGCCATTGGCGCGGACCGTCGAACTCATTGTAGAAATAGCGAATGTTGCGTGATCCGTGGATAGGCGAAAAATGCGCAAAATCGGTCATATTATCAACGATCTCGACCGGATGCTGCGGCAAGGTGCCAAGGTCGTCGATCATCCAGCGAACCCAGTGCGGATGGTCCCATGCCTCGAATCCGGGAAGCAGGTCGGGCTGGGGCGGATGTCCTTCCGCATCGTGCCATGCCCAGATCACGCCCGCACGCTCGACCACATCCCAGTGATAAATGCGCGCGGCTTTCGGGGGCTTCTGGTCGCTGTAGGGGATTTGGTTGCAGACCCCGTCGGAACCGAAGCGCCAGCCGTGAAAGGGGCATCGGATATTTTCGCCCTCGATCCGCTCGCCGTCCATCACGATGTAGCTGGTGCTGTTCCGTCCCAGATGCGCACCCATGTGGGGACAATAAGCGTCGACCATATAGGCCCGGCCGCTCTCGCCGCGATACAGGACCAGGTCCCGCGCAAAGAAACGGCACGACAAGGGGACGGACGCAAGATCGGCGCTCGGCGCCACCATGAACCAGCCGCGGGGAAAGATGTGTGGGCCCAGGCGATAATCGGCAGTCGTGGCCACCCTGCACTCCTTGCGAATATTTTATTTACGGCTTAGACGCATAACACATATGATATGGCATTTCATTCCAAATTTTGCGTAATGAGTTGGCAGGAAAGTGCCATAATCCGAAAATGGGCCAGCCGCTGGCAGTCAACCCCCGCCCTTCTTTTCGGCTGCCGCGGCAGCCGGCCTCAATCGGCGATGCGATAGACCTTTCGCGCATTGCCCGACAAAAATTTGCGCCAGACTTCGTCGCGAAAAGGCACTTCGGGCAATTCGCGGAAGATGCGATCCAGGCTCAATCCCATCGGAAAATATCCCGCGTAAAGAATCTTGTCGCCGCCTCGCGTATTGGCAAAGTCGACGATCGATTTCGGATAATGTTTGGGCGCGAAGGCGCTCGTCGCATAATAGAGATTGGGATATTTCAGCATCAGCTTCACCGCGAGATCCTCCCACGGCTCCCCCCCGTGTCGCATCACGACCGTCAGTTCGGGAAAAAACCAGCAAATCTCGTCGAGATGTTCGACCTTCTGCGTTTCGAACGGAATGCGCGGTCCGGGCACCCCGACGGTGAGGTTGATCGGCAAGCCCAGCTCGGCGGCGACCGTATAGAGGGGGAACATATATTTGTGGTTGATAGCGACCTGCGGATAGGTGCCCGCGGGAAAGACGCTGATCGAACTCAGGCCGACCTCCGCATGAACGCGCCGGATGCGGCGGACCTCATCCAGCCCGGCGTTCGGATTGCACGGCAAGTCGAACAGGAACCGGTCGCGGCAGCGTTCGAGCACGCGGTGGCAGGTTTCGCTTCCGCGCCATGCGACCAGCGCCTTCGCAATCCCATGCCGGTCCATTTGCGCCAGCGTCCAAGTCAGGAAATCGTCGACCGCCTCCAGCTCAGGTATATCCTTGAACATATATTGCGCTGGCATGGCGAATTCTTCGAGGCTCTGCCGGTCGCGAATCAGCGGCCGAAAGGCGGCGTACCAGTCCGATCGATTTTCCCGCTCGGGGATTCCCATCATGCAATCGATGATTTCCACACCGGCCGGAATAGTCATTCTGTCCGCTCCTGTTGCATTCTTTCCCAGCAATCGCGCAGCGAAGCCTTGTCGATCTTGCCCACGGCATTGCGCGGCAGCGGATTGCGGGTGAAGACGATGCGTGTCGGCGCCTTGTACGCAGCGAGATTGGCAGCAACGAGTGCGCGCATCTCCTCCTCTGACGGATCGGGCCGCGCTTCGCCGATCGCGACGACGGCAACCAGCCGTTCGCCGAGCCGCGGGTCGGGAATCCCGAACGCCGCACATTCGACGACCCGGCCGTCTTCGCAAAGAACGCGCTCGACCTCGGCACAGTAGATATTTTCGCCGCCCGAAATCACCATGTCCTTCTTGCGGTCGACGATGAACAAAAAACCTTCGTCGTCGATGCGGCCGACGTCGCCGGTCTTCAGCCAGCCCTCGGCGTCGAGCACATCGGCGGTCTCGGCCGGCTGCCCCCAGTATCGCTGCATCACCGTCGCGCCGCGGACGTGAATTTCGCCGGCCGCGCCCGTGGGCAATATCGCCCCATCCTCGCCCACTATCCGCACATCGACGATCGGCATCACCCGTCCCGACGATGCGCGCTTGCGCAAAAATTCACGCCCCATCGCCATCGCAACCGTTCCAGTGGTTTCGGTCATGCCATAGCCGCTACCGATCACCGCATGGGGGCAGGCGCGCGCAATCGCGTCCACCAGATTGACCGGCAGCGCCTGCCCCCCCGTTCCGATATTGGCGAGCGAGGAGAGGTCGCACTGGCCAAGGTCGGCCCGGTTCAAAAGGTCCCATATCATCGTCGGCACCCCCGCAAGCGCCGTGATCCGTTCGCGTTCGACCAGCATCGCCGCCGCCTGCGCCTCCCAGCGCGACATGACGACCACCTTGCCGCCCGCCAGCATCGTGCTGAGCAGCCCGGCCGCGAGCCCCGAAATGTGGAACAGCGGAAAGACCAGCAAGGTCGCCGCCTGCCCTCGCTTCGCCAGCAACACGTCGGGCGGGATACCATGGTCGCGGGCAAGGTTGTGCAACACCATCAGGCCGGCGAGCTGGACGCTCATCAACCCGGTCACGAGATTGCGGTGGGTCAGCACCGCACCTTTGCTGAATCCCGTCGTTCCCGAGGTAAAGAGGATCGCGGCGGGAGCATCGGCGTCGCGATCGGCGGATGCCTGGAACCGTCCCGTCTCGCGAAAATCGCGCGCCCGAAGGATCGGGATGCGGCATCCCGCCGCGCCGAGCATCTCTGAACGCCGGTCGTCGGCCAGGATCAGGCGAAGCGCTGTCGCCTCGGCCGTCGAACGCAGCGCCGGCGGTGCCAGCCGGCTGTTCACCAGAACTGCGACCGCCCCCGTCGCAACGAGCGCAAGAAACGCAATCGCCCAATCGATGCCGTTGCGCATGGCGATCCCGACATGGTCGCCCGCACCGATGCCGAACTCCCCGGCAAGCTGAGCCGCCAGAGCATCGGCCCGCTCGAAGCTTTGCGCATAGGAGAGCCGTCGATCAGCCTCTACCAGACATGTAGCATCGCCATGGCGGCGGCATTCCGAAAACAGATCCCGAAGATTGCGGGGCGCGCGCGCGAATTGGACTCGCCCGACCGCATCGCGGGCCAGCTCGAACGGCTCCCCCGCCCCGGTCAGCGTTTCCAGGACCGGGTCCGTCATCGCCGCACCGCTCTGCACAATGGCAATGTTTTCGCTTTACGGACCAAGGATTGCGTCGCATTATCGTACGCAGAATACGAATTGGCCGAAAAATCGGCACGGCCATGGAATGGGAAGGGATGATGCGCGCGCAAAAACGGCAGGGAGAGATCATCAGCGCGAACGCGCGGGTCTGGTCGACGGTTTATCATGTCGACCGTGCCGCGCGGCACATTCGCCGTCCGACCCGCGACATTCTGGCTCTCTGCACCGAATTGGTGCGCGATTCGAGCGGCTATTTCACGAGCGATGAAGGCACAAGCAAGCTGCTCGCGCTCGGCAGCCTCATCTTCATCCCGGCGGGAACCGAGATCGCGGCCTTTGGGCCCGGCGGGTCGAAGCGCATCGTCTTCTGCTCGCTTGGGCAGGGCTTTCTGCTCGACGGGTTCGACCGCAACGACGCGCGACTGCTCGCGCTCTGCAGCGACGTTCGCGATCCCAATATCTGGAACGTCATGCAGCGGCTGGGAGAGGAAGTCATGCGGCCCGGCCCCGACTCCGAAACGCTCGTCGAGCATCTCGCGATGGTGCTGCGGACCGATTTCCGGCGCTATCTCGCGCGGGGCCGCCTGCTTGCCACATCGACGGGCGCGCTCGCCCCTTGGCAACTCAGCCTGATCGAAAATTTCGTGTACGAAAGCGAGTGGCAGCGCATCCGGCTGGACGAGATTGCGAGTCGTCTCGGGATCAGCACCGGCCATTTGTCGCGCGGCTTCAAATCTGCGACCGGCCAGACCGTGCATCAATGGATCGCCAAGGTCCGGCTCGAAAAAGCGCGCATCCTGCTGCGCGACCGGGGGATTCCGCTGAAACAGATCGCGTCGATGCTGGGCTTCCGAAGCTGCGCCAGCTTTTCGCACAGCTTTCGCCAAAGCACGGGATCGACCCCCAGCGCCTTTCGCACCCAATCGGCGCGGGCTCCGCGGCCGGGCCATCATCACGTTACGGCCTCCGGCTCGCAGGCCGCGTCGGCGGGGTAAAATTGCGCATAGAAGCGGCGCCAGCGGTCGATCGCTCCATCCCCCTGGCACAAGATCGGGGACGCGACATAGGCCTTGTTGTCCCAAATGCGCTTGTCCTGTTCGAGCTGACGGACGACCTCGCGGATGATCGCGGCCGCGACCGCGGCAGTAGGGCCTTCGGCCTGCGCCTTCGGCTGCAGAAAACAAAAGCGGACGTGGACATGGTCGACCGCGACCGGCGTGACGCCCGAAATCAGCAGCGTTTCCGAAATGCCCGTGAAACGCGTCCACGACTGGCCCGGTCCGACGTTGACAACATGGATCCCGCCCGGAACCTGGCCGCGCGGCGTATCCATCGGCGCATTGATGTCGGTGCGCATGATATGGCCGTCAAAGGCGGTCTTCTGCTCGGGATAAGCGGCCGTGCCATGCGTATATTGGAAATGCGCCGTGTCCGATCCGTTTTCGGCCATGTCCTGAAGATGGACGTTGATGTGCCATTCAAAGCGCTCGCACGCGGTCCATTCGGGATCCGTCGCCTCGGGAACGTCGGCGACCTCCCACTGCGGCGCCACGCCCGCGGGGTGATACCATGCCCAGATCAATCGATTCTTCTCAACCACCGGCCAGCTCCGCACGCAGGGACGCTTGACCCGGGGCGGGATCGACCGCGAATAGGGAATGTCGACGACGGTTCCGCGATCGTCATAGGCCCAGGCATGGAACGGACAGACGATGCTGTTGCCCGAGACCCGGCCGCCGTGGCCCAGATGCGCGCCCAGATGCCGGCAATAGGCATCGAGCATGCGCGTCCGCCCGTCTTCGCCGCGCCAGAGTACGAGTTCGCGGTCAAAATAGCGTAGAGGCCGGACGCCCCCCACGGGAAGCTCGTCCGAATAGCCGACCACATACCAGCCGAACGGAATCGGCAACCGGATATCGCGGTCGGCGGCGCTCAATTTCCGGTCAAACTCCACCTGTTCACCCTCCATGGCTGGCGACCTTCCCGATCGCCGACACCTATGCCCGACCCACGTAAGGTGCAATTCCATGCGCGCCATGAAACGCAATTCATGCAGGAAAAGCGATAATTGCATCAGAATTGCGATGTAATTTTCTCCCCACGATCCGCGAATGAAAATTAGGAAGGGACCGGCACGGAGCAGGGAGAAACACGGTCCGTCATGTCCGATTTTATCATTCCGACACGCGCCCAATCCGATGCGCGGCTTCGGCGCGGCTATTCGCGCCTCGCCGGTTTTGCGCGCGACAAACGCTATACCGTCGCCGACCGGTTCGAGGAGCGCGCGAACGATTCGGCGGCTATTCCGTTCATCCTCTTCGAAGACCACGCCATCAGCTATGCCGAGGCTGACCTGTTCGCCAACCGCGTGGCGAACGCCGCGATGCAGGCGGGGCTGGGGCCCGGCGACGTCGTCGCGCTGATGATGCTCAACCGGCCCGAATTTCTGCTGATCTGGATCGGGCTGGCGAAAATCGGTGTCGTCGCGGCGCTGATCAACACATCGACGACCGGGGCGGCGCTTGCCCATGCGCTCCGCGAGGTCGAAGCGACCGCGCTGATCGTCGATACGCCGCTGGTTCCGGCGGTCGCTGCGCTTGACGCGGCGGCGCTGCCGCGCCTGATCTTCGAGGACAGCGAAGCCGGCATCGCGAAACAAGGGCATCCGGGCTGGATCGACTTCAACCAGCGTCTTGAGGCCGCGTCGGACCGGCGCCCCGGCCGGGAGCATCGCGCGCATCTCGTCATGGGCGACCCGCTCTATTATATCTTCACGTCGGGCACCACCGGACTGCCAAAGGCGGCGCGGATGAGTCATCTGCGCTTCTTCAACGCGGGCGAGATGATGGCGGGTCTGCTGGATTTCGGAGCCGACGGGGTCATCTACGATTTCCTGCCCTTGTTCCATGGCGCGGGCGGCATGGTGGTTCCGTCGGTCGCAATGGCAGAGGGGCGCCCCCTCCTGCTTCGCCGAAAGTTCAGCCGGACCGAATTCTGGAACGACATCCGGCGCCACCATGTAACCGCGACCTATTATATCGGCGAGATCGTTCGCTACCTCCTCGCTGCCCCGCCGCGCCCCGACGACCG
This sequence comes from Sphingopyxis sp., assembly GCF_040216815.1. Taxonomy (GTDB): domain Bacteria; phylum Pseudomonadota; class Alphaproteobacteria; order Sphingomonadales; family Sphingomonadaceae; genus Sphingopyxis. Next base: position 460,409 of record NZ_JAVJOJ010000001.1, read on the forward strand.
CGACCATACGCTGCGCGCCATGTGCGGCGCCGGGCTGCGCGCCGACCACTGGCGCGCTTTCGTCGATCGTTTCGGCGTCGCCGACATTATCGAGGGGCTGGGCGCGACCGAAGGGAATTACAGCCTCAGCAACGCCGACAACCGGATCGGCTCGGTTGGCCGCCTGCCCTATCCCGACGCGACCAATATCCGCGTTCTGAAATGGGATATGGAAGCGGGCGACCACGCGCGCGACGCGGCCGGAAAGCCCCTATTGGCGCGCCCAGGCGAGGTCGGCGAGCTGATCGCCGAAGTGCTCGACGGCACCGGAATCGCGGGATATTTCGAAGGCTATACGAACCGCGCGGCGAGCGAAGCGAAATTGCTGCGCGATCTTTTTCGTCCCGGCGACGCGTGGTTCCGGTCGGGCGATCTCGTGCGGTTCGACGCCGACGACTATTTTTTTTTCGTCGACCGTCTGGGCGACACGTTCCGCTGGAAGAGCGAGAATGTCTCGACGCAGGAGGTCGAGGCCGCGCTCGGCCGTTTTGCCGGCCCCGAGATGGTGAATGTCTATGGCGTCCACGTTCCGGGAGCCGAAGGCCGGGCGGGCATGGCGGCACTGACCTATGCCGATCCCGCGCATTTCGATCCCGCCGCCTTCTATCGGCATTGCGAGGGGGAACTCGCCCCCTATGCCGTGCCGGTCTTTGTCCGCATCGGCGTGACCGCAGACCTGACCGCGACCTTCAAGCTCCGCAAGGTCGATCTGCAACGCCAGGGCTATGATCCCGCCGCAGTCGGGACCGACCGCCTCTATATCGCCGACCCTGCGGGCCAGACCTATGTGCCGCTGACCCCCGACACGCTCGCACGGCTCGCGTTTCCGCCCTTCGAAAGAGACGCCGCATGATTCACGTTGGTCCGACGGACGCACAAAGGGCCCTCCGCGCCGAATTCCGCGCCTATCTTGCCGCGCTGATGACCCCGGAGCTTCGGGCTGCGACCCGCGGCGCAGAGAGCGGCCCCGAATATCGCGCCGCGATCCGCCAGATGGGGCGCGACGGATGGCTGACACCCGGCTGGCCGATCGAATATGGCGGCCGCGGGCTCGATCCGCTTGCGCAGAAAATCCTGCTCGAAGAGCTGGTTCTCGCCGAAGCGCCCTTTCCCTTCGTCACCGTCAACACGGTCGGCCCGGCCCTGATGCGGATCGCGAGCGATGAGCAGAAAAGGATGATCCTGCCGCGCATCGCCCTGGGCGAGCTGATCTTCGCCATCGGCTATTCGGAGCCCGGTGCGGGAACCGACCTCGCCAGCCTCAAAACGCGCGCGGTACGCGATGGCGGTGATTTCGTCATCAACGGCCAAAAGGTCTTCACCAGTGGCGCAGAAGGCGCCGACTATATCTTCCTCGCCGCGCGTACCGATACCGACGTGCCGCCGCACCGCGGCATTTCCATCTTCATGGTCGACACGCGCCTGCCGGGTTTCAGCCTGTCGCCGATCCGAACCGTGGGTGACGTCCGCACCAACGTGACCTATTATGACGATGTGCGCGTCCCTGCGGATATGGTGGTCGGCGAGATCGGCGGCGGCTGGCGCCTGATCGCCGAACAGCTCAACCACGAACGCATCGGTCTCGCCGCGCTCAGCTACGCCGCGCGCGGCTGCTTCGACGCGGTCGTCGCCTGGGCGCGCGAAGCATCGGAAGCGAGCGGCACGCGGCCGGTCGATACGCCCTGGGTCCAGATGGCCCTCGCCGAATGCTATGCGCTGCTCAGTGCGGTCGGCGTGACCGCCGATCGCGTCGCCGCGGACTTCGGGGCCGGCGCAGGACAAGCCGCGCGCGCCAGCGCGCTCAAGGTCTTCGGCACCGAAAGCGTGATCCGGGTGATGCGGCTGCTGCTCGACATATTCGGTTCGTCCGGGCTGCTGCGCGCCGGTTCGGCGGGAGCGATACTCCACGGCCGGATCGAGGCCGAATATCGCAAATGCCAGATCAACACATTCGGCGGCGGCACCGCCGAAGTGCTGCGCGATATGGTGGCACAGGCAGGGCTCGGTATGCCGCGCGGGGAAAGATGATGGGGCACGACACGCTGCTTGCGGAGGCGCGAAGCTGGATCGGCCGCACGGCGATGCCCGACCAGGTCGCGCGCGATCCCGTCAACCTGCCGATGATCCGCCGCTGGTGCGACGCGATGGGCGAGGCCAATCCGATCTATACCGACGCGTCGGCAGCGCGGGCGGCGGGGCTGCCGGGCATCGTCGCGCCGCCCGCAATGCTCGATGTATGGACGATGGCGCCCTATCGTCCGGGCGGACGGACGGACGCGGAAAGCATCGCGGTGCTGCGGCTGTTCGACGCCGCCGGTTATAGCGGAGTGGTCGCAACCAACGTCGCGCAGCGATACGACCGGTACCTCGTCCCGGGCGACCTGATAAGCGCGCGCGCGACCGTCGCCGATGTATCGGAAGAAAAGCGAACCGCGCTGGGGATCGGCCATTTCGTGACGCTCGCCTATGAATTCGCCGACGCCGCCGGCGCACGGGTTGGCGCGATGGAGTTCCGGCTCTTCAAATTCAAGCCGACCCGCGCCCGGCCGGCCGAACCCTTAACCGAAACGCCGCCGGCGCCCCGTCACCCGCGACCCGCGATTACCCACGACAATGCCTTTTACTGGGAGGGGATCGCCCGGCGGAAATTGCTGTTCCAGTCATTCGGCGGAAGGCTGCGCCACCCCCCCGGACCGATGGATCCCGAAACGGGCGCGCTCGATTTCGACATTGTCGAAGCGAGCGGACACGGCACGATCCACAGCTTCGCGATCGTCCACCAGCCACAGCTTCCCGGCTTTACCTATCCGCTGCCCGTCGTGCTTGTCGAGCTGGAAGAGGGGGTGCGCATGACCGCCAACCTGCTCGACGCCGACATCGCCGAGATCGCGATCGGACGCGCCGTCCTCGTCGACTTTTTCGAGGTCGAGCCGGGCTATCTGCTGCCCGGCTTCCGGCTCGTGTGAGGAACATCAATGGACTTTACCTATTCCGATGATCAAGTCGCGCTACGCGACCTTGCCGCGCGCATATTGGGCGAGCGGGGCGCCGACGACGATCCGCGCGACGGCGCATATGATGCGGCGGCATGGCGCGCGCTTGCAGAGACCGGCCTGCTGGGACTCGCCATCGGCACCCGCTGGGGCGGGCTTGGGCTTGGAATGATCGATTTCGGCCTGCTGCTCGAGGAACAGGGGCGAACGCTTGCCAGGGTTCCGCTGATCCCTTCGATCGTGATGGGCGCAATGACGATCGATCGCTTCGGTTCGGATGCCCAGCGCAGACATTATCTGCCCGGCGCGCTGGCGGGCGAAATGCTCTTGACCGCGGCGATAGAGGAAGAAGGCAATGCCGACCCCGCCCGCCCCGCAACCCGCGCGTGGCGGACGGGGGACAGGTGGGTCCTCAGCGGAACAAAAACCGCCGTGCCCTATGCCGCAAAAGCCGGCGCGATGCTGGTGTCGGCGCAGGGCGAAACCGATGCGATGCTGTTTCTGGTCGACGCAGCGATCGCACCGGCGCCGGAGCCGCAATGGGCGACGAATGGCGAACCGCAGGGGCGTTTCCATTTCGCCGAGACCGCGTTGCCCGCCGCCGCGTTGTTGGGTGAAGGCAGCCCCGATGCGCTGCCCGACCTGATTGCGCGCGCGCGCATCGCGCTGGCGCAGCGGCAAGTGGGGGTGGCGGCGGAGGCGCTGCGCCGCACCGCGGAGTATAGCTCGTCGCGTATCCAGTTCGGGCGGCCCACGGGGTCGATGCAGGCGGTCCAGCAACGCGCCGCCGACGGCTTCATCGATGTAGAGGCGATGCGGTCGGCCGCGCTGCTCGCTGCATGGCGATACGATCAGGGAATGTGCGGCGCGGCCGAAGCGGCGAGCGCCAAATATTGGGCGGCGACGGGAGGGCATCGCGTCGCGCACACGGCTCAGCATCTCCACGGCGGAATCGGCGCCGATATCAGCTATCCGATTCACCGCTATTTCTTGGAGGCGATGGCGGTCGGGCACGCGCTGGGCGGCGGGATGCCGATGCTCGCAGAGATCGGCCGCGCGATTGCCGAAGGCCGGACGGAAGCCCTCGCATGAGCGCGGCGACGGACCGAAATATCGCGCCGGGACAGTCGCTTCCCGGCCTCGTCATTCCGCTCACCGCATCGGCGATCGTCGCCGCCGCGATCGCGACGAATGATTTCGAGAAAGTCCACCATGACCAGGCGGCGGCAAAGGCGGCGGGGGTACCCGACATCTTTATGAATATCCTCTCAACCAACGGCATGGTGCAACGCTATGTCGCCGAGTGGGCGGGTTCTGCCGCGCGGATCGTGGGAATCGACGTCAAACTCGGCACGCCCAATTTCGCTGGCGACGAGATGAAGCTGAACGGTGTCGTCGGTGCGGTCGACGGTCCGCGATTTTCGGTCGAGGTCATCGGGCGGAACCGGATCGGAACCCATGTCGAGGCGGTCGTCCATCTGGTCATGGATCAACGGATCAAGGGGGAAAGGGCATGACCTCGAACCTGTCGGGCAAGGCCGCAATCGTCGGGATCGGCGCCACAGAATTTTCAAAGAACAGCGGCCGTTCCGAACTGCGTCTCGCGGTTGAGGCGGTCCGCGCCGCGCTGCGCGATGCGGGGATCGATCCCGCCGAGGTCGACGGGCTCGCGACCTTCACGCTCGACAACAATCCCGAAATCGAGGTCTTTCGCAATATTGGCGGCCGCAACCTCAAATTTTTCTCGCGCACCCATTATGGCGGCGGTGCGGCGTGTGCGCCCGTAATACATGCGGCGATGGCGGTTGCAACCGGGGTCGCCGAGGTCGTCGTCTGCTACCGCGCGATGAACGAGCGCTCGCAATATCGGTTCGGCGGCGCTTACACGCCCGCCGCGGTGCCGACCGCAGAGATGGCGCATTACGGCTATTATGTTCCCTCGGGCCTTGCCTCGCCCGCGTCATGGATCGCGATGGCCGCGCGCCGTTACATGCACGAGCATGGCGCGACATCGGAAGATTTCGGACGCGTCGCGGTGGCGTGCCGCCGGCACGCGGCGAACAATCCGGCGGCATGGTTCCACGGCCAGCCGATCACGCTCGACGACCACCAGGCCTCGCGCTGGATCGTCGAGCCATTGCGGCTGCTCGACTGCTGCCAGGAATCGGACGGCGCGGTCGCCCTTGTGATCACCAGCGCCCGCCGCGCCGCGCGCCTGACGCAGCCGGCCGCGGTGATATTGGGGGCGGCGCAGGGCGCCACCGACGACCAGCAGATGATGACCAGCTATTATCGCGCGGACATCAGCGCGCTTCCGGAAATGAAACTCGTCGCGGACCAGCTCTACGCCCAAGCAGGGATCGGCGCGCGCGATATTCGGACCGCTACGCTCTACGACCATTTCACGCCCTTTGTGCTGCCCCAACTCGAAGCCTTCGGATTCGCACCCAGGGGCGATGCGAAAAGCTTTATCCGCGAGGGCAATCTCGAAATCGGCGGACGCCTTCCCGTCAACACCAATGGCGGCCAGCTCGGCGAAGCCTATATCCACGGCGTCAACGGCATCGCCGAAGCGGTGCGCCAGGTGCGCGGGACGTCGATCAATCAGGTACCGGGCGACGGCCCGGTACTGGTGACGGCCGGATCGGGCGTCCCGACCAGCGGGTTGATATTGGGTCTGCAATAAATCAGAATAGCGATATGCACAGGATTTATGAGAAAAATCGACATATATAGCGATAATGTTTGCTGTAAACGCTATTTTATGTATGTTGTTGCACATATTATAACGCATTTCTCATTTCGCGGGCAGCGCTGACTCTCGATGCGGAGCAAATGGGTGAAGGGGATGGGCAGATGGCTCCGGGCCGCGATCTACTCTTTGCGATGACAAGCGAGGGCCATCGTTTCCCGATCCTCGACCTGACCCACGACGCGTTCAAGGTCAGCCGCGACCCACAGTTCCTTGAGCGGCTTCTCCGCGAATATGTCGCGGCCGACCGGCGACAGCGGCGCGTGCCGGCAGTCGTGCAGAAATGGCTGATGCGCACGATGGCGCGGCGTTCGCCGCTGATGAAAGCGCTGATCCATCCCGACTCGGATCACTTCGACGGCCTCAGCACCTATGTGATCAAGCTGGGTGACAAGAATCTGCCGTCGCCTTTCGATGGCCGGCTGGAAAAACGGATCGCAGGATCGCCGCACGCCCTGCTGACACGCGTTCGGATGCAGCAGATCGCGGGCATGATGGCGACGGCGGTGCGCAGCGATCCCCATCTCTGGGGGCCTCGTACATTGCATCTTTTGAACATCGCCGGTGGCCCCGCGTTCGACAGCATCAACGCGTTGCTGATGCTGGCCGAAGACGAACCCGCACTGCTCGACCGGCGGATCGAGATAGAGGTGCTCGACCTTGCCGGTCCAGGCGCCGCGTTCGGCCAGGCTGCGATCGAGCAGCTGACGCGCCCCGGTGCGCCGCTTGCCGGGGTCGATGTCGTTTTCCGTCACATTCCCTACGACTGGAACGATACGCGTCCGCTGCGCGACCGGCTCGAGGCGATCCGAGCCGAAGGTGGGATCGCCTTGCTGTCGAGCGAAGGCGGATTGTTCGAATATGCGAACGACGCCGCCGTTTCGGCGAACCTCGAACTGCTCGGACAGTTCGGCGACATCGTTCGCAATGTTTTCGGATCGGTGACGGTCGACGAGGAAACGGTCGCCACCGACTATTTCACCCTTCAGCGGCGCGGGCTGTCCGGCTTTCAGCCGATTGCCGCCGCCGCGGGATGGGAGCTCGCATCGTGGAACGGGTCGGGCCTCAGCCATCAGGTATGCCTGCGCCGCTCCTCCGCTCCCGATGCGCATTGAAAAGGACTGCGGCATGCCGACCCATGGCGAAATGACCGCCACGATCGAGAAATATGTGGCGGCGCTGTCGAACGGCGATCTCGACGCCATGCTGCAACTCTATGCACCCGACGTCCGGATCGAGGACCCGGTCGGAACGCCCGAACGCCAGGGTCATGCCGCGGTCGACGCGCTGATGCGACAGGCGGTCGATGCGGGCATGAAGCTGGTGCTGACGGCGCCCGTATGCACGGCCGGCCGTTCTGCCGCTTTCGCCTTTTCAGCGACGCTGGGGGGCGGCGCGATGGAAGTCGATTCGATCAATGTCGTCGAATTCGGTGCGGACGGGAAAATCGTCCGTTCGCGCGCCTATTGGGGGCCGGACAATATACGGCCCGGCGCCGGATAGCCCCCTCCCTGGGTCGCGGATCGCCCTTCCCTCACGCTCCGCGGCCCGCTTTTTCCTTGGTGATTATATACCTTGCAAACACGGTGACGATATGGCATAGAATCCTTCAAGGAGTTCAATGCCATGTCTGCCCTGTCCCGCCCCGAGTTCCACAGCGAAGAAGCTGCCTTTGCTCACCTCGAAAGCATCGTGTGGGCGGACGGTTCGGTTTGCCCGCACTGTGGCGGGCTGGACCGCATCACGAAGGTCAAGGCGAACCCGGCGAAGCGCATCCGCGAAGGTCTGTGGCGCTGCGGTGATTGCAAAAAGCAGTTCACCGTGAAGATTGGCACCGTGTTCGAGCACATGCGCCTTCCGCTCCACAAGGCGATGCAGGCCGTCTATCTGATGACCAGCAGCAAGAAGGGTATCAGCGCCCACCAGCTCCACCGTATCCTTGAGATCACCTACAAGAGCGCGTGGTTTCTGGCGCACCGTATCCGCGAAGCCATGACCAGCGGCGAACTTACCCCGTTCGGCGGCAACGGCGGCGTGGTCGAGGTCGATGAAACCTTCATCGGTCATCTCAAGGGCGTCGAAAAGAAGCGCGCCTTCCACCACAAGATGAAGGTGCTCGCCCTCGTTGACCGCGACACCGGCAAGGCTCGCACCATGGTCGTCGAGAACGTGAAGGCCGAAACTCTGATGCCGATCGTTCTCGCCAACGTCGCTCGCGAAGCTCGCGTGATGACCGACGAGCACAGCGGCTATCGCGACATGGGTAAGTTCTTTTCCGCCCATGGCACGACCAGCCATGGCAAGGGCGAGTACGTGAACCTCACCGACCGCAGCATCCACAGCAACACCGTTGAGGGCTATTTTAGCATCTTCAAGCGGGGGATGAAGGGGATTTACCAGCACTGCGGCGAGCAGCATCTTCATCGCTATCTGGCGGAATATGAGTTCCGCTATAACAACCGGGCCGCGCTTGGGTGCAATGATACCGACCGCTCGGTTGCTGCGATGCAGGGTATCGTCGGCAAGCGCCTCACCTATAAGTCAACTGGTGAGCGGGCAAACGGGTGATTCGAAACCCATAGGCCGAACCAGAAGCCGCTGGCGCACGAAGCCGCACAGAAAGAGATAGCTTTACCTCGATTCCGGGATGATCTAGAATCCGCCTATGGCGGATTTTGATCATCCCGATCAGGTGAGCGTAACGATCCGTCCAACCGGCGGTGACGATCATTCCATTGCCGCCGCTGACTTCATCAAGCAAATTGACGCGCTGCGTCAGCTGCTGACGTTGTCCGATAGGCGGACGAGCGTAGACGCTCGGATCGTCAAAATGCACATGAACAGCCCTGCCACCGTGGTTATGGAGCCTGTTCGTGATGATGGAATGTTGGGCGCGAGCCTAAGGTTCTTCACGGATATTGAGGCAGTCGTTTTAGGGGGGCAAGCGCCCCCCAGTTTTGACCGCCCCGTCTTTGATGCGCTGCGAGAGTTCGCAGCCGTCGTCGGCAAGAGCGTGCGTAGCGCGACCATCGAAGTCGCAGGCAAATCGATACTCATCGATGTTGCTGCCCGAAAGCGCATCGAAGGCGTTTTCGGTCCCGACACCAGTTCCGAGGGCACTGTCGATGGAATGTTGGAAGCGGTAAATGTCCACGGGAAGAAGAATACTTTCGGCCTCTACCCTATTGTGGGAGCCAACCGCATCTCCTGCAAATTTGAAGAGCGCCTCTTACCGTGCGTTCGTCCAGCGCTCGGTAAGTATGTGCAAATCCAGGGCGAGCTGAAATATCGATGGCGGGAAAAATTTCCATACGAAGCCATGGCAAATAAGATTGAAGTTCTGGACGACTGGGAAGATCAGCCTAGCTTTACTGAGATACTCGGCATAGCTCCTGACGCCACTGGCGGGGTAGCATGCGAAGAGTTTGTTCGAAAAGTGAGGCATGGCTGGGACTAAGCCCATCATCTATGTGGACACGTGTGTCTTTATCGCGATGCTCACTGGGGAGCAGCGAAAGGATGACGAGTCCTTGCATGTGGCAGGATTCGCCGCGGAGCTAGAGCGCCGTGAGGTTATTGCTGTCACCTCCGCGCTCACCAAAACCGAAATTCTGGAGTGCACCCTTACCGACCAGCAGAGAACCACAATGGAGCGCCTAATCAGGCCCCCCAAAGTTCAGCGTAAGGATGTTTCTTCTTCCATTCTCGATCTGGCAACTGAAATTCGGAACTTTTATCAAGAGGAAAGAAGATCGGGCCGGTCGAATCTTCCAACGGTTGAAACGCCAGATGCTATTCATCTTGCAACTGCTATTTATTACGACTGCCCGAGGATGTTCACGTTCGATGAAAATGATCGTGACGAGACGACCAAGCGACCAAAGCGCGGTCTCATCCCCCTGAGCGGTATTATTGCGGGGCGTTACTCGCTTGTCATTCAAAAGCCGTTTTCGACTTCGATGGGATTTGCATTCTGATGGCCGACAAAAATCCGTCCCAACTCGACAAGTTCAAACAAGCCGCCCGCGAGCTAGAAGCCGACGAGGATGAAGCCCGCTGGGACGAGCGGCTAAAGAAGGTCGTGAAGGCGAAACCCAAGCCGGAAAAGCCCGCTAAGCCTTAGGCGGCCAAACCAATTCTAATTCGCCTTTTGACAGTCGAATGTCGGAAGCCCCGACATTCCTGTTATTGGAGAACGCATAGTTGGTTGCCGACGTGACCGTAGCTCGGAACCAAAACCCGCGCATAATTTGAAACCAAGCCTCGTCGCTCGGGTGAGCCTTGCCCCACGCCGTGATTTTACCCGCGCTCAAGGCGTCGATCAACTCTTTCTCGCTTTCCCCAGACATGCCGTAAGAGGCTCTCCATCTGGTTTTGTTACGCAGATAGTCGGCGCCCTCAGCGAACGATATATCCGGTTGCCACTTACTTTTACTTTCCGTGCTATCCGCGAACGCCGGGAGCGGGTCGTAGGGTGCCGCCTCGATTGGGGGGGGCGTGGCAGCGCTCTGCGACTTCCCCCCGATCATTAGCGCAACCACGCCGACAATTCCGACCATCGCGAGCGCATTACTTTCTACAAGAGCTACCGCGAATGGCGAAATGGCTGCCATAATCGGGTTGGCGGCTGGCGCAGCTATCCACACCACGCACGAAAACCCGAATACGGCGGTCAACGTCCAAAGGACTTTTGTGCGCCACCCCGGCGTGGCGGTGATCGCGCCAATCATTGTCGCCAGCGCCGCGCCAGCGAGCCACAGAATAACGGTGAGCGAATCCCCCTGAAACACCACCGTTTCATATCAACGGCGCCCGTGTTTGCAAGATATACAATCGCCTTTTCCTTAGGGTCAGGACCCTATGAACTCCGCGGGCGGCGCTCGCCGCCTATACGCGCGCGAAACCGCATCGCGGGGCCCGGCGTGGGCGTCAGCCGCGTTTCGAGCCGATAGTCGGGCGCGGTCAAGGACAGGTCGTAGCGGTGAAAGATGCGGGCGAGGGTGATCGTCATCAAACCTTCCGCCATCCCTTGCCCGATGCAGCTGTGCGGCCCGCGCCCGAAAGGCGAATAGGCACCCTTTTGCAGATGTTCGCTACGCGGCCGCCGGTAACGGTCGATGTCGAATCGCGCGGCGTCGGGAAAATATTCGTCCAGAAAATGGGGAACGGTGGTCGCAAGCATCACCTTCCGATTGGCCGGGATGCGAAAGCCGCCGAAATCGAACTCGGCCGCAGTGTAGCGCATTTGCGCAATCGCGTTCGGCCAGAGTCGCATCGCCTCCATCATCGTCCCGTCGGAGGCCTTCAAAGTGGCGACCGCTTCGTCATCGACCGGGCCGGCGGCGAACATCGCGTCGGCCTCGGCCTGGATGCGTCGCAGCACATCGGGGTGGCGAAGCGCCCCATAAATGGCGCTGGCAAGCGTGTTCGCCATTGAATCGAGACCCGCGATGAAGGGGCCGAGGAGCGTGATCGTCACATTCTCGTCGGGCATCAGATCGGGGGCATCGCGGTTCGCACGCAGCACCGCCATCGTCGCGCTATCAGGCCCGCCGCATGCCTCGCGCCTTGCGAACTCGCGTCGGCACGCCGCGACGAAACGCTCGATCCCGGCGCGCGCGCGCCGGTAGCGGGGCAGCGCGAGCATCCATTGCGGCCACACCCCGCCGACATGCACATTGATGATCGATTTTACGGCGTGCAGAATGTCGGGTGCATGGTCGGTCGCGGCCCGGCCGATCATCAGATACCCGATCTGTTCGGCCGCTATCCGCTGCGACAGCGCGACCACCGATACGCTTTCGGTGCCGGCGCACAGCCTGTCCAGCGCATTGTCGCACCCACGAACCAGCGCCACATATTCGCCGTGCAGCGCGCGGCGCGAAAAGCCTTCGCGCACGATCGCCCGCAGCCTTGCATGGCGTTCGCCGTCGGCACCGTTCACCACCTCGGTACCGCCGAGCTCGCGTACCATTCCCTGCCAAACTTCGCGCGATCGAAAAGCGTCGCGCCCCTCGCGCGTCGACATGAAGGTGGCGATTTCGGGACCGGCAAGCACCAGCCCGCCCCGCCCCATCGCGCGCGTCCGGAAGACCGGCCCATATTTTCGGTAAGATTCGACGAGAAAGGACGCGGGGTCGCGCATGAGGTCGAGCGTATTCCCCAGCAGGGGGAGCCCATGCGCCACCGGGACGGCCTCGGCAGGCAGAGCCGGGCCCGCGATTATGCTAGCCATGAAATGATCCGTTACCGTGCGTAGCGTGGAGCGACCCGACCGCCGAATATGTCGGCGGCGAAACGCGTGCGCAGCGTCTCCATATCGGCCCAGATCGATTCGTCGACGAGCGTGGGCATCGTTATCTCCTCGCCCGCATCAAAGCCGGCCAAGGCCGCGTCGACGAGCGCTTCGGCCGAAATAAAGGCACTGTCGGGCACGAACGACGCATCCATCCCCTGCGACCGGAAGAGTTCGGTATCGATCGGGCCGGGCAGCACCGCCTGGATGCGAATGTTGCTCGCCATATATTCCATCTGGAGCGCGCGGGTGAAGTTCAACACAAATGCTTTCGAGCCGGCATAGGAGGCACTGCCTCCGGTCGGGAGGAATGCGACCACCGACGCCATGTTGACCAGCGCGCCGCGGCCCAAACGCGAAAAACCCGACAGTGCGGCGATCGACAGCCGGACGAGCGCGACGATATTGAGGTCGATCAGCCGTTGCTGGACGTCGGCGCCTCTCGCGGCGACAGGGCCGAACTCCCCCGCGCCGGCATTGTTGACCAGCATCGCGGGCGGAGCCTGCTCGAGCCGCGCCGCGAGCGCCTGCAACGCGGCGGGGTCGCACAGATCGGCGGCGAGCGCCTCGACGGCAACGCCGAACTCGCCCTTTAGCCGGGCTGCCAGCGCGTCGAGCCGATCCGCCCGCCGCGCGACGAGCAGCAGGTCGCGGCCGCGCGCGGCAAGGCGCGCGGCATAAGCAGCCCCGATTCCCGCCGACGCTCCCGTGACGACGCAAAGATTATCGCTCACGACGTCTCTCCACCCCACGATCATCGCGCCCCGCCATCAGCGCCCGCCCCTTGCGGCGCGAAGCCAGCGCGCGCGCGGATCCACCGGCGGCTCGGCGCCCGCGCGCCGGAAATCGAGATCATAACCCTCGATCATTTCCAGATATTCTTTCGAGAAGAATTGGTGCTTCCACCACTCGGCAAAGCTTTTGGTCAGCACGTCGAAGTTGGTGTAGCGCGGTCGTCCCAGCCGTATCTTGCCGGAAGTGTAGAAGGGCAGGTCGTCATATTTGCCGACCTTCACATTCGCCCACAGATGGTAATACATGCCGAGGCGGTTCAAAATCCGCTGGACCGTCCTGTTTCGATGCCGACGGATAGTACGGACGCCGCAGTTGGCGAAGACCTCATAGCTGAAGGCGTCGATGGGCGTGATGTACAGCAGCGAGAGCAGGTGGAGACCCCAGTTTTCTTCCCACCAGTCGCTCTTGAGCACGCCGGGGCCGACCCCCCAGGATTTGGTCCTGATCTTGGCCACCGGCATTTCGCCCGGCGGCGCAATCTGCTTTTTCCAACCACGAAGCCGGAAAAAGCGGAACCAGCCGCCGGGTCCGCCCATGACCGGTTTAAGGTCGGCCTCTTCATGCCTGCGATCGCGATGCTCAAAGACCCATGCACAGATCATGCCGTCGTCCGACACCTCGAACTTCTGCTCGCTTTCGGAATAGGGAAAGCCATGCACGGTGCGGAAATGTTCGACGTCGGCATTGGCGATATAGGGGACCAGTGAATCGCCTTCGAACTGACCGAAGGTTTCGGTTCCAAAACAATATTCGGACTCGTCCTCCACCTCGAACGACAAGTCGGGCCGCGGAATGTCGGGGCCGTCGGGATCGCGTTTGCGCAGCGCGAACACAAACCCCTTCTCCTCGAAGGTTTCGAACACGCGCAGCTTCGGACGCCCGCCCGCGCGCGCGATATCGGCTTCCTTGCCCGGATTGAATTCAAGGTGGTGATAGGGACAGGTGATGACGCCGTCCTTGACGCAGCCACCCTTTTTATACGCGTCGAAATGCCCCCCCATATGCGGACAATAGGCCTGGGTCACGACCACCTTCCCGGTCGTCGCATCGCGAAAGAGCACGACGTCCTCGCCGACCCATTTTTTCGAAATGAGCTTTTCGTCCCGAACCTTGTCGGAAAATTCGATCACGAACCAGCCTTCGGGCAGCGGGTCGACGTGCGGATTCTGCCGGATCAGATCCTCAAGCTTGATGATCCCCTTGCTGTCGCTCTTTCGTTGCATCCGGGTAATCGAAACGGGTGCGTTCATGGCGGTCTTCCTTCGCTATTGCGGACAATCGGCCCGGCCGGGCGATGCCGCTCGGTTCAAACCATTTCGGCAAGCGCCCTGATCGTAAAGGGATCGGGGCTTTGGCGCTGCTCGATCTTTCCCACCCACGCGGCATCGGCGAGCAGCGAACGCCCGAGCGCGATCATGTCAAATTCGCCCGTTTCGACGCCGCGCGCCGCACGGGCGATATTGTCTTCGAAGGCCACGGGTTCGGACAGCGACCGGCGAAGCTCGCGGTCGAGCCCGATGCTGCCGACGGCGATCGTCGTCCGTCCGCTGAGCTTTTTCACCCAGCCGGCGAGCGAGAGGCCGCCATCGCCGAACGCCGGATCGTCGAAGCGGCGGGCACTGACGTCGAACACATCGACCCCGGCATCCACCAGCGGCGCGAGCAGCGCTTCGAGCGCGGCAGGCGTATCCGCAAGCCGCGCTTCATAATCCTGCAACTTCCATTGCGAGATGCGGAAAAAGAGGGGCAGTCGAGGCGCAGCGCGGCGCACCGCGCGAACCACCTCGGCACCGAAAAGCGCCCGGCCGCGCGCATCGCCGCCCCAGCGGTCCCGGCGGCGGTTGGTCGCAGACCAAAGGAAACTGTCGATCAGATAGCCGTGACCGCCGTGCAGCGCGATGCCATCGAAGCCCACCGCCGCGGCGTTGGCGGCGGATCGGGCAAAGCCATCGATGACCGCCGCTATATCGGCGTCGGACATCGCTTCGCCCTCGGGTCGCACCTGATCCAGATAGAAGGGGATCGCATTATTGACCCCGCCCGCGGGGCCCCAGATTCCCGACGGCCGACTGCTCGGCGCATCGGGGTGCCGGCCGGTTCCGGGCATTCGCACCGGCCCCTGGTGCCAAAGCTGCGGAACGATGGGCGTCCCCTCGGCGTGGACGGCCTCGACAATCGCGCGCCATCGTGCAAGCGCCTCGCCACCATGCAGCTCGGGCATATTCTGCTCGCCCATCGACCCGACGCCGAGCGCCGCCGGATGGTCGACCCCAACGCCCTCGGTAAAGATGAGACCCACGCCGCCGCGCGCGCGGCGCGTGTAATAGGCTTCGCTGTCCTCGCCAGCGAGCCCCCCCGGCGACCGGCAGCGTGTCATCGGCGACATGGCGACGCGATTGCGCAGAGACAGGCCCGCGCAATCGAACGGTGCGAACAGGCCGCCCAGATCGGCTGCCGCCGGCGCCTCGCGCGCGGTAATCGATGCCGTCATCGCATTCCCATTCGGAAAAGCCCATCGCTGCGTCAGTCAGAGAACGAAGTGCATGTCTATCGCGGTTTACGCATATTGCAACGATATTCCATGAAAATCGCGCTTTCTTAGATTATTTTCGTTGATATGAGCGAAAATGATTACGCATATTTGTTCACGCCGCCATCGTGTCGACACCCAGCGCATCGCCGACCGCCAGCAAACCGAATGTCATCGCGGGCGCAATCGTCGACCCTGCACCGGGATAGGCCGGCCCCATCACCGACGCGGCACTGTTGCCGATGGCGTAAAGCCCGCCGATGGGTTGCCCGGCGGCGTCAAGCACGCGCGCCTTTTCATCGGTCGCAAGCCCGCCCTTGGTTCCGATGTCGCCAGGATAGATGCGCACCGCGTAAAAGGGCGCCCGGGCGAGCGGGGCCAGATTGGGATTTGGCACGACATTGGGATCGCCATAATAGCGGTCATAGGCCGCGGAACCGCGCTGGAAGTCCTCGTCGACGCCGTTCGCCGCAAAGCGGTTGAAGCGCGTTACAGTTTCTTCGAGCGCCCCGGGCGGCACCTTCATCTTGGCGGCCAGGCCGCGCACATTATCGGCTTTGACAAACATGTCGCGGACCGCGCGCCGATGCGCCCAGTCGGGAAGCAGGGGCTTGAGCGGCCCCATGGGATAGCGACTGCGAAAGCGGGCATCGAACACGATCCAGGATGGAATCGTCCGCGCATCGGGACGATCGCAGTCAATCATCACCTTGCCCGCAACGTCGTAGCTGCGCGCCTCGTTCATATAGCGAAGGCCCTGTTGATTGACGATCAAGCTGCCCGGCAGCGCGCGGTCGAAGAACAGCGGCCGGCCGTGGGGTTCGCCTGGCACGCGGACCGTCGGCGCCCACCACGCTTCGTCCATCAGGTCGAGCGCGGCGCCGATCGCCACGCCGGCCTCGATCGCATCGCCCTCGTTCGGCGGCTGCGCTGCCGACCATTCGGGCCGCGTCTCGCCCGGAAGGTAGCGGTTGCGCATGAGGGCATTGCGCTCGAAACCACCCGCCGCGACTACAACGCCCTTGCGCGCGCCGATCCGCATATCGCGGCCACCCCGGACGACAACCGCCCCCACGACACGCTCGCCATCACGGATCAGGCTTTTCAGTCCGGTATCGAGCCAGAGGTCGCCGCCCTTGCGCCGAAGGGCGTTCCGCAAATGGCCGACCACGGCGTTACCGAAGGTCAGGAGCCGGCTGCGCCGCGAGCGGAGGCGCTGCGGAATGTCGATGTAATAACGAAAGAGCACTTTGAACAAAGCCAGCTGCCACCCCTTCGCGCGCGTCACCATCGGCGCGGCCTCGGTGGCTGTCCAGGGGATGACGTCGAACAGGGCCGCCGACGGATGCGTGGGGCGCAGCGTTTCGAAATCGCGGCGGTCCATGTCCCGCGCGTGCAGCGTATTGGGCTGATGGCTGCGATAGCCCATCTTGCCGCCCGGATTTTCGGCGTGATAATCGGTATAGGGGATCGCGGTGTAGCGCAGGTCGCTCATCGACTCGATGCGATCGAGCATTTTGGCGGCATTTTCGGTAAAGGCGCGTATCTTGCTCTCGGCGACACGATTGCCGGTCAGGCCCTTGATATATTGAAAGGCCTCCTCCGGACTGTCGGCCTGCCCCTGTTCCAACGCCGAGCGGCTCGCCGGGATCCACGCGACACCGCCCGACGTCGCCGAACTGCCCCCATAAAGCGAGCTCTTTTCGATCACGAGCGCATCGGCGCCATGATGCACGGCGGACAGCGCCGTCGCCATCGCGCCGGCGCCCGATCCGACGATCAACAGATCGACCTCCTTGTCCCAGCCCCCGCCGCCCGTCATGTCCGCTCCTTGTCCAGTCGATGCTATGCCGCGGGGGGAGCCGGACCCGCTGACCGGAATCCCCCCGCAGGTGCCGCTTCCCTACCCCATTAATGCAAAGAGCGGAGAGAGAGCGGTTAGAAGCGCAGCCCCAACGTCGCGCCGAAAGTCCGCGGTTCGGGGTAATAGGCCACGGTCAGCCCGCCGAAGGACGGGCCGAAATCGATGAAATTCTGGGGCGCATCTTCCTTGAACAGATTGCGCGCCCACAAGGTCAGCTCCCCGCGCATCGACCCGATCGGCACTTCGGCCAATATGCCGCGCAGATTGACGATTGCCCGGCCCGGCGACTTGGTCAGCCTGGCGAGCTGCGGCGAGGTCGGACCCGGAACCGCGGGGCCGCGGAGCTGGTAGGGCGAGGTGTAGAAGGACGACGTGAACGAAAGGTCGCCGATCACGCTGAACTGGCCCCAATTCCCCTCGACAACGCGCCAGTCGAAGCCCGTCTGAATCGTGTAGCTCGGCGCCGAAGGAAAGGCCCGGTTGTCGGCGACCTCTACCCCGCCATCGATAAACGACTTATATTTGGCGTCGAGCAATCCGACGCTGGCGTTAAGCGTGAACCAGTCGGCGGGGCGCGCCAACGCTTCGATCTCGATCCCGCGCGTCCGCGTCGCGGCGGCATTGCGGATCACCGATGCCGCGCTCTGATTTCCCAGGAAGACGCTGAGCTGCAAATCCTTATGCTCGTCCCAGAAGCCCGTCAGATTGAGCTGGAGGCGTCGGTCGAGCAGCGACGTCTTGATGCCGACTTCATAGCTGTCGACAACCTCGGGCCGATAGGGCGCACACAATTCGGGCACGCCCGACGGGCAGGCCGGCGTCGGCGCCGCAGTGACCGCGGTTTCGGCGTTGAACCCGCCCGATTTATACCCCTGCGCATAGCGCGCATAGGCCGTCACCTGATCGCTGAATTCATAGCGGACCGATGCCGCGGGGCTCAGCCGCTCGAAATCGGCATCGGGAACCCCGCCATAGGGCACGTCGATCTGCGTCGCGAAGGGACCGCCCGCGGATGTCGCGAGAAAGCGCTTTATGTCCTTCTTTTCGTGCGTGTAGCGCAGACCACCGGACAGCGTCAGCCGGGGCGTGACCGATACATCGATCTGACCATAGGCCGCATAAGATTGGGTGTGCTGGCCATATCGCGAGTCGAACCGGCTGGCGCCCGCAAAATAGGACTGCGGGTTGTTGGTTTCGGCGTGATCTTTGAAATAATAGGCGCCAAAGACATATTTGACGACATCGTTGAACGCTTCGCCGGTCAACTGCACTTCTTGGCTGAAGGCATGATAATCGGTGATGCGCTGCGTTGAGGCGACCGGGATCGGCGTTCCATCGAGGTCCAGCGCGTCGCGGTAATCGATCTTGCGGTACGAGGTGAGCGACTTCAGCGTCGCCGCGCCAATATCGAGCGAAGCGATGAACGAATGGCCGCGAACCTTGACATGCTCGCGCACATCGACGTCGATGCTCGCGGTTTTTTGCCGCTCGGTGCGCGTATAGAGGCTGAGCGGGAAATTCGCGCCGAAGAAGGGATAGCTTGGCGAGGCCGGATCGAAGATGTCGCCGGGCCGCCCCAGATTGACGCGATAGAGTTGCGCAAAATAGGGCGTCTGACGCGTCCGCGAATGATCATACATATAGTCGACCGTCAGATTGTCCGACGGCGCGAAACGCAATTGCCCCGCAAAGGTCAACTGGTCGATGTCGTCGGTGTCCTTCGCCGGGTTGGGCCGCGCCAGAACAGCCTGCGGATAGGGATTGGGCACAAGGTCTATCAGACCGTCGCGCTTGCGGAGCTGGCCCGACACCTTGGCCGAGAAGGGACCGACCGCAGGAAGGTCGATCACGGCCTTCAGCTTGCGTTCGTCATAGCTTCCATAGGTCGCCTCGACGCGGCCGCCAAACTCGCCGCTCGGTTTTTTGGGCACGAGGTTGATCGCCCCGGCGAGCGTGTTGCGGCCATACAGTGTCCCCTGCGGGCCGCGCAGCACCTCGACGCGCTCCAGATCGACGATGTCGAAGATGCTCCCGGCCGCCTTCGCAATATAAATCCCGTCGAGATAAAGGCCGACGGTGGGCTCGGTGGTGATGGCCGGGTTGCTGGACGCCGATCCGCGAATCGAAATCTGCGACGTCGTCTTGCTCGACGGAGCCGCCTGAATCTTCACATTGGGCGCGGCCGAACCGATGTTGTCGATCGAATCGATCCCCCGTTTTTGCAGATAGTCGGAACCGATTGCAGTGACAGCAACCGGCACATCGCGCAGATTCTCGGCGCGGCGCTGCGCCGTCACGACAATCTCGTCCGGATCGATCGCCTCGCCTTCGGCGACGGAAGCGGCATCATCGCCCGTGCTGACGGCCGCTTGGCCGGGGGCTGCCATCAACCCCGCCGCTAGCGCCGCAGCACTGACCCATGCTTCCAACTTTGCCGACATACGACGTCCCTCCCTTTGCTCGCGCGGAGCCCATTTATCAATTTCGCAGCCTGAAAGATCATATTATTGTGCATATCGCAAGCAGATTTTTCATTCATGGATGATTTGCGGTTTTCAATGGCTATCAATTACCGCATTCCTTCCATTCACCAAGCAGGGACGGCAAAAGACTGCTCAAACCCCTGAGATAGAGATATATGCGTAATATGATAATAATGATTCGACGCATATGAAGACAGTCACTGGATAAATATGTTGATATGCGTTACCAGTTTCGCAACTGAAACGAATTTCCGGAGCCAAGACGGATGACGCCAGATGAGCCAATCCCGGCATCGACCCCGCCGATGGAACGGGATAGCATCGCCGCCGGCGCAATGCCCGAGCCCGCATCGGTGCCGTCATTCGCGCGGGCAACGGGGCTGCGGCTCGACGCTCCCGCGCGTATCGATGCGCCCGACACCGCGCACTGGGACGCGGCGGCCGATCTGGTGATCGTGGGCCTCGGCGGCGCAGGCGTCGCCGCCGCGCTAGAAGGCGTGGAGCGCGGCCTGTCGGTCATTGCGGTCGATCGCTTTTCGCACGGCGGTTCGACCGCCGCGAACGGCGGCGTCTTTTACGCCGGCGCAGGGACGGTTGTTCAACGCGAAGCGGGAATCGATGATTCGCCGGCTGCGATGACGGCCTATCTCGACATGGAAGCCGGCGAAGTCGTATCGCGCAAGACGATCGAAGAGTTCGTTGCCGAGAGCCCGGCGACGATCGACTGGTTGATCGCGCAAGGCGTCCATTTCAGCGCGACCTATTGGCCGCAAAAATCGAGTTACCCGCCGCTCGATAAATTCCTGTATCATTCGGACAATACGCTGGTCGCACGTTATTCGCAGCGCGCGCGCCCGGCGCCGCGGGGACATCGCGTCTTCGCCCGCAATGGCAAGAAGGCATGGGGACTGGGCGGCGCGCTGACTGGCAAGCTCGAGGCGGCAGCACTTGCGAAAGGGCTCGATTCGATCCCCCATGCACAGGTCACGCGGCTGCTGACTGATGCGAACGGGCGCGTGATTGGAGTCGAGGGGCGCCGGATCCCGCCCGATTCCGTGGTCTCACGGCGCTATGCGAAAGCGGTCGCGCGGGCCGGGAAATGGCTTTCCGCGCTGCCGCCATCCTTTCCACTCGCCGGATTCACGCAGGCGCTCGGCATGCGCGCTTTCAAAAGAGCCGAAGCGTTGATGACACGCCACGCGACGCCTTTTCGTATCCGCGCCCATGCCGGGGTCCTGATCAGCACCGGCGGCTTCATTATGAACCGTAAGATGCTGGCGCATTTTGCGCCGGGCTTTCTAAGCTGCCTGCCGAACGCCGCGATCGGCGAGGATGGCGCCGGCATCCTGCTGGGCGCTTCGGTCGGCGGCGATACCGCGCTGATGGACCGGATCAGCGCCTGGCGCTTCATCAATCCGCCCAAGGCCTGGTCCGCTTCAATGCTGGTGAACAGCGCCGGTCGCCGCTTCACCGACGAGACGCTCTATGGCGCCACGCTGGGCGATGCGGTCGCCGCTCAGCCAGGGGGCAAGGCGTGGGTCATCTATGACGCGGATGCACGGCGCGATGCGTTTCGCCAGGCACGCGACAAGACGATCGTTCCTTTCCAGCGCGACCTCACGTTGCTGAACCTGTGGTTCAACAAGGTGAAGGCTTCGACCATCGAGGAACTGGCTCAAAAGCTCGCCATGCCGCCGGCTGCGCTCGTCCGAACGGTCGGGGATTATAACGCAGCATGCGCGGCGGGGAGTGACGACCCCTTCGGCAAGCAGCGCAAGGACATGCGCCCCGTATCGCGCGGGCCCTTTTATGCCATGGATGCCTCGATCGACAGCAAGATGCTCGTGCTCGCGACGATGACCGTCGGCGGCTTGCGCGTCGATGAAGCGACAGGACGCGTCCTCGACCGCGACAGCTGCCCGATCGAGGGGCTTTACGCCGCGGGGCGGAGCGCCATCGGCATTTGTTCGCAAACCTATGTCAGCGGGCTGAGTTTTGCCGATTGCATATTTTCGGGCCGTCGCGCCGCCCGCGACGCCGCAGCCCAAAGGCTGCGGCGACCACAGCGGCCGCCTGTCGAGGCCGTGCGCGCATGAGCGCCCCCGCTGTCCCGACCGTCGATCCTGTCGCGTTGCGGCGCGCGCTCGGCACCTTTACCACCGGCGTCACCGTCGTCACCGCCCGCGACCCCGATGGGCGCGAGGCCGGCGTCACCGCCAACAGTTTCAGCTCGGTTTCGCTCGATCCCCCGCTCGTCCTGTGGAGTCTCAACCGCCGGTCGGCGAGCCTCCCGGTGTTCGCGGCGAGCTCGCACTTTGCGGTGCATATCCTCGCTTATGATCAGGAGGCGCTGTCCAATCGTTTCGCCCGGCCCGCGACCGACAAATTCGCATCGCTCGATGTCAAAAGGGGCGCGGGAGGCGCGCCGCTGCTCGACAAGGTGTCGGCGCTGTTCCAATGTCGGCTCGCCTATCAATATGACGGCGGCGACCATGTCATTCTGGTCGGTGAGATCGAGGATTTCCTGGCGACCGGCCGTCCGCCGCTGGTGTTCCACGGCGGCGCCTATGCCCTGGCGGCGCGCAAGGACGCCGTGCCGCCGCCGCACGACATCCCGCTCGCGCCCGATTTTCTTGGCTACCTCATCGGCCGCTGCCATTATCAATTTTACGGACGCCTTCAGCCGCGGCTCGCCGCAATGGGGCTATCGATGGAAGACCATTTCATCGTCAGCGCGCTGGGCGTCGCCGGCCCGCTCGCGCCCGCCGACCTCGCCGCGGCGATTTCCTATACCGGGATCGACCTGTCCCCGGACCGCCTGTCTGCCATGGCCGAAAGTAAAGTCCTCGATCGCGACTGCAACGGCCGGATCGGGCTGAGCCCGCGCGGCCGGCAAATGTTCATCGCCGCGATGGCCGCCGCCAAGGACGTCGAACAGGATGTGCTGGCCGATTTCGCCCCCGACGAGGCACATCTGTTGACCCAAATGCTCTCGCGGCTCGTCGCGCGAACCGACCCCGGCCTGCCCGACCTCTGGACACAGGGGTAGGTGCATGGTCATGGCATGATAGAGCGCCGTTGATCGCAATAAAATCCCATAGCGATTGACTGTTTGCGTAGATCAATACATATTATAGCTACGTGTTTTGTAAATTCGACGGAATCGAAGGGTAGAAGAGCTAATGGCAGAAATGGCGTCGAGGATGGAAACCGCCGAAGTCACAGGCGAAGACGTGATTGCGCGGGCGCGCGCCATGATCCCCGCGCTCAAAGAGCGTTCGGCGCGCTGCGTGACCGATCGCGATGTGCCTGCCGAAACCGTCGCCGACATGCGCGCCGCAGGCTTTTTCCGCATTCTGCAACCGCGGCGCTGGGGCGGTTACGAAATGCATCCCAACGTGTTTTTCGAGGTCCAGAAGGCGCTCGCCGAAGGCTGCATGTCGACCGGCTGGATGTACGGCGTGGTGGGTTGCCATCCCTATGAGCTGTCGCTCTTTCCCGATCGCGCGCAGCAGGAGGTTTGGGGAAGCGACGCCGATACCCTCGCCTCATCGTCCTATCAGCCCGTCGGCCGCGTCACGCGGGTCGACGGCGGGTTTCGGTTATCGGGGCACTGG
The DNA here is from genome assembly GCF_040216815.1 of Sphingopyxis sp. Taxonomy (GTDB): domain Bacteria; phylum Pseudomonadota; class Alphaproteobacteria; order Sphingomonadales; family Sphingomonadaceae; genus Sphingopyxis. The sequence continues at coordinate 483,777 of NZ_JAVJOJ010000001.1, forward strand.
GGCTTCTCGACGGGCTCCGCGCATTGCGACTGGGTTTTGCTCGGCGCGCTTGTCCCCCCTGCCGAACCAGGCGGAGCTCCCGACCAGCGTACGTTCCTGTTGCCCCGTACCGACTATCGGATCGATCGGGACGCCTGGCATGTTTTTGGGCTGCAAGGCACCGGAAGCCATGACATCATTGTCGAGGATGCCTTTGTCCCCGAATATCGCACCCATCGCGGCGCCGATGGTTATGCCTGCACCAATCCCGGCCAGGCCGAAAACGACGGTCCGCTTTATGCGCTGCCCTGGGCGCAGATTTTCGTGCGGTCGGTATCGACCGCAGCATTCGGCGGTGCGCGGGCCGCGGTGAAAGCCGCGCTCGACATCGCGCAATCGCGGATTTCGACCAACACCGGCAAGGCATCGAAGGACGACCCCCTTTTGATGAACGCCATTGCAAGGGCCGAGGCGCAGATCGGCGAGATGGAACAGGCGCTGCGGCTGTCGTTCGATGCGCTCATGTCCCATGCCGAACGCGGCGAACCCGTGCCGATGCGGGTGCGGACGATCAACGCCTATCAATCTGCCAGCGTGGTGCGCCGACTTGCCGACCTTGTCGACGATATGGTCCAGTTGCTTGGCGGACGCGCGATCTATACGCATAGTTCGATCATCCAGCCGTGGCTGGACCTCCACGCCGGGCGCGCGCATGTCGCGAACGATCCGTCGCTGCGCAGCGGCGATGTCGTCGGCTCGCTTCTCGATCAGGAACCGAAGTTCAAGTTCCTCTAACCACCCCTCACCCGGACGCGATGCAGGCACGCAGACCACCTGCGGTCTGCGCATCGGGTCCGCGCGATGGGGCCGCCCCACCCCCCGACGCGAGAGCTATTCGGCCATCGCCTTCTGCCACGCCCATACATGGCCCCAGACGCTGATCTGCTCATGCGCTGTCGGCACCCATGTCGCGGGATCGATGACAAGGCCGTCGCACCCGATCTCGAGGTCAAAGCCCGACGGGGTCTGCATATAGAAACTCGTCATCTCGTCATTCATATGCCGACCGAGCGTCGCGCTTTCGGGAATTTTGGCCTTGCGCATACGATCGTGGCACCGGCCGACGTCGATGAGCGTCGTCATTTCGAGCATCAGATGGATGCAGCCCGACGGCGGCGGCGGGCATTCGGCCAGCGCGACGGCATGGTGCCGGCCGCCGCCGCCGTGCATGAAGGCAAAACCCATGCCCGGATCGCCCTCGCCACCTTGCAGATAAAAGCGCGGCAAGTCGGTGTCGCCAAAACCGATCACGTCGCGATAAAAGGCATGGCACCTCTCGAAATCGGGAGCGGGAAGGACCGCATGGCCCATCCCCATGCCGCCCGTGACGAAGCCCGCAACGCCGACGGGAGAGACAAAGGCTTCGCTGTCGCCTTCTTCCCACCGGCTGAAAAATTCGAGCCCATTTCCTGCCGGATCGCTCGTTGCGAACATCGCCTCGACGCCGCGCGCGCGCGCTTCTACAGCGCTTGCGTGACGCACGGGGCGCCCCGCGGCGGCGACGGCGGCCGCCAACCGAGCGAGCGCGGCCGCATCCGCCACTTCAAAGGCCGAAGCGACCAGTCGCTCACTTTCGCCGGGTTCGATCCAGAATCGGAACGGGCGGTCGTCGATGCGATACAGGGCCGCGTCGCCGCGCGGGCGCCCCGGCATCGCGCCGACAATATCGGTGAGAAAATGGTGCCAGGCCTCCATATTTTCCGTCTTGATGACGACATATTCCAACGATTTGACAGTCATGGCGTTCAACTTCCCATCCATCGCGTCGGCCCGTGCCCACGCAAGGGCAGACCCTGTGCGGGCGCACCCAATCAGCCTGAGCGCATCTTTGCGTATGATTTCTACTGAATATCTACGAATATCACTTGTTTCAACGCAAATTGTCTAAATTATCACGAATCACGCCGGTGAGCGTTACGAATGGCTTGCCTTCTGGAAGGGAAAGGGGGCAACACGGCTGGCGGCGCATCCTCGCCCGAAAGGTCGAAAGCTGTTGACGCGACCACGGCACAGCGCCGAAGGGAGACATGTGGAGTGAAACGAATTTCGGGGTTGGAGCGGCGCATGTCTTCGGGAGGCGATTTCAGTTTCGACGATACCGACCTGGCCATCGTCGACCTCTTGCGGCGCAACGGGCGCGCGACGAACCAACAGATCGCCGAGGATCTGGGGCTGACCGCCACGACGGTGTCCGCGCGCATCCGGCGGATGGAGGATGCCAATCAATTGCGCGTCGTCGCCGTGTCCGATTTCGCGGCGCACGGGTTCGACGTCCTGATTCAAATCAAGATCGAAGTCGACAACCGGCCCGTGTCCGAAGTCGCGACCGAGCTTGCCGCCTTTTCAGAGGTTTTCGCCGCGCATGTCGTGACCGGCAGCTATGATATCGACCTGCTCGTCACGCTGAAGGAGCTTGGCGACCTGCACGATTTCATGTTCGAACGATTGGCGAAGGTCCACGGAATCCGCACGATCACCCCTTCGATCGCTGTCGACATTCTGAAATACCGCTTCGACAAGTCGATCATTCAGGCGGGATAGAAATATGGCAAAGGCCGATCTCGACGACCTCGATCGCAAGCTGATAGAATTGCTGGCGCAGGATGCGCGCGTCTCCAATCGCAAGATCGCGACGCGCCTGGGTGTCACCGAAGGCACGGTACGCGGCCGAATCAAGCGGCTCCAGCAGGAACGGCTGATTCGCTTCACCGCGATTACCGGCATGGAAATGGGTCCGCGCGTCCGAATGGCGCTGATCTGGATTCAAACCGACGTCAATCAGGTTCAAAAGGTGGGGAATCGGTTACGGGACGATCCGGAAATCAGCGCGGTTCTGGTCCTCGCGGGCCGCTTCAACCTGCTTGCGATCTGCCTTTTTCGCGAGCTCGACGAGCTTGTCGATCTTGCCGCCGATCGGATATTGGCGTTGCCCGGCGTGCGTCACGTCGAAACGGCGATCGCCGTTCGGACCGCGAAATATAATGCGCGGATCGCGCGGATCGTCGACGGCGGAACGCCGATCGACGATTGACGCCCTTCGGCGCGGGCGCCGCTCAGATCCCGTAGCCCCCCGCCACCGCGAGCTGCTGCCCCGTCGTATAGGCGGCTCGCTGCGATGCCAGGAAAACGACGGCGTGTCCGATTTCCTCGGCGGTGCCCCATCGCCGGAGCGGAAGCGAAGCCCGGACCTGTTCGACCCACGCGTCGTCGAAATCGCCTCGCGCGAGCAGTTCGTGGAACATCCCGGCGTCGATCACGCCGACCAGGACCGAATTGGCACGAATGCCATAGGGACCTTCCTCCTTCGCAATCCCGCGAACCAGCGATTCGTTCGCCGCCTTGGGCGCGACCGACAGCCCGTCGCGCGGCGGCCAGAGAAGGTCGCCCGCCGATCCCAGATGAACGAACGAACCGCCCCCCTTCTCGCGCATGTGCGGGAGTATCGCTTGCGTTGCGGCAAAGAAGCCCATGACTTCGATGTCGATCGAGCGCTTCCATTTGGCGAGCGGCGTTTCGCCAAGATGGAGTTGATCGACCACGGGGCCGGCGGCCCAGACCATCGTGTGGAGGCGCCCGTGCGCCGCGACGGCGGCATCGCGAACCGCCGCCACCGCCTCGCTGTCGGTGACGTCGAGCTGATGCACGCTGGCGCGCCGCCCGGCCGCCTCGATTTCGTGCGCCAACGCGCGCGCAGCATCATGCTTGCTGCTGTAGCAAAGGGCGATGTCCGAACCCGCAGCAGCCAACGCGCGCACGGCAGCGCCGCCGAGCCCGCCGGTGGCACCAAAGACGATCGCCGCACCATCGGGAAAATCCGCCATCATCACGTTCCTTTCCTGGGTCTTCGACCCGCCTATCGGACGATCGCCCTGCTGCGTTCCGGTGGGGCGCCTAGCATCGCGCGGTGCGAGGGGGGCTGCCGCCCTTCCGCGTCGGTCATTCCCCATTCGCGCGCGAGCTCGGCGCCAATCAGCGCGCGCCCCGAAAGCGCCATTCGCGACGTGCTGTCGTAAAGGGCCGCAATCAGCCGCCCGGTGAATTCGGGGGTTTCCGCGGTTTCAAAAAAAGGGTCATATTCGGGGCCGCGAAGCGGGTTCGGACGCAGCGTGCGCTCGGTCAGCAGCGGCCCCATCCAGATCGACACCGCCGCGACGCCATGATCGGCGAAATCGACCGCCATGTCGGCCGCGAGCTTGTCGACCCCCGCCTTCTGCGCGCCATAGGCCGGGCCGTGCATATAACAATTGGCACCGAAGGAGGAGGTGAAGGCGACAAGCCCCGAGCGCCCTCGCGTCAGCAGCGGCGCCGCGAAATAGCTCGCGACATAGGCCGAGCGCAGCCCGACGTCGATAATATCGACCTGCGACAGCGGCTTTTCCCAGAAAGGACGTTTCAGCAGCAGATCGTCCGTCACCGCCGCGGCGTTGTTGACCAATATGTCGAGCCGTTCATGCCGGGCGGCGATGTCGGCGAACAGCGCCGCGACCGCCGCATCGTCGCGGTGGTCGAGCGCCACCGCCACTCCCTGTCCGCCCCGCTCGGTCACGGCGGCGGCGGTTGCGCCGATCGTTCCAGGCAGGTCGGCGGTCCCTTCCGCGACCGTGCGCCCGGTCACATAGACGATATAGCCCGCATCGCCGAGCGCGCGCGCGATCCCCGCACCGGCGCCGCGGCTCGCGCCGGTGACGACCGCCACCCGTCGCTCCGTTGCAGCCGCCACCCGCCTAGTCCCGCGCCAGGAACTCGCCGACCACCGCCTCGAACGCGGCCTTTTGCTCGATCATTGTCCAATGGCCGCATTTGGGAAAGACGTGGAGCTCGCAATTCGGGATGATGCGCATCGGGACAAGCGAGCCGTCAAGCGGGTTCACCCGGTCGTCGCGCCCCCAGCACAGCAATGTGGGCGCCTCGATCCGGGAAAGATGCCCCACCGCTGCCAGCGCCTCCGGTCCGCGCAGGGTTTCGGCAATCGCATCGAGCGCGGGCCGCGAATAAATCGCCCGGCTCGCCGCCAACACCTCGGGGCGCGTCGCGACGGCGAAACGGCTCTCGATAAGCTCGTCGGTGACGATGCCCCGATCATACACCATCGAATATAGCCATGCGACCAGCTTGTCGCGCGTCGGATCCTCGACGAAGTCGACCAGTCGGCACAATCCCTCGGCGGGAAAGCTCGACAATGTATAGAGCGCGACGCCGCCGACGGCGACGAAACGCCGCACCCGGCCGGGCTGGTGCGCGGCGATTTGCGAACCGATCATCGCACCGAAGCTGTTCCCGATGATGTCGGCGCGTTCCAGTCCGAGCCGGTCCATCAGCTCGATCGCGACCGCCACCGTTTCGGGCGGCGTTGCTCCCAGCGTCGCGGGGGTGCGTCCATATCCCGGCAGATCGGGTAGGATGACTCGCCTGTCCCGCGCAAAGAAAGGAAGATTGCCGGAAAAATTGGCCCATCCGCTCACGCCGGGCCCCGATCCGTGAAGCAGGAGCAAGGGCGGTCCGTCGCCGCACTCGTGGAAATGCAGGTCGCCACCCTTCAAGGCCACGCTCCGGCTCGTCGTCTCGTAATCCATTCCGCTCTCCACCCTTGCTCCGCTGCGAATTTGCGGGCGCTCCGACATCGGGAGTTTGACACTGCAATCGCAGGATGGCAAACAAAATGCGTAGTCTTATTGATAGTATGATACGCGATTGCGGTCCATGGAGGTAAAATTGGGGCATGATGGCAAGGTCATATCCGGTTTATCCGACGAATTATTCTCCGCCTTGCGCAACGGGCACAGCGTTCGCCCGCTACGCCACCGCCATCCCGAACTGACGATCGAGGATGCCTATGCGATTTCGCTGGCTATCCTCGCTGCGCGGCGACGCGAGGGCGAGCGCGTCGTGGGCAAGAAGATCGGCGTCACCTCGCGCGCCGTTCAGGAAATGCTGAACGTCGACCAGCCCGATTTCGGTTTCCTCACAAACCGTATGCATATGACCGATGGCATCGTCGATCTGGCCGCCGAACGGTTGATCGCGCCCCGCGCCGAAGCGGAAATCGCCTTCGTGCTGCGCGAGCGCCTCGCCGGACCGGGCATCGACGCCGCCGCCGTCATCGCCGCAACCGACTATATTGCCCCCTGCTTCGAAATCGTCGACAGCCGCATCAGTGATTGGGATATCGGCATTGTCGACACCATCGCGGACAATGCGTCCTGTGGCGTGTTCGTGCTCGGGGACGAACGGCTGGACCCGCGCCAATTCGATCTGCCTGCTCTGCGTGTGACCGTGTCGAGAAACGGCGCTCCGCTTTCGCAAGGCTTCGGCCACGCCGTTCAGGGCAGCCCCGCGCAGGCCGTGGCTTGGCTGGCCAATACGCTGGGCGGGTTCGGCGTCACGCTGGACGCCGGCGACATCATCCTTTCGGGATCGCTGGTGCCCCTGGCTCCCGCATTCAGGGGCGACCGTTTCGCGATGACATTGGAAGCCGAGGGGGAGACGATCGGGCGCTGCGACGTCGAATTTCGATAGGGTCGAGCCCACAGCGCGGGATTGCAACAAAGGCCTGGGCGATGGCGGGCGGAGCTGAGACAGCTGAAGGGACCCCGTCAAGTTGGCGCCGCCATGATTGGACGCCCCACGGCATCGGCCCGTATCGGGAAGCCCGGTACGCGCCGCCCAATATTGCGGCCGCGGCACGATTGCCTTACCGTCGCTCGGCAGGCCCGGCACCATTTGTTCCAATCGGTGCAACGGGACACCAAGCTTCAGGCCAACGGGCAGCGCGGCACGCGGTCTGGTCTGCAATACGGGACCAGTCATGCGCCACAGCCGACTTTCGGCGACTCGAACCGGTCGCTGGTCCTATGCGTCGCTGTCCATCGTGATCCTGTTCTGGTCGGGCAATTTCATTGTCGGGCGCGCGGTGAACGGTGTCATTCCACCCTTCACTCTGGCGCTGGTCCGGTGGAGCGGAGCGCTTGCGATCCTTCTGCCTTTTGCGTGGTCGCATCTGCGCAGCGATCGGCAGCAGCTCCTGTCGCATTGGAAGACGGTCCTGCTGCTTGGTCTGACGGGCGTGGCGGCGTTCAATGCCTTCATCTACTCCGGTCTGCAATTCACCACCGCCAGCAACGGGCTCTTGCTTCAGGCGGCGATTCCGGCGCTTGTCCTCTTGTTCAGCCGCCTGGCGTTCGGCGAGCGCGCGTCGGCCTTGCAAATCGGCGGCGTCACGCTTTCGATGCTGGGCGTGGCGGTCATCGTCCTGCGCGGCGACCTTGCGGCCCTGGTACGATTGACTCTCAATTTCGGCGACTTTCTTGTGCTGTGCGGGGTCGTCAGCTGGGCGTCTTATACCTCGCTGCTGCGCCTTCGCCCCGATTGTCATCCGACCAGTTTCCTTGCAGCGACATTTGTTATCGGCGCAGCGGCGATGGCGCCGCTCGCCGCGATGGAAATCATGGGCGGCGCCCGCATTCCCCTGCGGGCCGATGTTCTGGGCGCCTTCATCTACGTCGCGCTGTTCCCGTCGCTCGTCGCCTATGTGCTCTACAATGCAGCGGTGAAAAATATCGGCGCAGCACCCGCGGGGCAGATGATCACGCTGATGCCTCTGTTCGGCGCAGGGCTCGCAGCGCTGCTGCTGGGCGAGGCGCTTTTCCGATTCCACTTCGTCGGAATGCTGCTCATACTGGGCGGGATCGTGCTGGGCGCGGTCGGCGTGCGGCTTCAACGGCGGGAACCGGACGATTTCGGAGCGACAGGATAACGAGACCAAACGCCTCCCAACCTGCGCGCTTCCAGGCAGATCAGGGCAGCGGTTCCAGAAACTCCAGAATGGCCTGCCTCGCGCCCTCTTCGGACAAGAGCGGCGCATGTCCCACGCCCTGGACCTCGGTATAGGCCATATGCGGCGCCGCACGGCGCATCCTATCCGCGATCGGCCGCGATAAGAGGTCCGAAAGCTCGCCCCGGATCAACAGCGTGGGTCGCCACCGCGCCAGCTTGAGGAACAGGAGCCATGTGAGCAAAGAGCCGCGCGGCGGCGGCTTCGCCCTGATCGGAACCGCGATCGACGGATCATAATCGAACTGCGGCCGCCCCTCGGTGTCGGCAATGCAGCCCCGCTCGGCAAGCGTTCGCCAGCCCGCTTCGGAGAGGTCGGGAAAGGCGACGGCGCTGGTGCGCTTGAAATAGGCGACGGCGTCGTCCCAACTATCGAGCGCGACCGTACGGCCGGCATAGGCGGCAATGCGCGCGATGCCGGCCGGGTCGATCGCGGGGCCGACGTCGTTGAGGATCGCGCTGGCAAGCGCACGCCCCTGGCGCGCGGCCAGCAGCATCATGATCAAGCCGCCCATCGACGTGCCGATGAAATGCGCGCGCGCAACTGCGAGCGTGTCGAGCAATGCGAGCGTATCGCGCACATAGGTGGGTAATTGATAGCGCATCGGGTCGGCGCTCCACCCCGAACGCCCGCGTCCGCGCACATCGACCGTCAGCACGCGCCGCCCGGTTGCGGCGAGCAGCGGGGCGAGCTCCTCGAAATCGCGCGAATTGCGGGTGAGCCCGTGAATGCAGATTACCGGCAAGCGCGCTTCACCGCCGGCGGCGGCATAGTCGCGGGCAAAAAGCCGAACGCCGTCGGGCGCCTGCCAGTATCGCTCCTCGAACTCCCCCACGGTCAGAACCGGTATTCGGCCGAGAAGCGCGCGGTGCGCGGGGGTCCGTAAAAGCCGATCACCGACTGTCCGAACTGGTTCGACGGGAAATTATAGCCGCCGGTGCGATAGCGTATGTCGAACAGATTGCGGCCGTGTACGCCGAGCCGCCAGCGCTCGTCGGGCGACGTCCATGTCACGCTGAGGTCGACGAGCGCATAACCGTCCTGGTCGATCGACGGGATGGGTATCTCGAAAAGATGCGTGTCGCTGCGGAACGAGATCGACGGCAGGATGGCCATCCGTCCGCCCATGAAATCGGCCTGCCAGTTGACCGAGGCGCTGCCCGTGAACTTCGGCGTATTCTGGAAACGCCGAAGATCGGCGACGTCGACATTCTGGCCCGTGGCAAGGTCGAAAACGATGAACTCGTTGAACTTCGCATTGATGTAGCCAAAGCTGAAGCTTGCGCTGAAATTGCGGCTGAGCACCGCCTGCGCCTCAATTTCCGCGCCCCAGATGCGGGAGCTGCCGACATTGTCGACAAAGCTGACCACCCCTGGCGGCGGCGTGACCTTGGGCACCTGCGTCGTCACCTGCTGCCCCGAATAGTCGGTGTAGAAGAGCGCGGCGTTCATCCGGAATTGCCCATCGAGGAAATCGCCCTTGAGCCCGAGTTCGTAGGAATCGACGATTTCGGCGTCATAGCCGTCCTTCGTCGCGGGCGTCGCGGTCGCGTCGCCGCGCATGTCGAACCCGCCCGATTTGAAACCGCGGCCATAGGCGGCATAGATGTTCACATCGTCGCTCGCGGCATAGGTCAGGCTGACGCGCGGCGTGAATTCCTCGAACGTGCGGCTGTTGGTATAGTCGGTCAAAATCTGCGGCACGTTGAAGGGGGGCGGCAGAATCGGGACATAGGGCTTGAGCAGCGGGCTGCCGAGGGTGCCGAAATAATTGGCCTTGAAGACCGTGCCGACCTTCTTGTCGCGCGTCCATCGCGCGCCGAGCGACAGCTTGAGCCGTTCGGTCAGGTCGTAATTCATGTCGCCAAAGATCGCGAAACTTTCGGTGTCGACCGACCCGCTGGTGAGCTGGGTCAGCGCGGTCCCCGCGCTCGGCCGTGGGACAAGCAACGCTTCGGGAACGAGCCCGCGGCCAAGGATCGTGTCGAAAGCGCCCGACGCCTTGGCATCGAGATAATAGACGCCCACCACGCCCTGCAGCGCCTCGGCGTCGATCTGCGCCTGAAATTCCTGGCTGAACTGGCGGTCCTCATAGACCTTCCCCTTCGACGCGATGTCGAGGAAGGGCTGCGGCGTTCCATCGAAATCGATCCCCACGCCGCGTGAATAGCCGTCGCGATAGGCGGTAATCGACTTGAGCGTGATCGCGTCGGACAGATTCCACTCGCCCGTCAACGACACGCCTTGCGTCACCACCTTGTTCTTGTCGCCGATTCCCGCGAGCGTGTCATATTTCCCCGGAAGGACCGCCGTGTTGCTGTTGGGCTCGCGCCGTTCGCGGTGGCCGTGATTGGCGTTGGAGCGGTCTTCGGTGCGGTCCGCTGCAAGCCGGATGAAAAGCGTGTCGGACGGCGCGATCTCGACCGACACGCGCCCCGCGATCACATCCTTGTTGCCCGTTTCCGCGCCGGTGAAATAATTTTTGCCATAGCCATCGCGATTGTACCAGGCGAAGGCCGCCCCGACCGAGACGGCGTCGGAAACCGGCAGTGCGACCGATCCGGTCAGATTATATTCGTTATAGCTGCCGACTTCGCCCCGGATCTTGCCGCTGACATCATGGCCGAGCCGTTTGGTGACATATTTGACCGCGCCGCCGATCGTGTTGCGACCATAGAGCGTGCCCTGCGGCCCGCGCAGTACCTCGATCCGTTCGATGTCGAAGATGTCGAGGACCGCCCCCTGCGGCCGCGCGATATAGATGTCGTCGACGTAAAGCCCGACGCCGGGTTCGAAACCCCACAACGGGTCCTGCTGACCGATACCGCGGATGAAAGCCGTCAGCGTCGAGTTGGTGCCGCGCGAAACCTGAAGCGTCAGATTGGGTGTCGAGCGCTGGAGCGCCGTGATGTCGGGCGCGCCCTTCTGATCGAGTGCGTCGGCGGTGAAGGCCGTGACCGCGATCGGAACGTCCTGCAAACTCTCTTCGCGGCGCCGCGCGGTAACGACGATCTCTTCCACCTGCGCCGCGCTCGCCCCGTCGGACGGCGCCTCCTGCGCGGCGGCTTTCGTGCCCGTCATCGCGGCCAGCGTCGATCCGGCAAGCAACATGCAATTCAGCGCCCGGCGATATTCCGTCATCTACTCGTCCCTCCCATGCGAATCATTTCATTCGATTGCGTATGAGATATACTTAGATATGATCATCATTAAACGTCAATATGACTTGGTATTATGACTTGAATAGATTCTGCTACGGATCGGAAAATACGCGGGCATTGACCTTGCGGACGGTGCGCCCTAGGCCTTGCCCCATGTCGTTGCCGCCGCTTCCGCTTCAGCCGACCGTGCCGGGCGCGACCGGTGCCCCGGTCAAACGCGGCCCCAAGCCCAGGATCACCGCCGAACGCTGGTTCATTGCCGCGCTCGAGCAACTCGCGCTGGGCGGCATCGATTCGGTGCGCGTCGAATTGCTCGCGGAGGCACTCGGCGTCACCAAGGGCATGTTCTACGCCCGCTTCGACACGCGCGAGAGCTTTCTCGAAGCGATGATCGATTACTGGCGCCAGCGCACGACGACCGGGCTCGTCGCCGAACTGACCGCGATGGATTCGGCCCCCGAAGACCGGCTGACGCGGCTGTTCGCCATATCGCGCATGGATCGCGCACGGACGGGCGCGTGGATCGAGGTCGCGATGCGCACCTGGGCGCTGACCGACGAACGCGCGCGACGCGCACTCGAAGAGATCGACCGGCATCGGCTGGTCTATTTCGAATCGGTGCTCACGGCGAACGGTGTGCCGAAGGAGCAGGCGCCTGCCCGCGCCTTTCTGATCTACAGCTATGTGATCGGCGACACATTGCTGTCAGGCGACCGGACCGCAATCCGCTACCTGTGCCAAGCGATGCTGGCCGCGCCCTGAAAAAAACTGGATGCCCCGCGAGGATTCGAACCTCGATAGACGGAATCAGAATCCGTAGTCTTACCATTAGACGACGGGGCAAAGAGGGGCGCGCAATATGACCCGGCGCGCGCGCTGTCAAGGCCGCGGCGCCCAGCCGCAACAGTGCGCTTGCCCTGCCGCATTTCGCCGCTAGCATCATCCTATAACAATGGGGCCGCGCCCCCGGCGCAGGTTCCGCATTCGGAGTGGACTGATGCGTCATGTCGCGATCGTCGGGTCGGGCCCGGCGGGTTACTATACCGCCGAAACCTTGCAGAAGGCGGAGGGTGTCGCGGTCGACGTCATCGACCGCCTGCCCGTCCCCTATGGCCTGATCCGTACCGGCGTTGCCCCCGATCACCAGTCGATCAAGGCGGTGTCGCGCCGCTATGAAGGCGTCGCGCTGACCGACAATGTCCGTTTCGTCGGCCATGTGGCGGTCGGCAGCGACGTGACCATCGACGAACTCCTCACCCTCTATGACGCGGTGGTTCTGGCGACGGGCGCGCCGAACGACCGCCCGCTGGACATTCCGGGGTCCGACCTGCCGGGGGTCATCGGCAGCGCGGCCTTCGTCGGCTGGTACAACGGCCATCCCGACTTCGCCGATCTCGATCCGCCGCTGGGAGCCGCGGGGGTTGCGGTGATCGGCAACGGCAATGTCGCGCTCGACGTTGCGCGCATCCTGGCCAAGACACCGCAGGAATTTGCGGGCAGCGACATCGTGGCCCATGCGCGGCAGGCGCTGGCCGAAAGCAATGTGCGGCACGTCCACATCCTCGGCCGCCGCGGCCCGCACCAGATTGCGATGACACCCAAGGAATTGGGCGAGCTCGGCCATCTCGATCGCGCGAGCCCGCGCGTCGACCCCACCGACCTTCCGGACGAAGGCGACGACGCGCTGCTCGAACCGGGGATGCGCAAGTCGGTGACGCATTTGCGCAGCTTTGCCGCGAACCCCGTCGCCAAGCCGGTGACGATCGATTTCGATTTTTTCGCCATGCCCGTCGCGATCGAAGGCACCGGGGGACCCGACCGCCGGGTCCAGCGCGTGATCGTCGAAAAGACCGCGCTCGACGCCGACCTGCGCAGCCGGGGTACGGGCGAAACCTACGCCATCGACGCGGGGCTCGTCATCAGCTGCATCGGCTATCAGACGCCGCCGATCCCCGGCGTTCCCTATGAGCACGGCCGCGGCCGGTTCGCGAATGACGACGGACGGATCCTGCCCGGCCTCTATTGTGTGGGCTGGGCCCGCCGCGGCCCGTCGGGGACGATCGGCACCAACAAGCCCGATGGCGCGCGCGTCGCCGAAATGGTGCTCGAAGACATCGGCCCCGGCGCGGGCAAGGCCGGGCGCCCCGGTCTCGACGCGCTGCTCGCCAGCCGTAACATTGCCCCCGTCACCTTCCGCGACTGGCGCCGCATCGAGGAAGCCGAGGTCGCCGCCGCGCTGGACGGCAATCCGCGCGAAAAATTCACGAGCGTCGAGGCGATGCTCGCCGCGATCGGGCGGTGAAGGCGCACGTCCGTACCACGCTGCGCTGGCTGCTCGCAGTGGCCTATGGCTACGCAGGCTGGCGCCATCTCGCGACCCCCGAGCCCTTTCTGGCGATCACCCCGCCGTGGGTGCCCGAACCCCGCCTGATCGTCGCCGCCACCGGGATCGCCGAAATCGCGGGCGCGGTCGGCCTGATGATCCCTCGGCTCCGCAAGGCCGCGGGCTGGGGGCTCGCGCTCTATGCGCTTTGCGTCTGGCCCGCCAACCTCCACCATGCGCTCGCCAATGTGGCGATCGGCGGCGCGACGCTCGGCTGGGGGTATCACGCCCCGCGGCTCGCCGCGCAGCCGCTGATCATCTGGTGGGCGCTCTGGGCGAGCGGCGCGATCGACTGGCCGTTTGCGCGGCGGAGCTAGGGTCAGGACCCATTAATTCCACGATCGAGGTTTGAAGCGTTTTTGTTCAGTGCGAGGCGGAAAGGCGAAGGGATATGTCGATATTTCAAGACTTTCCAACGAAGCAATGGACAAAATCGATCAAATCCCGAAGGGACGCCGAAATGGCTTCGATCTCGAACCTTCGCGGCCTTGCGAGTAGCAATGCTACCCGCGGCACCCGCAAAGGCCCGATATCTTCGCCATTTCGACGCCTCGATCGTGGAATTAATGGGTCCTGACCCTAGAACGCCGCCCTAATTCGCGACCGGCGTTTCGATCGGCAGCTGCCCCTTCTGCCCCGCGGCATAGGCTTCGACCGCCTTCAGAACGCGGATCATATTGCGGCTGGCGATCTTTTCCAGCTCGGCCTGCGTATAACCACGCCGCGCCAGCTCGGCGAAGAGCGTCGGATAACCCGACACATCCTCCATGCCGACGGGCGCCGATCCCATGCCGTCATAGTCGCCGCCGAGCCCGATATGATCGATGCCGATCGTGCGTTTCAGATGGTCGATATGGTCGGCGACCTTCGCGGTCTGGACCGCCGGGGCCGGATTGGCGGCATCCCACGCGGTCAGCGCCTGTGCCGCGGCCGCGGGATCGCCGACATATTGCGCATCGAGCCGCGCCTTCTGCGCCGCCCGCGCGAGGCCATGCTCGTAAACCGCCGTATCGAGGAAAGCGGGCAGGAAAACGATCATCACGATACCCCCATTGGCCCTGACCGCCGGCAACACGCTGTCGGGTACGTTGCGCGGATGATCGTTGACCGCGCGAACGCCCGAATGGCTGAACATCACCGGCGCGCGCGCCACCTCCAGCGCGTCCTTCATCGTCGCTTCGCTGACATGGCTGAGATCGACGATCATGCCGATCCGGTTCATCTCGCGGACCACCTGGCGCCCGAAATCGGTCAGGCCGTCATGTTCGGGGGCGTCGGTCGCGCTGTCGGCCCACGGCACATTCTTGCCATGCGTCAGCGTCATATAGCGCACACCCATGCCATACATCTCGCGCAGCACCGCGAGCGACGATCCGATCGAATGCCCACCCTCGATCCCCAGCATTCCGGCGATCTTTCCGGCCTTCATCTGCTTTTCAAGCTCCGCCGCACTCGAGGCCAGCGCTAGGTCGGCGGGATAGCGCGCCGCGAGCCGCTTCATCACGTCGATCTGTTCGATCGTCTGCTGCACGGCTTCCGCCTCGTCGTCGTTCGACGGGACATAGACCGACCAGAATTGCGCCCCGACCCGCCCCTTGCGCAGCCGGACGAGGTCGGTGTGCATCGCGATGCTGTCCTTGGTCGCGGTGTCGCCGGTGTCGTGAAAATCGAAATCGTTGATGACATTGCCCGCCCGCTTACGCAGCGCCCATGGCACGTCATTATGCCCGTCGAAGACCGGGGCGCGCTTCAGCGCGGCCTCGGCCACCGCTTCGGGTGAGGTCTGGGCGATGGCGGGGGTGGAGACGAAAGCGAGAGCGGCGAGGCCGGCGAGCAGGGTGGGCTTGTTCATGGTGCGCGACCTTAAGTGCCTGGACGGAAGGCGCAACCCCGCGGCGCATTAAGCGACCGACAGATTGCCTCATATTTTTTGCACAAAGACACAAAGGGGCAAAGCTGGCCCTATTCGCGTACCCGTCGGTGCCTCTGCGTCCTTGTGTGAGATGTTGCAAAGCGCGCCCCGCGCGTCCGAACTTGACGTTCACGTCAACCAAGCGCAGCATCGCGCCATGACAGCCTTCGACGACTGGCGCGCACGATCGCCCTACTATGACGAAACCCACGAAGCCCTGGCGATGAGCGTCCGCCGCTTCGTCGAACGCGAGATCGCGCCCAATATCGACCGCTGGGAGGCCGAGGGCGAATTGCCGCGCGACCTGCACAAAAAGGCGGCCGAGGCGGGCATTCTCGGGCTGCGCTATCCCGAAGAATATGGCGGGCACAGCACGGGCTTCGACAATTTCCACAGCCTCGTCGTCACCGAAGAGCTGGCGGCGGTCGGCGCCGGCGGCCTCGGCGCGTCGCTGATGACGCACGGCATCGGCCTGCCCCCGGTTCTCGCGCTGGGGTCCGACGAACTGAAGCAACGCGTCGCGCCGCCCGTTCTCGCGGGCGAGAAGATCATCGCGCTCGGCATCACAGAGGCGGGCGGCGGCAGCGACGTCGCCAACGTCAGGACGACGGCGGTGCGCGACGGCGACGATTATATCGTGAGCGGCGGCAAGATGTTCATCACCAGCGGCATGCGCGCCGACTGGCTGACCTGCGCGGTGCGCACCGGCGGACCCGGAGCGCGCGGCATTTCGCTGCTGCTGATCGAGATGGACGCGCCGGGGGTGACACGCACGCGGCTCGACAAAATGGGCTGGCGCTGCAGCGATACCGCCGCGATCCATTTCGATGGCGTCCGCGTCCCCGCCGCGAACCTCATCGGGGCCGAAAACGGCGGCTTCATCGGCATCATGCGCAATTTCAACAGCGAACGGCTCGGCATGGCGATGGGCTGCTGTGCCTACGCCCGCGTCGCGCTCGCCGAGGCGGCCGAATGGGCGCAGCAACGCGAGACATTCGGCAAGCCACTCGTCGGCCACCAGTCGATCCGCATCAAGCTCGCCGACATGGAACGCCAGATCGAAGCGACGCAGGCGTGGGTCGACCTTTGCGCGTGGCAGGTCAAGACCGGCAAGGACCGCCCCGCCGACTTCGCGATGCTGAAGGTGCAGGCGACGCGCATGCTCGAAGCCGTCGCACGCGAGGCCGCACAGGTGCTCGGCGGCGCAAGCTATATCACCGGCAGCAAGGTCGAACGCATCTACCGCGAAGTCCGCGTCAATGCCATTGGAGGAGGCAGCGAGGAAATCATGCTCGACCTCGCGGGTCGGCAGCTGTTTGGCGGAGGAAAAAAGTGAGCGAAATCATGACGAGCTGGCCCACCGAGGCCGAAACCCTGCTCGACGACCTCGTCGACCTTCGCCGCGCGATTCACCGCGAGCCCGAGTTGGGCTTGCAGAACCCCAAGACGCTGGCGAAGATCAAGGCCGCGCTCGCCGGGCTGCCACTCGAATTTCGCGAGGGACCGTCGACGACGGGGCTCGTCGCCATATTGCGCGGGCCTGCGAACGGCCGCACGGTGTTGCTGCGCGGCGACATGGATGCGCTGCCCTTGCTCGAGGATACCGGGCTCGACTTCGCGTCCGAAACCACGGGCGCGATGCACGCTTGCGGGCACGACACGCATGTCGCGATGCTCGTCGGCGCGGCGAAGCTGCTCTGCGCGGCGCGCGATCGCCTGCCGGGCACCGTCATGTTCATGTTCCAGCCGGGCGAAGAGGGGCATCATGGCGCGCGCTTCATGCTCGATGACGGGCTGATCGACCCGCTGCCCGATGCGGCGTTCGCGCTCCACATCATGCCCAACGCGCCGCACGGCATTTTTGCGGGGCGCGCGGGGCCGCTGCTTGCCTCGTCCGATGTGCTGTCGATCAGCGTCAAGGGCGCCGGCGGCCATGCGTCGATGCCGCACGATGCGGTCGATCCGATCCCCGTCGCCTGTGCGATCGTTACCGCGATCCAGACGATGGTGACGCGCAAGATTTCGGTGTTCGACCCGGCAGTCGTCACCATCGCCAAGATCGCGGCGGGGACGACGAACAATATCATCCCCGAAAGTGCCGAAATGCTCGGCACCATCCGCACCCTGTCGCCCGAACGCCGCGCACATGTCGCGCGCGAATTGAAACGCCTCGCCCCCGCGATCGCCGAAGCGCATGGCTGCACGGCGGAGGTCCATATCGAGGAAGGCTTCCCCGTCACCATCTGCGACAGCCGCGCCGCCGCCTTCGGCCAGCGCGTCGTCGAGGATGTGTTCGGCGAGGCGGCGTGGCTGACGATGGACAATCCGGTGATGGGGGCGGAGGATTTCGCCTATGTCCTCGAAAAAGTGCCCGGCGCGATGTTCTGGCTCGGCGCCAGCGCCGAAGGCAGCGACTGGCGAAGCTGCTGCGGCCTCCACTCGAACCGCATGGTGCTCGACGAAAAGGTCATGGCGCGCGGCGCGGCCTTGCACGCCGCGCTGGCCGAGCGCTTTCTGAACGAAGGATTCAACGCATGATCAATATCGTCGGCGCCATTCTCTCCGGCCTTATCATCGGGGCGCTTGCCCGCTTCTTTTATCCCGGCGCGGTCGAGATGGGGTGGATCGCCACAATCCTGCTCGGCATCGGCGGCTCGCTGCTCGCGGGGCTGGTGACGACGCGCGGCGTGCGCGGCGAATTCCACCGCGCAGGCTGCTTCGCCTCGGTCATCGGGGCGATCGTGCTGATCTTTGTCGGACGGATGCTGGGAGTTGGCGGGTAGGGAGAAAAGAAACTATCTCACACAAAGACACAAAGAGGGCGCTTGCTTATCGGGCCAAATCGCCATTTGCGATGCGGCGCACACCCTCTTTTAAGGTGGCACCGCCAAAGTTTACCAGAATGCCGAGTGGCAGGTCGAGCAACCGCAAATAGGTCAGCACCTGTTTGCTATGGAGCGGCGAAAGCCGCTCAACCGATTTCAATTCGACAAGCAATTTGCCATTCAGCAACAAATCCGCGCGAAAGCCTTCGCCGAGTTCGATGCCATCGTACCGGATTGGGATAGGCTTCTGTCGTTCAACGACGATCCCTCGTCTTGCCAGTTGATCCGCCATAATGGCCTCATAGGCCGATTCAAGCAGGCCCGGTCCCAACTTCTGATGTAGTCGGAACCCGCAGTCGACAACAAGCCTAGCCAAATCTTCGACGCTTGCTGTCATCGCCGTGCCTCTTTGTGTCTTTGTGTGAGAAATTTTTCCTAAATCGGCCTCACGGCACCAGCACCGTGTCGATCGCCTCCGCCGCCATGTCGGGATAGTCGAGCGTGTAGTGCAGCCCGCGGCTTTCCTTGCGGTGGAGCGCGCTCCTGACGATCAGCTCGGCGCATTGGAGGAGGTTTCTGAGCTCGATGAGGTCGGTGGTCACACGGAAGTGGCCGTAATAATCCTCGACCTCGCCCGTCATCATCTGGATGCGGTGCTGCGCGCGTTCGAGCCGCTTGGTGGTGCGGACAATGCCGACATAATTCCACATGAAGCGGCGGATTTCAGTCCAGTTCTGCTTGATCACCACTTCCTCGTCGGAATCGGTGACGCGGCTTTCGTCCCACGGCCGGATCGGCGGCGGGGGTTCGAGCTGGTCCCAGCGCGCAACAATGTCCTTCGCCGCCGCTTCGCCGAACACGAAACATTCGAGCAGGCTGTTCGAGGCAAGCCGGTTCGCGCCGTGCAGTCCGCTTTCGGTCACTTCGCCTGCGGCATAAAGGCCGGGAAGGTCGGTGCGCCCATCGAGGTCGATGAGCACCCCGCCGCACGTATAATGCTGCGCGGGCACCACCGGGATCGGCTGCTTCGTCATGTCGATGCCCAGCGTCAGCAGCTTGTCATAGATGTTGGGGAAATGCCCCGCGACGAAATCGGGGTCTTTGTCGCTGATGTCGAGATGAACATAATCGAGCCCGAAGCGCTTGATCTGGTCGTCGTTGGCGCGCGCGACGATGTCGCGCGGCGCGAGTTCGGCGCGCGGGTCATAATCGGGCATATAGCGATGCCCCGTCTCGGGATGCCGCAATATCCCGCCTTCGCCGCGCACCGCCTCGGTAATCAGGAAATTCTTGACCTCGAGGTTGTAAAGGCACGTCGGGTGGAACTGCATCATCTCCATGTTGGAGACGCGCGCGCCCGCGCGCCACGCCATCGCGATGCCGTCGCCCGTCGCGCCCCTGGGGGCCGTGGAAAATTGATAGACGCGCCCCGCGCCGCCGCTCGCAAGGATCGTCGCGCGCCCGACATGGGCGTGGACCTGCCCGGTCGCCTCGTCGAGCGCATAGACGCCCCACACGCGCCCCGACCCCGAATAGCGTAACTCGTGCCGCCCGGTGATCAGGTCGATGCACGCCTGTCCGGGCAGCAGCGTGATGTTCGGATGCGCCTCTGCGGTCTTCAATAGCGCCGCCTGCACCGCCCAGCCGGTCGCGTCGTCGACATGCACGATGCGGCGGTGCGAATGGCCGCCCTCGCGCGTCAGATGCAGCGCGCCTTCGTCCATGTTGAACGGCACACCCATCCGGGCGAGCCGCGCGATCGCCTGCGGGGCGTTTTCGACGACGAACTCGACCGTCGCGCGCCGGTTGAGCCCCGCGCCCGCGACCATCGTATCCTCGATATGATTCTCGAATGTATCCCCCGCGTCGAGCACCGCGGCGATCCCGCCCTGCGCCCACGCCGTCGATCCGCCGGTCAGATTGCCCTTTGCGAGTACGAGGACGCGGCAGTGGGCAGCCAGCGCGATCGCCGCGGTGAGCCCCGCGGCCCCCGAGCCGATGATGATGACGTCGTGGCTAATCTCGGTGGTCATCCAGCACCGTCTATTCCCGTTCGTGTCGAGCGAAGTCGAGACACCCATCGGGGCGGCTCAAGGTAGCAGGGCATCTCGACTTCGCTCGATGCGAACGGCAAAGGAGGGTCACCCATTCGCCGACCGCGTCAGATTGAGGAAGACATCCTCCAGATCCGCCTCGCGCGTCGACACATCGACGATGCCGTGCCCCATCGCATTGACCGCGGCGAGCACTTCGCCCGCGTTGGTGCGATCCTTGTTGTAATGGATCGCAAGACCGCGCTCGCCCTCGCGCTCGACCTTGTCGAACGCCGGGTGCGACGGCAGCGAGGTGAGCTCGGCGTCGAGCGTCACGACGACGATCTTCTCGCGCGCCATGTCGACCAGCTCGCGCGTCGGCTTGTTGGCGATCAGCTTGCCGTGGTTGATGATCGCGATCCGGTCGCACAGCTCTTCGGCCTCCTCCAGATAATGCGTCGTCAGCACCACCGTCACGCCGCGGTCGTTCAGTGACTGCACATAGTCCCAAAGCTGCTGGCGCAGTTCGATGTCGACCCCCGCTGTCGGCTCGTCGAGCACGATGATCGGCGGCGAATGCACCATCGCCTTGGCAACGAGCAGGCGGCGCTTCATGCCCCCCGAAAGCGTGCGCGCATAGGCGTCGCGCTTGTCGCTGAGGTGCACGGCCGCGAGCAGCTCGTCCGATATGCGCCGTGCCTTGGGCACGCCGTACAGCCCCGCTTGATTCTCAAGCGTCTCATACGGCGTGAAAAAGGGATCGAAAACGATTTCCTGCGGGACGATGCCGATCGAGTATTTGGCGTTGCGCGGGTCGGCGTCGATGTCGAAGCCCCAGATGCTCGCCTGACCGCTCGTCTTGTTGACCAACCCGGCAAGGATATTGATCAGCGTCGACTTGCCCGCACCATTGGGGCCGAGCAACCCGAAGATCTGCCCGCGCGGAACGTCGAAGCTGACCTTGTCAAGCGCCTGCTTGCCCCCGGCATAGATTTTGGAGACGGTGTCGATGCGGATGGCGGCTTCACTCATGGCCGCCTCCATAGCCGCGCCCTCGCCGCCGTGAAAGGCCCCTCGCGGGACATTACCATGATCACCGCGCCGTTAACGATAAATTGGCAGGTCCGGGCTAGATCGAACGCGGTGAGGACCAGCCACATCTTTTGCCCGCTGCCGGCGCAGCGCGGCCCGACCGCCCTTGCGATTTTGATCGCGTCCGCCGCCGCTTCGCCGGCGCTGGCGCAATCGAACGCGCAGAGCGAGGCCGAAGCGATCGTGCTTCGCCCGCTTTCCTTCTTCAAGGTGAACGACCTCGACTTCGGCGACATCATTCCGTCGGCGAGCGCGGGCACCGTGCGCCTACATCCCGACGGATCGCGCAGCCGGACCGGCGGCGTCACGCTGGCCGGTGACGGCGGACAGCCCGCACGCTTTGCCGGCCTCGGCAGCTTCAATCGCCAGGTCACTATCTCGCTGGGGTCGAACAACATCTGGATCACCGGGCCGGGTACGCGGATGCGCGTCCGCAATTTCGAGATTGGCAGCACGCCGACCGCGATCCTTTCGACCTCGCCCACGCGTTTTCGCATCACCTCGCCGCTCGGCAATTATAATTTTCCGGTCGGCGCGACGCTGGAGGTCGGCGCGAACCAGGCGCCCGGCGAATATAGCGGCACCTTCTCGATCACCCTGAACTATCTTTAGGGTCAGGACCCATTAATTCCGCGATCGAGGTTTGAAGCGATTTTGCTCAGGGCGAGGCGGAAAGGCGAAGGAATATGTCGATATATCGAGCCTTTTCGACGAAGCCATGGGCAAAATCGATCAAATCCCCCCTCTCGCTTACTTGGGGGGACGCCGAAATGGCTTCGATCTTGAACCTTCGCGGCCTTGCGGGCGGCGATGCTACCCGCTGCATCCGCAAAGGCCCGATATCTTCGCCATTTCGGCGCCTCGATCGTGGAATTAATGGGGCCTGACCCTAAACTTTTCGACCTTCCTGTGGGGGAAGACGGCACCGGGGGACCACTGGCACCCGGACGGGGGCTTGCACCGGTGCCGTCGCAACCCAGCTCCACCCGCGCAGACCCGATTGCCGAGCCTTCTTGTGCTTGCTATGGGCGCGCTCGATGACCCAGCCTGCACCCGCCCCCGAAACCCTCCGCACGCCCAAGACGCGCATCGCCTGCGACGGCACCGGAGACGGCCTCGCCAATGCGGCGCTCGGCCATCCGCGCGTCTGGCTCGAGATCGATCCCGACGAGGGGTTCGTCGATTGCGGCTATTGCGACCGCCGTTTCATCCTGATCGGCGGCGTCGCCGACCAGGCCTGAACGGTCCCAATCGGTAAACACCCCCTTTACCAATCCCGTGCATCGCCGATGAACGCGCTGCTGGCATATTTGTGTCAGACAGGAGCAGAATCGTGGGGATTCAAGGGACCAGAATTTTCGGGCGCGCCGTTACAGCGGGAGCCGCGACGGCGCTGCTGCCCGTTGCGGCGTTCGCGGCCGACACCAATGCGACGGCCAATGCCGCCGTCGTGCAGCCCAACACGCTGATCAAGACCGACGATCTGGACTTCGGAACGCTGGTCGGCGGGTCGACGGGCGGCACGGTGACGGTGAACCCCGCCACCAATGCACGCACGACCGGCGGCGGAACCGTGCCGGTCGGCGGCGGTGCGCATCGCGCCGAGTTCCGGGGCACCGGCGGCCGCCTGCTCATCGTCGTGTCGGGCAGCACCTCGGTCACGCTGGCGCGCGCGGGCGGCGGCGCGGCGCCGATGACTGCCAGCCTGGTTCGCGCCGCGAGCACCAGCGGCGGCGGCATTGCGCTGATCGGCACGACGCTGCTGCCCAGCGGAGTCCAGACCTATTATATCGGCGGGTCGCTCACCGTGCCGGCGAACCAGCCGCCGGGTGACTACAGCGGGACGTTCACGCTGACAGTGAATTATCTTTAAGTCATCGGCCGCTTACGGCCGGCAGCAGCCCTCAACTCTATCGTCATCCCGGCGAAGGCCGGGATCTCGCCGGTGCGGTCAACCGTCAGGGTGAGATCCCGGCCTTCGCCGGGATGACGGATAAAGGAAGGTCGGGAAACCACCCCAATCCGGACATCTGCCAAAAAACTTTCCTGACCTTTGGACGGATTGCGCCGTGGCTGCATGGACCGCTCACCGCCTCAAATCCGCCCCAACACGCCCCCGCCCTGTCGCCCCTTGCGGAACGAGCCTTTGCCTTGCCGGTTCGCCCCCCTATATCACCCCTATGACAAGCCCGACCGACCCCCGCCGCTTCCTTTACCGTGCCGATGCCCTCGACCCCGATCTGGCGCAGGCGCTCGCGCGCGAAGCGCTCGCCAAGGCCGATGATGGGGAGCTTTATCTGCAATATCGCGCGACCGAGAGCTTCGGTTTCGACGACGGGCGATTGAAGACCGCCGATTATTCGACCGACGCGGGGTTTGGCCTGCGCGCCGTATCGGGTGAGATGACGGGTTTTGCGCACGCCAGCGACATCAGCGCCGGGGCGATTCGCCGTGCCGCCGAGACGCTGGCGCTGCTCGATCCGGCGAAGCAGGCGCCCGCCGGCCCGCCGCCGCGCACCAACCGCCATCTTTATGACGAGGCAAACCCGCTCGACCTCATTCCCTTCGCGAAGAAGGTCGAGCTGTGCCAGCAGGTCGATGCCGCCGCGCGCGCGCGCGACCCGCGCGTCGTGCAGGTGTCGGTCGCGCTCGCGGGAAGCTGGTCGGTGGTCGAGATCGTCCGCGCCGACGGCTTTCTTGCGACCGACATTCGCCCGCTCGTCCGCCTCAACGTCTCGATCGTGGTCGAGGAGAATGGACGGCGCGAAAGCGGCTATTTCGGCCTCGGCGGCCGCTATATGTACGACCATCTGTTCGAAGAAGCGCAGTGGAACCGCGCGATCGACGAGGCGCTGAACCAGGCGCTCGTCAACCTCCGCGCGGTTGACGCCCCCGCGGGCGAGTTCACCGTGCTGCTCGGTCCCGGCTGGCCCGGCGTGCTGCTCCACGAAGCCGTCGGCCACGGGCTCGAGGGCGATTTCAACCGCAAGGGCACCAGCGCCTTTTCGGGCCGGATCGGCGAACGCGTCGCCGCACCGGGCGTCACCGTCGTCGACGACGGGGCGATGGAAAGTCCGGTCGGCGGCGGCCGCCGCGGTTCGCTCAGCATCGACGACGAGGGCACGCCCACGGGCGAGACGGTGCTGATCGAGGACGGGATTTTGAAGGGCTATATGCAGGACCGGCTCAACGCGCGGCTGATGGGGGTCGAACCGACGGGCAACGGCCGCCGCGAAAGCTTCGCGCACGCGCCGATGCCGCGGATGACCAACACTTTCATGCGCGGCGGGGGCGACGATCCCGCGGAGCTTCTCTCGCGCGTCAAGAATGGCATTTTCGCCAAAAGCTTCGGCGGCGGACAGGTCGACATCGTGTCGGGCAAGTTCGTGTTCAGCTGCACCGAGGCGTACAGGATCGAGAATGGCAAGCTCGGCACACCGATCAAGGGCGCAACCCTGATCGGCGACGGACCAAGCGTGCTCACGAAAGTGACCGGCATCGGCAACGACATGGCGATCGACGAAGGCATCGGCGTGTGCGGCAAGGCGGGGCAAAGCGTCCCTGCGGGCGTCGGTCAGCCGACCTTGCTGGTCAGCGGGCTCACCGTCGGCGGGACGGCGTAACGACCCCGCCCCTCTTCGTCATTCGCGAACGGGACAAAGGGCCGCTTCGGCCTGATCCGGAATCGATGGTGCTACCCGACCGCGCATCACCCGCGCGCGCCGAACAGCGCGGTGCCGACGCGCACATGCGTCGCGCCCAGCATCACGGCGGTTTCATAATCGCCGCTCATCCCCATCGAACGCAGCGGCAGGGCGTGCCGCTCGGCGAGCTCGTCGAGCAACGCGAAAAAGGGCGCGGGTTCTAGTGCCGCGGGCGGGATCGCCATCAGCCCGGCGATTTCAAGCCCCATATCCTTCGCCTCGCCGAGCAGCGCGGGGAGGTCGCGGGTCGCGCAGCCACCCTTCTGCTCCTCGTCGCCGATATTGACCTGCACGAACAGTTGCGGCTGTTTTCCAGTCTTTTCGCACGCCTTGGCGAGTGCCTTCACGAGCGAGGAGCGGTCGACCGAATGGATCGCGTCGAACAGTGCCACGGCTTCGTCGGCCTTGTTCGATTGCAGCTGGCCGATGAGGTGGAGCACCACGTCCGGCGTTTCGGCGCGCAGCGCGGGCCATTTCGCCGCAGCTTCCTGTACGCGGTTTTCGCCGAAATGGCGCTGCCCCGCGGCGATCAGCGGGCGGATCGCGTCGGGCGCGTGCGTCTTCGACACTGCGATCAGGCGGACGTCGGCGGGGTCGCGCTGCGCGCGCCGCGCCGCCGCCCCGATATTCGCCTGTACCTCATCCAGCCGCTCTGCCGCTTCGCTCATTGTCCATTCCCGTTCCGCGCGTTGCTTGCGCTCGCGACGCGCCTATAGAAAGGGCGATGACCGCGCGCCACCCCCTGCCGATGCAATGGCTGTTCAGTGACGAGCGGTCGGCGATGGCGGTGAGCAGGCTCGCCGCCTCGCTGCCGCCGGGCAGCGGCATCGTGCTGCGCCACGACGGCCTGCCGCCCGGCGCGCGCTGGCGGCTGCTGCGACGATTGATGCGCCTCAGCCGGACGCGCGGCCTGACCGTGCTGCTCGCTGGGGATCCTGCGACTGCCCGGCGCTGGGGCGCCGACGGCGTGCACCTGCGCCAGCGCGACGCGCATCGGGCGCACCAGGCGCACGCGCTGGGGCTGATCCTGACCCTGCCCGTCCATGATGGACGCGAAGCGCGCCGCGCGCGGCGCGCGCGCGCGCGCGGCGTCTTTGTGTCGCCGCTCCACCCGACGCGCTCGCACCCCGGTGTCCCCACATTGGGGCGAGCGGCATGGCTGCGCATCGCCCGGCTGGCGGGCGGCCAGCCCGTCGCGCTCGGCGGCATGACCGCGGCGCGCGCGCGCCAGCTCAGCCGCGCAAACAGCATCACAACCGGATGGGCGGCGATCGATGCATGGGAGGAAAAGGCGGCGAAGCGCCGGGCGCGGGCAGCGTCCGATTCAGATCAGGGCGAATCGAAAATGGCGGCGCTCCGTGATCCGGCGCGCAGCACACTCGATGCGCGTGGACGCCAGAAGCATGGACGGTGGTGATTAGCAGGCCGCCATGGCCCGAATAGCGATGCGCCCTAGAAGCGGAAGGCGGTTCCGACATAGACCGCCTGGCTGTCGCGCCGCGAATCGGTCAGCGGCTCGAAGCGGTCGTCGGCCTTGTACCGCACCCCCGCGGTGACATCGATGTTCTTCGTCAGGCGATAGCTGGTGACGACATCGACGGCGGACGCTTCGCCGGGAGCGGTGACGCGATCGGTCGCACCGCTCGGGTCGCTGGGGCGGTTGACCATGCGCGTGGCGAAGCGCGACTTTTTCTCGGCCTGTTCGGGCGCCTTGGCGACCGGCAGGTTGCGAAGATCGGTACCGCGCGGCAGCGACGGCGTGACGAATTTTTCAAATCCGACCGACGCGCCGAGATCATATTTCACCGGAGCGATCGCGACCGGCGCCGTGCGTCCCGCCGCCAGCCCCGCCGTGCGCGCCGCGCTCGACGTCTCGTCGCGCGCGCGGATCACGACGGTGATCGCGCGGTTCTTGCGCCCCTCGTCGGTCAGCGCGGGCGTGAAGCTGAAATTGCGGCGCTGTTCGGCCGACATCTTGTTATAGCGCGCGATCAGCCGTTCGTCGCCCGACGCCGGGGTAAACTGGCCGAGCAGCGTTTCCGACAGAGCGGTGTCACGCAGCCGGTCGCTGCTCGACATCGCGGCAAGCGCGGGCGGAAGCGCAAGCGAACCCACCGCCAAAGCGGTGAGCCCTGCTTTCCAAAAATGTCGCGGTGCGCGCGCCATTGTTCTGCGACTCCAACCCCAATCGACTCGTCAGATAGGCCTGTTGACGCAACATTTCCAGTGATTCGGGTCATATTATCGTGGCGCGAGGGCATTTCGCCAAAAATTGTTGCGCATTCGTCACACCATAGGCGTCGGCTGACCCCAGGCTGAACGGCGGCGAGGCGCAAATTGCCGTGCTTGCCGGACGGCGGCAAGGGCGATAGAGACGCTGACAATTCCCTAATGCACGGGCGGTCCTCCGGACCTTCCCCGTGCCCAAGCGACAAGGTGTATTCGGCATGTTCCAGCTTTCCGTCCCCGCCAGCCCCGGCCGCCGCGCGGCTTCGCTTGCGCTGATCGGGCTTGCGGCGCTCGGCCTTGCGGCCTGTGCGAACAAGGACCGGCCGCGCGCCGACCTTGCCGCCAGTCAGGTGACGACCATCGGCGTGAACAGCTATTTGTGGCGCGCCTCGCTCGATGCGCTGTCCTTCATGCCCTTGCTCCAGGCCGATTCGTCGGGCGGCGTCGTGATCACCGACTGGTATGCAAACCCGTCGAACCCCGGCGAGCGAATGAAGGTCACGGTGTCGATTCTCGACCAGGACCTGCGCGCCGATGCGCTGCGCGTCGCGGCGTCGCGCCAGGTTGCGCAGGGCGGCACCTGGGTCGATGCGCCGGTGCAGGCGGCGACGGTGCAGAAGCTCGAGGAAATCATTCTCACGCGCGCGCGCGACCTGCGCCGCTCGGCCATCCGGGATTAATTCGCGGCGCGCCACGCGCGCTCGCCCAGACAGACTAACGGGGTAATCGACTCATGACCCGCGAAACGCGCTTCGGCGCCCTCGCCGCCGACGCTCGCTGGCAAAAGGCGTGGGAGGCGGCGAACAGCTTTGCCACGACCGACAGCATCGACAAGCCGAAGGCCTATATCCTCGAGATGTTCCCCTATCCGTCGGGGCGCATCCATATGGGACACGTTCGCAACTATGCGATGGGCGACGTGCTCGCACGCTTCAAGCGGATGACCGGGCACGACGTGCTGCATCCGATGGGCTGGGACGCATTCGGTATGCCGGCCGAAAACGCCGCGATGGAAAAGGGTGTCCACCCGGGCGGCTGGACGCACGCCAACATCGACGCCATGCGAGCGCAGTTGAAGCGCCTCGGCCTCGCGATCGACTGGAGCCGCGAACTCGCAACCTGCGACGCCGATTATTATGGGCAGGAACAGGCGCTGTTCCTCGACCTTCATGCCGCGGGCCTCGTCTATCGCAAGGAAAGCTACGTCAACTGGGACCCCGTCGACATGACCGTGCTTGCCAACGAGCAGGTGATCGACGGGCGCGGCTGGCGATCGGGCGCGCTGGTCGAAAAGAAGAAGCTGTCACAGTGGTTCCTCAAGATCACCGACTTTGCGGACGAACTGCTCGACGGGTTGGGCGGTCTCGACAAATGGCCCGACAAGGTGCGGCTGATGCAGGAAAACTGGATCGGCAAGTCGCAGGGGCTGGAATTTTCGTTCAAGCTCGCGGGCGGCGCTCCGGGTTTCGACGTCTTTACGACGCGCCCCGACACGCTCTACGGCGCGAGCTTTGCGGCGATTTCGCCTGATCATCCGCTGGCCGAGAAGCTGGCCAAGGATGCACCGCGCCTCGCCGCCTTCATCGAGGAATGCCGGCGACAGGGCACCGCCGCCGAACAGCTCGACACCGCCGAGAAGATGGGTTTCGACACCGGCCTGTCGGTCGAGCATCCGCTCGACCCCGACTGGCACCTGCCCGTGTGGGTCGTGAATTATGTGCTGATGGATTATGGCACCGGCGCGATTTTCGGCTGCCCCGCGCACGATCAGCGCGATCTCGATTTCGCGCATAAATATGAACTGCCGGTCCACCGCGTCATCGCCGACGGCGACGAGACAGCGCAGCATTTTGTGGGCGACGAGGCTTACACCGGCCCAGGCCGCCTCGTGAACAGCCATTTCCTGAACGGCATGAGCATCGACGACGCGAAAGCCGCGGTCATTGCGCGCGCCGAGCATGAAGGCTGGGGCAAGGGAACGACCGTCTGGCGGCTGCGCGACTGGGGCGTGTCGCGCCAGCGCTATTGGGGCACGCCGATCCCCTTCATCCACTGCGACGCGTGCGGCATGGTGCCGGTTCCCAAGGACCAGCTTCCCGTCGTGCTGCCCGAAGATGTCGATTTTTCGGTCCCCGGCAATCCGCTCGACCGCCATCCGACGTGGAAGCATGTCCAATGCCCGTCGTGCGGCGGCGCGGCGCGGCGCGAAACCGACACGCTCGACACCTTCGTCGATTCAAGCTGGTATTTCCTGCGCTTTGCCAGCGCACCCGCGGACAAACCCTTCGATCCCGAGGTCATCCGCCGCTGGCTGCCCGTCGACCAATATATCGGCGGCATCGAACATGCGATCCTTCACCTGCTCTACGCGCGCTTCTGGACGCGCGCGCTGAACAAGCTCGGCATGATCGACATCGAGGAGCC
Organism: Sphingopyxis sp.; assembly: GCF_040216815.1. Classification (GTDB taxonomy): domain Bacteria; phylum Pseudomonadota; class Alphaproteobacteria; order Sphingomonadales; family Sphingomonadaceae; genus Sphingopyxis. The sequence continues at coordinate 513,410 of NZ_JAVJOJ010000001.1, forward strand.
GTTCGCGAGCCTGTTCACACAGGGCATGGTGACGCACGAAACCTACAGCCGCGCGCAGGGCGCGGGTCTGCCGCCGATCTTCTTCACCCCCGACGAAATCACGCGGACTGCCGATGGCGCGACGCTGGAGGCCGATGGCGCACCGGTCGACATAGGCCGCGTGATCAAAATGTCGAAGTCGAAGAAGAATGTCGTCGATCCCGACGCCATCCTCGACCAATATGGCGCCGACGCAGCGCGCTGGTTCATGCTCTCCGACAGCCCGCCCGAGCGCGACCTGCCGTGGAGCGAGGCGGGGATCGAGGGTGCATGGCGTTTCGTCCAGCGCCTGTGGCGCATCTTTGGCGATACCGGGAATGCGGGTGACGGCGGCGAGGACAAGGCGTTGGCGCGGAAGCTGCACCAGGCGATCGCCGGGGTCGCCGCCGACATCGAGGCGCTCGGCTTCAACAAGGCGGTTGCCAAGATCCACGCGCTCGCGAACGAGATCGAAAAGGCGAAACCGTCGGCCACCCGCGCCGAGGCATGCCGCACGCTCATTCTGCTCGTCGCGCCGATGATGCCGCACCTTGCCGAAGAGGCGTGGGCGGCGCTGCCGGAGGGTCAGCGGACGACCGCAATGATAGCCGACGCCGCGTGGCCCACCGCTGACCCGGCGCTGCTCGTCGATGACGAGGTGACAATCGCGATTCAGATGGCGGGCAAGCTGCGCGATACGATGACGATCGCCAAGGGGCTCGACAGGCAAGCGACCGAAGCCGCAGCGCTCGCACGCCCGCGCATCGTCGAGCTGCTGGCGGGTGCGACGCCGAAGAAGGTGATTGTGGTGCCCGACCGTTTGGTGAATATCGTTCCCTGATGACGGCCGGGAGCGGAACCTTTCATTTCCGTTCGCGTCGAGCGAAGTCGAGACGTCCATCATTCGTGCTTGCCGTCGGGGTGTCTCGACTTCGCTCGACACGAACGGGGATAAGGGTCCATGTTGTTTATGATGCGTAACCTTCTCATCTCCTCGCTCGTCGCCGCTTCGCTGACCCTCGGCGGCTGCGGCCTGCGTCCGCTTTACGCTAGCGGCAGCAAGGGCGCGGTGGCTGAGGTTCTGGCCGACGTCGATGTCGCGCCGATCGAGGGGCATTCGGGCTGGCTCGTCCGCAACGCCCTGCGCGACCGGTTGCAGGCGACGCAGGGCGGCGCAGGTGCGGGCCAGCGGCTGCGGCTCGACGTCCGGCTCGAGGATTCGATCACAGGGTTCGGAGTCCGCGCCGACGATGCCGTGACGCGCGAACGCCGGACGCTCCGGGCACGTTACCAGCTCGTCGATGCCGCGACGGGCGAAGTGCTGCTCGACGCGACGGCCGCGCAGGACGCGGGTATCGACGTGGTTGGCAGCGAATATGCGACGATTGCGGCCGAAACGACCGCGCTCGAACGGCTTGCCTCGGGCGTCGCCGACCAGATCGTCGCGCGGCTCGCCGTCTATGCGAACCGCGGCGGCGGCCGCGCCGGTGACAGCGCCGCGCCCGGCGGGCCATGAAGAGCGTCAAGCCCGCCGACCTCGAACGCCAGACGCGACTCGACCCTGCGGTGCGTCTTGTCCTGCTGACCGGCCCCGACGAAGCGACGATGGGCGCGGTCGCGAATCACCTTGCCGGCCTTGCGGGCAAGGATGCCGAACGGCTCGACCTGACGGGCCCGCAGCTTTCGCAAGACCCCTCGCTGCTTGCCGCCGAGGCGGCGTCGATGTCGCTGTTCGCACCGACCCGGCTGATCCGCCTCGACCTTTCGGGCAGCGGCGACGACGGCCTTGCCGCGGTCGAGGCGCTGCTCGCCGCCGATACCGCGATCAACCCGGTGATCGCGACCGGCGCGTCGGTCACCGCGAAGTCGAAACTCGTCAAGCTGGTCGAGGGGTCGGACCATGCGGTCGCCGCCATTTGTTACCAGCCCGACCGCCGCGCGCTGGTCGGCATCGCCATGGCGGCGGCGCAGGAACAGGGGCTTCGCCTCGCCAACGCCGAGGCGCAATTGCTCGTCGACCTGGTATCGGGCGACCAGGCGCTGATGCGGCGCGAGATCGAAAAGATCGCGCTCTACCTCGACGCGGGCGCCGACCGCCAGCGGCAGGTGACGCCCGCCGACATCGCCGCTCTCGGCGCTGCGACGCACGAAGAGGATGTCAGCGCGTGCATCAACATCGCGTTGGGCGGCAAGGTACGCGACCTGCCCGATATGCTGGCGACTGCCGCTGCGGTCGGTGTTGCCGAAATCCGCATCATCCGCGCGCTGGCAATCCGCGCGATGCAGCTCGCACGGCTGCGCGCCGAGGTCGACGGCGGCGCGCACCCCGCCACGGTCGTGTCGGCGCGCAGCAGCGGCGTTTTCTGGAAGGAGCGCGACGCGGTGACGGCACAGCTCCACATCTGGGATTCGCTGCGCATCGCCCGGCTGATGAGCCGCCTGCTCGATTGCGAGCGCGCGCTGAAGGCGTCGGGAACCGCGGGCGGCGTATTGTTCCGCAAGCTGATGACCGACATCGCGCACCAGGCTGCGCGCGCGCGATAATTCTTCCCCCTATTTCGAGAGAAGTTGGGATTGGAGCAATCAGAAAATCCCCGCCGCCAGCCCCTCGGCGAGCGCGGCGCCAAGGTCACGCGCTTCGTCGAGGCGCTCCGGCGGAATCGTCTTGGGCGCGAGGATCGCCTCCGGCGTCTGCGCGTCGGTGTTGACGATGATGGGTTCGGCGACGCGTTTCAGCCGCCAGCCGGTCGCGATGCGGTCGAGCTGGCGCTGTGCGTTCTCGCCATCGGACCCCGCACAGATGATCGTCGCATATGGCCGCCCCTCCAGCTTTCCGAGGCAAGGGTAATAGGCGCGGTCGAACATCTCCTTCATCGCGCCCGACAGCGCGGCAAGATTTTCGGGACCGACGAACAAATAGCCCGCCGCGGCGAGCAGCATGTCGGGCGTCACATCGGCCGCGGCGACCCGTTGCGCCGCGTCGCCCGCCCCGTCGGCGGCAGCTTGGGCGAGCGCTTCGCTGCCCCCGGTGCGGCTGTGCCACGCGATCAGCAGGGGCCGTGCATCGTCCATTGCGCCTGCTTGCCAAGCACCGGCCCCAGGCGCAAGCCGACTTCAGCAAAAGCCGATGCCCGGACGCACGAGGACATCGCCGCGACATCAAATGACAAGCCCTTTGCAAACTGAAGCCGCGATATCGGTTAGACTGTCGCGAGTGCGCGCGGTGTCTGGCCCGTCGGCCGAGATCGCAAGACACGGGCCAGGGAGAGAAGATGCGATGAAACGGGCGTGGATGATGGCAGCGATCCTGCTGGGGGCGCACACAGCCGCAGCGCAGGACGAAGCGAGCGATGCGACGCGCGCGATGCAGACCGAACTGGCCAGGCGGCTGTCGCTCGACGACGAGAAGGATTTCGAAAACGCCGCGCGCGGCAAGATCGCCGAGATCAAGGACGGTCGAATCGTGACCCAAGACGGCAAAATCGTCTGGGACCGCGCCGCCTATGCCTTCATCGACGATGCGTCCGCGCCAGCGACGGTCAATCCGTCGCTATGGCGTCAGGCACGGCTCAACGCCGTCCACGGGCTGTTCGAGGTCGTCCCCGGCAAGGTCTGGCAGGTGCGCGGCTACGACATTTCGGTCATGACGATCATCCGCGGGCAATCGGGCTGGATCATCGTCGACCCGCTGTTGTCCGAAGAAACCGCCGCCGCGGCGTGGAAACTCTTTGCCGATACGGTCGCGGCGAAGGAACGCGTACGCCCGATCAAGGCCATCATCTTCAGCCACAGCCATAGCGACCATTTCGGCGGCGTCGGCGGCATCGTGACGCCCGAACAGGTGGCGCGCGAAAAAATCCGCATCATCGCACCGCACGGCTTTTCGGAAGAGGCGACGGCGGAAAATGTCCTTGCCGGCGCGGCGATGGGGCGGCGCGCGCTATATATGTTCGGCGCGATTTTGCCGCCGGGGCCGAAGGGACAGGTCGATACCGGGCTGGGGCCGAAACTGTCGTCGGGCACGATCGGCTATATGGAGCCCACCGAAACGGTCGGCGCGCGCGGCGGCACGCTCACCATCGACGGGCTGGCGTTCGACTTCCTCGACGCGGGCGGAACCGAAGCGCCATCGGAGTTTGTTTTCTACATTCCCGCCTTCAAGGCGCTGCACACCACCGAAGTCGTAACGCGCAACCTGCACAATATCCTGACTCTTCGCGGTGCGCAGGTCCGCGACGCGCTGCGCTGGTCGAAAGTGATCGATGCGATGCTGCTGAAATGGGGCGGTACGGCCGAGGTCGCGCTGGCATCGCACCATTGGCCGACATGGGGTGCGGACGAGGTGCGCGCGTTGCTCACGAACCAGCGCGACGCCTATCGCTATGTCCACGACCGCACGCTGTTCCTCGCGAACCGCGGCGCCACACTTCACGAGCTTGCTGACGCGACCGCCGAGGCGCCGGTGCAGGGCCGCGATTTTTCGACGCGCGGCTATTACGGCACGCTCAACCACGACATGAAGGCGGTCTATCAGCGCTATTTCGGCTGGTGGGACGGTAATCCCGCCAATTTCAATCCGCTGCCGCCCGAACAATCGGCGCCCAAATATGTCGCGCTCGCCGGCGGTGCGGACAAGCTCCTCGCGGCGGGGCGCGCGGCGATCGCATCGGGGGACTATCGCTGGGCGGCCGAACTGCTCAACAAGCTTGTCTTTGCCGAACCCGATAATCGGGCGGCGCGCGGCGCGCTGGCATCGGCTTATGACCAGCTCGGCTATCAGGCCGAATCGGGCGCGTGGCGCAATTATTACCTCGCCGCCGCGGCCAGCCTGCGCGGCAACGCCGTTCAGGCGGCAACGAGCAATGGGCAGAGCCGATCCTTCGTGAGCGCCATTCCGACCGCGGTTTTCTTCGACGCGCTTGCAACGCGCTTTGATGCCGCAAAAGGCGCAGCACTCAACGGCACGTTCCAGTTCCTACTTCCGGACAGCGAGGAAAGCGTAGCCGTCGTCGTCGGCGGCGGGGTCGAGTTTCCCCGCTATGGCGTAATCGACACTGCACCGACCGCGACGATCACCATCGACCGCAGGGCGCTCGACGATGTCATGCTGGGGCGGGCCCAGTTTCCCGCGCTGATGCAATCGGGGGCGATCCGTATCGACGGCGACCGAGCGGCCTTTCTGGCGTGGTTCGCGCTCCATCCGCCAGCCGACCCGCGCTTCAATATTGTTGTGCCTTAGCCGCAAGACCAGCTAACGAAGGCGCATGACCGACGCCCATGCCGCGCACCCGACCGATCCCTTCGATGCCGAAGCGCTCAACGCGGCCGAGGGGCTCGATCCGGTCGATCCGGCCTACGCAAAGGTGCTGCGCATCGCGACCGCGCTCAACCTGATCCCGCTGGCGATCGGCGCGAGCGTCTTTGACTATATGCTGATCCGGCATGTCGAGGGGCCTTATGGCCTGCTCACCGCGCTCGCCTGGCTCGGCGCGGTGGTCGCGATCGCCGCCTTCCCCTCGCGGCGCGTCGCGCGCTGGGGCTACCGGATCGGCGAAGGGCAGCTCCGCGTCGCGCGCGGCTGGCTGTTCCGCACCGACACCATCGTCCCCTTTGTCCGCGTCCAGCATATCGACGTCGGACAGGGGCCGATCGAACGCTGGTTCGGCCTGTCGCACCTGATCGTCCACACATCGGGAACGCACAACAGCACGGTCACGCTCCCCGGCCTGCACAGTGATCTCGCCGCGGCGATGCGCGAGACGATCCGCCGCCACATCCAGACCGATTTCGCATGATCGAGGCGACGACCGCGATTTCCGAGCCGCCCGAACAGGCGGACTGGCAGCGGCTGCACCCCGCGACGCTCGCGCTCGCCATCGCCGGGCTGGGGCCCAAATCGCTCAACCTCCTGCCCGCCGTCGCCGCACTGGGGTTTACCGGCAACTGGATGTGGATCGTTCCTGCGGTGCTGGCCTTTCTGCTTCTGTCACTCGTCGCCGCCTGGTTCCAATGGCTGCGCTTCCGCTTTCTGGTCGGCGAGGACGCGGTGGTGATCGAAAGCGGTGTCTTCGCACGCCAGCACCGCACCATTCCCTTCGACCGCATCCAGGACGTCAGCATCGAGCAGGGCCTCCTGGCGCGCGCGCTCGGCATCGCCAAGGTCGGGTTCGAAACGGGCGCGGGGGGCAAGGAGAATGACGCCGACCTCGACGCGATCGGCCTCGACGTCGCACAGGCGCTGCGTACGACGATCCGCGCGCATCGCAGCGATACGGTCGCAGCGCCCGCCGCCGGCGCGACGGAGGGCGCGGCTGCCGATGAGGACCGACTGCTTTTCGCGATGGGGCCGCGGCGCCTGCTCGTCGCCGGACTGTTCAATTTTTCGCTCGCCGCGCTCGCCGTCGTCGGCGCCGCGATGCAGTTTTTCGACGGGCTATTGCCGTTCGATTTCAACATCTTCAACCCCATGGACTGGGCCGATATTGCCGAGGATTATGGGCTCGACCAGTGGTTGCTGGCGCATCGCTGGATCGCCGGAATCGGTGCCGCAGTCTCGCTGCTGTTCATAGGCTTTGCGAGCGGGATTGTGACGATGCTGTTCGCCAATTGGAACTTCCGCCTGACGCGCGAGCCGCGCGCGCTCCGCCGCACGCGCGGCTTGACGACGCGCACCGACGTCGCGGTGCCGGTGCGGCGTGTGCAGGCCGCGATCCTGATCACCGGCTGGTTTCGCCGCCGCTTCGGTTGGCACGAGCTGAGACTTCAGAGCCTTGCGAGCGACGGCGAAAAGGAACGCGACCATCAGGTCGTCCCCTTCGGCCGCTTCGCCGAAATCGATCCCGTGCTGTCCGAAGTCGCGATCGCACGCGCCCAGGCGGACGCCGCCTGGCAGCGGAGCCACGGCATTGTCGCGCTCGGCGGACTTGTCGGCGCGGCCCTTGCCGCGACCGGCGGGCTGGTGGCCATCGCGCTGGGCCAGCCGCTCGGCGGGATCGGGGTCGCCGCGGGCGCGCTCCTCGCCGCCGCATCGCTGTTTGGCGCGCGCTTCCACCGCTGGGTCGATATGGGCGAACAGCTGGCGATCCGCCGCGGCTGGTGGACGCCGAAAACCACCCTGCTTCCGCACGCGTCGGTGCAGAGCGTCGACATCAAGACCGACTTCATCCAGCGCCCGCTCGGCCTCGCAACGCTGGTGTTCGGCGTGCCGGGGGGCAGCGCGCTCGCGGCGCACGAGATTCCGGCGATTCCGATGGCGACGGCACGCGAATTGCGCGCGCGCATCCTGGCCGCACGGAACCGGCGATGAGCGAGGTGGCATTGGGCATCACGCGTTCGATCGCCGGCCAGCCATGGCGCTGGCGCCGCGCGAGCGCCGACATGGCGGGCGACACTCTGGCGCCCGACGACCTCGTCACCCAATTGCTGCTCGCGCGTGGGGTGGAGCGCGCCGACCTCGACCGTCACCGCGCGCCGACCCTGCGCAGCTTCATGCCCGATCCGTCGATCTTTCGCGATATGGACGCCGCCGCCGCCCGCCTCGCCGATGCCGTCGAGCGCGGCGAGGCCGTGACGATCTTCGGCGATTACGATGTCGACGGCGCGACATCGGCGGCGCTGCTTGTTCGCCTGCTCCGCGCGCTCGGCCTGCCGGCGGGCGCCTATATCCCCGACCGTTTGATGGAAGGTTATGGCCCCTCGGGCGCCGCGCTGGTGAAGATCGGAGAGGCGGGATCGCGGCTGGTCGTCACCGTCGATTGCGGCGCGCAGGCGTTCGACGCCATTGCCGAGGCGAATGCCGCCGGGGTCGAGGTGATCGTCGTCGACCATCACCAATGCGCAACCACGCTGCCCGCCGCGCTCGCACTGGTGAACCCCAACCGGCTCGACGAAGCGCCCAATGCCGCGACCCACGGCAATCTCGCAGCGGTCGGCGTCGCCTTCCTGCTTGGCGCCGCGCTGCTCCGTACCTTGCGCACGCGGGGCTTCTTTGCGACGCGAAACGAACCGGCCCTGATCGAGCTGCTCGACCTCGTCGCGCTCGGCACCGTCGCCGACGTCGCGCGGCTGACCGGCTTCAACCGCGCGCTGGTGACACAGGGGCTGAAGGTGATGGCGCGCCGCGGCAATATCGGCCTGGCGGCGCTGATGGACGCCGCGCGGCTGACCAAGCCGCCAAGCGCCAGCGACATGGGCTTTGCGCTGGGGCCGCGGATCAACGCGGGCGGGCGCGTCGGCAAGTCGGACCTTGGCGTCCGCTTGCTCACCACCTGCGATCCGCAGGAGGCCGCCGACATTTCGCAAGAGCTCAATCGCCTGAACGAAGAGCGCCGCGCGATCGAGGCGGCGGTACTCGACGAGGCGCTCGAAGCCAGCGCGCGGTGCGGCAATGCGCCCGTCGCCATTGTCGCGGGTGCGGGCTGGCATCCCGGGGTGATCGGCATCGTCGCCGGGCGGCTCAAGGAACGCCTCCATCGCCCCGCGATCGTCATCGCGCTGGACGAGGACGGCATCGGCAAGGGGTCGGGACGGTCGATCAATGGCGTCGACCTGGGCGCCGCGATCCTCGCCGCAAAGGAAACGGGCCTGCTCGTCGCGGGCGGCGGCCACGCGATGGCGGCAGGGCTGACGGTCGACAAGGACAAGGTGGACGCGCTCGGCGCCTTTCTGAACGACCGCCTGGCCGCCGATGTCGAGCGGGCGAGCGGCGAACGCGCGCTGCTGATCGACGCGGTGCTCGCGCCGCGCGGCATTTCCCCCCTGTGGTGCGACGCGATCGAGAGCGCGGGTCCCTATGGCGCCGGGTGGCCCGCGCCGCGCGTCGCGACGGGGCCCGTGCGAATCGTCGAATCGGGGATCGTCGGCGCCGATCATGTCCGCCTTATCGTCGCGGGCGACGATGGCGCGCGATTCAAGGCAGTCGCGTTTCGGACCGCCGAGACCGAACTGGGGCAAACCCTCCTTGCCGCGCGCGGGCGCAAACTGTGGCTCGCCGGCCGTGCAAAGCGCGACGATTGGGGCAGCCGCCCCGCAGCCGAACTGCACCTGGAGGACGCCGCCTGGGCCGACTAGCGACAGACCGCGCAATTATTTTGCGCGGGCGGACGGCCCCACGCTTGACCGCGGGGGAAGGCGCGTCTAAGGCGCCGCATCACCGATCAGACGGCCCCTTCGTCTAGCGGTCTAGGACGTCGCCCTTTCACGGCGAAAACACGGGTTCGAGTCCCGTAGGGGTCACCAACATCCTCTCTCAGAGGGTGTCAAACAGCGTCATAAATGGCTGTTTTACCAGAATTTTTGCGATGTGGCGGTCTCATGGCGAGCCGCCGTATACCATTGCATACCAACAATCTGGTGGTCGATTTGATGGCGTGTCGCCGCTCCCGATTCGGGAGATGCCATCTGACAGCAGAAAGACGGCTCGATCTGACACGTCCGCGCCTCGCCTAATAACTGGAGATCGGGCATCGGCAGCACCGTCTCGACGCCGCCATTGAATCGATCGATCAGCCTCCGCGCAAGCAATAAAAGGACCCGACCCTAGTGCGACGCACTGCGTTCATAATGGATGTTGGGTGTCAGAGAATCAAACAGAATGGTCGGTCGTGGCGTACGTCGGGCTCCCCCGCATGATCTTGGAGCCGCCCCGAATTTCGCCTGCCCGATGTAAAGAGCTCCGCCTTTGGCCTTAGCCTTGTACATGAGAGCATCAGCTTGCCGAATCATATCGTCCAACGAGATGTCGCCGGGAGGGACCAGTAGCGCGCCGACGCTGCATCGAATACCGCCCCCAATTGAGCAGGGCACAGTATTCATCACGGCGTGCAGTCGAGTCGCGACGAAGGATGCTGATGCTTCATCCTTGACTGCCTTAAGAAGCACAAACTCGTCGCCGCCCATTCGGGCAAATATGTCATCCCGACCGATCGAGAGGCGGACTGCCCGCGCAAATCTCCGCAGGCATTCGTCGCCCGCCGCATGGCCACTGCTGTCATTGATTGCCTTGAAACCATCAAGATCGGCGAAAAGCAGAACGCGCCAGTCGCGTGCGCAATAGCTGACATCGCCAAATTCAAAAAAGGCCTGGCGGTTTAGCGCACCCGTCATTGGCTCAATTCGTGCGAGCCACCATTCGCGAATATAGGCGCCGCGCGCCGCCGCAATGGCAGACAAAACAATGGACATGGCAGCGAAACGCAGAGCGAAATCGAAGGAAAGCACAGAAGTGCCGTAGGGATAGAGCGTAGCACCGTTGATTATGAAGGTTAGCAACATGCAAAATATTCCGGCGCCATGACCGATTAACCAACCCAAGAGCCAAGTCGCTATACATAATATGAAAAGGTAAACTGGGCCAAACCAGATAGCAGAGCCGGTGAGAAGATCCGCAAGGGCTGCGATCGAAACCAGCGAAAAAAGGAGAGACCATGCAGCAAGGCGAGTGATGCGTAGCGTCGTATACGCCAGGCGCGATACGCTCGCGGAAATCGGGGACGGGGTCGGCCACATCATGACGCAAACTGCGCTGAGAAGGTTAAAACCCTATTATAGCGGAGGTGCTTTATCGACAGGCAACACTGTGCTTTGACCGTGTTGACGAAAGGCCTCAGCCGTAGCCGCATAGCGGCGAGATTGAGGAAGCTCTCGGTCGAAACAAGTGCCTTGTCGTATAGGACGGCGATGCGTCGTTGCCGTTTGAGCGCGCCGAACAAGCGCTCGATGCGATTTCGGTCCTTGCCGCGGCGATTGTCGGGATGCAACGGCACCTTACGCTTCGATTGCTGTATTGAAAACGCAACCGTAGGGGTCAGACGACCCGACGAATGGCAGGATCGCTCCCCCCATTTTGCGTCTAGGCAAACGCGCCGACGCTCTCGATGAACTTGATGACCGAAATCGGTTTTGAGACATAGGCTTCGGCCCCCGCGGCGCGGATCTGTTCCTCGTCGCCCTTGCCGGCATAGGCGGTCACGGCCATGATCGGCACCGTGCGCAGGGTCGGGTCGGCCTTCACCTGGCCGATCAGGTCGAGCCCCGACACATGCGGCAACTGGATGTCCATGATGATGAGGTCGGGCGACACCTCGCGCGCCTTTGCCAGCGCGTCGCGCCCGTCGCGTACCGGATGCGCGCTGTAGCCATGGGCGTTCAAAAGGTCGCAGAACAGACGCAGATTGAGTTCATTGTCCTCGACGACCAGGATGGTCTTGCCCATGCGCGTTCCGTTCCCCACCTTGCGTGCGCGGCCCGTTTAGGCGAATCGGGCCCGCGACACAATTGCATCGCGACGAAGGGATCGGGCGTGCTGGAAGACGACGCAGCGCTGGCGCTTCATGCGCTTGGCTGGATTTTGAGCGACGAACCGCGCGCCGAACGCCTGCTCGCGCTTACGGGCCTTTCGCCCGACGAATTGCGCGCCTCGCTGGGCGAACCGCCGACGCTTGCGGCGATCCTGTCCTTTCTCGCGCATCACGAAAACGACCTTGTCGCCTGCGCCGAAGCGTTGCAGGTGCCGCCTGCGAGCATCGCTGCCGCCGCCCAACGACTGGAAGGACCCCCTGCATGACCCGCCCGCTCGTCATCACCGATTGCGACGAGGTGCTGATGCACATGGTCGTGCCCTTTGCCGAATGGGTCGATGCCGAACATGGCGTGATCTTCCGCATCGAGGACGCAAGCTTTGCCAATGCGCTGAAGCGCAAGGAGTGCGGGACGCCGCTGGAGGCGGCAGAGGTGTGGCCGCTGCTCGACGGATTTTTCCGCAGCGAAATGACGCGGCAATATCCGATTCGCGGCGCCCTGGCGGCGATGGCGGCGATCGGCGCACAGGCCGACATCGTCGTGCTCACCAATGTCGGCCCCGAACACCAGCAGGCGCGCGTCGACCAGCTTGCCCTCCACGATTTTCACGCACCGGTGATCGGCAGCCGCGGCGGAAAGGGAGCGCCCGTGCGCCGCCTGATCGACGAATATCGTCCCTCGGTCGCGGTCTTCATCGACGATCTCGCCGGACATCACCAATCGGTTGCCGAGGAAGCGCCCGGCGTATGGCGGCTTCATCTGGTCGGCGAGCCCGCGATCGCGGACAAGATTGCACCCGCGAAATTCGCCCACGCACGGATCGACGATTGGAACGAGGCGCAGGGCTGGATATTGGCACGCCTCGCCGAGAACATCCCCGCTCCAGCGCCCGCGCTGACTTAACCCTTAACCAAGGAACGTCCCAATGGATATTGCCGCCAAAATCGCCGAGCTCGGCCTCACCCTCCCCAAAGCCGCCGCGCCGGTCGCGGCCTATGTGCCCGTCGTCGAGCATGGCGGGATGCTGTATGTCAGCGGGCAGCTGCCCTTTCGCGACGGCCAGGTCGTAACCGGCCGGCTGGGCGACGACATGGACGTACCGGCGGGGCAGGATGCCGCGCAGCGCGTGGCGTTGATGCTGGTCGCGCAGATCGGACAGGCGCTGGGCGGCGACTGGTCGCGGATCGAGCGCGTCGTCAAGCTCGGCGTGTTCGTCAACAGCGCACCCGGCTTCACCGATCAGGCAAAGGTCGCCAATGGCGCATCCGAATTGTTCGAAACATTGTTCGGCGAGGCCGGGCGTCACGCACGCGCCGCGGTGGGCGTCGCGGTGCTGCCGCTGGGCGCCGCGGTCGAGGCCGATGCGATCGTTGCGGTGAAGCCGGCGTAAAAGATGGCCGAGGCCGATCCAGCGGCGCGCACGATTTCGCTTGGAACGGGCGTCGCCGCGATCGACGCGGCGGCATGGGACAGGCTGCACGATGGAAGCAACCCCTTTGTCGGCCATGCCTTTCTGTCGCTGCTCGAGCAATCGGGCAGCGTCGGGCCCGGCACCGGATGGCAGGCCGCGCCGCTGATCGTCGAGGATGCGGCCGGGTCGCTTGTCGCCGCCGCGCCCGCCTATCTCAAATCGCATAGCCAGGGCGAATATGTTTTCGATCATGGCTGGGCCGATGCCTGGACGCGCGCGGGCGGCGACTATTATCCGAAGCTCCAGATCGCCGTGCCCTTTACCCCGGTGCCGGGACCGCGCCTGCTGGCGAAGAATGACGGCGACGCCACGCTGCTGCTGCGCGCGGCCGAGGCTGTCGTGCGCCAGAATCAGCTGTCGTCAGCGCACGCGACCTTTGTGGCGCCGGAGCAGATGCCGCTGTTCGAGGACGCGGGCTGGCTCGTGCGCCGCGATATCCAGTTTCATTTCGCGAACCGCGGCTATGCCAGTTTCGACGATTTCCTGGCGACGCTCAATTCGCAGAAGCGCAAACAATTGCGCAAGGAACGGCTGCGCGCCGTCGAGGGTCTGCGGGTCGAGGAGCTGACGGGCGGCGCCATCCGTCCCGAACATTGGGACGCGATGTGGCTTTTCTATCAGGACACCGGCGCGCGCAAATGGGGGCATCCCTATCTGACGCGCGAAGCGTTCGACCGGATGGGCGCGGCGATGGCGGACCAGATCGTCCTGCTCATCGCCTATGACGCGGGCGAACGTCCGGTGGCGGGCGCGCTCCACTTCCTGGGCGCCGACACCCTCTATGGCCGCTATTGGGGATGCCTGGCCGAAATCCCCTATCTGCATTTCGAGCTATGCTATTACCGGGCGATCGACATCGCGATCGAGCGCGGCCTGGCCCGCGTCGAGGCGGGCGCGCAGGGCGGGCACAAGCTGGCGCGCGGGTACGGCCCCGTCGCGACCTGGTCGGCGCATTTTATCGCCGACCCGGGCTTTCGCCGCGCAGTCGCGGATTTTCTGGCGCGCGAGCGTGCTGCCGAGGAAAGTGAAATGGAATGGCTGGAAGGGCATATGCCCTTCAAGCGGCAAGATTAGGCGGCGAAGCGCCGCGCGGCCGGGCGGCGGGCCGTTTCGTCGAGCCACGCGCGCGCCTGGCGCTGCGCCTCGGCGATTTCGCCCTGCGACATTTCGCTCGATACGTCGGCGCGGCATTGCTGGCTTTCGACATTGCCGCCAAGCGCCGCGAGATTGAACCATTTATGCGCCTGGACCAGGTCGACATCGACCCCGCCGGTGCCCGTCGAAAAGGCGATTCCAAGATCGAAATAGGCGCTGGCATCGCCGCGCGCCGCATCGAGCAGACGGCTTTCGATCAGATATTGGGCAGACTTCAGACTGTTCGCCATGATAACCCCCTTTGCCTCCACCCCACATGAAGGCTTCGGGGTCAAATCTTGCGGCTTATGGTCAACAAAATGTTAACGACGCCCGCGGTTTTTTGTGGATAAGACGTGACCGCCGCAGAAATCGGTGGCTTTTCGGGGTCGATCAACCCACCGGAAGATTGTCGATCAGGCGGGTCTTGCCCATCCGCGCCGCAGCGAGCAGTCGCGCCGGCGCGCGAAGGCTGGTGAGCCGTTCGAGGCTTTCGGCATCGGCAAGCGCGACATAGTCGACACTGTCGAAGCCGCCCTCGATGATCGCCCTCCCCGCCTTGGCGAGCGTCTCCCCAACGTCCGCGCCGCCAGCAATTGCTTTCGCCGCGGCGGTCAGCGCCGCCGGAAAGGCCGTCGCCGCCGCGCGCTGTTCGGCCGACAGATAGGCGTTGCGCGACGACAGCGCGAGGCCGTCGCTATCGCGCGCAATGGGAGCGCCCAATATGTCGATCGCGAAATCGAGGTCGCGCGCCATGCGGCGGATGATCGCGAGTTGCTGCCAGTCCTTTTCCCCGAAAATGGCGATGTCGGGACGGACCTGGTTGAACAGCTTGGCAACGACCGTCGCAACGCCATCGAAATGGCCGGGGCGCGCCGCGCCGCAATAATCGGCACCGAGTTCGGCGACCTCGATATGCGTGCTGTGCCCGCCCGGATACATTGTCGCGACGTCGGGCGCCCAGAGCAGGCTGGTGCCCTCTTCGACCAGCAGGGCCGCATCGCGCGCCTCGTCGCGGGGATAGGCGGCATAATCCTCGTTCGGTCCGAATTGCGTGGGATTGACGAAAATCGAGACGACAGCGTGGTCGGCGACGCGTTTCGCCAAGCGGACGAGCGAGAGATGGCCGTCGTGGAGCGACCCCATCGTGGGCACCAGCGCGACGCTCTTCCCACCCAGTTTCAGTGCCGTAACGGCACGGTGCAGCATCGCAATGTCACGGATGATTTGCACGGCTGGTCGCCCTCCGATATTGGCGCGACTATATCATTTCGCGCGTCGGCCGCCCATGCCGCGCCAACAGGAAAATCGCAACGCCCCATGACGAACTCTGCGACGACACCCGCACCGCACCGCATCATCTTTGCCAATGAAAAGGGCGGCACAGGCAAATCGACCTGCGCCGTGCATTTTGCGGTCGCGCTGGCGAGCCAGGGCTGGCGCGTCGCGGGGATCGACCTCGACCCGCGCCAGCGCACCTTTCATCGCTATCTGGAGAATCGCACCAACACCGCGCGGCGGCGCGAAATCGACCTGCCCACGCCGCTGTTCGAAGTGTTCGAGGGGTCGACGATCGAAGAACTTGATGCGCAAGTCGCGCGATTGTCGGAAGGGGCGGATTATTTCATCGCCGACACGCCGGGGCGCGACGATGTCTTTGCCCGCCACCTTGCGACGATCGCCGATACGCTTGTCACGCCGATCAACGACAGCTTCATCGATTTCGACCTGATCGGGCAGGTCGATCCCGAGACCTTTCAGGTGACGCGGCCGAGCTTTTATTCCGAACTGATCTGGGACACGCGCAAGGCGCGCGCCAAGAGCGACGGGCGGACGATCGACTGGATCATCCTGCGCAACCGCCTCCAGCATGTCGACGCGCACAATATGCGCCGCGTCGGCGAAGCGCTCAATCAACTGTCGCGACGCGTCGGCTTTCGCGTCATTCCGGGGCTCGGCGAACGCGTCATCTACCGCGAACTTTTCCCGGCAGGTCTCACTCTGCTCGACAAGGCGCATCTGGGCGGCATGGGGATC
Organism: Sphingopyxis sp.; assembly: GCF_040216815.1. Classification (GTDB taxonomy): domain Bacteria; phylum Pseudomonadota; class Alphaproteobacteria; order Sphingomonadales; family Sphingomonadaceae; genus Sphingopyxis. The sequence continues at coordinate 529,368 of NZ_JAVJOJ010000001.1, forward strand.
GGGCATGTCGTCGCACGGCAGGAACTGCGCGAAGCGATGGGCGGCCTCAACCTGCCTGCGCGCGAACGGCTCCACCCCGACGGCGACCTCTTCGCCGCCGCCTGACCCCTTCCCCATTCCTGAAAAGATCGAGATCCTGCATGACGCATATCTTCCATCCGACCCTGCTGCGCGAATATGACATCCGCGGCATTGTCGGCGACACGCTTTCGGACAGGGACGCCTATGCCATCGGGCGCAGCTTTGCGACGCTGATCCGGCGCGGCGGCGGCCGGCGCATCGCGGTCGGCTTTGACGGCCGGCTGTCGTCGCCGATGCTGGCCGAGGCACTGATGGCGGGGATCAATGCCGCGGGCATCGATGCGCTGAACGTCGGGCTGGGGCCGACGCCGATGCTGTATTACGCCGCGTCAACCCAGCAAGTGGACGGCGGCATACAGATAACCGGCAGCCACAATCCCCCCGACTATAATGGTTTCAAGATGGTGTTTCAGGGGCGTCCCTTCTTTGGCGCCGACATCCGGCGTATCGGCGAAATGGCTGCCGCGGGCGACTGGGAGGCGGGCGAAGGCACGATGGACAGCATCGACATCGTCGACGCCTATGTCGACCGGCTGGTCGAGGGCTTCGGCGGCGGCGCCTTCCGCATCGGCTGGGACGCGGGCAACGGCGCTGCCGGAACCGTCATCGAAAAGCTCACCGCGCGCCTTCCGGGCGAGCATCACCTGCTGTTTACCGACATTGACGGGCATTTTCCGAACCACCATCCCGATCCGACCGAGGAAAAGAACCTCGCCGACTTGAGGAAGCTCGTCGCCGAAAAGAGCCTCGATTTCGGCGTCGCTTTCGATGGAGACGGCGATCGCATCGGCGCGATCGACGGCGAGGGGCGGGTGATCTGGGGCGACCAGCTTTTGCAAATCTATGCCGCCGCGGTGCTGAAAGACCTGCCCGGCGCGACCGTCATCGCCGATGTGAAGGCGAGCCAGGCACTCTTCGACCGCGTCGCCGCGCTGGGCGGGGAACCACTCATGTGGAAGACCGGGCACAGCCTGATCAAGGCAAAGATGAAGGAAAGCGGCAGCCCGCTGGCGGGCGAGATGAGCGGCCACATCTTTTTCGCCGACCGCTATTACGGTTTTGACGATGCCCCTTATGCCGCGGTGCGGTTGATCGAGGCGGCGACGAAGCTCGGGCAGAGCGTCACCGCACTGCGCGGTGGCATGGCGCCGATGGTCAACACGCCCGAAATGCGCTTTCAGGTCGATGAGGTCCGGAAATTCGCCATTGTGGACGAAGTTCTGGACCGACTTTCCGCGTCGGGTGCGCGGGTCGACCGCACCGACGGCGCGCGCGTGATGACCGACGACGGCTGGTGGCTGCTGCGCGCCTCGAACACGCAAGACGTGCTCGTCGCGCGCGCCGAGGCAAAGGATGATGCGGCGTTGGCGCGGCTGCTCGCGGCGATCGACGACCAACTTGCCCAATCGGGCGTCGTTCGCGGACCGCAGGCGGGGCATTAGCCGCAGCGGGGCCACGCTGCGCCCGCTCCATATCCTTGCAATAAGCTTGCCAGATTGACCTTGGCGGCGTCGCTGGAGTATCGCGGCGGCCAAGCCAGACGGGAACCGATCGCTTTATGACCGACGAGGAATCGACAATCGCGCGGGCAGCCGACGATGATCATGGCGTCGCCGAGCATCGGGCGCACGCGCGCGAGGATGCCGCGACGGGCAACGGCCTGGCGGTGATCTCGATCGCCAAAAGCTATGACAAGCGCGTCGTGCTGTCCGACGTGTCGCTGTCGGTCGGCAAGGGCGAGGTGGTCGGGCTGTTGGGCCCCAATGGGGCCGGCAAGACGACCTGCTTCTATTCGATCATGGGGCTGGTGAAGCCCGATGCCGGGCGCATCATGCTCGACGGCGCCGACATCACCGCGCTGCCCATGTATCGCCGCTCGATCCTGGGTCTCGGTTATCTGCCGCAGGAAACCTCGATCTTTCGCGGCATGACGGTGGCACAGAATATCGAGGCGGTGCTCGAACTCGCCGAACCCGACAAGGTTGCGCGCGAGCGGCGGCTGGAGGAGCTGCTCGACGAATTCGGCCTCACGCGGCTGCGCGATGCCGCGGCGATGGCGCTGTCGGGCGGCGAACGCCGCCGTGCCGAGATCGCCCGCGCGCTCGCCGCCAACCCGTCGATCATCCTGCTCGATGAACCGTTCGCGGGCATCGACCCTCTGTCGATCAGCGACATTCGCGACCTCGTCGCCGATTTGAAGACGCGCGGCATCGGCGTGCTCATCACCGATCATAATGTCCGCGAGACGCTCGACCTCGTCGACCGCGCCTGCATCATCTATGATGGCAAGGTGCTGCTGGCCGGATCGCCCGCCGAACTCGTCGCCGATCCCGAAGTGCGCCGCCTGTATCTGGGCGAGGGCTTCTCGCTGTGAGGGGCGGGTGCTGTTCCGATGCCCATTGAACCGCTTTCCGTTTCCGTTCGTGTCGAGCGAAGTCGAGACACCCCGATTTTTCACAAGGCTTAGCGTGTCTCGACATAGCTCGACACCAACGGGG
>NZ_JAVJOJ010000007.1:0-1781 GCF_040216815.1 Sphingopyxis sp.
GCGGCGGCAAGGATCGACTGAAAATCCATCTCAGCGCTCCTTCTTCTTGTACATCGCCAACATGCGTTCGGTGACGGCAAAGCCGCCGAAGATATTCACGCTCGCCATCACGACCGCGGCAAGCCCGAGCCATTTCGACGACGCCGATCCCGCTGCCGCCGCCGCAATCAAGGCACCCACGATGATCACCGACGAAATCGCGTTGGTCACGCTCATCAGCGGCGTGTGCAGCGCTGGCGTAACCGACCAGACGACGAAATAGCCGACGAAACACGCCAGCACGAAAATCGAAAAAATGGCGATGAAATCCACGGCGTGCTCCCCTGCTGATTCCGCTTGGCGCACCTCTTGCCGTGACGGCGCCAGCCTGTCGACTCCTAAGCCCGAAAAAAGAGGCGCCGGTGTTTCATATCACCCGGAACGCAGGCCCGATCCGACATAAAATTTCGTGGTAGAAGTGTTTGGCTTGGACAATTGAATGTTGGCCCGGGAGCGGGCGCCGTCGTTCTCCGTATCCGTCATCCCGGCGATGCTCTTCCGCTAGAACGCCAGCCGCCTACATCCGCGGCAGCAAGACCGCGTCGACCACGTGGACGACGCCGTTCGCCTGCTCGACATCGGGCTGCGTGACGATCGCCTTGTTGCCCGAAGCGCTGGTCAGCAGGATCGAATCGCCTGACTTGCGCGCCGTCAATTCCTGATTGTCCACGGTTTTGAGCGTCAGCTGCCCGCCCGCAGCGTCGATCTGCGCGGCAAGATCGGCGGCGGTCAGCTTGCCCGGCACGATATGATAATTGAGTACGCCCGCGAGCACGCTCTGTTGCGCCGGGCGCATCCACCCGTCGCGCGTCACCGGCGGCACCTGCGTAAAGGCGGCGTCGGTCGGAGCAAAGACCGTAAAGGGTCCAGTCCCCGCCAGCGTCGCGGCCAGTCCTGCCTGCCGTAGCGCCGCCGCGAACGAGCTATGGTCGGGCGAGGCGGCGATATTGTCGGCGATCGTCCGATCTCCCGCCATTCCGCCCACCCCCGCCGCGTCGCCGCCGATCGCATCGCCTACCGTCGCAGTTTCGCCCGTCGTTTCGGACTCGCTGCTGCACGCCGCGAGTCCCAGGGCGGCGGCTGTCAAGGCGGACGAGAAAAGGACAAACGACTTCACGCGCGGCATCGGGCAATCTCCAGTGGTTCAAAATGGGGGCTCATCCCCATAGTAATCAGCCGACGCGTCAATAAAAGGTCCCAATCGGCCCCCTTCCCGATTTGCGTCAGCGGCCGACGATCAGCCGCGTCATCAGCTGGTGGATTCGCTGCGGGTCGCTCTTGCGTGAAATCTTGACCTCCAGCGGCGTCGCCGCGCCCGACACCCAGACCTTCATGTCGGCGTCAAGGTCAAAGGTTCCCGCGGTCTCGAACGAAAAGCGCGTCACCGAACGCCACGGGATGCTCTGAAAATCCTTCTTCGATCCCGTCAGTCCCTGCACATCGACGAAGATGAAGCGATAATTGGTGAGCAGCACCGTATCGCGAATCGTGCAGAAGGCCGCGAGCACCTGCTCGCCGTCGACCAGCCAGGGCTGAAATTCGGACTGCGCCCGTCCAACGTCGATATCCCCGGCGCTGAACAGGCCCATGGTGCGTTTAACCCAACAGCCGCTCGTTGACGACCTTGCCGCCCTGCGTCAGGCGGACCGCATTGCCGATTTCCTCGTCGAGCACCGGCTTGCCCTGCTCTTTGTCCCAGAAGGCCGACAGGAAGTTGAACAGATTGCGACTGAACAATGCGC
>NZ_JAVJOJ010000009.1:0-892495 GCF_040216815.1 Sphingopyxis sp.
CGCGTCGAGCGCATGTTCGGAAAGCTCAAACAGCAACGACGCATCGCCACTCGATATGACAAAACCCTTCTCTCGTTCGAGAGCTTCCTAAACCTCGCCGCCACGCGGCTATGGCTGAAGTCTTTTGTCAACGCGGCCTAAAAACCGGCCGCACTGAGTGGTCCGCACCGATTGTTTCTACAAGTCTGCTTCTGGCACCAATACGGTCCGCTGGTGGAACGTGGCGGAACGGGATGGCAGCCGTGGCGGTGTCACGCCTTCCCTGGAACAAGGCCGATAGTGAAACGAGCTGTGAGACCCGGCGGTGCTGTATCAAGGTCAAGCAGTAGTCATTTGATCTGCCCCCTTCTGAGTGGTCCAAAATTGATGATATTTTGGACGACGAAGGAGATATGGAATGCCGAGCAAGAAGCATCGCCCGGAAGAGATTATCGGCAAGCTGCGTGAGGCGGAGGTTGTGCTGGCGCAGGGCGCCACGACCGCCGAGGCGTGCCGTCGGATCGCGATCAGCGAGCAGACCTATTATCGTTGGCGCAAGGAGTATGGCGGCCTGAAGACCGACCAGGCGCGGCGGATGAAGGATCTGGAGAAAGAGAATGCGCGACTTCGTCGTGCGATCTCGGACCTGACACTCGACAAGCTGATCCTGCAGGAGGCCGCCCGGGGAAACTTCTGAGCCCCGCGCGCCGAAGGCGCTGTATCGATCACATCAGAATGATGATGCCGGTGTCCGAACGGCGGCTCTGCCGTGTGCTGGGGCAGCACCGATCGACACAGCGCAAGGCGCCCCGCGGGGTGGATGACGAGGCGGCTCTCACCGAGGATATCATTGCGCTGGCACGGCAATATGGTCGCTATGGCTATCGCCGGGTGACGGCGTTGCTGCGCGATGCGGGGTGGCATGTGAACCGCAAGCGGGTCGAGCGCATCTGGCGCCGCGAGGGGCTCAAAGTACCGCAACGGCAACCGAAGCGCGGCCGCTTGTGGCTGAACGATGGGTCGTGCATCCGGCTGCGGCCGGAATACCCCGGGCACGTCTGGTCCTACGACTTCGTCGAGGGCCGCACCCATGACGGCCGCAAATACCGTATCCTGTCGATCATCGACGAGGCGAGCCGGGAGTGCCTGGCGTTGCCGGTCGCGCGCAAGCTCAGGAGCGATGACGTACTCGCCGCGCTGGCCGACCTGTTCGTCACGCGCGGACCACCCGCGCATATAAGGTCGGACAATGGCCCCGAATTTATCGCCACGGCGGTGCAGCAATGGCTCGCCCAGATCGGCGTGAAAACGCTGTATATCACGCCAGGGAGCCCATGGGAGAATGGCTATTGCGAAAGCTTCAACGGATCACTGCGCGATGAACTGCTCAACGGCGAGATCTTCTACTCGCTCGCCGAGGCCCAGATCCTGATCGAGGCTTGGCGACGACATTACAACACCGTCCGGCCACACAGCTCGCTCGGATACCGACCACCGGCGCCGGAGGCCGTTCCATCGCCAGTGTCGCCCTCCGGTTCCGCTTCGCTCCACCTACGGCCAACACTGGCGATGGAGGCGTCAATGCACTAACAATCCGCACGGACCACTCGGTGGGGGCCGGTCACGATGCGCCATCGTCGAAGCGAGAGACTGAGATGATTACCTTGCACCTCCCAGAAGGAGCAGATTGTATAGCGTGAGTTCTGACGCCGCGCGCTGCAACCGGGGGATTCCTTTGCATGCTCTTTCGGAAGCTGCGCCTGATCCATTTTGAGGCTGGCATTCCCCTTGCGCTAGCGATATTGGCTCGGCTCGCCGACACCGATCCCGCGGCACAGATCCGCGATCGTTCCGCCCTGCACCCGAACAATCTCCACTACTCGCAGCTTAGCGATGTTTTCTTTCAGATGGTGCTTCCTCACCATTCCGTCACTCTCTTAACCAATTCAAAAATAGAAATCGGGCCAATTAGAAGAGTGCAGATCAGCTAACATGCCGGTAGTCGCAGTAGATCAGCGTCACTTTAATTTCGTGGATGTTCTGGTTCATCTCGGTCCTTGGAGCTTGTTTGCTCGGCTTCTCTTAGGTCTAATGATGCTGCTGCTAGACCTATCTGGCCCAACGCTCGCTGTTTCATTGCGATAACAGGACAGAGACTGAAAGGCGATTCCTGAGTTCCGACCGGAATATTTTCGAACGAACATCCTGCAAGACAGCAATAAACCCTAATAAGCCAGGCGCATAGCTAGGTGACACGGTTTGCGACGGGGCTACAAAACGATGGTAGCCGGTCCCCTCTTGCCGAGACGATCGATCGTCTCGGCGTTATTCATCCTATAACCTCGCTTGCCGGGCCGTAGCCTGCATCCTCCGGGATGGTCAGGATATTCTTGCCATCTCGCTGCAAGACCCACGGCAGGACAGGCACGATCGTGCGCGCCTGCGCGCGATCTACGCAGTCCGTAGCACTGTTCGCCTTGGACAACAGTTCCAGGTTCAGTCGGGTCGGGAAAATGACCGTGCGCTCGCCCGATTGCCCCATCTCCAGAGCACGATTTGGTGACAGCCATTCGGCATCTACCGTCTCATAGCCATCGCACGCGGCAATTTGGCGTTCCGGGGCTCGAGCGACGTAGAACCAGGTGTCGAACCGCTTCTTCATGAAGACCGGGGTAATCCACCGGGCAAAATCGGTGAGGCTATCGAGCCGCAAGATCACATCGGACTCCCGGACGACATCGAGGAACGATCTTTCCCCCTGTTCGACTGCCCGGCGGCTGTCCGGGTCACAGGCCCCTTCGAAAGGGCTGCCATCGCGGTTGACCGCCAGCAAAATGCCAGCCTCCTCGTAAGCTTCGCGGATCGCAGCGATCTTTAAAATTCTCTGGGTCGTATCGACCTGATCCCGCCCGTCGCAGTAAGCGGCCCATTCCTCCAGAGAATCATCGGAGTGGGGTTTCCCGCCGGGGAAGACCAGTGCGCCAGATGCGAAGTCTATCTGATGATGTCGCTTCACCATGAGAACCTGAAACTCCGGTTCATCCCGCACCAGCAGCATGGTGGCGGCAGGCACCGCCTCGGCTGGTTTCTGTTCGGTCATTTCCACTCTTCTCCCTTGATGTAGCCAATATCGGTGCCGGGCGGCCGTGATCTAAGCGTTCAACGCGTATGGTCTTATCAGTTCCATCTAGGAATGAGTGCTATTCCCGCGAAAGCCAGAACAATGCCTGCCAGTAACAACGATTGGTCGGCCAGCAATGCGGCAGAGACGATCAATGCGGCGACCACCGGACCCTTGACGGGGGTGCTGCGGTCCTCTTCCCGCGTCAGATGGTTCAGGCTGGCTGGGTCGATGGACACCTGAATCGTACCTGATCGAGCGACCGAGGCAACGTTCTCGATTAGCTCGGGCAGCGATGCCGAGAAATCAAGCAGCCCACTGCGGACCTTGGCCAAATGATCCCGCGCGGCTCCGATCGAAAATCGCTCGGCAAACAATTGCATCACGATCGGCTTCGTTTCTTCGGCGATATTGTAGTCCGGCGCCAAAGAGCGAACGAAGCCTTCTGCGGTCAGCAGGGTGCGCAGCAAAATAGCGAGGTCGGGCGGCAATACGAGGCGATACTCGCGCAACAATCCGAAAACCCGATCGAAGATTGCCGAGAATTCAATCCCCGCAAGAGCTGTGCCGCGAAATTCCTCGATCAGCTCATCCAGATCCATCGCCAATTGCGCGCGGTCCACGAGTGGATTGCCTGCCCAGTCAAGCAGCAGATCGGCCACCTTGTCTATCTGATCGTTCGCGATAGCAAAAATCAGGCGGACGATTTCCTGACGCCGCGCGCCGCTGAGAAAGCCGACCGAGCCGAAATCGATGAAGCCTACCTGGTTCCCTTCCATCCAGAAGACGTTGCCGGGATGCGGGTCGCCATGAAACTCTCCGTTGAGAAGGATCATCCGTAGCACCGCATCGGCATAGCGCTTCGCGAACCGGGCATTATCTCCCTGACCAGTTGCCGGGGGCCGCGACGCAGGCTTTCCGACCAGGGCTTCCTGCACATTGATCGTCATGCCTGTAAGTTGCCAGTGGATCGCGGGGGTCTTCACCCCAAGCATCTCCAGATAACCGCCAATCCGTTCACAAGCGCGTGCTTCTGCCGCCAGGTCCATCTCCCGCGCTAAATTCTTGGCGAATGTCTGGAGGAACTGCACGGGTCGATAGCGGGCAATGTCGCTTGACCGACGCTCGGCGAGGCCCGCGAGCCGTGTCAACAGCCTCATGTCCGCCTCGATCCTGGGCGCCATGCCGGGTCGGCGGACTTTCACGATAGTCTCGCTTCCGTCCAGCAGGGTTGCGACATAAGTCTGCGCGATAGAGGCTGAGGCGATCGGGTTTCTCTCGAAAGCGGCGAATTCACATTCCCAGTCGCTGCCCCAAGCCGATACAATCACCGGTTCGATCTTATCGAACGGCAGCGGTTCCACCTGGTCGTGGAGAGTGCCGAACGCGGAAATCCAGGGTTGTGTAAACAGATCGCTTCTGGTCGCCAGGAGCTGGCCAAGCTTTATTCCGACAGGGCCGACATCGCGCAACAGCGCCACCACCGATGCAGGACGCAAGTCCTCGGTATCTGGCTCCTTCTCCGAAACCGGCATAACGCCAAATAAGCTTCCGAGATTTTTCAGACCGTGCCGGGCGAAAATCTGACCGAGTTCTGCTAGCCGCGTCAGTTCACCGACACTGTTTTCCAGATCATGCTTCATCGGCTTTCTTCGCAAGTGTCAGCCTGCTTCTGATTCTCCGCAACTTTTCGAAGCATCGTACGCAGGAGGTCGATTTCAGGCGCAGACATTTCCTTCCAGAGAATTTCGTGGAGTCGATCAGCCGCTTCGCGCAGTTCTGGCCAGATGGTTCTTACTTGCTCGGTGAGGTGGAGGTTCCAAACTCTTCGATCGTGCGCCGCCCGCTCTCGCTCGATCAAACCTTTTTCAACCAAAACTGCGACAGCCTGTCCTATCGTCGCCGATTCAAGCTCGAGCAGGCGAGAAATCTCGGTCTGTGTTAGCGTAGGTTCCCTCAACAAGGACGCGATGATCCGCCATTGTGTTTGATTGAGGTCGAGCCCCACGATCAGAGCGTCGAACGTCCGCCGAGCGGTCCTGTTCACCTCTTCTAGCAAATATAGAATGTCATCCTTTTCGTTGGGGGCGTAATCACGTATCTCATCTTTCGACATATGCTTATCCATCGCGCTATCTTGGAAGGCTCGCGCAAGCCTGGCGTGTTCATGATCTGCCCCCTTCTGAGTGGTCCAAAATTGATGATATTTTGGACGACGAAGGAGATATAGAATGCCGAGCAAGAAGCATCGCCCGGAAGAGATTATCGGCAAGCTACGTGAGGCGGAGGTTGTGCTTGCGCAGGGCGCTACGACCGCCGAGGCGTGTCGTCGGATCGCGATCAGCGAGCAGACCTATTATCGGTGGCGCAAGGAATATGGCGGCCTGAAGACCGATCAGGCGCGTCGGATGAAGGATCTGGAGAAGGAGAATGCGCGGCTTCGTCGTGCGATCTCGGACCTGACGCTGGACAAGCTGATCCTGCAGGAGGCTGCCCGGGGAAACTTCTGAGCCCCGCACGCCGCAGGCGCTGTATCGACCACATCAGAATGATGATGCCGGTGTCCGAGCGGCGGCTGTGCCGCGTGCTCGGGCAGCACCGATCGACGCAGCGCAAGGCGCCACGCGGGGCGGATGACGAAGCGGCCCTCACTGAGGATATCATCGCACTGGCCCGGCAATATGGTCGTTATGGCTATCGCCGGGTGACGGCGTTGCTACGCGATGCGGGGTGGCATGTGAACCGCAAGCGGGTTGAGCGTATCTGGCGCCGCGAAGGGCTGAAGGTGCCACAAAGGCAGCCGAAGCGCGGGCGTCTGTGGCTGAACGACGGATCGTGCATCCGGCTGCGGCCAGAATATCCCGGCCATGTCTGGTCCTACGACTTCGTCGAGGGCCGGACGCACGATGGTCGCAAATACCGGATCCTGTCGATCATCGACGAGGCGAGCCGGGAGTGCCTGGCGTTGCCGGTGGCGCGTAAGCTCAAGAGCGACGACGTGCTCGCGGCACTGGCCGAGCTGTTCGTCACGCGTGGGCCGCCGGCGCATATCCGGTCGGACAACGGCCCGGAGTTTATCGCGACGGCGGTGCAGCAATGGCTCGCCCAGATCGGCGTGAAGACGCTGTATATCACGCCCGGATCGCCATGGGAGAATGGCTATTGTGAAAGCTTCAACGGATCCCTGCGCGATGAGCTGCTCAACGGCGAGATCTTCTACTCGCTCGCGGAGGCCCGGATCCTGATCGAGGCTTGGCGGCGGCATTACAACACCGTCCGGCCGCACAGCTCGCTGGGATATCGACCACCGGCGCCGGAGGCCGTTCCATCGCCAGTGTCGCCCGCCGGTTCCGCTTCGCTCCACCTGCGGCCAACACTGGCGATGGACGCGTCAATGCACTAACAATCCCAGCGGACCACTCGGTGGGGGCCGGTCAGTTCTCGACACCTTGTTGGCCGGCCTCACGGATGGCGTGCTTGTCGAAGCAGACGGCGAGAAGGTGATGCAGTCCGTCGCCGATCTGACCTCGGCGATGCGATCTGATGTCCTTCACAACGTGCCTCCAACGTCAATGGATATAGCGAGCGCCATTCGCCGAAATTCGAGCCGAATGGAACAACTTGACGATCTCAGTTTCGAGGCGGAGGTTGCGACGAATAAGGAGAACAGCAATGCGCGCTCATAACTGAAGCGTCCCGGGTTTTCCGGAGGCGGTTTCATTTGAGTCATGCGACCATATCGAGGTTCTCTCTGGCTGCATAGTAATTGGCTTCGGCCTCGGCGGGCGGGATATGCCCGATAGGGCCGAACAGCCGGTGATTGTTGAACCAGTCGACCCAGCGCAGGGTTGCCATTTCCACAGCCGATACGCTCGGCCATGATCGCTGTCGCCAGATGACCTCGGCCTTGTAGAGCCCGTTGATCGTCTCGGCCAAGGCGTTGTCGTAGCTGTCGCCAACACTGCCCACCGACGGAACGAGGTTGGCCTCAGCCAGGCGCTGGGTGTAGTTCATGGCCAGATATTGCACGCCCCTGTCACTGTGATGGATCAGGCCGTCATCGGGCCCGGGCCTGCGCGCATGGATCGCCTGCTCGAGGGCATCCAGCACGAAGTTCGCTGTGGCGCTGGTGCTAACCTTCCAGCCCACGATCCTGCGGGCGTAGGCATCGATCACGAAGGCGACGTAGACGAACCCCGCCCAGGTATGCACGTAGGTAAAGTCGACCACCCACAGAGCATTGGGCCGACTGACGCGGAACTCGCGATTGACCTTGTCGAGCGGGCATGGCGTCTTCGGATTGCTGACGGTGGTGACCGTTGTCTTGCCGCGCCGCACGCCTGCCAGCCCCATGGTCCGCATCAGCCGTTCCACGGTACACTTGGCTACCGCGATGCCCTCGCGGCGCAGCTGGTGCCAGACCTTGCGTGAGCCGTAGAGGCCAAAGCTGTTCTCGTGGACACGCTTGATGTCTTCCTTGAGTTCGTCATCGCGTCGCACACGGGCCGGACGCCTGCCGGGATCGGCAAGACGGACGGCATGCTCGTGGTAGGAGGATGGGGCGACCGCCAGTTCGCGGCAGATCGGCTCGATACCCAGTTCCTCGCGGTGAGCGTCGATAAACGACATCACCATTTGCCGTGGCGGTCGAGCTCCGCCTGAGCAAAATATGCGGACGCCTTGCGCAGGATCTCGTTGGCCCGGCGCAACTCCTTCACTTCGCGTTCCAGCGCCTTGACCCGGTCCCGGTCGCTGGCGGCCTGCGCCGCTGGTCCCGCTCGTCGGCCAGCCTCCTCACGGCACCAGCGGCGCAAGGTCTCGGTCGTGCAGCCGACCTTCCCGGCAATCGAGGACATCGCCGCCCACTCCGACGGGTAATCCCCCGGTGCTCCTCCACCATCCGCACCGCGCGATCGCGAAACTCAGGCGAAAACTTGTTCCTTATAGCGCTCATCGTAGCTCCTTCTCACAAATAGGAGCCTCCGGAAAACCCGGGACGCTTCAAACCGTTGGGGGCGTACCTTCAAATGAAAGCAACCCGTGGGTAATTAGTCCTGTCAAGGTGTTGTTCGCCTTCCCTGTGTGTGCCGCGCGATCAGACGGATACAGCGATACTCGAGATCAGCCTGATTGTGATGTGGCGGATCAGCCGACAAAGGCTTGCCGTGCGCGTGAAAAAGCAGTGGGAAAAAAATGTGGCTTGGCGCGAGACCCAGCGCCGCCCCGCAGCGTAAGTGATCCTCCAACTTCACGGCCGGATTGCCACTCTCAATTTCGCGCAGCCACCGAATGCTAATACCGACCCGCGCTGCGAACTGTCGTTGCGAGAGGAATTGACGTCGTCGTTCTCCCTCAATCCGTCGACCTGAAGATTCCTTCAGTTGCGCCAGCAATGCATCGTGACTGGTGGTTACGATTGTCATTTTAATTCCTGCCCGAAATGGCCAAGCATTGACTGCGTTCGGCAGGTGCAATGCTGATCGGCCATCGTGAGCCGGGCAACGGGAACTGCTTGCAAACCGAAAGTTTCGTTCAGCTTGTCGCCAGATTGGGATCACCCGGATCCCGCTCCGTTTAGAAATGGCGCGCTCATCGGCGGACCCGCTTTGCACTCTCCTGCCTGCTATGGGCAGCACGGTGCCCCCTGCCTTGTCCCGCCGCGCCGTAACCGCGATCCACCCTCCACATGAACAGCGGTCAGGGCGCAATGATGTCTTCATGCCCAGTCTCCGCCCCGGTCAATGTCGAATGGCGCACTCCGCGCTGAGGAGGACACATGCTACGCAATTTTGCCGATGATTGCTCTTCGCGCCTTTTGTCCGTCGCAAGCCTTCCGCTGATTGCGGCGTTGTTCAGCATCAGCCCCGCCGCCAATTCCCAGGAAATCGGCGAGAGGATGGCACTGGCAAAAGCTGCTGCCGACGCGGAGCAACAGCTCCACCAGACCTTCACCAATCTCCAGTTCGAGGACTTCGGGCCGGCACCGGTGAAAGGACCGCTCTACCAGGCAAGTGCCGGTGGCCGCATCGTGTACTATGCCCCCGAGAGCGAGCATCTGCTGTTCGCGTCGATCTTCGACAAGAACGGCGTCAACCTGACGGCGCTTGCGCAGGAGGCCGGGGCGGCGAAGCGACTGAAGGCGATCGACACTGCGGTCGCATTCGCTGTCGGCCCCGAGAACGCGCCGACCATCATCGAGTTCACCGATCCCGATTGCCCCTATTGCCGCGCGCTCGACCGCTATTGGGCGGCGAAAGCAGCGGAAGGCAAGCCGGTCCGACGCCTGGTCTTCTTCGTCAGCGGCATCCATCCCGAGGCGGCCGCGAAGGCCGAGCATATTCTCTGCTCATCGGACAAGGAGGCTGCATTCAAGTCTATCTACGCCGGCGCCGCGCCCGCGGTGCTCCGAACTTGCGCCGAGGGCCGCACCAAGGTCGAGGCCCACGCGCGGATTGTCGGCTCGGCCGGTATCACCGGCACGCCGACACTGATCGCCGGCGGCAAGCTGATCTCCGGCTTCCAGCAAGCCGAGATCGAGGCGTTCCTCTCTTCAGCGAAGACCGCCCATGCGCCTCGCTGACGCCTTCCCCTTTTTGGCGGACGCCCGAGCACCGGGAGCATCATCGCTCCCTGCCCGGGCGCACCGGAATGCCGGCGGCGGCGCCCCCATCGGGCCGTCCAGCGCAGTCGTCGGCCGACAGCGATACTCGTCGATGCCGGCAGGCAGGTCAGCGGACAGCCCGACTTTTGAGAAAGTGAGTAATGTGATCAAAAATCTCCGAAACAATGCGCTCTCGGTCGCCAACATCGGCATCCCGGTGCTGCTGCTGTCGATCATCGCCGCGAGCGCGCATGCGTTCACCGCGCCGGTCGCCGGCGACCTCGGTTACGACATCTACGACATCGTCGTGAACCAGGGGGTCAAGGGCCCGCTCGGCTTCGTCGGCGGCGTCGCCGCCTTCCTGTTCGGCGTGTCGCGGCTATTTTCCAACATCATGATCGGCATCCCGACGATCGTGGCGGCGGTCTGCCTGATCAAGGCGGACTCGATCCTCCAGACCTTTGGCATGGTGATCTGACGGCATCGGATTGCAGGCGATCGTTCCGGTTCCACCGTTCGCTTGCAATCCGGTCACCGGGAGGATGGCTCCCGGAAAAAGCCCCGTGGCCAGCGCCTGCGGACGCGGGGTTGTGAAGCAGGAGGAGAAGGGTCGATGGACGAACGCCTGCCCCAGTATCTGCACAAGCCGGTCCAGATCCTCTGGTTCGGATCGGACGAGTTCGTGCTGGTGGTCACGACCATCTTCGTCGCCGTCATCGTCGGCGGTCTGGTCGGCTGGGCGTTCATCGCGGCCCTTCTCCTTTTCCTGCCGTGGAAGCGCGCGCAGCCGCGCGGCTTCCTCGCGCATCTCGCGTGGCGATGGGGAATGCTGCGCTTCCGTCATTATCCGGGTCCGACTCAGACCCGCTTCTACGAATGAGGGCGCCCATGTTTTCGCGTTCCCGCAAAACCGCTCCCGTCGACCCGCTGGTTGGCAAGCCGGCGAGCTTCGGCATCCACCGTTATGTCCAAGGCTCGTCGAACCTGTTCGAGGAGAACCGGCTGCTCAAGTTCGCGATCGTCGGGCTGTTCGGCATCACCGCGGTGCTCGGCGCTGTCATCTACAGCTCCGACCAGAAGCAGCGCACCGTGGTCGTGCCGTTCGGCGCCGGTGGCGATCTCTATGTGACGGGCTCGAAACCGTCAGCCGCCTATATCCGCACGATCACGCGCAACATCGTCGCGCTTGCCGGAACCTATTCGGCCTATTCGGCCGATCGGCAGTTCCAGGAACTGCTCTCGATCGTCCATCCGTCGGCCTACAACAGCATGCGCGACAGCCTGAACAGCATCCTCGACGAGCTTGCCGGCAACCCGACGCTGTCGATCGCAACCTATATCCGCCCCGACCAGCCAGTCCAGTGGACCGACCGCGACATCCTCGTCCCCATCGAGAAGGTGCGGGTCATCGGCGGCGTCATCCGCAAATTCCGCGGCAACCTTCGCATTCGCTACGCCATCGAGAACGGCCGCTTCTGGCTGGTCTCGCTCACCGAGGAGAGTTTTGATGTCCAGGCTCGCTAGGACGGGCGTGGCGCTCATTTGCGCCGCGTCGCTGCTGCCGACTTCCGCATTCGCGCAGGCGATTACCGCGTTACCCGATCAGGTCAGCACGATCCGGCTCTCGAACCGCGACGTCAATCATATCGTCTGCGTCGGCGGCGAGATCGAGGATGTGAAGTTCTCGGCCGAGAAGGCTATCGCCGTCGAGCGCGCTGGCTCGGACGCCTGGATCAAGTTCCTCGTCAAAGAGATCGACGACATGGGGGCGGTCACCCGCACCTATGTGACGACACCGAGCGAGTTCTTCATCTCCTGCAATGGCGCCATCTATCCGCTTCACGCCGAGCCGTCGGATATCCCGGCCCAGACCGTGACTCTCGTACCCGGTCGTCCGCAACGCGCGCGGGCCAACGAGGATTTGCTCGGCCCACTGGTCGAGGAAGAGCGGGCCATCTCGATCAGCCTCGCCATGCTGCAGGACCGCGTGCCGGCGAGCTTCACCGAAGTCGCACCGCGATCAGGCCTTATCACGATCCAGGCTATGCCGTCGGCGACACTCACCGAACGCCGCCAGCTAGAGATCGAAGGATCTGGCCTCTCGGCTTCCGAATATCGCATCACCAGCGACAGCGATGCGGCTCTGGAGGAACGGCAGTTCCTCGACCGTGCGCTCGGCTCCGACATCTTTGCGGTGACGCTCGACCGGCTTTCCCTCAAAGCTGGCGAGAGCGCCCGGCTGGTCGTCATCCGGCGCGGAGATGGACAATGACCGCCGCCCCCGAACAGGAGGCGCTCGACCTCGGCGAGATTGGCCAGCCGCTACCACCTGAATCCGCGCGGCCCGAGCGTGGCCCAGCCCTGCTCGCGCTCAAGGAGCGCTGGGCGAGGATGAACTCGAAGCAGAAGCTACGCGCCAAGCAGCTCGGCGTCGCCGGCGTCGTCGCGCTGCTCGGCACCGGCCTCTACACCGCCAGCACGGGCGGTGATGACAGCAAGCCCGAAGCCCCCGCGGCGACCAAGCTCGACATGGGTGCGGGGCTCCGCGGCGACAGCCTCGAGGTGAAGCTGCGCGGCGACCTCCAGAAGATCCTCGAAGGCCAGTCGCTGCTCGGCGAGCGCGTCGCGGCGATTGAGGAAGGCAAGGTCATCCCCGGCAGCAAACCCGCCTCGTCTCCCGATGGCGATCCGGGGCTGCCGCCCGCGCTGCCCGGCGCCATTCCCGATTACCCGCCGGCGCCCGGCGAAGCCGAAGGCATGGCGGGCGAAATCCCGGCGCCGCCCATGCCGCCTGCCGCTCCCCCTGCCCCGCCCGCACCACCCGTCGAAAAGACGATCGGCGCGATCGGTGCCGCCGTGTCGGCGCCAGGAGCGGTCGCTGCGGCCGACGGGAAGGCCGCGCCAGGTAGCGCTAAAAAAAAGACGCGGACGATCTATTTGCCGCCTGGTTTCATGAAGGCGAGGCTGCTGACCGGGATCGACGCGCTCGCGAGCCGCGATGCGACTTCGAACCCCGAGCCGCTGATTGCCCGCGTCCAGGCGCCCGCGGTCTTGCCCAATGATGTGAAGGCAAACCTCTCGGGATGCTTCGTCATCGGCAACGCGACGGGCAGCCTCGCGAAAGAGCGGGTCGAGGTCCAGCTCGTCTCGCTGTCCTGCGTCGATTTCGACGAACGCTCGGTGGTCGACCAACCGATCAAGGGATTCTTCGTGGACACGGACGGAAAGAAGGGGCTGTCGGGCAAGGTTGTCACGCGCGCCGGGGCGAGCCTTGCCCGCGCGTTCCTGGCCGGCACGATCAGCGGCATCAGCCAGACGGTCGAGAACACCATCGGCGACGTCTCGACGTCAGCGCTTGGGTCGGTGCGGACGCTCGATGCGGGCGACGCCGCCAAGGCTGGGATCGCCGGAGGTCTTTCGAAGTCGTCGGACAAGCTGACGGATTTCTATCTCGATCTCGCGCGCCAGGCCGGTCCGATCGTCGAAGTCGGCGCCGCGAAAGATGTTGTCGTGGTTATCCAGGAGGGCGTTACCCTCGAGATCAAGCCGACGGCCGGAAGCAAATTCTGATTTGGCGGGTTGCCCTGCCGTCCTTTGCGGCGACTGCCGCGAGATCGCGGCCGCCCATGGTCCCTATGACCTGATCATTGCCGGTCCTCCTTATTGCATCACTACCCTCTGCTGGGACAGGCGTGTCGAAGGCCGGCATGCGCTCGCCGCGGCATTGCTCAAGCCCGTAGGCTCGCTTTGGGTCTTCGGTTCGTTACGCTATCTGCTCGCCGACGCTGGCCGTTTCGAAGCAGTGGGGTTGCGTTACGCCCAGGACATCGTCTGGCGCAAAGCCAACGGAACCGGATTTGCAGCCGACCGCTTCAAACGAGTCCACGAGATCATCGTGCAATATTATCGTCACGACGCGCTTTGGAGAGACGTCTACAACGACGTTCAGCGCGTACCAGCGACAACGCGAAACAAATCGGTTCAACTGAGGCGAGCGCGGACGAAACACACCGGGTCAATCGGCGCCGGCGCCTATCATGACGACGGCACGCGGATCATGAAATCGGTGATCGAGATAAACAGCGTGCGCAGCGGCCTCCATCGCACCGAAAAGCCCGTGGCGTTGCTCGCGATCCTTATGCGCACCTCCTGTCCGACTGGCGGTCTCGTCGGCGATTTCTTCGCCGGCTCCGGCGCCGCCGGCGAGGCGGCTGCGTTGACCGGGCGCCGCTATGTCGGCTGCGAGGTCGATCCGCTCATGGCTGCAAAGGCGCGGGCGCGATTGAACGCACTGCATAACCGTCCCTCCTAAGCCGGCAGCAAAAAGAAGGGCCGGCTCACGCCGACCCTGCGAAGTTTTGGGAGAGGATGCCTGAAAGGCATCAGGGATATGGGTATCCTCATTTCATGCTGCAAGTGCGAACAGAAGAAATTCTGACCGGTTAGTTTCGGCCGACGGAAGGGAAGCACGACGCTGCCTCCGACCGGCAGGTTCCTGCCCCTGCCCTTGTTCGCGACCCGGAAACGCGGCCATCCAAAGATTACTAACCCCGGTTCGCGAGCATCCAATCCACAATGATTGGTCGACCCTCGCACGGCCGCTCTCACCCCGCGCCACCGGCGCAAAGGAGGACTCATGATGCATTGCCGCCCACACGATCGCCCCATTCGCAAAGCATGGCTGTCATCCCTCGCTGTCATCCCCACGTTGCTGTCGGGCTGCACGGCGCTCGGATCGGCGATGTCGCCCTACAGTGAGAAGTTCAGCTGCAAGAACGACGATCACGGCCAATGCATCCACCCCGAGAAGGCCTATGAAGATGCGGCGCTGGGCCACGCGTCGCACTCGGACCCGCCGGTCACCCGCGACAAAGCTCTGCTCAAAACGAACTCGCGCGGCGCGGTAGGCCGCGGCCGCGGCGACACCGGCGCCTACGGTAGCTATCGCGACAGCGTCTATCGCGAGCTCCAGGGACTTATCGACGCACCCGATACGCCGATGCTGCGGCCCGCCCAGGCCGTGCGGACGCTGATCCTCCCCTATGCTGATCGCAATCGGCCCGACCGGCTCTACATGCCGCGCTTCGTCTACTCGGTCCTCGAAACCCCCTCCTGGGTGGTCGGCGGCTATCTTGTCCCGCCCGTCTCGGCCGCTACGCGCGCGCCGGTGCTCGAACAGGTGCGCGAGACGCCCGGGACCGAGCCAGCCCCAACGATATCGCTGCCCGCCGAGCTGCGCCCGTGAAGGCGCCCGGGACGCGAACGGGCGGCGGCCTCACCTTTGCCGACCTCCATCGCGGCGTCGCGCGCGACCGTTATTCGGACTTCCTGCCGCTCGTAGCGTGGGTCGAGGAAGAGGAAGCCTTTCTCTGCATCGACGACGGCTGGGGCTATGCCTGGGAACTGACGCCCGCGGCCTATATGTTCGCGCATGTCCACCAAGCCCTTCTCGGTCTGCTCAATATCCAGTTCCCCGAGAACAGCGTCGTCCAGCTCATCAGCTTCGCCGACCCGCTGA
The DNA here is from genome assembly GCF_040216815.1 of Sphingopyxis sp. Lineage (GTDB taxonomy): Bacteria > Pseudomonadota > Alphaproteobacteria > Sphingomonadales > Sphingomonadaceae > Sphingopyxis. The sequence continues at coordinate 15,220 of NZ_JAVJOJ010000009.1, forward strand.
TCGCGCCCGCGCTCGACCAATATCTCGATCTCAAGACGCGGCCCGATCCGCTGATCCAGGCTTCGGCGCGGCGAACCCATGCCTATCTCAACGAAGGGCGAAATGGTCTCGCCGCGCTTCACGGCATCCCCGTGCGCGATTTCCGGACCTTGCTTGCCGTCAAGACGCGCGCGCCGATGCACAGCGACCTTCGCCGCCAGATCGAGGAGCAGCTTGCCAAGCTCGGTATCCGCCGCCTCGAGCCCGAAGAAATGGTCGCCTTCTATCGGCGCATCTTCAATGGCGTCTTCGACGCCGCGCCCGGCGTCTACGCCACGGCTGCAGCCGCCCACGCGGCGCCGCCGATCCGCAAGCAGATCATCGATGCCGGCCCCGATCTCGCGTTCGATGGTCCGGAAGTCTTTCTCGGCAACCAGGTCGCGCGCTGCCTGACGCCGAAAGCACCGGCGCGGCGCGTCACCGCGGAGCGCGCCAACCGGTTGACAGGCGGGATGCGGGGGAGTGCCGAGGACAGCGACCAGATCGGCGGGCCCTTCCTCTATTGCCTCAACATCCTCTTCGACCATTCGCAGTTCGAGATTCACAAGCGCGCGCAGATCCTCTCGGCGCAGAAAGCCGCGGGAAGCTTCGCGGTCGAGGTCGGCAAGCAGATCGAGGAGATCGGCTGGGTACTCGACGAGGCAGGCAACAGCCGCTTCGTCTCGGTGATGCCCTGCGTCTGGGTGTTCGGCCGCGACCGCCACCAGGCGCGCGAGATGGCCGCGCGCGCGAAGCGCCTCTGGGAAAGCGAGCCGCTCCCCTGGATGGTGCAGGAAGAATCCTACCTCAATCCCATCCTGCTCACCGCGAGCCTGCCGTTCGGCCTCTATCCCGAACGCCGGACGATCAGGATGCTCGAGCGCGATTTCAAGATGCCGGTGAAGGCGACTGCCCTGATGGCGCCGATCCAGACCGATTTCCGCGGCGGCGGCCGCCCTGCCCTGCTCTACACCGGACGCAAGGGCCAGCTCATCACGCTCGATCTCTTCGACCCGCGCATCAACAATTATAATTTCATCGTCGCGGCCGAAAGCGGCGCCGGCAAGAGCTTCCTGCTCAATGACCTTTGCCGCCAATATTTCGCGCAGAACGCGCTGATCCGCATCATCGATATCGGCGGCAGCTACCGCAAGCTCTGCACCCTCTGTTCGGGCCGTTATATCGACGTCGGTGAGGAACGGCTCGTTCTCAACCCCTTCGATCTCGGGCTTGCGCTCGACGGCGAGGACAAGCAGTCGGCGATCGCGATGGCGGTCGCGATCGTCGCCGAGATGGCGAATGCCGCGACGCGCAAGGGTGTCTCGACCTCGGAATGGAACCTTATCAAATCGGCGGTCCAGTGGACGATCGACGAGGGCCATGCCGACGAAGGCATCGATTCCGTCCGTGCGTGGCTCGGCGCCTATCCGCAATTTGCCGCAGCCGACCTCGACCGCGTCGACCATCTGAAGCCAGTCGCCCGCGAACTCGCATTCAACCTGCGCGATTTTGGGTCGGACGGAGCCTATGGGCATTTCTTCAATGGGCCGTCGACCTTCGACATCAGCTCGGACGAGTTCGTCGTGCTCGAACTCGAACGCCTGAAAGCCATACCCGACCTGTTCAACGTGGTCGTGATGGTCGTGATCAACGCGGTGACGCAAGAGCTCTACCTCTCGGCCCGCGATCGCCCGCGATTCGTGATCTGCGACGAAACCGCGCAGTTCATGCCCAACAACCCGGGCCAGGATTTGTCCCGCCTCGCCGAAGCCATCGCCCAGGGCTATCGCCGCGCGCGCAAATATCGGGGCAGTTTCGGTATCATTCTCCAGAGCATGAACGACCTTCTGCTGTTCGGGGGCATCGGCCAGGTGATCCTCGAAAATGCCGCCACCCGGTTCCTGTTGCAGGGATCGACCTACGACAAGGCGGTCGAAAACAAGATCCTCGATTATTCGGGGTTCGTTCTCGACCTCCTGAAGTCGGTTCGCAACAACAAGCCGAACTACAGCGAGGTCTTCATCGACAGTCCGCTCGGGCTCGGCATCGCTCGCATCGTTGTCGATCCCTTCTCGTACTGGATCAACACGTCGGCGCCCGAGGATGTGGCGGCTTTCGAGGCGCTGGTACGCAGCGGTCGTTCGCCGCTCGAAGCCGTGTGCGAACTGGCGGGCGTGGACCCGCGCGAGATTCTCGGCGAGCGGTCGTTGCCAGCCACCGCGCATGAGCACCTGCCATGACGCGGCGCGCGGCTAACGCGGACCAGCTTCGGCTCGATCTGGCCGCCATGCTGCCGTCCGACCGCATGCGCTTCGAGGCAGCTGTCGCGGCGGAGGCCGAGCGTCGTGCCTTCTATTGGCGCTTCCGCCTTGTCGCGATCGAGACGGTGATGATGTCGGGACTGGTGCTGATCGCCGGCCTGCTTGTCGAACAGCCGACGGACATCGTCGTCCAGGCATCCGTGACGGTCGGCATCGCCTGCTTCGCAAGCGGGATGCTGCTGATCTGGCTGTCGAACGTCGCGAGCGGGTTGATGATCCGGTGGCGCGGGCGTCGGCAGCGGTGAACGGCATCTTCTCCAATGCGCCGTCGCCCGGCGTGATCCGGCTCGTGGTCTCAGGGCTCCTCTTCGGCGTGGTGCAGGCCGCAATCCTGCTGGTTGCGCCTGCGAACATGCCTTCCCCTCGGTCGCTGATCATCCTCCTCGGTCTGCTGACCCTAGGCTGCTTCATCGGCGCGGTCATCGGCGAAAGCGCGGTCGATCCGAAGGACAGGTGGAGAAATCGCGGTGGACCATGACGCCCAGCGTATCCGGCTCGCGGCCTTGCAGTTCGGGATGTCGATAGGGCTTGTCGCCGCCGCCGTCTTCATAGGCGCGTCAGCGCATGGTCAGACGTCGATCATTGGCCGGACCTGGCCGATTGCCGAGCCCGACGCCCTCGCCGAGATTGAGGCGCGCGCGGCGCGGCAGCCGCCGAGTATCGCCGAGCGGTTCGGGCCACGAGAAGGCTGGAGCGCTATGAAATCCGCGGCCCTCGGCGTCGCGGCGGTGGATCGGCGGCGCACCGTCATCCCCTTTCATACGCTCGATTTCGAAATTCGCTTGCCCGATGGCAAGCTGCTCTACCCGAAGGGCTACACCTTCAATCCCCTTGCCTATGTATCGTTGCCGCAGCGGCTCGTGGTCGTGCATCCGCGTGATATTGGCTGGGCGATCATGCAAGCCCGTCCGATCGACTGGATATTGCTGGCCGGGGGAGAGACAGCATCGACCGATCCGATCGCGCTCGGTGAGAAGGTGGGACGACCGCTTTTCATCCTCGAAGAGCGTATCAGGGATCGGCTCGGACTGACCGTCGCGCCCGTCATCGTGGAGCAGGTTGGGCAGAAGCTCGAACTGCAGGAGTTCGAGATCGAACGTCGACGTCCGATTAAATAGACCGCGCGCCCTTCGCAACGATTGGCCATTGCTCGCTGCCCAGAGCGGAACAATCTTTCGCGTCCTGGCCTTTTGGCGCTTTCATCCAATCCCGAATCGAACAGAGCGCATAACCCGGCACTGCGACCCAGGAGAGCTCTCCCTCGGCAACGAGGACAGGGATCTTCATCTTGACACCCATTCGGCTTCGGCCGGGTGGGTGTCATTTTTTTGATCGTTATTCGACGAAGTTGGCGAGCTTCTTGAGCATCATATCCATCCCGGCGCGACAATCGCCTTCGCTGATCCCGGACGGAACATCCGCCGCCGCTATCGTAACCTTTGTCCCGTCTTTGACTTGCTCGAGTATGGTCGTGATCGACAATTCTCCCTGCGAGGGAGGGTTTGCGATGTCGAAGCGGACGCTCTCGACGATCCGCTCGTCGGGAAGAATTTCCGCGAACCTGCCGTCGACGACACCGGCAACCTTGCTCGATTCGCTCTCCTCTGGCCCCTCCCGCGATTGCTGAAATGCGATGCGGTAAGCCCCGCCCGGGCGAGAGTCGAAATGTTCGATCTGGGCCGTCACGCCGCTCGGCAGGCGCCACGCCGGAATCGTCTCAGGGTCGAGCATCGTGCGAAATATCGCGCGCGGCTTCGCGAGGATGACGCGGGAGTTCTTGTGAGTCGCCGGGAAGGTCATGACCTTCCCACCTATTGCGACGACAGCCGCGAGAACAAGACATTCCTGCGCCGGCACGCCAATCTCGTGAAATACTAACCAGAGCGACGCGGCTTCCAGGCCGCCGACGATCGATGCGCGCTGGGTGATCACCGCTGAGGCGCCAGTTCGAGCGGATCGTCACTCGTCATTAGTCCGGATAGTTCGCGGGGATTCCCGAAGCCTCCGCCGGCAAATGCGGAACAGCCGCGCCTCTCGTCGGCACGTTCGCGCCCCACCCGTTGTTGCGGGGCGTTCAGACCTGCATTCCTGCCCGCGGATAGGGCCGAGATACCGGCAGATCGCAGGATCGAACACCGCCTTTCCATCTTTCGCTGACCTTCACGCGCCCCGAGCGGCGCAACGGAGATTCTATGCTCGCTCGCTCCGTCCCTTTCGACGCGCCGTCCGGCACCGAGCCGCGCGGCGCGAGCGCGAAGCGGGCGAGACGGTTGAAGTTCGCCGCGCTTGCCGCCGCGCTCCTCGCCGGAATCGCGTTACCTGCAGCGCCCGTCCACGCCTCCAAATGCCCCTCGGACGCGATCTTCAACCCGATCACCAAGGTACGCTGGAACTGCATCTTCCCGATCACGATCGGCGGCGTGCGCGTCGGCAGCTATGACAAGCTCGACAAGGCGCTCGACGCCCAGTCGGCCTCCAGGCCGCTTTGCGCCTGCCGCAAGGGCGCGAGTTTCTGGTTCGGCGTGAAGGTGAGCTTCTGGACGCCCAACCGGATGATCGACGTCGTGACCGAGCCCGGCTGCATGATGGCGCTTGGGCTGGACATCATGCCGACCGGCGGGCGCCTGCAGGGCAGTCAGTCGTCGATCTCGGATGGCACCAACACGACCAAGCTGTTTGCACAGATGCATTATTACCAGGCGCCGGTCTGGAAGATGCTCGACATGTTCACGGACCTTCCTTGCCTCGAAGATGACGGGTTCGACGTTGCGCTGATGACCGAGGTTATGCCGACCTGGCAGTCGGGAACATTGGGTGCGATCATCCAGCCCGAAGGCATCCTCTTCGGTAACCCCGCGGCGGGTCTCGCTTGCATGGCAGACAGCGCGGCCGCCGCCGCCGGCAAGGTCGTCGATCCGCTCTTCTGGTGCATGGGAAGCTGGGGCTCGACCTATCCAGTCGCCGGCGACATCCACATGGGCGACCGGGTCGAGGCCTGGGCAGGGCTGGCCGCGCGCGGCACCTTCATGATGGGCCGCATGGGCGCGCTCACTATTCATTCGGCGGACGGCTGCTCGTTCAAGCCGCAGCCCATCTGGACCAAGAGCCGATACAAGCTCCAACTGATGGAGCCGGTGAAGGGCGGCAAGTGCGTCAACATCGGCCGCCCGGGCGCACTCTGGACCTCGGGCAAGCATGCGCCCGGCAAGGACAACGCCCAGTTCATGCTCTTCGAGAAAGCGATTTGCTGTGCTGGCATCTCGACGCCCTGATGCGGCGCCGGTTCCGGCGCATACCGATCGCCTTGCGCGCAGCCCGGAATCGGCCCGGTCTGCCCGCCACAGCCCTGGTGGCTGCCGGCAGGCGCGCGAGGCGGGGGCGGCGCCCTGCCCCCTCTCCTTGGGCGCCGCTCCACCTTCAGCCGAGGCGGCCACCGAACCTCGGACGGCGGAAAGCTGTGCCTCAACCCCGCTGCGTTCGCAGGTGAAGGCCGTGCTCACCGTCTTCGAAGGCCAGGCGGCGTTTCGGCTCCTCCCGCCCGGATGCGATGATTTCCGGGCGGGAGACCTGTTTCGCGTGGCCCATGGCTCGCGCACCATCGACGGGAATCGCTCGTGACCCCGCGGTTTCTTGCCCTGTTGCCTATCTCGGCCGCGCTCCCCGGCGTGGCGCTGGCCCAGACGATCGAGGACCGTGCGCGCACCGCGGCCGAGGCGTCGCGCTCCAAGAGCAGCGACAGCGAAGCCATCCTCGAAAATTACATCAGCCCCGGCCTCGCCGGGCAGTCCATCGCGACGGTCGACAAGAGCAAGAGCTTCACGCCGAACCTCGCCTGCCAGAAGACGGCGAACTTCCTTGAAATCCTGATCCAGCCTGGCGCGGGCGGCGATATCACTACCGTCCGCATCGCGCGCGACAAGGATATCGACGGCCAATTCGATAGCGTGACGACCTTGCCCGTGCCGGTGTCGGGGATTTGCGCCAACGGCGTGATCTCCTGCCGCCCCGGGAGCTGGAGCGACTGCCGCAGCTTCCAATGGGATGTCGACAGCAGCGGCGACCTCAAGCTCGCCGAAGTCGAGATGCCTGCGCTCGCCGGCTGCTATTGCGTCAACAACAGTTGCGGCGCGAACCTCGTCATGGGCAATCTGCCGTCGGTGCTGAAAGATCTTGGCGGCGGTGCGGTCGGCGCGCTGTCGAGCCACGATCCGCGCAACGGTGTCGCCGACGCACGGGTGAACGGTCCCGTCATTCAATATGTCGGCGCGCAATCGACCGCGTGCAGCCCCGATCCCGCCCTGCCCCAGACGGCCTATCGCGCGAACCCGACCGCAATCCAGGGCGACGCTTTTGCCGCATCGCGGTCGAACAGCCTGTTCCAGTCGCTCGCTGGCTCACCTGCCGGCACGGGCCGTGCCGAGCAGGTCCGGGCCTGCACGATCGAGCGCGAAGTGACCTTCCTGCCGCTCGGTTACGACGATATCGTCTCCGCGTCGGGCTCCATTTATTCGGTTCGCGACTGCGGCGAGGGATGTCGCCGCTATCGCATCATCGGCGACGGCGATTGCAGCGGATCGCCGCCAATCTTCACCGCGCGCTTCGAAGTCAGCGACCCCGCGAAGCTTATATCCGCACAGATCGTCGAGATGGGCGCCGACGACTGGGTCCAGGGCCGCGTCAACGGCCGCATCGTCAGCTCGGCCGGACCGCGCCCCTGGCTGACCACTGGATTGCCTTCTGGCGATTGCCGCACCGACGGCGGCGCGGCGCGCAACTATACGCCTTATGATTTCACGGCCGACCTCCGGGCAGGTCCCGCAACCGTATCGGCGCGCGTGCGGGGCGGGGGCGGCGGCGCGCCGCTCACGACCCAATGGGGTCTCGTCGATGTCGAGATCCGCGTCTCGCCCGGCTGCGAGCCCAGCGAGCGGCTCGTCGACCTGTGCGCGGGCACAGGCGGCGATACGAAGTGCCGCCTCGACAGCGAAAATGTCGACGGCGTCCAGACCTTCCGCAATGGCATCAGCACCGGCCTGAGACCCCTCACCCAAACCCGCCTGTTCGGCACCGGGTCGTGCACCATCCAACTCACCCGCGACTTCTTCCGCCGCGAGCGCAGCTATAAATGCGTCGTCGACACGGGCTCCATGCCCGAGCCCGATCTCAGGCGCGGCGCGTGGATCATCGACCATTCGACCGAGACGATGCTCGCCGACCGCGTGCGCACCGCCGACGGCGGCATGGCGTCGTTGACGCGGCCGTTCGCGCTCCCCGACCGCGGCTCGGTGCCCGCCTGCGAGGCGATCTGCAAGACGCGGGCGCCCAAGGCGAACGCAGACGCCGCGCCCGATGGCGTCGTCGGCGCCAGGCAGACGAACCCGACCGGGTTCGACACCTTCTATCATGTCTGCCGCGCCGACAATGTCTGCCCGGCGGGTCCCGGCGAGACGATCGTCAGCCCCTGCGGCTGTCTCGACGATTTCCCCGAAGCGGTGGTGGTGATGCAGACGGTCCGGCTCGCCGGCGCCGATCTCGCCTGCACGGCGACGGCGCGATGAGCTGGCGCGACATCCCTTGGCCGCACCGGGCCGCGCTGATCCTTTTGCTAGTCCTGGGGCTGGCTATCGGCAGCGCGCTCGCGGCCGCGCCAGCGCACGCCCAGCAGATTTGCGCCGCCGATCTCGACGGCAGCGGCGAGGCCGACGGCCCCGGCGAAACAGCAAGCTGCACCGGAACAGCAAACGGCGGATGGCAATGTCCGCTCGAGCGCGCCTGGTGCGCAGCCGAGCCCGGCGGCGGCTGGTCGTGCCCGCTTGGACCCCAATATGGCTGCGAGACGCCGACGAGCGGCGGCGTTCCGGCCTGCTCGCCGCATAGCTGTATCGATACCGCCGCGAACCCGATCGAGGATGAGCCCGTTATCGACGATCCCGGCGCGCCCGCCGATGGGCCGGTCGATGCCGATGGCAATTGCCTCGGCAATATCGAGATCTTCGCGGGCCGCGCGCTGCGCTGCCGCCCCGCCGGGCTCAAGACCGGCTTCCAGAGCTGCTGCAAGGACAAGGGCAAGATCGTCAAGGACGGCATGGGCTCGTCGCTCGCATCGACCCAGACCAAGATCGCGATCGCCAAGGGCGTGTTCACCGGCGCCAAGGCCGCCTATGCCGCCTTCCAAGCCGGGGCGACAGCGAGCCAGGCGGCGAGCGCGGGCGCCAATGCGATCATCGTCGGCATCGATCCGACCTCGATCGCGATCAGCCTCGCGATCAACGTGATGATCGATTTCCTGCTCACCTCCTGCGACCAGCAAGATATGGAAGTCGGCATGCTGCGCGGCTCGGGCATGTGCGTCGAGATCGGCAGCTATTGCTCGTCGAAGATCCTCGGCATCTGCGTCCAGAAATCGCGCAGCCATTGCTGCTTCAACACCAAGCTCGGCCGCATCATCCAGGAACAGGGCCGTCCGCAACTCAAGTCCTTTGCCGATGGCTGGGGGCCGGTGAAGACGCCGAACTGCCGGGGGTTCACGCCCGAGGAATTCCAGGCGCTCGACTTCAGCCGGATGGACCTGTCCGAATATTACAACGAGATCGAGGCCCGCGCGCAAGCCGACATCCAGATCGACATGAAGGATCGCATCGATGCCTATACGCAGGCCATCGGCCGCTAGGCCGCGCCTTGCCGCGCTGATCGCGCTCGCCGGATGGGCGGGGATGCCCAGCGCCGGGACAGCGCAGGTGTCGCCGGGGACCGAAGAGCCCTCGTCGGCGCGCAGTGAGATCGAACGCGAAGGCAATGCCGCGATGGAACGGCTGCGCGGCGCAATCTCGCGGCCAAAAGTCGAGTCTGTCCACGCTCCATCGGAGCTGCCGGAGCCGACCGAAGCCGAGCGCCGCCGCGCCTTCGAAGCCCTGCGCGGCCACTCCAAGTCTCCGGCAATGGAATCACGTGCGCGCGACGCGCTCAAGGCCGGCAAGGATCGCTTCGCTGCCGAGCGCGAGGCGATGGCGAAGCGGCTCGGCCAGGCGCTCGGCCTCGAAGCGCCCGACATGAAGGCCATCGCCGATGCGGGGCCGGCGCAAGCGACCAAGGGCTGGGTGCCCGTGCTGTTCGTCTCCTCGTCGATGCCGACGGCAACGCTCAGAACCTATGCCGCGCAGGTTGAGAAGGCGCGCGGCGTGATCGCATTTCGCGGCATGCCGGGCGGGATGACCAAGGTGGCGCCGATGGCGAAGCTCACCGCCGAGATGCTGCGGCTCGATCCGGGCTGCGAAGGCCCGGCCTGCGTGATGCGCGACATCCAGGTGATCGTCGACCCGCTGGTCTTCCGCCAGCACGGCGTCGCCCGCGTGCCTGCGCTCGCGATGATCCCGGGCGATCCGGCGCTCCCCTATTGCGAGCGCGAGGACGAGAGTCCGCGCGCTTCCCATGTCGTTTACGGTGACGCGGCGCTCTCCGGCCTGCTCGAAGAAATTGCCCGCCTCGGCGGAAAGGAGGAGGTGCGCGATGCTCAGTCACGCCTGGAAGCTCGGTAAGCGACTTGCCATCGCGCTGAAAGGACTGCCGCGCCGCGCGGCGGTCGCGCTCGGCAGTGAAGGGCTTGGGCAGCCCGCGCGCCCGAACCGGCTATGGAAGGCCTGCGCGATCGTCATTCCCTCGGGCCTTTTCGCCTGCTGGGCGATGGCACAGGTCACTTGGGTCATGTCGCCGTCGATCGACGCCTGGGCCGTGCGCGCCGCGCCGGGGCCGATCGCGAAAGGCGACCTCGTCATGTTCACGCTCTCGCATCCGCTCGCGGGACCAAAACCTGTCAATGTCACCAAGTTCGCGCTCTGCTTTCCCGGCGAGCGCATCAGCCTGATCGAGAAGCCTTCGACCTTCGAACCCAATGCGCTCGACGGCTGGTATTTCTGCGAAGGCAAGCTGCTCGGTATCAGCAAACCGTTCGGGCGAAACGGCCAGCGGCTCGAGCATTGGCGTCCCGACAACGGGCTGATCCTGCCCGGCACCATCTATGTCGGCTCGCACCATCCGAGCGGGTTCGACAGCCGCTATTATGGCCCGGTGCCGATCGGCGAGCTCAAGCGGATGGAGAAGTTGTTGTGATGCGCGCTTCCCTGCTCTCGCTCGTCGCGCTGGCCGTCGGCGTTGCGGTGCCCGCTGCGGCTCAGCTTTCCCGCACGGCTCAGCCCGAACCCAAGCAAGGCTATTGGTGGTATCAGGCCCCGCCGCCTAAGGATGACGATGCGGACCCCGAAGCGCTGGCGAAGCCCCGGATTCCGCCGATGGCAGAGCTTGCGCGCCTAACGCCGCCGAAGATCCGCAAGCTGATCGAGGCGCAGCGCGACTATGCCGCGACCGTGCTCACGATCGATGCCGTCGCCGATTTCTGGCGCTTGCAGGACTTTGCGAGGCGAAAGGCCCGCGCCTTCGCCGGCGTCACCCAGGTCGCGATGCTTCATCACCCCGAACTCAGCGCCAAGTCCGCCAACCCGATGGTCGGGGACGCGCGTGCCACGATGGGGGCCGAGAAGGAGCAGGTCCGGCGGCACTATCTTCGCGGCCAGGCCGGGCAGTTCGCGCTCGTGATGTTCTCGCGCTCGAGCTGCGGATACTGCCGCGTGCAGTGGCCGATCATCGAGCGCTTCCGCGAGGAAACCGGTTGGCAGGTCACGCTGATGGACATCGACCAGCGGCCCGAACTCGCCACGCGGTTCGGGGTCGAGATCACGCCGACGACGATGGTGATCCGCCGCGGCAGCGCCCAGCGCATGGTGATCGCGAGCGGCGTCGAATCCTATCCGAACCTTTCGCAGACCGCTTACCAGGCGGTGCGGCTGCTGCTCGGCGATATCCGGCCCGAGCAATTCCTGACCGGCGCGGGCGAAGAGGACGGCTTCTTCGATGCCCTGTCGGCGGGGCCGGTCTCTGCGACCGATCCCCGCGCACTCGGCGGCGATCTCGTCACCTCGAGCCTCGAACCTCGGCCATGAAGGCGCGCGCCCTCCTCTCGCTGCTCTGCGTCGGCCTCGCCTTGCCGGCGCTCGCGCAGTCCCCTTCGCGCGAGCAGGCGGCGCGCGCCGCGATCCACCCGGTTGCGAGCGCGGCCGAGATGAACGTCTGGCTCGCGCGCGTTCCGGTAACGCGGTCCTTTCCGCCTAACTTCGCCGAGGAGTTGCGCGGCGCGGGCGGCGCCTTCATCGTCGAGATGAGCACGGCGCCGGGCTGCCTCCCCTGCGCCGACCTCTGGCCGAAGCTCCAAGACCTCGGACGCCGTTATGGCTGGCGGGTTCGGGCGCTCGGCGCCGACGAAGCGATGCTGCGCTCGGGTCGGGTCGGCCTCCCCTGGGTCGGGCATCCCGTAGCCTGGGTACGCCCGGTGAAGGACGCGAACCGTATCATCCCGATCGCGGTCGGCACCGACCATAGTCCGAACCTCGCGCGCAATCTTTATCTGTCCGCCAAGATGCTGACTGGGGTGAAACCCGCTGTCGGCGTGCGTGCGCTTTCCAAGTTTACGGGGATCGTCGGGAACAGTCCGGGAGCGCCATCGCAGCGCAGTGCCAAGCCATGAACACTGCCCGCCTATACCTCCGCGAGAAGTGCATGACCGGCGACCACAACCGGCATCACTTCGACGCCATCGGCAAGCGGGTAGCGCTCGCGGCCGGGATAGATCAGCAATCGCTTCGCGGGCGAGAGATCGTCGCAGGCATGATGAAAGCCGCGTTCAAGCTTGGGTTGCAGGCTCCTCTTAATCTCGATTGCCCAAAGCTCGCCGCCAGGAAGCGTCAGCAGCAAATCGATTTCCGCGCCCGCCGCCGTCCGATAGAAATTGGCTTTCGTCCCCTCCGGGGCAGCGGCGATCAGCGTTTCGATGACGAAACCTTCCCAACTTGCCCCCGCGATGGGATGGCCGAGAATATCTTCGTAGGACGAAAGCCCAAGCAGTGTGTGAACGAGTCCGCTGTCGCGGACATAAATGCGCGGCGATTTGACGAGACGCTTGCCTGCGTTGCTGTGCCACGGCTCGAGACGTCGGACCAAGAGAAGATCGACCAGAAGATCGAGATATCCAGCGACCGTCTTGCCGTCGACGCCGAGGCTCCGGGCAAATTCGGCCGCATTGAGAAGGCCGGATTGATGATGTGCGAGCATCGTCCAGAAACGGCGGAGTGTCTCGGCCGCGATGCGGGGACCGAACATTGGAATATCGCGTTCGAGATAGGTGCGGATAAAATCCTGCCGCCATCGCTGGCTTGCCCGATCGCTCGCCGCAAGGAAGCTATCGGGAAATCCGCCGCGTACCCAAAGCCGGTCAATTTGATCATCGCCGACTTCAAGCCCGTCGAGCGGACGCATTTCGAGGTAGCTGATACGTCCGGCGAGACTCTCTCCCGACTGGCGCAGAAGATCGATCGATGCCGAGCCGAGGAGCAGGAAGCGGCCTGTCCTTTGGCCTCTACGCCGACCGGCGTCGATCAGCCCGCGCAAGATCTGGAACAGTCCCGGCAAACGATGGACTTCGTCGAGGATGACCAGCTTGTCCGCATGTCCGGCAAGATAAAGTTCGGGTTCCGCCAGCTTGGCGCGATCCGCATCGGACTCGAGGTCGAGGTAGATCGAGGGTCTGGATTCGCCGATTTCAACCGCGAGCGTGGTCTTGCCGACCTGTCTTGGGCCGATGAGCGCAACAGCTGGCACTTCGGCCAACCTTTCCGCCAGTTCCGTCGAGATACGGCGATCAATCATCCTTGCATTTATGGAGTTCTATTCCAGTTTTGCAAGGTTAATTTGCATAACATGCTGATCATGGCGAACCCGGCCCGAGAGGATTGAAAGGAGCAAGTCATGCCAAAATCCCGCCAGATGATCGCTGCGCTCACTACGCTATCAGCTATGGGAATGGCCGCGCCGGCTCATGCCCAAAGCTGGGCCGAGCATTGGTTCGACAATGTGACCTACACCTCGCCCGGCAGCTTCGAGGATCAGGCGCGCGGCTATGTGACCGCGGGCGGCTTCTCGGGCCGCGTCGACGTCCACAACGATTACCTCATGAGCGTGACGTTGCCGAAAGTGCGCGCCGGCTGCGGCGGGATCGACATGTTCCTCGGCGGCATGTCCTTCCTCGATCCCGAGTATCTCGTCCAGAAGCTGGAAAGCATCCTGCAGGCCGCGCCCGCCGTCGCCTTCCAATATCTCCTCGAAACCCTCGACGAGAAGATGGGCAACATCATCTCAAAGATGGAGGCGGCGACCAACTATCTGAACTCGATCCAAGTCAACGACTGCCGCCTCGCCAACCGCATGGTCCAGATCGCCAAGGGCGACGACAATATGTCAGGGATCATCGAGGAGATGACCGGCTACAAGTCGATCAAGGAAGGCTATGCGAAAAGCTATCAGCAGAGCCGCGAGAAGATCCAGGCGAACCAGAACAATCCGACGGAAGACCTGCGCGACGCGCTCGCCAACTGCCCGCGCGAGGTCACCGACATCTTCCGCACCGGCTCGCTCCTCGCCCATGCCGCCGCGCGGGTCGGCGCGAGCGAATGGACCGGGGTCATGCGCGCCCGGGTCGGCGACGTCTATATGCGCTGGGATGCGACCGACAAGGTGCCGCTCTTCTCGGCGATCCCCGCCTGCCCGCGCCAGGAGACCGAGGGCGTCGAGGATTTCCTGACCGGACGCGTCCGGCGCCGCGCGCTGAACGTGCCGCCGACCGGCGCCGATTGCGGCGTCGACGGACCGGGCCGCGGCGCGCTGATCCTCGCGCGCGAGCGGATGCAGGCGATCGCGACGAAGATCCGCACCCGGGCCGCGCTCACGGCCGAGGAACGCCAGTTCGTCGCCAATGTGAAGACGCTTCCGATCTACCGCATGCTTGAGTGGGGCGTCCGCGAAGGCGTCGAGGATAGCGTGATTGGCGACACCGACGAACTCGTCGCGCTGACCCTCGCCTACCAGATGCTCAACGACCTCACCCGCAGCCTCGACTTCGCGCTGTCGAACGCCGAGCGCGGCGCCGCGGCGGCGGGCGCGGCCGATGCGGGAAATTCCAACATCTGCCAGACGCGCATCCTCACCAAGGGGATCGAGCAGCTCCACGGGCTGCGCGAAGAGGTGCTGCGCCAGCGCGCCCAGATGCGCCAATCCTATATGGCCGCGCTGAACCAGGCGAACCTCTCCGCCAATTACGCCGGTCTCGTCCGCCAGCGCGACCGCGATGCTCGTGATGCCGCGGGCGCCGCGGCCAACCGCTGACCGCCATGCGCGCGCCCTTCCCTTCCACGCTCGCCGCCGCCTTCGCGCTCGTTCCCGCTCCCGCGCTGGCGCTCGAGACGAGCTTCCACACCTATGACGGGTTCAACGAGACGGTCGACGCGTTCCGCCTTGTCTCGATGATTTTCGCCGACCCGCGCTACGAGACGCTGGTGGTGATCATCGCCGTCGCCGGCATCGCGCTCGGCGCGCTCCTCGCGAGCGTGCGCGGCAACGGCATGGGCATCGTCGCCTTCGGCTTCCAGACGCTCGTCGGCATCGGCCTCTTCGTCGGCCTCGTCGCGACGACGGGAACGGTCCATGTCTACGACCGTGTCCGCAATGCCTATCAGCCGGTCGGCGACGTGCCGAACCTGATCGTGCTCGTGGCCGGCGTCACCAACATGATGGAACGCGCGATCGCCGAGACGATCGACGACAATACGCTCGATCCCAATGCCAAGCTCGAGTTCGGCGCCGGCGGGCACAGCTTCGATCTCTTTCTCAATGCCGTATCCCCGCGCGGGCCGATGACCGACAGCTTTCTCGACGCGACGATCAAGGACTATGTCCGCCAATGCTACCCGGTCGCGCGCGTGTCGCCCGCCTATGGCATCGACGACGATCAGCTGTTTAGGACCACCACCGACCTGCCGCAGGCGTTCGCCGCGATGGCGGGGCCGGCGACCTTCAGCACGGTGTTCACCGCCTCCGACAAGGGCGGCACCACGGTGAGCTGCACCGAGGCATGGACGCATATCTCGGACCGCCTCTCCGATCCGGCGCTTTTCGAGGATTATAGCCGGCAGGTGTGCGAACGCACCGGCTATGACATATCGAACGCCGCCCAGCTCCAGCGCTGCCGCTCGAACCTTGGCGCGCTCGGCGACAAGATGCTCGGCACCCCGCTCACGCTCCAGCAACTGATGACCAACATCAACCTCGGTAACGCCGTCGGCGACGTGCTCTTCGAAGACAGCCCCGCGACCGCGGCGCGCGTCATGGCGAACCGCGCCGTCGTCTCGAGCGGGCTTGCCACCATGTCGACCGCGAACGAATGGATGCCGACGATCCGCGCGACCGTCTTCGGCATCATGCTGTTCATGATGCCGATCGCCCTCCTCTTTATCTTGACCCCGATCAACCTGCGCGTCGCGAGCTTCGCGCTCGGCCTCTTCGTGTTCGTCGCCATGTGGGGGGTGATCGACGCCGGCATCTATCAGCTGACCCTCGGCCGCGCGATGGACGTGCTTGCCGAGATGCGTTCGAACCATGTCGCCGCCAATGCCTGGATGCTCGCCCCCGGCTCGGCGATGAAGGCGCTCGCGATCTTCGGGTCGTTCCGCACCGCCGCCGCCGGGCTCGCCGGCGCGTTCGTGTTCACCGTGTTCCGATTCTCCGGAAACGTGTTCACCTCCTTCACCAGCGGCGCGCTCGGCGTCCAGGGCCAGGGCACCGCGGCGGCGACCTCGATCATGACGCACGAAGGCCGCGCGCAGGCGCTCGAGGCGCAATCGTCCGCGACCGGCACGATGGCACGGCGCAGCGCCACATCGAGTTTCGGGGATTTCGGGGAGCGCTCGACGCTCGGCAGCAACCGCGCCTTCGGCGCCGCCGGCGGCTATCTCGCCGATCGGACCCCCGGGGTAGGCGGAACGACGGGCTTCGCACTCGGCGCGACCGATGCCGCACGCGATCTTGGCGGGCTCGCGCCCGCACTCGTCGGCCGCGACCTCACTCATCCCGCGACCGCCGCGGCCGTGCGCGCCAATGCGACGACGGCGGCGATCCATAATTTTGCCGAGAAGGACGCGCTGCGCGGGCTCGGCACGAGCTATTTCGGCGAGGGACAGGCGGGCGAGCGCGCCTTTGCGCGCTTCGCACAGAACATGGTCCAGTGGAAAGCATTCGGCGACACCCGCGCCTATGACATGATGTTCCAGGGCGCGCAGCGGCACTTCGAGCGCAACGGCTATGCGGGGAAGGATGCCGAGCTCAAGGCCTCGACGGTGATCGCGCAGGCGTCGGCCGATCCGACCTTCGCGAAGCTCATCGCCAACACTTTCGACCAGGAGCAGATGCTGCGGAACGATCTGACCGGGGCTGAGGTCAATGTCGGCGCGATGGAAGGGCGGCGCGACTATGCCGGCGATAATGTCGCGGCCGTCGAGCGGCGCAATGTCGCGACCGAGCAGGCGTATCGGACCGGCAGCAATGAAGGCCAGCGCAATGCCGCAGCGATGCTCGGCCTTCCCGTCGACGAAACCGCGCGCCGCATCTCCTTCATCAACACCCTCTCGGGCGAAGCGCGCTCGTCCGCCATCTCCTCCCTCTCCCGCGCCACGGGCCGCAACGAGGCGCAGGTCATGCGCGCCCTCGAAACCTACAACGCCTCGGTCCAGCTCGGCACGGCCGACGGCGCGACCGAACAGGCGGGGCGCGAGGGTACCAGCGTCTATGGCCGCACCCGCGAAGCGGCTGGCTATGATTTTGCCGAGCGGTCGGGCAAGCTGGATGCCCAACGCGAAATTGGTCATTCGGGCGTGCGCGGCGCCGCGCGGATCGGCGAGCAGCGGCGGCAGAGTGATAATTTCGGATTTGCCGAAGGCGCTGCGGCTGCCGGCATGTCGACCCGCGGCGCGGCGCAGCTCGATGCTTTCATCGGGGCGCTCAGCCGCACGGCGGGCAACCAGGTCGACATGGCCGAGGGCGGCGCGGCGGGCATCGCCGATCGCGCACGCAACGAGCGGCTGACGCGTATCGTCGACAATGAGCGGCTGACGCGCATGCAGGGCCTACTGCGCAGCGAGGGCATCAACATGACCAAGCGCGAGCTCGCGATGGCGCAGAATGGCGACCTCAATCTCAATGTATCGCCCGACGTCGCGCGCCAGCTCCGGGCGGCAGGACTCATCAACGACAGCCAATATGGCGCCATCGCCGAAGGCGGCCGCGCACGGTTCAGTTTCGCGGACAATGATCTGCTGGTGTCGAGCAGCACGGGATTCTCGCAATCGGCGCGCAGCGACACCAGCACCAAATATGAGGCCGGCAAGCAGGCCGGACCCGACACGATCGAGAATATGCTGAGCAGCGAACAGGGTCAGGCCATGATGGCGAACTGGCTCAAAGGCGGGTTCGAGATGGATCGCAATGGCGAGTGGCGGCTTAATCCGCAGGTGGCCGATACGCTGCAGCGCGATGTGTCGGCAATCATGGCGCAGACGGGTTGGCAGCGTTCGATATCGCGCTCGGCACAGGATCAGATCACCATGGGAACGACTGTCGGCGGCAACATCGGCGGCAGCGCGCAAAGCAGCGATTATGCTTCCCGTGGCGGTAAGCAAAAAGGCGGTTCACGATCGCAAACCGCGACTTCGGGAAATGTCGGCGGAAGCCTCGGGTTTTCCAGCCGCGACGTCGGGATCAGCAGTGAAAACGCCCAAGCTTCCCTTGATATCGTCAACTATGAAGTTCGCGGGGCGATTTCCGCAGCAGAACGCGCCGCCGCGCGGTCAGAAACTCCCGAAGCGACGTTCACCCGCGAGTTGAACCGACAAGTGCTTGGACAGGAAGGGCTACGGAATCGCTATCTTGGTCAGGCCGATTCCGCGCGAGGTACTGCGGACATCACGGCCCCGATGACGTCGTATGAGCAGTCATCGATCTTGAGCAAAGGCCGGTTCTCGACTGATCTCGCCAACGGTCCATTCGACGGAGATAACAGCGACAAGAAGCGCTAGATTCGCGAGCCGTTGTTGGGACTGAGCGGATTGCCGATATAGATCGTGCCCGAGAACGGATCGTAGATATCGCCTACGGGACGCAAATGGTCTGGGGGATACCGCAGAGTTTCCTGCTCGATCTTGATACGTTCGAGTTCCTCGATTTCCTCATCCGAGAGCGGGTCGCCGGCGAAAGGCCTATCGAGCCACGCGCGCACGAATCCGAACCCCAGTACGAGCAGCGCCGTGAGCGGGAAGAAGAGGGCGGTCAGATAGCCAGCGAAAGCGCTCTCGAAAAACGCCCGCAGGGCCGGGATCTTCAACGACGCCGCCGCCACCGTCCAATATATTGGGATCGCTGCCCACCAGAGCTTGGCATACCACGGGCGCCACAGCCAATCGGCCGCAGCGGGCTGCGGAATTTCAAGCTCCGGGATCGCTGAAGAAGGCGTGTTCTGCATGGCTTACCTCGCGTTCAAATGTAGCATCGACGGCAACGCATGGGAATTCGGAGTGGTGCCGAAATCGAACGAATTACCTCGGGAGCTAAGCGACATGTGCTCCCCTCGCCGATTTCGATTGCACGCTCGCCACGCCCCCTCCCTTCCCTCAGGTTGCAATGGGCTAATTCTTCAGGGCTGGCGCTGCAGCCCTGTTCGCCACGCAATCGTCAAAGATGCACCGAAGAGATGCTCTCCCGCGTGCCGAAAGCGCCACATTTGTTCGGCGCGCATCGTGCGGATCTCGTTGACGTTCGACGATCGCGCGCGCTTCTAGACTTTGGGTCAGCCGAACGGCCGTCGCGATCGAAACGCCGCTCGCATAGCCGAGGCTGGATACGGACAATCGTTTGCTAGCGGCGTCAGCTGAATAAAGCTCGAGCAAGATGATCCAGCTTGCAGGGCTCAGGCTGATTTCCCGGATATAGCGGTCCATTATTCGCCGCTCCATGAGCAGCTCGCGGCAGAAACGCAGTCGGTTGGCTTCGACATCGAAAGTCGGATCATCTTGATGTGCCGCGACATCCGACATTCGCCCAAACCAAGCCTCTGCGCTTTCCGGCGCGAAAAGCCAGATAGGCAGGCGCCGCAGACGAAAGCTGCGGCCCGGCGCCGGTCTTGCAGAGGCTCGAATATTGGTACCACAAAAAACGAGCCTCCCGTTTGCTTGCGGTGATTCCAACGCCCCTTAGGCTGGTCGGTTGATAGACGGCACATAAGATGATAAGCGTATAACCGCTTTAGCGACGATGAGGGAATGTGTGATGGGCGAAGTAACCCGCTGGACGGTGAATGTCGCACCGGAAACCGACATCGATGTCCGAACCTATCTTGCCCAGCGTGGCATGAAGAAGGGCGACCTGTCGCGTTTTATCGAAGAATCGGTGAAATGGCGCCTGCTCGACCTGACGTTGGCGGAGGCCCGTGCCGGTTTCGATGACCTGTCACCGGAGGAGATGGATAGTCTGATAGACGAAGCGGTTGCCGACGCGCGTCGGAACTGACGCATGCGCGTCATTATCGATACCAATGTGCTTGTGAGCGCCCTGTTGCATGAACGGTCGCTGCCCTACCAGCTGATTGCCCTATGGCGTCAGGGCAGGGTCGCGCTGGTCACATCTGCCGAACAATTGGACGAACTTCGGCGCGTCACTCGTTATCCCAAAATCCGCGCCCGGCTGAATCCTGCAGTCGCCGGACGAATGGTCAACGAGTTGAAGGGCGCCGCCATAATGGCACAGGACCTGCCGGACGTCTCCGTCAGCCGCGATCCGTGGGACAATTATCTGCTGGCAATGATCGAAGCGGCGAAACCCGGATATCTGATCACGGGAGACAGGGCCGACTTGCTGAGCCTGGAACGCCATGCCGGAGCACAGATCGTCACAGTACGAGAATTCCTGAAACTGATCACGGGCAACGAACCAGGATTTTAGCTGCCGCCGGCAGCTTTCTTCAGGTCCGCGATATGTGAACCGCAGATCGCCTCGACGATCGCGCGCAATTTCTCGGCCGACGCTGCAAGCGCTTCGAGGTCGGCAGCGCTAATTTCGTAACTGGCAGAGTATCGAGCCTCAACATAAGCGCGTTTCAGCAATTCGAAGCGGCGGCGGTCGATCTTACTGTCGCGAGCCCAGGCTTCAACCAGGCGCGGCTCGCGGTCCTCTGCGAGCGATCGCAGGAACTTGATATTGTGCGAGCGTGGAAAATAGAACGTGTTTGCAAGCAAATAGCACCCGTAAAGCCGCTCAACGGCTTGGTGCAATGCGAATGCAGCTCCCTTTAGCCATCCCCCGTCAAGCATGGCCTTACCAAACTCGAAATCGAACGCTTCCAGTCTGCGCCCGGCTTCCGCAAAATTTGCCGAGAAATACCCCACGGCCATTTCATAGGCATCAACTGGCGTCAGCGGCTTCGGCGTTGCCAAAGGATGGTTCGGCAGGTCGTATAGCATCACGCCATCGCGGATGATATCGACCCAGAAATATTCGCCGCGGCTGAGCGCGCGGTTCACGTCGGCGAGCGTATGGACAATGATGTTCAGCGTCCGTCCGACATCGGGGTCGCGGAGGATCTTGTCCTCGGCGATGTACCAATGGTCGGAGATGTCGGTGAGATCCTCATGGCTGACAACGATCAGCAGGTCGAAATCGGACTGATAGCCATTCTCCGGCTCATCGACCCAATCGTCGCGGGCATAGCTGCCGAACAGGATGATCTTCAGGATCTTGCCGTTGCGTTTGCCAGGCTGTGTCGCGCGCTCGATCGATCGCGCGAACTCCTCCATCAGCACGGCCTTGATGCGTTCGAGTTCGCCCTGCTGCTTTGCCGGAAGGTGGTCGATTTCTGTTTTCATTTTCGCCCTGCGCTTCGGAACTGCCGCAGCCCCTTATGCCGCGGTGTCGTCGCGGAAACGATCCATCTGATGCATGCGTTCGTGAAGGATCGTAACGATGCCCGCAGTTCCGTCGCCGAGCAAACGCCAATAGACATAATGATGTTCGCACTTGCCGTAATAGCCATCAACACCGAATTCAGCCGGAATAGCCCGCCAAAGAAGCTCGCGCCTGGCGATCCGACCAAAACAGTCGAAAAGGCCCCGCACATAGGCTTCTGCCTGCGCATCTCCCCACTTCTCCCGCGTATAGGCATAGATTTCGTCGAGCCGCTGCCCGGCGATCGCGGAAACCCGAAAATTAGCCATCGTCAGTTTCGGCGCGCCCGACCGATCACCGCATCGGCATCGAGAGCCACGAAGTCAGAGTCAGGCGCTGCGAAGGCCCTTTGCAACTCCGCCTTCAAGCGGGCGAATTGCTCCGCTTCCGCGCGTTCCTTATCGCGCCGAATGAGATCACGGACATATTCGCTGACATTCTCATAGGAGCCGTCGTCGCCAACATTGGTCGCCACGAAATCGCTGAGGGCGCCGCCAATACGGACATTCAGGGTCGTTTGTTTGTTCATAAAAACCTCGCGTCCGTCACAATGTAGAGGAATAATATGGACAATCAATCCTGATCATATTGACCCCGGCATAGTCGGATATCTTTCTACCTACTGGCCGCCGCTTCGACGACGGAAATAGACGCATTCGCGAGCCGGTTTGGCAACCGCCTCGAAGCCCGCATCGAGCCAGGCACGTCGATGGGGCGGCTCTACTTCCGAAAACTCTGCCGCTGACCACCAATCGGCACCGAACGCCGCGCGCGGAAGAACCGCGCCAATGATGCTCTCGATGTGCGAAAAGCTGAGCTCGACGCCATCGGCATCGTGGCAAACCCTCCACCGCCTGAGGAAGGCGCCAAGCGCATCATATTTTCCCATGACGCCGTTTCAGGGCGGTGGCGTCTCGAAGTCAAGGGCGCGGCCTTCAATAGCGCCAGATCTGCCACCACGGCGGGGGCGGCGTGGTGATCAGGATATGGACGGCGCGCGCAAACGCCTTCTCGATCTCTTCAATGCCCATGCCGTGTCTTTCGGCCAAATCCTCGTAGCCCGCGTTCTCGAACCGGATCGCAAGAAAGACGGCGCGATCGAACGGCTCCATTCGGCGGATCGCCCGCCGCGCGATCCGCAACCGCTTACTCCCGCTCCCGTTGCTGGACATGATGATCCTCCTGCCAGACCGGCAGCCTGAGCGACCGCCACCACCTTTCTGACTCCCCCCCTTCACTCCCTGCATTCCGAACAAGAAGCGCGCGCATCCCCTTGCTTTTCCGAGTGTCCGGGCACGATGAGGCATGGTCCGGCGGAAGTCTTGCTCTTGGAAAGCAATCGATTATGCTGAACGGGCATCGGGCTGGCAGGCGGCGCGATGCCGGGGCTTGAGAACCCTTTGAGCAAAAACACCTGTTCGCCATCCTGTCCGGGTGGCCGTCGCGTATGTACAAGCCTTCGGGCTAAAGGCGACGGCGCACGCGCCTCAAGTGTGTTCTCAACACCCGGCTTTAGGCCGCCTTTCCTCCCGTCCGGGAAGGCGAGACAATGGATTATGACGAAGAGGCTGCCGAAGCGCGCCGGCGAGCGGAGCCTGCATTTCAGATCGAAATCGATGACTGGGGCAACCAGCATAAGTCTGCGGCTATCGAAGCCATGTATCAAGAGCACCAGCCGCAACTTTCCCGTTTCCTGCGCCGACGGACGAATTCACAGGATGTCGGGGATCTGGTCCAGGAGTGCTTCCAACGCCTTGCCGCAAGCGGCGCGGATATTGTGTCGCGGATCGAAAAGCCCGGAGCCTATTTGGCACGAGCGGCACGCAACCTGCTCATCGAACGTGCCCATGTCGACCGGCGTCGCTTCGCCTCGGCACATCATGAATATGACGATACCGAGCATCCAGGGTCCGACCCCCACGCCGCGCTCGAAGCAAGGGACATGATGCGCCGTGTCGAGGACCGTCTCGAACGCCTGAAACCGAAAACCCGCGACATCTTCCTGATGCACCGGTTCGAGGGTATGTCCTATGCCGAAATTGCGGCTGCAACAGGAATGAGCGAGAAGGGCGTGGAAAAGCAAATCGCCAAGGCCATGACGGCAATCCTTCGCGTAAAAGGTCCGCGGTCATGAGCCGCGAGGTACAAGCGGGAAAATGGTTCGCGCGCATGCGCGCGAGCGATGCGGCGGCTGATCGCGCGAAGTTCGATGCGTGGATGGCCGATCCCGAAAATGCCGCGGCCTATGCCGAGGCGGAAAAGCGCTGGGCGGCTCTCGATGTGAATGTCGCGGGCCGGATCAGGGCGCGTGCGCTGCGCCCTTCCGGATCAAACCGGCTACGCTGGGCAACGGCTTTCCTGCTCGTCGTCATGCTTGCCCTCGGAGGCGCCTGGTATGCCGGGCGTGCCGGGACCGGTCCGCAAATCGCGACCCGGTCCGTCGAGGGCGAAGCCGTTCGGCTGGTCGACGGCACATTGGTTGAACTCCTCGACGGAGCGAAGATCGAGACCAGATTTTCGGAGCGTGACAGGGAGGTCGTCATGACCGGCGGCCGTGCCCGTTTCACCGTAGCGCACGATGCCTCCCGGCCCTTTCGTGTCATCGCCGGGGGATCCGAAATTGTCGCACTCGGCACCATCTTCGAAGTCGATCTGACACGACGCAATCCGAGCGTCCGGCTGGTCAGCGGCTCTGTCGATGTGCGGGCGACAGCGCCCGGCGGACGCACGGTCAGACTGAACCCCGGCGACACGGTCGAGGTACAGGGCGGCGAACCGCTTCATCTGCCGCGCGGCGACGCCGCTCGGTCGACGCCCGACACGGCAATGACGCTACCCGTGGCAAACGTCCAACCGACATCTCGGGTCGTCGCCGACAAGTTGCCGCTCAGCGAGGTCATCGATCAAGCGAACCGGGTGAACAGCAAGTCAATCCGGCTGGCTGACCCCGCGCTCGGATCGCTTGAGGTCACGGGCCGGTTCGATGTCACCGACAGCGCGTCGCTCGCGCGAAAACTCAGCGCGGTTTTCGGACTTTCGGCCCAAGAGAGTGACGGCGCCATCATCCTGTCCCGAAAAAAAACGGGGGGATAATTCAGCCGGCCTCGTCTCGCCCTTCCAGACGGCCATCACGGCCGCGCGGGAGGGAAAGATGAGAGTGAGACTTCTGGCAGCTATCCTGGCTTCGACGGCTGCGACGATTGGGCTTCCAGTGCCCGCCGCCTCGGCTGAGACGGGCCAACAAAGCTATGACATCGCGCCGCAGGATCTGGCGGACGCTTTGCGGCAATATTCCGAACTTTCGGGCCGGGACGTCATCGCCAATTCGGACGTTGTCGCGCGCAAGAAAAGCGCCCGGGTCAGCGGCACCTTCAACGCCGATGCGGCCCTGGCGCAGCTTCTGGCCGGCACCGAACTGGTCGCCGAAAGCGTGGACGGAACGCTCGTTATCCGCGAGGGAAAGGGCGACAGGTTCGCCGAAAGCTCGGCAAATCGCGGGACCGCGCAGAGTGATGACGCGCAGATCATTGTCACCGGTACCCGCATTCGCGGAGCCGGCCCGGTCGGCTCGCCCGTGACGATCGTGGATCGCGATGCGCTTGACCGGAGCGGGCGCACGACGCTCGCCGACTATCTTCAAACCATCCCGCAGAATTTCTCGGGCGGCCCCAGTGAGGCCACATTTGGCGCGACCGCGCGAGGCAATGCGAACACAAATCTCAACTTCGGGTCGGGGATCAATTTGCGCGGTCTTGGCAGCGCCTCTACGCTCACCCTGTTCGACGGCGTTC
Source organism: Sphingopyxis sp. (assembly GCF_040216815.1). Classification (GTDB taxonomy): domain Bacteria; phylum Pseudomonadota; class Alphaproteobacteria; order Sphingomonadales; family Sphingomonadaceae; genus Sphingopyxis. The sequence goes on from NZ_JAVJOJ010000009.1 coordinate 40,271, forward strand.
GCCCGGCCATGGGCGGTGCCTGGGGTGCGTTTACCGATCTCTCCTTGATCCCCTCGTCCGCGATCGACCGTATCGAGATACTGACCGACGGGGCGTCGGCCATTTACGGTTCGGACGCGGTAGCAGGCGTCGTCAATCTTCGCTTCCGCAATCGCTTCGAAGGTGCGGAGACGCGCATGCGAGCCGGGACGGCGGACGGCGATTTCAGCGAGATGCAGATCGCCCAGCTGCTCGGCAAAAAATGGAACAGCGGTCACCTCGTACTCGCCGCCGAATATTACAGCCGCGGCAACCTGCCCGCAACGAAGCGGCGCTTCACCAGCGAAGATCTGCGCCCCGTAGGCGGCCCCGACCTTCGGTCGAATTTCGCCAATCCCGGGACGATCCTTGCCGCCAATGGCCGCGTTTTCGCAATTCCCCCTGGACAGGACGGGCGGGGCCTCACCGCGGCCGATCTGATCGAGGGGAGCTTCAATCGCGCCGACGCGCAGCGGCTCGTCGACATCCTGCCGCGCCAACGCAGCCTCAGCTTCTATGCCTCAGCCGAACAGGAGATCGGGGCGATCACCCTTTTTGCGCGGGGTCTCTATGCGGACAGGCGTTACCGTGTGAACCAGCGCCGGTTCGGACCCGTTCCCGTCACCGTCACGAGCGCCAATCCCTATTATGTCGATCCGATCGGCACCGGTCAGCCGATCACGGTATTCTACGACCCGTCGGCCGATTTCGGTCCCGAGGGCGCGCGCGGTAGAGCGCGCGCCCTCAACCTCTCAGGCGGGGCACGCGCCAATGTTGGCGACTGGTCGCTCGAGATCAGCGGCGGCTACGGCCTGCAGCGCGAGCGCGCCGACGACATCAATATCATCCACATCACGCGCCGCTCCGAGGCGCTCGTATTATCCGACCCGGCAACAGCGCTGAACGTGTTCGGAGACGGCGCGGTCAATGATCCGGCGCTTGTCGGCAGACTTCGCGGCGGCCTTGTCTCGCGGGTGCGCTCGCGAGTCTGGACGGCGGCTCTGCGCGCGGACGGCAGTTTGTTCGATCTTCCCGCCGGCACAGTGAAACTCGCCGCCGGCGCCGAGATTCGCGGCGAACGCCTCGACTATACGTCGGTCTTTGACCTCTTCGGTAACAGCACAACCACCTCGCGCCTGCCCGGGCTTCCGGGCAAGCGCACGGTTCGAGCCCTTTATGGCGAGTTGGTAATTCCCATCTTCGATGCAGGGACGAGCCTCCCGGGTGCGCTGCAGCTGTCGCTCGCCGGACGCCATGAGGATTATTCGGACGTCGGCAGCACGAGCAACCCCAAGCTGGGTCTGCGCTGGACGCCCGTTCGGGGCGTGGTGGTCCGGGCCTCCTATGGCCATTCCTTCAGGGCACCCTTCTTCACCGAACTGGTCGGCGCCGCCAATGCGACCTACCAGCCCGTCTATCTGCCCGATCCTCAATCGCCGACCGGCCAGACGCTGGCGCTCGCGCTACTTGGTTTCCGTCCCGACCTTGGCCCCGAGAAGGCGACGAGCTGGACGGCGGGCGTCGACCTCGAACCCGTCGCCCTGCCGGGGTTGAGGCTTTCAGCCACCTGGTTCGACATTGCCTATCGCGACCGTATCGCGAGCGCCTCCTTCGATATTTTCAACTTCCTCGCACGGCGGGATGTCTATGGCGAGCTTGTCGACGAGACGCCCGACCCGGCGGAGGTCGCTGCCTATTTCGCAAATCCGAACCTCAGAAATCCGCTCGGTGTCCAAGCTTCGGATATCGAGGTCATCGCCGATGCGCGAACTTTCAACCTGTCGCGGGTGACGATCCGCGGCCTGGATTTCGACGCTTCCTACCGCCATTCCATTCCGAATGGCGCGCTCACGCTTTCGCTGGGCGGATCTCGCCTGTTCAGCATCGACCAGCAGGTCACGCGCTCCGCGCCAGCGATCAACGCGGTCGGGACGCTTGGCAATCCCGTGAAGCTCCGCCTGCGCGGTCGCCTCGGCTTCGAGGCGGGGCCCTTCGACGGCGGGCTGTCGCTGCTCCATATGTCGGGTTATCGCAACCAGACCGCGACGCCTGCCGAAAAGGTGAAGAGCTGGACGACATTCGACCTCCAGCTCGGCGCGCGCATCGCTGGCGCTCCAGGTGGGCGAGCCTTCCGCCTGGCACTCAACGTCAACAATCTCTTCGATCGGGACCCGCCTTATGTCCTTTTCAGAACGGCGACCTCGGTACTCGGCTATGACCCCGAGCAGGCGAGCGCTGTAGGGCGAACGATCGCGCTGCAGGGGATCGTAACATGGTGATGCTGGCGGCGGCGATGGCCGCCGCCACGCCGCTCGTCACCGTCGAGGATATTGTGGCGACACGCGACATCAGCGGCGTCACCATATCGCCCGACGGCCGCTGGGCTGCCTATCGTGTGAGCGAGCCTTCGGTGGCCGAAAACCGCGTTGCACTTGGCTGGCATATCGTTGGGGTCAATGGCGGCGACCATCGCCGCGTCGCGGATGGAGGCGCGGCGAGGTTCAGCTTTGCCGGCACGCTGATCGAGAATGCGCCCATATGGGACGCGGATTCGAAAGGCTTCCACTTTCTTGCGATGCAGGACGGCGCGGTCGGCGTGTGGTCGTGGCGCATGGGCGGCAAGGCCCGGCTCGCGATTTCCGATCCTGCCGACATCGTCGATTTCCGGATGGCGGACGATGGTCGCCGCATCATCTATCATGTCGGGGCGACACGAGCCCAAATCGCGGCGGCGGAAAAGCGGGCCTATGATGAGGGGGTGCTCGTTGATCCAACGGTCGATGTCATGCAGCCGTTCGCCGGGGGCGCGATCGTCGACGGGAAGCGCGTCATGCAGCGGCTTCGGGGAGGATGGTTTGAACGCGTGCGCCTCCTCGCGGACACGCCGCCGACGGAAAAATCGGCGATGGTGTGGGGATCGGCCCAGCCCGACTCTCCCGTGCCGCAGACCTCTGCGATCGGGCAACATGTCGTCGCCGGCGACAGCGCGGAGGCCAGAATCGTTCGCGATGGAGGCAAAACCCGCGTCGACGTGTTGCAGCCGGGCCATCCGCCCCTCGAATGCGCTATCGCTGCCTGTGCATCACCCAGGCTCCGCGCGCTTGGCTGGCGCCCCGACGGCAAGGCGCTTTTGCTCTTCGAGGCCAGTCCGGGATCCGAAGAGACAATTTCGTTGTGGCGTCTGAATGGCGAAGCGCCTGAACGGCTCGCGGTCACCGACGGGGCGCCCTTCTCGCCCTTCAATCCCGATCGCTGCGCGATTGGACCCGCCTTCCTTGTCTGCGCCGAAGCCTCAGGCGTCTCGCCGCCGAGGCTTGTTCGCGTCGATTATAGCAGCGGGGCCCGGAAACTCCTGGTCGACCCCAATGCGGACCTGCGGCGCAAGATCGCCACAAAGGCCACGCCCATGTCCTGGTCGATCGCCAGTGGGCAAAAGTTCAGCGGTTTCCTGCTTCGTCCAGCGCACGCTGCGCCGCCCTTCCCGCTCGTGATCCAATATTATCATTGCGACGGTTTCTTGAAGGGCGGCGTCGGCGACGAGATCCCGATGCTGCCCCTCGCGGACTCCGGGATAGCGGTTCTCTGTATCCGAAAGGCTCAGGGCAAATTCTCCAACGCTGAGGAAGAATATGACCTGGCGCTTTCGGGCATCTCCGCCGCAATCGATACGCTCGCCGCAGACGGCATCGTCGATCCACGGCATGTCGGTATTGGCGGCCTCAGTTTCGGATCGCAGGTCGCCCTCTGGGCCATCCGCAAGTCGGATCGCTTCGCCGCCGCGACGCTCTCGTCGGCGCAGTTCGAACCCCATTTCTATTGGGCCACTGCGTTGCCCGGCAGCGGTATGCCCGACACGCTGGCGAACCGATGGGGCCTCGGCGATCCCGACACCGATCCCGAAGGCTGGAACCGGCTTTCCGCGACAAGCGACGCCGCCGGCCTCGACACCCCTCTCCTGATGCAACTACCCGAAGCCGAGGCTCGCCTTGTCATCGAGTTTCACACGCGCCTCAAACGGGCCGGAAAGCCCGCCGAGCTCTTCGTGTTCGCCGACGAGCCTCACATCAAGACCCAGCCGGTGCATCAATTTGCGGTCAATGCGCGCAACCTCGACTGGTATCGCTTCTGGCTGGCCGATTTCGAGGATCCGAACCCTCAAAAGCAGGATCGATATGCGCGTTGGCGCGAATTGCGCGCGGGACATCCCTTGCAACGTCCCGCGCCATAGGTTCGTGCCGGGCGTCCGTTCCCCGGCGGACATCCGGCACGGGCTATTGGCCGCCAGCCGTCGGTGCCCCTGCAACCGAACGCGCCCATCTTTCCATGTCGACGAGTTGCAATATGCGAACATAGTCATTGTCGAGCGCGCCAGCAGGACGCGCGGTCGCGGCGCCAATCGCGTCACAATCAATGATACCCAGCGCCGCCAGCAGTCCCTCCTGCAAAAAGTCGCGCAGATGTGCGCGGTTTCGATCATAGGCCGGCACAAACAGGGATTCGAGTCCGCCCTTCGTTCGGCGCTGTAAAACAAGCGCCGGAAGATCGCCCGCAAACGCCTTGCGCGCTAGTGAGCGATCGTGCCCGCCCGCCGACCATTGCCAGACCGGGACGCCAAGGCCGTATTCGACCAATGGTTGCGAAAGCAGCGGCGCGATCACGGGCACATGAAAAGCGCGGTCATAACCGTCGAGAAAGGGCAGGATGCGCATCAGCATGCCCACATAGGCGCGCTGTCCGTCGCTGGCGGCGGACGCATCGGCAAACCAGGGATGTTCTGGCACCGTCGAAGCATGACGGCTAGCCAGGAACCGCTCATCGCGAGGCCAGGGCGGAGGCCGCTTCAGAAGGCGCCTGATAGCGAAGCGCCATGCTTCGAGCATATGGGTGTTAGTGAGGCGCCCAAGGTCGGAGGCCGCTCGCCAGGCCGCGCCGAGCCCGGCAAAGCGCAGCGCGTCGACTACGGGAGCTGCGGAAATGATATAGCCGAAGAGATTATCGCCGCCGACGCCGGTGAATATCGCGCCCGCACCATAGCCCTCGGCTGCTTCGCATAACCGGATATCGCTCTCGTCGATCAGGCCGAAGCCGCCGGGCCTGACGCGCGGTTCGCCGAGGGCAGCAAGCGGGTCCGGTGGGGCCGCATTCAGCAATATTTCGAGAAGCGCTATGTCGGCGTGATCGGCGACCGCATGGGCGTATCGGCGTTCGTCCCCATCAGGACGCCGCGTCACAAGCGTCACCGCGCGCCACGTCGCACGCGTCCGCGCGAGCGAGGCGGCGACGATCGAGGAATCAAGCCCGCCCGAGAGCTCGAGCTGGACGCGCTCGAACCGCGTCGACCATGCGCCGACCGCTGACATGACGTGTCGGCGGAGCTCGTCGAGCGACGCCTCGACTGGTGGACGCACGGTGAAGGACCATGGCGACCAGGCTTGGCGAACGACCGCGGGCGAACCCATCATGAGTGTTTCGCCGGCGAGAAGCTCGCGCACCATGGCGATCCCGGTTGCCGGACCGCGCAAGATAGGGAAGCGAAGCTGGGCATCGATCGCGGCGGGATCGAGCCTGTCGAGGGAAAGGCCCATCGCCTTGCCAATCTCGAGGTGCGAAAATGCGCAGGCGCCGTCTTCGGCGAAAAAGAGCGCTGGTCCCGTCACCGGCGATCGCAGGACATGGACATCGCCCGCCGGCTCCTTCCAGGCCAGAAGATAATTGCCCCACAAATGTTTGACGGCCCATTCAGCGCCGCGCGCTTCGATTTCACGGGCTTCGTCATCACCGAGCTCATCGCAGGCGCGATTGTCCGAGCGGCGGAACGCCCAGCCAAACAGAAGCGTGTTACCCTTCTTCGAAAACGCTACCGCCGCGTCGCTCAGCAACCGGACATGGGCCAGTCGCGCGACCTCGCGGAGGCTCCCACGGGGTTCAGAATGCGACGCAGCGCGCGCTTCGAAGGCGATGCGCAAAGTCACAGCCTGAAGACCGGTGTGAAACTGAGCACATTCGCCAGCGGATCGGACAACAGATAGTCTTCGGCCTGCACCCAGCAATGCGCGGCGAAAGGATCGAGGCGAACGCCGAAATAGAGGTCGGCGTCGAGGCCCTTTCGCCAGAGGAGGCGCATCAGGGCGAGCGAGTCCGGAACGCAGCTTCGCTGGATCGGGACGTCGGCACGTCGAAGAGCGAAGGCGCGCGCGTGGTCCGCAGTTTCGATCGAAAACTGCCGCCCGACATCCACCGGGCGAGCCCGGCGCCATGCCGCGATACTGCGCTTGATGCCCAATATCCGCAGGCTGGCGCTCGCCTCCAGTTGCGCGCGCAGCGCATGGTGAAATGGAAGATGGGCTGACACACGGGCTTCCGCCTCGAGGACACTTGAGCCGGGCAGCGCAGCCTCCACCGGTTCGAAACCGTTGCTGCCTTCGACCAGCAGCGACCGCCCGCCGGGCCGGGGAAGGCGACGAATTGTGCCTGCATCAATGGTCCCGGCGATCAGGTCCCGCAGAGCCTGGGCGGCCTCGGCCTTGATCAGAAAATAGCGGTTGATGTCGAGGTCGAGCAAAACGGCGCGTTCGCCGATGAAGCCAAAGGAAAGCCCGGGTCGAAGCTGATATGTCATGAGAATGTGGAGGGCGCGGCGATGTGCCGCGCCCTCCCCGGCCTTCAGTCAGCCAGGATGGCCGGAACGAGCCGTTCGAAGCCGCCGATTTCGGCGACGTAGATGAGCGAGCCGCGCGTCTCGATGCTCGCGACGCCCAGTTCCTCGATGCCGTCTTCGACAATGTCATTGCGGTCCATGGGACTCTCCTTCGTCAATGCCGCGGAATTGCGACACGGCCAAGGCTATGCTCCCTCGTTCAAATAGGAATTTTATACGGCTCATATGGGTCGAATATATTCTAGAGCGACTCTTCGCGCGGCCTGAGTTCCGCCACGACGCGGCCCGCGAGAAGGATACGGCGGCGATGGAAACGTGTGATTTTGCTGCGCAAGGCGCTCCAGCGCCCGAAACGAAAATCATCGTCCATCGCGATGATCGCCGCGTCGCTCCGCCGGTCGACGCGTACTTCGGCGGCCCGAAACACATGGCAGCGTTCGATCAAACTCACCGTCGCAAATCGAAGTTCTCGATTAGAGTTGGTCCAGGCGATCGCCCGAAACAGCGCCGCAACCCGCTCGGGATAATCGCCGGCGCCTGAGTCGCTGAACGATCTCTGCGGAATGTGGGGGTCGGGCGGCTGCCCCTCGAGCGCCAGCGCCAGAAGCGACGCGCCCCAGGCATAAAGGTCGTGGAGGTCGGCTTCGGCCAGTATCGGTTGCCGAAACCCTTCGTGACGCCAGGCTTCGAGCAGCCTTTCGCCCGAAAGCCGGTAGAGGGCGTCGCGGACCGGCGTCGGGCTGACGCCAAGCACCCTCGCAAGTTGCGCGGGTTCGAGCCGCTCCCCCGGCGCGAAGTCGCCGCGCATCACCTTCGCCTTGAGCTCGGCATAGACGAGTTCCATCGTCGCGCCGGGACTCATGATCTCGTCCCCGAGGCGACCGCTTGCTGGGACGCGACATGCTGCGCGAGCATGGCGGCTTGATCGGGCCGAAGGGCATCGACCGCCGCGCGCGCGTCCTCGGGGTCGGCATCGAAGAGGACCGACGGGCATTGACCCTCGAAATTGCCGAGATTGGGCCGGTGCTGGACATAGCCGACGAGTTCGGAGATCTCCCTTGGAAAGGATCGCGCGATATGCGGAGGATAGGCCAGCCATTGATTCTCATAGGGCTTGAGCCATCCAAGACAGTAGCTGACAATGATCCCCCGCCGGACAGCTTTGCTATGGTTTGCGCCGGCTCCGTGCAGCGTCGACCCGAGGAAAACGATCGCATCGCCGGGTTCGGCCTCAGCGATGATGGGCGCCTCCCTTGGCTCTTCCACCAGCGCTTCGAGCCCATGGCTGCGCGGCCAGATGATCGTTCCGCCATTTTCTGCAGTGAACGAGGTCAGCGGCCACATGACGTTGACGAGATATTCGACCTCGCCGAGCGCGCCTTGCCACATATCCTGATCGCGATGCGGGAACTGGGCGAGCGCGCCGGGATGAAGCTCGATCGCCTGCGCTAGGTTGAGCTGAATGCGCTCGCACCAATTGCCAAGCGCGATCTCGGCCAATTCGAGTATCGCGCGGTTCATGACGAGGTCCGCCATGTGCGGCGAGCGAATGAGCAGGCGTCCGAAGCGCTTGGTCCTCGCGCCGTAGAAGCCGCCTTCACAGAAGGGTGTGGCAGCATAACGCGAATCGAGGTCGACATTGATACGGCCGAGCAATGACGTTGGCGCGGCGCCCCGGATGATCGCGAAGCCATTGGACATGAGGTCACGGGCCGCGGGCGAGCCTCGACGGTTTATTCCGTATGATGCTGGATTGATGATCATCGCGCCCTCCTCAAGCGGCACGCGCGGCGGGGGCCGCAGCGGACTTGACGGCGATGCCCGCTGCGGCGAGCTTCGCCACCGTGGAGCGATCGATATCGATGCGAAGCGCCACAAGCGCCTGTCCCTGGTGGAGGACCGGCTCGCCAAGCGCGTGGCAATCCCAGCCGAAAGTCTGAATCTGCCGGAACCAGGTATGTTCGGCGACGCCAGTGTAGGTGTGGATGTCGTTCGCGAGGGCATGTTTGGCGAGACCCACGAGGAGCACGTCGCGCGCGATCCGGCGCTGCCGCGCGCCGATCCCCGGCGAGAGACAGAAGCGGGTGATTTCGAAGATGGCTGGCCCCTGAGGGATGGGGCCGGTGACGAGAAAGGGAAAGAGCGCATCGAGCAGCGCGGGCCGCGTGGTTGGCAGCAGACGTGCCGAAGCGAGATGTTCGCCCGCCTCGTCGGTGACGATCAGATAGGTGGCATGGATATCGTCAAAATGATCGACTTCATATTGATCCGCGAGGGCCGGAATGTCCCATTTCAGAAGATCGATGAAGACGCGTTTGCGCGCCGCGAACATCGAACGAAGCGCGATATGTTCGCGGTCCCGGCTATCCTGGTCGATGGTGAGAAGCATGAGATTGTCCCCTTGTTTGAAAAGAGACAATTCAGATGAACCGGGAAATGCGGCCGTGCCATAACACAAAGGGGGGGTGTCAGCCTCGGGCGACATCCCCGAAACAGATCGCGCTGTCGAACAGGGCGCGAATGGCGAGCGCTATCCGCGTCGGCGCGTCATAGGCTGCCCGCGCATTGCGCAAATGCTCGCGCACCGTCTCCTCGCTAATATCGAGCAGCTGCGCGATGACCGAATTGGATTTGCCGCGCGCCGCCCACATCAGACATTCGATCTGCCGATCGGTAAGCTGCGGCCGCTCATCGAGCGAGACGGGATCGCCGAGCCGGCGCGCGGCTTCGAAGACGAACGCCCCGAGGCTTTGCGCAAAGACAAGCGCTTCGGGCGGCATCGATCCGCTATCGGTCCATGCAAAGGATACAGAGCCATGCGCCTCCCCCGGCAAATGCACAGGGACCGTCAGTCCGTCGGCGATGTTGTGACGGCGGGCGCGTTCCAGCACCTCGGCATCTTGAGGTCGCGGCCGATGGAGCGTCATATCGCGCCAGCGAAAACCCGATGTTCGGCGATGACTGAAGCGGTGCACGGGATCCGAGACGCCGAGGCGATTCTCGTCGAACCAATGCGCAAAGCCTTCAGGATAGTTGTGGAGACGGATGCCCTTGTCGGGAGCCGCGAGAAAATCGACATGGTGGCTGATCGCAAACCAGGCGCAGCCCATATGCGAGCAAATCTCGCGGAGGATATCGACGAGCGCGTCCTCGCTATCGACCGCCATGATGTCGTCTTCAAGTTGCCGCGCGGCCTCGATTGTGCGCATTCCGACCCATTGGCGGCACCGGCAGCGTCCTCAAGCCTGACTGCCGGGTGAAGCCCCTGTTTCAGTGCTGCCCCCCAGCCCTCTCAAGCAGGCGAAAGTCCAGCCATGACGCCTGCCGTTGGTCCACCAGCAGCGCGGAACAGGGGCGACGCTATCGGCGGCGCCATATGTTTCAAATATATTCGTCAGTTAGAACCAGATTGGGGATTGTTTCGAAGTCGAAGCACACCGACAATCAAAGGTCACCGCCCGGTCACGGGCAATATCTGTTCGAGGATGGGCTTAATGAAGAAGCCAAATTTCAAAAGCGGCTTGCCTCAATATACAATGTCACGAAACTGACGGGATGGATGGGGCGCAGGAACCTGACGCAGCCGAAGCAAGGCTCTGGGCGCTGCTCACCGACAAGCAGCGCCTGTGCCTCGACCTCGTGCTACAGCGCAAGACGTCGAAGCAGATCGCCCGCGAGCTCGGCATTTCGCGGTACACGGTCGATCAGCGGATATCGGCTGCGCGCAAGACGCTCGCCGCCATCAATCGTGACGATACCGCCATCCGCTATGCCCGGCTGAAGAGCATATGCGATCGGATCGCATATGATCCGGTAGAGCTTCCCATCATGCCCTCCCTCGCGCCATCCGATTTCCCGGACGGCGATCCGGACCATTATCTCGATGTCCGCGAGGGCAAAGGGGCGATGGCCGGATTATCGGGCGAACGCCCACCGTCCGGGACGATCTGGAGGCATGACCATGCACCGACTGCCAAGGCTACAATCATCGCCATCATGCTCATGGTGGTGGTGTTCGCCCTGCTCGGCGGGCTCGGTATTGCAGAGGCGCTGACGCGGCTCATGTCCGGCTAAATCCCTTCATCTTGCCCTACAGCAACAGCCGGAAGCCCTGCTTCTGGCAAAGGAGAAGTCATGTCCGAACATCTCATATCCATTGCCACCAGCTTGCAGCAGCAATTGCCGTCAGCCGAAATCCGGATCGACGATGCCCTCATCGCCGTATCGTCGCTCATGGCGAGCGTGGTCACGGCGCGGCGTGATACCGAAGGCGTGCCGCCCGCCAAGGGGCAGGCGACGATCCAGCGCCTTGCGAAAGCGCAGATGGCACTGATCGACGCCGGCGGCGATGTGCTGCGCGTCCATGGCGAACTGGTCGCCATCGGCCAGGAAACGGCGGGTTATGACCTGCACGAGGAATGCCCGAAGCGGGCAGCCGTCCACCGGCTGCATGCGGTCGCAACGTAAGAATTTGACCGGGGGCCGCGAGAGTGAAACAGATGCGAAATGCGTGTCGCGATCTTCGCCCTGTTCCTGCTCGCGGCTCTTGGCTACGCCGCCTGGCGGGGTGGCGGCCCCGAACGGGTGATGGCGGGGATCGCGGCGACGATGGTCGGATCGGACCTTCTGCTGCACCAGTTCGTTGCGCCCGAATATGCGGTTCTCGACTTCGGGCATTTGCTCATCGATGGTTTCGGCGCCTCCGCGACATTGCTGCTCGCACTTTTCGCCTATCGTTTTTGGCCGATGATCGCGGCCGTTCTCCACATATTGCCGCTGCTGGCCCATTCCAGCCGCGCCCTCAATCTCGCGATGGATCCGGCGGCCTATATGGTCATGCAGGTAGCGGCCTCCTGGGCGGTTCCCCCTCTCCTGTTGTTCGCAACCTGGCGGCACCAAAGACGGCTTCGCACCAACGCCAATTATCCGTCCTGGCACAGCTCATCGCAGCGATTTCTCCGGAAGACAGCGAAGACCTAGCGCGCGCGCTTCTCGAAGAGTTTCACAGCCTCGAGAGGATCTGGGCCCAAACGCCCGAAGCCCTGGCCCGCATTCTCGGCGACCACGCAGCGGTGATCGACCTGCTCCTCTGCACGCGGCGCGCGATGCTCGCATCGATGCGCGGCAGGCTCTATTCGAGGCGGATCGATCTGGACGATGCGAAACTCGGAGACTATCTCATCGCATCCATGGGGTCGCTCGCCGACGAACATCTGCGCATCCTGTTCCTCGATGGGTCGCGCCATCTTATTGCCGATGAATGCCTGCAAAGCGGCAGCCTCGCCCATTTGGCGCTCTATCCGAGGGTCATCTTCCGCCGCGCGCTCGAACTCAATGCCGCCGCGATTCTGCTCGTCCACAATCATCCGAGCGGAAATCCGCATCCGAGCGACGAGGACATCGAAGCAACGCGCCGCCTCGCGGATATCGGACATGCACTCGATATCCGGCTGTCGGGTCATATTGTCGTGACCGCAAACCAGACATCACGGATAATCGTCGATGATACGGCCCGACGCGGCACCTTCTCCTTCACCCTGAAGAGCCCCGATACCGCCGCCGATCGGCGGGCCAAGGCAGAGCTCGTGCTGACCAACGCGCGCATCACGCAGCGTCGCCGCTTTCTGCGCCGACAACTTATTGGCGCCGAATGTCTTTTCGTCGAGCCTGCCTGGGACATGCTGCTCGACCTGTTCATCCACCAGTGCGAAGGCCGGGTGCTCCATCTATATCCCATGTGCGTCGCATCGGGCATCCCGATGAGCAGCGCGCTACGACTCGCCCAAAAGCTCTGCGAAGCAGGCATATTACGGCGGCAGCCCGATACCTTCGACGGGCGACGGAGCATCATGACGATCGAGCCCGAGATTATGCATCGACTCAGCGCCTATTTTGCGGAAGGTGCCGAATAGCCGGCTAGCCCTGCTCCCGGCGCCGCATGTGCGCGCCGGAGACCCGCAAGCCCGGACAATGCAGGTTCGGGTCCGCGGAGGTAAAGCAGCGTTGCAACCACCTCGCCTGGCGCAACCGGAACGTGCCGCACGGCACGACATCACCACTCGCCAAGCTTCCGGAATCTGAGGGATATCGACAAGGGCCAGAACGACGCTTCATGAAAATATTCCGAATATATTCCGGCTATTTTGCATGAACAGCGGTCCGCCTGCAGCCGATTGGCAGGTGGCCAGTGAATATTCGGCGCTTATGCTGTGCGACCGCCGCGCCTTCGCGTGGGAATGGCTGCGGCGAACACCCCGGTATCGCCGCCTATGGGCGGCCCGGGACCGGCTCCCGATCGATGCACCGATAAGGGTCGGTCTGCTTGCCTGGATCGACCCCGCCATTTCCGCACCCGAAGCTCGCCCCATCTGGTCGCCTGACGTCGACCCCAAAGTTCTCCAGACGCGCGCCGGACGCCGCGCGCCTGGTCCCGGCGATAATTTCGATGTCCTCGCGCTCGCCGACTATGTCTCGATCTCGGTCGATCAGGCGAACAGAGAACATTGGCTCATTTCGGACGGTCGCTGGCTGATCCGGCTTATGCACCATGATGGCACCTTGCTCGGCCGATCCACTCTTCTCGTGCATGAGATCGAAGGCGTGGATTCAGCGGCCCCAAAGATCGCGGCGTTGCAACAGTTTCTGGCATTGACGGCGCGCGGCGAAATGCCGGCGTCGCTGCGTCCGCGCGAAAGCCGGGCCGCGCGCTGGATACTCGAGCTACGAACCGCCGATGCGCTGGCCGCGGGCGCATCGCAGAAGAGAATCGCCGAGGTCCTGTTCGGTGAGAGTGTCACGGCGCGTCGTTGGCGAATTGAAAGTGCATCCTACCGCTCGCGCGTCCAGCGGCTAGTGAAGGCCGCGCAGCAGTATCTCGCCGACCCATTCAGCGGGCCGTGGTTCCGCTGAGCCACCCAAGCGCGGGTCATCTCCGCAATATCGGTGTCACCATATCGATCGTCCAAAGCGCCGCCGTAAATGGACTGCGACGCTGTTTGCATATCGCGCCTGCCTCCACCCCGTTGGACTATGATAGACGCCGACCGCTTTCCAATAATCGCCTGTGACGGCCAGCCCGGACAGAAATATCCAGCGCGCGGCCTCGGCGTTGAAGCAGGCATCGTTCTGCAACCATGATCGGACATGATCCTCGGGACGTCCGACGAGTTTGGCGATTTTCGGAACCCACCAGCTGTTGACCTGAAGGGGTCCGAGATCATGTGTGCCATTGCTGTTGGCGACCGCGGCGCCGATCCAGCCGCCCTCCTGATCGCGGAGTCCCCACAGGGTGCGCTCAAGCCAGGCCCTGCCTTTTGAGGCCTTGCGAATGCAGGTGGCGAGTTCGACTTCCTGCTGCGCGTCCGGAGGCTTGGCCGATGCCGTGCTTGCGTACCCGGCAAAGGTTGAAGCCGCGACAATGATGGTCAGCAAACGGCAGACAATAGGGAATTTCATCATGGGGCTCGTCGCTCCGACAATAAAAGGGTGTCGATGTCGATGGGTTCGAACGCCATCGGTCCGACGTGACTTCCGCTCGCTGATCCGCAGTCTTCGTGGTCCGGTCCGGGACCATCGGATTTCATCGATCATGGCCTCCGCGATCGGGTTCCTGGTGGCGCCGCTGTTCGGGTACCGGCTCGGGTGCCGCTTGCTTGCCCGCACCCAATAGCCCGTGCAGATAGTCATCGAATTGGCCTGCCGCACGGTGGGCGCGCCCGGCAAGCCGTTCGGCGAGGCTGGCCGGACGGAACATCTCCGCCCAAGCGCGTTCTCGGTCCGCCCGCCGCTGCGCGCGCTCAGTTCGTGACTGCAACATTGCAGCGCGCTCGCGTTCGATTGCGCCCGGGTGGCGCAGGCTCCGTATTCGGTGGCTGTCGCGCGCGAGGCGCCCCAGCCCCTCCAGCGCCGATGTCTTCTCGCCCGAGTTCGCCTCGAGCTTCCGGACGAGGCGCTCGGGATCCTCGGTCCAGAGCTTGACGCCGAAGCGCGCGCGCGTGATCGCGGTGTAATAATTCTGGGCATTGACGAGGCCCGATCCGAGCGGCGCCAGCACATAGGCGCGGTCGTAGGTTTTCGACTGCGCCGAATAGACGGTCTCGGCATAGCCATGATCCCAGGTGCGATGGAGCGCTAAATCAATAGCTTGCGGCTCGGCCTTGCGATCCCAACGGATTGTCGCGACCGAGCCGTCGATCCGCTCCACGGTCCCACGTTCCGCATTTTTAAGATCGAGCTCCTTCGCTGCCAGGCGCCACTGGATGCGGTCGCCCGCTGCCACGTCGCGTGTGTCCTCCAGAAAGACGGCGACCTCGGATGCCCGTCCCAGCCTCGGGTTCCAGAGAAGCTGACCGCCATTCTCGCCCGCCAGCCGTACCCATTGGCGACCCTTGCTATCGGGCTCGATGCCGGCGACGCGATATTCATGGTCCTTGGCAATTCCGCGCGCTGCGTCATCGCGCGCAAACCGGACGACCTGCCCGCACGAATAGAAGCGGGCGAAGCGTTTCTCCTCGTTGGTCATGCCCGACGATGTGAGGACGGAGTGCCGCAGATCCTCAAGCCCAATTGCGCCTTCCCGTTTCAGCACCTCGCGAATCCGGCTGTTGACGATCAGCCGCGTCGCATTGTCGAGAACGAGAATGTTGGTCGTCTCGCGGGTGCCGGGTTTGAGCCGCGTCCATTCGCCAACCAACGATTCCGCAAGCTTGTCGGCGCGCTGGCCGCTAACCACCTTGTCGAGCGCATCGAGCGACGCGGCATAATCGCCGCGCCGCGCGTTTGCGACGGCAGCCTTCATCGACTTGGTTTCCTGCCGAACCGCGACCTTCAGCCGCGCTGTCGGAAGACCGAGCTGCTGCATGAGCCAGGCGGGTTTTCCCTGCTCGATCGCCCCGGTCTGCTTGTTGTCGCCGAGCAAGATGACGCGGGCGCCCGTGTCGCGGCTGATTTGCAGCACGCGGAGCGCCTGCCGGCTGCCGAGCTGGCCAGCCTCGTCGAGGACGAGCACATGGCGGTCGGTAACGTCATGACCGCCGCCGGCAAGCAGCGCCGCGACGGTTCGCGATTCAATGTCGGCATCGGCGCCGAGCTTGCCCGCTGCCGACGAGGTGGGCGCCAAACCGACGAACGTCCAATCGGGATCGGCGGCCGCCTTCAATTGCTGGACCAGCGTCGATTTGCCCGAGCCCGCAACCCCATCGACGCTGACGACCCGGTCACTCGACAATGCGAGCCAGCTTAGCACCTTGCGCTGATCGTCATTGAGGATGCTGCCCCGAAGCGATCCCTCGATCCGTTCTGGTGAAGCTAAGGGTATAGTGTCGTCGAGACTGAGCGAGATCTGGCCCGAAAGCGCGATCTCGAGGCGCGCGGTACGGCGCGAGGTCCGTCCGCGCGTCAGTACGCCGTCGCCCGTTTGCTCCCTGGTCCGCAGCAGCTTGAACCTTTCTTCATGCGCTTCGAAGAGGGGCCGGACATCTTCGAGCCGCACCTCGCCGACATGCGAGGCGAGCCCGGTCCGAATGAGCCGCCCGAGATTGTTGACGGCCTCGCGCGTCTCGGACTGGCGAAGTCCGTAAAGCGATGCCCGGCTCGCGGTCGCCCGATCGACGCCTATTTCCCGTTCGCCGCGCTCGTCCGCGCGGCTGCGAATTGCGTCGAGAGTTGGAGCGTGCGCCGCGGACCGCACCGACCATTGGCTATGAAGGCCTTCGAGCCCGACCTTCTGCTTCGCGCGGCGGGTTTCGAAGAAGGATCTCGTGCGTGCCGCCTGCCCCTCGAGGCCATGATCCTTGGCGTGGGCGTCGATCTGTTCGGCGCGCCGCGACATGTCGGCGATCATGTCCTGCGGTACGCCGCGTATCTCGAAGAGCCCCCGCCGCGGGTCGAAGTCGATATCATATCCGAGTCCGCGCAGGCGATGCGCGAGATCGTTGCGGTAGATTTGCCCGGCGGTCATCTGCTCGGCGAACATGGCGCGGGTTTCGAGGCTGACCATTTGTTCATCCCCCGCGTGCCGGGTCATGTTGAGAATGACGACATGGGTGTGGAGATGGGGGTCGAGCTCGCGGGAGGCATGTTCGGTGAAGCGCGCGTAGAGAAGCTGGCGGGTCGTCTCGTGGACGATGTCGCCGTTCATGCGGCGGCGAAGCGCGGCATCTTCCTCGATCCAGCCGATCGCAGTACCCACCGCTTTCTCATGGGCTGCAACGATACGCTCGTCGCCCGCGACCAGCGCCATGATCGACACCGATTTCGGCGCGTTGACCGAGAAGTCCCAGCCGGGATGATGCTCGATGGTGCCATGGCGGCGACGGCCGAGATGCTGCTCGCCGACCTTGCCGGCGAGCAGCATCTCGAGCGCCCCGCGCTCGACCGCACCTTCGAGCCCGAGTTCGGTAGCGATCCGCCCGCCCCATGCCGAGGGCTCGTTCCCTCCCTTCGTATAATAGTCGCCGATGGTGTAATAGCGGGCGACATTAGCGGGCGTGCCCCCGAGGCGGCGCGGATGGATCATGCCGGATTCGCGGGACTGCGGCGGCCGCCCGGGCGACCGTGCTGGCGAAGCGAGTGCGTCCACGGCGTGGCGATGATCTCGAGGCGTGCAATCGGCGCATCGGGGTCATGTCCCCCGATACCACCGGCAGGATCGATCGGTGCCTTTCCGTCGCCTTTGTCGCCATCGCCAGCGGTGGCGACCGGACCCAGAGGAAGTTCGGGCGCCGCCGAACCGGCGGCCTGTTTCGGCGGGCGCTTGCGCGTGGCAGGCGGTTTGGATGGAGCAGCGGGAGCAGGCAGCGAAGGGGTCGACACGGTGCGCAGCGGGGGATCGCTCCGCTCGATGAAAGCCTCCGCGGAGGACGGCGTCCGGTTGTAGCGATCGTCGAACCGGATCACCGGCAAGCCGCGGCCGAAGCGCAAGAAGCCTGCAAGGTTCGGCAGGTTCGTGACCTCGGTGTGGAGGACGAGCGGCCGCGTCACCTGGATGCGCGAGAGATTGACCCCGTCGCGCATATCATTGACGCCGTAGCTCATCCCCTCATTGGCTTCGACCTGCTCGACCTGTCCCAGATTCTTCGAGACGAGATCGGCGGTGTCGCCGTCGTTCCCCCGGAGTGCGACCCAGGTCGAGCAATAGCCGGTCACGGCGGCGGCTTCCTCCTGGCCATAGGTTGCTTTCAGCTGCGGATAGGACTGGAACCCCAAAATGCCGCAGCCGCCATATTTGCGGGCGCGGGCGAGAAAATCCGAAAGCGAGGGCAGTTTCTGGAGGCTCGGCAGCTCGTCGATCACGCAATAGAGGCGCCGGGCCTGATCGGGTTCAAGGCTCATGATCGCGCTGATCGCAATGTCGAGCCAGACGGTGATCAGGGGGCGGAGCGACGGAAGCTGGTCGGCCTTGACGGTGATGAAAAGCCAGCTGTCATCCCCCTCGGTGGTCACCCAGTCGCGGATCGAGAGACCATCGTCGGTATCGTCGAGATAGGCGAAGCTGCGCATTACCGAGGCAAGCTCGGCCTGCACCCCCGCCGAGGTCCGCTCGCCTTCCGACGACACAAAGGCCGCCGCATCGGTCCCCGCGACATAGGCGCCGAGGGTCTTCAGCGGCGAACGCACGATGGTCTCGAGGAGCGCCGAGACATAGGTGCGCTTCTCGGCCGCGAGCTTGCGCATGACTGCGACCAGAGTCCCGCGCGCGGCCTTCGACCAGAAGGGGTCGCCATGCTTGTCCGGGATCATCGATTCCGCGATCTGGTCATAATGATAGTCGCGCGGGACATCGACCCAGGGCGACCAGATGGCGGTTCGCTTGTCGAGCGGATTGAGGAGGATGTCCTTCCCGGGCCGGTAGAATTTCTCGACGAAGGTGCCGGCGGTATCATAGACGATCGCGCGCCGGCCCGAGGCGCGGATGCCGGCGAGCATCTTGACGATCATGTTGGTCTTGCCCGTGCCGGGAGCCCCGCAGATCAATATATGTTCGGGCTCGAAAGCAAGCGGAACCTTGACGCCGCCGATCGCGAAACTCCCCTTGCGTTCGCGCCAGAGCGCGCGGCGGATTTGCCAGACGGACCCGAAGCGCGCGCCGCGCAGATATTCGTTCGAACCGAGTCCACGCCCCATCCGGGTAAAATAGAACCAGGCGACGAGGAGCGCGCCGAGCGCGAAGAAACCGGAGAGGATCGCCCCGGTGATGATGTCGCTCTCGAGCGTTTTCAGCGCTTCCTTCATGATCGGCGCGCCGATGAGCAGGTCGGCCGAGGTCCAATATTCACGCCCCTCGGGGCTGCGGAACAGCACCGGGTCGGTGGTCCCTCGCGCCGTATCGGACTTGAACAGGGCCTCGGCATATTTGAGGAGAAGGTAGCGCTGATAATCGCCCGACTTTTCGAGCGCGTACCAGATGGCGCCGATGATCCAGATCGCGGTTCCCGCCATCACGGTCTGGAAGAAGACCTGGGTGGTCATGCGGACATTGTGGACGATAGCTTGGCCGCCGCGCGTCCAGCTTCCGAGGGTGTCGTTGCGAAAGATGCTCATGACATCCGCCCTCCCCCCTGGCGAGCAAGCGCATCGCCGGTCGGCAGCCCCCGTTCGCGGAGCAGCCGGTGGGTGTCCTCCATCCCCTTGGCGAGCGCCCGGGGGTCGCGCGCACCAACGTCCGACGCGAGGATCGCGAGTATCTGGATGACGGTCGAATGAAGTTCATCGAAGCGGGCGTGGAAACCGAAGGGATCGGCGCCATTGAGCTGTTCGAGTGCCTCGCGGATATAAGCGGACGGGGTCATGCCCGCCGCGTCCGCCGAGGCGAGCAGACGATCATAGAGAGCGTCGTCGAGCCGGAGAGATAATTTTGCCAAAGTGATGCTCCAAAAAAGTGGAGCCTTTGGACATGAGGTTGTGAAGCGGCTCGACTATAGCCGCAAAGCTCCAATATTCCAATGGCCTAATGCGTCCGACGCGTCGGGCAGAAGATGGCGCTATGGATCAAGGGGTTAGCGGCGCTGTCGGACAAAGTCCGCCGGTCTTGTCCGACATGTCCGACATATGACGCCCAACGAGGATCTCGCGAATTCGCGCGAAAATCCTCGATTTTGCGGGCCAGAGCGCGGCGCAGCACCCGTGCGTAGGGTGCATTACAAACGCCAACGGCGTGCGTCCGCCCACCGCAGCGACCATGTCGCTGCGCAGCCTCGTGCCGGAAGGCGCGCGGGCTCCCCCGCCAGGGGGATTTCTTCCTTCCCGGCGGCCCGCCGGGCATATTCTCGGGAGACTTGATTCATGGCGTATCCATTCGATAGGAAAGTGCGTGGCGGGCAGACCATCGAAAGGAAGATGGACATGCCCAAGAAGAGTGAACGCGAGCGCCTCGCCGACCTCGAAGCGCGCCAGCGCAAGGTCGCAGACGATGTCGAAAATGCCCGCCGCGCGCTGCGCGGCAAATATGCCGCGATCGTGCCCGAGCTCCCTGTCGAGACGCTCACCGAGCGTGAATTTCGGGAGATCGTCGATCTTGCGATCCGTGCTGGAGGGACTGCATCTGTCGCGGCGCTAAAAGCCCTCTCGGGGATGGCCCCGAACAAATGACGCCCATCCCGAAGGGATGGTCCCAGCGACGAGCACGGCGAAGCCGCGCGCAGGAGGCCGGTGCGCCGCACCGCATCGCCGCCCGACGGGACCGGGCGCTCCCGCGTCCGGTTCCCTGAGGGTGGCGACAGGACGCTCGACATAAAAAAGGGGATCGGTCCGAGCTTGCGCCCGAACCGATCCCCTCGCCTTTCTATGCTCGCACCCGTTCGCGCGGCATATCGTGATGCGGGAGCAGCACCGGGTCTACCCCCGCCGCCCGCAGCACCCGCACGAGCTGCGCCTGCACCCCGGTACCCTCGGCGACCACGGCACCCACCGGCTGCAACCGCGCGATCTGGTCGTTGCGGACGAACCCCGCCCGGTTCCCCCAGCGCGCCTTGTCGATCCCCAGCGCGACCAGCGGCGTCTTCGTTCTTGCTGCCCACGCCGCGGCGATGGCATCGGCGCCCCTGTCCTGCGCGGTGGTCAGCAGCACCATGTCGGGGCGCGCCGCTTTCATCTCCTCAAGCGCCTTGTAGATCGGGCGATGGTCGGCCCAGCGAGCGCCCCCGGAGAAGACCACCAGCGGCCCCGCCGGAAAATGCTGCGCGAGGCGGCGCTGGCGGCGCGCCGCGAGATAATCGGTCCCCGCGATAACCGACGCGGTGCGCTTCGACGATACCAGCGTCGCTTTCGGCGCCGACCACGGACGCCCCGTTTCGGCATGGAAGATGTCCGCTGCATGATCGCGCATGCAGGCTATGGCATCGCTCGCTTCATCGAGCGATTCCAGGAGTTGCTGCTGTTCCTCAAGTTCGACGCCGTGGATCTCGCTGCCGTCGGCCGAGCGCAGCAACTCGCGCACCTCCTGCGCCGCCCGGTCGGACTGTCCGGCGAACTGTCCTGCGACGCGGTGGAAGCTGTGGACGATCCCCCATGCGATCCGTTCGGCCGCGCTTTCGATGCGCGTGTCGCGCAGCACGTCGAACACGGTCGTGATCATCAGTTCGACGGCAAGCTGCACCTGCATCGCATCGGGCATATCGCACGTCAGTTCCTCCTCGCTTTTCCCAAGCTTGCTGCGTTCGAGATCGGTGTCGAAGGCGGCGCTGAAGCTGTCGTTCGCCTCTCCCGTCTCCTCGGCAATAAGTGCGGCGATTTCCGAAAAATCCCTTATGCTGCGTTTGAACGTCGTCATATTGACCTCCTCTAGATTGAGAGGTCATTCCCCCTGCACGGGCGCCGAGCATCGGGGTCAAGGATCGGGCGAAGCCCGACCGCGAAGCGGCGGTGGGGG
This sequence comes from Sphingopyxis sp., assembly GCF_040216815.1. Taxonomy (GTDB): domain Bacteria; phylum Pseudomonadota; class Alphaproteobacteria; order Sphingomonadales; family Sphingomonadaceae; genus Sphingopyxis. The sequence goes on from NZ_JAVJOJ010000009.1 coordinate 61,813, forward strand.
TCACGATTTTCTCTGGCGGCCACCGCACATGGAAGGAAGAAGCCCCGCGCCCGACCCGCCAGGGAAAATGGTGGGGCCCCGCCGTCCTTGAGGCCGATGCGGTCCCGTGCCACGATAAGAAGACTTGAGAGAGAGGAAGAGGTTTGCGGAGCGGGGGCTCGATGCCCCCGATCCGCAAAGGCTCCCGTTCTTGTACGGCGCGATATGCGAGCACGGCGGTGTGGCTGGTTCGGCGCAGCCTGGGCGGTCAGGACGTGCGGCAAATCCCCTGCAGCAAAAAGAAAAGCCGGCGCGCTTCAGCGCACCGGCTCAGGGAGATCAAAGTGACGGTCGGGCCTATGGCCCGGCCGATGTCAGGCGGCGGCGAACATCGGATCGCCGCGCGCCGCTTTCATCGCGCCATGCGCGGTGGGGCGGCGGACGGCGCTCTCCTTCTCAGGCGCCTGGTCCGTCTTGCGGAAGGCGTGGATCGGGACATTGGCCTGTCGCAGCGTCTGGTAGAGATTGGCCTGCAATCCCGACCCCTCGCAAACCACCGCTTCGACGGGACGAAGTTCGGCGAGCTTTCGGTTGCGGGTGAAGGCGGTCTTACGCCCGGTCCCGTAGAGGCCGAAGGCCACGACGGGTACGCGGGTTTCGGATCGCCCCGCCCACGCTGCAGCGATCGCGTCGGCGCCCTTGCGCTGCCCGGTCGTCACCAGCGTCATATGGGGCACGCGGGCGCGGATCTCGTCGAGCCGCCGCCAAAGCATCTCCCAGTCGTGCCATTGCGCGGGGCCGGAGAAGACTACGACCGGCCCCTGCGGCAGGTAGCGCTCGCGCGCATCGAGTGCCCGTTCGCGCAGGAAGTCCTGCGCCGCGATCTGGCTCGCAGTCGAGGCCGAGGATGCACGCGATCCGCGCGCGGGCGACCAGGGCCAGCCCGACTGGGTGCGATACATTTCGGCGGCATAGTCACGCATGCATTCGATCGCCGCGCGCTGTTCGGCAGTCGATTGGCACAGGAGCTGCTTTTCCTCGAGCTCGCTGTTGAACACCTCGCTCATGTCCATGCGCCGGACCATCTCGCCAACCTCGGCCGCGAGAGCATCCTCGCGGCGCTCGAGTTTCCCGGCGACGAAGTGGAAGCTGTTCACGAACCCCCACGCGATCTCGGCGGAAAGCGGCGCGAGCCTCGTGTCGTTGAAAAGGTCGAAGATCGTCGCGATGATCCCGCCGCATTCGGCCTGCGCCGCGAAGGGTTCGGGCATGTCATGCTCGCCCGGCTCGTCACCGGGTTCGATGATCGAAAGCGGGATGGGATCGCCGAACGATGCCTGGAATTCGGGCGTGGCGATCTGTTCGGCGTAGAGGGCACGAAGGTCTGCAAAGCTGTCAACACTTTGCGCGGAAGAATGAGCGACCATGTTCGGTCTCCTTGGATCGGGCAAGAAAAGAGCCGGGAAGCGCAGCTGCGCCTCCCGGCCCGGTTGCGGCGCCTTCGTCAGCCGAAGGGCACCTCGTCGTCGAGGTCGGCGCCGGCGCCCATCAGCGCGCCGTTCGAGCCCGCCGTGCTCTCGCCGAAGCCGCGGTCCTGCGGCTGCTCGTCATAGCTGCGCGTGCTCGCGCCGAAACCGCCGCCGAACTCGGCACGGACGGTCTCGCGGCGCCACGCGATGGTGTAGCCGCCGTCTTCGGACGGAAACAGAGCCACCGGCAGCGGTTCGGGGAGGCTCGGGTCGTCGATATTGCCCGCGAGGAAAACCTCGCCGGTCTTCTTCGACGCCGCTTCCCACAGCGCCCCGACCTGCACCCAGCGCCGGGCGACGTTGAGCGCCAGCACCTCGTAAACGGGTGCCCGCGGGTTCATGCTCTCGACCTTGCGCAGACCGATGCGCGGGAGGTCGATCGTGCGGGTCGCGATCGAGCCAGTCAGACGATCATTCACATTCCTGATTTCACCGATATTCATGACACTTACTTTCGAATGTCGCGCGCGAACCATTTCCCGGCGACACTCTTCCCGATCCTTCTCTCCTCTGTGGCGCCGCGCCCTCGGCCCACGCCGCTGCCCGCATGCGCGCGCTCACCTCGCCGCCCGCGCCGTGGCGTGCGGAGGCCGAAAGCCGATCACTGCGTCACTGAGAGGACTGGCTGGGTCAGCGGAAAGAAGGGGAGCGATATAGGGGAGGTGGCCTCCCGAACTGACGGGCAGCAATGTCATGAGATAGCAGTGGCGACGTCAGCTCTGCGTGCACCACGCCGCATGGATGCGCGGCGCCCTCACCCCGTCACCCGCCTCGCGTGACCAATGCGGCTCGCGGGCTCTCCGCGCTGCCACGTCGGGTTAATGCGTGGCTTCTGACCGTTGGATATGGCGGTCAGGTAGTTTGTAGGCGCGCACTCGCCGAAGCGAATATTCCGAGCGCAGCCCCGGGTGGCCTTAGCCCCTGAAAATGACGGCACCCCGCGCCCGGAAAACCGGGGTCTGGACGCGGAGCGCCGCCCAGATACGGCCGGGCGGGTCGCGTGCCCGGCCGACTGTTATCGGAATGATGAGACCGGTCCCTTTATCGGCACCAGAGGCCCCTCCACCGACGCGGCCGCCGTTAGGGAAACCTCGCCATTCTCAAAAACAAAACTTTCCTGCAGCCGGGATAGTTTGTCTTTTCCGTACAAGGTTTGCCAATCTGGAGTAATCTTTCCTCTCTATAATTCGGCGTCACTGACCCGGCGCAAAGCACGATCGACCAGCGTGCGCCCCGCACAGCCAAGCTTAACACAGGGTATCCCTGGGCTCCAAAGATACCCGCTTTGGCGTTTCGGGCCGATTGCTATTGGGCGGCTTCTTGGAAAATGCCGAAATGGGCGGACGCCCGGACGGCCGAGCCCGTCCGTTCGGCTTGCGCCGGGGCCGCTTGCGTGGCGGCGGCATCGCGAAGACGGGCCCACGCGCGCGTACCGCAGCTTGCTCATTTGTTCTTTTTATGTTCTCATTGATCCATGATGAGAATCGACCCTGACCGAGTCGCACGCGCACTCCTGGACGCCCCAGGATGGGCGCGCGTCGGCCTCACCGCGCCAACGGAAATCATACGCGAAGCGGCCGCGCAGGAACTGGCGCTGACGATCGCGCGCATCCACGGTGAGACCACGGCCGCCGCCGACGCCGATCAGCTGGTGCTGGCGCTGTGACGTGCAGCATACGAAATCGGGCATTCCGCGGGCCACGCACATTTTCGAGGCGGCCATCTGGCATTATGCGGTGCAGCCCGTTTGCCGCTGCGGTCATCACGCCAAGTTCGATGCGGGACTGCTTTGGTACCGCTTTCACCGCAAAGGCTGGGACGATAATCTTCGCAAGGCGTGCCGCCATTTCTGGTGCCGGCAATGCGCCTGGAGTTCCGGCCGCCGCGTCGAACCGCTCCGCCTCGAAGTGGTCAATTGGGACAAGGACGCGATCTGCATCAAGGAGCGGGTCGACGAACGCGAATGGAAGCGCGCGATCCGCCGCTACCGGAGCTAGGAGCTAGACGATGGAGAGAGATTTCGACGACGTCCTGCAGGGTGTCGGCAAAGGCGGGCACCGGATCATGATCTGGGATGGCCAGGAAGAACGCCAGATCGAGGCGCATTGGGGCCTCCGGTCGCGCGACCCCGAGATCGGACAGATCCCGCTGCTCAAGTCCGAAACCGCGCGGATCGAAAGCCCCTGCCTCATCCTCGCCAACGAGTTCGGCATCAAGCGCGACGGCAAGACGCTCTATGCGGCAAGCCTCGTCACCGACATCCCCTTCTTCTGCATTGCCGGGGTCTGGCAGCGAGGGACGCGCGACTATCTCGATGCCTTCGCGGCGTTGACCGTCCCCGCCTATCCGGACCTTGCGCCGCACAAGGACCGCCATGTGGCGGTCGTCGATCCCGACGATTGGTTCGACTGGATGCAACAGGAGCGCCCGCCGCTGGACATCTTGCGCCCCTTCCCCGAAGGTAGCTTCACGATCACGCCGCCGATCCAGCCCAGTTTCGAGGGGCTGCTCGGCGCCGCCTGAACGGGAGCCGCCGATGTGCAACCAGATCACGCTCAAGGCCTCGGTCGACGAGGTCGCCTCGCATTTCAAGGCGCAGCGCAAGAAGCAGACCAATGCGAGCACCGGTGATGTCTGGAAGGGCGGCACGGGCTTCGTCGTTCGCGAGGTCGCCGGCGAACGCCAGCTCGACGCAATGGTGTGGGGCTTTCCGCGGCATTCCACCAACAAGAAGACCGGCAAGCCCAACAAGCCGACCCACGTCAACAACGCCCGCGACGACAAGCTGATGTCGCCTTACGGCATGTGGCGCGAATGGTTCGTCCAGCCCGGGCATCGCTGCCTCATCCCGATCACCGCCTTCGCCGAAGCCGTTGGGCCCGAAGGGCAAATGACACGCACATGGATCAGCATTGCCGACCAGCCGCTGGCCGCCTGCGCGGGCTTCTGGCGTCCGACCGACGAATGGGGCGACAGCTACACCATGGTGATGGTCGATGCCGTCCCCGAGATGCTCGAGGTCCACGACCGCATGCCCGTTATCCTACATCCCGAAGACCATGAGGCATGGCTGCACGCACCGGCCGAGGAGGCGATGAAGCTCGTCACCCAATATCCCGCCGATCGTCTCGTCATCGATCACACGCCCGAGCTCTGGTACGCGGGTCGTACCAGGAAAAATGCGGCACGCACGGCCGCAACCCTGCTGTGACATCGAAAAACCCGAACCGCGCGACACGCCGGCCCACGCGCACCGCGATCGCCGCTATCATCTTCTCGCTCGCCCTGCCCCCTACCCCGTCGGTCGCACAGGACGTGAGCGGCCCCGCGCGGGTCTCCGACGGCGATACGCTCAACCTCACAGGTATCGTCGTCCGGCTTTACGGGATCGACGCGCCCGAACTGAAGCAGACCTGCACGCGCGGCGACGGTCCCTGGGCCTGCGGCCAGGAAGCGGCCGACAAGCTCGCCGCGATCGTGGAAGGCCAGTCCGTGCGCTGCGAACAGCGCGACATCGACGACTATGGCCGCACCGTCGCGATGTGCCAGGTCGGAATAATCGACCTCTCCGCCGCCGTCGTCGATGCGGGCCTCGCTGTGGCCCTGCCAAAATTCACGGCCGCCTATGTTCCCAATGAAGCAAGAGCGCGTGAGCGCAGACTCGGTCTCTGGAGCGGCGAGTTCCAGATGCCCGCCGACTATCGGGCCGCCAACCCCGCCCCGCGCCAGCCGACCGCGCGCGTGTCAGACGGCCCCCGACCGGCGACGCCGCCTCCAGCATCCAACGCATATTTCCGCAACTGCAAGGAAGCCTGGGCTGCTGGTGCCGCGCCGATATATCGAGGGCAGCCCGGCTATCGCCCCGAGATGGATGGCGATGGCGACGGAATCGCCTGCGAACCTTATCGCCCTCGATAGAAACTCGTGGCCGATTGCGGACAGGCGGCTTTGGATCGTAGCCCCGCCAAAACGGACATATGGTCGCCGACTATCGCGGCGTAAACCACATGCTCTACAGCGATAGCAGAGGCTGGCCGGTTAGAAGTGGTCGGCCTTGCGCCGTCCCTCATAAAAGACAGGCATCGAATTAGGTTCGGCGTTTCGAAGAACGCCCCGCTCTTGCGCCAAACACAACGAGCGTTGCGAATTGCCGACTCGCCCTGCGGACAGGGGTCGATAGGCTGCCGGCATGACCGACAAGACACGCGCGCAACCCGTCCGCCAGAATGAAGGGTTACAGATACACCGCTCGGGCACGCTCGATATACTGACGCTCAACCGTCCCGACAGGCTCAACGCCATCGATCCGCGCATGGCCGATGCGCTGACCTCCTATTTCAGGCAAAAGCGCGACGACGATGATTGCCGCGTGATTGTGCTGCGCGGAGCCGGACGCGCTTTCTGCGCGGGCGTGGATCTGAAGGCAACGAAGGACGCGCCCCCCGACCTTCAATTCGGCAATGCCGGCGTCCGGACCGAACTTGCGATCCAGCGCGCCAATCGCGAATTCATCGTAGAAATGCGCCGCTGTCCTCAGCCGGTCATCGCGCTGCTCCACGGCGCGGTGTGCGGTGCGGGCTTCGCCCTTGCGCTCGCTGCCGACATCCGGATCGCGACCCGCGACGCGCGCATGAACTGCGCCTTCGTTAATGTCGGCCTCGGGGGCTGCGATATCGGCGTCAGTTATCTGCTGCCGCGCCTAGCCGGCGCGTCGATCGCTTCCGAACTGATCCTGACGGGTGACTTCATCGATGCGGAGCGGGCCCATTCGCTGGGCCTCGTGTCGCGGCTGGTCGACGACGCAAGCGCGCTGGAAGACGAAGGGCGCACGATGGCCGACCGGTTGCTCAAGGTTGCACCGACCGCGCTTCGTCTGTCGAAGGAAGCGCTCCGCCATGCGATCGACGCCCCGTCGATCGAGTCCGCCATCGCGATGGAGGATCGCAACCAGGTTCTCTGCGCCCGGACCGAGGATTTTCACGAGGCGATGGCTGCCTTCTTCGAGCGGCGACCCGCCGAATGGCGCGACGCATGATCCGCCCCCGCCGCGCGAGCGATCCGCGTGTCGCGCTCGGCCTTCTTCTCACGGTCTATTGCTTCAACTTCATCGATCGCACGATCATTTCCGTCCTCCAGGAGCCCCTGAAACAGGAGCTGGGGCTGAGCGATACCCAGCTCGGGCTCGTATCCGGCACGGCCTTCGCACTCTTTTACTCGGTACTCGGCGTGCCGATCGCCCGCCTCGCCGAACGCGTCGACCGGCCACGCATCATCGCGGCGGCGCTGGCGATCTGGTCGCTGATGACGATGGTGTGCGGCCTCGCGACGAGCTTCATCCAGCTGTTCCTGTACCGCGTCGGAGTCGGCATCGGCGAAGCCGGCGGCACGCCGCCCGCGCACGCGCTGCTTTCCGATCTCTTTCCGCCCGAGCGGCGCGCGACCGCCATCTCGATCTATTCACTCGGCGTTCCCCTCGGAATATTGTTCGGCGCCGTTGCCGGGGGTGCGCTCGGCGAAGCGCTGGGCTGGCGCGCGACATTCATGCTCGTGGGTGCGCCCGGCCTGATCCTCGCGCTTGTCGTGCTGCTCGTAATCAGGGATCCGCGCACGGCGGGCGCGACGCGGACCGCACCCGCCGCGCCGCCTTCGCTCGGCCGAACGCTGGCGCATCTGGCGGCGCGCCGCGCTTTCGTCCATCTGACGATCGGCATCACCGTCGCCTCGACCGCCGGATACGGCATTCTCGCTTTCACCGCTCCCTTCTTCATGCGGCAGTTCGAGATGGGACTCGCCGCCGCCGGATATACGACCGGTCTGATCTCGGGCCTGGCGGCCGGGGTAGGAACACTTCTCGGCGGCCTCGCCGTCGACCGGGCGATGCGGCGCGATACGCGCTTCGGCGCATGGATTCCGGCGACGGGGCTCGCGCTGGCGGCGCCGCTCTCGATCGTCGCCTATTTGCAGGAGGAACAGACGGTGGCGATAGCATTGCTGCTGGCTTCCGGAATCGCCCAGTTTCTCTATCTCGGCCCGACATATGCCCTTGTTCAATCGCTCGCAAAACCGACGATGCGCGCCACCGCCAGCGCGCTCGTGCTGTTGACCGTCAACCTCGTCGGGCTCGGCATGGGACCCCCGCTCACCGGCTGGCTCAGCGACCATTTCGCGGCGGCGGCCGATAACGCGGATAACGCGGCCTATGGGCTGCGTATCGCACTGGTCCTGACCGCGTCGCTCTTCGTCTGGGGGGCGCTGCACTACCGGCTCGCGGCGCGCTATCTCGCGGCCGATCTGGAACGGGCGGGCTGACCGTTGCCGGTTGCGCAACGCGCGTTGGGAAGTTCGCGATACCTGGTCGTCCGGCAATCCGCCTACCGATTATCGCGATGAGCCAAAGAACGGAAAAGAAGACGGATTCGTTGCCGCAACCGCTGGGCGGGACGATGACCGCGCTGCTCGAAAATGGCGTCCCGGGACTATGCGGGCCGGTGTCGATCAGCCCGCTGGCGGGCGGAAGGTCGAACCCCACGTTCCTGCTCGATGCCGCGAACGGCCGCTATGTGCTGCGCAGCCGTCCGGTGGGAGTCACGTTCCCCTGGGCGCACAGGATCGACCGCGAAGTGCGGATACTGACCGCGCTTGAGGGATCGGATATTCCGGTGCCGCCGGTTCTGCTGCATGTCGACGATCCTTCGCATTTCGGTGCCCCCTTCTATCTGATGCCATTGATCGACGGCGCCGCCGAGGAGGATCCAGCGCTGCCGGCACTTTCGCCCGGGCAGCGCGCATCCGCCTATGAGCAGGCTATCGACATATTGGCACGCCTGCACCGGCTCTCGCCCGGCGCGATTGGCCTTGCCGGGTTCGGATCGTCGGGAGACTATAATCACCGCCAGCTAATGCGATGGTCGGAGCAGGTCGCCGCCGACGGAATAGTCCCGCCAGCGCTGCTCGAACTCGGCAGCCTGCTTTCGCGGATCCTGCCTTCGCAGTCGCGAACGAGCATCGTCCACGGCGACTATCGCTTCGGTAACCTGCTGCTCGCGGACGGCCGGGTAACCGCCGTGCTGGACTGGGAGCTTTCGACACTCGGTGACCCCTTCGCCGACCTCGCCTATTTCCTGCTCGCTTTCGAATTGCCGCACGATAATCCGATTCTGCCGGGTCTAGCGGGACGTTCGCGATCCGGTTCCGGTATTCCCGCGCCAACCGCGCTTGTAGAGCGCTATTGCCGCGCCACGGGCTTCGCGCTGCCCGCCGCCTGGCAAGCCTATCGCGCATTCGCGCTCTATCGCACCGCTGCGATCGCGCACGGCGTGCTGCACCGCAATGCGACCGGTGCCATCGCTCCCGCCATGCTCCGCCAACTCGACGTCATCGCCGAAGCCGGACTCGCCTGCCTCGGCCTCGCCCCGCCCGCAAAAGGATAATGCCTGTGAATTTTGAGTATTCCGACCGCTGCAAGGCGCTTATCGAGCATCTCCAGTCGTTCATGGAGCGCCATGTCTACCCGGCCGAGCGCACCATTTACGATCAGGTCTTTGCACAGCCGGACGATTTTCGCCAATGGCAGCCATTGGAAATCCTCGAAGATCTGAAGGAGAAAGCCCGTGCGGCCGGGCTTTGGAATCTCTTCCTCCCCGAAAGCGAATTCGGCGCGAACCTCGGCAATCTGGACTATGCGCCGCTCGCCGAGATCATGGGCCGATCCTATTGGGCCCCCGAGATATTCAACTGCGACGCACCGAACACCGGCAACATGGAAGTTCTTGTCCGCTACGGCACGGCTGAACAGCAGAAGCAATGGCTGCAGCCGCTGCTCGACGGGACGATCCGGTCGGCCTTCGCGATGACCGAACCCGCCGTCGCCTCATCGGACGCAACCAATATCGGCACGCGTATTCGCCGCGACGGAGACGAATATGTGATTACCGGGCGCAAATGGTGGACCTCGGGCGCCGGCGACCCGCGGTGCAAGATAATGATCGTGATGGGGCAGAATGACCCCGAGAATCCGAACCGCCACGCCCGCCAGTCGATGATCCTCGTGCCGACCGATACACCCGGGGTCCATATCCGGCGCTACCTGCCGATCTTCGGGGTAAGCGACGCCCCGCACGGCCATATGGAAACGATCTTCGACAATGTTCGCGTCCCCGCCGAAAACATGCTGCTCGGCGAAGGCCGCGGGTTCGAAATCGCGCAGGGCCGGCTGGGCCCGGGGCGCATCCATCATTGCATGCGGTTGATCGGGGTCGCCGACCGCGCGCTGGAACGCGCATGCCGCCGCTTGTCGGAGCGCACGACATTCGGCACCCTTATCGCCGACCAGTCGCTCTGGCGCTTCCGCATCGCCGAGGCGCGCTGTCGCATCGAACAGGCGCGACTGATGACGCTGAAGGCGGCGTGGATGATGGACGTCGCGGGCAACAAGGCGGCGAAAGCGGAAATCGCGATGATCAAGATCATCGTCCCGCGCATGGCAGCGGAGATCGTCGACATGGCAATCCAGGCCTTCGGCGGCGGCGGCTTCGCCGATATCCCGCTGACGATGGCTTATGTCTATGCGCGCACGACGCAGGTTGCCGACGGCCCCGACGAGGTCCATTCGAACCAGCTGGCAAGATTCGAGCTTGCCCGCCACGCCGCCGCCGATCCCGCAGCGACCGCCGGCGAAGGCGAGGTGATGGTGGCGCAAGGCCGCGATTATGAACGGCTCGAAAATTGGGCGTTCGGCTGGTGACGCGCCGCCTTCACGGCGCCACCGCCCTCGTGTAGACGGCAGGGAGGGAGGCTTGAGCAGAACCATCCGACGACAGGCACCTCCACTCGAGGCGATCGAAGCCTTCATCCTCGCGACGCGCTCGTCAAGCTTCCGCGACGCGGCTGACCGGCTTGCGCTCAGTCCATCAGCCTTTTCGCGTCGGATTCAGGCGCTCGAAGCCTTTGTCGGCGTGGCGCTGTTTGTGCGCGACAAGGGTTCGGTCACGCTGTCGAAGACCGGCGAACGCTATTTGCGGACGGTCGAGCCCGCGATCGATTCGATCCGCCGCGCGACCGTCGACCTGCAGGCGGAGCGCGGCGGCATGGCGCTCCGCATCGTCGTCCCGCAATCCTTCGCGATCGGCTGGCTCATCCCCAACCTGCCCGATTTCCAGCGCGCGCATCCGGAGGTCAATGTCGAACTGCGCATCGGGCGCGACATCGACGATCTCAGACGGGGGCACGCCGATGCCGCGATCTATGTCGGGCCCGGCGACATCGGATCGATGCCCGCAATCCGCATCGCCCCAATCAACGGCATATTGGTTTCGGCCCCGGAGCTGGCTTCCGGACGGTCGCCGCCGACCCGCCTCGCCGAGCTGCCCGATGTCGACAGGCTCGCCGTTTACCGTCCCGAAGGCCTTTGGGAGCGATGGCTGCGCAATATGAAGTATGACGGCGCGCCGCTGTCGCCGCCGACCTATTTCGAGGCGCAGTTCCTGATGTTCGAAGCGGCGGCGGCCGGACTCGGCGTCGCGATCGTTGCGCCGATCCTCGCGCACCGGCTGCTCGACCAGGGCCGACTCGTTCGGATCGGCGGCTATCAGGCGCCGCTGGGCATCGACTATTATCTGGTCTTCGCCGACGAAGCGGTGCAACGCCGCCCCGACGCCATCAAGTTCCGGAACTGGATCAAGAGCGGACTCGATCGCTTTGTCTGAGCGCCGTCAAACGTTGTTCAGCCGCAGTCCGGGCCGCGGCCACCGTGTGGAAACCACCCGGCCGGTGCCCGAAAGGGTAATATAGGCGGTCCGCATGTCGGGACCGCCGAAGCAGATGTTGGTGGTGAAGACGTCCGGCGTCGGCACGAACTCAACGAATTCCCCGGCGGGCGAGACAACCGAAATGCCCGGCTCGCCGATCGTGGCGACACAAATATTGCCATCTGCCTCGACCGCAAGACTGTCGAAATAGCGAAAGCCCGCGGGACGATGGAGGAAGCGCCCGCCATGACCGAAGAGATTGGGGTACGGCACAATCTCTCCGGGCCCCGATATGTCGAAGGCCCAGAGCTGGCAGGTATAGGTTTCGGCGACATAGAGCGTGCAGCCATCGGGCGAGAGGCCGATTCCGTTCGGGTTTTCGAGCGGAAAGATTACCTCACGGATGAAACTGCCGTCGGCGGCGGCATAGAACACGCCCACCCGATCGCGCTCGCGGTGTCCCGATTTGCCATGATCGGTGAACCAGAAGCCACCATGGCGGTCGAAAACCAGGTCGTTCGGCCCGCGCAGCGGCACGCCCCCCGCCGCGGTGTAAAGCGTCCGGACCTCGCCCGTTTCGGGATCGACGCGCTGGATCGACCCGCCAGCATAATCCGGTGCCGGTCCGACCGGGATGTTGATCGCATAAAGCTCCACGTCGCCGAACGCGAACCCGCCATTGTTGCAGATATAGATGGCGCCGTCGGGCCCGACCGCGGCCCCATTGGGACCGCCCGGCAGCGCGGCGACGATCCGCCGGTCGCCGTCAGGAGCGATGCGCGTCAGGCATTGGCCGCGGATTTCGACTACAAGCAGGCTTCCGTCGGGGAGCACGACAGGCCCTTCGGGGAAGGCGAGACCGTTGGCGACGCATTGAAAGTCATCCATGTCAGTTGTCCTTTTTTGTCGCTGCGTCGCGAAGATCCTTGCGCGACAGCTTGCCCGCCGCCGTGCGCGGGAGCGCTTCGTGGATCTCCAGCCGGGCGGGCAGTTCATGCCGGCCGAGCTTGTCGGCGAGAAACTCGCGCAGTTCGCCAATGTCCAGCGTCTGGCCGGTTCGCAGCGAGACCGCGGCGACCGCCACCTCGCCGCGATAGGCATCGCGCTCACCGTACACCAGCGCCTCGGCCACCGCGGGGTGCTCGTAGATCGCCTCCTCGACGACACGCGGATACACGTTGAAACCCGACGCGATGATCAGATCCTTGCGGCGATCGACGAGATGGACCTGTCCCCCGGCGTCGATAAACCCCATGTCACCCGTCAGCAGGCGCCCCGCTGCGAAGGCCTCTGCGCTTTCTTCGGGGCGGTTCCAATAGCCGGTGATCACATTGGGGCCACAAATCGCTATCTCCCCGACCTCCCCGATCCCCATCGGTTTCCGGTCGGCGTCGAGCGTCAAAATCTCGATCGACGCGCCCGGCAGCGGATGACCGATCGCGCCCGCCTCGCCCGCCGCGCCCTGCCGTCCGAGCGTTCCTGCGCCGCAGGTTTCGGTCATCCCCCAGCCGACGACCGGCGGTTGTCCGACGAGCTCGGCCATGCGCGCGGCAACCTCGCCGGGCAGCGGAGCGCCGCCCGAGACGCAATAGCTGATCGACGCAAGGTCGCCCGCGGCGATGCCCGGTAATTCGAGCAACGCGACGAACATGGTCGGAACCCCGAAAAAGAAGCTCGCTCCGCCATGACGAATGTCGTCGAGCGTCTGCGCCGCGTCGAAGCGGTCGCGCAGCAGGATCGTTTCACCGTTCGCGATCGCGCGCAACAGGACGCCGGCAAGGGCATAGATGTGAAAGAGCGGTAGAACGCCGAGATGACGCTCCTCGCCGCGGCGCCAATTCGAGGTCGCGGCGATCGCCGCATCGAACATCGCGACGGCACTCACGAGATTTCCGTGGGTGATCAGGGCGCCCTTCGGCACGCCCGTCGTCCCTCCAGTATATTGGATAAGCGCAAGGTCGCCGGGCGCGACAACCGCGGCCGGACAGGCGGCCGCCTCCGCGACCATCGCATCGATCGACAGGAACGCTTTCCCGGCAGGTGCAAGCGGATTGCCGCCAGTCCAGTAAGCATCGCTTCCGAGCAGAAGGAGATCGATGAGACCGTCATCAAGCAGCGTCGCCGCCTGGCTGCGAAACGGCTCCTCGTCGAGCGTCGCCAGGATTCTGGCCCCCGTATCGGCCAGCTTGAACCGCAACTCGCGCGCCGCATCGAGCGGGGTCAGGTTGACCACCACCGCGCCGAGGCGCATCGCCGCGAAGAACAGCACAGGATAGTGGGGCGTGTTACGGAAATAGAGCGCGATGACATCGCCCTTCGCGACCCCGCGCGCCGCCAATCCCGCCGCGACGCTGGCGGCCGCCGAGGCGATTTCCCCGAAGCGAATGGCACGGCCGCAAAACTCGATCAGCGCCCGCTCCGCAAAACGATCGCACGCGCCGGAAAACATCGCGCCTACGCTCTGGGCGCCTTCGCAAGCCACAGCGTCCATCAGCTTCATTGCAGTTCCTCCTCACTCTGCCAAACCGGCGACAGGCCCCTCCTATATCGCCGCTCCGCGACTTGACCGTTGCCGAGGCTGCAACGGGATTTGCGTGTCGCGCGCCGCGCCCGCATTGCGATCGGCGCAACGCGGGTCGCGAACCCGTCAATGGCCGCGCCTGCCATTCTCCCCCATCCTTGCGACAGGGCGGATCTCGACGAATCCGCCGCCAAGGGAGACGGATATGAAAAACAGGCTTCTCGCCGGCGCCAGCCTGCTTTTGATGGCCGCACCGGTGCCGGTGCTGGCCCAGAACCCGACCGCGACAACCGAACCCGCAACGCAGGCCGACGATCAACTGAGCGAGATCGTCGTTACGGCGCAAAAGCGTGACCAGAATCTTCAGGATGTCGGCGTCTCGATCGCTGCCTTTACGGGCGATCAGCTAAAGGATCTGGGCGTGACGTCCGCCCAGCAGATTTCGGAATCGGTCTCGGGCGTCCAAGTCTACAGCTATCTCGGCCGCCAGCCGACCTTCGTCATCCGCGGTGTCGGGGTTCAGGATTTTGCGCCGAATGTCGCACCCGCCGCCGCCGTCTATCTCGACGAAGTCTATCTCGGCTCCAACATCCTCACCGGCTTTCAGATTTTCGACACCGACCGCGTCGAGATTTTAAAGGGGCCGCAAGGCACCTTGTTCGGCCGGAATACCACCGGCGGCGCGGTAAGCTATTCTACCCGGCGGCCGACCGATGCCGCGGAGGGCTATGCGGAACTCTCCTATGGGAACTACCGGACGATCACGCTCGACGCGGCGGTCGGCGGCCCCCTGTCGTCCACGCTCAAGGCCCGGATCGCCGGCCGCTACGCCAATCAGGCGAGCGGCTATTATATCAACGACTGGACACCCGCCGACACGGCGTTGCCGCTCAGCCCGCTGTTCTTCAACCCGAAACGCAGGCCGGGCGAGCAGGAAAGCTGGGCGCTCCGCGGGCTGCTCGAATTTGACGACGGCGACGGCGTCGACCTGCTGCTCAATGTCCATGGCGGCGAAACAACCGGCGACGTTCTGCCGCTGACCTCGATTGGCTTCTCTTCGATCCCGGGGGCTGCCCAGCCTTGCGCGGCGACGCCGCTCACCGGCATCCGCGATCCGCGATTCTGCGGCGATGCCTTCGGCTATACCGATCTCGACGGCGATCCCTATCGTGTCCGGGTCGATTTTGTTGGGCGCAACCGCGAGCATAATTACGGCGGTTCGCTGCGCGGCGAGTTCGACCTGGGTGGCGCGATGCTGACCTCGATCACCTCCTATGACGAGGCAGGCAAGCGGGCATTCACCGATACCGACGGCGCGCCGCATCACGAGCTCAACCAGCTCCGCGACACGCAGCTCGAGCAATATTCTCAGGAGTTACGACTGGCTTCCGATGATAGCGGACGAGTCTATTGGATCGCTGGCCTTTATGGCGCGCGCGAAAAGATCGACCTGCGCTTCTTCGGCACGCTGTCGCCGCTGCTCGGCCTCACCAATTTCACCGACCCGGCGCTTGCCAGGCGCGTCGCCGACCAGCTCGAACTCAACTTCGCGCAGGACACATGGAGCGCAGCTGCTTACGCTCACGCCGAATGGAAGGCGACCGACCAGCTCACCCTGATCAGCGGCGTGCGCTACTCCTATGAAAGCAAGGATTTCCGGAGCCGGTCGGAGTGGATTTACAATGACGGGCTGACGCCGGTGCGCGCGCGGGTCAATTTCGGCTCAACCTCCGCCGATGCCGCGGTGGTCGATGACGAAGCTGTCTACAAGAGTTTTTCGGGCAAGATCGGAGTCAATTACAAGCCCTCGGACGCGGTGCTGATCTATGGCAGCGTCAGCCGCGGCTTCAAGAGCGGCGGCTTCGACGGCGACTTCGCCTTCACGCGCCAGCAGCTTCAGCCTTTCGAGGAGGAGACGCTGACGGCTTACGAGGCTGGGATCAAGTCGACCTTGCTCGACCGCCGCCTGTTCCTGAACGGGTCCTTCTATCACTATGATTTCCGCAAACCGCAGGTCCGCGTCGCGCAGGTCGACACCGTTACCGGACTGCCGTTTAACCAGCTACGAAATCTCGCAAAGGCCCGCGTCAACGGACTGGAAATCGACGCCACATTCCGTCCCGTCCGCGGTTTTGACCTGCGCGGAGGCCTCGCATGGATCGACACGCGGATCGACGATCCGGCGCAGCCGGTCTTCGACGGCAACGACCTGCCGCTGGCGTCCAAATTTTCGGCGAACCTCCTTGCCCGCTATCAGTTCGGCGTCGGCGACGGGTGGGATATGGCGATCCAGGTCGACGGCAAATATAATGGCGCCTTCTTCCTCAATGCCGAGAATACGCCCTATCTGAAGGAGCGGTCCTACACGCTGGTCAATGCGCGCATCAGCCTGACGAGCGAACGCGGGTGGGACATCGCGCTCTGGGCACGCAACATCACGAAGGAGAGCTTCGCCGTGCAGAGTTTCGCCCTCTTTGGCGCCTACTCCGTCGCCTATAACGCGCCGCGTACCTATGGCGCGACGCTTCGGCTCGACTGGTGAGCGCCCCCACCGACCCGCCTGCGGGGTTCGCGCGGCACTTTCGCCGCAGCCCCGTGACCGACGCGTGGGAGCCGCTATATTCAAAACGCGACGCCCGTCGCTTTGTAATCGGCTTGCGTGTCGCTGAGGCACATTGCAATGCGCGCGCTATGCTGCACGGCGGTGTGCTGTCGACGCTTTGCGACAATGCCATGGGCATCGCCTGCGCACTCGCGGTCGGCGAAGGGACCAGTCTGGTCACCATCCATCTGTCGGTCGATTTCCTCGGCGCGGCGCGTGCGGGGCAATGGGTCGAGATTGCGGCCGAGTCGACGCAACCGGGCCGGACCATCGCCTTCGCATCGGCCGAAGTAACCGCGGACGGGGCGCTTGCGGGCCGCGCCACCGCCCTGTTCAGGGTGATCACCCGGGACGCGGCATCATCCAGCTAAGAAAAAAGGGAGCCGCCGTTGTGGCGCTCCCCCATTTTCAAACCGGCTTCCCGACTGGGCGAGCCGGCCCCTTCCCTTTGCGGCTATCGTATCTTCGTCCGCAATGTCAGGCCATAGGTGCGCGGTTCGCCCTGCGCTCCAACCAGCGTTGCGCCCTGGAAGGTCGCGGGAATCATCGATCCGATGTAGCGCTGGTCGGCAAGGTTGCGCGCCCATAGCTCGAACGTCCAGCGCTCGTCCGCCGCCCCCAAACCCAAACGGGCGTTGAACAAGGCATAGCCCTTCTGCCCCGACGTCGGCCGGAGCAGGCGTTCGGTCAGCACATCGGACTGATAACGTCCGTCGACCTGCGCGAACGCCCGCAGTTTGCCCGCCGCAACCAGATCATCCCACCCGATCGAGCCGGTGACGACCCATTTCGGCGCGTTGGCGAGTTGCTGCCCGGCGATCGCGACGACATTGGCGGGAGGGCCCGGCGGGATCGCGCCATAGCGTGAGCTCGCATAGGTCACACCCGCCGCCAGTTGCCAGGCCGGCGCCGGCCGCACGCTGGCTTCGAGTTCGAAACCCTTGGCGGTAACGCGCGGGATGTTGGTCGTGATCAGCGCGGCCCCCGTATTGTAGCTGAGCTGATAGTCGGTGAAGCGGGTGTAGAAGAGCGCGCCGTTGACCGTGACCGCGCCGCCCGGCGAGCGGAGTTTCAACCCGGCTTCGTAGTTCGTGGCAAGTTCCGGATCGAAGGCGAGGTCGTCGGCGTCCGGCGCCTTGACCGTGATCGGACGAAAGCCGGCGCGGTCGAGCACGAAGCCGCCCGCCTTGTAGCCGCGGCTGTACGTCGCATAGCCATGGAGCGCGTCGCTGAAATCATAGCTGATCGTCGCGATCCCGGACCATTCCTTCTCGACCTTTCGCGCTGTGTATGATCCGTCGTAGCGCGCGTCGAACAGTTGCAGGCACTGGATGCCCGAGATCGGCGTTGCGCCGGGGGCCGACAGGCCCGCGGCGATCAGCGCCTGGCAGCCGGGATTCAGCGTGTCGACGATATCGACGTCGACGCGTTTGGTCTCGCGCGTGAAGCGAAGGCCGCCAATCAGATCGAGCCGGTCGGTGACGTGCCAGACATTGTGCGTGAATACCGAAATGCTGCGCGACGTCTGGCGGAAATCGTCACGCCCCACGCCCGATCCCTCGGGATAGCTCGCCCCGACCGGCAGACCGGTGTAGAAGGAAATCGGATTAGCCAGCCCTGTCGTCCGCCCGAAGAGCCGGTCGAGGAAGGGTTCGAGGTCGCGGCCGACACGATAGCCATAGCGGCCGAAAGCCTTTTCATGACTGTAGAAGCCGCCGACCATCCAGTCGACCGGCCCCGCTGTCCCGTCGAGGCGAAGTTCCTGCGTGAACGTGTCGAATGCCTGCGCCGCGGCCTTGAAAGGGATGTAGACGAGGTCGGCCTCGGCATAGTCGACCTCGCGCGCCTGATCGTTACGCCAGCGCCGATAGCCGGTGATCGCGGTCAGCTTCGCACCGCCGAGCTCCCAGTTGAGTTCGCCCGACAGGCCCCATTGATCGGTTTCTTCGAGCGAAGCGCGATCTTCTGTCGTCGTTATGGTCAGGTCCCTGCGGCCGATATGGCTGTCGAAACCCATCGCCGCGAAAATGCCGACATAGAGAGGGTCGTTAACGGTGGGCGAATAGGTATCGGGACCCGTCTCGCGCCGATGTCCATAGTCGGCGATGAGCCGGATATCGAGGTCGTCCGCGGGCGTGAGCAGAAGCTGGCCACGCAGCGTCACGCGATTGCGGTTGCGATAGCGCTGGCCGCTGTCGAAATCGCGCAGGAAGCCGTCACGGCGCTGCCAGGCGGCATCGATCCGGAAAGCCGCGGTGTCGGCGATCAGCGTCCCGCCCCCTCCGGCATTCAGCCGGACCATGTCGTAATTGCCATAGGATGCGGCCGCATCAAAGCTCGGCTCGAATTTCGGCGCGAAGGTGATGACGTTGATGAGGCCCGCCGACGTATTTTTTCCGAACAGCGTCCCCTGCGGACCGCGCAGCACCTCGATCCGCTCGATGCCCGGGATGTCGGTCAGGCTGAGATTGGAACGGCTGCGATAGACGCCGTCGACGAAGGTGGCGACCGAGGATTCGAGTCCGGGGTTGATCGCCTCGCTGCCGACGCCGCGAAGACGGATAACGACACCGGCAGAATCGGATGTGGTGCTGGTCAGGTTCAGGCTGGGGGCGAGCGTCATCAGTTCGCGCGTATCGTTGATTCCCGACTTCTGGAGCTGTTCGGACGAAAAGGCCGAAACCGCGATCGGTACGTCCTGCAGATTCTGCGACCTCTTGGTCGCGTTGACGACGATGTCGCCCGATCCGTCGACATTCCCCTCTCCCTGCGCCCATGCCGACGGAGCGAACGCAAGCGTGACGAGCGACAGCCCGCAGCGAAAATTCATTCTCATAAACCCTCCCGATTTTCTTTTGTGGTCAAAAGGATGCAACGACCGCCCTGGTGGGATCGCCATTGCCGAAGCGAATCCGCGCCCAGACGTCGCGAATGGCCTCCGCGCCGCGCACCGCGTCGATCGCGAGCCATTCGCGTGACGCGTCGATGAAATCGCGGGTCGCGCTGGCGAGCGCGGCATCGAAGCCGGCCGGCCCCAGTTCGGCCGCCACGGCGATGATCGCGTCGGGCGCGAAGAAAAAATGCTCGTCGGGGCGGGGCACGGCGGGTTCATCGCGCCCGTGCGTCAGGCCGACGCGGCAGAGATGGACCGGCGGCGACCGCTCGCGCAGGCTGGCGAGCACGGCATCATTCCCGGAAAAATCGATGATCGCGGCCCCCGTGATCGCGGGCAGCGCGCCGTAGGTCGCCACGTCGTCGAAGAAACCAAGATCCGCAACCGCCGCGCGATGGCGTTCGGACGTGAGGCCGATGACCCGCAACCCCGGTCTGTTTCGGCGCAACAGCCAGCCGAGCCCCAGCGCCGTCTTGCTCGACGCGCTGGTGACGATCACCGTGTCGCTCCCCCAAGCTCCGGTCCGCCCGATCAGCCGGTCGAGCAAGAAGGAGGTGATGAACAGCGGACGGATGACCGCCTGCCGTTCTTCGGTACCGGGCGCATGGATCGGGTCGGCATCAACCCGGAAATAGCTGTTATAGGCTGGCGGCAGCGGGCGCCGAGACGGCGCGTTCTCGACGATCAGCCGGGTGTTGACCCGCCCCGGCTCCAGTACCGCCGACGACGCCATCGGCCACAGGCCGTACAGGCGCTCGCCAACCTCGACCGCGGCATGGCGGCTCTCGACGACGGTCGAAAAGCCCCAGGCCGGCACCATGCCCCACGGGTCCGGCCTGGGGAAGAGCGACCAATAGCCCAATCGGTCGCCGAGGAGCGCATAGGTCAGATTATTGGCGCTGAGACTGAAACAATCGATCGCGAGCCGCACAGCCCTGTCTTGCAGCACCGCGGCAGGAGCATCGCGAACCATGACGAGGTCACCGGGAAGCGGCCCGCTGCGATCGACAACGAGGTTGACGGCTTCGGCACTGTGCAATGTCTTTCCCCTGCCCGTTGCCCGTCGTCGCACGACATGGCTTGGCGGGCAGGTTCGCCGCAGACGGGCTGGCAATCAAACGGCCAGAATCGAACGACAATTGCACCGGATGCAATGACCGGCCCGTCGTTCTCCGGCCGGTGTCAGGCGAAGCCGGGTCGACCCGCCTCGATCGATCGCCGCTCAAGCGAGACGCATTGCGCCGCCGGATCGGTGAGCGACGATACGGCGCGCAGATCGACATCGAGCCGCTGCGGAACAAGGTCGAGCAGCGCATATCCGGCATGCGCATTGTCATGGAAGCGGACGTGCGAATTCCTCGCCGCCGCACCATCGAACAGCGCGGCCGGACCACTTCGCGAGGCGAGACAACTTGTCACCACCTCGCTCGCCACGACCTTCGATTGTGGATCGTCGAAGTCGGCGAGGATATTGTTCAGCCAGAAGGAATGGACGTCGCCGCCCAGCACCACGGCGTTGCGAACCGCCGGACGCGACAGGCTCGCAAGCGCGCGCATCCGGGCCGCCTCGTAGCCGTCCCACATGTCGGACCAGCGGGCGTCGGGTCCCTGCGGCAGCGCAAGGCGCGCGAAAAGCGTCTGCTGAGCGATCAGACTCCACCCGGCCGTCTCGCGCATCAGTCCGGCGTCGAGCCAAGCCTCCTGCTGCGCGCCCAGCACCGTCGCAGCGGCGTCATCGACGGCGGCGCAATCCCGCACGACCTGTCCGCCGCGCTTTGTATCCGAACAGGGCTGGATACTGCGATGCTGCCGGGTATCGAGCATATGGACCGTCGCAAGCCGGCCCCAGCGGAACCGACGATAGAGCTGGAGTCCGCCGTTACTGAGCAGGGCCGACGGACGCAGCGGCATATGTTCGAAATAGGCCTGCCAAGCCGCAGCCCGGCGGCGCAGAAAGGCGGTGCGTTCGGCGGTCACACCGCCATGCTCGCCGACATAATCATTTTCGACCTCATGATCGTCGAAGGCGACGATGAAGGGCATCGCGGCGTGCGCTGCGGCGAGATCCGCATCGGTGCGATAGAGAGCGTGGCGAGCGCGATAATCGCCCAGCGTCTGCGGATCGGGCACACCGAACGAACGAACGTCGGGACCGCTTCCGAAGGATTTCTCATAGATATAATCGCCAACCTGCAGCACCGCTTCGACGCCTTGCTCGATCATGTCGCGATAGGCGCTGAACCAGCCATGTTCCCAATGCTGGCACGAAGTGAGCGCAAGGCGAAGCTGCTGCGGATCAGCCGCCATCGTCGCGGTCCGGCCGATGCGGCTGACAGCATCGCCGAGATGGAAGCGATAGAAGAAAGGTCGACCCGGCGGCAACCCCCGCACCTCCAGATGCGCCGCGCCGCCGCGCGCCGCCGGCGCATCGACCCGGCCCGAACGGACGATGCTACGAAAGCCCTCGTCGCTGGCGATTTCATAGCCGAGGCGGGTATCGCCGATTAGCCCCAACGCCCGCGTCCACAGAACGAAACCGTCGGTCGCCGGCTCGCCCGACGCGACGCCAAGGGCAAAGGGGTCGGCAGACAGGTGCGGAACATGATCCGCCGGCGCCGCGCGTGCTGCCGCGAGGAACCGGGTTGCGGCGAGCGATGCCGCCCCGGCGAGAAGCTGGCGCCGCCCGAACATCAGAAGCGCGCCGTCAGCCGGGCATACCAGGTGCGCCCGTTGAGTCCGATCGGCGTTTCCTCGCCGGTCGGAAAGCTCCCGCCGGTCGCGGCGATCGCCAGCACCTGATCGTCGATCGTGTCGGGCCGTGCGTCGAACAGATTCTGGACCCCCAGGCCCACGCGCACGCCATCGAATATCTTGTAGCCCATCGACACATCGACTGTCTCCTTGCCGCCGAAGGTCTGCACTGCGGTCAGCGGCTGCGAGGTGTAGGTACCAAAGGCGGCTACATTGACCCCGACGTCGAAAGCACCGTGCGTCAGACTGCCCTGAAAGGTGAATTTCGACTTCGGCTGCGCCTCGGTCACGAACAGGATCGACTTCATGTTGAGCAGCGGCAGCGCGGGCAGGACCGGGTTGGGCCGCAGCGTGTCGAGCCGGCTCTTGAACCAGCCATAGCCCGCGGTCAGCGACAGTTGCGTGTCGGGGGCCAAGTCCCCCTGCCACCGTGCTGTCAGCTCGACGCCGCGCGTCGTGGTGTCGATCGCGTTGGTGAAGAAGCGGACCTGCTGGAAATTGGTGATACCCGCCGCGGTCAGAATATTCACAACCGCCGCGCCGCCGAGCTGTTCACTGAGCGCGATACGGTCCTTGATCCGGATCCGGAAATAATCAGCGGTAAAGGAAAAACCGTCGATCGGACCGACGACAAGGCCTGCAGTGAAATTGCGCGACCGTTCGGGCTTCAGGTCGCTCGCGCCAAGCGCGCGCGCGACGGGGTCCCCGACCGGCAGCGTCCCGACGGTGACGAGCCGCCCGGCACTGAGCGCGCCCTGCACCGCGCTGAAATACTGCTGCTGCAGCGATGGCGCCTTGAAACCCGTTCCATAAGTCGCGCGGATCGCCGCGCCTTCCATCAGTTCGAGGCGGGAGGTTGCGCGCCAGGTCGTCTTGCCGCCGAAATCGCCATAATCATCGTAGCGGATCGCGCCGCCGAGCAGCAACTGTTCCACCGGCCGCAGTTCGAGATCGAGGAAAGCGGCCCAGGCGTTGCGGCTCTCGTTCGTCGGGTTACGGGGGTTGAACCCCGCAAAACCATCGGCGCCGGTACCGAAATAGGCATTGGGATCGCCGCTTCTGATCTTGTATGATTCATGCCGATACTGTCCCCCTGCCGCGATATTCCCGCCTGCGAGCACGCCGTCGAGCGGCAGCGAGAGCGTGAAGTCGGTGACATATTGGCGATAGGTCACCCCGCCCGAATTAAAGCGGGTCGGGCTGGCGAGGCCCAGCGAGACGTTGGCAGTATCGAAGACGCTGAAATCGGCCTCGTTCGAACCGAAGCTCTGACTGAGATCGGCCTTCAGAGCGCCGATGTCGCCGCGAACACCGACGGTGCCCCCGACGTCCCATATCCGCGGTTCGATGATGGGGAGGAAGCCGTCCGGATAGATCGGTGAAAAGCCCGGGACCCGGAAGCCCGCGCCATTGTTCGAAATCTTGCGCGTCAATGTCCCGAAACCATAGATTTCGGCCGCGTTGCCAAGGGGCAGCGCGGTATCCAATGCGAGGCTCGCAACCGACGCCTTGGGGTCGCCGATGCGATAGGTGACACGGTTGAACCGCTGATCGACGAAGGCACGATTGGTGGGACGTTGCGCACGCGCCGATACGCTGACAGTGAGATGCCCGCCGTCGCCGAGCGCGAGGCCGGCGCTCGCGCTCGCAAGGCCCGTTTCGCCATCTCCTTCCTCGGTGACGCTGCCGAACAACTCGGCGCTCGCGCCGCTGGCGTTGGACTTGAGGATGATATTGACGACCCCGGCGATCGCATCGGACCCATATTGCGCAGCAGCGCCATCGCGCAGGATCTCGATCCGCTCAATCGCGCTTTCGGGGATGGTGTCGAGGTCAACTGCCGCCGACCCGCGTCCGATGCTGTTATTGACGTTCAGAACCGCGTTGGCATGGCGCCGCTTGCCGTTGACGAGCACCAGCGTCTGGTCGGGCGACAGGCCGCGCAACGTGACCGGCTTCGTATTGGCCGCGGTAGCGGTCGTTGCCGCGCGCGCAAAATTGACCGATGGCTGCAGAAAGTTCAACGCACGGCCCAGATCGGGGAAGCCCGTGTCGGCGATCGTGTCACCGCTGACAACATCGACCGGCGCCGACGATTCGAGCGCCGCACGGCCCGACGCGCGCGTTCCGGTAACGATGATCTCGTTGTCGGGGTCCGGACGCGTTTCGGTCTGCGCCTGCGCCGTGCCGCTCGCCAGAATCGCCACCCCCACCGCTGACATCGCATATCTCATCAAAGCTGCCCTCCTGAATTTCGGGCCCAATCTATGAGCGCAGCGGAGCGCAGCGTTATTGCTCAAGCGGAGAGCGGCGTTGCGAGATGCGCAACGCGGCGGCACTTAAACTGTCACGGTGGACGAGTAGCGTTGAGAGTTTCCAGCGCCAGTTTTGAGCCGTTTGGAACAGTGTTTGACGGGCTGTGGTCCTGCTGCCCTCAGGGTAGTAGGGCAAGAAGCCAACGTTCGTGTCGACAAATAATAATGAGGTGATGGCCGATTTCGGACTGACAAGTTTTAGTTCGAAATCGGCGAAAGCTGACGTCGCGATTGCAGCGGCGGTGCGGATCGTGTGAATAAACAGGAACAATGTCTGCTACGCTCGTCATCAAGGAGATTCGGCGCTTTCTCGAGAGCGAGAAGGCCGAGGTGCTCTGCATCAAAGGCCGCTGGGGCGTCGGGAAGACCTATGCCTGGCTTCAGATTCTCGGCGAGACGCAAACCGGCGGCAAACTCCACGCCAAGAAATATTCCTATGTCTCACTCTTCGGACTGAACTCGCTCGACGAGGTCCGGCACGCGATTTTCGAAGGCCGGGTTTCACCGGATAAGGCGATAAGCGGTCCGGATAGCGAAAGCCTCGCCGACCTGTTCGAAGCGGGGAAATCCCTTGTCCGCAAATCGCGAGGCTGGCTCGGCGCCGCGCTCGGCCCCGTCGGTTTTGGCGAGATCGGCAACATGCTCGCGCGTTCGGCCTTTTTTCTCGTGCGCGATCAACTCATCTGCATTGACGATCTCGAACGTGCCGGCGCCGGATTGTCTCCGCGCGACCTGCTGGGACTGATCTCCTTCCTAAAGGAACAGCGCAATTGCCAGATCGTGCTGCTCCTCAACGATGGGGCAATGGGAGATTTGGATCTCGATCAGTTCCAGCGCCTGCTCGAAAAGGTGGTCGACACCGCCGTCATATTCGCGCCCTCGCCGGCCGAGGCCGCGGCAATTGCGATCCCGGGCGATGGCGCGATCAGCGACGAACTCCGCCGGGGCGTGATTACGCTCGGAATCACCAATATCCGGGTGATCAAGAAGATCGAGCGGATCGCGTTGCAACTCGTCGACCTGCTTCCCGGCGCGCCCGAGCGCATAATCTCGCAGGGCATCGTCGCCTGTCTCCTCGGCGGCTGGTCCGTCTATGAGCCGGGCCAGGCACCATCGCTGGAGTTTCTGCTGGGTTATAATTCGCTCCATGCTGCCATGATGGAGCGCGAGAACGGCCCCGACGAGGCGTTCATACGCTGGCGCGACCAACTCTCGAACCTGCCCTACAATGCGAGCGACGATTTCGATGTGGCCATCTTCGATGCCGCCGCGGCGGGCTATTTCGATGCCGAGCGGCTGCGGACGGAAGCGGCGAAGCTACACGAGGAGTTGCAGCGCAACAGCCGCATCAACCCTCTGTCGAAGGCATGGGAACGCTATAGGGAGTCGCTCGTCGAGGATGACGCTTTCGTTATCGACGCCATCGAAAAGGCGGCGCACGAAAGTCTCGCGATTACAGACTCGATCAACATCAATGGCACGATCGCCTTCCTCCGCGAGCAGGGACGCGGACAGCAGGCCGACGCGATTGCCAAGGCCTATGTCGATGCGCAGCCCGAGAATCCCGATTTCTTCAACATTCTCAATCATCATTTCCCGGCCGACCAACCCGCCGATCCGGCGCTCGCCGCGGCGCTCGCGCAGCGGCTCGCGACGTTCCGGGACGAACGCGATCCGAAGGCCGTCATTCTTGACATCGCGCACGGCCGCGCCTGGCAGGATGATGATCTCGCCCTGCTCGCCGGCATTGACGTGGATGCCTATCAGGCGATGTTCGAGGGAACCGAAGGATCCGACCTCTCTCTCCTTGTCCGAACGGCGCTTCAGATGGCGCGTGGCCACGAACATGACCGTCCTGAGATCCGGGCCACGGTAGAACAGGCGCTCGGCCGTATCGCCGCCAAGTCTCCGCTCCGGGCGAGGCGGCTGCGCCAATGGGGGTTCGCGCCGCCAGCGGAAAATTGAGGCAATCCCGACCTTCGTTCAGGCCTGGTTCCATTTGAGCATGGTAAGCCATGACTGGCAGCGAAGCGATTCCGCTTGACAAACGTAATCCTATACATTACAAGCATACAAATGACGTCACCCACCGCCTTTCCCGACTCTGCAACAGAGGACGCCGCCTTGGCGAAGGCGAAGGAAATCGCGGCGTCGCGGCCCAGAGGCGATTCCTCTCGCGAGCCGGTGGCGCACGACCCATCGCATACGGCGGGGTTCGCCAAAGACGTCGCGCGACAATCCGAACCGGCGGAAAGCGCCAAGACAGCGCGCAGCATTCTTCGCGAGATGCTGGGACGGCGCGAGCCGTTGACAGAATCGCAGATGGCGGCGGCGGAAGCTGCCAACTTCGGGTCGCGTCTCCTCATGCCGATGTTCAAGGACCCGCTGGAACGGGCGCGCTCCAGCGCATTCGCCTATACCAAAGCGACCGAACGGATTCACCATATCTGCGATGGTCATAACAGGATGCTGGGGACGTCCGAGGCGCTTCGCCATGTTTGCGACGGACAGCACTCGGCATCGTCGGCGCTGCTTGAGAGGGCGCGCGAGGTTGCCGAAGCCTGCTCGGCTGCAACAAGCATCAAGGGAATGACCCTTTGGTCGACGTCGCTGCAAGCGCCGCCAGAAATGGTCTCATTGTTGGCGCGGTGCAATGCGTCGAACCCGCGTTTACCACTACTGCGTCAAGCCGAGACCCACGGTGTCAGCGGATATCGCTACCTTTGCAAACCGCCGCTTCCAAGCGACGAGACCGCCGCACCGGTCGGTTCGGATGTAGACAATTCCTCCCCCGCAAGTGACGGCAGCAAACCGGCGGAGCTACGCAAGTCGGTTTTTGCCGAACGCGAACAATCCTGGAATGACTTTCGCGAGACCGCGCTGAACGCGGTCGATCCGGCGGCGATCGGCGTGCAGGCGAGGATGGGCGCCCCGCGGGTTTGGTCCATCTATTATCTGAGCAACTTCCTCAATCGCCAGGTCGCCGTCAATCAGACGACCCGCTCGGCGCTGCGCAAGCCGGCGCCGCCGCTTAAGTCGTTCGGCATGATCCAGCGGATGGGTCTAGATCTCCGCCTGACCGAGCGGCTGTTTGACAATGTCCTCGCGCGCATCAGCAAGATGGGCGATCGCTCGGCCGAAACGATCGAAGCATTCGTTCGCGACATTTTCGAACAGGTCGCGCTCGTCATTGGACAGCATCGTCTTGTACGCGCCGTTGCCCGACCGGACGGGCGAAACACATTCGAACGTATCCGAATCTTCGACATCCATACCGGCGTCTCGCCACCTCTAGCCCTGGATCGCCAAGCGCTTTGCCGCGCATCGATCAATCAGGTCCCTGGAGTGAATGAATATGGATATCCCCGACCCGCGCCTTGCGCGCATCTTTACCACCGCCGCGTGTCCCGAACTGCCTTTGCCGGTCGTCCGGAACGCGCACCGCCTTATGCGCCTGCTGACGGCCGCCGCCAGTTGGTCCGACATCGGCGTCTTCACCAAGGTCGCCCTTTTGAAGGACGGCCGGTTCGCCGCGCCGGTTCATGGCCGGTGGGCGATCAGTTTCGAATGGGACGACGAGCTTGACCGCATCGTCAACCCCAGCCTCGAGCGTTTCTAGACCAGGAGTTTTCATGTCGAGCGAAGCCGAAGTTGAGTCCGTCGGCACTGTCTTGCGCAAGCACATTCTCGAAATGGGCGGCGTCAAGCAGGATGAACTCGCTTCGGCGCTCGGCGTTTCGCGCCTGAGCGTCAATGAACTCCTCAATGACAAGCGCGCCGTCACCGCGCCGATGGCGCTCCGCTTGGGTCATGTACTTGGGACGACGCCCGACCTCTGGCTGAACCTGCAGCGCGACGTCGATCTTGCTGCGGCGCGCAAGCGCTTCGGTGCTGAGATCGCAGCACTTGCCATTCTCCGGCAGCCACAAACACAAGAGCAAGTCATCGCGCCCTTCGAGGAGTTGTTTGCGGAAGCCGACGAAACGTAGGCCAAGCGACTCCTCTCGATCAGCATTCCAATTTGGTGCTCAAACAAAACGCTGCACTCTTCACTCTGCAGCCTGCCGCCCTAAGGTACGCCCATGGCCGATTTTGGACTGGCGGGTGGCAGCGGTCGCGTAAAGCGGACGGCTGCGCTCGTAGACGCTTGGCCAGCGACAGGTGACAACGATCCGCCCGGAGCCACATCAACATCGACGCTCTGACTATTCACTATAGCGAGTAAACACCCAGTCCCGGTCGGACACCTTAACTTCGTGATAGGCGGAGCAGGCTTGGTACTGGGCCTCATCGGTAGGCTAGCAGCTGAGAAATCGTCCGAACCCCCAGCCTCAGGATTTGGTAAAGCGTTTGCTGTCCCTGACCATGATTAGCACCGTCGTCGCGGGGCCGGCCACTGTGGCGGACGCTAATTCGGCCGAGGGCGTGCGATTCCACCCCAGCTTCACAAGCGTCGATCCGTCGACGATAATTCCGAACGCGGTTTTGTCGTGTCCCTGACTGCCAGTTTCCAGCGCAGGCACTTCTCGTGAACTGGAATGGGGGTTTTTATATCCTGCTTGTTGGAACAGATACGGAACGCTAAAGGCCGGGGAAAGGAGTTTTGCACGTGGCGACGCTGTTCTTTTCCTATTCCCATCGCGACGAGGCGTTGCGCGACGAGTTGCAGACGCAACTGGCGATGCTCCAACGTCAGGGCATCATCGAGACATGGCATGATCGGAAGATCGAGCCGGGAACCGCGTTCGACAAGGTCATCGGCGCGCATGTCGAAGAGGATGATATCCTTCTCCTTCTCGTGAGCCCTGATTTTCTCGCCTCGGATTATTGCTACGAAGTCGAGATGATGCGCGCCATGGAGCGCCACGAAGCAGGCGAAGCCGTGGTGCTTCCCGTCATTCTACGGGCCTGCGATTGGAAACATGCGCCGTTCGGCAAGCTCCTTGCCGTTCCCACCGATGGCAAGCCGGTGACGCTCTGGCCTGACCGTGACCAGGCATTTCTCGAGGTTGCCAACGCCATTCGCACCGCGGCGGCGTCGCTTGCGCCGCAAATGGCTACACGTGAAAGCCCGGCGATGCGGTCGGTTTTGCCGTCGGGGAGAAGCGCCGTCGTGCCCGAGGCGCCGCGGTCGAGTAATCTGGCACTCGCCAAGACATTTTCCGACCGCGACAAGGATGAGTTCCTGCACCGTGCCTTCGATTATATGGTGCGGTTTTTCGAAACATCGCTCGACGAACTAGGACGGCGCAATCAGGGAATCGAGGGAAGTGTCCGCCGTATCGATGCCGATCGGTTTTTTGCGACGATTTATCGCGATGGCGCGGCGGCGGCGCGCTGCACGATTTTCATGGGCGGCATGCTGGGCCGGGCAATTCATTTCCTCGAAGGCCAGACGAGCGATACCAACAGCTTTAGCGAATGCCTCCATGTCGAGGCCGACGATCAAAGCTGCTTTCTTCGCGCGATGAGTATGAACGTCGGCCGTGACCCCGCCGCGAAGCTCACTTTCGAGGGGGCGTCGGAGATGTTTTGGGCGGCCTTCATCCGGCCGCTGCAGCGCTAGGGAGATCGAGCGATGCTGCGAGGAATTGTCGGCGTCGTTTATCCCGCCGCGCTAAAACCGGGACAATTTTATGTTCGGTCCGATTATGCTGGCGGGCGCTGGCTCGCGCTCTGCGTCGGAGCGGCGGCAGGCGATGGCCGGGCGCCGGATCGCTGGGAACCCGTTTTCGACCGTCCCGATCAGAGCGGGCCGTTTCTTCAGCTTCCAAGTGACAGCGAACCCGTCGCATTGCTGCCCCCTGTGGCCGTGCGCGTGGATCCCGTCGCCGCAGCGGCCAGCCCCTATATCGGGCAGTCTTTCAAGGGGCAAC
This sequence comes from Sphingopyxis sp., assembly GCF_040216815.1. Taxonomy (GTDB): domain Bacteria; phylum Pseudomonadota; class Alphaproteobacteria; order Sphingomonadales; family Sphingomonadaceae; genus Sphingopyxis. Next base: position 92,025 of record NZ_JAVJOJ010000009.1, read on the forward strand.
TCCTCGTGGCGGGCCATTCTTGCTTCGTCATCGCTCCGTTCGAGCGCGGGATTGGCCGAGCCACGATCGACCTCGCCAGCGGCATGCAGGCCGCCACATCGCTGCCCGATGGATGGCTCGGCTTTTCGGACTGGTCGTTGGTGGTTGGCGACGGCGACGAGGAAAAAATCCTGATGCGATATGGCGGTTCGGACTGACCCGTGCCCGGTCGTCAGCCGTAGAAAGCGGGGACGGCTCGCGGTTCATTCCGGCGGCCGCCAATAGCGCGCTTCGATAGCGCGCGGTTGCGCATCCGGGGTGTCGAAACGCCGCTCCCTGGCCGAAATGCCCAGGTGGCGGTGAAAGAGCGCGACATAGTCGGGATCGTCGGCGAGATCGGGTGCGAACGCATCGAGCCGCTTGCCGACTTCGATCGTGGCGCCGCCGGTCGAGACCACCGGGATAATCGCGGCCTCTGGCTGAAGCTCCCGGAACAGGTCATATTCGTCGATGATCCCGCTCATGCCGCCGATGAAGACGGCGGCGGCGAAGCGATGCTCGCTGAACATCCGTCGACGCATATGCAGCAAGCTTTGCGCGCGATCGCCGGCGATATCGTCGGTGAGCGTGACATTGCCGAACCGTGCGTTGTCTTGCGGAAACTGGTCTTTGAAATGGCGTGACTGATAGAGCCCGACCCAACGTCCGTAATCGAGGTCCAAGTCTTCGGCGATGACCCAGATCATCGGCGTGATCGCAGGATGGCCGCCCCAGATCAGCGGACGGCGTCCGAGCGTGACATAGACTAGCGCCGAGACCGCGGCGGTAATCGCCACCGTGTCGGCGGTCGCGGCATATTCGGGACCGCGCCGCGGATCGGGGACGCCGGCGGACAGGAAAATTGCGTCCATTTTCAAGCCTCCCATCCTGCCAGTTCCCAACCGGCGTCGGACACCTTGATCGCGCGCACGGCCGCAATCTGTTCGTCGAGCCACTTCAGATGCGCCGTCCAGGCCTGCCGGATTCCAATATGGTCGTAAACGAGCACCGGTATGCCCTGCTGCTCGGCGCGCCGCGCCTTTTCTACCACATCGTTCAAAATTTCAGCGGTCGGGATTCCGACGATCGGATAGGCCCAGACCTTGCGTTGATCGAGCAGGCGCACCGCGATTGCCCGATGCGCGCCGATTCCCTCCACCTCGGCCCCAATCTTCACAATGTCGGCCCTGAGCTTGCCAGTGATCGACATGAAGCGCGCGGCAATGCTCCGGCTGCGCAAATCCTCGACCCGCAGCAAGATCGCATCGGCGGCGGTATCGACGATCGGACCGTCGGAACCCGTCAGTTCGTCAGCATCGAGGTAGACCGTCTCGGCAAGGTCCGTCATGCGGTTCGGCTCGAGCCCTGGCCATATGACACGGAGGACATGGATTTCCTTGGCACGGGCACGGCCAATTTCCTGCCGGGTCCAGCGGCTCTCGAAATAGGTCGGTGTGTCGAGCATGACCATGACATCCGAGTCGACAAGGCGGTGCCACAACACTTCCTGGAAGGGATCGCCGGGTCGAATGTCGTGCGTGTCGAGAAAGACGTCGAACCCGCGTGCCGACAACAGGTCATGGAGTTGCAGCGCTGCGGCGCGCGCCTCGGTACGGCGGTAGCTCACGAAGACACGCCGCTGCTGACGAAGCAGGCCGATGCATTCGAGGAGCGCTGCTGCGAGCTCGCGCATCGGTTCGTCGTCACCCCGCCGGCGAAGCCCGTTCGCCGACTGGAGGAAATCGGGAATGCAGGTGCCAAATTCCTGGGTTGGCCCCACGGTCGGGATCACGGGCGCGCTTTGCGCAACGAGCATCCGCGCCGCTTCGACATCGCTTGCGGGGACGCCCCCGAAATAGGCAGCAACGAAGGCGGCGCGGGGGTTGCGCCCGGCCACGCTAGCGCCGTCGTGAAGGATCAGCTCGCGACCGATTTCTATCCCGAAATCGCCGACGAGCGTGGCAATCGCGCGGACAAGCGCAGCTCGCTCGGCCTCGGTGGGCGAACCGAGAATGGCGAGTTCGTAATGGCTCATTGCGGTCTCTCCTCGCGTCAAAAGGGAACGCATGCCAACCGCATCATTGCGGCGCCTCTGGACGACGGAAGTCCTTTAGATGGCGTTCGGCATAGCCGTCGATATCCCACGCGACGGGATGGATCAGCGCGTTTTTCGGTGGGCGCCGGCGACGGAAAAGATTGAGGCGGCGTGTCGTTCGCTGGGTCTTGTTGTCCCAGCGCTTCTTGGGAAGAAATTCTGCCGGCCACCAATAGAAGGGCATGCGGTGAATTTCAGCCTTCGGCGAGGCGGGCGTGAAATGGCTCCCCTCGCTCTCGCCGAGTATGTCGGCAAGGCGGTCTTTATCGATGCCAAGCCCTTTCGCCGCGGCTTCGTCGGCCATCCAGCGGAGCGAATATTTGCTGAGGCCGGATGCCGATTCGGCATGACCCCCGCCGACGTCGCAATGATCGCCCGGAAACCACATTTCCGCACAATCCTGCCGGGCGTGCGGGCGGAAGCGGTTTGTCCTGAAAAAGGCCCGCTTCTCGTCGAGCGCAATCGCATGCCGGATATGCGCGATATCCGGATTGGCGCCCGTATAGGGTAGCGCCACGGGTGTTCCGATCCAGCCGACCGAACTCACCGTATCCCAAACGCCAACAAAATGGGGCTTGCATTCGGCCATCGAGAGATTGGCCTTGAAACGCCTAGCGAGCGTCATGACCGTGTCGAACGCTGCGCCTTCGGCCCCATTGGCGCGCCAGAACATCTTGATCGCATAGGGTAGAAGCGCCTCGTTGCCGGGCATCGGAACGCCGTAAGTGGAGAGCAGGGCAGCGAGGATACGGACGGTATAGGCGCCGCGGCTGAATCCGAACAGGAAGAGCTGGTCGCCTGGCCGCCAATGGTTCATGATGAACACATAGGCGTCGCGCAGGTCGTCTTTGATCCCATAGCCGAACGCCATGCCCCCAACCCGCGCCAGAAAATTGCCGACGGGAAGCGGGAAACCGGGCGACGCGCGCGTTCCAAGGCCCGGCTGATAATAGACATGCTGCGTCTCGAAGTCCTTTTCGAGTGCGTAGACCAGGCGTGCGACATTGGTTTGGTGTTTTGCCGGCTGGTTCGACGTGCCGTCGCAGCAGACAATGACGTTACGCGGCCGCTTGCCCTCCACAGGCCCTCTCCCTGATTTTCGAGACCGGCACGATAGCTCATGGCCGCGCGCTGCAAAGCGCAATCTTCCCCGATATGCTATTTATCGGTAGCGTGCGCCCGCCCCGGCAATCCTTACCAAAGCCGATGCGATAATGTTTGACAGCCGGGTACGGCCCTCGCACCTTCGAGCATGTTCGGCGTGTCGCGTGTTCGCGCCGCATCGATGCTCGCGCGGCCGTGACGGGAGGGGACATGATCATTCTGGGTCGCGAGGTGGTCAACAGCCTCGTTCTTGGTCCCGACGCTGATGGGCGTCTCGTGCAGGATTCGCCGGTCCGCAGCGACGTCTGGGCGGGCTATGCCGGGGCGCCAGGCGAAGCGCTCGATCTCCTGGTCGAGGCCTATCGCGACACGCCCACCGGGCTTGTCGCGGCGCGCATCGCCGCGCGACTTTACGATACGCCCGAGCGCCCCGGCTTCGGCGACGCCGGCCATCGGCTCGGCTACGGCCTGTCCTTCGTCGAAGGTCTTGTGGCGGCCCGCCTGCGCATCAAGGAACTTGCCTATTCGCTGCTGCCTTTCACCCGCTGGGCACGGTCGCTTGGTCTCGCTGCCGACGATGGTGTCGCAGCGCGCGTGGAGGAGCGCGTCGCGCGGCAACTGCACGAGCTGCGCCGCAGACGCGGTTGGGAAAGCGCGACCATCGAGACGCCTCCCGGGATCGAACGTCTCGCCGCGACGCTGCGCGTGCTGGCATCGCTGCTATGGGCCGAAGGCGCCGAGGCCGCCGACGCTGCCGAAATCGGGACGCCCGCCGACTTTTATCGCCGCGCCGACATTGAGGCGATCGCGGCGCTTGCCGGCGAGATTGGCGAGCATCTGGTGCGGCTGCGCCCCATCGGCCTAGGCAGCGATTATGATATATTCGCGGTATCGCTGAACCGCCCGGTCGAGCTCGCGATCGACCGCTCGGTGCCGGCGATCAAGGGCGACGCGGCCGCGACGCTTTTTTCTGTGAACTGCGAGCGGCTTGCCTGGGCGGTCCTCGACACGGGGATCGATGCGAGCCATCCCGCCTTCAAGGATTTGCGCGATCCGCCAAACAGCCGGGTCGTTGCCACCTATGATTTTACGCAGCTTCGCCGCGCCGTGCTCGTCGATCATCTTTATAATGGCGACATCCTCCGCGACAATGCGCAGTTCCTCGCCGAAAGCAGCGGCCTGCCGCTCGGCTTGGTCATAAAAGATCTGTTATCGCTCGCGCAGGACGCACGCGAGCGTAGGCCCATCGACTGGATGCGCGCCGAGAAATATGTTCTCGAGGCCTCGCCCGGCGTGCCGGCGCACCCGCACGGTACGCATGTCGCGGGGATCATCGGCGGCGGCTGGGATGCGGCCGACTTCGCAGGCGGGGCACCGACTGCGCAGCGCGGGGTGTGTCCCGATATCCGTCTCTATGATTTCCGTGTCGTGACCGGAGGCGGCGGCGATAGCGAATTTGCGCTCGTCGGCGCCTTGCAGTTCATCCGTTATCTCAACGCAAGATCCTATCACACCGAAATTCATGGCGCCAATATCAGCCTCTCGATTCGCCACGATGTGCGTAATTATGCATGCGGCCGAACCCCTGTTTGCGAAGAGGCGAGCAAGCTCGTTGCTTCGGGTGTGGTCGTCGTTGCGGCCGCCGGCAATCACGGCTTTCAAAGTTACCATCTTAGCGATGGCGGCGCGTTCGAATCCTACGCACCGTCGAGTATCACCGACCCGGGCAACGCCGAGGCGGTGATCACCGTCGGTGCAACGCATCGCACCTCGCCCCACAGCTATGGCGTCAGCTTCTTCTCGAGCCGCGGGCCCACGGGCGACGGTCGCCAGAAACCTGATCTGGTCGCGCCCGGGGAGAAAATATGGAGCATGATCCCCGGCCCGAGCGAGGACGCTCTCAGCGGCACGAGCATGGCCGCGCCGCACGTCAGCGGCGCGGCGGCGATGCTGATGGCGCGCAACCCCGAGTTCCTCGGCCGCGCCGCCGAGATCAAGGCGATCCTGTGCGAAAGCTGCACCGATCTCGGACGCGAGCGCAGTTTCCAGGGGGCGGGCATGCTCGATATCTTGCGCGCAATGCAGCGGGTCTAGGGTGGTGAGGTTGCGGTTGCGAAAAGGGAGAGGGGGAAAATATGGAACTCGAGGTCCTGCCTGCCGCCAAGGGCGATTGCCTGCTCCTCCACCATGAGGAGAATGGACATAAGCGCCTGATCCTGATCGACGGCGGTCCCGCTGGCGTTTACAAACAGTCGCTCAAGCCGCGCTTGCTCGAACTACGCAAGGAGCGGATCGCCGAAGGCGCGATCGGCAAGTCCGATCCGCTCGTCATCGACCTCATAATCGTTAGCCACATCGATGATGACCATATCAACGGCATCGAGGCGCTCTTCGACGATATCGCGGCGCAGGGGGGCACGCATAAGCCCGATTTTCGGGTCGATCGCCTGTGGCACAACAGCTTTCTGAGTCTCGTCGACACCAAAAGCGGTGACGTTGCCGCGCTCGCCGGGGCGGGCGATGCCATCATCGCCAGCCTCGGCGCCATAGCGCCCGAGGCCACGAAGGAGGGCGCCGAGGACCTCGGAATGGTGCTTGCGAGCATTGCCCAAGGCTATAATTTGCTTACCCAGGCCAAGGCGCTCGGCATCGCGATTAACCCCGAATTTAAGGGTAAAGCGATCGAGGCGCATAGCGCCGCGCCGCTCGACATCGACGGGCTGTCGATCCGGCTTCTCGGCCCGCGAAAGACCGAACTCGACGCTTTGCGAAAGGATTTCGCAGCCTGGCTCAAGGCGCGGAACAAGGGCCAAGCGACCCCTGCATCGCTGCTCGCGAGCTTCACCGACACGTCGGTCGCCAATTTGTCGAGCATTGTCCTCCTCGTCGAAAAGGAGAAAAAGCGATTCCTTCTCACCGGCGACGCACGCGGCGACAAGATGATGGAAGCGGCCGCAGCCTTCGGTCTCGCCAGCAAGTCGCAACCCTTGTCGGTCAACATTTTCAAGGTGCCGCATCACGGCAGCGACCGAAACAACAGCGCCGAATGCTTTGCGATGTTCCCGGCCGAGCACTACGTCTTTTCGGGCGACGGCAAGCATGAAAATCCCGACCGCGAAACATTCGAATATCTGGCGGTGGCGCGCGCCGGCGCAAAGACGATCGTCGAGCTGACATATCCGCCCGCCGACATCGACAAGGTGCGCGCGCAGGAATGGGAGAAGAAGCACAAGCCCCGCCTGTTCGATCCCGCGACGCAAGGCGTCGCGCCCTATTTGTCGAAACAGAAGAATTTCGTTGTTCGCCATCCGCCGCCCCGCTGATCCTAACATGGAGTCGTAGATGCCCGACAAAAAGCTTCGCGTGATGATATCGAGCCGCTGCAACGACCCGTTTCCCGAGGGCGGGTCGCCGCTCAGCGATTTGCGCCGCGCAGCGAAGCGCGAACTCGAAGCCGTGCGCCTCTTCGGGAAACCGATGTTCGAGGTTTGGATCAACGAGGATGCCCCGCCCGGCGACGCCGCGGGCGATTCGATCGACATTTGCCTCGGTCAGGTCGACGAAGCCGACATCGTCGTTGTGCTGAGCAATGGGAACGCCGGCTGGGCGGCGGGAGCATCGGATATCGGCATCTGCCATGCCGAATTGATGCGCGGCGTGGCAACGACGGCGGGCAAGGTTCGCCTCGTTGCGCTCCCCGACATCGCCGACAATCCTAAAGATCCTTCGCAGATCGCGCGCAATGCGCGGTTCCGAGAGTATCTCCAGACCCAGAACTTCTTTCGTGGCGGTTCGGTACGAACCCGCGACGACGCCCTCGAGCGGATTCGCGAAGCCGTCTTCGACGCAGTTCAATCACTCGCGCGCTTGGGCGTGCGCGAGGCGCGCAAGGGCAAGTTCCACACCGGCGAGGCGCTGCAGTGGAGCAGTCTCAACTTTCGCGATCGCCAGGCGCTAATGGTCGACACGCTCGCCGACTGTTTTGCCGCGCGGCCTGGTGGCAAGCGCGCGGGAAACCGCGTCGAATTACCGGTCGCGGGAAAAGCCGTGCTGTTCGCGGTCCACGCGATCCCGGCGGCTTTAACAATTGCCGCGGCGCGCGAGCTCGTCGGCCAACCGTTTTTACGCGACTTCGAATATGAGGCGGCGCTCGCAGCCGCGGCGGGCCCCGTTCATGTGATCGGTTGCCAGAAAGGTGCCACCGAAAGCCAAGCGATCGCGATGCTTGGCTTTCCCGACGCGACGGTGGTGGCGGCGCCCTTCGGTGTCTATGCCGCCGACCCCCTGCAAAAAGTGCAGTTTCTCTTTCTGCAGAATTGCCGCGACCGAACAACGACCCGCTTTAGCGCCCAACGCTTTTTCGATTGGATCGACCAGTCTGGCGAAGCGGCGGCGCTGCTTGCCTGCGCCCAATCGCGGCGGCGGATCGTCAAAGCCATCGCAGGCGAGCAACCATCAGGCTCTCGTTGATCGCGAGGGGCAAAACGATTGTTCCCCTAAAGCGATGCGATTTCGACGCCATGCTCAGTGTCGCCTGGTTGCCAAGCTTTGAGCCTTCTTCCTTCGGAAAAATTCACCCTTCGATAGAGATCGAGATATTCGTTGCCATGGATTCCCCCTCCGTCCCTAGTCGCGGCGACGAAGATTCGGTCCGATTGCTTGACGCCATCGGCGTAGCCGATTTCCCAAGGGCACCAGCGTGACTTCATGGCATTGGGCGTCGCCAGAAACATGAAATAGGTCGATTGCTTGATCCGTCGCTGGATATTCTCGGCGGTTTTGCGGTTTGGACGCGGCGGCATGTCATGGTCCATCCAGTCGACATAGGCGTCCCAGCCGGCATCATTCAGCAGCTGGACGAAGCCTTTGACATATTGCTCGTCCTTGTGGCTGTGGCAGAGAAAGACAGTCTTGGCGTTTCGGGTCCGCGCTTCCTCGACCATGGCCTTGGTGACATGGACCCGAAAGCGCGTGGAGGCTTCGGTAAGCGTCGACAGATCAATCGCCATTGCTAGCGGCCCGCTGCCTTGGCGGCCGCCTCGATCCATGCGGGCATATTGTGATACCCGTCGTCGCCCACCCAGCTGTAGGTCGGATAGATTTTCGAAAAAGCGGTTTTGATGCCGCCGCGGTCGATGCTCCAGTGGTCGAGCGGATTGCGCCCCGGCACATCGATACCCGTCTGCGGGTCTTTCACGCCGAACAGGTCGATCGCGAGCAGTCCCTTGCCCAGCTCGTAGCTGCGCTTGATCTCGTGCTTGACCCAAGGGCGATCATAGGTCTGGGCACCAAACAGCACAACCGTCACCGACGTGCCCTTGAGCTGCTGCTCGATCCAGTTTTCGATACCGCCCGCGCGCCGCTTCGCTTCCTCGAACTCGGCCTTGTCGTAGAAGGGCTGCGCTTCGCCCTCGGGCCTGACGACCCAGCTCTGCCGAACTTGCTGAATGCGGCGCACATCGCGCGCATAGTGAAAACTGAAAAATACCCGACGTGCCATGTCGCCCCCACTATTTTTACGCGCCACCGAATGACCAGATAGCGATCCGCGTCAGCCTTCAAGGGGCCGATGATAGCGATATGGACCGCTCGCCGACAGCATCAATGGAGCCTTTAAGTCAAATTATATCCGATTGGGAGATAGTTCGGGCGCCGACAATTTCCAGGGATGTCGCTGCGCCCATCCGCGCCAATGCGAAAAAGGGGATGGCGAGACGTTCGACCAGGTCGCCATCATCACATCGATGGATGGAGCCGCCGGCTGCAACATTCAGGCGTCTCGCGCCAAGGACGCGACCAGGGCTCTAGGCCGGTGGCGGCGGCGCCGTCCCCGGGCCGCGTTGCGGCGTCCTGGCCATTCGGTGACGATCTCCTGGCGGGTGGGCCGTCGGCCCCACGCGGCCCGCGCGCAACCGCGCGGCGCTCTTGTCGGCCCTTCCCTCCGTCGTGGCGCTGGGGTAGCGCACAGCCTTGGGCGTGGCCCGGCGCGTCGCAAGCCAGCCTTAGCCGCGCTACGGCCCTTGCCACCCCATCGCGGCTCCGACGGGGCCCCGGCGGCGCGTCCATCGCGCCTCGCTGGCCGCGCCCCTCGGTACATTTGGTCGCGCTGCTAAGCGCTGAAGTGGGACACAAGCATCGAAACCAAAGCTTCGTGTCTCCTCCAGTGAATGGCCGCTTTTGGGAACAGCGTAATCAGGATCTAAACGACCAATATCAGGCGCAAATCGGACGCCGCCGCCATCGCCTCCCCTGCTGTTCTCAAGCCACAGCCCAGACTTGGTTGATCACTTTCGCTGCCAGCGCAATTTTGTTCTCCGGCAGAAACCGCCCGTAATGCTGGGCGACCACATCTGCGGTATCTTGAATTGCATAGCCCGCCTGCTCGTACGATCCGGTTTCTTTGAGGATATGCGTGGCAAGAACATCGCGCACATTATGAGGCCCATGCGGCAACAATCCCTCAATCGCTCCACGCTTGGTATAGGGGTTGAAAATCCCATAGCGCTGAATGGTCAGCCGCCATGCTTCATAGAATGCAGACTGGCTGTATGCGGCTTCTCGGCTGGTGGATTTTACCGTCTTCACAAAGAAGTTGCCGGGATCCGGAGCACCGTTGAGCAGAACCGGGCGATGTATCCGGATATATCTATCAATAAAGCGATAGAGATCTCCAACGTCCGGCAGCAGCAGCCGATACGGCCGCTTCGCGAAGAAAGAGGAATTCGCGTTCTTGAAGGCCGCAGCGGGGATGAGCACCTCCCACCCCTTCTCCTTGGTGCTCCAGCGCAGTTCGCCGCACCTCTGCGCTTCAAGCTGGCGCTCCGACCTCGGAGTCCCGCCACGCGGACAAAGGAGCAGTTCCCGCATGTTTCGTTGTCGGATGCCCAAATGCAGCCCGAGCCGGATCAAGAGCAACGAACGCATGGCTTCGGCTGCCGGACGAGGATAGCGCCCCGCAGACGGCATCAACCGTACAATCTCCTCCGCGATCCGCCGATACTCGCCGATGGGGCTATCCGCCTCCAGCTCGACCATAATCGGTTCGAACGTATCGCGATGGACCTTTGCGACACGCTGAATCTCTTTCGCTCGGACCATGCCGTGAGAGTAGAAGGCCTCGCAAACCCCGTCCCAATCCGATTGCGCAGCTTGGATGTCCGCTTCCGACACCAACCCGGGGATCTGGCGCAGCCTATGCGCCAGATCCGGTCGCTGCCGGAGCCAGCCGGTGTCCGCGCGGGTCATCGCCAACCCAAGCTGCACCATGTTGACTTCCCAGATAGTAAAGAAGCCGCGCCGCCGCTCTCGCCATCTTACGTACCAGTCCCAGACGGCAGGAAAAACCAGCAGAGCGACGCTGAGCTTGGCGAGTGGCACGCCCAAACCAGCGACTGCCCCGTCGGGCGACGCGGCGAGCGCGCCGAATAGCAGTCCAAGATGATCGACTTTTTGAAGCGCGGTCTGCTCATTCCAGACGCCGTTGCGCTGATAACCGATCTCGGTAAGCGTCGCCGTCTTGAATTGAATGAGATGTGCGACTTCCTCCGCCAACGCTCGCGGGGCATCGCGCGATGTCGACACGAGTTCGAGTTCGATGTCATCCAGTTCGCCGAGGTCGAACTCTTCGGCAGGCTCAACCGGGACCTGCGGCCGAATGTTGTTCAGATCCGGGAAGCGAAGCGCATAACGTTGCCGCATGGCCATGGCCTGATAGCGACGATAGTCGGTGGCGCCGGAAATAATGACCTTCCGTACCCAGTCCAAAATCTCGCGGCGCTCGCGAAGGGGGCGCCTGTCAAAATCATTGGGCAGATGCCAGGCCATCCGGCGGCGTTCCGCCACACTCATCTCGCCGAGTTTGGTATGCCCGCTCCCCGCTCGCCCGGTATGCGGAAGCTTGGCGGCGAAGTAACCGGCCGGAAGGCGATAGCGCGTCTCGATGCGGCTCAGAATTTCCAGGCTTGTAACGGATCGCGGTACCTTTGTGCCAGCGACCCAATGCACGATGGTCTTCCGGTCGATACGGTCCTTTGGTCCAATAATCGCTTTATGCAGATGCCACGCGGTGTCGCCGTGCCGCTCCATATGCAGCGCCAGCGCCTCGTGGAATATGTCCCGATCGCCCCACATGGTCGAGTTCGGCTCGGGAAACTCCACGATAGCGCGCGGCTTGGGACCGCGTTTCTTATTTGGTTGGGCCGGGAGCACTGGTGCTTTGGAAATTCGCTTGCGACGGCTCTTGGGAATCATGAAATGGATGCGATCCTGTAATCAGTTACGGCGTGGGGTTGGGCTCCTTACAGGAACAAAATGATTTCGGAAGCTCAATGGGCCGAGTGCGGATGATCGATAGAAGGTGCTTCTATCGATCATAAAATACCGCTATCGTGATCGATAGAAGGGCTCGGTATCGATCATGCAGTGGAATTGGCAACAAGCAGACTGGCCGTCATTCCGTTATTCCCCTTCCCTCCTCCAGGATGTGGAGGCCAGTTTCCTAAAGGGAGCCGGCGTTGTCATCGGCGCACTACATCACGTCGATCAGGAAGCGCGGCAGGGTTTAACGCTGGACCTCATCTCTCAGGAAACGATCGAGAGCTCAGCGATCGAGGGTGAGATTCTGGATCGCGCAAGCGTGCAGTCGTCCCTCGCCCGCCACTTGGGCCTGACTGCTGAAAAACGGCGCGTCGGCAATGCCGAGGCGGGCGCCGCCGAGCTCATGGCGGACCTGTTTCAACGCTACGCAATGCCCTTGAACGACGAGCTTCTGTTCAACTGGCACGCAATGCTGATGAACGGCAGGCGCGATATCGTCGACGTCGGGCGTTATCGAACGCATGAGGATGCGATGCAGATCGTTTCGGGCCCTCTCCATGCGCCGCGCGTCCACTTCGAAGCACCGCCCTCATCTGAGGTCGCGGGGGAGATGAAAGCCTTCATTGCCTGGTTCAACGATAGCGCACCGGACGGGAGGAAGCCGCTCGGCCCCGTCTTGCGCGCTGGCATTGCTCATCTCTGGTTCGAAAGCATCCACCCCTTTGAGGACGGCAATGGACGTATCGGGAGAGCGATCGCGGAAAAGGCTCTCGCGCAAGCCCTGAACGCGCCCACACTGACCGCTCTGGCCAAAACCATCCATCGGCATCGCAAAGACTATTACGCCGCTCTTCATAGAGGGAGCCGCGATCTCGGGATCGACGACTGGTTGAACTGGTTCGGAGCGATCGTGCTGGAAGCGCAGGAACGCACCCTGCTCGAGGTTCGCTTTTTGATCGGAAAGACACGCCTGTTCGACAGCATCCAAGGGCAAATCAACGAACGACAGGAGAAAGCTATCCTACGCATATTCGCGGAAGGCCCTGATGGCTTCACAGGTGGATTGAGTGCTCGCAACTATCAAACGATCACCGGCGCCGCTCCTGCGACGGCTACGCGCGATCTAACAAAGCTGGTCGAGCTCGGAGCGCTTTACCGAACGGGTGAGCATCGCCATGCTCGCTATCACCTCAAGTTCTTGGCTGAGGTCATCTGAAGAACGATTTACCGCACAGGCATTTGGCCATATGTGGCCAATAAATCTGCGACATACGGACAATCTATCCCTATCATTTCAGGCCCTGACCGTGTGAGAAATAACGGGGCCGACGACCTAAAAACCTTTGGCCTGTTTGCCGTTTACGTGTGGGAGGCCCCAACGAAAACGGAAAGAATAAAAAGACACAAGATCAATATTTTAGAAGAACCAATGACTCTTAATCAGCGGGTCCTAGGTTCGAGCCCTAAAAAAAGTGCGTCCACCATTTTTCCTTTGGAAATCGACGGCACCCTCATCGATCGAACCGTGAGCCCGGCTACGAAGTGGGCCAGCCATCCTATAGTGTCCGTCATTGGCCGTATAGCGGACCGGTAACTTTCGGAAGCAAGCTCGAAATAGCGGCTATAACTGCCGAGCCCTACCCGATGCCCGAATTGGCGGCATAGACCGTCCGCATTTAGGGCCATGGCTCATGCATCAGAGCCGGAAGTTCGAGGTTTGCAGCGAGCGCGAAGGGTGAGCAGAAAGCCGATCCACGAGCCGCAATAAAGGGACAAATCGACAGGATAGTCGAGCATGCCGGCGGAGCTGGCTGATGACGTGGGCACTGGACCGGAGCAAATGATCGCCGGCGCCGCTGACGGGTTCGGTGACTTCTTGAGTTTGCGACTGTCTGCGCGTGTGAAAGTTCCCACGCGCGCCATTGCAGTTCCATTCATGTCCCGATCTTCACCGCTACTCTGCGGCGCAGGGGGCCTGCCCAGCCCTTCTGCGGAGACGGCCCGAATCGGGCCCGTCCAATGCTGGCGGGAGGCTGCGGCATTTTTACCGGTTCTTGCGCCCCTCGATCAGTCCGTCAACGAGGCTGGGGTCGGCGAGGGTCGAGGTGTCGCCGAGCGATCCGAAATCATTTTCGGCGATCTTGCGCAGGATGCGGCGCATGATCTTGCCCGAGCGGGTCAGCGAAGCGGATTGGGCAAGCGCCATGTCCCTTGCACAGGACCGCTTCGGCGGCCTGGACATATTGGTCAACAACGCCGGCCTCTTCCTGATGAAATCGCTCGCGGATACCACCCTCGACGATTGGCGGCGCATCCATACCGTCAATGTCGAAGGGGTATTCCTCGGCTGTCGCTATGCGGCCCCTCTTCTCGCGGAACGGGCCAGCCTTTGGGCCGCCGGTGGTTCGATCATAAACCTGTCTTCGGTCGCCGGGCTGATCGGTTCGCCGAACACCAGCTGCTACAATGCGTCCAAGGGCGCCGTTCGCCTGTTCACCAAGGGGGTCGCCATTGAACTCGCCAGCCAAGGCATCCGCGTCAATTCGGTCCACCCCGGCGTCATTGACACGGTGATGGGCAGCGAACTGGTGGCGGGATTCTCCGATCGGCTCGGTGTCGTCGAGAGCGACGCCCGCGTCGCGGTAGGCGGACTGCACCCGCTCGGCCGCTTCGGACGCGATGCCGATGTCGCCGCCGCGGTTGCCTTTCTCGCTTCGGACGACGCCGCTTTCATGACCGGCTCGGAAATGGTCGTCGATGGCGGCATGACGGCCCAATAAGATTCGGCGGCCGGCTCCGCATTGCGGGACCGGCCGTCGACCATCATCATCAGCCAGTCGGTCTTCAGTCGCGATTGACGTCGACAACAGTTCGGCCGCGAATTTCCCCGGCCAGGATACGCGGCGCGCGCTCGATCACATCGGACAGCCCGATCTCCTCGACCATCGCCTCCAGCTTCGCTACGTCGAGATCGGTCGCGAGGCGCGCCCACGCCTCTTCGCGCGCCGCCATCGGCTGCATGACGCTGTCGACGCCCGACAAGGTGATGTCGCGCAGAATGAATGGAAACATCGTCGCGGGAAAGTCGATCCCATGCGCAAGCCCCGTGGCAGCGACCACGCCGCCATAACGAATGCCTGCGATGACATTGACCAGCGTATGACTGCCCGCCGTATCGATGGCGCCCGCCCAGCGCTGCCGCTGCATGGGTTCGCCGGGTGCCGCCAGTTCGGCCCGGTCGAGGATTTCCGCGGCGCCGAGCGATTTCAGATAATCCGCCTCGCTCATCCGGCCCGTTGCGGCGACGACCCGATAGCCGAGCTTGCTGAGCAGCGCGACCGCCACGCCGCCGACGCCGCCGCTCGCCCCGGTGACCAGAATATCGCCATCGTCGGGAAGAACCCCCAGCCTTTCCAGGCGGAGCACGCAAAGCATTGCCGTATATCCCGCTGTGCCGATGGCGGCGGCTTGGAACGGCGAAACATTGTCGGGCAGACGAACCAGCCAGTCGCCTTCCACCCGTACCCGCTGAGCAAGCCCGCCAAGATGGCGCTCGCCAAGACCGAACCCGTTGGCGACAACCCGGTCACCCTGCTGCCATCGCGGGTCCTCGCTATCAGCGACAACTCCCGCAAAATCGATGCCGGGGATCATCGGGAATTTGGTCACGAGCGACCGCTCGCCGGTGATCAACAGTCCGTCCTTATAGTTCATCGTCGAATATTCCACATCGACGACGACGTTGCCAACGGACAAAAGCCCGTCGTCGATCTCACGCAACGCGGCGACATGCTTATCATTTTCGCGCTCGATCAATATCGCTTTGGTCACGAACATTCCTTCTCGTAAGGGTGACGCCGGTCACCCCGGCCGTGGAATTCAAGGTTCGAACCCGATCGCACGCTCGTTCATCGCCATCTGAGCAACGAATGGAATGCCCTCCCCGGCCACACACTTATCCCTTTTCGCCATGGCAGCGATATTCGCGCCGGCGCCAGGCTACCAGTTTTGCCGCAGCCAAACGTCGGACGCGTCGGGGTGAGACCGGAAGAGTAAGAGAAGATCCCAACCGGCAGCTTTTGGGCCGCGTTCGGAAGGCCTGTTACGAGCAAGTTCCAGGCGCCTTGTCGCCGCAGATCCGTCCGACGCCCGCTTTCCGAGATCCGCTTAGGCCATCATCTGAACCGCGAACGCAGCGGCCGGCGACATACAATGAGGGGATGGGCCCCACAGCGTGACACCGACACCATTACGACCTATCTTGTGCCATGCTTAACATGGGCCAGTGCGACACCATGGGGCCGCAGCATATCACCCTGCACATCATCGGAATGTAGCCAACCAGCTCCAGCGGGCAGAGATATTCGCTTTGCCGTTTCACCGTGGTTGACGGCGATGATGAAGCGTTCGGCACCGCGCGCGCGCGTCATGAACTCGACACCGTCGACCGGCGTCATCAAGGGACGCGGCACGGCGGCCTCCGTGATCATCCAACGGGTAAAGCGGCCCTGCCCCTGCTGATCGAGAATGGCGCCAAGGTAGGCGATGCTGCCTCGTCCAACCTTTCGTCGCAGGAGGGCGGGCTGCCCCGAAAGCCAACCCTGATCGCTGCCGAAACGCCCCAGCACCTTAGTGTCGTCGGCGACGGGTTCGAGCACCTCGCCCCATATATGCGCAGTGGTGTCGCCAAATATCGCCGACATTGCAACTGGGCCGTCCAGCGGATAATAATAACCGACACGTCCGCCAAGCGAGGTCCCCAGCGGTCCGGGCTGGCGCATCGGCCACAGTGCGTTGTCGCCGTCCTTCATTCCCGATCGGGGACCGAGGACCAGATGGCCTCCCCGCTCGACATAAGCCTTCAGCCGTTCCGCGGTGTCGCCCGACAAGATATTGAGATTCGGCGCCACGACCAGGCGATAGCCTGCAAGATCCGCGTCGGGCGGAAGTACGTCCACTCGATAGCCATCGTCGGCGAACGGGCGATACCAGTCCGTGATCGTTGCGACGGGATCATAGTCGCGACTGTGCCGCTCCGCCTCGATCGCCCAACGGCTTTCCTGCGAGTAGAGCAGAGCGACCTCGGCTTTCTCGGGCTGCGTATCTTTCAACCACCGTGACATCGCCGCCATTTCGCGTGCCGTCCGCGCAATTTCATCGAAGACCGGCATCGGCTGCCCGTCGGGACCGACAAGCGTACCATGATATTGCTCCTGCCCGTTCAATGCGCTGCGCCACTGCCAGTAGAGGATCGCATCGGCGCCACGGCCGACCGCCTGCCACGCCAGTTCGCGCGTCTGGCCGGGGTCGAGCGATCGATTGAGCGCCCCCCAGTCAACGCGGCCGGGCTGGGTTTCCATGATCCAGAAATTGCGCTGCCTGTACCCACGAACGACGTCATGATGCAGGGCATTCGCGGTCCAGTCAGGACGGCCGTTCGGAACATAATCATCCCATGCGGCGAGATCGAGGCCGCGATGAACAAGATACTGGTCGAAATTATTGTTCCATGCGGTCGAGTTGGTGGTAACGAACTGCCGCCTGTCCGCGTGGGTGCGGATCGCGGCCGCCTGCTCGTCGACATATTCCGCCCAGAGGAAACTGGCGAACCGTTTGAAGTCGAGCAGCAGTGCCGGGTTCTGCGGTCCTTTCGACTTCAGCGGCACTTGATCGAAGCGCTGGTATCGCTGGCTCCAGTAATCGGTCGTCCAGCGCCGATTGAGTTCCTCGACCGTACCATAGCGCGCAGTGAGCCACCTCGCCCACCGTGCCTTCGCCTCGCGATCGAACGAAGGTACGCCAATCTCATTGTCGATCTGCCAACCCACCACGTCAGGGTTGCGCCCGTAACGCCGCGCCATCTCTCCCGCTATGCGCACCGTATAACGGCGATAGGTCGCGCTGGCGAAAGAGAACTGGCGGCGTTCGCCGTGCCCCTCGACGCTACCGTCCTCGTTGACCCGAAGCACGTCGGGATGCGCCTCGGTCAGCCAGACCGGCGGCGCGGCGGTCGGTGTGCCGAGCACGACGCGAATGCCATGGCGCCCGGCAAGCGCCACCGCGCGATCGATCCAGCCGAAATCGAATTCGCCATCGCGCGGTTCGAGCCGCGCCCAGGCGAACTCGCCGAGCCGCACGACCGAAACGCCCGCCCGCCGCATCAATGCGAGGTCCGCTTCCCATTGGCTTTCCGGCCATTGTTCGGGGTACCAGGAAACGCCGATCGAGAGCGGCGCGGCTTCGAAGGGTGCCAGCGTGGGGGCCGTCGTGGACAGTGTCTTCGCATGAAGAGGCTGCGTGGCCGGAAAGGTCAGAAGCACAATCATAACCAGCGCAAGAAATCCGCCCGCGCGCGGCGGAAATGGCTTCGACAATAGCCTCATATTGCCCGATTCCCTTCGCCTTCGATCGTAAAATGTGCTTCGAGTTCGGTTGCCGAACTGCCACCGACGTAAAGCGTGAAACTTCCCGGTTCGACTACCGGCCGGAGATCGTGGTCGAGCAACGCGAAATCGCGCGCGCCGAGCGTGAAACGGACCGGCTTTGTTTCGCCGGGCGCGAGCGCGACGCGAGCGAAACGCTTGAGCGCCTTCAATGGTCGCGTCGTGCTGGCGACATCGTCGCGCAGATAGAGCTGGACGACCTCCTCGACCGCATGCGCGCCCGCATTATGAACGGAAAAGCCTACCTGCAGCACGCCATCCGAAGCCAACCGCTCGCTCGACAACTCCAACCCCGCATAGCGCACCGGCGAATAGCCGAGACCATGTCCGAACGGATAAAGCGGAGTCCACGGCGCATCCACATATTTGGCGCTGTTCCGTTCGCTTTCGCTAGCCGGTCGCCCCGTGCTGCGTCGGTCATAATGGATGGGGATCTGACCCACGGCCCGCGGGAAGCTCATCGGTAGACGACCCGAGGGACTGACGTCGCCGAACAGGATGTCGGCGAGCGCGTGCCCCGCTTCGACGCCCGGATACCAGGCCCATAATATCGCGGGTGCGCGGTGTGCGAGGGTGTTGATGGTGAGCGGTCGGCCGGCGAAGATCACGACCGCGACAGGCTTTTCCAGCGCAAGGATCGTGTCGGCCATCGCCTGTTGGTCGGGCGCGAGGTCGAGCGCGACCCGGCTGCGCGCTTCGCCGCTCTCGTCCCAATGCTCGCCGATGCACAGGACGACGGCGTCGGCGCCGCGCGCGGCGTCCAGCGCCGCATCGCCGCCCGCAGCGCCGAAGATTTTCACCCTCGGGCCGAGCGCCGCCTTCACGCCTTCGAGCGGCGTGATCGCATCGCCGGCGACGCCCGTGGGGGCCCAGCTTCCGAGCATCGAGCGACGATCGTCGGCGAGCGGTCCGATGACCGCCACCGACCGCAGCGCTTTCGATAGAGGCAGGATATTGCCCTCGTTCTGCAACAGCACCATGCTCTTGCGCGCCAGATCGCGCGCGGCAGCACGATGCGCGGGGCGAAGCGTCTGGCGTTTGGCCCGCGCCGGGTTGCAGTTGCGATAGGGGTCGTCGAACAATCCCAGCACCGCCTTGGCCGACAGGATGCGGCGCACCGCCGCGTCGATACGTGCGACATCGACCTTCCCGCGCCGCGCCGCGCCCGGCAACGTATTGACATAGATGCCGCTCACCATGTCGACATCGATGCCCGCCTCCAGCGCGAGGATTCCGGCCGCCTCGTCGTTCGCTGCGACGCCGTGCGCCACGAGTTCGCGGACGCCCGAGTAATCGCTGACGATCAGGCCGTCGAAATGCCAGTCGCCGCGCAGTACGCCCGTCAGGAGATCGCGATTGGCGTGCATCGGTACGCCGTTGACCTCGTTGAACGCGACCATGACACTCGCGGCGCCGGCCGCGATCGCATCCCGGAAGGGAGGATAATAATATTCGGCGAGCCTTCGGTCGGATACATCGGCGACATCATAGTCGCGCCCGCCTTCGGCATCGCCATATGCGACGAAATGCTTGGCCGTCGCCAGCATCGCATCGGGGTCCGACAGACTCCGTCCCTGGAATCCCCGCACACGCGCCTCGGCAAAGCGGCAAGCGAGCTCGACATCCTCGCCCGCGCCTTCGACGACGCGGCCCCATCGCGGATCGCGCGCCATGTCGACCATGGGAGCATAGGTCCAGTGGAGGCCGTTGGCGGTCGCCTCGATCGCCGCGATCCGCGCCGCCGCTTCGGCCGCCGCCAGGTCGAAGCTCGCCGCTTCGCCGATCGGCACTGGAAAGATGGTGCGGAATCCGTGGATCACATCGTCGGCAAAGAGCAGCGGAATGCCGAGACGGGTTTCTTCGACCGCGATCCGCTGGAGGCGCCGGGTCGTTTCGGCGCCATAGACGCTCAGAAACGAGCCGACCCGGCCGGCACGGACATCGGCTTCGCTTCCAGCTGGCACGAAGGGGCCCGTGTCGTTCCGCTCGCCGCGCGCCTGAGCGAGCTGGCCAAGCTTTTCGTCGAGGGTCATGCGGGCCAGCAGCGCGTCCACGTCGGCCGCTGCGATGCGCGGTGCGGCGCGCGCACCGGCGCTCGACAGGATGGCTCCCGCGATCGCGCTCGCCTGCAGGAAATCGCGGCGGCTGACGCAGCCCTGCATATTACGCCCCCGAGCTATTTTACGGCATCTACGGCAGGACGCGTGCCGGTCTCGACCCAGCCTCGCAGCGCTTCCCAAGCCGCGGCCGACTGCTCGGGACTGAAGCCGCAATGTGTGTAGCCTTCGACTCCGCCGACCGGCAGCGGCGCCTTCGTGCCCGGCACCGTATATTGGACGAGCCGCTTTTCATTGCCCGCGGCCTTGACGATACGGCCCAGTGCTTCCGATTGTGCATAAGGGACGAGCGAGTCGATGCGATTGTGGATCGTCACCAACGGGACGCGAAAGCGCCCTGTTGCCTGATGCCAGTGGCGCGCATTGGCGACCGCGCGCGGGTCCGCGACAATGCGCTGGACCTTTGCGTTGAAGGCCGAGGCTTCCTCCGGCGTCATTTCGGGGCTCGCATAGACCTTGCCCATATTGCCATAGATATTGCCGCCGAGCGTCTGGTTGAGGTCATCCATGCCGAGCGTCGCGGTGACCAGCGGAAAGGCGATCGACGCCGGTTCAGGCTCGAACCCGCCGATCGAGGCCACCTGCTTCATGATGCGCGCCTCGCGCCCCGCCGGATTGGCCTGCGCTGCCTGCGCGAGCGCCAGCACGGGCATCGCGATCTGGCCGATCCGGCCCCAGCGAAACGCCTCGCTGGTTGCCGCCTCACCCGCAGGCGGGTCCATCGGCAAGGCCGAACGGGTCAGGTCCTGCTCACCGGGCAGCGCATAGGGCGTGCCTTCGGTGAGCAGATTATAGGCGGCGCGCATGTCGATGAGCTGGCCGAACAGGCTTTCCCATCCGTCGGTGACCCCGCAGGACGACAGTGCACCGGCAAAGGCTTTCGGATATTGTTCGATCAGCGACAGGGTGATGTTGCCGCCCATCGACGTGCCCGCGACCAGAAATCGTTTCGCGCCGAGTTTCGCGAGAAAGTCCCGCAGGCGCAGCGTGTTTTCGGTGGCGGTCTGAACCCCCATTCCGGGCTTGTCATAGGCGCTGTGGCCGGCAGCATATCCGTCGCGATAGGCTTCGAGCAGCACGCCGCTCGCGCCCGTTCCCTTGGCGAGCGGGTCGACCGCGACCGCGACGGGCGTTCCCGGAGTGGAATAGCCGTGGACATAGAGAAGCGCCTCGCGATTCCACTTCGCGGGAATAGCCACCGAGAACTGGTCGCCCGCCAGCTTGCCCGCAAGGATGAAGCCGCCATCGGGTGCAGCAAAGGTAGCGATATCCGTTGCGCCAAGCTTGCGAGCGTCCGCCGCCAGGACCGATTGCGCGGTGGTGAGAGCCGCGGGCTGAAGCTCCTCGGCGGATAGCGCGGCCGGAGTGGCCAGCACGAGAAGCACCGGAATCAGCCGGGCAAAATATCCGCCTCTACTCTTGCTATCCATTCACGCCTCCTGTCGTTATCGCCTCTATATCGGATGCGCCACCTCGGCGCGTTGCAAGCAGTTCGATCGTCACGCCGTTGGTCCATCCAAAACCCGTCTCGGTCGCATATTCGCCGCCCGATCCTGCAGCGCAGGCGACGACGTCATATTTTTCGAGAAGCTGGCCGCTCGCCTCATAATGGGCTCGGACCATCGCGAGCCAGCGCTCTGCGATCTCGTCGGCGAGCGTCATTTCGTCATAGCGGCGCAGACCGATAATCGCGATCCATTGCAGCGGGGCCCAGCCATTGGGAGCATCCCATTGCTGTCCGTTTTCACTTAACGTCGTCATCAATCCGCCCGGGCGGAGCAATCGTTCGAGCGCGACGGCCGTGCTGCGTCCCTGCGCGGCGGATGCAATACCGGCAAAGAGCGGAAAGGCGGCGGCAGCGGTCAATCGATCCGACACGCGGCCGCTGTCGAGATCGAAGTCCGCATAATGACCGCCTAGTGGA
Organism: Sphingopyxis sp.; assembly: GCF_040216815.1. Lineage (GTDB taxonomy): Bacteria > Pseudomonadota > Alphaproteobacteria > Sphingomonadales > Sphingomonadaceae > Sphingopyxis. The sequence continues at coordinate 114,042 of NZ_JAVJOJ010000009.1, forward strand.
TTCCATAAATGCGCCGCGACCGCCCGTCCGCGACGCTCGGCGCGCGCAGCAAAATCATACGACAGGTCATTCTCGCCAAGACCGGATGCGGCTTTCGAAATAGCCTGCTCAAGACCGAAAAGCAGGGCGTTGAGATCGACTGGAACTAGCCGGGTGGTGCGAATGCTCGTGAGCGCGCGCGGGTCGGCAAACCAGCGCGAACTGAAGTCCCATCCACTCTCCGCCGCGGCGCGAATGTCGCGCCAAAGCTCACCCCGATTGCGCGCAGGAGCTTCGTCCGCAAGCGCAACATCCTCGCGCCAGCTTTCGTCGCGTGGCCTGTCGCTGTCATCCCAATATCGATTGAGCAGCGCCCCGTCGTCCAGCCTCACGACACGTCGCCCTTCGCCTCCCGGCGCGAGATCCTCGGCGCCCGCCATCCAGAAGCGATGTTCCTTGCGCATCCAGTCCAATCGACGACGGCGGCCTTCGACGCTATCATCGCGCGATAGTGCAGCCATGAGGTGAAAAAAGGGCGGGTGCGACCGGGTCGTGTAATAGCTGCGCGTACCGTTCGGAATATGGCCGATCCGGTCGAGCAGGCTGCCGAAATCGCCGATCATATTCTCGATAAGATCGTAACGGCCCGATCGTGCCAAGCCGAGCATCGTGAAATAGCTGTCCCAGTAATACAGCTCGCGAAAACGGCCGCCGGGAACGACGTAGCTGTGAGGCAGCCATAGTTCCGAAGATCCGGGCGCGGGATTGGCGGACTCGCGGGTCAGGAGCGGCCAAAGCGCCGAGATATGCGCTGCAAGCTCAAGACCATCGGGTGAAGGCGTCGGCAAATCTTGCGGAATATCGAAGTTGGCGAACACGAAGTGCCGGAGGCCTTCGCTCGTTCCCGGTCGCTGTCTTTGCCAGTCGGCAAGGATCGCCGCGGGCGCGCGCAGCGGACGCGCATCGGCGAATGTCTTGGAATCTGGAAAAAGCCCCGTCTCCTGCACCGCAGCGAACAGCGGACCGAACAATTGGGCGGGTGTGTCTGTAACCATCATGCCGTAACCCCCGCGATCCGGCGACGCACAAGCGATAGCGCAAGCGCCACGAGCGCTATGGGTACCAGCAGAAAATAGAAGGCCGCCGCACCCGGGAGCGACTGGAACAGCAATCCGACGACGAACGAGCCAATCGTGCCGCCGAGGGCCGAGAAGATGACAATCAGCCCGATCATTGCGGCGTGCCTGTGTTGCGGCAGCGCACTGAGCGCGACCGAACAGACCGTCGGATAGATAGGCGCGAGAAACAGGCCGATCAGCGGGAAAAGATAGGCGGCGAATGGTGCATTCGCCCATCCCGTATCGGCGCGCGGTCGCACGCCTTCAGCCAATGGCAGCGCAGCGACGACCAGCAGCGCGAGCGCGGCGAGGCAGGCGAGAAGCACCGGCAGCCATGCGACGCGGCGCAGTACGAGCCCCGAAAGCAAGCGCCCGAGCGCGAGCGCTGCGACGAAGATGCTCGACATCTGGACGCTGGTCGTCGCGGGCAGATGAAGGATTTCGCGGTTGAAGGTTGGAAGCCAGGTTCCCACACCCTGTTCGATCAGGACATAAAGAAACAGCGTAGCGAGCACGGCGACGGTGGCGGGCAAGACCGCGAGGGCAAGCATGTCTTTCCATCCCGCTGCAACAGAGGCACTCCGCTTCGCGACCGGCACAGGAGCTTCATCGAGCCGGATGCCGAGCCAGGCGCACGACGTCACGACGCACAGCGCGGCAAGCAGCCAATAGACGCGCAGCCAATCGCCCGCGTCGATGAACCAGCCGAAAATCCACGCGCCAGCGAGGACGCCACCCATGAACACCCCTTCGACGAGTCCGGTGATGCTTGCATGGTCGGCGGGATTGCGCGCTATCAGCCCGATGGTTGAATAGGTTGCAATCTTGGTAATCCCGAACGACAGGCCAGTGAGCACGAATAGCGCCTGCATCGCAATGAAATTCGTCGCGAACGACGCCAGCAGGCAGGCGGTCGCCATCAGCACGAGCACAGCGACCAGCGACCAGCGATAACCGAATGCCGGCACCGCAGCGACAAGAAGGAGAGAGGCGGCGACGACTGACAGGTCCTTGCACGCCTCGAGCGTCGACCCCATCAGCTTGGTCGCGCCGAAATGGGCGATCGACTGGAGAATGACGATGCCGACGCTGTTCATCATCAAGCCGAGCAGCGCATAGGTCAGAGCGAGGGTTATGATTGTGCGTGTTCGCATCAGCGCGCGCGCCGTCCCAGATGCCGATCGAAGAAGGAGGCGATGAGCCCGTAGGCCTCGGTGGACTCAGGCATATCCGGCCAGACGAAGAAGGCGTGCGGTAGCCCGTCGAACAGATGGAGCTCGCTTTCCACGCCCGCCGCCGCAAGACGACGATGCGCGAGCGTCAGCGCGCTCGCGGCGAAATCGCGACCGCCCGCGAGCAGCAGCGTCGGCGGCATCGCCTTCACCTCCGCGTCGGACACCAGCGGATAGGCGGTGGCATCGCCGGGCGCCGCGTCCTGCATATAGGGGAGCGGCAGGACGTCGGGGAGCGCCGGCGCCGCGAGCACCGCGCCGCCGGTGATCGGACCCGCCAGGTAAGGACTGTCGCCCGAATAGGGCGCGCCGGTCCCGCAGAAGGTGCCTATGGCCCCCGGGCGCGACAGTTTTTCACGGCGAATCCACGCCGTCGCCTGCGCCGTGATGACCCCGCCCGCCGAACAGCCGTAGATGCCGATGTTGGCGGCCGGATATTGCCCCAGCAACGCCTTGTAGACGGCGGTCACGTCTTCGGAAGCGGCGGGGTAACGATGTTCGGGCGACAGACGATAATCAACCGTCACCACCCTGATCCCCATCGTCGCGGCGATCGGGATCGCCTCGACCAGCGCCCCGCTGCCCGATCCCCACATGAACGCTCCGCCGTGAACATTGATGAGAACGCGGCCTTTTTGGCTCCCCGCCACGCCGCTCGCCGGCTCGACGACATCGACTGTGACGCCGTTCATTGTCGTACGCCATTCGCGGGTACGGAAATGGCGACGCATCTCGGCGAGCCTGTCATCATTGTAGCGACCATAGAAGGCGCGCTGCCGAGCGACGTCGCCGACGATCTCGGCGGGCGCCGTAGCCTGCTTCATGCGTTCGAGGACCTGCCGCGCCTCCTCGCTGAGCTGGTTCGACGCCGGGAGATTGAACGCCGGAACCGAAGTCTGCGACGCAGCGGGTGAAGCCGCCAGAAGCGCGGCGAGGATCAGTATCTTTCTCATTTTTCCGCTCCCAGACTTGCGATGAAAAACCGCGCCATCACGGCGAAGGCCGCATCGGTTTCGGGCGCGTCGATATAAGCCCAGAAGGCGTGCGGTAGTCCGTCGAACACGATGAGCTTCGCGGGCGAGCCCGCCCCGTCGAGCGCGCGGCAGAAGTCGGCGGTGCCGCTGAGGAGGAAATCGCGCGTGCTCGCGAGGCAGAGCGTCGCCGGCCAGCCGGCGAGGTCCCCGCGTTGCGGCGAGACGAGCGGATCATGCGTCGTCCGCTCTCCTGCATAGAGGCGCGCGAGCGCATCGACGCCGGACGCGTCGGCGAATAGCCCCGCGCTGTCGCCGACCGCCGACAGATCGGCAGCGCCCGAGAAAAAGCCGAGCGCGGCGGGCTGCGGCAGCTTGTCGGCGCGCAATCGCGCGACGAGTTCGGCCGACAGGATCGCGCCCGCCGATGTGCCGTAAACGCCTATCGCTTTCGGATCATGCTCCTTCAATAACGCGCGATAAACGGCGACCGCATCCTCGACCCCGGCGGGAAAGCCGTTTTCGGGCGCGAGACGATAGCGCACCGCGACCACGCGATAGCCGGTGAGCGCCGCCACCGCTGCATTCTCGCTGATGGACCCCGCATCGACGAGGAATCCGCCGCCGTGCAAGTTGAGGAGAACCGGATCCTTGGCAGCGCCCTTCGCCGGCGTGAAAAAACGCACGGGGACACCCGCGATCACGTCGTCCTTCATGGTCACGCCGTAGCGCGCGAGCCGCGGCGCGCCGATCTCCTGCTGGATCGCATCGGCGCGGGCGCGGCGCCCCTCGATCGTCGCGGGTTCTGGCGGTCGTGCGTCGTTCGCCTCCAGCCCCGCGCGCGCCTCGGCGGACAGGAAGGATGGCCACGGCGCCTTGACGAGTTGCGCCGACGCGGCGGGCGCCAGCGCCAGACCCAGAAGAAGCGTCAGCCAGGGTCGTATCATGATCTTGCCCTCACCAGATCGGCATAGAGACGCGCGCTCGGTTTCGGCGTGCGGCGAAAATTTCCGCGATCGACGGCGACCAGCCCGAAATGCTGGGCGTACCCGCGCCGCCATTCGAAATTGTCAAGCAGCGACCAGTGGATATAGCCGAGCACGGGCACGCCTTCCTTTCGCGCCGCATCGAGCGCGTCGATGGCAGCGGGCAGATAGCGGCAGCGCTGCGCGTCATCGGCGGCGGCGATCCCGTTTTCGGTCACGAACACGGGCCGCCCGGTCCGGGCGTGCGCATGACGGACGCTGGCACCGAGGGCCTGCGGATAAAATTCGTCTCCGCTCTGGGTAAGCTCTGCACCGGCGGGCGGCGACAGGACCGCATCGCGTCCGAAGCGCAGCCGCCCATAGGTCTGGACGCCGATGAAATCATCCTCGCGCGCCGCAGCGAGGAAAGGGTCCTCGGCATGGCGGCGATAGGCAGCAATCGCGTTATCGTCACCCTGCGCGTCGGGCAGCGCGAGGCTCAATCCGACAAGCGCGGCGGGATCGTTCGCTTTCCATGCCGCGCGGGCGTTACGGTGTCCGGCAAGCAGCCGTTCGAGGTCGGCGTCGTCGCCGCGCGAGTAGACCCAGACGTCGAACCGTTCCGACCCGGTCGTGCGCGCCGCCGCCGCGAGCATAGCGTCCAGTCCTTCGCGCACCGGATCGGCAAGCGGCGTCGGCGCCCAGCGCCCCATCAACGGCAGATTGGGTTCGTTGAACGTCACCACGTGCCGAGCCAGTCCCGCGAGCCGGCGCCCGACCATGTCGGCGAAATGTGCGAACCGTGAAGGCGCCTCCGCGTCGCTCCAGCCCCCCGCCGCCGCGAACCAGCGCGGCGACGTGAAATGGCTGAGCGTCACGACGGGGGCAAGTCCGGCATCGCAGCAAGCCGCGGCGACGCGCGCATAATGGTCGAGCCAGGCGCGGCTGAACTGACCACGCGCGGGCTCGATCCGCGACCATTCGACCGAAAAGCGATAGGCGTTGAGCCCCAGCGCCTTCACGATCGCAATGTCCTCCTGCCAGCGGTTCAAGCTGTCGCACGCATCCCCCGACGGCACGGCGAAGCGGGTTTCGCGCACTTGCTCGAGCAGCCAAATGTCAGCGGCGACATTGCTGCCCTCGACCTGATGCCCTGCCGTCGCGGTGCCCCACAGAAAAGACGCAGCGGCTCTCAACGGGCGCCGGTTCCGCCAGCGCGCGCGATCGCGCCGAGCCGCTTCGCACTGGGCTTGACCGTGCGTTTGAAGGTCTGACGATCGACGGCCACGAGACCGAATTTCGGGCCGTATCCCGAGAACCACTCGAAATTGTCGAGTAGCGACCAGTGAATATAGCCAAGCACCGGCACCCCATCCTTGCGCGCCGCCTCGACCGAGGCGATCGCTTCCGGGATGAAGCGCTCGCGCTCCGCGTCGTCGGCGGCGTCGATGCCGTTTTCGGTCACCATTACCGGCAAGCCGGTCGCCTCATGCGCGTAGCGCACGACATTGCCGACCGCTGCAGGATACCATTCGCCGCCGCCCGGCCGGCGCGGTACGTCGGCGGGGATTTCGACGTCGCGTTCGGCCCCGACATAGGCACGGCCATAAGTCTGCACGCCGACGAAGTCATCCTTGTCCATCACCGCGAAGAAGGGACCGTAGACGTCTGCGCGCTTGCGCTCGATCGCACTGTTTTCCACGACCGCGACATTGTCGGGAATGGCAAGGCTCAATCCGATCGGAAGGTCGCCGCGCGCCGCGCGGATCGCTTCGCGGCCCTTGACATGCGCGGCAGTGACGCCCGGGATCATCGGCGCCGGATCGCCCGTGTTGAGTAACGAGAAACGGTCGGAACCGCTCGCCTTCGCCGCCGCCGCGACGCAGGCGGCGATGCGATCCATGAAGGCAGGCGGCGGCGGGCTCGCCGACCAGCGCCCGCCCAGCGCCAGATTGGGTTCGTTGAAGGTCAATGCGTGGCTCATCCCCGCCGCCATCGCACGCGCGACCTTGTCGCAATAGCGAGCGAACAAATCGGGTGCATCGCTATTCTCCCACCCTCCCGCCGCCGCGAACCAGCGTGGCGTGGTGAAATGGTTGAAGGTGACGACCGGCGCGAGGCCCTGTTCGCGGCAACGATCGACGATGCGCGCGTAATGATCGAGATAGGCCTGGCTGAACTGTCCCGGTGCGGGCTCGATCCGCGACCATTCGACGGAGAAGCGATATGCGTTGAGCCCCAGCGCCTTCACGATCGCGACGTCCTCGCGCCAACGGTGCAGGCTGTCGCACGCGTCGCCCGACGGTTCGGCAAACACCGTCGGATCGACTTGTTCGAGCAGCCAGATGTCGGCATTGACATTGTTGCCCTCAACCTGATGTCCGGCAGTCGCAGCTCCCCACAGGAATGGCTTCGCGGGTTTCGACGCCGCGCTCACTCGGCCGCTCGCCACCGTCGCGATAGCAGCAGCGCCCAGGCCAAGCATGTGCCGACGATCGAGTGCGAGCCGGTCTTCGGTCACTTTACCGCCTCCGGTCCCGGACGGCGGCCGGTGCGTACCCATGCGCGCATCGCATCGAAGGCATCGGCGTTCTGCTTGGGTGAAAAGCCACAGTGGGTATAGCCGTCGAAGCCCCCGGGCAGCGGCATCTTCGTAGGCGGCACGGCATATTGCGCTATTCGTGCGCCATTACCTGCCGCAGCGACGATCCGCCCCAATCCTTCCGACTGGGAAAAGGGTACCAGCGAGTCGATCGTCTGGTGCACGGTGACCAGCGGAACGCGAAATTTTCCGGTTGGTTCGTGCCATTGCCGCGCATAGGCAATGGCGTGCGGAGCGGCGTTGTAACGCTGCATGCGCCGATTGAAATCGGCTGTCTCCTCCGCGCTCATTTCCGGGGGCGCATAGGTCTTTGAGCCGTTGCCGATCGGCAAACCGCCCATCGTCGCGACGATATCGTCCATACCGAGAACCGCCGCATAAACGGGCGCGCCGATCGCCGCCGGGTCGGGCGCGAAGCCGCCCACTGCCGCGACCTGCCGAATGATCCGCGCCTCGCGCCCGTCAGGCCTCGCCTTGGCCGCCTGGAACAGCGCGAAGATCGGCATCAGGATGCGCATCTTCTGCTGCGCGCGAAAGGCATCCCCGGAGTTCGGGTCGCCCGCAGGCGGCTCAGTCGGCAATCCCGAACGCGTCAGATCATGCGCACCGGGAAGCGCATAGGGCGTTCCTTCGGTCAGAAGATCATAAGCGCCGCGCGTGTCGGCGAGTTGCTGGACGAGCGGCCGCCAGCCCTCGGTCACGCCGCACATCGATACCGCGCCCGCGAACGCCTTCGGATAGAGCTCTATCAGCGCCAGAACGATGCTGCCGCCCATCGATCCGCCGACGGCATAATGCCGCTTCGCACCGAGCCGCGTTGTCAGCGCGTGTAACCGCATCGCGTTCTTGGCGCCGCTTTCGGTCGCAATTCCCGATTTGTCGAACGCCGCGACGCCGACCGCGAGGCCCTCGCCATAAATATGCCGCAGGACGCCGCCGCTTTCGGACGGCGCGGTCGGATCTTCGGGCACCTTCGGGGTCGAATCGGGTGTCGCATACCCCTGCCCGATCAGCACGACCTCGCGGTTCCAGTTCGCCGGAATGGCGAGCACGAAGATACGCCCGTCGAGCTTGCCGTTCACAATCATCCCGCCGTCCGGAGCCGGACGCGTCGTGATGTCGGTCGCCCCCGCGCGGCGCGCCTTGGCGACAAGCGCCGCCTGCGCGGCGTCGGGAACGAAGACGCCCGGCGCAGAGGCGGAGGCGACTGCCTGCCCAGCCTGCGCCGGCCCCGAAAGGCCGATCGCCAGCGCTAGGAAGAAGGGGAAAGCAGATCGCGTCATCGCCGTGCGCTCAGAAACGATAGCGAAGCTGCACGCCATATTGCGCCGGCTCTCCGTAGATCGAGTTGATGAAACCCGAATTATTATAGCCCGGGTTCGCGGTGACGCGATATTCCTTGTCGAAGATGTTGGTGCCATAGATCGCGGCGTCGATGGGCGCACCGAACATGTTGTTCCACTCGAAGCGCAGGTTGACGAGGCCATAGCCCGCGATCGTGTCGAAAGGCTGTGCCTCCGGGGTCACCCGCTGGCTCGACTGGTAGGTCCAGTTGGCGTTGAACGCCATTTCGCCCACGCCCTCGACCGACGGCAGGTCGATCCGTCCGTTGAGACTGAACTTGTGCTTCGGCACGAAGGAGAAGGGGGTACCCGACAGGTCGCGGCTCGGCTGCGCCGCGGTCAACGCCTGTGGGATCGCCGGGATCGCGATCGAGTCATATTCGAGATATTTTGCCGAATTGTAGGAATAGACCGCGCTGAATGTCAGACCGCGCACCGGCACGAGCTGTCCTTCGAACTCGAGCCCCATGACCCGCGCCTTCTTGGCGTTGGTCAATATGTCGGAGCCCGCGATCGATGCGCGCTGGATCACCTGGATGTCGTTGTACCAGGTATAGAAGGCGGATATGTTCGTGCGCGCCCGCGCGTCGCCGCCGAGGTTCCAATCCTTCTTCACGCCGAGTTCGAGATCGGTCACCTGCTCGGGGCGGACCGCGAACAGCGGATGCTCCTCGCCGAGGAACAGCGATACGATCGGGTTGCTGGCACCCGACTTGTAGCCGCGCCGCGACACGGCATAAAGCAATGTATCGGGGTTTGCCTGCCAGTCGAGACCGAGCTGCCAGGTCGGCCCGTCGCTCTTGCCCTTGAACGTCGGTGTTGTGCAGTTCGGATAATAGAGCGTCGGGAAGCCGCCCGCCGCCACCGCCTTGAACGCGTCGTATACGCAAAGATTGGCATTCAGGCCGACCACCTGCGCCGCTTGCGCCGGAGTGATCACCCCGAGCGTGGCAAGCTGGTTGAATATCTGATAGCTTTGCGGATCCTGATAGGCTTGGATGTCGCCGCCGAAACGATCCCAAGTCCAGCGAAAGCCGGCCGTGGCGGTAAGATCGGGGGTCAGCTTATATTGCATCTGCGCATAGACCGCCTTGCTCCGCCCGTCGACATGCGCGGTGGGTTGCAGGCTGAGCGCCGGCGCGAGCGGCGTCGGCAAGCCGAGCGCGGCCTGCAGCGCGGGCGGCAGGATCAGCGGTCCGCCGCCGAGCAGGCCGAGTTGCTGCATCGGGTTGACGGTCTGGAAGGTCAGCGGCGACGGTGTCTTCTGGTCGAGGAAAAAGCCGCCGGCCTGGATGCGCAAGGTGCCATCGTCGTAACGCAGTTGGAGCTCTTCGGTAATCGTGCGGAGATTGTTGTTATAGCTGCCGGGGTAGGCGCCGAGCAGATCGGCGATCGGCAACGGCGTCGAATCGCGATCGGTCGCGCTCGTCGAGCGGGTGCGGGCATAGCTGAAGATATTCTTCAGTGTGAGCGTGTCCGAAAGATCGAACTCCGTATTGTTGAGCGCAAGAAAAGCCTTCGCGACTTCGCGGGTCGGGACGCTGAGCGCCGTCTCGCGCACACCTCGCGCCTGCTGCGCCAGCAGGTAGGGCTGCAGCAGGGCCGCGTAGGGACGTGCCGGATTGACCGCGAGCAGGATGCTGCCGCCGCCATGCTCCTTCACATCGACATAGCTGACCGCAGTATAGCTGCGGATCGTGTCGGTCGGGTTGAACTGCAGCCCGAAGCGCAGGCTGTAGTTGTTGCGGTTGAGATAGTCGAAACCCGTGACGGCATCGCGGACATAGCCATCGCGCTTGTCGAACTGCCCGGCGACGCGAATCGCCAGCACGTCATCGACCAGCGGAATGTTGAGCGCGCCCTGCCCGCTGCGGCGATTATAATTGCCAAGCGTCAAATCAGCATAGCCTTCGACCACGCCCATCTTCGGGCGCGCTGGTTCGAGCAGCACCGCGCCGCCCGTCGTGTTGCGGCCGAACAACGTCCCCTGCGGTCCCTTCAGCACCTGCAGCGAAGCAAGATCGTAGAAGCTGCCCGGTCCGCTGACGCTCGTCGGCACTTCGGCGAAATAGCCGACGACACCCGGGCCGCTCCCGGTCCCCGGTCCCCCATTGCCCCCCATGCCGCGGATCGAATAGGTTTCCTGGTTGCGAGCGACATCACCGAGCACCGACAGTGACGGCGTATAGTTCTGAAGGTCGGTGCCGGTGTTGACCCCCTTCTCGCGCAAGCCGTCCTGACTGAACGCGGTGATCGCGATCGGCACCTGCTGCGCGCGCTCCTCGAAGCGGCGAGCGGTAACAATGATCTCTTCAAGCCCGCCGCCCGCCGAGTCAGCTTGCGGCGCATCCTGCGCTGCGGCCGACGACGGATTGGCAGCGAGTGCCAACGGTGCCACGCCCCAGCAAAGCGACGTCAAAAATTTGCGCGAGATTGCCATCGATCATCCTCCCCATGACGGACCATATCGCCCGTTCGCGCAATTTGATAGGTTTTTATGAAATGCATTTCAATACAAAGTTTCATAATGGCGACTATTGGCGATTGCGCAGGGCCTGCAGCTGCCATATGAACGCAGAATGGCGCAAAAAAGCAGCGATACGACCACGATGCCGCGCACAACCCGGCCGACGATGGACGACGTCGCGCGCATTGCAAAAGTTTCAAAGCCGACGGTGTCACGGGTGTTGAGCGGAAGCCCGCTGGTCAGCGCGGATACACGCGAGCGTGTGCTGGCGGTCGCACGCGAGCAAGGATATGCGCTCAACCGTCATGCCCAGAAATTGCGGCGCGAACGCGCCAATGCGATCGCGGTCGTGCTCGACTTCGGATCGCATCGGCAAGGCGCGATCGGCGACCCTTTCATTTTCGAGTTGCTCGCCGGGATTTCCGAGGCCCTGTCGGTCCGCGATCTCGACCTGCTGCTATCGCCGTCGGGGCTGGACACGATCGACGGCTTTGTCGATCTTTACCAGTCGCGCGGTGCCGACGGCTTCATCGTGCTCGGCCAAGGCGCGCGCGACGCGCTGCTGCAAAAGGTCGCCCGCAAGGATATTCCCATGGTGGTCTGGGGAGCGGTCAATGAAGCGAGCGCCTACTGCGCGGTCGGAAGCGATAACAGCCTTGGAGGACGCCTGGCCGGTGAACGCTTCCTTTTGCATGATCGCCGCCGCTGGCTGTTCGTCGGAAGCCGCCAGCACGAGGAAATCCGCCTGCGCTTTGAAGGGCTGCAGGAAGCAGCCCGCAAAAATTCGGATGTCGAGATCGATGTTCTGTCGATCGAGTCCATGGCTTTTTCCGCGATTCACGACCAGGCCAACGCCTATCTGAAAACCTGTACCGTCCGCCCCGACGCAGTCTTCGCCTTTTCCGATACCGCAGCGATGGCGGTTATCGGCGCTTTCAGCAAAGAGGGGCATTTGACCCCGCGCGACTATTCGCTCGTCGGCTACAACGACATTCCGCCCGCGGCGCATTTTACTCCGTCGATCACGACCATCGCCCAGCAGACCGGAGTCGCAGGCGCGTTACTGGTGGAGAAACTGATGCAAGCGCTGGACGGTAGCAGGCCCCGATCCGCAATGCTACCAACTCAACTTGTCACTCGGCAGACCTAGCTGGCCGGTCGTCATGGCAGCTTTAAAGCGATGGTCCAAATCGGATAAACGACCGGCATCAGGCGCGTAGCTGCCATCCTCGCGGGGGTAAACGAACGACAGCTTATGGGCAGGCCCGCTGATTTCTCGAATGACCGCGATTAGGCGTATTCTGTTGAAAAACTCGGACGACGCACCTCATCCATGCCTCTTCCGTAATAAACATATAATAAGAACCCAATTGGCGATCCAAAGTTATGTAGCAATTAGAAATGTGCTAATATTTTTACTTGTGTCGAGGCGCCCAAAGCCGTGTGGATAGTTTTTCAACAGAATAAGGCGCATTCCCGACCAAATTCCATCGAAGCTCGACGTCTCGACGCTTGGCTTAGGAATCTGACGGACCGACATGCCTCTTGTGACGTCGTTGACCCGACATAAATGGCACCTACACCAAATGTGTGCCCAGGGAATGTCGGCTTCAGGCTACCCAGACCAGCAGATGTTCACCTAGCGGCGGCAATGTCGGAGAGACACGAAATGGCTGAATCGGCTTGCCGGTGCACACGATGAATTGACCACGACCGGTCGCGCCGCGGAGCTGAATCGCAACGGCATAGGCGTGGTCGAACGAGGCGAGCCGCGTCCGAAGGGGTGACAGGGCGGTCATGGATCACTCCGGCTGTGGGGGTAAGGGTAGAAGCGGACGCAAGGTCGCCAGCCTGTCATGGTCCGAATGCTATGCAGCGGTGGGCTCGGTTTCAGGATCAGCGGCTGCCAGATCGATTAGAACCTTGGCGACATCGGCCTTGAGGGTGAGTGTTCGACCCTCGGGGATCAGCCATTGGACATCGTCGCGGAAGGCCGATCGGATCTGTTCCAGAAGCGCCTCGTCCTTTCCGAGGAGGAGCTTGTTCGCCAGGTTACGCGCATCGCGGATGAAATCGTCATGCTGCCTGCCCCAGCTGTCGCTATCGCAATCCTCGTCATAAGTGAAGACCGCATCCTCGATCAGCTGCGCGAGCGCCTGCGGCGTGACGATTGCGCCCTCCCGGACAAAAACATGTGCTTCGCCGATATGGCTGCTCGCGTTCGCGCAGACGAGCATATCGACGGGAAGGCGAAGCGTGGCGGCGGGTTCATCGAGCCCGGCGCAGCGAACTATCGGAACATTAAGGGTGATCGCAGTCACCCAGCCCGATTCAACATGATCGAGCATCTGGTCGTCGTCGGCATAGTGGAACAGTTCGCCCTCCCGTTCGACCGCAAAGGACAGGCGGGGGACGCGCGGAAGCACATCATACCATCGATAGCCGGCAAATTTGTCTTCAGCGAAGACAGGTCGGAAGCCGAGCTTCTCCTCGGTCAACACCTTCGCCGCGCATTGTTCGATATCGGCCTCGTGCCTGGGGATCAGGATCATTGGGACAGCTTCGACGCGCTCGTCCTCGACGTAGGCATTGCCGTCCGCGGTTCGCGGGCGCCATGCACAGAGCCACGGGCTGGCTTCGGGAAGGCCAACGCCGAGCTCGGTAGCGCGCTTCCAGTCCTTGAACGACAGGCGATGTTGGCCTTTGAGCGCGATGGTCCGGAAAATGGCCGCCTGCACTTCAACCCGCAGATCGGCGAGTGCGGCATTCTCGACCATCTCCTTGCGCGCGGGCAAAACGAGCTGGAGCGAGGGCGCGTCGACGATGTCGATCCGGACCGTCCATTTCCGCCGTGCGTCGATTTCCCCGATGGCGGGCATGCGGCAGGGAACCTTGATGCCATGAAAATTGATGCGCGGATCGCTCGCGATGTCATAGGAATCGCTGAAGATTCCGATCCGGCAGCCATGCCACTCTTCGATCCGGCAGGCGCCCTTGAGGAAATCCTCGCGCGGCAAGACTGCGCCCTGAAATTCGACGGGCAACGGGAAATGCTTCGCCGCTGCTTCGACCCGCGATTGGAGATTGGGCAACCATTCGGCGGGCATGGCAATGACGAGCTGTGTGCCTTTGCGGACCTCGTAGGCTTCGACCGTTAGGGGATTTTCGCCCTGCCAACCGTCCTTGGGAAACGTGACCGTCCATCCGGCATTGGCGGCTCTCGAGAAGGATCGCACAGTAACGCGCTTGCCGGCGAGGCTGAACACACCCATTCCGGCAGGGTCTTCCCGCCGTGCGATCTGGTCGCTCCAGTCAGAGCGGCCCAGCGTCACGAAGGCGGCGGGATCATCGATGCCGGTGCCGTCGTCTGCAATAAAGAGGGCTGGATTGCCTTCATGCTCGCCGAGATCGACGGCGATTCGCTGCGCACCGGCACGGCGGGCATTCTGGAACAGCTCGTTGAGAACGTCGGTGATCGTCCCGTTGAAGAGGCGCGACACCTTAGTGATAAGCTGCTCGCCGACGGAAGGGCGGATTTGAGCGGGAAGCGTCATGGGAATACTCCGGTTGCGCGGCAGCCTCATTGCCGCCGCACGTCCCCGCCTCCTTTCCTCCCGGCCGATGACGATCGGTCGCGAGCGATTGAGTGCGGGCGGCTCAGGCTTCAGGCGGAGCGAAGTGCCTTCTCGGCCGCGGTTTCGACATAGATTTGCCGCGCGCGCCCGCGACGCCGTTTCCGGATGCGGCCCTCAGCATAGGCCTCAGCCCATCGTTGCGCCTCGGCGGCACGCGCTCCGGCGGAGCATTCGTCCGCTTGCTCGAAGATCGTATAGGCGAGCGCATATTGCTCGCGTTCCGGAAGCGCGAGCAGCGCCGAGGCGATGGGCAAGGTGCTTTCGTAGAATTCGAGAGCGTGGCGACCGCCGCCATGGTGCATCAGTATGGCGAGCCGGCCCTTGCTACCGATCCCGGTCGGCCTCGCAATCATCACATCGTGCGAGGCATAGGTGACGGCGCCAAAACCATCGGGTTCCGCCGGATAGAAAATGCGGTTATCACGATGGGGAAGCGGGTGCGCGAGAATCTCATATCTGTCGAAGTTCTCGACTTTCCGGATGTCATTATGTCCGATGACCGTCATCGCAGGCCCTTTCTGCTGGGGTGAAGTAACTATGCCCAGGGCAGGCGCCTTGGGCGGCTCGTCGATGACGGCAATCAGGCAGCCCGGAGGCTGTCGCGCTGACGCAGACCGAGGTCGATAGCTGAGAGGCTTGCGAACCCAGGTTCGACGGCATCAAAGATGCCGGTTAGGTCGTCGAGGTCGGCCCAGACGCAGGCGTCGCCCGGATCAGGATCGAGCTGGAAGACGATCGGTAACGAGTCCGCGGTCATCTCCCGGAAGAAGGTGCGAATGATCAGCCACTCGATCCGGCGTCCGACTGCCCCGACGCGCGAGGCAAGCGCCGTCCGCTCGACAGGGCGCATCGCGAGGTAGCGCTCGGGCGCAATGAGCGGAGCGATCCGAATGCAAGCAATACGACCGGCGACCCCGGGCGCGTGAACGGTGCCGGCGCTCGCGATACGCTCCACCGCAACACCCTCGGCCGGAACCAGCGCGCGATAGACATAATGGGGCAGCGCCCCCGCGATGCGGGAACGCGAGACAATGACTTTCATCGACGTTCTCCTCAAGCGACCAGCCGCATCGGCGGCGTTCCGGGTTCGGCGAGGTGCAGTTCGCGCCGGATGCGCGCGGCGAGGCGGTCAGGCTCGAGCAGTTCGCCGACCGCGGCCCAGTGGTTGCGGTCGCCGCAATAATCCTTCCGCCCGGCGACGCGGCGGAACATCACTTCACGGCCGGATCCGATGCCAAGCCGGAGCTGGACATAGATTTCCTCGGTATGAAGGATGATCTCGCCGCTGACGGCAATACCGCCCTTGATCGATCGAAGATCATAGGTGCCGTCCTCCATGCAAAGGGCCTCGGCAAGCCGCTTCAGGGCCTTTCGGCCGTCGCTATGGAAGAGCTTCTTTGCCTGCTCGTCGTAGCTGACACCCCTATGCGCCAGCACCACGAGTGCGGATTTGCCGCGCATGTCGGCGATGCGGTCCAAGCAGGCGCGCCGAAGCGCGGTGTCGCCGCCGCCCGTGGCGCCCGCAACGGCACCGAGATGCCGCGCGAGCAACAGTACTGCGGGATCGGTTTCGTCGGGATTGCCGGCATTTCGGCAATCCTTGATCGCCGCGATCAGCGCGTGGAGACAGGCCGGCAGCGTCGAGAGTGCCGAAGGATCGAGCGCCTGCTGGAAGCGGAACGCGATATCGTATGACATGGGACAGGTTCCTTCTCCGGACGCCTATTGCGCCCGCCCCTGTCCTTCCCTCTCTCCTCCCATTTCGCAGGGATATTGAAGGCACCCCAAGTGCCCGCAGCCGCGATGTTCCACATCTGTCGATCGATGGCGAGCGGGAGGCAAGCGAGCGGGCGCCCCTCGGGCTCGGGTTCGTGCAGTGCACGTCGTGGCGCTGCAATTCATCGCCGAGAGGAGAATTTGCGCAGCCGACGATCGTCCGAATGTGCTAGATTACGTGCCTGCCCAAAATTGCGTCCCGCGGAGAATGACGATGCGCGAACTGGACGAGGAAGAACGCCATCTATTGCGCGCGCTCGATGGCCCGCTTGCGACCGGCGATCTGATCACGATGGTCAGGGATCTCGGCGAAATCCTGCGCAATCGCGGCCATGTGATCCAGGCCAATGTCGCGGAGCTTGCCGCCGATCGGCTGGAAATGCTCGATGCGCGGTCGCAGGCTTAATGGGAATTACGCCAAACATACCAAGGACCGGCTTCACCAGTCATGCTTCGGCAATGCCTCGACGCTGCCAGCGTCGCAGTCGAACAGGATATGGTCGAAGCCATGTGCACGAGCAAATCTCATCGCGGCAAGAAGATCGGCCGGTAGCTTGGCCTGCGCCGGCTCATCCACCTCGCGCGCCGGAACGAACCATCCGTATATGGTACTCGCAACATTGATCGGCCGGTCGGAGGTTGCCGCCGCGCACCATTCATCAAGCATGGCTGCCGTCGCAGTCGACAGATGCGCCGTGGCAATGACGCAATAGTGCCCGGTTTCGGGGCCCAGTGTCTGCATGTCGGCGAGTAGCGGATCGATATGGACGCGGTCAGTCTTGAGATTCTCGCTCGGATGATCATCGAAATAGATGTCCGCGATCGTTTGATCGTCGAGCGTCGCCGGATCGCGCCCATCTTCGATATCGGACCACCACTCGCGGCAATATTCGGCGACTTCCGCCATCAAGGCTTTCTGAGTCAGCGCGGCATAATGGTTGGTGCCATGCTTATGATCGATTGAACCGATGTGGATGTCGAAGCCCCACGGAATCAATCCCCGCGCAAGGCAATCCTCGAACGCAGCGATATCCTCGATCACCGCGGCGCGGGCAGCGTCATCGAGGTCGGCCGGCGTTTCGATGGCGGCACGGGCACGAGCGAGCAGTTGCGCCAAGGCGCGGATGCCAATGTCAGACATGATATAATCCTGTTCGGCTGATGTGAGCCTGCGCCGGCACTCGGCGAACTACGGCGCTTGGGCATGCTGGATCGATCAAATGACAATCGTTTGATCGATCGCGTCGATAACGCAGCGAATATCAGCTGCAGCCATTTCTAGGCGGCGCAGCGCTTCTTTCCGGCAATCACAGCCCTCGCTCGATGCTAGCTCAGCCATGAGAAAGGCAAAGAGCGGATCGCCCAAATCGTGGGTCTCCTCGATGCTTTCGATGTGGGCAAAGTCGCCTTCACCGTATGCGACGGCGCAAATTCGCTGGAATGGATTCAACATCGTCGGAACCGTTTCGGCAATGGTCATGCTCCCAAAGCAAGAAGGGACATGCCGGGCGTCCGGCATTGATCTCGCGAAGTGATGACCTTCACGAAGGATGAGGCCTGTCGGCGCGTGTCGATGACGTCCACGGAAAGGGAGCCTGGGCCGATATTCGTCGCATTCGGTAGCCAGCGACAGCGCCGTTCGCGCCATCGTGGGGACCGATCGACAATCATATCGGCGCGTCGGGATCGTCCATCGGCCTCGCGGTCGCGGCGCGCGAGAGGTCCGGAATGCGCGGGTCGTTGTAAATGCAGTCGAGCGACATCGACAGCGCGTGGTGCTCCGCCCCCTCGGGTGTCGAAGCATCGATCGTATAGACTGCGCTCGCAAAGCAATCGTCGCCGCTGAAAAATGCGACATCGACAAGGTAGGTAGCGACGACGGCGGTTGAGACCGCGCCTCGGCAATGCCTGTCGATGAGGTCCGCGACGCTCGAACGCAGCCCATCGATGTCAGGGTCAAAATCTTTCCACGTCACATCGTTGGGGCATTCGTCGAGGAGATAGTTGGACATGAGGTCCTGCATCGTATCGAGCAAGCGGTAGCGCGCATCGGTCATGGCGGGTCTCCATGGGAAGGAAGCCGCCGGATCGAACGAACCGGCGGCTTCGGACGTCAGTGGGCGGTTTCGAGAAGCTTGCGGGCCTTGCCCTCGACTTCGAGCCGGCT
Source organism: Sphingopyxis sp. (assembly GCF_040216815.1). Classification (GTDB taxonomy): domain Bacteria; phylum Pseudomonadota; class Alphaproteobacteria; order Sphingomonadales; family Sphingomonadaceae; genus Sphingopyxis. The sequence goes on from NZ_JAVJOJ010000009.1 coordinate 132,297, forward strand.
GTCCTGGTTGGTCCTGGTGCGCGCAAAGGCCGTGATGCCCTGCACGAAATCATAGATCGTCTCAGGCGGGCGGCCCTCTTCATTGAGCACCGTCGCGACGATCTTTGCGGTTTCGGCCTTCGAGAAGCCGCGTTTGCGCAGGAACGTCTCGCGGTCCTCATCCTTGCGGGCGACGATGCGCTCGCGCGCGGTCTTGATGCCGCTCAGGAATGGCATCGGCGAAGAGTCCGCGAAATGCTCGAGCGCGGGCGCTGCTTCATGGGCGAAGCGGTTGGCTGCGAATTTCGAGTGGCGGATCTTCACCTCCTCGAAATTCTCGACGCCCCAGAGGTTGCGGTTCATGCACACGGCGCGCAGATAGAAGGTCGCCATGCCGAGCGTCTTCGCGCCGACCTCGGAGTTCCAGCAGTAGAAGCCGCGGAAATAGAGATCGGGATCGCCATTGGGTAGCTTGCCCGCCTCGATCGGGTGCGTGTCATCGACCAGGAAGATGAAGACGTCGCGGTCGGAGGCATAAAGCGTCGTCGTGTCGCGTGTGACGTCGACATAAGGATTATAGTGCATGCTCGACCAGTCGAGCACGCCGGGGACCTTCCACCGCGTTTGCCCGATGCCGTCGCCGGCGATCTTCATCACCGCTTCCACGAGCTCATAATCCCAGATACGGCCATATTCGGGCCCGGTCGCGGCGCGAAGTTCGGTCCGCCCGTCGTCGGTCTGCAGCAGTTTCACCTGCTCGCCGCGGTGCGCGACGAGGCCGTGCTGAAGATTGATGCCGGCAAGCGCAGCCGGAAGCTCGCGAAGATAGGACGCGGGCGCGCCGACGAGGCTGCAAAGCTGTCCGAATGCCCAGTTCGTCGGCGCAACGGGCCGCTCTTCGTCGGGGACCATCAGCGAGAGTCGCTCGGGGCTATCGCTCCGCGCCTCGACACGGATCGCCTTGCTGTCGACGACGCGCGCGGTTGCCCGGTCGGCGCGGGCGCGAACGACATCATAGAGATCGGTCAGCGAGAGGAAGCGCTCGTCGTCGGGACGCGAGAACCATTCGGACGAAACGCGGCCGATGTTGCGGCCGCGGGAGATATCGACGCGATAGGCGCCGCCGACCGGACGGTCGGCAGCGGGGACAAGATTGGTCATGGGAAATCTCCGGCAAGAGTGGAACGTCGAGCCGGACCGAAATCACTGACCGGCTCGCCCCGTTCCCACCCCCTTCCCTCCCGACCGGCAGTCAGATGGCGTGGTGCGCGCTCGTTTGGTCGGTACCGCGCCGGTTCGCCTTGAGCAGCCCTCAGGCGGTGCAGAACGTGACCGTCTTGCCATCGACGCCCATCAGCGAGGCAAGGAAAGACGTGGTCAGCCGAACGGCTTGCCATTCTCCACGAAGGTGTATCCGTTGGCGGTTATCGCCTCATCTACGGCCTGCTCGGACGTCAGATACTCGAATTCGCTTTCGAGGCGCCGATAGAGCCAGCGGGCAAGGTCGCGCAGTGCTTCGATGATGGTTTCTTCCGCGGGGGAACCGAAGGCGATCCCTTCGCGCTCGACCGCGATGTCCATGCAATATTCATGGTAATAGCGACCGCGGTGGCGAATATCGGCGCTGAGCCGGTAGAAATGCTGGCGCTGGATGTAGCGAAGCGCATCGGCGATCTGGTGAAGCCTGGCATCCTGCGGCGCGTAGACCCGGATGGCTTTCGATGATCTGGGCCGATAGGCGTAGCTGCCGGCAAAGCTGGCGCCGTCTCCCTGGCTGGCAAAGCCCGTGAAGAATATCTGCGGCTCTTCGCGCTTTGTGCCTCCGACATGGGAAACCGGGTTGGTGCGAAGCGTGATACCGAGGATGTCGCAGATCGCCTCGAAGTCGCTGAAGACGAAGTCGTACCAGTCATGGTCGAAGGCGCCCTGACGATACCAGTCGCGCGCCTTGTCCTTAGCGCGCTCGTCCAGTTCGTCGAACTGATAGACGGTGATGGGGATGATTTCGGGCATTGCGGAAACCTCTCCGATTGGCGGCGCCGCGGTTCAATCGAACAGCGGCAGGCCCAGTTGAGGCGAAACGCAGCCGAGACCGCAGAGCCCGAGCGGGCACGGTCCATACTTGCCCTCGCGGTCAGCGAGGATGTCGCGCGAGGTGTGAAATTCGACGAATGGCCCGCTATGCCCACTCGGCCGGCGGCAGCCGACACCTACCGCGGCGTGGCAGTTGGGGCAGACAACCTCGAGAATGGGATCGCGGTGCCGGGACATTGTGCAGCCCGGTTTCTGGCAGAGGGCCTAGCCTTTGACGATGTGCGCCATCACGCCGCCTTCGCCACCTTGGCGAACCGCTCATCGACCTCACTGGGCGTGGCGGCGAACACGGTCCAGTCGCCATAGTAGATGCCGTCATATTCGACATAGTCGTCGAAGATGGTCAGGCGCCAATCACAGAGCGGACCCGCGACGTTGGACAATCCGCGTGCGCACCATTCGGCCATGACCGCCGGGAAGAATCGGTCCATGACATCGGGAGCCGCCGCGAACTTGACGTCGCACATATAGGTCGTGTGCACATAGGCGAGCGGGCCGATCACCGGTCCTTCGCTCCCCCAGTCTTCAAGATTTTCGTCGGGATCCTTGCGGCCGTGATAGAGATGCAGGTAGAGTCCGGGCGCCTCCGGGACAGGCGAGGTCGCGTCGGTGTCCCCGGCAGTATCGTGCGGCTCGCCAAGCACGCGCGCCGCAATCCAGTCCCGATAGCCAAGGCGTGTGTCGTCGTTCGCGATCTGGTATTTCCAATCCGCGAGCGGGTGGGCTGGATACTCGGTCCAGGCATCACGTTCCAGGTGAGGCGGGTCGCTCGGCGCGGACTGCCCGAGCGCCGCCGACAAGGCCTCGCTTGTCGAATGCATCTCGATGCGATCCGCGAAGATGGCGCACCAGCCGCCGCCAAACTCGCCCTCGCGAGGTTTGGAGCAGCTTTCCGACCATTCGAAACCGATAGCGGCGCGAAGAAGGGATTCGGCGCAGCACCGATGGATGACCGTTGCGACCGGGTCGGGCTGGAAGGTTGGCGTGCCATAGATATGCGCGATCTGACCGACCCCGTCGATCGACGCAGTTCCCGCCTCGAAACGGGCACCGAAATCGGGAAAATACGCATCGCAGAATATCGTGCCAAGGCCGCTCCACAGATCATCTTCGTCTTCAGGAGGAAAGAGTTCGAGGATTTTCGGGCTTGGCGCCGGTGCGACGATACCGCTCATCATGTCGCTGGCCGCCCCGAATATCTCCTTGAGCAGCGCCAGCTCGGCATCTGTGCAGGCGAAGCTGAAGCTTGCCTCGAGATAATGTTCAGCCATCGCCATTCTCCCGGCACAAGGACGGGCTTTCGCGGGTTCCGATGGACAAGGGCGGCAGAGCGAAATCGCCCGCTTGAAACCAGGCGTTCGCCGCAGCGATCGAACCAAGGTCGTTCAGCTCTCGTTGATTGAGGACGATCTGGTCAGCGTCATTTACCTCGTAGTGTCGGGGCGCCCGATCGCCCGTATGAACCGCGCGCTCGGGTCCGAATGCGCCGGAACACGCGTCCGAGCGCCGAACGAAGGCGATGCCGTGATTGCAGCAGAAGGCTTCGACACATTCGAACTGACCGCCGATCAGTTCATAGGCACAAACCTCCAGGATATGCCCGTCGGCAATATGGGAAAACTCGATCGAATTCCCTTCCCAATCGGCTTTCCCGCCATCGCATTCGATAGCTTCGAGAAGCGCGGGTATCAGATTGCGAGAAATCGTGCCGCCGATCCGGATCATGGCGGATGCCCGGTCTGCCATGGGAACCTCCATCTTCTTGGTGGTCGGCAGACAATTCCGCCGCCACTCCCCGCTCCACCCCCTTCCCTCCTCCGGAGAATTGCTTTCGCGGGGCGAGCATGGAGGCGCGTAGGTTCCGCGTTTGACGAGCCAAGTTCAGCAAGTCCCCCCTCGTCGAGAAGCTCGAATATGGTGCAATCGGTCGGCAAGGTCGCGGGCGGCATGCTCGCCCGGCTTCCAGCACGGGCATCGCGGTGTCGAAACCGTCGACGAACTGCCGGTCGACCTGCCCATAGGCCCGCGACATGACCCTCTCCCTATGAGAGGTTCGATTTCACTGTGGCGGCTCGGCGATGATGGTGCTCAGGATTTCATCGGCCTTTCCCGCCGGGAGGAAGAGCCGGGTCTTGTATGCAATCACCTCGCTGAACGCGCCGCGCGCTTTCAGCCATTCGCGGTCCTGAGGCCGGAAGTCCCGGATCTCGATCCGGCGGCTGTCGTTCACCATCGCCGACACGAGACGTGCGCCGTGCAGCCCAGGGATCAAGGCGCCGTCGCCATGCCGGGCAGCCTCGATCAGTTCGCCAGGCGTGAGCATGATCGAGGAAGTGAGGCCGAAAGCCGATTGCAGCTTCTCGATCGCCCCGGGCATGACGATGCGGCCGAGGATCGACGTCCCCGCCGCGTCGTCGATCCGCCAGACACGAACGTCGTCCTGCGGCAGTTTGTTCCAGACGGGGAGCAGGAGACCCGTTGCGACACTGATCGTCTCGATATCGACCTTGTCGAGCGCCTCGGTCACTTCGGCTTCCCAGAAGCTCTGGAAGCTCTTGCGGTCGATCTCCTCCCAGTGCGTGTGCGCGAGCCCTGCAAGCTGGATGCGGTTCGAACCTGTCGGGCGGACAAGCTCCATCATCTTGACGGGCCTCCCGTCGTCGTCGGTGATCGACCAGGACGGAACGCAAAGGGCGACGCGCCCGGAACGGCTGTTCCGCAGAGACCGGCCATCCGCGGAACCGCCCCAGATCTTGTCAAGGCGCGCCCACCCCGTGACGCGCGGTTTGAGGTGAAGCTCGAGGCGGAGCAGCCGGGTCTCGGCGCCGGATACCGGATCCTCCCTCAGCACCTGCTGCGAGAGCTCGACGATACGCTCGGCGCGGATCGCCTCGACGCCAAGATCAAGCGTGCCGGCCTCGCGAGCGGCGTCGACGCGGGCCTGGATGAGCCCCATATATTCCTCGAAAATGGCATCCTGGGTCGCGATGCGTAGCGCGAGGATGCGGTTCAGCCAGCGCTGGATCGGCGGCAGCTTGTCGAGCAGGGTTCCATTCTCGTCGACGAGCTTCAGGCCCGTGATAATCTGGAACTTCTCGAGACCGATGCTCGCGAGCTTGCCGGCATGGAGCAGATGATACCATTGGGTCAGCGCTTCGCGAGCATAGCTGCTTTCGAGATTATCCGCGGGGTCGAATAGATTCTGGCCGCCGGTCTGACGCTGGCCGCGCGTGAGCGCGCCGAGGGTATCGAGACGGCGCGCGATGGTGCTGATGAAGCGGCGTTCGCCCTTGCAGGTAGTCGTGACCGGCCGGAACACCGGCGGCTTCCACTGGTACGTCCGATGCGTGCGGCCGAGACCCTGGATCGCGATGTCGGCGCGCCAGCCCGGTTCGAGCAGGAAATGGATGCGCCGCTTGTTCGCGGTCGGACAATCCAGGTCGGCGTGATAGGAGCGCCCGGTGCCGCCCGCTTCCGAGAAGACGAGGATCGGCTTGCGTCCTGACATGAAGGCGTCGGTCTCGGCGATATTGGAACTGGCGCTGCGGCGCTCGAGCTTCTGTCGGCCTTGCCCGTCAATGACAACGCGACGGCTGCGGCCAGTGACTTCTGCGACCGCGTCGGTTCCGAAATGCGCGATAAGGAAGTCGAGCGCGGCCGGGACCGGCGGCATCGAACAGAGGCTTTCGACCAGATTATCGCGCGCCTCGACCGCTTCCTGGCAGAGGACAGCATTGCCGTCGCCATCGTGCATCGGCTCGGAGCGCAATGCTCCGTCGGATGAGCGAAAGGCGCGCATCTGACGCGTCGGGAAGGCTGTCTTCAGATAATCGATCAGCGTATCGAGCGGCGAGACGTCGATCGCGAGGTTGGCGCGTTCGTCCGGCGAAAGGCCCGCAAGGCGGCGCTCGAGGATCGCCTCGGCCGTGCTGGTCAATTGCACGACGGCGACATGGCCTGCTGCCAGCTCCTCCTCGATCGAACGAACGACGGTCGGCATTTTCATCGCGATCAGCACTTGGGAGAAGAAGCGCTGCTTGGCGCTCTCGAACCGGCTGAGCGCCGATCCCTTGGCCATGGCATTCATCGTCTCGCCCGACATGCGGTCGACAATGTTCGACGCCTTCAGCACCTCGTCGAGGTTCTGGTGAACGATCGCCCAGGCGTCGGCATAGGCATCGTAGATCTCTATCTGGTCGGGCGTCAGCCGATGCTCGAGCGGGTCATATTCTACGCCGGCGAAACTGAGCGCACGCGCCGTGTAGAGACCCATGGACTTGAGGTCGCGGGCGACGATTTCCATCGCCGCGATACCGCCGTCGGTCATCGCAGCGAGAAAAGCGTCGCGGTTCACGAAGGCCGTGTCGGGCCCCCAAAGCCCGAGCCGCGAGGCATAACTCAGATTCTCGGGCTTGGTGGCGCCGGTGGCCGATTCATAGACCACCCGGGCGCGCGGCAGTGCGTTCTGCAGGCGCACTCCGGCCAATCCCTGTTCAGACCCCTTGGCCTGGCGATATTCGTCTTTGGTGCCCGCCGCATTGCCCATCGAATGGGATTCGTCGAACAGGATCACGCCCTCGAAAGTGCCTTCCGCCCATTGGAGGATCTGCTGGAGACGTGAGCATTGATCGTGACGCTGCGAGCGGAGCGTCGCATAGGTGAGGAAGAGGATGCCGCTCGCCATGCCGATCGACTGCCCAAGCGGAAAGGCATCGAGCGGCTGGATGTCGATCGGAAGGCCGCCGAGCGCGGTCCAGTCGCGGCGCGCGTCTTCAAGGAGCGTCGCGCCCTTCGATATCCAGACGGCGCGGCGGTTGCCGCAGTTCCACTGGTCGCGGATGATAGCGGCGCCCTCGCGGCCCTTGCCGACGCCGGTGCCGTCGCCGATGAAGAAACCCATGCGATAGGCGTGCCCGTCGGCATCCTCGCGGAGTTGGTCGCCCGCCTCGTTGGGCACGAATCGGCCCGGCAGGTCGCGCGAGAAGGCATCGCCAGCATAGATGATCGCTTCGAGTTGGGCGTCGGACAGCGCGCTGCTTGCCCGCTTCTGGAAGAGCGGCCGATATCGCGGGATCGGCGGCAGCACCGACGCCATGGCAAGCGATTCCACGAGATTGTCCGGATGCGGCGTCGCGCCCGGTATATCGATGCGCGCAAGCCGCCAGGGAGCGTAGATGCCGACCGGATCGCCGACCGGAAGCGGCGCGTCGCGAACCGAGTAAGCAAGCGGCTCGGCGCGATCGTCCTTCGCGGCGATCCGCGACGGCGCGATGACCTTGGGGCTCGCGAGCCCGGAAAAGAGCGATGCCGATCCGGATTTGAGCGCCGGACGGAACGGGATCACCGCCGGGGTGGCCGGGGGCGGCTCATCGGACGATCCCAATCGCGGCGGGAGCGCGAGCACGATGGGCAGCGCCGCCTCGATCGAGTCGACGGTGTGGCGTTCGGTCTCGCCGATCCAGCCCTTGTCGAAGACGATCAGCCGAACGGCGATGCCGGTGCCATGCTTGACGTACGGGCGGCCGAGAATGGTGATCTCAACGCGCGGACGTCCGATCTCGGCGACCGAGACATAGCCGCGGGCACCGCTGCCGTCGTGCGCGAATCCCGGCGACATAATCGCAACGCAGCGTCCGCCGTCGGCAAGACGGAGGAGCGCGGAGCGAAGGTGGCGAGCGCCGGCATGGCGATCCTCGCCGCGGCCTTCGCTACGGCTGAAGGGCGGATTGATCAGGACGACGGTCGGACGGACATCCGGCGGCAGCCGGTCGTGAATGAATTCGGCATCGTGTGTGGTGACGTCGCTGTTCGTCACGAGAGCGAGCAGTGCGGCGCGGCAGGCATCGCGTTCGTTGAGCGTTACGGAGGCGCCCGTGGCGATCGCGCGGGCGGCGAGCATGCCGATGCCCGCCGACGGTTCGAGCACATGGTCGTCGGCCGTAATCGCCGCTGCACGTGTCGCTAGCCAGCCCAGCGCGTCTGGCGTGCTGAACTGTTGCATCTCGACTTGATGCTCGCTGCGATAGGTCTGCGTTGGTAGCGCCTTCTCGAATGCAAGAATGGCTGCGAAGGCATCTTCGGGCGGGCAGTCCGGGTTCTGGTCTTCACCGAGCGACAACATGTTCGAAGCCTGCGCCGCTTCGAGCGCATCATAGGCGTCGCGCATCGACCAGTGTCCGTCGGCATCGGATCCGCCGAACGCCTCCGACATGAGCCCTTTGAGCAGCGAACGGGTGACCGAATGCGGGTCGGCGAGCCGGGATTGCAGAGCCCGCGCTACGCCGTGAAGACGCTCGGCCTTTTCCCGGGCGCTGGAATCAGGGGTCTCGGCGAGATTGAGAAGCGGAAGGGTCATGGAAGATCTCCTGAACGGGCTCCGGGGCACCTGCCCCCGCCGCACACAGCCCTCCCCCCTCTCCTCCAGGGTGGAAGGCGGCATGAAAAAGGGGCCGCGACGCGTGGTCACGGCCCCAATCGAGGTCGGCTTTGCCGGGTCAGGCCGCGTCGGCGATCGGTTCGTCCTCGTCGCCATCACCGACCGCTTCGTCGTCGAACGTTATTTCGGCGGCATCAGCAGGCTCCAGGTCGGCATCGTCGTTCGCCAGCGCAGCGACGGGATGCTCGAAGCGCATCGCGTCGGGAAGCCAGGCGAGCGCCTTTTCCTTGACGTCGGCTTCCACGATGATGTTGCCCGCGAAGAGCTGTTCGGCCGAGGATGCAAGGAGATCCTTCTTTGACGCGCCATAGCGTTGGCCGAGTTCGCTGCCGCCAATTTCCGCGAACAGGTCGAGGATCGTCGTCTTGGTGAGCCGCTTGAAGTAATTCTTCGCGGTCGGTCGCCACCAGGCGGCGACATCGATCCCGAGCTTGCAGCCGAGATGGTCGACGAAATCGCTGCCGGTCGTCTTGGCGGGCACGGCGTGGATCGTACGGGCGATCGCCCAACCCAGCCATGCCGCGCGTGCTTCCTCACCAAGCGCACAGAAGGCATCGTAGCGGCCAGTGACACCGGCATCGGGGTCGATCCAGCTCCGATCGAGTCCGGCTTCGAGCTTAGCCCATTCCTCGGCCGCCGTCGTGCCGCTCTCGAACCCGATGACGCGCGACGGCGCCGCATCGGCCCTCAGTTCGCTCGCGAGATCGCTCGCCCCGTAACGCCGCTGCGCGGCATCGACCATCACGAACGTCCCGAGATCGAGCGCGAACCGCGGGTCGCTGGCGACATGGACGCGGAGCAGTTCCGCCTTCATCGTTGCGAGTTCGTCAGCAAGCCGCTGGCTGATCGCGGGTTTGCCTGATGCTCCGCCAGGAGCCGCATCGTCGCGGTCATCGTCCGAGTCATCGGTTTCGCTCATCGCTTCGGGGGTTCGGTAGACCTGATGATGAACCCGGGGCTGGCCATCCTCACCGAGGACGACGAAGGCGAGCGCCGAGGCCTTCTGGTCATCGGACAACACCGGCGGACGATTCTGGATTTCACGGAGTTCGGATTCCAGATCGCGATAACGCTGTTCGTCATCATCGGTGATGCCGTCGTCGCTTTCGTTCGCGGCTTCGCCGATGATGGTCATTTCGGCCTCGATCTCGGCGCAGCGCGCTTCATCCTCTGCCGTGGGTGGCGGAATCTCTCCGCGAACCGGGCTCAGACCGTCAAGCTCGATGTAGGAGACGCGCGTCGTCGGCAGCGCACGGATTTCGCCAAAACCCTCACGTTCGCGGATAGCCTCGGCTTCGACCGCGAGTTTTTCATCCGTCAGCCGGTCGAGTATGTCACCGTCGATCCAGTTTTCGGACGCGCTGTCGGAGAAGAGGTCGGAGTCGATCCGTCCGCCCGCTTCGAGATAAGCTTCGCGGCCGACAAGCAGCGCCTTGGGGTCACCGCCGCGATAGCTGCCGGAGGCGAGCTCGCGCCGGATGGTGTAGACGTCGTCCCCGTAATAGCTGTCCTGATACTGCTCGAACACACGGGCCTGACGAACGGTGTCGGACGTGCTGCCATAGGCCTTGGCGACCTCGAGCGTGATGTCGCCCTTGCGGAGCGCCTCGAAGATCGTCTCGTGAAGATCGGCGAGACGAACGCGCCCGAGCACGAAACGCTCGGTCTTGCCGAACCGCGCGGCAACCTGCGCGGGGGTTTTGCCTTCCTTCTCGATCATATTCTTGAAGGCCGTGCATTCATCGGCGGCGGTCATCGGCAGCTTCTGGTTTTCAGCGAGGCTGAGCTCGATGGCGTTTTTCGCGTCCGGCATCACCATAACCGGCACGCAGAAGTCTTCGGGAAGCTGGCCCTTTTCGATCAGGGCATGAACCCGCGCGAGACGCCGGCCGCCGCCGAAAATGCTGTAGCTGTCCTTCTTGCGTTTTATTGCGGTGCCAATCAGGTTCTGGAGCACGAAGCCGGCTTGGCCGATCATCGCTTCCAGTTCGGCGTCGGCGTCGGAGTCGCTTTCCGTTCGGACATTCAGCGGGGAAGCGACGCAGTTACGCGCAAGCGCGTATACGATCGGATATGTCATAGTCCGTCTCCTGGCGGCGGAGGCCCGACCATCAGGCCACTCGGCGCCGCCAGTCCCCCACCCCCTTCCCTCCTTCCCGTAGGACATCGTTCCAGTCGTTCCGCCCGTGCCACGGCCAGATCGTGCCGATCTGCCGCCCGGGTGCCGTATAGGCCTCGGTTGCAAGCGGCACGGCCAAGCGTCCCGCATTGTCATTGTCGGGGAGCAGGATGAGGCGGTTCACGGATTTCGGGATGGCAACATGGGGGAGGCGTTCATTGCCGAGCGTCGCCCAGACCGGGATGCCGAGCAGAATCATCGCCGAAACCGCTGTCTCGACACCTTCGGCAATCCCAAGCGTCTCGGTGGCGGAAGCGAGCCGAACAGCACCGGCGCAGGGGTTGCCTAGCAGGCGTCGAGGATGGCGAAGGTCGCGTGCACGCCGCCCGCGGGCATCGAGAAAGGTCCTCTGGACGGCGAGCAGACCGGAATCGTCGGTAACGGCGGCGAGCATCGCCGGGCGAAACCGTGCCGCCTTGCCCTTGCCGAGCGGAGTTCGGTCGCAGAAGCGCAAAGAGTCGAGCGCGATGTGAATCGACCGATTGCGTAGGTAGGTCTCGGCGATAGTCCAATTTATCGGCCGTCCGACCCTCCAAAGATCGAAGGCGCGCTTTTGCAGCCATCGGTCGAGCTTGAACTGCTTGGCGATTCCATTGCCCTTTGCGCCCAAGGCATTCGGATCGAGCCGCCGAATGGCGCGCAGCACGTCGCGCGTGTCGCAGCCGGCAAAGCATTTGAACAAGAGTCGGGTGTCGCCAACGCGAACCGATAGGCTCGGCGTTCGGTCATCGTGGGCTGGGCAGCGACACATTCCAGTCGACCCCTGCCAGAAACCGCCAAGGCCCCTGACCAGTGCGGCCCCGGCAGCCTCCAATTCGGAATCATGGAGAGTCGAAAGGACAACAGACATTGGAATTCTCGCAATCAGATCAGACTTCGCTCAAGCTCCCCCTCTCTCCTGCCGTGCTTTTCGCGGCCACCTGGTGACGAAGTCACGCGGCGCGGCGACACCGCTCAACGGCACGATCCTGCCCTGATTATTGTGAGGTGGCGTAGCAACCGGCACGCTTGCGATGGCGAATGCTGCGTTGGAACCGCGCTCGCGACATTGATCCATCCCGAGGACAAGGAAAATGCAGGATCTCGATTTGTCACGGTCCGAAATCGTCTTCATGGAGCCATTGACCGTGCGGATTCCGACCGCAGTCGAACTGACAGGGCTCAGTCGGTCAAGAATCTACGAGTTGATCGTGTCCGGCGACCTTGAGGTCGTCAAAGTCGGCCGGTCCACGCTGGTCCTCTATACGAGCCTCAAGGCCCTGATCGGCCGCTAGGCGGTCGAGGTCGCACTCTTGCCGAAGGCGGGGCGCAGAATTTGCGCCCCATCGCGCAGCTCGTCGAGATAATCGGACCAATGCTGCATCATGCGAACACGTTCGTCCCAATATTCGCCGCGGGTGTAGACCCGGCGCGTCGCATTGGCATCGAGATGTGCCAGTTGCCTTTCGATCGCATCCGGGTGCCACATTCCCATCTGATTGAGGAGAGTGGCGGCCGTCGCGCGGAATCCATGAGCCGTCATCTCCTCACGGCTGTAGCCCAGCCGCCGAAGCGCGGCGCTGACAGTATTCTCCGACATGCAACGGCGGGGCGTCCGAAAGGACGGAAAGAGGTATCTCCCATGGCCGGTAAGGGCGTGGAGCTCTTCGAGCATCGCAAGAACTTGCCGTGACAGGGGGACGCAAAGCGAGCGGCGCATTTTCATCTTTTCTGCCGGGATCGACCAGACGGCATCATGGGAATCAATCTCCGCCCATTCTGCCTGGCGCAGTTCGCCCGGTCTGACGAAAAGATGCGGCGTCAATCGAAGCGCGACCGCGGTGAGCTCGTGACCAGCGTAGCCATCGATCGCGCGGAGCAGCGCGCCGACTTCCTTCGGGGCCGTGATGGCGGCGTGGTGCTTCACCTTCGGAGTGATCAGCGCACCACGGAGATCGGCCGCCAGATCGCGGTCGGCCCTTGCGGTCGCAATGGCGTAGCGGAACACTCGGCTAATCACGCTCCGCATGCGCCGCGCGCTTTCATATCGGCCGTTCGCCTCGACTTTACGGAGAACGGCCAGGATTTCCTGCGCGGTGAGTTTCGATATCGGGCGACTGCCGATCATCGGTTCGGCGATGTCGAGGAGCCATCGCACCTTCCGAAGCGTGACTGGCGCGCGCTCTTCTCGTTCGATTTTCACCAGCCATTCCTCGGCGATCGCCTTGAACGTATTGTCCTGCGCGATCTTCTGGGTGATCCGCGCGACCTTCTTCTCCGCTGCGGGATCAAGCCCGGCGACAAGCTTCTTGCGCGCCTCGTCGCGAAGTTCCCGAGCGGACGCGATGCCGACATCGGGCCACGACCCGAAATACAGCGTCTTTTGCCGTTCGAGATAGCGATAGTTCATTCGCCAGACTTTTGCGCCGCTCGGCCTGACCACGAGGTACAGGGCGTCGGCGTCAGCCATTTTATAGGCTTTTTCCTTGGGCTTAGCGTTCGAAATCTGGATGTGGGTAAGCGACATGATGGTTTCACCTTCGATAGGCTGACCGAAACCATCAAAAACACCATCAAAGCTGATGGTACGCTGATGGTTCCGGCTGGATCAGCCTGGATTCCACTCAGCGAGTCTCATCGAAAAAGCGGTGAGAAACCAGCCGCTTACTGGACGTCCTCGGACATTCCGAGGAGAACAGATGGTGCCCAGAAGAGGACTCGAACCTCCACGACCTTGCGATCGCCAGCACCTGAAGCTGGTGCGTCTACCAATTCCGCCATCTGGGCACGGGGTAGGAGCGGGCGCTTAGCGGGGCGGCCATCGGCTTGTCAACCGCATCGCGCCCACCGGGATGCATTTTATCGTAAAGCGCGGAGTTTCGCGTCGCGTCGCCGCCGTCGCCCCTTGCTCCTCTGCGCGCTTCGCGGCATGGGGAAGGCCATCGGCGCGCCCCGCGCCATCCAGAGAATCGTTACAGGCGGACGCAATGCAGAAAATCGACGGGCAATTGATCACGGTGATGGGAGGCGGCGGCTTCCTTGGCCGCTATGTCGTGCAGCGGCTGCTCGCCCGCGGCGCGCGCGTCCGTATCGCGCAGCGCGAACCTCGCGCCGCGACCTTCCTCAAACCCCTTGGCGGGCTCGGCCAGACGCAGTTCGTTGCGTGCGACATCCGCGATGCCGCGAGCGTGGCGCGCGCGGTGCAGGGCAGCGAGGCTGTCATCAACCTCGTCGGCGCGTTCGACGACGTGCAGGCGGTGCAAGCCGATGGCGCAGGTCATGTCGCGGCGGCGGCGAAGGCGGCGGGCGCGGGTGCGCTCGTTCATGTCTCGGCGATCGGCGCCGACAGCGAAAGCGCCTCGGCCTATGGCCGCAGCAAGGGCGACGGCGAAGCCGCGGTGCGCGCGTCCTTCGCCGATGCCGCGATCCTGCGCCCTTCGATCCTGTTCGGCCGCGAAGACCGGTTTATCAATCGTTTCGCCGCGATGATGCGCCTGTCGCCGGTGATTCCGGTGATCGCGCCCAATGCGAAATTCCAGCCCGTCTATGTCGGCGATGTCGCGGACGCGGTGGTCGCGGCGCTCGATAGCGCCGCGACAGGCAAAATTTACGAGCTTGGCGGGCCGCAGATAGTGTCGATGGGCGAACTGCTCCGCTGGATCGCCGATGCGACCGGACGATCGCCGCTGTTCGTCGATGTTCCGGGCGCCATCGCCTCGGCGCTTGCGACGGGATTCGGCTGGGCGCCGGGCGCGCCGATCACCAAGGATCAGTGGTTGATGCTCCAGCGCGACAATATCGCCGCCGAGGGCGTTCCGGGGCTGGGGAGCCTTGGGATCACGCCGACTTCGCTGGCATCGGTTGCCGACGGCTGGCTGGTGCAATATCGCCGTCACGGCCGCTTCGCCCAAACGGCCTGACACAGATGAACATCTGGCTGACCGCCATCATCCTCGGCATTGTCGAGGGGCTGACCGAATTTCTGCCCGTCTCTTCGACCGGCCACCTGATCCTCGCGACCGAACTGCTGGGCTATGACGCATCGCGCTGGGCGATCTTCAACATCGCGATCCAGCCCGGCGCGATCCTTGCGATCGTCGTCCTGTATCGCAAGCTGTTCTGGGAGATGTTCACCGGCTTTTTCCGGCGCGATCCGGTTGCGATCGCGTTCGTGCGCAACCTTCTGCTCGCCTTTTTTCCTGCTGTCGTCCTCGGCCTCGCCTTTGGCGATTATATCGAACTGCTGCTGGAGAATGCGGTGGTCGTTGCATGGGCGCTCATCATCGGCGGTTTTGCGATCCTGCTCGTCGAGCGCTTTGCGAAGACGCGCGACGTCGGCGGCGTCGCCAATGTCACCGCGCGCCAGTCGATCCTCGTCGGGTTGGTGCAGTGCATCGCGATGATTCCGGGTGTCAGCCGCTCCGGCGCAACGATCCTGGGCGCGATGTCGTTCGGGGTCGATCGCAAGACGGCGGCGGAGTTCAGCTTCTTCCTCGCACTCCCGACGCTGACCGGTGCGACGGTGCTTCAGCTGTTCAAGCACCGCGACGCGATCACGACGAACGACCTTGGCCTGATCGCGATCGGATCGCTTGTCTCCTTCGTCGTCGCCTGGGTTGTGGTCAAGGCCTTCCTCGCCGTCGTCACGCGCTATGGCTTCACGCCCTTTGCCTGGTATCGAATCATCGTCGGCGCTGCGGCACTGATCTGGCTGGGTCTGAGATAGATCCGAATCTGTACTAATTGACGAAAGATAATTGCGCAGAGGCGATTTTCGAAAAAATGACCACCATTTTTGGTAAGTGATATTGTCCTAATTGCCATTTCGTCCGTGACAGAGCCAGAGCGCCCGTGCATTTCCCCTTCCAACGAAGGGGATATTGCATGGCTTCCGAACGCATGCTCCAATTTGTGGGGCGTGAACAATCCTACCCGGACAAGCGCTCCGCGGGCGAACGCGCGCGCGATTTCCGCGAGATCGCCGAGCGCTACGCCGCTCCGCAAGCCGACGCGCAGGCGTCGCGCTGCTCACAATGCGGCGTGCCCTATTGTTCGGTGCATTGCCCGCTGCACAATCACATTCCCGATTGGCTGCGCCTGACCGCCGAGGGGCGGCTGCGCGAAGCCTATGAACTGAGCAACGCGACCTCGACGATGCCGGAGATCTGCGGTCGCATCTGCCCGCAGGATCGCCTGTGCGAAGGCAATTGCGTGATCGAATTTTCGGGCCATGGCGCGGTGACGATCGGGAGCGTCGAAAAATATATCACCGACACCGCCTGGGCCGAAGGCTGGGTCGAGCCGCTCCATGCGGGTCCCGCGACGGGTCAGTCGGTCGGCGTGATCGGCGCGGGCCCCGCCGGACTGACCGCCGCCGAATATCTGCGCGCAGCGGGGCATGAGGTCCATGTCTATGATCGCCACGACCGTGCGGGCGGCCTGCTCACTTATGGCATCCCCGGCTTCAAGCTGGAGAAGGATGTCGTGATGCGCCGCATCGAGCGGCTCGAGCAAGGCGGGATTCATTTCCATCTCGGCTTTTCGGTCGGCGACGACGCGACGCTCGACGAACTGCGCCAGAAGCATGATGCGATCCTGATCGCGACGGGGGTGTACAAGGCACGCGAAATCAACGTGCCCGGCAACGCCGCCGAAGGCGTGATCGCCGCGCTCGACTATCTGGTCGCGTCGAACCGCAAGGGCTTTGGCGATGCCGTTCCGGCCTTCGACGACGGCCGCCTCGATGCGAAGGGCAAGCATGTCGTCGTGATCGGCGGCGGCGACACCGCGATGGACTGCGTCCGCACCGCGATCCGCCAAGGCGCGAACTCGGTGAAATGCCTTTATCGCCGCGACCGCGAAAATATGCCGGGATCACAGCGCGAGGTCGCGAACGCCGAAGAGGAAGGCGTCGAATTCGTGTGGCTTTCCGCCCCCGAAAGCTTCACCGCCGACAAGCATGTGAAAGAGGTCGCGGTCGCGGGAATGCGCCTTGGCGCCCCCGACGCGAGCGGCCGCCGAAGCCCCGAGGTCGACCCCGGCCGCAAATTCGACGTGCCCGCCGACATGGTCATCAAGGCACTGGGCTTCGACCCCGAAGAGCTGCCCAACCTGTTCGGCGCGCCCGACCTCAGCGTCACGCGTTGGGGCACGCTGCGCGTCGATCACCAGACAATGATGACCAGCCTGCCCGGCGTGTTCGCCGCAGGCGACATCGTGCGCGGCGCCAGCCTGGTCGTGTGGGGCATCCGCGATGGCCGCGATGTCAGCGACCAGATGGCAAAGTGGTTGAAGGCGAAAGCGAAAAGCGAAAAGAAGGCAGCATGACCAACAACGAAGGAATTGCATGATGCCGCGTTTCAAAACCCTCCTGCTCGCCGGCGCCGCCGCCATGTTGCCGCTGGGTGCCTTTGCGCACGCTGCGCAGCGGGAAGCCCCCGAAGCCGAAGTGATCGCGGTCGACGAAGACAGCGATACGCCGTTCGACAGCGAGGCTGACGCTGCCAGGGCCAAGGCCAAGATGCAGAAGGAAATGGACGAGGTCATCGCCCTCGTCGAAAAAATGTTCGATATTGAAAGCCTGCCGCCGATCGACCCGGCGCGGCTGTCGCTTGCCGAGCGGACGAGCGCTGCGCTAATCCCGAACGGCAGCATCGAGAAGATGGTCGATAATCTTTACGGCAAGATGTTCGAGACGGTGATGGGCGAGTTCGGCGGTCAGTCGGACCTGATGCTGTCGATCAAAACCGGCGTCGAAAGCGAACAGATCGCTGCGCTCGATGAAGGCACGAAGGCGCAGATCGCCGACCTCTTCGACCCCCATCGCAAGGAACGCGAAGACCAGATCACGCGCGTGATAAGGCCACTGATCAGCGAGGCGCTCGCCGATATGGAACCGCCGATGCGCGCGGGGCTCGCCAAAGCCTATGCCCGCAAGTTTACCGGAGCGCAGCTGGCCGACCTCAACGCCTTTCTTACGACGCCGACGGGCAGTCGCTATGCGAGCGAGTGGATGGCCCTGCAAGCCGACCCCGAAGTCATGGTCGCTATGGTCAAGGCCGTCCCGCCGCTGATCACCAAATTCATCGACCGCGCGCCCGAGATCGAAAAGGATTTCAAGGAACTGCCGAAGGAAAAACAGCTTTCGGACTTCAGCGACAAGGAGCTCGGACAGCTCGCCAAGCTGATGAAGGTCGACGTCAAGGTGCTGAAGGAACAGCGCGACATGTGGAAATCGGACAGCATGGAAGCGACCGAGGCCGCAGCTGCCGACGATTATGCGGCCGATGCCGCCGCCGACGCAGCGGCCGATGCCGCCGACGCCGCTGCGATGGCAGCCGAAGACAGCGAATATGACCGCAGCAACTGGTCCGATGCCGATCGCCAGCGCGTCGAGGAACTCGAGGCTGCCTATCTCGAAGCCGAAGCCGCGGCGGTCGCGAACGCCCGTGCGCGGCTACCGGATTAACAAACATCCGTCACCCCGGCGAAGGCCGGGATCTCGACGGTCAGATGGAAATGCACCGATGAGATCCCGGCCTTCGCCGGGATGACGAGTTGTAGAACATCAGGACAAAGATGATGACCCACTACCCCACCCCCGATCATGCGCGGCTTGCCGAACAGGGCATGTATCGCCCGGACATGGAATCCGATGCCTGCGGCGTCGGCATGGTTGCGGCGACCGACGGCAAGCCCTCGCGCCGCGTCGTCGAGGCGGCGATCGAAGCCTTGCGTGCCGTGTGGCACCGCGGCGCGGTCGATGCCGATGGCATGACCGGGGATGGCGCGGGTATCCACGTCGACCTGCCCGAACGCTTTTTCGACGATGCCATTGCGGCGTCGGGGCACAAGGTGCTCCCCAATCGCCTTGCCGTCGGGATGATCTTCCTGCCGCGCACTGACCTCAATGCGCAGGAGGAATGCCGCACGATCGTCGAGGCCGAGATCATCGACGCGGGCTTCACCATCTACGGCTGGCGGCAGGTTCCCGTCGACGTGTCGGTGATCGGCGACAAGGCGCAGCGGACGCGCCCCGAAATCGAACAGATCATGATCGCGGGACCGCTGCCCGAAGAGCAGTCGATCGACGAATTTGAAAAGCAGCTCTATCTCGTCCGCCGCCGTATCGAGAAAAAGGTGATCGCGGCGCAGGTGGCCGATTTCTATATCTGCAGCCTGTCGGCACGCTCGATCATCTACAAGGGGCTGTTCCTCGCCGAAAGCCTTGCGGACTTCTATCCCGACCTCGCTAACAAGCTCTTTGAAAGCCGCGTCGCGATCTTTCACCAGCGCTATTCGACCAATACCTTTCCCCAATGGTGGCTGGCGCAGCCGTTCCGCACCCTCGCCCATAATGGCGAGATCAATACGATTCGCGGCAACAAGAACTGGATGAAGAGCCACGAGATCAAGATGGCGAGCCTCGCCTTTGGCGAGCATTCGGAAGACATCAAGCCGGTGATCCCCGCCGGCGCATCGGACACTGCCGCGCTCGATGCGGTGTTCGAGACCCTGTGCCGCGCGGGCCGCGATGCGCCGACCGCCAAGCTGATCCTCGTGCCCGAAGCCTGGGCGAGCGACCCCGACGTGCCCGAAGCGCACAAGGCGATGTACTCCTATCTCGCCAGCGTGATGGAGCCGTGGGACGGCCCCGCCGCGCTTGCGATGACCGATGGCCGCTGGGCGGTCGCGGGCATGGACCGCAACGCGCTCCGTCCCCTGCGTTACACGCTGACCGCCGACAATCTTCTCGTGGTAGGCTCCGAAAGCGGTATGGTGCTGCTGCCCGAGGCGAGCGTCCGCAAAAAGGGGCGCCTTGGTCCCGGCCAGATGATCGCGGTCGACCTCGACGAAGGCACGCTCTACGAAGATCGCGCGATCAAGGACCGGATTGCGGGCGCCGCCGACTATGCCTCGCGCGTCAAGGGATTCCGCACGATGGCCGACCTGCCGAAAGGCGGCCGGGCGAGCCTCGCAGCGTGGGACCGCACCGAACTTCTGCGCCGACAGGTGGCCGCGGGCCTGACCATGGAGGACATGGAGCTGATCCTCGCGCCGATGGTCGAGGATGCGAAAGAGGCCGTCGGGTCGATGGGCGACGACACGCCGCTCGCGGTTATCTCCGACAAGCCGCGCCACGTCGCACAATTTTTCCGTCAGAATTTCAGCCAGGTCACTAACCCGCCGATCGACAGTTTGCGCGAGCGGCACGTGATGAGCCTGAAAACGCGCTTTGCGAACCTCGCCAACATCCTCGACGAAAAGGGTCAGAGCGACCACGTCCTCGTGATCGATTCGCCGGTGCTCGTCGGCGACGACTGGGATCGCCTGCGCGCCTATTTCGGCGACGCGGTCGCCGACATCGACTGTACTTTCCCCGTCGGTGGCGACGCCTCGACGCTGCGCGACGCGATCGCGCGGGTGCGACGCGAGGCCGAAGATGCGGTGCGCGCGGGGCGCAGCGAACTGTTCCTTTCCGACCAGAATATCGGCGAGGGCCACGTCGGCATGGCGATGGTGCTCGCGGCCGCGGCGGTCCATACGCACCTCGTGCGCAAGGGACTGCGCAGCTATGCCTCGATCAACGTGCGGTCAGCCGAGGTGCTCGACACCCACGCCTTTGCCGTGCTCATCGGCGTCGGTGCGACCACCGTTCACGCCTATCTGGCCGAAGCGACGATCGCCGACCGCCACGCGCGCGGCCTGTTCGGCAACGAACTGACGCTCGACGATTGCCGCCAGCGTTTCCGCAAGGCGATCGACGACGGGCTGCTCAAAATCCTCGCGAAGATGGGGATCGCGGTGATCTCCTCCTATCGCGGCGGCTATAATTTCGAAGCGGTCGGTCTGTCGCGCGCACTCGTCAACGACCTCTTCCCCGGTATGCCGGCGAAGATTTCGGGCGAAGGCTATCAGTCGCTGTTCATCAACGCGACGGAGAAGCATGAGGCCGCTTTCGACGCGCGCGTCACCACCCTGCCCATCGGCGGCTTCTATCGCCAGCGCGCGGGGGGCGAGGCGCACGCCTATTCGGCGCAGCTCATGCACCTCCTTCAAACCGCAGTCGCGACCGACAGCTATTCGACCTATCTGCAGTTTTCGCGCGGCGTCGCCGACCTGCCGCCCATCTATCTGCGCGACCTGATGGAATTTAACTATCCCGCGCAGGGCGTGCCGCTCGACAGCGTCGAGGCGATCACCGAAATCCGCAAACGCTTTGTTACACCCGGCATGTCGCTCGGCGCGCTGTCGCCGGAGGCGCATGAGACGCTGGCGATCGCGATGAACCGCATCGGCGCCAAGGCGGTATCGGGTGAAGGCGGCGAAGCGAGCGAGCGCTACAAGCCCTATGCCAATGGCGATAACGCCAACAGCAATATCAAGCAGATCGCGAGCGGTCGCTTCGGCGTCACCGCCGAATATCTCGGCGCCTGCGACGAAATCGAGATCAAGGTCGCGCAGGGCGCCAAGCCGGGCGAAGGCGGCCAGCTTCCGGGCTTCAAAGTCACCGAGTTCATCGCGCGGCTGCGCCATGCGACGCCGGGGGTCACGCTGATCAGCCCGCCGCCACACCACGACATTTATTCGATCGAGGATCTGGCGCAGCTCATCTACGACCTGAAGCAGATCAACCCGAAGGCGCGCGTGTGCGTCAAGCTCGTCAGCTCGGCGGGCATCGGCACCGTTGCCGCGGGGGTTGCAAAAGCCCATGCCGACGTCATCCTCGTCGCGGGCAACACCGGCGGCACCGGCGCCTCGCCCCAAACGAGCGTCAAATATGCCGGAACCCCTTGGGAAATGGGGCTGAGCGAAGTCAATCAGGTGCTGACCCTGAATGGCCTGCGCCACCGCATTCGCCTGCGCACCGACGGTGGGCTCAAGACCGGACGCGACATCGTGATCGCCGCGATCCTCGGCGCCGAGGAGTTCGGTATCGGGACGCTCAGCCTCGTCGCGATGGGCTGCATCATGGTGCGCCAGTGCCACAGCAATACCTGCCCGGTCGGCGTGTGCACGCAGGACGAGAAATTGCGGCAGAAGTTCACGGGATCGCCCGAAAAGGTCATCAACCTGATGACCTTCATCGCCGAAGAAGTGCGCGAAATCCTCGCCAAGCTAGGCTGCCGCAGCCTCGACGAGATCATCGGCCGCACCGAGCTGTTGCGCCAGGTCAGCCGCGGCGCCGAGCATCTCGACGACCTCGACCTCAATCCGATTCTTGCCAAGGTCGATGCGCCCGACGAGCAGCGCCGATCGCAGGGACCGCATTTCCGCAATCCGGTGCCCGACAGCCTCGACGCGCAGATCCTGAACGACGCGAAGCCCTTGTTCGAACGCGGCGAACGGATGCAGCTGACCTATAATGTCCGCAACACGCACCGCGCCGTCGGCACGCGCCTGTCGGCCGAGGTGACGGCGCGTTTCGGGATGAAGGGACTCGCCGACGACCATGTTCAGGTCCGCCTGCGCGGGACCGCGGGCCAGTCGCTCGGCGCCTTTCTGTGCCAGGGCATCACGCTCGAAGTGTTCGGCGACGCGAACGACTATGTCGGCAAGGGGCTGTCGGGCGGCCGCATCATCGTGCGCCCGACCGTCTCCAGCCCGCTGGTCAGCCAACATAACAGCATCGTCGGCAACACCGTCCTTTATGGCGCGACCGCGGGCACGCTCCTTGCGGCGGGCCAGGCGGGCGAGCGTTTCGCGGTGCGCAACTCGGGCGCGAATGTCGTCGTCGAGGGCTGCGGCGCGAACGGCTGCGAATATATGACCGGCGGCACCGCGGTCATCCTCGGCCCCGTCGGATCGAATTTCGGCGCGGGGATGACGGGGGGGATGGCCTTTGTGCTCGACACCGACGAGCAGTTCGAGCGCCGCGCCAACGGCGAATCGATCGTCTGGCAGCGGCTCGCAAGCAGCCATTGGGAAAGCGTGCTCAAGCGACTGGTCGAAGACCATGCCAGGGCGACGGGCAGCAAATGGTCGGCGGAGGTTCTGGCCGATTGGGACCGTTGGCGTGGCCGATTCTGGCAGGTCTGTCCGAAGGAAATGCTGAGCCGCCTGACGCACTCGCTGAACGAGGAAATGGCAGAGGTCGTCGCGGCCGAATAGAGGAAACCTCCCTGTCGCGGAGCGATGGGGAGGCGGTAGCGCGCCGCGATGACGGAGGAGCCACTAGCGCGAGGTCGCAGCCCCTCCACCATGTTTCGCATGGTCCCGCTCCCCACGGCGTCGCCGCAGGGAGGATCATCTGTCGCGCCCCTGTTGCGGTTTGTCGCAAGCGTCGGCCACGTTCACCCCAGCGAAAGCGTCCTTCCCCTATGGACATCGCTTCGCTGACCCCCTCGTCCCCCGAAAGGATCGAGCCATGACCCGCCTCGCCCTTATCACCCTCCCCCTGCTCGCTCTTGCGGCGCCGCTGCCCGCGAGCGCCACCGAGATGCAGGGCGCCGTTGCGACGCTCAACGATCCGGTGAAGCAGGAACGGATGGCCGAAACGATCACAGCGATCGTCGGCGCGTTGATGCAGATGCCGGTCGGCCCGCTCGCGAAAGCGGTGGCCGACATCGACCCCGAATCGGGCGCCGCCTATATTCCGCACGACGCGACGCTTGGCGAAGTGGCTGGTCGCGATCCCTATTATGCCGAGCGCATGGGCGACGATGTCCGCGCGACGACGCGGATGGCGGGCCATGCCGCGTCGGCGCTTGCAGCTTATGCCCCTGTCTTGAGGGATATGGCGCGCGATCTTGCCGCCCAGTGGGAATATGAGCGCGACGCCGCGCGACGGTAAACCCTCCTTCGGTCATCCCGGCGCAGGCCGGGATCTCGACCTTGCCTCGTGACGCACCGGCGAGATCCCGGCCTGCGCCGGGATGACGGTGGGTTGTTAGCATAGCCGTTGCGCGCCACGCCCCGCTGCCGCTATGCCGGGAGCATGTGGCAACTCTATCAATTCCCGCTCTGTCCCTTTTCGCGCAAGGTCCGTCTGCTGCTCGGTGAAAAGGGCGTCGGTTATGAATTGGTACGCGAATCGCCGTGGGAACGCCGCGACGAATTTGTCGACCTCAATCCCGCGGGCCGTACGCCGGTTATGGTCGACCAGGCGCGCGGGCAGGTTCTGATCGACAGCATGGCGATCACCGAATATTTCGAGGAAACGGTCGAGGGCAAGGCGATGATCAACGGCACGGCGGCCAACCGCGCCGAAATCCGCCGCCTGACCGCCTGGTTCGACCAGGATTTCTATTATGAAGTGACCGGCCCTCTGCTCTTCGAACGGATGCAGAAGCGCATCGTCCACCGCCAGCCGCCCGACAGCGGCGCGCTGCGCGAGGCGATGAAGGCCGCGAACAACCATCTCGACTATATCGATTATCTGATCGACCATCGCACCTGGCTCGCAGGCGCGACGATGAGCCTCGCCGATCTCGCCGCTGCGGCGCATATTTCGGTCGCCGACTATCTCGGCGGCATCGACTGGACGGGGCACGAGCAGACGAAGGGATGGTATTCGGGCCTCAAATCGCGGCCGAGCTTCCGTCCCTTGCTCGCCGAACGGATGGAGATCGTGACCCCGCCCAAATATTATGAGGACGTAGACTTCTAGCCGCTTGGCCCTCCGATGCCCGCGCAAGCCCCGCTGTCTTCTCCCGCAAGAGGAGAGAGAATCAAGCCGCCTTGCGTAGCTTCGCGAGCTTCTTCAGCACCATTTCGCGCTTCAGCCGCGACAGATGGTCGATGAAGAGGATGCCCTCCAGATGGTCATGCTCATGCTGGATGCACGTCGCCATCAGGCCGGTCATGCGTTCCTTGTGGTGCTTGCCCTCGACATCCTGCCAATCGACCGTGACTTCGGCGGGGCGCGTCACATCGGCATATTGTTCGGGAACCGACAGGCAGCCTTCCTGATAGACGCTGTGCTCCTCCGAAAAGTCGGAGAAGACGGGGTTGATGAACACGCGCGGATCGCGGATCACCTTCTTCCCCTCGGGGTCCTCGGGGTCGTTTTCCTGCAGGTCGATCACGAGGATGCGCTTCGGCACCGCGACCTGGATCGCGGCCAGCCCGATGCCCGGCGCGTCGTACATCGTCTCGAACATATCGTCGACAAGCTGCTTCAGCTCGGCGTCGAACGTCTCGACGGGCTTGGAAATGACGCGCAGCCGCGGGTCCGGCGTCTCGATGATCGGTAGGATGGCCATGGGTGCGAGGTATGGTCGAGGGGGCGCGGGGTCAAGGGGCTGGTGGCGCGTCACATTCGAGGATTAATTCATCGGTTGGGATGACATAGCCACCGAACAGACAGTCTGGTTCACGGCATCCGCCCGCAATTGCCCAATCCACATAGTGGTTTAGATGCTTTCTACCCGCAACCGTCACCTTCCCGTCTGCTCTTTGCAACGTGAATTCAATCATTCTGCTGTCGAACTGGTCGGCTTCACTCTCCAACGACTCCTTGCGCACATAAGCTCGCTGCCAGTTATCGAGATTTCCGACGCAATGATTGGTGGCAAGCTTGCGTTCGAGCTTTGCGATTTCCGCATCGCTCGGCTGAAAATCCGTCGTCGAAGAACAGGCTGAACAAGCAATCAATGTTGCGGTCGCAAAAAGTCTTTTCATCACTTTTTCCCATTAACCAACCGGCCGCCGCGCCCTGAGCGCCTGCGCCAACGTCCCCTCATCGAGATAATCGAGCTCGCCGCCCACGGGCAGGCCGTGCGCGAGCTGCGTCAGCCGCACCGGATAGCCCTCCAGCCGCTCGGCGAGATAATGGGCGGTCGTCTGCCCCTCCAAGGTCGCGTTCATCGCGAGCACGATCTCGTCGATCCCGCCCGCGGCGACGCGCTGGGCGAGGGCGTCGATGCTCAAATCCTGCGGCCGCACACCCTCCAGCGCCGAGAGGCGCCCGCCGAGCACATGATATTTGCCGGGGAACAGCCGCGACTTGTCGAGCGCCCAGAGGTCCGACACCTCCTCGA
This sequence comes from Sphingopyxis sp., assembly GCF_040216815.1. GTDB lineage: Bacteria > Pseudomonadota > Alphaproteobacteria > Sphingomonadales > Sphingomonadaceae > Sphingopyxis. The sequence goes on from NZ_JAVJOJ010000009.1 coordinate 157,945, forward strand.
CGACGCACAGGCTGCGCGCGTCGCGGCGCGGATCGGCGCAGATCGCGCACGGGTCCTGCGTGTCGACATTGCCGCAAATGCCGCAGGTGACGAGCCGCTCGGCCACCGTCTGCAGCGCCGCGAGCAGCGGCGCAAAGGCGCTCTCGCGCTTTTTCATCAGATGCAGCACCGCGCGCCGCGCCGACCGCGGACCAAGGCCAGGGAGCCGGGCCAGTTGCTGGACGAGCGCTTCGATTTCGGTGGAGGCCATGACGGGGTGGTAGTGGCGCGCAAGCAGGCGCGCAATATCCCTTCCCTATGTCCTCTTCGTCACCCCGGACTTGATCCGGCGTCCATCTCACATCGGCGCCGGATTGGATGCCGGATCAAGTCCGGCATGACGAAGATGGCGAGCATCGATCTTGCACATCGGCCCGTCGTCCGCCAAAGGCGCAGCCCATGCGCATCGCCTTCATGGGAACGCCGCCCTTTGCGGTTCCGACGCTCGCCGCGCTCCACGCGGCGGGGCATGACGTGGCCGCCGTCTATACCCAACCGCCCCGGCCCGCACAGCGCGGCAAGAAATTGCAGAAGAGCCCGGTGCAGGCCTGGGCCGAAGAGCATGGGCTGCCTGTCCGAACGCCAAGGAGCCTGAAGGGCGAGGAGGCACAGGCCGCCTTTGCGGCGCTCGACCTCGATGTCGCGGTGGTCGCGGCCTATGGCCTGATCCTGCCGCAAGCGATCCTCGATAGCCCGCGCGAGGGCTGCCTCAACGTGCATGGATCGGTCCTGCCGCGCTGGCGCGGCGCCGCGCCGGTGCAGCGCGCGATCCTGGCGGGGGATACCGAAACGGGGGTGACGATCATGCAGATGGACGCGGGGCTCGACACCGGCGCGATGCGGCTCGTCGAAACGACCCCGACCGGGCGCAAGAGCGCGGGGGTTCTGACCGACGAACTTGCCGAGATGGGCGCACTGATGATGCGGCGGGTGCTCAGCGACCTCCACGCCTTTCCGCCCATGCCGCAACCCGACGAGGGGGCGACTTATGCGACCAAGATCGACAAGAGCGAGGCGCGGCTGGATTTCCTGACGAGCGCGGTGCAGGTCGAGCGGCAGGTGCGCGCCTTCAACCCCGCGCCCGGCGCCTTTTTCGAGCTGGAGGGCGAACGCTACAAGATATTGGCGGCGGAGATCGTCCATCCGTCGGAGGCCGTCGCGGGCGCCGCGCCCGGCGTCACGCTCGACGACGCGCTGGTCATCGCCTGCAACCCCGGCGCGATCCGCGCGACGCGCATCCAGCGCCAGGGCAAGCCCGCGATGGATGCCGCCGAACTGCTCCGCGGACGGGCGATTGCAGCGGGGACGCGGCTGGCATGACCACAGCTCCCCTCCGTCGGGGCGGCGTCCGCCCGTGACGCGCTTCGCCCTCACGATCGAGTATGACGGCCGCCCCTATATGGGCTGGCAACGACAGGCGCACGGCCCCAGCGTTCAGCAGGCGATCGAGGAAGCGATCCACCGCTTCACCGCCGAAGAGGTACAGGTGCTCAGCGCCGGGCGCACCGATGCCGGTGTTCATGCCATCGCGATGCGCGCGCATGTCGACATCGAAAAGCCCCTGACCCCGTTCAAGCTGACCGAGGCGTTGAACGCGCAGCTCCGCCCCGCGCCGATCGCGATCATCGGGTGCGAAATCGTTCCCGACGACTGGCACGCGCGCTTCGCCTGCACCGGGCGATCGTATGAATATCGCATCGTCAACCGCCGCGCGCCGCTGACGTGGGACAAGGGACTGGCGTGGCAGGTCGCGCGGCCGCTCGACGTCGATGCGATGCACGCCGCGGCGCAGCAGCTGATCGGCCTCCATGATTTCACGACCTTCCGTTCGGCGCATTGCCAGTCGCAAAGCCCGGTCAAGACGCTCGACAAACTGACCGTCAATCGCCACGGCGAAGAAGTGATTGTCGAGGCCGCCGCGCGCAGCTTCCTCCACCATCAGGTCCGCTCGATGGTCGGATCGCTCACGCTCGTCGGCCATGGAAAGTGGTCGGCGCGCGATTTGAAGGCGGCGCTCGACGCGGCGGACCGGCAGGCGCTGGGGTTGAATGCCCCGCCCGACGGGCTCTATTTCGTGGGTGCGGTGTATCGCTGAACGAAAAAGGGCGGCCCTGCCAGGCCGCCCTTTCCTTCATCGCAGTGGACGCGATCAAGCCTTTTCGGTGTAATAGAGCGGCGCGTGCTCGTTCAGAATCTGCAGGATTTTCGCCTGCGCCGTCTTTTCGTCGCTTTCCTCCATCGCGGCCAGTTCGCGCGCGAGGCGGCTCGACGCCGCTTCGAAAATCTGACGCTCCGAATAGCTTTGCTCGGGCTGGTCGTCGGCGCGGAACAGATCGCGGGTCACTTCGGCGATCGACACCAGGTCGCCCGAATTGATCTTCGCTTCATATTCCTGCGCACGGCGCGACCACATGGTACGCTTCACCTTCGGCTTGGTGGTCAGTACCTGAAGCGCTTCCTTCAGCGTCTTGTCCGACGACAGCTTGCGCATCCCTACGCCCTCGGCCTTGTTGGTCGGGACGCGAAGGGTCATTTTTTCCTTTTCGAAGCGCAGGACATAAAGTTCGAGCTGCATTCCGGCGATTTCGGATTTCTGCAATTCGATGACGCGCCCCACGCCATGTTTCGGATAAACGACATAGTCACCGACTTCGAAGACGAGCGTGCTTGCGGACATTCAAGTTCCTTTCATTGGCCTTGTCGGGTAGGGCGGGCGTCAACAGCATTATATCCGGCCCTCGAATGGAGGGGGACTGGGGCTGGTTGGGCGGCGCTCGCCGGTCAAAGTGACAAGGGATGTGGCTCCATCGGAAACGCCGGACACGCCCCAGCCCGGCAGCGGGAAGAGGCAGAATGTCGGCGTGTTGTTATTAATTATAACAGATTCGCAACAAAATTGCCACCCCTGCACGGAAAAGCGCCATTGCGGCGCCTTGACGGCCCATTGCGTCCGTTTCAGGCTGCAACCGAAACCAAGATAAGGAGCGGATATGAAAGATCAAATCTGGTGGGTCACGGGCGCGTCCTCGGGCATCGGCGCCGCGCTGGCACGCGGCCTCGCGGCGCGCGGGGCGCAGCTGATTTTGTCGGGCCGCAACGTCGCGGCGCTTGAAGCCGTCGCCGACGAATGCGCGGCCGAGACGCTGATCCTGCCCTTCGAGGCGACCGACTATGCGGCGCTGCCCGCGATCGCCCGGCAGGCGTGGGACTGGCGGGGGCGGGTCGACGGGCTGGTCAACAATGCCGGCATCTCGCAGCGCAGCCTGGCGGCCCAAACCGACTTTTCGGTCTATCAGCAGATCGTCGATGTCGACCTGCTCGCACCGATCGCCCTCACCCAACAGCTTTTGCCGCGCATGATCGAAGCAGGCGGCGGTCGGATCGTCGCGATCTCCAGCATCGCGGGTATCGCGGGCGTGCCGCTGCGCAGCGCCTATTCGGCCGCGAAACATGGCCTCATTGGCTATCACGACGCGGTGCGGGCCGAAAATGAACATCTGGGCCTCAAGGTTCTGGTCGTCGCCCCCGGTTCGGTGCGCACCAATGTCAGCCGCAACGCGCTGAACGCCGACGGCAGTGTTCGGGGGACAAGCGACGCCGCGATCGACAACGGCCTGCCGCCGGACAATGCGGCGGCGCAAATCCTCGCCGCGGTCGATGCCGGACAGCGCGAGCTTGTCGTCGCCGAAGGCACCGAGGCCGCGATTGCAGCGCTGCGCCGCAGCGATCCCGACGCGCTGTTCGACCGCATGAGCGCGATGGTGCAAGCGGGCTATGCCGAGGCGATGAAGGCGGGCCGCTCGTCCTGACAGGCGCGATCGCGCCGCCCGCTTCGCGGCGCAAATGCCCATATTCCAGCCAAATAGCTTGATCTGCCCGCATCGAGCGGGCAGTTTCGGGGCGGGGACAACAGGGGGCATTTCGGGAACCTTGCGACTGGACGGCTGGAAATCGATCGCGGCATATTTCGGGCGTGAACGCACGACGGTCATCCGCTGGTCCACCGAACGCGGAATGCCCGTCCACCGTATTCCGGGATCGGCGCGCGGCAGTGTCTATGCGCTGACCGAAGAGCTGGACGCATGGTTGGCCCGGCCGGACGGCGACGATATCAGCGACGCGGGCGTTGCCCCTCCAATCGCAGCTACCAAGGCCACCACCCACCCGTCATCCTCCTGGCGGGCGGTGTCGTTGGCCGTGCTGGTCGCGGCAGCGGGAATCGGCCTCGCCGTTTATGCCTGGCCCGAACCGCCTTCCACGACTTCGATCCCGATGCCGCAGAACGATCAGGCGGCCGCGCTCTATGTCGAAGCGCGCGCCGCCTGGGCGCGGCGCACCCCCGCCGCCCTGACCGATGCGATCGCCAAGCTGGAACGCGTCGTTGCCATGGAGCCCCAATTCGCTCCAGCCTATTCGGCGCTGGCCGACTGCTATCTTCTTGCGCGCGAATTCGGATCGCTCCGCGATGTCGAGGCGTTCGGGCGTGCGCAAGCCGCGGTCGATACAGCGCTGAAGATCAACCCAAGCCACGGCGGGGCCCTGCGCGCACGCGGTTTCCTCGATTATTGGTGGCACGGCGATCGAAACGCGGCGTCGCGATCCTTTCGCCAGTCGCTCGCGGTCGACGGCAAATCGGCGCAAACGCTGTTCTGGTTCGCCAACGCGCTGATCGACAATGGCGATTTCAAGGAAGGATTGCAGCGCTTTACCGAGGCCCAACTGGTCGAACCCGCATCCCCCTCGATCGCGGCCGACCTCGCCTGGGCGCGATGGTCGACGGGCGATGCGGCAGCGGCCAAAGCCGCGCTGCTCGAACTGCGTCGATCCGACGCCAATCTTGCGACGATCGCCGATTATTTGTCGGTCATCGCGCTGGCGAGCGGCGACGTGGAGGGCTTTGTCGCCGAGGTGGAGGCGATGGCGCGCCTGCGCAAAGAAACGGCGCTGACGGCATATGCCGCCGATCTGCGCGCCGCACTGCCCGCGGGTTCGCAGGCGGTATCGGACCGGATCGTCGCCCATGCAGAGACAGAGGTGACATCAGGCGACCGGCGGACGTTGGTGTGGCCCGCATTCGCGGCTTCGGCGACCGGCGATCGCGCGACGCTGATCCGCCTTCTCCGCAAAGCCGAAGCGCGCAGCGAAGTCTGGGGCTCCGCGGGACTCCGGCGGCATATCGCCGGGCGCTGGCAGCGCGATACAGAGGTCGCCAACCTCCTCAAACGCCGCGCGCCACCCTCGCTCGGCGCCACGGAGCGATGATCCGCCACACCCGGCGCGACGATTTTCCGCAAGACGCAACAAGTTGCAACGCTGCGAACCGCACGCGGCAGCCTAGGCTCGTCGTCACATCCGACGCGATCCACAGGAAGGCTCCATCATGCTTGCTCCGTCCCGCTCCGCCCTGCCGCGACGTTTTGTCGCCGGGCTGCTCCTGACCACGACCCTCGCCGGCGCTGCGCCGGTGTTCGCCCAACAGAATATCGTGTGGCGCGGCGATACGAATAGCGATTGGGGCGAAGTCGGAAACTGGGATGTCATCAGCGGCGCGCCGCCGCCGCCCGATCGCGTCCCGCGGGGGGCGGACACGGCCTTTGTCACCCAGAGCGGCGCGCCCAGTCAGCCGGTGATCGGTGCGGGCGATATATTCAGCGTCCGCTCTGTGATCGTCGCGTCCGATTCCGGCCCCGTGTCGCTGACCGTGAACGGGACGCTCGGCCTTGGCGATTCGGGGGCGAGCGGTTCGCTGCGCATAGCAAGCGGGGATTCGCAGCAGGTCGGCACCGTCGTCATCTCCGGCGCGGGCGCGAGCATCGGCCGCGCGGCCGACGCCTTTGGCGCCGCCGACCCACAGCTTCAGATCGGAGACAATCTCTCCAGCGACGGAACGCTGCGGATCGAGAATGGCGGCACCGGCACCTTTGCCACCTTGTGCCTTGCCTGCGGCAACCCGGCCTTTGCAGGGGCGGGGCTGATCGAAGTGACCGGCGCGGGTTCGACGCTGAACCTGACCTCAAGGGCGGCGGGCGTCCGGATCGGCAACGTCAATCCCGGCGGCGGGATCGGGCGGCTGCGCATTCTGGATGGCGGGAGGGTGATCGCCGCAGGCGGCGTCGGCGGCACGCTGGGCCTGGGCAGCAGCATCGAAGTGCGCGGGACCGATGGTGCGGGGGCTGCTTCGCATTTCCAGATCGGGACCAGCCTGGACTTTCGCGGCGCCGTGATCGTGGCCGATGGCGGGCATTTCGAAATGACCGACACCTCTGGCGCCAACATCTTTGGCGACGAGGCGTCGCTGACGCTGACAAACGGCGGGCGCATGGACATATTGACTGTTGCCGCCACGGGCATCGGCCAGCAGACCAACGTGCTGATCACCGGGGCCGGGACTCAGCTCAATCTTGCCAGCACATTGGCAATCAACAGCAGTACGGGCGGCGCCGGTTCGGCCGATTTCGTGATCGCCGATGGCGCAGTGGTCAACGTCAACACCGGCAGCGAAAGCTTTTTGGCATTCGGTGAGGAGCGGCTGCTGAGCGTTACCGGCGCGACGCTGAACATGACCGGCGGCCTGCGAATGAATCGGGGCAATCTGACCGCCACCAATGCCACACTGAATTTCGGTTCGGGCAGGGTAAGCCTGGGAAGCATTTTTGACGGCAACACGCTCTCGCTCTTCAACACCGACATCACCGCCGGACAGATCGCGACGAACGGGTCGAGCGCGGGGATCGGCAATGTCATCAACCTTGGCGGCACCGCGGGCGGCCCGGCGGGCGAGGTCGGCGCCTTCAACGTCGCGGCGATCAGCCTGAACGACGGCATCCTCGGCGCGCCGACGGGGGAGTTCGTGATCAACCATGTGGCGACGAACTATGACATCGCCAGCAACATCAGCGGGACGGACGGCATCATCCGCCACATTGCCGGCGACACGATATTTTCGGGCACCAGCAGCTTCGCGGGGATAACGGCCGTCACCGGCGGCAGCTTGCGGATCAACGGCACCCATGGCGCGGCCGATTCGCTGGTAACAGTCGGCAATGGTGCCGTTCTCGGCGGGTCGGGCACGATCGGCGGCGACCTTCTGATCCGCGATGATGGGCGGCTGGCACCGGGCAACGGGGTCGGGACGCTGCGGATTCGCGGCGGCCTGTCGCTTTCGAGCGGGTCAATCCTCGATTTTGAACTGGGGGCGCCCAATGGCGTGCCGGGTGTCGGGAGCGATCTGATCATCGTCGACGACAACCTGTTCCTCATCGGGACGCTCAACGTCATCGACGCCGGGGGCTTTGGTCCGGGCCTCTACACGCTGATCAGCGTCGCCGCACGCGCGTCGTTTCAGAACCACGGCCTTACCATCGGCGCGGTACCCACAGGATTTCGTGCCGACGACCTGCTGGTGCAGGTGGTCGATCCGAACGGCGAGTCCGACGGGGCGGTGAACTTGCTTGTCGGCACGCCCGACCGCGATTTCATCTTCTGGGACGGCAGCAATACGGGCGCCGACAATGCCATCGCCGGCGGGTCGGGGCGCTGGACGGTCGACGGCACCAACTGGACCGTCGCCGACGGCAGCGCCAACGGCGCCTTTGACCCCGAAGATTTCCTGATCTTTTCCGGAACGCAGCAATTTGGCGGCGGCGACCAGGCGGTCGCGCCGCTGGGGCGTATCGCCGCAGTCGCCGCGCCGTCGAGCGCCGCGGGCACCGTGACCATCGACAATAGCGCGGGCGCGGTCAGCATCGCGAACGGCGTCCAATTTGCAATCCATGGCTATACGGTGACCGGCGATGCGCTGACGCTGGCGCCCGGCGACATCAGCGTACGCGTCGGCGACGGCACCGCCGCCGGCGCCGACTTCGTCGCGACGATCGCGGCGCCGATCACCGGCGGCGGGCGGTTAGTCAAGACCGACCTTGGCACGCTGATCCTGTCGGGCGCGAACGATTATAGCGGCGGCACCGCGGTCAACAGCGGACGATTGCAGGGCGATACGGTGAGCCTGCAGGGCAATTTTTCGGTCGACGGAACGCTGACCTTTGATCAGCGCGCCGACGGCAGCTTTGCGGGCACGATCGACGGGACCGGGCTGATCGAAAAGGAAGCGGCGGGCGTGTTGACCATGACCGGCGACAGCAGCCTGTTTACAGGCACCACCGCGATCAATGCGGGGGCGCTGCGCCTCGACGGCCAGCTTGGCGGCACCCTGCGCGTCAACGATGGCACGCGGCTGGGCGGCATCGGGGGCGCGGGCGTGGTTCAGGTCGCTTCGGGGGGCACGGTGGCGCCGGGCACTGGCATCGGAACGCTGAACGTCGCGGGAATCGCCTTTGACGCAGGGTCGGTATTTGCGGTCGAGTTGAACGACGGCGGCAATGTCGCGGGGATCAACAACGATCATATTCTGTCGAGCGGTCCCGCGTCGATCGCGGGCGGCACGGTTCATGTCGCGCCCGCCAACGGCACCGACAATGGCACCACCTATGCCCCCGGCAGCGTCTATACGATCCTGACCGCGCAGGCGAGGGGCGAAGGCGGCGGCGTCAGCGGCCGCTTTGACAGCGTGACCGACGATTTCGCCTTCCTCGACTTTCTGCTATCCTATGACAGCAGCCATGTGTTCCTGACCTCGCAGCTCGTCAAAACCAGCTTTTGTCTGCCGGGCATGACTTTCAATCAATGTTCCACTGGCGAGGGCGCCTTCTCGCTCGGCGGGGGCGCCCTCTTCAACGCGATTCTGCCGCTGTCGGACGCCGAAGCGCCGGTCGCGCTCGACCAGCTGTCGGGCGAAATCCATGCCTCGGCCAAAAGCGCACTGATCAACGACAGCCGCTTCGTTCGCGAAGCCGCCCTCGACCGCTTGGCAAGCCGTGACGGCCCCGCGCTTTGGGGCCGCGTGCTCGGCAGCGGGGGGCATTGGAGCGGGGACGGAAATGCGGCGCGCCAGGGCCGCGACCATTCGGGCTGGCTGATGGGTGCCGACACGGCGCTGGGCGATGCCGTGCGCGCCGGGGTGATCGGCGGCGTCAGCCGATCGAGCCTGGACGTCGACCGCCGGACGTCGGACGGCCGCGCGGACAGCTGGCACCTCGGCTTCTACGCTGGCGGCCGCTGGGGCGGGCTGAGCCTCCGCGGCGGAGCGGCTATGGCGTGGCACGATGTGCGAACCGATCGCGCCGTGCTGTTCACCGGCTTTTCCGACGCGCTGCGCGGCCGCTACCGCGCGCGAACCGTCCAATATTTTGCCGAAGCCGCCTATCGTTTCGGCGGGGTCGAGCCTTATGCAAATTTCGCACACGTTCGGCATCGCACCGGCCGCTACGCCGAAACGGGCGGCGCCGCAGCGCTGACCGCCACGGGGCGCGACACTGCGAAGGTCAGTTTTTCGACCCTGGGCGTTCGACTGGGCATGGCCGTATCGGATAGCATCCGGCTCGACGGCAATCTGGGATGGCGTCATGCTTTTGGCGCAGATCGCCTGCCACGGACCTTTCACGCCTTTGCGGGCGGCAATACGTTCGAGATCCGCGGCACGCCGATCCGCGACGACAGCGCGGTGATCGACGCCGGGCTGAATGTCCGCCTGTCGGGCAGGGCGCAGCTGGGCGTCAGCTACAACGGCCAGCTCGGCTCTGGCCTTGCGGACCATGGCGGCAGAGCGACGCTTTCGATCCAATTCTGATCGCGGATCGCCAAAAATGAAAAAAGCGGGGACAAGCCCCGCTTTTTTCGTGTCTCCCGATACGACCGGGCTTGGACAAGCCCGGTCGTATCGATTGTATTAACGCTTCGAGAACTGGAAGCTGCGGCGGGCCTTGGCCTTGCCGTATTTCTTACGCTCGACCGCGCGGCTGTCGCGGGTCAGGAAGCCCGCCGCCTTGACCGGGCTGCGCAGCGCCGGTTCGAAGCGGGTAAGCGCCTGGGCAATGCCGTGCAGCACGGCGCCCGCCTGACCCGACAGGCCGCCGCCCTTGACCGTCGCGACGACGTCATACTGGCCAACGCGATCGGTCAGGCCGAAGGGCTGGTTGATGACGAGGCGCAGCGTCGGGCGCGCGAAATAGACTTCCTGATCGCGGCCGTTGACGGTGATCTTGCCCGTGCCGGGCTTGACCCACACGCGCGCGACGGCGTCCTTGCGGCGGCCGGTCGCATAGGCGCGACCCTGCTTGTCGACCTGCTTTTCGCGGAGCGGAGCGGCCGGGGTAGCCGGAGCGACGGTGCCTTCGACGGCGCCGGCGAGATCCTTGAGATCGGTCATGGTCTGTTCGTCAGCCATTATGCACCCACCTTGTTCTTGCGGTTCATCGACGCGATGTCGATCACTTCGGGGTTCTGCCCTTCGTGCGGATGTTCGGCGCCGGCGAAGATACGCAGGTTGCGCATCTGCTGGCGGCCAAGGGGGCCGCGCGGGATCATGCGTTCGACGGCCTTTTCCAGCACGCGCTCGGGGAAACGGCCTTCAAGGATCTTCGCCGGGCTGGTTTCCTTGATGCCGCCGGCATAGCCCGTGTGCTTGTAATAGCGCTTGTCGGCCATCTTCTTGCCGGTGAAGGCCACCTTGTCGGCGTTGATGACGATGACATTGTCACCGCAATCGACGTGCGGCGTGAACGACGGCTTGTGCTTGCCGCGCAGGATGTTGGCGATGATCGTCGCGACGCGGCCCACGACGAGACCGTCGGCGTCGATCAGCACCCATTTCTTTTCGACCGTCGCGGCGTTCGCCGACTGGGTCGTCTTGGTCAGCGCCTTCATGGCACGCTCCTTGACAGATATGGACCGGAGCACGAGCGCCCCGAAACAAAGGGCGCCGCCAATCCGCGATGGACGAGGCGGCGCTTCGGAGCGGGCCAATGACGCCGAACATGCCAAAAGTCAAGCACAGCGCGGCTTTGCTGACGGGTATTATGATACCCTGGACGATCAGGCGGGCGGCTCGATGGCGCGAACGCGCTCTTCGACAAGCGTACGCCCCTCCTCCCCCGTATCGACGAGCCAGCTCTGCCGCTGCTCGCGGACAACCAGCCCGGTCGCGGTATCGACTGTCCAGATATGGTCGGTGGCCAGCGCGCGGTCGGCGCCACCGACCGCCATCGACGCGCGCTCGGTCTTCGCGACGATCCGCGTCGCGCCATCGTGCCGTATCGAGGCATCGGCGCCAGGACGGGAGGGAATTTCGCGCATCGTCGCCGCCAGCAAAGCCCGAATATCGGCGCTCGCCAGCCGGTCGCGTTCGGCAGGCGGCAACGCGGCCACCAGCTTCGCAAGCTGTTGCGCCTCCGCGCGCTTGCCCTCGGCGCCCGCCGCCTCGATCCGTCCCAATGCCCGTTCCCACAGGCGATCGGGATCGATCAGGTCGATCCGGCTACCGTCCACGGCGACCATATAAGCCATGGATTCGTCCACCAGCGGTTCGAGCATCATCGTCAACGCGCGCATAACGGCTGGCGGCGCGTCCGAATCGATCCGCCGGAGCACCGCGTCGAGCCGATAACCGCGCCCCGCGCGCTGCCATTGCAGGTCATAGGTGATCGCAAAGTTGATAAGCGCCCCGTCGCGGCCGATCCGCCGTGTCGTGACGCGATAGCGCATCGGCCGACCGAGCGGCGGCGCGAACTGAATGTCGGAAGCCGAAGCTATCGGCGCTTCGCCTGCGACAGCGGCGGGCAAGGCCGGAGCTGCCAACAGCAAAGCGCCAAGGCTGGCCCCCAGCATCACGCCTCGCGGCGGCCCAGGCGGTGCAGCCCCGCCGCCGCCACGGCGACAAGGATCGCGCCGACGACCTGGTGCATCACCGCGACCCACATCGACACGCCCGACACGACCGTCCAGATACCGAGCAGCATTTGCACGGCGACGACCGCAACCAGATAAGCCGCTTCGCGCCGCGCGCCGCGCCGCGCCAACGCACGCGCAAGCAACAGCAGGACGACGGCGGCGGCCCACGACCACCAGCGGTGGAGGAAGTGGATAAGGAAAGGGTCGTTGGTGAGCGCCAGCCATGCGCCGCCGCTCCAATCGATCCCCTCGGGCACGAAATGATCGTTCATCATCGGCCAGCTGCTCGATACATAGCCGGCGTTCAGTCCGGCGACCCATGCGCCGAGTAGCAGCTGGACGAACAGGATCGCAACCACGCCCATCGCAGCGCCCGTCAACCGCGCCGGCCGCGCGGCCGGATCGCGGGCGAGCGCGCCCAGGTCACGCGCGGTCCATACCAGCCCGGCGAGCAGGAACAGCGCGGTCAGCAGATGCGCCGCAAGGCGATAATGGCTGACGTCGGTGCGATATTCGAGCCCAGATGCCACCATCCACCACCCGATCGCCCCCTGCAAGCCGACAAGCGCGGTCAGCGCGAACAGCCGCCAGCCATAACCCGCGGGAATGACGCGGCGCCAAGCATAAAAGGCAAAGGGAAGGACGAGCGCCATGCCAACAAGGCGGCCCAGAATCCGATGCAGCCACTCCCAGAAAAAGATCGCTTTGAACCCCGCCAGCGTCATGCCGAGGTTGATCTCCTTATATTCGGGAATCTGCTTGTATTTCTCGAACTCCTTGACCCAGTCGGCTTCATTGAGCGGCGGCAACACCCCCGACACGGGGCGCCATTCGGTGATCGAAAGCCCCGATTCGGTCAGCCGGGTGATGCCGCCGACCCCGACCACGACAATTACGAGCAGCGCCACTGCCCACAGCCAGCGCGCCAATGCGCGCGGACGCGCAGCGGTCGAGGGAGACGATGGAGAATGGGCCGGGTCATGGGTCATCGCCGCCCTATCGGCGCTTGTCCGTCGATAGGCAAGAGGCTGGCAAGCGCCGGATGTTCCCGAAATTCATGGTCGCGACAGCCGCCGCTTGATAAGCGGCCCCATGCCGCGCCGCATCCGACCGATCCTTGCCCTTCTCGCGCTCCTTGCGCCGCCGTTCGCCTCCGCAGCGCCGAACGCCGCCCCCTCCCCTTACGCGGCGCTGGCCGCGACCGAAGCACGCGTCGCGGCGATCGGTTTCCGGCTCACCACCGCCAACGCGGCCTGGTGTCCGGTCCGGCAAGCGCAGATGGGCATCATCTGGGGCGACCGCCGCCTCTATGACGAGCAGCAATGGGAATCCGCCCGCGCTGCTTATGAAACCGGCGCGTTCGACACCAGCTTTGTGGCGGCCGCGGCCCCCGGCTCCCCGGCCGGCCGGTCCGGCTTGAAAAAGGGCGACGCGATCGCATGGGTCGACTTCCGACCACTCGATGAGGGAGACGGAAGCGATCCTTTCGGCCGAATTGCGGCGCTGGAGCGGCTGCTGGCGGCGCGAAGTGCCGATGCAAAGATCATGATCGGCTTGACCGACGGACGGACAATTCCGCTCCGCATGGTTCCCGGCTGCGTCAGCGATTTCCGCGTCGAGCCCAAGGAAAAGCCCGGTGCAGTCGCCGACGGACGGTTGGTGCTGATCAATCAGGGCCTCGCCGATTTTACGGCAGACGATAACGAACTTGCCGCCGCCATCGCGCACGAACTCGCGCACAACATCCTCCGCCACCGCGAACGGCTCGACGCAGTGGGGGTCGATCGCGGGCTGGGCAAACAATTCGGACGGAGCGCCCGGCTGTTTCGCCAGACCGAAATCGAGGCCGACCGCCTCTCGGTCTGGCTGCTGGCGGGCGCCGATTATGACCCCGCCGCCGCAGCGCGCTTCTGGTCCAAGTTCGGGCAGCGCAGCGGACGGCCGTTATTTCAGGCCGGCACCCACCCCGGCTGGCGCGACCGCGTCAAGGCGCTGGAGGCCGAAGCCGCCACGATCGCGGCCGCACGCGCGGCCGGCCAACCGCTGCGCCCGCCGCTGGTCGACGCACCGCCGCCCTTGGAATAGGCGGGCAGCCACCCTATTTCGGCGCCATCCCGTTTCCCCTGAAAGGATCGACCCCATGACCCGTGAAACCGCCATTTTCGCCGGAGGCTGCTTCTGGTGCACCGAAGCGGTGTTCCAGTCGCTCGCGGGAGTCGAGGGGGTCGAAAGCGGCTATATCGGCGGAACCGTCGCCAACCCGACCTACAAGCAGGTATGCGGCGGCGACACGGGCCATGCCGAGGCGATCCGCATCACATTCGACCCCGCGGTAATCAGCTATGACGATCTGCTCGACGTGTTTTTCGCAACCCACGATCCGACGCAGCTCAACCGCCAGGGCAATGACGTCGGCACGCAATATCGCAGTGCGATCTTTCCCCTCGATGACGCGCAGGCCGCAGCCGCGCGTGCGGGTATCGAGCGCGCCGCGCCCGAATGGCCGGCGCCGATCGTCACGACGATCGAAAACGCATCCCCATGGTATCCGGCCGAGGATTATCATCAGGCCTATTGGGAGGGCGAGGGCCAGCGCAATCCCTATTGCATGGCCGTGATCCCGCCCAAGCTTGCCAAGCTGCGCAAGGGATTCGCGGCGCGTATTCGCAGCTGATCACGGGCGGCCTCGACTGTTGTATTATGGTCGCACGACGTCAGTTTTCATTGACTTTCCAGTCGTTTTGACTAGCGGACGCGCCTTTGCCGGGGCAGGATGACCCCGAAACGCTGTGGGGGCACTATATAGTGCTGACATCATTGTTGCTGATCGGCGCGGTTTCGACCACGCCCCAGATGGCGGCTCACGCAGCCACGCAGTCGCTCGTCGGGGACGGCGGGACGACACAGGCGGTCAACCGCATGGTGGGGGGGATCGCCAGCTATGCCCGCTGGCCCAGCGGAACGCCCGCAACGAGCCGCCATATGTGCGTCGTCGGCACCCCGCGGCTGGCGCAGCGCATGGCGCCCGACACGCCCGGCCGCGGTTCGATTTCGGTAAGCTATATCGCGGCATCGGCGGTCGATCCCGATTGCGACATATTGTTTCTCGGCCGGATGCCGGTCGCCGACCGGCGCCAGCTGATCGCCTGGGTGCGCGGGCGCCCCGTGCTGACGATCACCGACGACGACGCGGCCTGCGTCTATGGCGCGATGTTCTGCCTCGGCAGCCGTGCGGCGAGCCTCAGCTTCTCGGTCAATCTCGACGCGATCGCGCGCGGCCCGCTGAAGATCGATCCCCGCGTGCTGCGCATCGGGACCGATCAGGAGGGCGCGCGATGAGCGGTCCCGACCAGCGCCGACCCGTCGAACGCATCGGCTCGCGCACCACATTGCAAAAGCTGTTGTCGCGGTTCCATTTCGGAATCACATTGTTCGCGGTGGCGCTTTCGGGGCTGACGATCCTGCTTGCGGGCGTCACTGCGCTTCGCGGTTATGCCGACCGCAACATGGAGTTGGCGGCCCAACTCGGTGCCTATGGCGTCGAGCCCGCGCTCGTCTTCAACGATCCCGTCGCCGCACGCGAAGGGATCGAGCCGTTGACGCGCATCCCCGGCATCGCGCGACTGCGCGTGCTCAACGACGTGGGCAGACCGGTCATCGAATGGAGCTCTCCTGCCGGAGATCCCTCGCCCCTCCTCAGCCGCGCTTTTTTTGCGCGCCCCTTCGCCGTCACCGTCCGGCGCAACGGATCGGCGATCGGCACCGTCGAAGTGTGGGGCGACAGTACCACCTTGATCGATTACGTCCGCCTCGGCCTGCTCGCCGGGCTGGGCTGTTTGCTGATTACCGCATTGGGAACGATCTTCCTTGCGCGCCGATTCGAATATGAGCTGGTCAAGCCACTGGGCGAGATCGCAACCGTCGCGCACGACGTCCGCCTCCACCGCCGCTTCGACAAGCGGGTGAAACCGCTGGGCATCGCCGAACTCGACCGGCTGGGCGGCGATATCAATGCACTGCTCGACGAACTGCAAGGCTGGCAGGGGCATATGGAAAGCGAAAGGGCGATGCTCGCGCACCGCGCATCGCACGATCCGCTGACCGCGCTGCCCAACCGCGCCGCGTTCGACGAACAGCTTGCACTGCGTGTCGGCGCGGCAAAGGCGCAGGGCGGCCGTTTTGCCTTGCTGTTCATCGATGCCGATAATTTCAAGGCGGCGAACGACAATTTCGGCCATGCCGCGGGCGATGCCGTGCTCGTCGCCTTGTCAGCCTGCATCAACGGTACATTGCGCAAGGGCGACTTTGCCGCGCGTATCGGAGGCGACGAGTTTGTCGTCCTCATCGACCCGCTCGAAGCCGACGCCGTCCCCGCCGATCTCGCGAACCGGCTCCGTACCTGCATCGCGGACCCCATCGTGCTGCCCGACGGCGAATCCTATCGCGCGTCGGTCAGCATCGGTGTCGCCATCTATCCCGATGACGGTGGCGACGCCACGGCGCTGCTCACCGCCGCCGACAGCGCCATGTATGTCGAAAAGCTGACCCACCGTTCCCGATAACACTGCGGAGAAACCCCCATGACCGTCGCCGCTATCCAATCACTACGCATTCTGATGCTGACCGCATTCGCCACGCTGCTTACCGCATGCCAAAGCCTGCCCGCGCCCACCGGCTTGTCGGCCGAGCAGGTTGCGGTGCTGAAAGACGAAGGTTTTGTCGAAACCGCGCTGGGTTGGGAACTCAGCATGCCCGAACGGCTGCTGTTCGCAACCAACGAAAGCGTCCTGCCCGCGACGCAGGGAGAGCGGCTGCGCCAGGTCGCCGCACGGCTTGTTTCGGTCGGCATCACAACGGCGCGGATCGAAGGCCACACCGATTCGACCGGAAGCGCGGCCTATAATCTGACGCTGTCCCAAGCCCGCGCGGAAGCCGTGTCCACCCCGATGCGTGCGGGTGGCATGCAGTTTGCCCCCGACCAGATCGTCGGCCGCGGGGAAACATTGCCGCTCTCGAGCAACGACACGCCCGAAGGACGCCAGGACAACCGGCGCGTGGTCGTCATCGTCACGCCGATGCCGGCGTCGCAATAAGGCGCCGCCGGCATCGGCCAGCCCTTTTCCTCTTCCCCGTTCGTCGTTAGGCCCTGCGTTTATGAAACCGATCCGCAAAGCCGTCTTTCCCGTCGCCGGCCTCGGCACGCGCTTCCTGCCCGCGACCAAGGCGATTCCAAAGGAAATGCTGCCGATCGTCGACCGGCCGCTCATCCAATATGCGGTGGACGAGGCGCGCGAGGCCGGGATCGAACAGATGATCTTTGTCACCGGCCGCGGCAAGAGCGCGATCGAGGACCATTTCGACATCGCCTTCGAGCTTGAAAAGACGATGTCCGAACGCGGCAAGGATCTGTCGGTGCTGGCGCCGACACGGCTTGGCCCCGGCAATTGCGCCTATGTCCGTCAGCAGGAGCCGATGGGGCTGGGTCATGCAATATGGTGCGCGCGCGACATCGTGGGCGACGAACCCTTTGCGATCTTCCTGCCCGACGAATTCATGCACGGCACCCCCGGCTGCATGAAGCAGATGGTCGACGCCTATGCGCGCGTCGGCGGCAACCTCATCTCCGTGCTCGAAGTACCGCACGAACAGGTATCGAGCTATGGTGTGATCGCCCCCGGCAAGCGCGACGGCGCACTCACCGAAGTCAAGGGCCTGGTCGAAAAGCCGCCGGTCGACGAAGCGCCGTCAAACCTCATCATCTCGGGCCGCTACATCCTCCAGCCCGAAGTGATGCGGGTGCTCGAACGCCAGGGGAAAGGCGCCGGCGGCGAAATCCAGCTCACCGATGCGATGGCGGCGATGATCGGCGCCCAGCCCTTCCATGCCGTGACCTTCGATGGCGCGCGCTATGACTGCGGATCGAAGGCCGGTTATATCCAGGCCAATCTGGCGGTCGCGCTCGAACGTCCGGACATGGCGGCGGACGTGCGCGCCTTTGCCATCGACCTGCTGAAATAGGCGCGGCGGAGGCGTTGCGCCCCCGCCCGTCCGCCGCTTATTCGCCTTCGATGTTCGGCTTGGGGAAACTGTCCGCGCCCAGCGTCTTGTACAGCACGCCGCCCACGATCCCGCCGACGATCGGCGCAACCCAGAAGAGCCACAATTGCTGGATCGCAAGCCCGCCGACGACAAGCGCGGGCCCGGTGCTGCGCGCCGGATTGACCGAGGTGTTCGTCACCGGGATCGAGATGAGGTGGATCAGCGTCAGCGCCAAACCGATCGCGATCGGGGCAAAGCCCGCAGGCGCACGCCCATCGGTCGACCCCATGATGATCCACAGGAAAAAGGCCGTGAGCACGATCTCGATGAGCACGCCCGACCAGATGTCGAAGCCGCCGGGCGACCCCTCGCCAAAGCCGTTGGCGGCGAGGCCGTTCGTGGCAAGATCATAGGCCGGGCTGCCGCTCGCGATATAAAAGAGCAGAAAGGCGGCGACGATCGCACCCAGCACCTGGGCGACGACATAGAGCGGAATATCGCGCGCGTCGAACCGCCCGCCCGCCCATAGCCCGACCGTCACCGCGGGGTTGAGATGGCATCCCGAAATATGGCCGATCGCATAGGCCATGGTTACAACGGTCAGGCCAAAGGCCAGCGACACACCGAGCAGGCCGATCCCGACATCTGGAAAACCCGCGGCGAGCACCGCACTGCCGCAACCGCCGAATACAAGCCAGAATGTACCGATAAATTCGGCCAAACCCTTTTGGATATTCGTCATGATGACCCTCCTCCCCGCCGGCGGCCCAGACGCCTCCGGCGCCCGGCGATCCTACCAGCGCTGCGCCGCCGGGCAAGCCCTTGCGAAAAGCGGTAAAATCAGGCCGCCGCCACCGCCTCGACGAAGTGACGCGCGCGCCGGTCGAGCGACAGCGCCGCCCCCGAAAGACCCGCCGACAATTGCCCAAGCGCCTGCGCGCCGTCGCCGACCGCGCTCGCGCCGCGGCCGATTTCCTGCACCCGCGTGTCGATCTCGCGACCCGCAACGACGGCTTGTTCGACATAGGATGCAATCGTCAGCGTCGTCGCGCTCTGCCCGTCGACCGCGCGGTCGATCGCATCCGAAAAGCCGTTGGTCGCATCGATCGCGCGTTCGACATCGGCAAAACCCGCCGACACCTGGCCGACAAGGTCGCGGACATGATCAACGTAGCGCGCGATGTCGCCCGCTGCGGCGCGCGTCTGTCCGGCGAGGATCTTGACCTCCGACGCCACGACCGCAAAGCCGCGTCCCGCATCGCCCGCGCGCGCAGCCTCGATCCCTGCGTTGAGCGCGAGCATGTTGGTGCGGCTCGCCATATCGATGATCAGCGCCAGCATCTGTTCGATCGACTGGCTCGCCGTTTTCAGCGCGCTCGCTCGCTCACTCGCTTGCCTGATCTTGTCGTGCGCGTCGCTGCGCACCGTCCGCGCCCTTGTGCTGTCCTCGACGATCCTGGCCATCGTCGCGGCAAGCGCGTGGCCGCGATCGCCCAGATCCTGCAAGCCGGCCAGCGTCTGCGCGGTCGCGCCCGCGACCGTTACCGCATCCCGGCCTGTCTGATGCGCCCGATGCGACAACTCGCCCGCCACCGCCTCGACCTGGCCCGCCATGTCCGACAGGCTGGCGGTCAGCGCCGCAATATCGCGCTGGAACGCGCGTCCCGCATCGTCGATCTGTGTCGCGCGCGCCGCGCGCTCCTGCGCCAGTTCAACCTCGCGCAGCATCGCCAGCCTGGCAAGCTGGCCGCCATCGAGCGTTTCTACGAAGCGCCCATCCCGGACCAGGATCAGATCCTGCCCGTCCGCAGCCTCCGCCGCGATCCGCAAGAGCTCGGTCGTCGATCGTTCGACATCGGCCGTGGGGCATTGTTCGATCATCGATGCAATCGAGCCGCCGATCGTCGGATTCTGCATCAGCGAGAACCAGAATGGGCAGAACAGCAGTTCGCGCACGCGCTGTTCGCGGATCACCCCGACCGGCCGATCGGCCGCATCAACGACGGCAAGCGTGCGCAGGCCGGGATGAGTGCGGAACTGGTCGATCACCTCCGACATATGCGCATCGACCCCGATCGCCGCCGCATGGCCCGACGTTGGCGAAAAGGCGTTGGCGATGGCATTCATGGGGTCGCGAAGCTCCGTCCAGTGGGTATTGGCGCGTCCTACGCCGCCGCAGTAAACAGGAATTTAACCATTTGTTTCAGTGATGTGACACCTGGGCCCCATCGCCCTGCGGTTCACCGCAATGGGCTGTTCAGCTCGAACCGATTATGCGATGGCCACCCGCCGCGAGGAGAGAGATGATGCGTGTCTTGATATTGCCCCTGTTCGTCGCTCCCCTGCTCGCAGGGTGCGTCAGCACCGTAAAGTCGGTCGTCACCGCGCCGGTCAAGGCGGTCGGTCAGGTCGCCGACTGGTCGACGACAAGCCAGGATGAAGCCGACCGCAACCGCGGCCGCGAACTGCGCAAGCGCGAGGAACAGATGGGCAAGCTGTCGCGTCAGCGCGACAAGGCGGCTGAAAAATGCCGCGACGGCGACGAAGAGCAATGCCGCCGCGCCGAAGTGCTCGACCATGAGATCGAAGCATTGATGACGGCGCCGCGATAGGGCTGCGCCGCAGGAAGCATCGTTACCGCACCCGCCGCCCCGTCCACACGACCCGCCCGACGAGCCGGATCGCCGACAGCGGCAGGTCGTCCCAGCTGCGGTAATGCGGATTGTCGCTGATCACCGACACGCGCCCCTGCCCCGGCGCGCGCGCGATGCGTTTCACCATCAGCACATCGTCCATGCGCAGCACATAGATGCCGTCGCGCAGCCGCGCGGCCGCATCGCCGCCGTCGACCAATATGTCGTCGCCATCGTCGAGCGTCGGCGCCATCGAATCGCCTTCGACCCGAATGATGCTGAGCGCACGCGGATCGGCGCCAAGGTCGCGCAGCCATTTGGGATCGAAGGCCACCTCGCCCTCGACCGGCTCGCCATCGATGCTCGCCCCGGCGCCCGCCGATGCGCCGATCGCAAGCTTGGGCACCAGGATCATCCCCGGCCCGCGCCCCCGCGCCGGCGTCGCGACACGCTGCACCGGCCCACCCAGCATCGCTTCGGAGATACCCAGATAGGCAGCGATGCGTGCGCGATCCTGTTCGGCGAGCCGCCGCGGCGAGCCGCGCTTGATATATTGCTGAATATAGGCGGGGTTGCGCCCGATCACCTGCGACAGGCGCGCGTAATCGACGCCCTTTTCGGACAACAGCCGGTCGAGCGCGGCGCGCGGGTCGTGAACGGGGTCGGTCATTGGGCGCTTCGTTCCGCTCCTTCCACTTTCTTCCTAGCAAGCGGATTTTTCCTAGACAAGTAGGAAATTGAGTACCAGATAGGAAATATCCTATTGGACGACTCGTCCGGTTTCGTGGACTCGCAGGGAGGATATGATGGAGCGCAGCCTGTTGCAGCAGAT
Organism: Sphingopyxis sp.; assembly: GCF_040216815.1. Taxonomy (GTDB): domain Bacteria; phylum Pseudomonadota; class Alphaproteobacteria; order Sphingomonadales; family Sphingomonadaceae; genus Sphingopyxis. Next base: position 179,272 of record NZ_JAVJOJ010000009.1, read on the forward strand.
CGAGGCATTTCTGAAGGAAGCGGCGATGCCGCCGACGGTCTTTGGCCGCGCGGCGGTTCGCGATCCGCGGCTTGTCAGCGATCTACGCGGCGGCCGCGAACCCGGCATGCGCATGAAGAATCGCGTGGAACATTTCATGAACAAATGGCGAGCCGAGCACGCCCGCGAGTGCCGTGGAGTCGGGGCGTGATGCGCTGGTCGCCGGCCCGCCCGCCCCGCCCCGGCTGCCCGCACCGTCGCCTGTCGGTGCTATTGGCGCGCGAACTGCCGAAGGCCGTGGTTCCCGCCGCCTCGACCTTCCGCCCCTGGGCCAGCGCGAGCTTTATCGGCGCGCGGCATATCTTTCCCTGCCGGATCGAACCCGCCGCGGGCAGGACGGGAGCGATGCGCGCCGATCTTCAGCAGCGGCTGAGCGTCATCGAATGGCGGCTGCCCGGCCATATTGTCGCAGATGTCGTGGTGGAACGCAGCGACGATCCGCATTCACTCCGCATCGAGATTTTGACCGTAGAGGATTAGCCCGCCGATTGCCGAGTCATGCGCTGCAAGGTGCCGAGCGCGGCTTCGAGCGCGAAGTCGACCTCCGGCTCCTCGTCCTGCATCGCTTCGCCCGTGCCCGGCAACGCCCCCTGGGCGATGGCCATCTGACGGCGCCGCGCCAGCCCCGCCTCGAAACGCGCAACCATCGCACCGAGCGATTTGTCGGCCGGGTCGGGCGTCGGCGGGGGCATCGTGATTTCGGCGGGCTGGAGCCACGGCGGATCGGCGCCGAAGTCCTCTTCGGGCGCCAGGTCGGCCAGAACCAGTTCGGCCTCCTCCTCGCTCGCCGCGCCGCCGGCAAGGAGGGATTCGGGACGCGTGGTATCGAATCCGTCGAGCCCGCCCGCAGGCAGGTCGCGGCCCGCGCGGAGCGGCGGACGCGGCGGATCGTCGGGATGGAGGTCGACGCGGCGGCGCATCGGCGCCGGTGCATCCTCGTCGACGGCTGCGGCGCGGCGATGGAAGGGATTGCGCAACGACGACAGCCCCGCCGCCTCCGGCTTCGCGATCAACAGGGCGACGAAACCCGCGATCAGCGACGCGGCGGCCGCCATGCCAAACGCGAGCGCGAGGCGCCCGCCATTTCCGATTGGCGGAACGAAAAGGTCGGACAGGCGATCGAGATAGAGGTTCCAGCTGATCGCGCTGACCCATGCGAAGGGCATCAACGCGGCGAACAGAAAGGTGAGCGCAGCCGCACCGATCACCGCCGGTATCGCAGGCTGAAGCGCGCGCAGCAGCGCCCCCGCCGTCTTCTTCAACCGGTTTTCACTCGTTTCGTCCATATCGTCCCAAATCCATAGGCCCGCCGGGCCCTTATCGCGTCATACCGGCGGCATCAGTCGCCGCGCAGCAATCGCTGGTAAACCGGCTCATAACGTAAAATGTTTGATGACCAGTTACGATGGTTTTCGACAAAAATACGTGCGACACGCCGCCGATCTGGCCACATATCCCTGTTTTCCAACAATTTGTTAAGCGCATCGGCAATCGCCGGGGGGTCGTCGGGGGCGAAGAGGCAGCCGGTTTCGCCATCCTCGATCAGTTCGCGATGGCCGCCGACGTTCGACGCCGCGACCAGCTTGCCCTGCGCCATTGCCTCAAGCGGTTTCAGCGGCGTGACAAGGTCGGTAAGGCGCATCTTCTTGCGCGGGTAAGCAAGGACGTCGATCAGCGAATAATAACGCTCGACCTCGCCATGCGGCACCCGGCCGACGAAATGAATGTGCGACGACGCGGTCGAAGCCGCGGCCTGCGCCTTGAGCGCCGCTTCCATCGGCCCCCCGCCGACCAATAACAGGCCTGCCTTCGGCTGCGCCGCCACCAGCGCGGGCATCGCGGCGATCAGGTCGTCGATCCCCTCATAGTCGTAAAAGCTGCCGATATAGCCGATCACCGCATCGTCGGCGGCGATCCCCAGCGCAGCGGCAAGCGCATCGTCGCGCGGCGGCGGATCGCCGAACAGGTCCAAATCGACGCCATTGGGCGACACCGTAATCTTGGCAGGGTCGATCCCGCGCGCGATCAGGTCGCCGCGCAGCCCTTCGCAAATCACCGCGACCGCGTCTGCCGATCTGACCGCATGGGTCTCGACCGCTTTGGTGAGCCGGTAGCGCAGGCTCCCTTCGCGCCCGGTGCCATTTCCGACCGCCGCATCCTCCCAGAACGCCCGGATTTCATAGATGACCGGGATGCCTAGCCGCTTGCCGACGCGCAGCGCAGCAAGCCCGTCCAGCACCGGCGAATGGGCATGCAGAACATCGGGCCGCCATTGCTTCGCCAGCGCCTCGATCCGCCTGGCCAGCGCGCCGATTTCGCGCCATTCGCGGATCGGCGAGCGCGCGGACGCGATTGGCGGCGTGCGGTAAAAGGTCAATCCATCGATCGTCTCGCCGTCGGGCCCGGCTTCGGGATGACGCACGCCGGTTACGCCCGCGACCTCCCACCCCTTTGCAACCTGCGCCTTCATCAGTGCGCGGGTACGAAAGGTGTAGCCGCTGTGCGCGGGCAGGCTATGATCAAGAATGTGCAATATGCGGGTCATCGTGCAGGGCTTTGACAGACAAGGCTTAACGCGGCGTCAACCCCGATAGCCTAGGCGGCGTCCGATATGGTCGACAATTTTTCCATTGGTCTGACGCACTTGCTCATGGCGATCGCGCTATGGCGCCTGCTTTATCGCGACGACCTGGATCGCGAGGTGAGCCCGCGCCAGCTGTGGCAGCGCCGCCGCGACGCCGAACGCACCGCCGCGGACACCTCGTCCGATGCGTGACCTCGTCTTCGTCGCTTTCCTGTTCGCCTTCATCGGGGTCGGCTTTCGCAAGCCGTTCCTGTTCATCCTCTGCTTTTGCTACATCGACATCGTCGCACCACAGCGGCTGAGCTATTTCCTGATCAATTCGATTCCGATTTCGCTGATCGTGTTCGGGCTCGCCATCCTCGGCTGGCTGATCGCCGACGACAAAGGCGATACACGGTGGTCGGGTCGGCAAAGCCTGCTCGTCCTGATCCTCGGCTATTGCTGGCTCACGACGATTCAGGCCGATTTTCCGGTCGAGGCCGCCGACAAATGGAGCTGGGTGTGGAAAGCGTTGCTCTGGGCGATCTTCCTTCCGCTGACGCTCCGCACCAAGCTGCGCATAGAAGCGCTCGCGCTCATCATGCTGCTGTCGGCGGCCTCGATCGCGATCGCTGGCGGGATCAAAACCGCGGCGGGCGGTGGCGGTTACGGCACGCTTCAGCTGTTGCTCAACGAAAATTACGGGCTCTACGAAGGGTCGATCATGTCGACCGTCGGCATTGCGATCATCCCGCTGATCCTCTGGTACCGCCGCCACGGCACGATCTTTCCGCCCGACTGGCGCGTCTCGCTCTTTGCCTTCGCGCTGTGTTTCGCGTGCATGTTGCTGCCCGTGGGAACGCAGGCGCGCACCGGGCTTGTCTGCCTCGCGGTGCTCGCCGTCCTGTCGCTGCGCGCGGTCAAGCACCGTTTTCTCTATATCGCCGGGGCGGGGCTGCTCACCGTCGCGGCCATACCCTTTTTGCCGCAAAGCTTCACCGACCGGATGGAAACCATCCGCGACCACCGTGCCGACCAGTCGGCCTCCACCCGCGTCGCGGTGTGGCAGTGGACATGGGAATATGCCAAGGAGAACCCCTTTGGCGGCGGCTTCGAAGCCTATATCCAGAACAGCGTCCGCGTCGAACGGGCGGCGAGCGACTATGATCCCGACGCCCCGCAAGAAGCCGGACCGACGGTGTATGAAGAACATTCGCGCGCCTATCACTCCAGCTATTTCGAGATGCTGGGCGAACAGGGCTATCCGGGGCTCGCGCTCTGGCTGCTGCTCCACGCGATCAGCCTCGCCCGGATGGAGCAGCTCCGCCGCCGCTACCTCAAGACGCGCCGCGCCGAGGAACAATGGATCGCGCCGCTGGCGACCGCGCTCCAGCACGGCCATATCGTCTATATGGTCGGATCCCTGTTCGTCGGCATCGCCTTCCAGCCGTTCATCTATATGATGCTTGCGCTCGAAATCGGCCTGTCGACCTATTGCCGCCGCCGCGAGCTGGAGGCCGGGTGGCGTCCGCTGACCGCGCGCCCGGCTCAGGTCCCCGCGCGCCATGCGGCAGCAAGGCCGCAATAGCATTGCTGCTCGCGGAGCCGGAACCATCGGGCGCCTTGCCGCGCTATTCCTCCATGGCCGCCCCCCGCCTTATCCACGTCGACGACAGCCTGCCCGGCATTACGCGCGAGCGCTCCGCCGACGGCTGGCGGTATCGCGACGCCACGGGAAAGCTGATCCGCGATCGCGACGAGATCGACCGGCTGAACGCGATCGCATTGCCGCCCGCGTACGAGGATGCGTGGTTTTGCCCCGCCGCCAACGGCCATATTCTCGCGACGGGTTATGATGCGCGCGGGCGCAAGCAATATCGCTATCACCCCGAATTTCGCATGGCGCGCGAAGCCGACAAATATGATCGCTGCGCGGCCTTTGGCCACGCGCTGCCGCTGCTCCGCGCGCGGCTCGCCGACGACCTCAGGCGCCGCACGCTCTGCGCCGAACGCGTCGTTGCGGCGGTGGTGCGGCTGCTCGATCTCGCCGCGCTTCGGATCGGCAACGAGCAATATGTCGCCGCGAACAAAAGCTTCGGCGCCACAACGCTCCGCCAGCGCCACGCGCGCCTGTCGGGCCGGACGCTGCGCCTCAGCTATCGCGCCAAAGGCGGCGCAAAGCGCGAGGTGTCGATCAGCGACCGCAGCCTCGCGACCCTGGTGCGAAGGCTGCAGGATCTGCCGGGGCAGCATCTATTCCAATATGAGGATGCAGGCGAGCTTTGCGCGGTCGGATCGGACGAGGTAAACGCCTATATCCGCGCGGCGATGGGGGCGGATTTCAGCGCCAAGCATTTCCGCACCTGGTCGGCGAGCGTGGAGGCTTTCGCCTTTCTTTACGACGCCGACGAACCGCCAACGCTCAAGGCTTTGCTCGAACATGTCGCCGATCGGCTGGGCAACACGCCCGCCATCGCGCGCAAGGCCTATGTCCACCCCGCAATGATCGCTGCGGCGCAACTTCGCGGCGATTTTGCGGGAGCGGTGGGACAGCTGCCGCGCGCGACCAAATATCTTTCGCGTTACGAACGCGGATTTTTGACCTATCTGGAGCAGGTGCCCGACGCGGCCGCGCTGCTCCGCTCCGCCTGACCGTTCCCCGCAACAAGAGGATCGACGTGATTTTTCCGATATTCGCCGCAGCCCCCACCCAGACCGTTCCGAGCGAAGCCGCAAAGGCTGCTGCCGCCCCGGCCGCATCCCTCAGCCCTCTCGATGACCTGCGACACTGGTGGGACGCCAGCATCGCGTGGGTGAACGACCATTGGCTGCAGATCGGCATCGCGATTGCCGCGGGTCTGATCATCTATTTCTTGCTGTCGATGATCCGCACCTTCGCGCTGAAGCGTGCGCAGTCGGCGCCCGGACAATTCACGCTGACCGACATCGTCGGGCGGGTGATCCACAAGACGAAATCGCTGGTGCTTGCGATCATCTCGATCCGGCTCGTTGCAGGTTATGCGCAGCCGCCCGCGCTGGTGATGCAAATCATCCATTTCGCATTCACGGTGGCAGTGGTGATGCAGGCCGCGATCTGGGCGCGCGAAATCGTGCTTGGCCTGATCCAGCGCCGCGCGGCAGAGGGCCACAACGAAACGCTGAGCAATGCGATGGGGATCATTCGCCTGCTGATCAGCGTCGCGCTGTTCGCGGTCGCGGGGATCGTCATCCTCGATAATATGGGGGTCAATGTCACCGGCCTGGTCGCCGGCCTCGGCATCGGCGGCATCGCGATCGGCCTTGCCGCACAAGGCATTTTTTCCGACCTTTTCGCCTCGCTCTCGATCATCTTCGACCGGCCCTTCCGCGTCGGCGAGACGATCAAATATGATAACAGCATCGCGACGGTCGAAAAGATCGGGCTCAAGAGCACGCATCTGCGATCGATCAACGGCGAGCTGCTGGTGATCTCGAACACCAATCTGCTTGGCAAGGAGATCACCAACTACGCCAATCTGCACCGCCGCCGTGTCCAATATGCCATCGGCGTCGTCTATCAGACCACGCCCGAAATGCTGCGCGCGCTCCCCGCACTGCTCAAGGCACAAGTGGAAGGCGAAGGACATGAATTCGTGCGATCGAGCTTCATCGGGTTCGGCGCCTCCAGCCTCGATTTCGAGCTGGTCGTCGATGTCCACAGCGACGATTATAACGAAGTCATCGCCGCGCGGACCGAGATCGGCATTCGCCTGTTCGAAGAGATGACCGCCGCTGGATACGACTTTGCCTATCCGACCCAGACGACCTTCACCGCCGCCCCCGACGGGACGATGATTCTGCCCTATGCCGAAAGCGTCACGATGAAGACGCCCAAGCTCGCCAAGAACTGACGCTACGGCGGCGCGGGCGCGGGGCTTGGCCCTTGTGCAATGCGGCAAGAGAGGCCTAGAACGCGCCCCGAACCAGAAATTGAGGGGATCGAAAATGGCCACCATCACGCCGCAGGAGCTGCAAACCAGGGTCGGAGAGCATCTCGGCACGTCCGAGTGGGTGCTCGTCGATCAGGAGATGATCAACAAGTTCGCCGACGCGACGGGCGATCATCAGTTCATCCATATCGACGAGGAAAAGGCGAAGCTGACGCCCTTCGGCGGGACGATCGCGCACGGCTTCCTGACGCTTTCGCTGATCCCGATGCTGGGCGCGCGTACCGACGGGCCGAAGATCGAAGGCGTCAAGATGGGCGTCAACTATGGCGGCAACAAGGTGCGTTTCCTTGCCCCCGTCCGTTCGGGCAAGCGCGTTCGCAGCCATGTCAAACTGCTCGAACTCGACGAAAAGCGTCCCGGACAGTGGCAGCAGACCAACGAGATCACCGTCGAGATCGAGGACGAGGAAAAGCCCGCACTGATCGCCGAGTGGATTACGCAATTCTTCGTCTGAACAGGATTTGACCGGCGGACCTCCCCCGAAAAGACAACCGGAACCAAAAAGAAGGATCAACATCATGCGTGACGCAGTCATCGTTTCCACCGCCCGTACGCCGCTGACCAAAGCGGCGCGCGGTTCGTTCAACAACACCACTTCGCCGACGCTCGGCGCTTATTCGGTCGCCGCCGCGGTCGAGCGCGCCGGGGTCGAGGGCGGCGAGATCGACGACGTCCTGTTCGGCGCCGCGATGCAGCAGGGATCGCAGACGATGAACGTCGCGCGCCTGATCGGCCTTCGCGCCGGCCTGCCGGTGACGGTCCCCGGAATGTCGATCGACCGCCAGTGCTCGTCGGGCCTGATGACGATCGCGACCGCCGCGAAGCAGATCATCGTCGACCGCCAGGACGTCGTGGTCGCCGGCGGCGTCGAAAGCATCTCGAAAGTCAGCGGCAGCGGCAAGACTTTCTTCGAGGCCGACCAGGAATTGCTGGCCATGCACAAGGACATCTACATGCCGATGATCGGCACGGCGGAGGTCGTTGCGAAGCGCTATAATATCAGCCGCGAGGCGCAGGACGAATATTCGCTCCAGTCGCAGCAGCGCACGGCCGCCGCGCAGGCCGCGGGCAAGTTCACCGACGAGATCGTCCCCTGCAAGGCGACGATGGCGATCGTCGACAAGGAGACGAAGGAAGTTTCCTACAAGGATGTCGTCGCCGACCGCGACGAATGCAACCGTCCCGACACCACGCTCGAAGGGCTGGCCAGCCTCAAGCCGGTGATGGGCGAAGGCCATACGATCACCGCGGGTAACGCCAGCCAGCTGGCGGATGGGTCCTCGGCCTGCGTCGTGATGGAAGCGAAGCTCGCCGAAAAGCGCGGCCTGACCCCGCTCGGCCGCTATGTCGGCATGGCGGTGGCCGGCACCGAGCCCGACGAAATGGGGATCGGACCCGTTTTCGCCATCCCCAGGCTGCTCGAACGCTTCGAGCTCAAGATGGACGACATCGGCCTTTGGGAACTCAACGAGGCGTTCGCCGTGCAGGTGCTCTATTGCCGCGACAAGCTGGGCATTCCCGACGAGCTCTTGAACGTCAACGGCGGCTCGATCTCGATCGGCCACCCCTTCGGCATGACGGGCGCGCGCTGCGTCGGCCACGCGCTGATCGAGGGCAAGCGCCGCGGCGTCAAATATGCCGTCGTCACCATGTGCATCGGCGGCGGCCAAGGCGCGGCAGGTTTGTTCGAGGTCTTCTGATTTGCGCCTGGATAAACCGCGTATCGAGCCGGTCGATCTGGACCGGCTCGATACCGACCAGCGCGCCGCGCTCGAACCCTTCCTTGCTTCCGACGGCGGCAAGGTCGGGGGCGGCAAGATTCTCAACATCTTCCGCACGCTGGCCCATGCGCCAAAGGCGCTCACCGCCTTTCTCGGCTGGGGCAATTATATCCTGTCGCGCCGCAATGCGCTTTCACCCCGCGACCGCGAACTTGTCATTCTGCGCACCGGCTATAACTGCCGTTCGGGCTATGAATGGACCCAGCACAAGCGGATCGGGCTCGATTGCGGCCTGACCGACGAGGAGATCGCGCGGATCAAGGCCGGACCCGACGCTGCGGGTTGGAGCGACCTCGACGCGGCGATGCTGCGCGCGACCGACGAGCTTTGCACCGACCATTTCGTCACCGACGCCAGTTGGGCCGCGCTCGCGCCGCTTGGCGACAAGGGCCGCATGGACCTGGTGATGACGGTCGGGCAATATACGCAGGTATCGATGATCCTGAACAGCTTTGGCATTCAGGTCGAGGAAGGATGGGAGGTCGACCCCGATCTCAGAACCTGATGGCGAGAGGAGAGAGACATGAGCAGCATCGGCATCATCGCGACCCTGCGCGTGCAGCCCGGCAAGGAAGAAGCCTTTGAAGGCGTCTTCGCCGAACTGGCCGCCGCGGTGAGCGCAAACGAAACGGGCAACAGCTATTACAGGCTTTTTCGCACCGAGGAAGCGGGCGCCTACAAGGTCATGGAATGCTATGACAGCGAAGCCGCAGTCGAAGCCCATCGCGCGTCGGACCATTTCCGCACGCTGGGCGCCAAGCTCGGCCCTTGCCTTGCCGGAGCGCCGGAAATCGAGCGGTTAACGGCGGCTTGAGAGGTGGTTGCGGACGGCTGGTTCGGGTGATGGCGCCCCCCTTCCATCGTCATCCCGGCCTTCGCCGGGATGACGAATAATGGAAGGTCTGGAATCCACCCAAAAGCCGACGGCGCGCCCCCTTCACCCCACCTCGGCAATCTCCCCCGCCCGGTCGCCCAGCACATAGCGCGGCCCGGCGCCGCGCTGCGCCGCCTTATCCTCGCGGTTGTAGAGCCCGCATTTCTTCAGGGACAGGCAGCCGCAGCCGATGCACTGGTCGAGCAGTCCCCGTGTGCGCGTCAGCGCCGTGATCTGCGCGTCGATCCGCGCGCGCAGCCCGGTGCTGATCCGCGTCCAGTCGGTGGCATTGGGCGTCCGGCCCGCGGGTAATCGGGCAAGCTCGTCGCCGATCTCCTCAAGGCTCAGTCCCATCTGCTGCGCGATCAGGATGAATGACACGCGGCGGATGTCGGCGCGCAGGAATCGTCGCTGTCCGCCTCGGGTGCGCAGCGCTTCTATGAGCCCCTTCGCTTCGTAAAAACGGATCGCCGATACCGCGACGCCGGTGCGCGCGGCCAGCTCGCCGATCGAAATCAGGTCGGTGCGGTGCATGGGCATGTCCTTTCCGTTTCCGTCGCCATGTCGAATAGCCTTGATCTAAACCTGACTTCAGCTTTCATAAACCGCCGCGTCAATCCGAATCAGGAGTTTCCAAGTGACGCACCCCTTCATCGAACATGTGAATCTGACCGTCAGCGACCCCGATCGTACGGCCGCCATTCTGTCGGCGATCTTCGGCTGGCACGAGCGCTGGCGCGGCCCCGCGCGCGACGGTGGGCGCACGATCCATCTGGGCAGCGATACCGCCTATATCGCGCTCTACACCGGCCCCGACGGCGAGCATGAGGGCGCACGCTATCCGAAAGGCGAGCCGCTTAACCATGTCGGCGTGCAGGTCGATGACCTCGACGCGATCGAAATGCGCGTGAAGGCGGTCGGACTCACGCCCTTCAATCACGCCGACTACGAACCCGGCCGCCGCTTCTATTTCTTCGACCCCGACGGCATCGAATATGAAATCGTCAGCTATGCCGAGCCGCGGCAGCGCTGAGCCGGGCAACATTGGCGCACGTGCCGCGTTGGTTGATCATTGAGGGGGCCGAAAGGAGCCATTCGATGAGCAACGACATCAAGCAGCAATTCTGGAAAGCGCTGGCCGACAGTCCCAATCTGATGGTGGGCGCGACGGGTGAGCGCGACCATCATATCCCGATGCGGGCGCAACTCGACAAGGACGCGAACAGCGCCTTCTGGTTCTTCACCGCGACCGACAACCGGCTTGCGGGCGGCGGCCCGGCGATGGCGCAATTCGCCTCGAAGGATCACGACCTCTTTGCCTGCATATCGGGCACGCTGCGCCGCGAAACCGACCGCGCTGTACTCGACAAGCTCTGGAATAACGGCGTCGCGGCCTGGTATCCGGGCGGCAAGGACGATCCGAAGCTGCTGCTGCTTCGCTTTGACCTGGACGACGCCGAAATCTGGACCGCCGATCCGGGGATCAAGGGCCTGTTCAAACTTGCGACCGGAATGACGATGAAGGAAGGCGAGCTGGGCCAGCATGGCACGGTGGCCCTTTAGACCGGTCGACGCGCTCCGATCCCTATCCCACCGGCGGCCCGATCCGCCCCTCGCGAAACTCGAAGCCGTCCTCGCGGTCGCGCGCCAGCAGCGCGGGGCCGTCGAGATCGACCCAGCGCGCGCGCTGGGCAAGCACAAAGGCAGGGGCGATGGCGAGGCTGGTCGAGAGCATACAGCCGACCATGATCGCGAGCCCCGCCGCGTCCGCCGCATCGGCGATACGCAGCGCCTCGGTCAACCCGCCCGCCTTGTCGAGCTTGATATTCACACCATCGTAAAAGGGACCGATGCGCGCCACATCGGCCGCGGTCTGGCAGCTTTCGTCGGCCACGAAGGGAATCGACGCATAGATGGGATCGAGCAGCGCGTCGGCGCCGACCGGCACCGGCTGCTCGATCATTTCCACGCCCATATCGGCGAGCGCCTCTGCCTCTTCCAACAGATCGACCTGCCCCCAGCTTTCGTTGGCGTCGACAATCAGCCGCGCATTGGGCGCGCCCTTGCGCACCCCGGCGACGCGCAACCGATCGCCCTCGCCCGTCAGCTTGATCTTGAGGAGATGATAGCCGTCGGCTTCCGCCGTTGCCGCCTGTTCGGCCATCGCGCCCGGTGTGCCGAGCGAGATGGTGAAGGCGGTCGTCCGCGCGGTCGGCGCACCGTCGCAGCCGGCAAGCTGCCAGAGCCTGAGGCCGCGCTGCCGCGCCTCCAGATCCCATAGCGCGCAATCGAGCGCGTTGCGCGCCGCGCCGGGTGCCATGATTTCCTGTATCGCCGCGCGCGCCTCCACCGCGTCCATGTCGGCGATATGTCCGGCGGCGAGCAATATCTGGTCGCGGCACGCCGCCGCGTCTTCGCCCAGATAATAAAGCGGCGTTCCCTCGCCGCGCCCGACCGCGTCCCCATCGCCGCTGGCGCCTGCGATTTCGGCGACGACGACATCGACATGATCCTTGGCGCCGCGGCTGATGACGAACGATCCCGCGACCGGCCAGCGTTCGACGCGCGCACTTTTCAGTTGGATAGCCATGCCCGGACGTTAATGAACGATGCGATGAGCGGCAAATCCCTTTCGGAACGCATCGCCGATCTTGGCCGCCGTCTGGCGGTCGAGGCGCATGCCGCCTGGCTCGCCGCCCGCGATCCGCGCGTGCCATGGTTCGCACGGCTGCTCGCGGTCGCCGTTGCCGCCTATGCGCTGTCGCCCATCGACCTCATCCCCGATTTTATCCCCGTACTTGGCTGGATCGACGACCTTATCATTCTGCCGCTCGGCCTGCTGGCCGTGCGGCGGCTCATCGCGGCGCCGCTGTGGGCCGAATTGCAAGCAACCGCCCAAGCGGCCAGCGAGCGGCCGTCGAGCCGCGCGGGCATGGTCGTTATCCTGCTCTTATGGGCCGTTCTGCTTACCATCGTCTATTGGGCGGTGCGCACGTCCCCGCTGCACTAAATTTGCTATTTACTTCGTGATTCCGGCGAAGGCCGGAATCTCGCCGTTGTGTTTGAACGGAAGGGCGAGATCGTGTTTCAGAGTCACGTGCCTCTGAACACCCTTCGCCGGGATGACGATTCAGGCGGGGTCGATCCCCAGCACTGAATCCGCTTGCCCCACCCTTTTCCATCCTTACATATCGGCGCACGATAATTTCTTTCCGGATAATGAGGATCGCCTTGCCATGCCCGCCAAACGCCTGTCCGCGCCGCTCGCGCTGGTCGCCCTTGCCATGACGCCCGCCGCTGCACAGGCAGCCGATGCCGCCGCCGCATCGGCCCCCGCGCCCAGGCTCGCCTATCCCGACACCGCGCGCGGTGACACGGTCGATCCGCAGTTCGGCGTCGATGTTGCCGACCCCTATCGCTGGCTGGAGGACGACGTTCGCGTCAATCCAAAGGTCGCAGCGTGGGTGGCAGCGCAGAACAAGGTTACGGACGCCTATCTCGACACGCTACCCGGCCGCGAGAGTTTCAAGGCGCGGATGACCGAGCTTTATAATTACGAACGCTTCGGCCTGCCCACCAAGGCGGGCACGCGCTATTTCTACACGCGCAACGACGGGCTCCAGCCGCAGTCGGTTCTCTATGTTCGCGAGGGACTGAAGGGCGAGGGCCGCATTCTGATCGACCCGAATCTGTGGGCAAAAGACGGCGCGACCGCGCTCGCCGAATGGGAGCCGTCGGAGGACGGCAGGCATCTTCTCTATTCGGTGCAGGACGGCGGCACCGACTGGCGCATCGTGCGCGTCAAGGATGTCGCGACGGGCCAGGACCTCCCCGACGAGGTGCGCTGGGTGAAGTTTTCGGCGCTCGACTGGGCGAAGGACGGCAGCGGCTTTTTCTATTCGCGCTTCCCCGAACCCGAAGAGGGCGAGGCGTTTCAGTCGCTCAACGAAAATCACAGCGTCTATTTTCACAAGCTCGGCACGCCGCAGAGCGAAGATGTGCTGATCCACGCGACGCCCGACAAGCCAAAGCTCAACAATAGCGCGATCGTCACCGACGACGGCCGCTATCTGCTCGTCGTCGCATCCGAAGGGACCGACGAGCGTTATGGTTTGACGCTGCACCCGCTCGATAAGCCGGGTGCCAAGCCGATCACTCTCGTCGACGATTTTGCAAACAACTGGGAATATGTGACCAACGCGGGAACGCGCTTCACCTTCGTGACCAACAAGGGTGCGCCGCGCGGCCGGCTTGTGTCGTTCGACATCGGCAAGCCGGACAAGCTTACCGAACTTGTTGCCGAAAATGCGGCCACGCTGGTCGGCGCGTCGCGCGTCGGCGACCGGATCATCCTCTCGTACCTCGGCGATGCCAAGTCAGAGGCGCGGATGGTGTCGTTGGACGGCAAGGCGATCGCAACCATCAACCTTGCCGACATCGGTTCGGCATCGGGTTTCGGCGGCAAGTCGAGCGATCCAGAAACCTTTTATGCCTTTTCGAGCTATGCGCGGCCGACGACCATCTATCGCTTCGACACGCAAAGCGGGGCGAGCGAGATTTTCGCCGAACCCAAGCTGACCTTCGAACCCGACCAATTTTCGGTCGAACAGCGCTTTTACAAGTCGAAGGACGGCACCGAAGTGCCGATGTTCGTCGTGATGAAAAAAGGGCTCGACCGCAGCAAGGGATCGCCGACGCTGCTGTACGGCTACGGCGGGTTCAACGTCTCGCTGACGCCGGGCTTTTCGCCGACGCGGCTCGCGTGGGTCGACAAGGGCGGCGTGCTCGCGATCGCGAACCTGCGCGGCGGCGGTGAATATGGCAAGGCGTGGCACGACGCAGGCCGCCTTGCGAACAAGCAGAATGTCTTCGACGACTTTATCGCGGCGGGCGAATATCTGATCGCCGAAGGGATCGCGGGCAAGGGCCAGTTGGCGATCGAGGGCGGCTCGAACGGCGGTCTGCTGGTCGGCGCCGTGACCAACCAGCGCCCCGACCTGTTTGCGGCCGCTCTGCCCGCGGTCGGCGTGATGGACATGCTGCGCTTCGACCGCTTCACCGCCGGGCGATACTGGGTCGACGATTATGGTCACCCCTCGAAAGAGGCCGATTTCAAGAATCTGCTCGGCTATTCACCCTATCATAATATCCGCAGCGGGATGTCCTATCCCGCCGTGCTGGTGACAACTGCCGACACCGACGACCGCGTCGTGCCGGGGCACAGCTTCAAATATACCGCCGCGTTGCAACATGCCGAGGCAGGCGACAGGCCGCACCTCATCCGCATCGAAACGCGCGCGGGCCATGGCAGCGGCAAGCCGACCGACAAGATCATTGCCGAAGCCGCCGACAAATATGCCTTTGCCGCGAAATGGACCGGGCTGGACGTCGAATAGGATGAGCTATGCGCTATCCTTTGCGGCGACCGACCCTGCCGAACGCTGGGCCGAGGCGGGCGAAGCCGCCGCGGCGCTCGTCGCGGGCGAGCGCGACGGGATCGCCAATATGGCGAATGTCGCGGCGCTGATCTGGCAGGCGATTCCCGACCTCAACTGGGCGGGCTTTTATCGCTTCGACGGCGAGGAACTTGTGCTCGGCCCCTTTCAGGGCAAGGCCGCGTGCATCCGCATCCCGCTCGACAAGGGGGTGTGCGGCGCCGCCGCGCGCCTTCGCGCCACCCAACGCGTCGAGGACGTCCATGCCTTTCCCGGCCATATCGCGTGCGACGCCGACAGCCGCAGCGAACTTGTCGTGCCGGTGATCGCGAACGACCGGCTGATCGGCGTGCTCGACCTCGACAGCCCACTGCCCGCGCGCTTCACCGCCGCCGATCAGGCTGGGGCGGAGGCGCTGGTCGCCCGGATCGCCGGAGCATTGGCGTGACCGGAAGACGGCGCTAGCGCGTCGAACGCTCCGCCACGTATTCGTATACACAGCGCCAACCGGCTTGCCCTGCCCGCCCGACGCTGCAACACCCGATGCCAAGCAGGCCATAGACGGCCCATCGGGGAGAGACGTATGGACAAGCCGCGGCAGGGCTTTGCCGGCCTGTGGAACATCAGCTTCGGCTTTTTCGGCATCCAGATCGGCTTCGCGCTGCAAAATGCGAACATGAGCCGCATCTTTCAGTCGCTCGGCGAGGATATCGAGCGGCTGCCGGGCCTGTGGATCGCCGCGCCGCTGACCGGGCTGCTTGTCCAGCCGATCGTCGGACATCTGAGCGACAGGACCTGGCTCGGCCGGCTCGGGCGCCGCCGTCCCTATTTTCTTGCCGGCGCAGTCCTTGCCGCGATCGCGCTGTTCGCGATGCCCGAAAGCCCCGCCATCTGGTTCGCGGCGGCGATGCTGTGGTTGCTCGACGCCTCGCTCAACATTTCGATGGAACCGTTCCGCGCCTTTGTCGGCGACATGCTGCGCAAGGACCAGCACAGCGCCGGCTATGCCGTGCAAACCGCCTTTATCGGCGCCGGCGCGGTCGTCGGATCGCTGTTTCCCGCGGCGATGGAAGCGATGGGGGTCGCCAATGTCGCACCGCCGGGGCAGATTCCCGACACGGTCAAATATGCCTTCTGGTTCGGCGGCGCGGCGCTGTTCCTGTCGGTGCTTTGGACGATAGTGACGACGCGCGAATATGATCCGGCGACGATGGCGCGCTTTGCCGCGAGCGAACTCGCAGCCCCGGCGCCGCCCGCAGCGGACCTCGCCGGGCGGGGGTTCGGCAGCGCCTTCGCATGGATTGCGGCGGGAATCGCGGTTGCGGCGGTCCAGCAGCATTTCGCGCTGCTGCGCGAGGTGCTGCTGCTCGGCGCGCTGCTCGCCGGATACGGGCTGGCGCGCATCGCCGCAACGCTGCTGGCGCGTCGCGGGCGGACCGCCAACATGCTGGCGAGCATCATCGGCGATTTCGCCGGGATGCCGCCATTGATGAAGCGGCTCGCACTCGTGCAATTTTTCAGCTGGTCGGCGCTGTTCATCATGTGGATCAACACGACCCCGATCGTCGCCCAATATCATTATGGCGCGGTCGATGCGGCGAGCGCCGACTATCAGGCGGCGGCCAACTGGGTCGGCGAATTGTTCGCCGTTTATAATGGCGTGGCCGCGGTGGCCGCGCTGACGCTGCTGCCCTGGCTGTCGCGGCGAATGGGACAGGCGCAAACGCACATGATCGGCCTTGCCTGCGGCGCGATCGGCTTCGCCAGCTTTTTCGTGCTGCGCGACCCCGCACTGCTCGTCGTCAGCGAAGTCTTCATCGGCATCTTCTGGGCCTCGGTGCTCGCCATGCCCTATGCCATCCTCGCCTCCAGCCTGCCGCAGGCAAAGCTCGGCATCTACATGGGGTTGTTCAACGTCTTTGTCGTGATCCCGCAATTGCTCGTTGCGTCGCTGATGGGGTCGGTGATGCAGGCATTTTTCCCTGGCGAGCCCATATACACCATGGCCTTCGCGGCGGTGACGCTGCTGCTTGCGCTCGCCGCCATGACGCGCATCGTCCCGATGCTGACCGCGCCGCGCAATGGCTAGGGCTGCTCGGCGTCGCGGCCCTCCGTATAGAGCGCAAGCGCCCTTGGGACATTGACTATTTGGGACGGTCCCCCCCCGCCTGCCGAACGATTGGCCGGGGGTTGTCATCCTGTTGACTGCGAATTGACGCACGTTTGTCCCCGAACTGACGGCTGCGCGTCAGAATATTCGCCTAGCTGCCCGCCCACCGAAGCTTTTTTCAGGGGGGTTTTCCAGCATGTCGTTCCACAGCCGCCATATCCTTATCGTCGGGGCCGGCCTTGCCGCGATCGCTGTCGCTTCGCCGGCCATCGCCGCCGATGCGGGCGAGGCGGCCGAAGCCGCTACCATCGTCGTCACGGGATCGCGCACCAGCTACAACAACGCCGCAGCGACCGAAACGATGATCGCCGAGCAGCCGCCGCTGGTATCGGTGCTCGGCGTCATCGACACGCTGCCTGGCGTTCAGGTTCAGGAAGGCGACGCCTTCGGTTTCGACGATTGGTCGACCACCGTGGCGGTGCGCGGGTTCCAGACCAATTTGAACCAGCAACAGGTTGGCATCACCGTGGACGGGCTGCCCAATGGCGGATCGGGTTATGGCGGCGGGTCGAAAGCCAATCGCTTTATCGACACGATGAACCTGCGCACCGTCGAAGTGGCAAAAGATACGGCCGACATCGGTTCGCTGTCGAACGAGGCGCTGGGCGGCACACTGAATTTCGTCACCTCCGATCCGCTCGACGAGATGCGCCTCCGCGTGTCGGGATCGGTCGGCGATTTCGAGGCGAGCCGCATCTATGCCCGGTTCGATACGGGGTCGGTGCTGGATGGCCAGGCACGCGCCTGGTTCTCCTATTCGCGGCAGGAGGCGACCGACTGGATCGAGGGGTCGGCGCAGAACCGGCGCGAAAATTTCGCGGCCAAGTTCGTCCTCGACACGCCGGTACGGATCACCGGCTATGCCAGCTATGACGATGCGCACGAGGATAATTACGATCAGGTCTATTCGGCCGAGCAGTTCCGGCTGCTTCCTGAAACCGATGGGCTCGTCGGCGTGTGGACCGGCATCCCCTATCAGGACCAGGCCTATCGCCGCGCCTGGTCGACGCTCCGCAAGAATGTCTTCGCCTATCTGAAGGCCGAAACGACAATCGCCGACGCGCTCGATCTGCGCGCGTCGTTCTATTATCACGATATGCAGGGGCGCGGCGACTGGGTACCGCAATATGTCGCCAATGTGATCGCAGACGGCACGGGCAATCCCGAAAGCGAACTGGCGGGCGGTCTTGCGAAGGGGGGTGCGCCGGCGGGGCTCATCTATTTTGTCGATGCCAATGGCGTGGCGCTAAGCCCGATCGCGGGCTGCACCGGGTCGCTTCCCTATCCTTATGGCGGGACGACCAACCCGGTTTACGACCCCGCCTGCTACGCGCCGGGCGCGATCGGCGCGCAATCCTATCGTCACACCCATTACCGCAAGGACCGCATCGGCGGTACGGCCGAGGCCGCGTGGACCGCGAATTTCGGCGCAGGCCAGAACAAGCTCCGCGGCGGCATCTGGTACGAGGATACGCACCGCAGCGAATGGCGCGACTGGCACAATGTCGTCGACACGGGCGTCGGCCCCGACTTCGATCCCGCGCCCTATTGGATCCAGTACAGCCGCAAATATCCGCAGGACACGTTCAAATGGTATGTCGAGGACAGCCTGACGTTCGGGCCGGTCACGGTCAATGTCGGCGCGAAGCAGTTCATCAACAATATCGACCGCATCGACCTGTTCGGCGAAACGCCGAACGCGCGCATCGAATCGAAGTCCGACGTCCTCTTTTCGGGCGGCATCCAGATCGAACCGGTGGCGGGGCTCAACCTGTTCGGCGGCTATGCCGAAAATTTCAAGGCGCTGAGCGACGCCGTGCTCGAGTTCAGCAACGCCGACTTTTCCGAACTCCAGCCCGAAACCGCCGAGAACTGGGAAGCGGGCGTCCGCTATCAGAGCCGGGCGTTCAACGCGTCGGCGACCTGGTTCAAAAGCAAATTTTCGAACCAGGTAATCTTCGTGTCCAATTCGACCGAAGCCGGCAATGATTATCTCGGCGAAGGCGACGGCAAATTCTTCAACGCCGGCGGCATCGATTCGCAGGGTTTCGAACTGCTCGCCAACGTCCGCCCGGCGCAGGGCCTGAACCTCTACGCCGCCTATACCTATATCGATGCCAAATATCGCGGCACGGGCAATGCCGTGCTCGACGCGGAACAGGGCGTTACGCCGGGCAACCGCGTCACGGGCATCCCCAAGGATATGTGGGTGCTGTCGGGCCATTATGAAACGGGCCCGTTCCGCATCGGACTGACCGGCAAATATACCGGCGACCGCTTCGTCACCGCCGACAACAGCTGGGAAGCGAAGCATTATTTCCTGACCGATTTCAGTGTCGGGATGCGGGGCGAGGCGCTCACCGACTGGCTGCAGGCGCTCGATTTCAGCCTGACGATCAACAATCTGACCGACGAAGATTATCTGGGCGGCATTTCGGGCAATGCGGCGTGGATCGGCGCACCGCGCTCGATGATCTTCACCGTGACGGCCGATTTCTGATTGTGAACGAAGGCGGGCGGCGGGGCCCGATCGCCCCTCCGCCCGCCGCGGCGACCAACGCATAGAAACAACAAGGGTATCAGAGCATGACGAGCCGTCTCCACCGCGCGGACATCTCGCGCCGCGCCCTGCTTTCGGGCATGGCGGGCGGGGCGACGCTTTTCACGATGCCGCGCGGACTGCAGGCCCGTGTCACGCCCGCCAACCCGACCTTCCGTCACGGCGTCGCGAGCGGCGACCCCGACGCGACCAGCCTTGTCTTGTGGACGCATGTGACGACGGCGGGCCGCGCCGATGTCGCATGGGAATTGAGCACGACGCCGGATTTCAAACGCATCCTGCAATCGGGCACAACGGCGACCGATGCCGAGCGCGACCATACGGTCAAGCTGCTCGCGCGCGGGCTGACGCCCGGCGGGGTTTATTACTACCGCTTCCGGTTGGGCGAGGCGTTTTCACCCGTGGGCCGCGCGCGGACCCTACCTGACGGTCGGCTCGACCGGCTGGGCATCGCGCTCGCGTCCTGCTCCAACTTCGCTTTCGGTTTTTTCAACGCCTATGATGCGATCGCCCGGGACTCGAGCGTCGATTTCGTGCTGCATACGGGCGACTATATCTATGAATATGGCGGCGTCGACAGCTGGGGCGCTACGGTCGCTCGCAGCATCGGGCGCGTCCATGCACCGGGGCACGAAATCGTCTCGCTCACCGACTATCGGACGCGGCACGCGCAGTATAAGACCGACAAGGGCGCGCAGGCGATGCACGCGAACCATACGCTGCTCGCGTGCTGGGACGACCATGAAAGCACAAACAACCCCTGGACGGGTGGCGCGCAGAATCACCAGCCCGCGACCGAAGGCGACTGGGCCGCGCGCCGCTCGGCGTCGATCCGCGCCTATTATGAGTGGATGCCGGTGCGCGAACCCGAATGGCTGGATCGGCCCGGGCGCACGCGCGCCCAGTTCTGGCGCGCCTATCGCTTCGGCGATCTCGCGCTGCTCCACACGCTCGAAACGCGCCACACCGGGCGGGCGCAGCAGGTCGAATATGCCGATCATGTCGCCGCGATCACCGACGCAGCGACGGCGGCGCGCTTTCGCCGCGACGTGCTGGGCGCCCCCGGTCGCGCGATGCTGTCGGCCGAGCTCGAAACCGATCTGGAGAAGGCGCTTGCGCAGTCGGTCGCCGAAACGCAGCCGTGGCGGATCATCGGTTCGCCGATGGTCATTGCGCGCGTCGACGTGCCCGATGTCGCCGCGCTCGGTATCCTTCCCGACCCCTTCGCCAAACTCGCCGCCGCCGCGCCTGCCGAACGCGTAAAGCTTGCCGCCGACCCCGCTGTCGCGCTGGCGTGGAAGGGACGCTACAACCTGCCGGACTATACCGATGCCTGGGGCGGCTACCCCTGGGCGCGCGAGCGGCTCTATGCGCTGTCGCAACGCGCGGGAGCGGGCGATCTCGTGTTCCTGTCGGGCGACAGCCACAGCTTCTGGGCCAATCGCCTTGCCGATGCGGCGGGGCGCCCCGCGGGGATCGAGTTCGGGACAGCAGGCATATCGTCGCCCGGCGACTTCGTCGAAAGCGGCTTCGGCGATGCCACGTCGCGCGCGCTGGACGCGGCCTATGCCGCGCATATCCCGGAGGTCGCGTGGACCGACAATATGCACCAGGGATATGTCCGCATCGAATTCGGCCGCTATCGCGGTCTCGCGACCTTCATCGCCGTCGACACCGTGCTTTCCACCGATTATCGAACAACGGTTCTGAAAACCGTGCCCTTCGCGCGACGGGGTGAACAGATCGAATTGGGGCAGCCGCATTCTGCAGGCCCATGAGCAGCATAGCGCCATCGCGCCGGGCAACCCGATGTTGCTGAGAATGTTGCGTAAGCTTGCCGAACATGCGCTGAATGTGTTTGCGCTCCGTTCGTCAACGCGGCCTCAATCGCTCGGGCCTGTTGCGGGGTAGCTCACCTCATTTGGTGGGTTCGCCCCAGCGTTCCCGATACCATGATCCGCTGGGCGAAAATGGTGACCCCGGCGTGATTCGAACACGCGACATTCGGTTTAGAAGACCGATGCTCTATCCAGCTGAGCTACGGGGCCCCAATATAGTTCGCTACACGGTTCGCTGGAGGACCGGCAACGGCTAACCTGCAACACTCCCATCCCTTTCGCGGCCCAGACCCTTCGCTTTGAAAGCGGCTGCTCTATCCGGCGGAGCTACGGGCGTGCAGAGCCGGTGACGACGTCCGCGCGAATAGCGTGGTTTGCGCGGGCTGCAAAGCAGGTTAAGCAACGCGTCGATGACCGACACGCCCTCCCCGCCAACGCCGCCCGTCCCGACGAGCGCGTCGAGCGTTCGCCATTTTCGGTATTACGACCTGCTGATGGCGGCCTTTGTCGCGATCCTGCTCTTGTCGAACATCATCGGCGCGTCAAAGCCGAGCTATATCCTCTTGCCGGGCGGCAGCGAATGGGCGTTCGGCGCCGGGGTTCTGTTCTTTCCGGTCAGCTACATCATCGGCGACGTCCTCACCGAAGTTTATGGCTATGCGCGCGCACGGCGGGTGATCTGGACGGGCTTTGCCGCGCTTGCCTTCATGGCCTTCATGGCATGGGCCGTCGTCTCGCTGCCGCCCGCGGACGGCTGGCCGGGGCAGGAATCCTATGAATTTGTGTTCGGCAACAGCTGGCGCATCGTCCTCGCCTCGATGACCGCCTTTTGGGCGGGCGAGTTCGCCAATGCCTATGTGCTGGCGCGCATGAAGCTATGGACCGGGGGACGGTTTCTGTGGATGCGCACGATCGGATCAACGGTCGTCGGCCAGGGTCTGGACAGCCTGATATTCTACCCCCTCGCCTTTTACGGCCTTGCCGGCTGGCCGCCCGAGCAGCTTTATCAGGTCGTCTTGTCGCAATGGCTGATCAAGACTGTGTGGGAAGCGGCGCTGACGCCGGTAACCTATCTGGTCGTTGGCGCGTTGAAACGGCGCGAAGGCATCGACGTCTTTGACGAGGGTACCGATTTCACACCGTTCCGAGCCGGGATTTGACCGAATGACATTGATTCAACTGGCCGCATTGTTTCAGGAACAGAAGCTGTGGTTCGTCACGACCAGCGAACTCAGCAAGGACGCCCTGCATATCTATTTCGGGCTCGCGCTCTTCCTTGTCGTGCGCTTTGCGTGGCGCTGGCGTGGCGGGTGGTTCGTTGCCTGGCTCGCGGTGCTGGCGATGGCGCTGGGCGGCGAGTGGCTCGACATTGTGAACGAAACGCGGAACAGCGCGCTGCAACCCGACGCGGCGCACTGGCACGACATAAGAAACACGATATTCTGGCCGACCGTGCTGGCGCTGGTCGGCCGCTGGTTTCCGCGTGGCGAGCGCATCGCCGCCGGCGCGGAGAAGCGGCAGCGTTCAGGCGATTACGCCGAGCGCAGCCTCGAACAGACGTAACCCGTCGGTGCCGCCGTGCGCGCGATCAATCGCGCGTTCGGGATGCGGCATCATGCCGAGCACATTGCCCGCACTGCTGAGCACGCCCGCAATGTCGCGCGCCGAGCCGTTGACGGCATCGAGGTAACGAAAGGCGACACGTCCCTCGCCCTCGATCCGGTCGAGCGTTTCGGCGTCGGCAAAATAATTGCCGTCGTGATGCGCGACGGGAATGGCAATCTCCTCGCCCGCGCTGTAGCCCGCGGTGAACAGCGACTGGCTATTCTCGACCTTCAGCGGCACGGTGCGGCAGACGAAGTTGAGGCCCGCGTTGCGCATCAGCGCACCGGGAAGAAGGCCCGCCTCGGTCAACACCTGAAAACCGTTGCAGATACCGAGAATCGGGACGCCGCGCGCCGCCGCATCGGACACTGCACGAAGGATCGGCGAGCGCGCCGCCATCGCGCCCGAGCGGAGATAGTCGCCATAGGAAAAGCCGCCAGGAAGCGCGACAAAATCGGTGCCCTGCGGCAGATCGGTCTCGCGGTGCCAGACCATCGCGGGCGCGCGTCCGGTGACGGCCTCTAGCGCGACCGCCATGTCGCGGTCGCAGTTGGAGCCGGGAAAGACGATAACGGCGGTCTTCATGGGGCAGGCTCCTTGTCGGCGCTCAAGCGCGTTCGATGCGATAGTTTTCGATCACCGTGTTGGCGAGCAGCTTGGCGCACATCGCGTCGAGATCGGCGTCGCTCGTCCCATCGGCGACATCGAGTTCGATGAAGCGGCCCGCGCGTACATCGCTGACGCCGTCAAAGCCCAGCCCCTCGAGCGCGTGATGGATCGCCTTGCCCTGCGGGTCGAGTACCCCCGGCTTGAGCGTCACATAGACATTGACTTTCATCGGGCGGACCTTTGTTCTGGAAGGGCGTGAAGATGCGCGCGCCTATGCCCGCGAATCGCCTGCCGGGCAAGGGCCGTGCCCGTGAAAAATGCGCGTCTTCGGATTGCGAACCACTCGCATCTTTCTTCTTGCGAATCTGTCGCACTATCCCTAAATCGGGATTGTTGAGAAGGATTCGCACATGGTCGTCTGTGTCTGCAACGCAATAAGGGAAAGCCAGCTGCGCGACGTCGCGCGGAATGGCGGATTGCGGTGCGCCAAGGCGGCTTATGCGCAATTGGGTCGCAAACCCAAATGCGGCCAGTGCCTGTCATTCGCTCGCAATATCATCAGCGACGCCACCGCAGCCGCCTGATCTTCCGCAGTTTTCTGCCATTTTCACCCTTGGCCTGATGGGGTCGGGGGCGGTATAATGCCGCCACTCCCTACCCCAAGAAAATGACAGGACTGAATATCATGAAGGGCGACGAAAAGGTCATCGATTTCCTCAACGAAGCGCTGAAGAACGAGCTGACCGCGATCAACCAATATTGGCTGCACTACCGTATGCTCGACAATTGGGGCGTCGCGCGGCTTGCGCATTTTGAGCGCGAGGAATCGATCGACGAGATGAAACATGCCGACAAGCTGGCGGACCGCATTCTCTTTCTGGGCGGCCTGCCCAATTTCCAGCTGCTCGGGCGGTTGCGCGTCGGCGAAACGGTCGAAGAAATATTGAAGGCCGATCTTGCGCTCGAAGAGGAAGCGATCCCGCTGCTCAAGGATGCGATCGCGCATTCGGAAAGCGTGCGCGACTATGTCAGCCGTGACCTGTTCGCCGACATCCTCGAAAGCGAAGAACATCATGTCGACGAACTGGAAAAGCAGTTCGAGATGATCGAACGCATGGGTATCGAAAATTATATCCAGCTCCAGTCGAAGCCCGCGGGCGACGATTGATCCGCATCCGTCATCCCGGCGAAGGCCGGGATCTCGCCGGTGCGGTCAACCGTCAGGGTGAGATCGTGTTTCAGAGTCACGTGCCTCTGAACACCCTGCGCCGGGATGACGATATGAAAGCTGATTTTCAGGGGCGCTTTCGAGCGCCTCATTTTTTGCTTGTCTTTGCGACTAATTCTCAATAGCACAGTCGGGCAGTCCCCTCCTGCCGGCCGCTGCACCTTCAAGCTGCGTCAAGGCGGCCGGCATCTTTTTTCCGCTGAGGAGGCAGCAGACCGGCGGACTGCTTCGCTCCGGGAGAGACCAATCATGCAAAGCAGCACGCTGATCCGCCAACTGACCAAACAGCCGCTGGTGCGCGATCTGTCGGTCGAGGCGGCGCAGACGGTACTCGCGCTGCGCTATTCGATCCTCTGCCGCCGGGGCGGCCGCGACCCCATGCCCGAACTCGAACGGCGCTGGGGCAATATTCTGGCGGCGCGCCGGTTCCGGCTGGTCGTCGAAGCCGTGGCGCATATCTGGCCCGACCCCTTTGCCGTCGCCCCGCCCTGCTGCCCGCGGCTGAGCTTCGACGAGGCGCTGCTCGCCGCGACCGTCGGCGCCGCGGTGTGCGGCGATCGCGTCGGGTTCGATTTGCTCACCGCCGAAATGCTGGGCAGCGACGCACGCGAAATGCTGTTCACCGCGCTCGAAAACTTCATCCGGGCGCGGGCGCCGGGGCAGGTCTAGGCGGCCACCGCTTGCAGCGACAGCGACAGCCATTTTTTTGGAGGAATGCCGGTTATTGAAGGGATTGTGCGGCGGCCGTATCGACCGCTCCGCCCCCAAGCCGCCTGACCTATCAGGCATGAGCCGCGCCGCTTTGGCTTCGGTGCAACCCAGTCCTATATCTGCCGCAACGACGGAGCAACGCATGGCCGGGCAAAGCCAGTATCAGCTTTTCGAAACCGCCGCCGGGGTCGCGGCAATCGGCTGGTCGGGAGCCGCCGTCACCGCGTTGCGATTGCCCGCGCCAGCCGCATCCGAAACCGAGCGGGCGCTCCGGCGGCGCCTGCCCGATGCGGCTCGCGCCGAACCACCGGCACACATCGCCGCGGTGATCGACGCCGCGATCCACTATTTCGACGGCAAGCAGGTCGAATTTTTCGCGGTGCCGATCGACCTTGGCGAGCAGCCGTCTTTCTTTGTCGGCGTCTATGACCATGTCCGCACGCTCCGCTGGGGCGAAACAACGACCTATGGCGCCGTCGCACGGAGGCTCGGCGTGGGACCCGAACAGTCTCGTACGGTGGGGCAGGCGATGGCGGCCAATCCCTTACCGCTGATCATTCCCTGCCACCGGGTCATGGCGGCGGGCGGCATGATCGGAGGCTTTTCGGCACCGGGCGGTGCCTTGTCGAAGGCGCATATGCTGCGGCTCGAAGGCGTGGCTCTCGCGCCGGTCCAGCAGGGGTTCGACTTCTAGGCCGCGACGATTTCCTCGTTGCCGCTCGCCGCGGCCTCCAGCAGCCGCCTTTCCAGCGTCTTCACGCGCGCGGCGCTGTCGATCTTGTCGCCGATCAGGTCGGTAATGTAAAAAGTATCGACCGCCCGCTCGCCATAGGTGGCGACGTGCGCGCTGTGCACCGTCACCTTCGACTGGAACAGCGCATAGGCGAGTTGGTTCAGAAGCGCCGGGCGATCCTGCGCGTTGACCTCGATCACCGTGAAGCGATTCGACGCCTTGTTGTCGACGAAAACGCTGGGGGCGATACGGAACGCCTCGGCGCGGGTGCGCGGCAGCGCGCGCGCCTCCAGCTTCGGGAGCAGTTTCTGCCGGTTGGCGAGCGCGTCCTCGATCGCACGGGTGAGGCGCGCGATCTGCCCCGGCTCGTCGAACGGACGGCCGATCGGGTCCTGAACAAGGAAATTGTCGAGCGCGAGGCCGTCGCGCGTCGTGTGAATGCGCGCGTCGATGATGTTGCCGCCGGCGAGGTGAATGCCCCCCGCGATGCGATAAAAGAGCCCCGGATGGTCGGCGGCGAGTACCATCACCAGCGTCGCGCCGCGATCGTCGTCGGGGACCGCGGCGATGTGCAGCGGCGCGTCGCCCGCCTGGCGGATATGGACAAGGTTCGCGGCGATGACCTCGACCGGCTCGGCGATCCAATAGCTTTCGGGCAGACGCCGCGCGACCTTGTCGAAGCTTTTCCGGTCGAAACCGAATTGCGCCGCGACGGCTTCCTTCTTGCTCGCGATCCGCTGTTCGCGCCCGCGCTGCTTGTGGCCGAGGCGCAGCACTTCCTCGGCGGCGTCGAACAGTTCGGACAGCAATTGCCGTTTCCAGCTGTTCCACACGCCGGGGCCGACCGCGCGGATGTCGACGACGGTGAGGACGAGCAGCAGCCGCAGCCGTTCGGGGCTTTGCACGACCTGCGCGAAATCGAGGATCGTCTTGAAATCGGCGAGGTCGCGCTTGAACGCCGTCGCCGACATGAGCAGGTGATAGCGCACGAGCCACGAGACGGTTTCGGTCTCCGCCTCGCTCAAACCCAGCCGCGGGCATACCCGTAAAGCGAGTTCGGCGCCGAGCACGCTATGATCGCCACCGCGCCCCTTGGCGATGTCGTGGAGGAGCACCGCGACATAGATGACGCGCCGCGAATGGATCTGATCCATGATCGCGGTCGACAGCGGATGATCTTCCTTGAGGCGCCCCTGCTCGATCTCGGCCAGCAGGCCGATCGCGCGGATCGTATGTTCGTCGACCGTATAATGGTGATACATGTCGAACTGCATCTGTGCGACGACGCGGCCGAAATCCGGAACGAACCGCCCGAACACCCCCGCCTCGTTCATCCAGCGCAGCACCGTTTCGGGGTCGCGCGGGCTGGTCAGCACATCGACGAAAAGTTCGTTGGCGCGCGCATTGCGGCGCACCCCTTCGGTCTCGATCAGCTTGGCGTCGTGGCGTGCCTGCCGCATCGCCTGCGGATGGATTTCGAGCCCATGCTTGTCGGCGAGCGCAAAAATCTCGATCAGCCGCACCGGGTCGGCCGCGAAAAAATCGCTCGACGGCAACGCCAGGCGGCCGCGGTCGAGGACGAAGCCGTGAAGCTTGCCCGGCCGCCGCCGGATCGAGGGGAGGAAGCGGCGCCCGCGCGCCGCCATCTGATCGTCGAGATGCGCGAGGAAGGTGCCGGTCAGGTCGCCGACGCTCTTCGCATGGAGGAAATAGAGCTGCATGAAGCGCTCGACCGCGCTCTTGCCCGGCCGGTCGGCGAATTTCATCCGGTTCGCGATCTCGCGCTGGAAATCGAAGGTCAGCCGGTCCTCGGCCCGGCCCGCGAGAATATGAAGGTGGCAGCGCACCGCGAGCAGGAAATTTTCGGCGCGCGCGAATTGCTTGAGCTCGCGCGCCGACATCAACCCCGCATCGACCAGTTCGGGCACCGTGCGCACGCGGTGGATGAACTTGCCGATCCAGAAGAGCGTGTGAAGATCGCGCAGACCGCCCTTGCCCTCCTTCACATTCGGTTCGACCACATAGCGCGAATCGCCCATCCGCTTGTGCCGTTCGTCGCGTTCGGCAAGCTTTTCGGCGACAAAAGCGCGCGCATTGCCTGCGACGACCTCGGCATCGAAGCGCGCCGACGCCGAATCGTAAAGGTCGCGGTCGCCCCAGATGAAACGTCCTTCGAGCAAAGCCGTGCGGATCGTGAGGTCGTCCTTTGCCGCGCGCACCATCTCGTCCAATGAGCGGCTCGAATGGCCGACCTTCAGCCCCAGGTCCCACAGCGTATAGAGCTGCGCCTCGATCACCTGTTCGGTCCAGCTCGTCTGCTTGAACGGCGTCAGGAAGCCGATGTCGATGTCGCTGTGCGGCGCCATTTCGCCGCGACCATAACCGCCGACCGCGATCAGCGTGATCCGCTCGCCCGCCGAACGGTTGTTTGCCGGATAAAGATGCTGGACGATGAAATCGTGGCTGAGCCGAACGATCTGGTCGATCAGAAAGGCGGTCGCCTGCGCCGCGACGCGCCCCGACGAGGGATGATCGTGCAGGCGGCGTTCGACCTCGGCGCGGCCCGCTTCGAGCGCGCTTTTCAGCAGATCGACCATCGCGCGGCGCCGCTTGCCGGTGTCGCTGCTTGCGGCGGCGATCGCATCGAGCTCGCCCGCGAGCGCGCGGCGATTGATGATCGCGCGGCGCTGGTCGAGATTGGCGAACAACTCGCTCATGCCTCGTCCGCCAGCAGCTGTTTGAGCGCATAGAGCGCGTCGAGCGCCTCGCGCGGGGCGAGCGCGTCGGGATCGATCGCCGCGAGCGCAGCGCGCAGCGCGTCGGTCGCGGCGGCGGGGGCTTCGGCGAGCGTTGCGGCGAAGAGCGGCAGGTCGTCGAGCCCCGCGGCGAGCCCGCCGGTCTTCTCGCGCCCGGCCTCGAGCTTCGCGAGCACGGCTTCGGCGCGCTTGACGACGCCCGCGGGAACGCCCGCGAGGCGCGCGACCGCAAGGCCGTAGCTGCGATCGGCGGGACCTGCTGCGACTTCGTGGAGCAGGACAAGATCGCCCTGCCATTCGCGCGCGCGGACATGGTGGAGCGAAAGCGCATCGAGGCTTTCGGCGAGGCGCGTGAGTTCGTGATAGTGCGTGGCAAAAAGGCAGCGGCAGCGATTGACCTCATGCACCGCCTCGACCACCGACCAGGCGAGCGCCAGCCCGTCGTAGGTCGAGGTGCCGCGCCCGACCTCATCCAATATAACAAAGCTGTCGGGCGTCGCTTGCGCAAGGATCGCGGCGGTTTCGACCATTTCGACCATGAAGGTCGAGCGCCCGCGTGCGAGATTGTCGCTGGCGCCGACACGGCTGAACAGCCGGTCGACGAGGCCGAGCTTCGCGGCCGCCGCCGGGACGAACGCGCCCGCCTGCGCGAGCACGACGATCAGCGCATTCTGGCGAAGAAAGGTTGATTTACCGCCCATATTCGGGCCCGTCACCAGCCAGAGCCGGTCGGTTTCGGAGAGCGCGACATCGTTGGGAACAAAGCGTTCGCCCGATTTCGCGAGCGCCGCCTCGACGACCGGATGGCGCCCGCCGGCGACGTCGAGGCACGGCGTATCGGCAAGCTCGGGGCGGCACCAATTGTGACTCATCGCATGGTCGGCGAGCGCCGCTGCGACATCAAGGCGCGCCAGCACGTCGCACGAGGCGGCGATCGCCTCGCGCCGCTGGATCGCGGCGTCCGTCAAGGCCTCGAGATGCGCGGCCTCGGCGGCGACCGCGTGGACGCCCGCCTGCGTGACGCGGCTCGCGGCTTCATGGAGATCGGACGAGTTGAAACGCACCGCCCCGGCAAGCGTCTGCCGGTGGGTGAAGCCCGAATCGGGCGTCATCAGCGCGTCCGCGTGCTTCGCGGGCACCTCGACATGATAGCCGAGCACGCCATTGTGGCGGATCTTCAAAGAGGCGATGCCGGTCCGCTCGCGATACTCTGCCTCCAATGCCGCAATCGCCTTGCGTCCGTCGCGCGCGGTTTCGCGCAGCGCGTCGAGCGCATGGTCATAGCCTTCGGCGATATAGCCGCCCTGCGCCGCGTCGACCGGCGGCGATTCGACAAGCGCGCGGGTCAGTTCGTCGACGAACACGCCATGGCCGTCGAGCCCCGGCAGCAGGCGGGCGAGCAAAGGCGGCAGGTCGGCACGGCGCGCAAGATGTTCGCGCAGGCGCCGCGCGCCGCCCAGCGCATCGCGGAGCTGCGCAAGATCGCGCGGCCCGCCGCGCCCCGCGACGAGGCGCCCGAGCGCGCGCCCCGCGTCGGGCAGCGCACGAAGCGCCGCGCGGAGCTCGCCGCGCCACAGTGCATCGCGCGCGAGCGCGTCGACGAGGTCGAGCCGGTCGAGAATCGCCGCCCGGTCGGTGAGCGGGCTGGCGAGATCGTCGGCGAGCAGGCGCGCACCCGCCGCCGTCACCGTGCGGTCGATCGTCCCCAGCAAACTGCCCTCGCGCGTTCCGGCCATCGTCCGGATCAGTTCGAGGCTCTCGCGCGTCGCGGCGTCGATCGCCATGCGATCCGACGCGCGGTGGCGCAGCGGCGGCTGGAGAAAGGTCGGCGACCCCGTTCCGACATGGTCGAGATAGGCGACAAGCGCGCCCATCGCGGCGATTTCGCTGCGCGAAAATGCGCCGAACCCGTCGAGCGTCCGGACGCCGAAAAAGCTTTCGAGCCGCGTCTGCGCAGCCGCGCTCGCAAAGTCCGACGGCGGGCGGCGCACGATCTGGCGCGCCGCGGCGATCGGCAGGTCGTCGGCGCTTTCGCTCAGCAAAAGCTCTGACGGCGCAAGTCGCGCCAGTTCGGCATCGACCGCCTGCGCGGGGATCGCCACCACTTCGAAGCGCCCGGTCGAAATATCGGCGGCGGCGATCGCCACCTCGCCCTCGCTCCCGACCCGCGCCAGCGCGGCAAGCCGGTTCGCGCTGCGCCCTTCGAGCAGGCTTTCCTCGGTCAGCGTTCCCGCCGTCACGAACCGCACGATGTCGCGCGCGACAAGCGCCTTCGACCCGCCGCGCGCCTTCGCCTCTGCCGGCGTTTCGACCTGTTCGGCAATCGCGACGCGGTGGCCGGCGCGGATCAGCCGGGCAAGATAGGATTCGGCGGCGTGGACCGGCACCCCGCACATCGGCACCGGCTGTCCGCCATGTTCGCCGCGCGAGGTGAGCGCGATGTCGAGCGTCGCCGCCGCCGCCTTGGCATCGTCGAAGAACAGCTCGAAAAAGTCGCCCATGCGGTAAAAGAGCAGGCAATCGCCCGCCTTGTCCTTCAGCGACCAATATTGCGCCATCATCGGCGTTGCGCCGGGCATCGCGGCGTTGCTGTTGGCGGGTTTGGGAGCGGTGGCGGGCATCGCCCCCTGCTTAGTGATTGGGGGCCGCATGGCAAGGACGGAGGGCAAGAGCGAAGAAATGACCGGCTGGGCGCTCCATGACCTTATTCGTCATCCCGGCGGAAGACCGTGGTGGCGGATCAAGTCATGTTCGCTCCGCCGCCTTTGCGGAAATAGGGCCGGAAAAACATATAGAGGCCGGAGAACATCAGCAGGAAAAGCGGCGGCAACGGCAGGTAATAGACCCACTCGGCCGGTTGCTGCCCCGCGCCGAGCATCGCGAAGATCGCGATGACGATCGCGGTGAAGAGAATCGACACCCAGCGGTGAAACTGCCGGACCCAAAGACTCCAGTTCATAATATTCTCCCTGCCTGATCAATCGAGCGTAGCGACCACCTTTTCCAGATTTTCGAGATGGATCTTCCAGCCGCTCTGGGCGCCGCCGAAGGCCTGCTTCTGGTCGGGGCGGAAACCGACCTGTTCCATACGAAGCAACGTCCCTGCCGCGGTGGGTTCGAGCGCGAAGGTAATGGTGCTGTCGAGACGGTACGCCGGATCGTCGTGTGCGTGATTCCAGCTATAAGAGAGGCTCCGCCCCGGATCGACGTCCAGAATTTCGCAATCGACATGGCCCCAGTCGCCGCTGAGTTGGAAACGATGGCCGAGGTCGAGCGCGAAATCATTCTTCATCAGCCATTCCTCGACCAGATGCTGCGTCGTCAACGCGCGCCAGATTTTTTCGGGCGGATGCGGAATTTCGCGCTCCACGGTCACGCGGCGCACATCGGTGTCGGTCATTGATCCATCCTTTTCAGCAAATCTTCGAGGTCGTCGAACCGCGCTTCCCAGAAGCGGTTCATGCGCCCGGTCCAGTCGACAAGCGGCGCGAGCGCGCGCTGCTGCGCACGGTAATGCGTCTGGCGGCCCTCGTGCCGATCGCGCACCAGCCCCGCCTGTTTGAGCACGCCGAGATGTTTCGAAACCGCGGGCTGCGAAATACCGGCGCCTGCGGTGAGAGCACCAACCGTCGCCTCGCCATCAAGACAAAGCCGTTCGAACAAGGCGCGGCGCGTCGGATCGGCGAGCGCCTTGAACAATATGTCGGTGGGCGACTCCATTAATCCATAACTCCTCAGTTATGGATAATTCATAACCATCCAGTTATGAGTGTCAAGCGATGTCGAACCTCCGCTTGCCGCGCATCGCGGTCATGCTGTGCGTCGCTTTCAGCAGAGGCGAATGCGCGCGGATCGTTTCGACGCTGTGCCAGTTCGCGGTCACGCGCTCGCGCGTCAGCCGCACGGTCACATAGCCGCGGTCTTCGGTATTCGCCCATTTGAGCTGCGGCGACGAACGGCGAAGCGCGGCGACGCGCACCGCGTTGCCGACGCCCCGGATATGGCTTTCCAATCCCGGCGACGTGACGCTGTGTCCCGCGATCTCGATGCCCGCCGCACGGCCGTCCTCTTCGAGATCGAACGCCCAGGCGTTGTGCGTGTCGCCGGTGAGCGTGACGAGGTCGGCGTCGGCGCGCTGCGCGGCGGCGAGCAGGCGCGAACGCGCCGCAGGATAGCCGTCCCACGCATCGAGGTTGAGCGGCAGTCCCGCCTTCGCCGCCAACTGCCCCGTTTCGACGCGGCGGCGGGCATAGTCGGGCTGGTCGCCCGCGAACCAGTCGCGGGTTTCGGGCGGGGTGAAAACGCTGCCCATCACCACCTGCTGCGCGCAGACCTGCCAGCGTGTTCCCGCCCTGGACGAGCGCGCGAAGCCGTCGAACAGCCATTTTTCCTGTTCGGCGCCGAGCATCTGGCGCGCCGGATCGCGATAGTCGGTCTCGGCAAAGGCCTTGAGCCGCGCCGCCGGATCGCCGGCACCGGCAATGATCTCGCCGATCTCGAACTGCCGGTCGCGGCCGGTGACGCGCGTTTCGGGGAGGAAAATCGTCGCGAGGTCGCCGACCTGATAGTCGCGCCAGCGCGTGTCGGCGACCGGCATCCATTCGCGGTAAGCGCGTTCGGCCGCGGCCATGCGGACGGTCCAGTCGCCCTCGCCCGCATTGTGGTTCTGGGCCCCTCCCTTCCACGCATCGTTGGTGAATTCATGGTCGTCCCATTGGGCGATCATCGGGAAATGCGCGTGCAGCCGCTGAAGGTCGGGATCGGCGCGATAGGAAGCGTAGCGCAGGCGATAGTCGGCGAGGCTGACCATCTCGTGCGTCGGCTGGATGTCGCGGCCGGGCAGCGCCTGCTCCGCCGAGGGATAGTTGCCGACCGGATATTCATAGAGATAGTCGCCCGCATGGACGACAAGGTCGATATCCTGCCGCGCCGCAGCATGGGCATAGGCGTTGAACCAGCCGAAGGGCAGGTTCGAGCATGAAAAGAGAGCAAGGGTAAAGGCGCTCGTCGGCCCGGCGGGAAGCGTTCGCGTGCGTCCCGTGATCGACTTCGTCCCGTCGGGTGCAACGAAGCGATAATAATACCAACGCCCCGCTTCCAGCCCGTCCACCGTGATTTTCGCGACATGATCGCGCTCGCCCATCGCCGTCACGCTGCCACCCCCGGCGATGCGCGCAAAATCGGCGCTTTCGGAAAGTTCGGCGGTGAGGCGCGTGTCGTTGGCGGCGGCGTAGCGTGTCCAGAGCAGCACCGAATGCGCGCCGGGTTCGCCGCTCGCGACGCCGTGGGTAAAGCCTTGCGCCATCGCCGCCCGCGCCGCGCCGGGCAGCGCCAGCGCCGCCAGCCCTGCGGTGCCCAGCTGGATCAGCAGGCGCCGGTCGATCTCTCCCCATGTCGCGTGCATCGCTATCCTCCTTCATGCCGGGAATGTCGGTTGCGGATATGTGCGCGCCGATTGTTACAGCATTTGCTATCCGCTGACCCCAAGCGCGAGCAGCAACAGCATGAACCAGATCACGGCGAACAGGCTGAAAAAGAGCAGCAGATTGGCGCGAACGAAGGCGCCGAAACGCGACGAGCGATAGGCACCGCGAAGCTGGCGATACATGTGGAAAGGCACATAGAGCATCGCGAAAAAGATCGCGGCCTCCCCGAAAATCGTCAGGTTCAATAGCCGCACGACGACAAACAGCAACAGCATGAACGAGATCGAATAGGTTACGAAAACGAAATGGTCGTAGGTGTGAAAGCGGCGGCTGAAGGGATAGAGCAGCCACATGAAAGGCAGCGAAAGCGGGATCAGCGCCCATGCGAATTTATAGGCGTTCGCCTGAAGCTTGTAGAGCACGAGCGCGGGGTTCGCGAACGCCTTTTTGAGGCCCTCGTCGATGATCGGGATGCCGGTGTCGACCTTGTTGCGCGAGATGAAATCGGCGCTCGTTGCGACCTGGTCGCGCGGATCGTCGAGCACGGGCGGGCCCGCGGCACGGTCGGCAACGCGTTCGTTCCGGCTGCGCGCGCGCGCGACACCAAGATAAGCGGCGCTCTGTTGGAGTACCGCGCGTTCGGATTCGAGCGCGCGGCGCCGGTTGTCCGCAAGGCCGGTTTTCGCGAGCGCGGCGTCGATCCGGTCGACTTCCATCTGGATGCTGTCCTTGATCGCCGTGGTGCGCGTCTGCTCGTCGGCCGCCTTGCTCAGCGCCGATCCGAAATCGCCGCCGCTGCCGATCATCGCGAGCACAGCATAGGTCAGGAAAACCGCGAACAGGAACAGCGCAAGCGGCGAAATGAAGCGCGCGCGCTCGCCGTGGATATAGCGGCGCGTCAGGTCGCCCGGCCGCCACGCAAGCAGCGGCAGCGTGTTCCAGATCTTGCCTTCGAAATGGAAGATCGCGTGGACGAGATCGTGGCCGATCGCGCCGAAGCTGCGATGAACATCGGCGCGCTGCCCGCAATGGTGGCAATGCGAACCGGCCAGGGTCGTCCCACAGTTGAGACAGCGCATCGGCGTCGCGCGGCCCACGGCCTCGCCATGGCGCGGTTCGACCGTGCGTGCCGCAAGACCCGCCGTCACGGCGTTCCCGATACCCTCGATATCCCCTGTCATGGCGCCCTGCCTAAAGCCGCGAGCGGCGCGGTGCAACGGGGCTTTCGGCAGGCACGCGAAACATGATAGGGCCGCGCCATGAACATTGAAACGCTCTCCGCCCCGCCCCTGCCCAGCGACGTCGCCGCGCTGATCGCCGACATGGGTACGCGCGCGCGCGCCGCCGCAAAACGGCTGGCGCTGACCCCGACGGCCGACAAGGCCTCGGCTCTGAAGGCGGCAGCAGGGTCGATCCGCGCGGAGGCAACGGCGATTCTGGCAGCGAATGCCAAGGATATGGCGGCCGGGCAAACCAACGGCCTGTCGGGCGCGATGCTCGACCGCCTGCGGCTCGACGAGGGCCGGCTTTCGGGCATCGCCGACGCGATCGAGGCGGTGGCCGCGCTGCCCGATCCGGTGGGAAGCGCCATCGACCACATCACCCGCCCCAACGGGCTGGCGCT
Source organism: Sphingopyxis sp. (assembly GCF_040216815.1). Lineage (GTDB taxonomy): Bacteria > Pseudomonadota > Alphaproteobacteria > Sphingomonadales > Sphingomonadaceae > Sphingopyxis. The sequence goes on from NZ_JAVJOJ010000009.1 coordinate 215,213, forward strand.
CAGCCGCGTGCGCGTGCCGCTCGGCGTCGTCGGCATCATCTATGAAAGCCGCCCCAATGTCACCGCCGACGCGGCCGCGCTGGGGCTGATGTCGGGCAATGCCGTGATCTTGCGCGGCGGCAGCGAGGCCGCCCAGTCGAACCGCGCGATCCATGCGGCCTTTGCTGCGGGGCTGGTCGATGCCGGCCTGCCCGCCGACGCGGTGCAGCTTGTCCCCACGCAGGACCGTGCGGCGGTCGGCGCGATGCTGCGCGCGCAGGGCGTCATCGACATCATCGTTCCGCGCGGCGGCAAGGGACTCGTCGCGCGCGTGCAGGACGAGGCGCGCGTACCCGTGCTCGCGCACCTCGACGGGATCAACCATCTTTACATCGACGGCGCCGCAGATCCGGCGAAGGCAATCGAACTCGCGGTCAACGCCAAGATGCGCCGCACCGGCATTTGCGGGGCGACCGAAACGATCCTGATCGACCGCGCCTATCCCGCTCCGCTCGCGATCATCGACGCGCTGATCGCCGCAGGCTGCGAAGTGCGCGGCGACAAGGGCATCGCGGCGCTGAGCCCGCATGTCGAACCCGCCAGCGCCGGCGACTGGGATACCGAATATCTCGACGCGATCGTTTCGATCGGACAGGTCGACGGCCTTTCAGGCGCGCTCGCGCATATCGACGCGCATTCGAGCAAGCACACCGACGCGATCGTCACCGAGGACGCGGCGACTGCCGAACAATTTCTGTCCGGTGTCGACAGCGCCATCGTGATGCACAATGCCTCGACGCAATTCGCCGACGGCGGCGAATTCGGGCTTGGCGCGGAAATCGGTATCGCGACGGGCCGGCTGCACGCGCGCGGGCCGGTCGCGCTCGAGGGGCTGACGACCTACAAATGGCTGGTTCGCGGCACAGGACAGACTCGGCCGTGACCGACCATATCCGTTTGTGGCGCCCGGTCGGACCCGATGAATTGTCGCTCATCGCGAGAAGCGGAATGAAGGAGTTTCCGCCGCGCTTGCCAGAACAACCCATCTTCTATCCAGTCACGACGTTCGATTATGCCGTGAAGATCGCACGAGATTGGAACGTCCCGGCGTCCGGATCGGGGTTCGTGACCGAATTTGACGTATCGGCAGACTATCTGGGCAACTATCCCATCGAACAGGCTGGCGGACGCGAGCATGAGGAATACTGGATTCCTGCCGAGGATCTGCCGAAATTTAATCGGGCGATCATTGGCCATATCCGGGTGGTGAAATCCTTTCCCGAATGATCCCCACCGGCCTCCTCGGCGGCAGCTTCAATCCGGCGCATGGTGGACATCGCGCGATCAGCTGCAACGCGATCGACGCGCTCGAGCTGGACGAGTTGTGGTGGCTGGTATCGCCGGGCAATCCCCTGAAGCCCAAGGCAGGCATGGCACCGCTTCCCGCACGGCTCGCCTCGGCGCAGCGCATGGCGCGGCGCGCACCGATCCGCGCCACCGCGATCGAGGCCCAGCTGGGCACGCGCTACACGGTCGATACGCTTAAAAAACTCGTCCGGCGTTACCCGAACCGCCGGTTCATCTGGATCATGGGCGCCGACAATCTGGTCCAGTTGCCCCAATGGCGCGATTGGCGGGAGATTGCGCGATTGATGCCGATTGCGGTTGTCGCGCGTCCGGGCTATAATGGCCGTGCCCATGCAAGACGTGCGATGGGATGGCTGCGGCGCTTTGTCCGGCCCGCAGGCCAGAAAAAGCATTGGACAGACTGGAGACCGCCCGCCCTCGTGTTTCTGCGATTTTCGCCCGATGTGCGATCCGCGACTGCGATACGGCAGGCCAACCCCCGCTGGTTCGAACGCTATGAAGGCCGCGCGCTGCGCGACCCGATTACGCGCTCGCGGCTTTCGGGACCGACCAAGAAAGGACGCATTTGATCTCCGCCACCCAGGGGGCCGCGCCCGGCGCCGCCCCTGCCAACGACAGCGTGGACGCGCTCCACGCGCTGATCCTCCACCAGCTCGACGAGGATCAGGCCCAGGAAACCATCTCGATCCCGCTTGCCGGCAAGAGCAGCATCGCCGACCATATGGTGATCGCCAGCGGCCGGTCGACGCGCCACGTGTCGGCGATCGCCGAAAAACTGGCGCAGCGGATCAAACAGGAAGCGGGCCGCAGCGTCCGCGTCGAAGGACTGCCCAACGCCGACTGGGTGCTGATCGACGCGGGCGACGTCATCGTCCACCTTTTCCGCCCCGAGGTGCGCAGCTTCTATAACCTGGAGCGCATGTGGTCGTTCGGCGACGCGCCGCCGGTTGCGGCCGCGAATTGACCTGAATCCGTGAGCGCCGGTGACGCGACGCCCGTGGAGACGCGTCCAACTTTAACGCCCGAAGACTTCGAGGAGCGGGCCACCTATGTCGATTCCGGCTGGTGGCTGACCGGCGAAGGCTTGATCCATACACCATCGGTGATGAACATCCCCGGCTGGAATCTCTACGGCCATTCCGGCAATGCGCAGCTCACTGAAGCGCAGCGGGTTCTGATGATGTGGGCAGACCTGGTTGGCCAAGTCGCAAACGGTGGTTTCGAGCAATTCATATCCAATTATACGGAAACGCTAGCGCTGGCGCATCGGCTCATCCCAAAACTGGAATGGCCCGAACTGTTCGAACGCTTCGATCCCGCTTTCCGTGAGCAGGCTGGAGATCCGGCGAACCCCCAGCCCGTCGATTTAAGCCCATGGGGGTGGGAAGCCGACGAACCGGGAGCCCATCGAGCCCATATGCTGGACAGCCTCGCGCGCAACAAAACGCGATGGCGGCCATGGGCGCGGCGGCGCGAAATCGCCCTGTACGATCAATTGTCCGACACAATTTTGCAGACCTTGTACAATAGGGCGGTGTCGAACGGCGAAATACAGCCTGTAGAAAAGCATCAGGTAGAATATGAGCCACCTTCCTGTGTGGCAGCGGATGCTTTCGACACATGGTTTTACCTCGACAGCACGCGTCAGGAATCGCGGCATTATGTCGGCTCCTATATTCGCGCGCACCGCGATCAATTGTGCCGAATAGACGGCTGATATGTTGCTGCACATCATCGCGCGCGGGCGCATCGGGCGCTCTCCCGAGGCCGAGCTGGTCGAGCGTTACATGAAGCGCGTGAGTTGGGCGCAGAAGATGTCGGAGCTTCCCGATACTGGCGGGCGGATGCCTGCGGCGGCCGATAACAGCCGTACCATCCTGCTCGACGAGGGCGGCGAGCAGATGTCGTCGCTCGAATTTGCGCGGCTCCTCGAAACATGGCGCGACAGCGGTGTGCGCGAGGCGCGCTTCTGCCTGGGCGCGGCCGACGGCTTTACACCGCAAGAGCGCGAGGGCGCCGACAAGGTCATCGCCTTTGGCCGCGCGACCTGGCCGCATTTGATGGCGCGCGCGATGCTGGCCGAACAATTGTGGCGCGCCACCAGCATCATCGCCGGACACCCCTATCACCGCGAGGGGCGCCAGTGAGGCGCGCGCTGTTCGCGCTTCCCGCGGCCGCCGCGCTGGCCGGCGGTGCCGTTGCGCTGGCCCAAAGCGACCTGTTCGACCCGGGGACGATTGCCGCGCGCGAGCGGATGCAATTGGTCGATGCCAAGGAACAGTCGGCGGCGGCGATGGCGCGCAGCGCGCTGCTCGAAAAACAGGCGGCGGCCGCCACGAGCGAGGCCGACCGGCTGAAAAAGCGCAGCGCAGCGCTCGCCGCGCGCATCCAGTCGGCCGAAGCCGACATCAGCGCGGGCGAAGCGCGCGTCGCGCTGGTCACGCGCCGCCTGTCGGCGCGCCGGGCGCGTCTGGCGGAACAACAACAGCCTTTGCTCGAACTGACCGCATCGCTCCAGCAACTCAGCCGCCAGCCGCCCGTGAGCGTGCTCGCGCAGCCCGGATCGCTGCGCGACATGGTCCATGCGCGCGCGGTGATCGACGCCGCGATGCCGGTGATCGCAGAGCGCACCGCGGGGGTGCGCCGCGAACTCACGCTGCTCGATACCGCGCGGCGGCAGCAGGCGATCGCGCTCGACGCGCTGGCGGCGAGCAAGGCACAGCTTGCCAACCGCCGCGCCGCGCTGACGCGGCTGGAAAATGAAGGGCGGCTGCGATCGCGCGAATTGATGAGCAGCGCGCGGCTGGAGGCGGATCGCGCGTTGGGATTGGGCGAAAAGGCGCGCGACATTGTCGAGCTGATGGATGCGCTGGAAGCCGATGGACTGGTGCGCGCCGAACTCGCGGCGCTGGCAGGGCCGCTGCCGCGCCCGCGCAATCCCTCGGCGGGCGCCACCGGGCCCATCGCCCCGCCGGCGGCGCGCGAGACCGGATTGACCGCCAGCGTCTACCGCCTGCCCGTGGTCGGACGCATTGTCACCGGACTGGGCGAGGTCAATGAAAGCGGCGTTCGGTCGCGCGGCATCACCATTGCGGCCCATCCCGGCGGGCAGGTCGTTGCGCCGGCCCCCGGCCGCGTCAGCTTTGCGGGCGATTATCGCGGCTATGGCAAGATCGCCATCATCGACCATGGCGGCGGCTGGATCTCGCTGCTCGCGGGGATGATCGCGCTTTCCACGGGGGTCGGCGACACGGTGGACGCCGGCACGCCGGTCGGCCGTGCGGGATCGGACGACAGCCGCATCACGGTCGAGCTGCGCCGCGCCGGGCGGCCGGTCGACATTGTCGCGATGATCGGTTGATCGCGGGCGTTCCATCGGCCATTCGGCCGACGTTCCATATCGGGATAGCGCGCTTGACCGCCGCCAAAATGCGTAGGATGATCGCGCGCCGGGGATTATAAGGCGTGGTTTATCTCGCCTGAGCGAAAGACTGTGATGACCGACTCGAACACCACCGCCGCCCGCCCGTCCGCCTCGCCGCGCCGCCGCTTTGCGCTGTGGCAGGGTGCCGCTGCGCTTTCGACGCTGGCGCTGGTGCCGCTCGCGACGGGCGCAATGGCCAGCGTCGATTCGAAAACGCAGCAGGAAATCGCGCGTTTCATGGACGTCTATCTGGAAGTGAAGGCGAACTATGTCGAACCCGTCGACGATGCGAAGCTGGTCGAGGGCGCGATCAACGGGATGCTCGCCAGCCTCGACCCGCATTCGGGCTATCTCGACGCGCACGGCTTTTCCACGCTGCGGACCCAGACCGACGGCGAATATGGCGGCCTCGGCCTGTCGGTCACGATGGAGGACGGCGTCGTCAAGGTCATCGCGCCGACCGCCGACACGCCCGCCGACCGTGCGGGGATCAAGGCGGGCGATTATATCACCCATATCAACAAGGAACTGATCTTTGGCCTGACGCTCGACGAAGCGGTCGAGCAGATGCGCGGCCGTCCGGGCACGCCGATCGAGATCACTATCGTCCGCGAGGGCCAGGACAAGCCGATGGAACTGTCGCTGACGCGCGAGATCATCGACCTGAAACCCGTCAAATGGGAAGTCAGCGGCGATGTCGGCGTGCTGACCGTCACCAGCTTTTCGGCCGACGCGACGACCGACCTCAAGGCCGCGATGATGGCGGTCGAAAAGTCGCTCGGCAAAAAGCCGCGCGGGTGGGTGCTCGACCTGCGCTCGAACCCCGGCGGGCTGCTCGACGAAGCCGTGGGGATCAGCGACCTGTTTCTCGAGCGCGGTGAGATCGTTTCGCAGCGCGGGCGCAAGAAGGGCGACATCGAACGCTATTTCGCCGAACCCGGCGATCTGGCGGGCGGGGCGCCGGTGATCGTGCTGATCGACGCGGGCTCAGCCTCGGCTTCCGAAATCGTCGCCGGCGCGTTGCAGGACCAGCATCGCGCGGTCGTGATGGGCGAACGCAGCTTTGGCAAGGGATCGGTGCAGACGGTCCTGCCGCTGAGCGACACCACCGCTTTGCGGCTGACCACCGCGCGCTATTACACGCCATCGGGCCGCAGCGTGCAGGAAGGCGGGATCGAGCCCGACATCCGCGTGCCGCAACTCAGCGACCCCGACTATGCCTCGCGCCCCAAGTTCCGCGAAAGCGACCTGCGCCGCCACCTGATCAACGAAAAGAAGGTCGACAACGGCCTCATCGAAAAGGATGAAAAGGCCGATCCCCGCTTCACCGCCACCGCGGCCGAACTGAAAGCCAAGGGGATCGAGGATTTCCAGCTTCACTATGCGCTGCAGACGATCGGGCGGATCGGTCCGGGAACGCCGCGCATGGCGGCGGCGGCCAAGCCTGCGCCGAAACCGGCACGGCGCAACTAATCGGCTGCCTGCCATGCCCTTCCTTTCGTCATCCCGGCGAAGGCCGGGATCTCGCCGGTTCGGCAAAACGATAGGGTGAGATCGTGTTTCAGAGTCACGTGCCTCTGAACACCCTTCGCCGGGATGACGATGCAATTCAGGATCAGTTTGATGTTCGGATCGCGCCTCTCTGCCCCGCTCGTTGCTCTTGCGGCGCCGCTGCTTCTCTATGGCGGTGCGCTCGTATCCCAATTCGGCTTCGGCCTTCATCCCTGCGAAATGTGCTATTGGCAGCGCTGGCCGCACCAGGCCGCGATCGTGCTGGCGCTGCTCGCGCTGTTGCTGCGGCGGAGCGACAAGGCGATGCGCGCGCTGACGCTGCTCGCGGCCGTCGCGATTGCCGTCAGCGGCGCGATCGGGATTTTCCACGCCGGGGTCGAATATGGCTTTTGGGAAGGCGTCACGACCTGCGCAACGGGCGCCGGCGGCCCGGTGACGCTCGAATCGATTATGGACGCGCCGCTCGTCCGCTGCGACGCGGTCCAATGGTCGCTGTTCGGCATCTCGCTCGCCGGTTTCAACGCGATCTTCTCGCTCGCGGCGGCCGCGCTTGTCTTGACCTTGCTGCGCGCCAAGCGCACATCAGCGGCATGACTGAGGAAAAGCCCGGCGGAACCCAGACTGGCAGGCGCACCGCATCGATGATCCGCGTCGATCAGGCGGGCGAATATGGCGCGACGCGCATCTACGCCGGTCAGCTCGCGGTGATGGGCGACCGGCATCCGATGGCGCGCGAGATCGCGCATATGGCCGAGCAGGAAGAGCGGCATCGCCAATTTTTCGACGCGATGGTCGCGCGCCGCGGTGTGCGCCCCACCGCGCTTCAGCCCGTCTGGAATGTCGCCGGATTTGCTCTGGGCGCGATCACCGCCGCGATGGGCCCGCGCGCGGCCATGGCGTGCACCGCCGCGGTCGAGACCGAGATCGACCGGCATTACCGGCAGCAACTCGACGAATTGGGGGACAGCGACCCCGAACTTAGCGACGCGGTCGCCGATTTCCGGGCCGAGGAGCTGGAACATAAGCAGGCGGCGCTGGCCGCGGGCGCCGAAAGCGCCCCCGGCTATCCGTTGCTGAGTGCCGCGATCCGCACCGGTTGCCGTGCAGCCATCGCGCTCTCGAAACGTATCTGATACAAAAGGCCGCGCGTCGTTCATGGCCGATGCAGGGTCGCGATGCCAAGCCGTGCCGAAATGAAAAAGGAATATCCGATGGCCCGCCTCCCCCTTTTCGCGCTAATCCTTGCCGGAAGCGCTGCCGCTCTGCCCGTCGTGGCGCAGGAAGCCACGGCCGAGGCCGAAAAGATCAATCAGGTCATCGTGTACGGCGACGACAAGTGCGAAGCGTCGAGCGCCGACGAGATCGTCGTGTGCAACCGGCTGCCCGAAAGCGAGCGCTATCGCGTTCCGCCGATGCTTCGCGGCAATCCGCTCGACCCGCGTAACGAGGCATGGGCGAACAAGGTCGTCGCATTGGAGCGCGTCGGCCGCTTTGGCACCGACAGCTGCTCGCCCGTCGGACTGGGCGGCTTTACCGGCTGCACGCAGGCGCTGCTGGCAGGCGCGCGCGCCGAGCGGCAGGCCGCGGACAAGACCGACTGGCAAGCGATGATCGCCGACGAACGCGCGAAGCGTCTTGCCGGTATCGACGCCGCCGCCGCCGAGGTGGAGGCCGCGGTCGTCGCCGAGGAACGCGCGCTGGCCGAGCGGCAGAAGGCGGCCGAGGAGCTCGAACGGCAGGCCAGCGGCCTCGCCCCCGCCCCGACCACGCCCGACGAAGCCGACGCCGCGCCGCTGCCGACGCCGCCGCAGCCGTAATCCACTTATTGTCATCCCGGCGAAGGCCGGGATCTCGACGGTGCTTGATGACGCGGCGATGAGATCCCGGCCTTCGCCGGGATGACGGCTACCTTAATCTTAATTCAATAGATATTGCTTCCAGAAGAGCAGCGACGCCCAGAACTGATAGTCGGCATTTTCCTTCTTCGCGAAGCCATGCCCTTCGTTCGTACCGACAAGGTGCCAGGCGCTGCCGCCATTTTGGCGCACCGCCGCGACGATCTGGTCGGCCTCCGACGCCGGGACACGCGGATCGTTGGCGCCTGTGACGACAAAAAGCGGCTTTTTGATCTCCGCAACGCGGGTGAGCGGCGAAATCTCGATCAGCTTGGCGCGCTGATCGGGCACGCGCTCGTCGCCATATTCGACGCGGCGCAGGTCGCGGCGATAATCCTGCGTGTTTTCAAGGAATGTCACAAAATTCGAGATGGCGACGACGCACAGATTCGCGCGCAGCTTGTCGGCATAGTGGATCGCCGCCGCGTAGCACATATAGCCGCCATAGCTTCCACCCGTCAGTCCGAAACGCGCCGCGTCGAGTGTGTCGTCCTTTGCCAGCCGGTCAAGGAAGGCCCCCATGTCCTTGACGCTGTCTTCGCGCTTGAACGGCCCGTTGTCGAGGCTGACGAATCTTTTGCCATAGCCGGTCGAGCCGCGAACATTCGGGTAGAAGAGCGCGATCCCCAGTTCGTTCAGCAGATAGTTGTTGCGCCCCATGAAGCCAGGGCGCGACTGTCCCTCCGGCCCGCCGTGAACGCTCATGATCAGCGGCCGCTTGCCGGGGAATTTCGCGGGATCGGGGCGATAGAGGAAACCCGACACCTTCAGCCCGTCAAAGCTTTTGACCTTCACCAGTTCAGGCTCGACATTCTTGGTGACGTCGAGCCCGCCGGTCTCGCTTTCGGTCCAGCGCGTCACCGCGAGCGTGCGCGGGTCGATGCTGTAGGCGTCGGCCGCGCTGCGCGCCGAGGTGAAGGTGACGCCAATCTCGCCCCACGGCGCGATGGCGACGCCGCCGATGATACCGGCGGGAAGCGTGTCGACGGTGCGCACCGTCCCGCTGTTGGGATCGAACAGGCGCAGCTTGCTCATCCCCGCTTCGTTGACGACATAGGTAAGGAAGCTGCCGTCTTCCGCAATGTCAAAGCTGGAAACGTCCCATTTTTCGGCGGGCCCGCGCGGGGTGAATTTGCCGCTGGCGGGGTCGATCGTGCCCAGCCGCTGGAAATCGCTGCCTTCATCGCTCGTGGCCCAGATGGTGCCGTCGGGAGCGATCGACGCGCCGCCCAGCGAAACCTGCTTCCGATGGTCGCCGATCGGCGTCAATTTGCCGCTGGCGATGTCGAGCCGGAACAGGTCCGATTTCTGGACCGAAGTATATTTGCCGACCAGCGCCCAGCTTTTGTCCGGAGAAAAGCCCGCGACGAACCAGCCGCCCCCGGCGACCTCGGCCACCAGCCGCGCCGATGCCGGGTCGCGCGGGTTCATGATATAGATGTCGTTGTCGCGGCCGTTGCGGCGCGTCGAGGTATAGGCGACCAGTTCGCCGTCCTTGCTCCAGGCGTTCAGGCTGTTGCGGCTCTTGCCGTCGGTCAACAGCTCCAGCCGCCCGTCCTTCATCGCATAGATCTGATAGAATTCGTTGCCGCCGATATCTTTCTGAACCAGCATGATGTCGCCGGTCCGGGGCGCCCAGGTCGCGCCCGCAACGGGCTCGGCTTCGAAGGTCATCTGCTTGCGCGCGCCCATCGGCACCGCGACGCGGTGGATTTGCGATGTGTTGCCAAAGCGGGTGGAGATCAGCATCGATTTGTCGACCGGGTGCCATCCGGCGAAACCCGCGCCGCGATTTTCCATATAGGGCCGCGTCGCCGCGGGCAGTTCGGCCGGCACGTCGGGCACGCCGTCGGCGATCAGCGCGGCGGGCCTGGGCTCGATGGCGGGCGGGGCCGCTTCTTCCGCGAGGGCGGGCGCAAGCGGCAAGGCAATCGCCGCCAAGGTGGCAAGATAACGCATCGATGATTTCCCCTGTGCTGAAAAGCGCGTAGCAGGATAGACGCTAGCGGCCGCATGATCGGATGCAAGGTTTCGACGGAAACCGCTTTGGAATCGACGAGCAGCGTCGGAAAGCTCTGTTGCCAAGCTTTTCCAGCCAGTTGGCGCCATATCTGTAGCGATTTGATGCTCCGACGCGATTTCGTGCCGATTCCGCGACGAAATGAGCAAGAATTTTAACGAATCACTGCCAACCTGTCTTGACTTGGGAATTTTTGGGGCAAATCGTGGCGTTTCTGGGAATCGCCGGCCGGGGAGGCTGACAAGATGGCATCGACGTTCGGACCGCGCCTTTGGCGCCGCTCGACTGCAAGTGTTCCGCCCGCGCGGAGCCTGGGCCGCCGAATGACCTGGCACGCCGCCGCCGCCCTCCTCGTTTTCGCCGCCATCCAGATCTGGCTCGTTACCAGCGCGGTCGCCGCCGGCGCCCCCTCCGCCTTCACCGTCGTGGCGCTGGTCATGCTGCTCGCGCTCGCGCTTCCCGTCGCGCGTTCGACCGAACGCCGCTGGTATCACCTCAGCCGTCAGGCGCTGGCGAGCTGGGGGCTTCACGCCCGCTTCCGCCGCGATGTCCGCCGCCTGTGGATCGCCGCGCTGACCCTGCCCTTCCTGTGGATCAGCGGGGCGATGGCCGCCACCGACGCGATCGCCGCGATCATCGGCTGAACCGTCGCTTTAGATTTTGACGCCCTGCCGCGCGCCGTATAGGGCGCGGACATGCTCACCGTTTCCGAAGCCCTCGACCGCGCGCAGATGCTCTGCGACGCCGCGACCAAGGCGGGCGCCGACGCCGCCGATGCGCTTTATTATTGCAACGCCGCCACCTCGGTGACGATGCGGCTCGGCGCGCTGGAGGACGTCGAACGGTCGGAGGGGCAGGATATTTCGCTGCGCGCCTTTGTCGGAGACCGCAGCGCGAGCGTTTCGACCGCCGACATGGACGCCGGCGAGCTGGCCAAGCTGGTCGAACGTTGCGTCGCGATGGCACGCGAGGCACCCGAAGACCCCTATGCGGGCCTTGCTCCCGAGGAATTGCTGTTCAAGGGCCCGGTGCCCGATCTCGACCTTGACGATGCGAGCGAGGCCGACCCGGCGGCGCTGCGCGAGGTCGCGTTGGCCGTCGAGGACACCGCACGCGCGATTCCCGGCGTCACCAACAGCGAAGGCGGCAGCGCAAGCCACAGCCGCACGCGCTTTGCGCTCGCCACCAGCCATGGCTTTGCAGGCGGCTACGGGGCGAGCGGCCACAGCCTGTCGGCAAGCGTCATCGCGGGCGAAGGCGCGGCGATGCAGCGCGACTATGCCTGGCACAGTGCGCATCATCTGACCGATCTTGAAAGCCCCACCGAGATCGGCGCGCGTGCCGGTGCCCGCGCGGTTGCGCGGCTCAATCCCGGCAAGGCACCGAACGCAAAGCTGCCCGTCTTTTTCGATCCCCGGGTCAGCGGCGGCATCATCGGCCATCTGCTCGCCGCGATCGCCGGTCCCGCGATCGCGCGCGGGACAAGCTTCCTGCTCGGCAAGGAAAAGGACAAGCTCTTCGACAGCAGCATCCTTATCCGCGACGAACCGCACCGACTGCGCGGATTGCGCAGCCGCGCCTTCGACGGCGAAGGGCTACCGACCGCGGCGCGCGACATCGTCGTGGACGGCAAGATCACGGGCTGGCTGCTCGACAGCGCATCGGCAAGGCAGCTCGGGCTGACACCCACCGGCCATGCCAGCCGCGGAGGCGGCGCGTCGGGCGTTGCGGCAAGCAACCTTCATCTCGCTGCCGGCACGCAGAGCCCCGCCGAACTGATGGCCGATGTGGGCGAGGGCGTCTATATTACCGAACTGATCGGCCATGGCGTGAACCCGGTGACGGGCGACTACAGCCGCGGCGCATCGGGTTTTCTGATCCGCGATGGCGTGGTCGCCGGCCCGATCGCCGAATTCACCGTCGCGGGCAATCTGGTCGATATGTTTGCTGCGCTGGTTCCGGCGAGCGACCTGCATTTCCGCCACGCGACCAACGCGCCGACCCTGCGTATCGACGGCATGACCGTCGCGTCGAGCTGAGGGCAGCGCACCCGTGCCCGGCCGCAACCTCGAAGCCGTGATCGCCGCGACGCGCGAGGTTGGCGACATGGCGATGGCGCGCTGGCGCGGCGAAGGCAAGGCCGTCAACGTCTGGAACAAGTCGCACGACAACCCCGTCAGCGACGTCGACCTTGCAGTCGACGCTCGGTTGAAGGCGGTGCTCGGCGCAATGGTGCCGGAGGCGGGCTGGCTGTCCGAAGAGACGGCCGACAATAAGGAGCGGCTTTCGCGCCGCGCGATGTGGTGCGTCGATCCGATCGACGGCACGCGCGATTTCATCCGCGGTCGCCCCGGCTGGGCGGTGTCGGTCGCGCTGGTTGTCGACGGCTCACCCGAACTCGGCGTACTCTATGCCCCCGCGCTCGACGAATTATGGGTTGCGCAAAAGGGCAAGGGCGCGACCTTGAACGGCGACAGCTTGCGCGCCAGCCGCCGGATGATCTTCGACGGCGCCCGCGTGCCCGCCGACAGCCTGCCCAAGATCGACCGCGACCTGATCATGGTCACAAAACCCAACAGCATCGCGCTGCGCATGGCGCTGGTCGCCGACGATCGCGCCGATCTGGTCGCAACCTTGCGCTGGGGGTTCGAATGGGACGTCGCCGCCGCCGCGCTGATCGCGACCGAAGCGGGGGCGGCGGTGAGCGATGCGTTCGGCGATCCGCTCATGTTCAACACGCCGCGCGCGCAGGCGTTCGGCGTGATCGCATGCGCACCCGGCATTCACCGCGCCGTCGTTGGCCGGCTGCACGATCGCGCGGTCGCGCTGACGACGCCGTCCTGACGCGAACAGCCGGGATAGTCAGCGTGTCGGCCTTGGGGTGGTTTCTCGACCTTTCTTTATCCGTCATCCCGGCGAAGGCCGGGATCTCGTCGGTGCAATAAACCGTTAGGGTGAGATCCCGGCCTTCGCCGGGATGACGATGAGAGAAGGTCGTGTTTCGATCGCTAGCGGTCATCGCGACAACCCCGATCATCGAGAACCCGACCGGTCCGGTCCCAGACCGCCCGCCTCTCTCTCGCCATGCCGCGCGAAGTCGCCGCGCGCCGGTGCAGTTCCCCGCGCTTCGCTTGACTTTCTGTACGACTCAGCTTAGTTGCCCATCCATTCCGACAGCCTGACCGGACGGCGAAGCGCAGCGGCGCATTCGTGGTCCGTTTTTTGCGTTGGAAAACAGACGCTTTGAGATGGGGTCGTTGCCAGCGGCCCTGTGGAGCAGGAGAAAGTTACCAATGGCACGTATCGCGGGCGTCAATCTGCCCACCAACAAGCGCGTGATCATCGCGCTCACCTACATCCACGGCATCGGCCGCAAGACCGCCGTAGACATCGCCGACAAGCTGGGCATCGACCACAGCCGCCGCGTGCAGGATCTGTCGGACGCCGAAGTGCTTCAGATTCGTGAAACGATCGACGCCGACCACACGGTCGAAGGCGATCTTCGCCGCAACACGGCGATGAACATCAAGCGCCTGATGGACCTCGCCTGCTATCGCGGCCTGCGCCATCGCAAGGGCCTGCCGGTCCGCGGCCAGCGCACGCACACCAATGCGCGCACCCGCAAGGGCAAGGCCAAGCCGATCGCTGGCAAGAAGAAGTAAGCCGGTTTTTCCGCGCCGGTGGCCGCCTTCATGGCGCCCTAGCCCCGGCCCGCTTCAGGATTAGGTAGGATAGATCACAATGGCTCGTGAACCGCAGCGCCTTCGTCGGCGCGAACGCAAGAATATCTCGTCGGGTGTGGCCCACGTCAACGCGACCTTCAACAACACGATGATCACCATCACCGACGCACAGGGCAATGCGATTGCCTGGTCGAGCGCCGGCATGATGGGTTTCAAGGGCAGCCGCAAGTCGACCCCTTATGCGGCGCAGGTCTGCGCCGAAGACGCCGGCAAGAAGGCCGCCGAACACGGCGTCCGTACGCTGGAAGTCGAAGTCAAGGGCCCCGGCGCGGGCCGTGAATCGGCACTCCGCGCGCTGCAGGCGGTGGGTTTTCACATCACCTCGATCCGTGACGTGACGCCGATCCCGCACAATGGCGTCCGCCCGGCCAAGCGCCGCCGCGTCTGATGCCTTTTCGGGCGCGTTCGGCCGGAACGTCGCCCGTACCAAATCTCTCGCTGGACCGGTAGCCGACCCCTGCCCGTCCCGCCACTAGCAAAGGGAAGTCCATGACTGTCAACATCCGGAACTGGCAGGAATTGAAGAAGCCCAGCAACCTGGAAATCAAGGCCGGCGGCGACGGCAAGCGCAAGGCGACCTTCGTTGCCGAACCGCTTGAACGTGGTTTCGGCCTGACGCTGGGCAATGCGCTGCGCCGCGTGCTGCTCTCGTCGCTCCAGGGCGCGGCGATCACCTCGATCAAGATCGAAAATGTGCTGCACGAGTTTTCGAGCCTTGCCGGCGTTCGCGAAGACGTCACCGACATCGTGCTCAACGTCAAGCAGATCGCGCTCAAGATGGAAGGCGAAGGTCCGAAGCGGCTCCAGCTTTCGGCGACCGGTCCCGCGACCGTCAAGGCCGGCGACATCATGGTGTCGGGCGACATCAAGGTGATGAACCCGAACCATGTCATCTGCCACCTCGACGAAGGTGCGACGCTGAACATGGAACTCGTCGCCGATACCGGCAAGGGCTATGTCCCCGCGACCGCCAACCGCCCGGCCGACGCGCCGATCGGCCTGATCCCGGTCGACTCGCTCTATTCGCCCGTCCGTCAGGTCGCCTACAAGGTCGACAATGCGCGCATCGGGCAGGAACTCGACTATGACAAGCTGAACCTGACCGTCGAAACCGACGGCACGGTGACGCCCGAGGACGCCGTCGCTTACGCCGCGCGCATCCTGCAGGATCAGCTCCAGGTCTTCGTCCACTTCGAAGAAGCGATGAACGACAGCGGCCTGATCGGCATGGCGGCCCCGAGCCAGGCCAGCGACGAGTCCGACGTCAACCAGCTCAACCGCTTCCTCCTGAAGAAGGTCGACGAACTCGAACTGTCGGTCCGCTCGGCCAACTGCCTCAAGAACGACAATATCATCTATATCGGCGATCTGGTTCAGAAGACCGAGGCCGAGATGCTCCGCACGCCGAACTTCGGCCGCAAGTCCCTGAACGAAATCAAGGAAGTGCTGTCGTCGATGGGTCTGCGCCTGGGCATGGATATCCCCGGCTGGCCGCCGGAAAATATCGAGGAAATGGCCAAGAAGCTCGAACAGGAGCTGCTGGGTTAATAGCACGCCGCCCCCGCGACGGCGGGGGCCGCCTGCACCCTTAACGCTATGCCTCCAGCGGCCCCCGCCTTCGCGGGGGCGACGGGGCGGGAAATGGGTCGGCCCTTTAATCGACCTGGCTTGGGGTTCCGTCAAACGGCCCCTCTGACAAACGAAGGATGAAATCATGCGTCATAAATCGGGTGGCCGGAAGCTGCAGCGCACGAGCGCGCACCGCACCGCAATGTTCCGCAACATGTCGGCCTCGCTCATCAAGCATGAGCAGATCACCACCACCGTCGCCAAGGCGAAGGAACTGCGCCCCTATGTTGAAAAGCTGGTGACGCTGGCAAAGCGCGGCGGGCTTGCCAATCGCCGTCTTGCGCAGAGCCGCCTGATGGACGACACGCAGCTCAAGAAGCTGTTCGACGTCCTCGCCGAACGCTACAAAGACCGCAACGGTGGCTACACCCGCATCATCAAGGCGGGCATCCGCGCCTCGGACGCGGCGCCGATCGCGATCATCGAATTCGTCGACCGCGACGTCGATGCCAAGGGCCAGGATTCGGGCCCGGTGATGACCGACGAGGAACTGGAAGAAGCGTAAGCCGCATTTCGCGCAATACAGGATCAAGGGCGGCGTCCGGTTGGACGGCCGCCCTTTTTCTTTTGGCGGGGCGGCGGCTTTGTGTGGGAAGCGGTCATTACCGAAGAACAGTGATCGGTTGCGCGGCACCCGGACCGGGCAGGATAGCGAACTGCTGGTAGCCGCCGCCTCCAAGTGCCAGCAGTTCGATGCGGTAGACCTGACCGACGCTTAGCGATTGGGCTTTGACCTTGACCGCCATCTTGGAGGGCGATGCGCCGTATCCAAGTTCGCGCAAGTTCCTACCATTGTAGTCGATGCTGCCCAGTTCCCACACAACCGGCTGACCGTCTGAGAGCTGCCTGACCCACAGATGTTGAACTGGGACCGGGGCACTTCCGGCAAACCAACCACTCTTGGCGAACCGAAATACAATGTGGCTGCCCTGCGTTAGCACATCCACCGTATAGGCAATGCTACAACTGCCGAGTGCGAACATCATGATTCCGCAGAGTGCAATCCTGCACAAGCCAACGCATGCCATCCAGTGAGAGTGCACCGTTTCTCAATGATCTGCAATGGCTCGAAGCCGGTCGTTCCTAATGGCAGGAACCGGTTATCAGCGGACTGCAGCGCGCACCTCAAAAAAGGAAAACCGGCGCAGATCGCTCCGCGCCGGTTTCCCTCGGTTAATTTGTTGATGGGCGCAAAGCGTCAGGCGACGCGGCGCACCTCATTACCTTCGTCGTCGATGTCGCGCAGCACATAGCCGCGTCCCCAGACCGTCTCGATGTAATTTTCGCCGCCGCAGGCCAGCGCGAGTTTCTTGCGCAGCTTGCAGATGAAGACGTCGATGATCTTGAGTTCGGGCTCGTCCATCCCGCCGTAAAGGTGATTCAGGAACATTTCCTTGGTCAGCGTCGTGCCTTTGCGCAGGCTCAGCAGTTCGAGCATCTGATATTCCTTGCCGGTCAGATGCACGCGGATGCTGTCGACCTCGACCGTCTTGGTATCGAGATTGACTGCGAGCTTGCCCGTCTTGATGACGCTCTGGCTATGCCCCTTGGAGCGGCGGACGACCGCATGGATGCGGGCGACCAGCTCGTCGCGGTGGAACGGCTTGGTCACATAATCGTCGGCGCCGAAGCCGAACGAGCGCACCTTCGAATCCATTTCCGAAATGCCCGACAGGATCAGCACCGGCGTCTGCACCTTGGCGGTGCGGAGTTTCTTGAGCACGTCATAGCCGTGCATGTCGGGCAGGTTCAGGTCGAGCAGGATGATGTCGTAATCATAGAGCTTACCCAGATCGAGGCCCTCTTCGCCCAGATCGGTGGTGTAAACATTGAAGCCCTCGGTCGTGAGCATCGTGTCGATCGCTTTCGCGGTCGTCGGCTCGTCCTCGATCAGCAGTACGCGCATTGGGCACCCCTTGACTGTTTCCACGATGATCCCGCGAACCGATCGCATGACCATCAAGGATGTCACCGACCAACCCCCGTTGCAGGACTGCCGGAACATTAACCATGAAAGCAATGAAGGGAAAAGGTTAATTTTGATTTAACCCGCGGAAATCCACGAGTCGCGCCCTTTGTGCAACAGTCGCGCGCGCCCGTTCAGCGCGTCCGAAGCGCGGCATAATGCGCATTCGCGCCGCTGCACGAGCGTTTGAGCGTGTCGACCAGATGGTCCGAAAAGGCCCGGACACGCGCGGGACGCAGCCGCGATGGCGGTGACAAAAGATGCAGGTGCGACTGCGGCAGCGACCAATCGGTCAGGATCGGGACGACAGTGCCCGCCGCGAGTTCGTCGGCGGCGATGAAGTCGGGCAGCACCGCGATGCCGCCGCCCGCGACGATCATCGGCACCATCACATCGCCATTGTTCGCGAACAGGGGGCCGGTCGGGAGCACCGTCGCCTCTTCGCCCTGGCGCGAGAAATGCAGGGGCATCGCGCGCTCGCGGTGGCCATAGCCGATCAGCCGATGCCGCGCGAGATCGAGCGGATGACGCGGCGTACCATGTTTTTCCAGATAGGCGGGGCTGACGATCACCGACGCCGCGACGGGCGCGATCGTCCGGGCAAGCAGGCTGGAATCGGCGAGCGCCGCGATGCGCAGCGTCAGATCGATACCCTCGGCAATCGGGTCGTTGCGCGCGTCGCTGAGCAGCAGATCGATCTCGACCGCGGGATGGCGATCGAGAAAGGTCGCCAGCACGGGCCCCAACACCTTGATCCCGAAGCTCATCGGCGCGGCGAGGCGGATCGGCCCCACAAGGTCAAGGCGGTCGCCGCGCGCCGCTTCGGTCGCCGCGGTCGCCGCCGCCACCATCGCACGCGCCTCCCCCAGCAGCCCCTCTCCCGCGGTCGAAACCGCGACAACGCGCGAACTGCGATGAAGCAAGGTGATGCCGAGCGAGCTTTCGAGCCGCGTTACCGCTTTCGACACGCTGGCCTTCGAGAGACCCAGCGCGGCGGCGGCGGCAGTAAAGCTGCCATTGTCGGCCACGGCGACGAAACAGGCCCAGCCTTCATAATCGGGAAGCGCCATCGAATACCTCAATATTGGAAACAATGGATTTCCATCTACGCTATTTCAGAAACGATCCAAAGCCCTATTTTGTCCCCAACGACTGAACGCCACCAGGCATTCGCGCCCGGACGGCGACAGAGAAAGGACAGGCCAATGATCGACATTCGCAAATTCGACACGCTGGGCCACGCCGACCACGGCTGGCTCGATGCCCGCCATCATTTTTCCTTCGCGAATTATCACGACCCCGATCGCATGGGTTGGGGTGCGCTGCGCGTCTGGAATGACGACCGCATCGCGGCGCACCCGGGTTTCCGCCCCCATCCGCACCGCGACATGGAAATCATCACCTATGTCCGCACCGGCGCGATCAGTCATCGTGATTCGATGGGAAATGCCGGCCGCACTGCTGCGGGCGACGTTCAGGTGATGAGCGCGGGGACCGGCGTAACGCACAGCGAGTTCAACCTTGAGGATGAGGAAACGACGCTGTTCCAGATCTGGATCATTCCCGATCAGACGGGCGGCAATCCCGGCTGGGGTGCGCGCCAGTTCCCCAAGGCCGATCGTTCGGGGGCGTTCGTCACCCTGGCCAGCGGGATCGAGGGCGATGCAGACGCCTTGCCGATCCGCGCCAATGCCCGTGTGGCGGCAGCAACGGTGAACGCCGGGGAAAGCGTGTCCTATGACCTCGAAGACGGGCGCCACGCCTATCTGGTTTCGGCCAACGGGCGCATCCGCGTCAACGGCCAGGCAGCCGACCCGCGCGACGGCATCGCGCTCCGCGATGTCGGAACGATCACCGTCGAGGCGCTCGACGACGCCGAGCTGGTGCTCGTCGACAGCCTCTAAGGCGCGTTTTCGGGCCGCCCCTCCCCCCTCCCTGAAGGCGGCGGTCCACCAGGTGCCGCGAGTTCCCCCGGCTCGCGGCACCCCCTCTCCCCTCTTGATTTCAAGCCAAAGGAGCGATCAAATGTCCCATATTCTTCGCATCGATACCTCGGCCCGCTACAGCGGCTCGACCACGCGCCAGCTCACCGATCAACTCGTCACGCGTCTTGTCGAACAAGGCTATGGCGCTGCGGTCACGACCCGCGATCTCGCACGCACCCCGCCCGCGCTGCTGACCGAAGGCTGGGTTGGCGCCAATTTCACCGACGATGCCGACCGCAGCGACGAACAGCGCGCGACGCTCGCCAGCTCGGATGAACTTATCGCCGAGCTTGAAGCCGCCGACACGATCGTCATCGGCGTGCCCGTCTATAATTTCGCGATCCCCGCCGCGCTCAAGGCGTGGGTGGACCTGATCGCCCGCGCGCGCCGCACCTTCCGCTACACCGAGGCGGGACCGGAAGGATTACTGAAGGGCAAGAAGGCCTTTCTGGTGGTCGCGTCGGGCGGCGTTCCCGTCGGCAGCGACTATGATTTCGCTACCGGCTATCTGCGCCACGTGCTCGGTTTCGTCGGCATCACCGACGTGCAGATCATCGCCGCCGACCAGCAGATGATGGACGGCGGGGCCATCTCCCGCGCGACGTCGGCGATCGAGGCCCTGCAACAGGCGGCCTGATTGCCGTCGCCAACGAAAAAGGGGCGGCCCATCGCGGCCGCCCCATTCCTTATCGCGATCGGGCGCGAGTGCCCGTCCTATTTGAGTTTGCCGCGATTGGCATAGAGCAGCGCCGCGATCACCGCCGCCGACCCGATGCCCAGCCCCGCGGCGGCCGCGGTTTTCCATCCGCGCTTCGCCTTGCCCGCCTCCATGTCGGCGGCTTCGGCAGCGTCAGCCGCCTCGCGCTGCTGTTGCAGCTCGCGCGCGGCGCGCAGCACTTCATTTTCCTCTTGGTCGTCGTCGTAAGGCGGCGGGGCTTGGTCGGTCATGTTGCTCTATCGTCCTTGTATCAGGCGAGTGCCTGTTCGACAGGCACATAATCGGTTCCGATCGCTTCCGCTACGGCTTCGAACGTCACCTTACCATTCCATACGTTCAAACCCTGCAAAAGATGCGGATCGCGGCGCAAGGCCTCTTTCCAGCCAAGGTCGGCGATGCGCAGCGCGTGCGGCAGCGTGACGTTGTTGAGCGCATAGGTGCTGGTGCGCGCGACCGCGCCGGGCATGTTCGCGACGGCGTAATGAACGATGCCGTCGACCACATAGGTCGGGTCAGCGTGCGTGGTCGGATGGCTTGTCTCGAAACAGCCGCCCTGGTCGATCGCGACGTCGACGAGGACCGAACCCAGCCGCATCGTGCCGAGCATGTCGCGATTGACGAGCTTGGGTGCCTCGGCGCCGGGGATCAGCACCGCGCCGATGACGAGATCGGCCTCCGCAACGCATTCAGCGAGGTTCGCACGGTTGGAGAAGCGCGTCTTGGCACGCGATTCAAAGAAGGTGCCGACGCGCTCGAGCACTTCGGGATCGCGGTCGAGGATGGTGACGTCGGCGCCGAGCCCCGCCGCCATCTGCGCCGCATTGAAGCCGACGACGCCGCCGCCGATCACGCACACCTTGCCCGGTGCGACGCCGGGAACGCCGCCGAGCAGCACGCCGCGCCCGCCATGCGCCTTTTCGAGCGCGGTCGCGCCGGCCTGGATCGACATCCGCCCCGCGACCTGGCTCATCGGTTTGAGGAGCGGCAGGCCGCCGTGCGGGCTGGTGACGGTTTCATAGGCGATGCACACCGCGCCCGATTTCATCAGATCGCGCGTCTGATCGGGATCGGGCGCAAGGTGGAGATAGGTGTAGAGGATTTGACCTTCGCGCAGCATCGCGCGCTCGACCGGCTGCGGCTCCTTGACCTTCACGACCATGTCGGCGGCCGCGAAAATCTCTTCGGCGGTCTGCACGATCTCGGCCCCGGCCTCTTCATAATAGCGGTCGTGCGCACCGATGCCCTCGCCCGCACCGGTCTGCACCAGCACGCGGTGGCCGTGCACGGCCAGTTCGCGCGCGCTTTCGGGGGTCAGGCCGACCCGATATTCGTGATTCTTGATTTCCTTGGGGGTGCCGATGATCATCTTCGCTCTCCAGACTATACGCGCTCGCGGCGCGCCGGGGCCGACGCGCGGAGCCTTCGGACAAGAATAGCAGCAAAGCGCCGCGAGGTGCTTGCATATGATCCTTTGCTTCGCCACAATCGTGCAAGATTTTGGCGTCATATTCGGATTTTACGCACAATGATTGATCGGATCGATGCAAAGCTGCTTCACCTGTTGCAGCGCGAGGGACCAAAACCCGCGGCCGAGCTTGGTGAAATTGTCGGGCTTTCGCCATCGGCCTGTCACCGGCGCATCCGCGCGCTGGAGGCGGCAGGGATAATCACCGGCTATGCCGCGCGGCTTTCGCCCGACCGCATCGGCCTCGGGCTCGACGTCTTTGTCGACATCAGCCTCACCTCACAAAGCGAAGAGGCGCTGACCGCGTTCGAGAGTGCGGTCAAAAGCTTCGACGAGATATTGGAGTGCCAGCTATTGTCCGGCGCATCCGATTATCGCCTTCGCGTCGCGGCGCGCAGCGTCGCCGATTTCGACAGGCTGCACCGCCACTGCCTGTCACGCCTGCCCGGCGTTGCGGCGATGCACAGCGCCTTCGCACTGCGTACGATCAAGGCATTTGAGGGCTATCCGGTGTCGACGGCCAGTTAACCGTCAATTTACCAGTTTCACCGCATATCCCGTTCACCAGTTTCGTGGGACGCAAGCGGATAGAAATCCGCGCGGCTTCGGATCGATTAGGGATGGGATCATGGTGAAGGAAAATCCGATTCACAAACAACAGATCGACCCGATTTTGATGTCGGAACGCTTTCCCTATTATGATCTCGACGGGCAGCTCGCCGCGAATGCGGCCGAGGTTCATGCGATCGTCGCCGGGCGCGAGGAAGCGATCGGGCGCGCCTATTGGGACGCCTTCAATGCGCTTCCCGGAATCGAGCGGCGGGTCGAGGGCGATCTTTACGAAAGCTATGTCCGCGGCAGTGCGCGTCACACATGGGCCAAATATGCCGACGCCGCGGGGCAGGAGGTCGCAACGATCGCGTGCCAGAATGCGCATATGGCGCGGCGCGTGAAGCTGCCGCTCGCCTCGGTGATGTCGTGCATCGCCGAAAGCCAGCGACTGACGATCGAATATGTGGTCGAGGCGTGTATTGGCGACGGCGAACGGCTGGTACGGCTCACCAGCGCGATCAACCGGCTCGCGCTGCTCGAACTCGACATCATGCAGCGTTATGCCAACAAGCTCGACCGCGCGGTCTTTTCGAGCGAACGGCAGGCACTCGCGGGCGATTTCGACCGATCGATCGCCTCGCTAGTCCAGGATACCGAAGGGGTACGCGAACAGCTCGCCAAACAGGCCGCCTCGGCCGATCAGGCCGCGAAGGGCATGATCGCCAAAACAAGCGAGGTCGCCGCGGCGTCCGAACAATCGGCGATGGCGATGCGCGAAGCCGCATCGACCGCCGCAGGACTGATCCGCGCGATCGAAGACGCCCGCAGCGAGGTCGAGGCGTCGGCAAGCGTCGCAACGCGCGCATCCGAACAGGCCGGCGAAGCCGTGGCGATGTCGGAAGCGCTCTCTCATCACGCCGAGTCCATCGAGTCGATATTGGGCCTGATCCGCGAGATCGCCGGGCAGACGAACCTGCTGGCATTGAACGCCACGATCGAGGCGGCGCGCGCAGGCGACTCGGGCCGCGGCTTTGCCGTGGTCGCGCAGGAGGTAAAAAGCCTCGCCAATGAAACCGCGCGCGCGACCGACGACATTGCCGGAAAGATCGCCGCGATCCAGCAGGCGACGCGCGGATCGGTGAGCGCCAACCAATCGATTCAGGCAACAATCGACGAGGTGCAAAGGTCGGCGCAGCGCATCCGCGACGCGATGGACGCTCAGGCGCAAACGGTCACGTCGATCACCGCTGCGGTCGACGAAACCGCGCTCGCCGCCGATTCGATGTCGTCGACGATCGCGAGCATCCGCAATGATTCGGGCATGGTCGCGACCGAAATCAGCGTGTTGAGTCAGGAATTCACCAAGATGGGCGGGCGGCTCCAGCAACTCGAACAGGCCGCGAGCGAGTTCAGCCGCCGCGTGGCGTAAGGTCACATATTTCATCGTCATCCCGGCGAAGGCCGGGATCTCGCCGTTGCGTATGATTGCGAGGGTCAGATCCCGGCCTTCGCCGGGATGACGGTTGGGCCTGCGCCAACTTGGCAAGCCCTGCCCCGCTGCCTAAAGCCGCATCATGCAAACCCACATTCTGATCACCGGCGCGAGCCGCGGAATCGGCGCGGCGATTGCCGAAGCGCTGACCACCAACGCAACGAAGGTCGTGGCGTTGTCGAGCGCCGACGGCGACCTTGCCGACCCGACCACCCCCGACCGGCTTTGGCAGTCGAGCCTCGACCGGCTGGGCGGCCGCATCGACGTGCTGGTCAATAACGCCGGGGTGTTCGAGGCGAACCCCATCGACGACAGCGATGCCGACTGGCTCGCGAACTGGAATCGCACAATCCAGGTCAATCTGACTGCCAGCGCCCAGCTTTGCCGCCACGCCGTGCGGCACTGGCAGAATCGCAAATCGGCGGGCCGCCTCGTCAATATCGCGAGCCGCGCAGCCTATCGCGGCGACAGCCCCGCGCACTGGCACTATGCGGCCGCAAAGGCGGGCGTGGTCGCGATGACCAAGACGATCGCGCGCGCCTATGCCAAGGACGGCATCCTCGCCTTTGCCATCTGCCCCGGCTTTACGATGACGGGCATGGCCGACGAATATCTGGAAAGCCGCGGCGGCGACAAATTGCTCGCCGATATTCCGCTGGGCCGGGTCGCGATGCCCGATGAAGTGGGCGAGATGGCGCGCTGGTGCGCGACCCAGGCACCCGCGTCGATGACGGGCGCGGTGCTCGACGTCAATGGCGCCAGCTATGTACGCTGACCGATGAGCTGGATCGTCTCGCTCCCCTGCACGCGCGACGAGGCGGAGGCGCTGTCGGGCGAGATCCCCGAACTCGACGCAATGCCCGAGGCGCCCGTCGTCGTGACGCGCGAGATCGACGAGGATGCAGGGTTGTGGCAGCTCGACGCCTATATGGACAACAAGCCCGGCGCGGCGCTGCTGAAACTGCTCCAATCCTTCGTGCCGAGCGCGAAAGGCGCCAAACCGGCCGTCGAAGAACTTCCCGAAGAGGATTGGGTGACGCTGAGTCAGCAGGGGCTCGAACCCGTGCAGGCGGGACGCTTTTTCGTCCATACGAGCAGCCATTCGGGCCGCGTGCCCGCGGGCACCACATCCTTTTTGATCGACGCGAGCCAGGCGTTCGGGACCGGCGGTCACGACACCACCGCGGGCTGCCTTGCGATGCTCGACCGGCTGGCGCGACAGGGCGCGAGCCCACGCAACATCGCCGACATCGGTACCGGCACCGGGTTGCTCGCCTTTGCCGCCATGTCGCTGTGGCCGCGCGCACGCACGATCGCTTCGGACATCGACCCCGCGAGTATCTTTGTCACACGCGATAATGCCGCGATCAACGGCGTGCCGCTGGGGCGCAGCAGCGGGCGGCTGGCCCTCGCCATCGCGCCGGGGACCGACCATCCGGCGATCCGCCACCGCGCGCCCTATGACCTTGTTATCGCGAACATCCTTGCCGGGCCGCTCATCACCCTTGCCCCCGATATCGCCGCGGCGACGGCGCCCGCCGGCCATGCGATTCTGGCCGGGCTGATCGCGCGCCAGATGGACCCAGTGCTCGCCGCCTATCGCGCGCAGGGCTTCCGCCTCGCCGCGCGCGGGGGCAGCACCGAATGGCCGTGCCTGATGCTCGTCAAGCGCCGCCGTTACGGGTGGCGCCGCAAGCAACGCGCGCTGCACCGTGCAAGCCCGTCGGACGCCAGTTTCGGAAGCTGGTAGCACCATCCCTCCCGCAAGCGGGACGGACGGCAAAGGTGGTCATGCTTTCGCCGCCGCATATTCCTGCGTTCCGCGCGTAATCACGGCGTCCTCCGGCAATATGTCGGCGATCGGGATCGGCGGCAGCGCCGCATTGGCGGCATAAAGCGGTGCGAAATCGGTGTTGACCGTCGTGTCGAGCAACTGCTCTAGGCTGTCGATGACGAAATAATTCTGCTGGAAATCGTCGATCCGGTAATCGGTACGCATCACACGGGCGAGGTCGAAGCCGATGCGGTTGGGGCTGTCGCTATCGAGCGCGAAAACGCTCTCGGCAAAGGACGACACGATGCCCGCGCCATAGATGCGAAGCCCCCCCGCCTCGCGGATCAGGCCAAATTCGACCGTATACCAGTAAAGCCGCGCGAGCTGTTTCAGCGCGTCGAATTTGAGGCTGCGGAGGCCCCCTTCGCCATAGGCGACCATATAATCGGCGAACACGGGGTCGGCGAGCATCGGGACATGGCCGAAAACGTCGTGGAAAACGTCGGGTTCCTGCAGATAGTCGAGCTGATCGGGGGTGCGAATGAAATTGCCCGCGGGAAAGCGCCGGTTCGCGAGATGGTCGAAGAAGACATCGTCGGGGACGAGCCCGGGCACCGCGACGACCTGCCACCCCGTTGCCGCCATCAGCCGCGCGTTGAGCTCATCATAATCGGGAATGCCCGGCTTTTCGAGCCGCAAGACGTCGATCCCGCGCAGAAAAGCCTCCGACGCGCGGCCGGGCAGCATCTCCGACTGGCGCGCAAAAAGGCGGTCCCACATCGCATGTTCGGCGGAGGTGAAGGCATCCCAATTTTGCGGAATCGTCCAGTCGGCCGCGGCGCCCGGCGGCGGCGTATCGTGGACATGGGTAAACTGGCTTTCCATGGGACCGCTTCTATCATAAATATGGTTTCAAGTGAAACTTCATTCGCCGATTGCGACAAGCTGCGTCGCCAGCCGCTCGACCTCCGCGCGGTCGTGGCTGACATAAAGGATCGGAAGCCGGAGTTCGTCGCGGATGCGTTCGATCACCGCCATGATGTCGGCGCGGCGCGCGACATCGAGCGACGAGAGCGGTTCGTCCATCAGCAGGATTTCGGGTCCACTCAGCAAGGCGCGCCCGATCGCGACGCGCTGTGCCTCGCCGCCCGACAGGCTGTGTGGCCAGCGGTCGAGCAGCGACGCGATGCCAAGAAAGGCCACTGCTTCGTCCAGCGTCATCCAGCGGTTCACAGGCGGCGCAAGATCGTGGCCGTAAAGGAGGTTGGCGCGCACGCGCTTGTGCGGGAATAATCGGCCGTCCTGAAAGACATAGCCGACGCGACGCGCCTCGGGCGGCAGGTCGACGCCGTCGCCGAACAATGTCCGGTCGCCGATGCGGATATGGCCGCGATCGGGCCGGAGCAGCCCCGCAACCATCGCGAGTATGCTCGTCTTGCCCGCGCCCGACGGGCCGAAGAGTGCAGTCAGCCCCGGACCCGCGGTGAAGCGCGCGGCGACAGTGCGATCGCCGCGCCGCTTTTCGACGTCGATGTCAATCGCCATGGCGCAGGCTTTCGCGGTGGCTGCGGCGCACGAGCCATTCGGAGAGAATGAGCGCGCCGAGCGAGAGGGCGACCGAGAGCAGCGCGAGCCGCGTCACCATCGTCTCGCCGCCCGGCACCTGCAACGCCGAATAGATTGCGAGCGGCAGGGTGCGCGTTTCGCCGGGGATGTTCGAGACGAAGGTGATTGTCGCCCCGAACTCGCCGATCGAGCGAGCGAAGCCCAGCACCAGCGCGGCGAGAATGCCAGGTAGCGCGAGCGGCAGGCTGACCGTCCGAAAGGCGTGCCAGCGCCCCGCGCCCAACGTCCGCGCCGCGCCCTCGAGCCGCCGGTCGACCCCCTCGATCGACAGCCGCATCGCACGCACCATCAGCGGCAGCGCCATGATCGCGGCCGCGAGTGCGGCGCCCGTCCAGCGGAACATCAAGGTCACGCCGAACCAGCTTTCGAGCCAGCGGCCGACCGGGCCGAACGGGCTGAAGGTGATCAGCAGCAACCAGCCGGTGACGACCGGCGGGACAACGAGCGGCAGATGGACGAGCCCGTCGAGAACCACGCGCCCCGGAAAGCGATACCGCGCGAGCACCCAGGCGAGGCCGAAGGCAAGGGGAAGCGTCGCGAGCACCGCGACGCCGCCGACCTTCAGCGACAGCGCGACGATCCCCCATTCTTCGGATGACAGCATCAGGGGGCCCCGAAGCCGTGACGGGCGAAGATGGCGCGCGCCTGCTTCGAGAACAGGAAGGCGCGGAAACCCGCGGCATCGCTGTGCCGCGACACCTTCAGTTGCGCGATCGGGTAACGGATCGGCGGATGGGACGAGGCGGGAAAGGTGGCGACGACGCGCACGGCCTTCGACGCGCGCGCATCGGTGGCATAGACGACGCCAAGCGGCGCTGCGCCGCGTTCGACGAGCGCCAGCGCGGCGCGGACATTTTCGGCGGGCGCGATTCTGGCCGCGACGCCCGGCCACACGCCAAGCCGGATGAGCGCCACCTTCGCATATTTGCCCGCGGGGACTGCGTCGGGATCGGCGAGCGCGAGGCGCCCGGAGCCGAGCGCCCTGGCGAGCGGGAAATCCCGTGTCGGGGTGAGGCGGATCTTGCTCGCCGCCGGGGCAATGAGCACGAGCCGGTTGCCGAGCAATGTCGCGCGCGTACCCGCGCGCAGCAACCCGGCCTTGGCAACCGCATCCATCCACGGCTCGTCGGCCGAGAGGAAGAGGTCGGCGGGAGCGCCGGCCATCACCTGCCGCGCGAGGGCCGACGAGGCGGCGAAGGAGAGGGTCGGTCGGGCGTGGCCCTTCGCGGCCCAGGCATCGGCGGCTTCGGTCAGCGATTCCTGCAAACTCGCCGCCGCGAGCACCACGGGGCCGCGTTCCCGCGCCGCGGCGGCTGATACCGGCGACAGCGCGAAGAGCAGAGCAAACAGGGTCAGGATGCGGGCCATCGGCAAAGCTATAGCGCCCTCACCCACCCGGCGATAGCGGCGCGCACAGTCGAATGCGCCCATAGCCGCGGGTGATGACGCCGCGCGTTTCCAATTCGCGGAGCGCGGCGCCGAGCGTGACCCGCGACACGCCAAGCAGGTCGGCGAGCTGCTGCTGCGTCGCGGCGACCGTGCAGCCGTCGGGAGCGTCGGCGGCCATCGCCGCAAGCAGGCGCAACAACCGCTCGGCGGTGGGGAGCCGCCGCTCGGCATCGATGATGTCGAGCGACACCGCGAGCTGGCGCCCGAGGCTGCGCAGCAGCAGTTCGGCCCAGCCGACATCCTCCTGCATCAACCGGCGCAGCAACGCCCGGTCGATCGCGATCAGGCGCGCAGGACCGCTGGCGATCGCATCGACCTGCCGCTCCATGCCGGTGAAAAAGGCAAGTTCGCCGAAAATGTCGCCAGGACCGAGCACCGCAAAGGCGGTGAAGGCGCCGTCCTCGGCATAGCGGCCGACGAGGACATGCCCCTCCACCACCGCCCAGAAACTGTTACCCGGATCGCCCTGATGCTGGACGAACTGGCCGTCGGCGAACAGGCGCGGCGGACGCACCGCGAGCAGGCGGTCCCGCTCGGCATCGGCAAGGCGTGTGCGCTCGGCAAGCGCCAATTGATAACTTCTTTGCATTTATACTGCCGCTTTTGCGGCACGATGCGCCCAAAGACAAGCGGCAAGGCCGCAATGGGAGAATGGCGATGCACCTAACCTCGGCCCAATCGAGTGCGATCGTTGCGGCAATCTTTCTTGGCTTCTGCCTGATCGAGCTTGTCCGCACGCGCCTGTTTGCGAAGGACGAACAGTCGCGTAACGACGGAATCGTCGAAATCGTCAGCACCTTCATGCTGCTGATCGTCACCCAGCCGACGATCCTGCTGGCTGTCGGCGCGCTCGGTCGCCGTTTCTTTCCCGAATATGAAGGCGCGCTCGCGAATGCGCCTTTCCTCGCCGCGCTCGCGCTGTTCCTCGTTTTCGAGGATATGATGCAATATTGGTGGCACCGCGCGAGCCACAGCTTCGCCTGGCTCTACAACCTCCACCGCGCGCACCACAATGCCCGCTATATGAGCGTGCGGCTCGTCTATCGGAACAACATCATCTATTATGCGATGATGCCCAGCATCTGGTTCGCGGGCCTCCTCGTCTACCTCGGCCTCGGCTGGTTCTATGCCGGCTATCTGATCGTCAAGATGGCGGTGATCATCGGCGCGCACAGCGACGTCGCGTGGGATGCGCCGCTTTATCGCATCAAGGCGCTGTCGCCGATCATGTGGGTGGTCGAACGCACGATCAGCACGCCCGCGACGCACCACGCGCACCACGGCCGTCACGCCGACGACCCGGCGGTGAACTACAAGGGCAATTTCGGGAATCTGCTCTTCTTCTGGGACGTGCTGTTCGGTACCGCCAAGATCACGCGCCGTTACCCGCAAAGCTATGGCGTCGAAAATCTGCCGCCCGCGACGCTCGGTCAACAACTGCTGTGGCCGATCTTCCCCGAAAACAAGAATATGGACGCGGTCATCCCTGGCGCTACCCCTGCCAC
The DNA here is from genome assembly GCF_040216815.1 of Sphingopyxis sp. Classification (GTDB taxonomy): domain Bacteria; phylum Pseudomonadota; class Alphaproteobacteria; order Sphingomonadales; family Sphingomonadaceae; genus Sphingopyxis. The sequence goes on from NZ_JAVJOJ010000009.1 coordinate 245,315, forward strand.
CGGGCCCGATCCGCGTCCCCTCGCCGCGCGGTAGTCCTTTCGACCTCGCAGGCGCGCGGCCCGGCATCTTGGGAGAGGGATTGCCGGGCCGCTTTGCTTCAGCCTGGTACGTAAGCGGCTCCCAGCCAGCGTGCGAAGCACGATCCGCACCCCCCCTCCACGTAGCCGAGGCCCCTAGAAGCGCGCGCGGATGCCGGCGGAAACCGCGCGGCGCTCGGCGGGGTAATAGATCGCCGACATGTCGGTGACGGTGATCGCCGCGCTGATGTCGCCGATCGCCTTTTTGCCCGTGATGTTGCGGACATCGACAAAGGCGTCGATGCCGTCGGCGATCGTCGCGCCGCCGGTCACGCCGATCAGCGCATAGCCGGGTGTCGAGACGCGATTGTGGTAGTCGGCGAAGGGCCCGTCGGGCATCCATTCCAGATTGGGCGCGATGTGCAGCGCATCGGACCCGATGCGCAGCTCGGCGCGATAGACGTGGCGCGGCACGACCGGCAGGCGGTTATCGCCATAGTCGGCGTCGGCGCGAAAGCGGAAGCTGCTGTAGGTATAGACCTGCCGCAGCCGCAGCCAGTCGGTCGCATCGAATTGCAACGCCGCCTCAATGCCCTCGTGCCGCGTGCGCCCGGCGTTGAAGGTTGACGCCGGAATCGTGGGGCCGATGTCGAATTGCAGCAATTCGCCCTTGATGTCGCTGCGATAGAGGCTGAGATCCCAGCTCACGGCCCCCGCACGCCCGCGCGTGCCGACTTCTGCGGTCCACGCGCGCTGCGGATCGAGCGGGACGAAATTCGCAATCTGCGCCAGCTCGTTGAAGCCTGGAAATTCGACCGAGCGACTGTAGTTCGCGTAAAATTGCATCCCTGCGGCAGGCTCGAACAACAGCCCGATCTTGGGCGAAAAGGCGTCGAAGTCGGCGCGCGCGATCGTGCCGTCCTGCACCGGGGCGGCGCTGTTGCGGTTGATGCGCTGTTTGCGCTTTCCGTCGGCATAGATGCCGCCCGCAATCAACGACAGCGTATCGACCGGCTTCACGCGCACTTCACCGTACAATGTCGCGGCGCGCGCATCGAGGTCGGCGTCGAACGTCAACGCCCCGCGCCTCCCCGCCAGATTGACGAAGCGTCTGGATTTGATGTCGCCGACGCGCAGCTCGCCGCCCAGTGTCGCCTCGATCCTGTCGCCCGCATAGTCGAAGCGGAAATAGCCGCCGCGGTCGACGCCATCCTGGTCGATGACCTGAAAAATCGGGTGATAGAGCGTCTTTGCGTTCAGGAAAGCGCCGACGTCGAGCGTGACCGCGCCCCAGTCGAAGCGCGTTCGGTTCTGCAGGCGCAGCGAATCGATGTCGCGCGCATGATCGCCCGCCACGCTATTCGGATTGGCCATGCGCGGTGTGCTGAGCGCCTGCGTTCGCGTCAGCGCCCCCGGTATCTCCTGATTGATATTGTTGAAGCTGACATAGACGCGGCTCGACACGACATCGCCGAACTGCATCCCGGCATTGCCGTGGAAACGAAAGCTCCGCCGCTTCACATGGTCGCGGTCGCCGTCGGACGTATCGGCGCTCACCGCGCCCCACGCATCGACGCGGTCCCCGGCCACGCCCGCCGACACCAGCCCGCGAAAACTGTCGAAGCTGCCTGCGTCGCCGCGCAGATAGAGGCCGTCGGCCGTGCGCCCCGTAGGGGTTACGCCATTAATTGCGCCGCCGAGCGTTCCCGATCCGAAACGCAGCGCGTTCGATCCGCGATAAACCTCGAGATGGTCGAAGAAGATCGGCTCAAGCTCCTGGAAATCACCATTGTCGTCGGCAAGATTGATCGGCACGCCGTCCTGCAGCAGCGTCAGCCCGCGCATGTGGAAACCGCGCGATAGTCCCGATCCGCGGATCGAAATGCGCACCTCCTGCCCGTAGCGCGGCTGTAGGTAGACGCCGGGGGAAAAGGCGAGCGTGTCGCGCAGGGACATGATCGACTTGTCGGCATAATCCTGATGGCTGACGACGTCGGCGCCGCCTGCTGTCCTCGCCACGCGCGCTTCGGCTTCGTTGGTGAGCTCGGGGGCAGTGACGATGATGGTCGAATCGGCGTCTTCGGCTTGCGCGGGCATGGCGGCGATAGCGGCGGCGAGCGCCAGCAGGGGCGCCGCGCGATAGGCGAATTTTGTCATTGAAATTTCTTCCCTGGATACAGGCATGGGGCCGCGCGGTCGCGCGACAGCTCAAACTGTCATCCCGGCGAAGGCCGGGATCTTCACGGTGCGTCAGGACGCAAGGTCAAGACCCCGGCCTTCGCCGGGGTGACGGTTTTATGCCGGGGAAGGTGGTCCGGTGCTCGGCGGAAGCGGCGAGGCGATGCCCGGCGCAAAGCCGAGCGAAGGCGAAGCCACCGGTGCGACCCCGGTAGCCAGCGGAGCGGCAGCGAGCACGGGCAGAGGGGGGACGATCGGCGCGTTAGCGAGCGCGCCCCACGGGCAATGTCCTTGCACCTCGCCCGCATCGTGGCTCCCGGCCTTTTCGATCGGGATCGTCATCGTCCCGCCGGGATTGGCGGGGTCCGAACAGATGCGTACGGTGATCGAACCGCCGGCATCGCTCTCGATCATCCAGCCCGGCGCAACAAGTATTCGCGCCGCAAGCGCCAGCATCAGCGGCGCGAGCAGCAAAAAGCCGGGACGGCGAAAGGCGGCGAGAATGCCCACGCGCCGCGCCTTAGGGTGCGGCCGGACGGCTGGCAAGCGGGCAAAATGACCCAGGTTCCGCTTCGCACGTCAAGGATGGCTCCTTCCCGCAGTACGTCCGTGGCGAGCGGGGCCGCGGCCCGATTGCCTATCGATGCAGGGCGACATTCACCCCGCCGCTTCGACAATCTTCGCCCACTCCGCTTCGTCGATCACCTTGATCCCGAGCGCTGCCGCCTGCTTGAGCTTCGATCCCGCCCCCGGCCCCGCGACCACCAGGTCGGTCTTGGCGCTCACCGATCCCGCAGCCTTGGCGCCCAGCGCTTCGGCCTGCGCCTTCGCTTCGTCGCGGCTCATCGTTTCCAGCTTGCCGGTGAACACGACCGTCATCCCCGACACCTCGCTGTCACGCGTTTCGACCACGTACGGAGGCGGCGACACTTCGGAGAGCAGATCGTCCCACAGCGCACGGTTGTGCGGTTCGTGGAAGAAATCACCCAGCGCTTCGGCGACCGCCGGGCCGATGCCGTCGGCGCGCACGTCGAGGATCGCCCTGATCGCCTCCATCCGGCGCGCGAGATATTTGCCGTCCGACTCATCTTCGCCCTGCGGATTGGCATCAAGCCAGCCGCGAATGCCCGCGGCGGCTTCGGGAAGCCGCGCAATGTCGCCAAGCCCTTTCAGGAGGTCGCGCGCGGTCACTGCGCCGATGTGACGAATGCCGAGCCCGAAGAGCAGGCGCGCGGCATCGGGCGACCGCTTTGCCTCGATCGCGGCGAGAAGATTGTCGACCGACTTTTCTTTCCACCCCTCGCGCGCGAGCAGCTCGCCCCGATGAGTCTTGAGCCGGAAGATATCGGCCGGCCCCTTGTCGAGCCAACCGAGGTCCAGAAACTCCGCGATGCTCTTTTCGCCCAGCCCTTCGATGTCGAGCGCACCGCGGCTGACGAAATGGCGGAGGCGCTCGAATTTCTGGGCGTTGCAGATGAGGCCGCCGGTACAGCGCACGTCGACCTCGCCCTCCTCGGCGACCGCCTCGCTGCCGCATACCGGGCAATGGTCGGGGAAATGATAGGGCGCGCGATCTTCGTCGCGGGTCAGATTCTCGACGACTTGCGGGATCACGTCGCCCGCGCGCTGGATGACGACGCGGTCGCCGGGGCGCACGCCCAGCCGCCCGATCTCGTCGCGGTTGTGGAGCGTGACGTTCGACACAACCACCCCGCCGACGGTGACGGGGGTGAGCCGCCCGACAGGGGTGAGCTTGCCGGTGCGGCCGACCTGGATGTCGATCGCTTCCAATGTCGTCTGCGCGCGTTCGGCGGGGAATTTATGCGCGACAGCCCATCTTGGAGCCTTGGCGACGAAACCCAGCCTCTGCTGCCAGTCGAGGCGATCGACCTTATAGACGACGCCGTCGATGTCATAGGGCAGATCGGCGCGTTCGGCCTCGATCGTCCGATAGTGCGCGAGCACGGCCTCGACGCTGTCGAAGCGTCGGAGGAAGGGCGACACCGCGACGCCCCAGCCGGCAATCGCCTGCATCACGCCGAATTGCGTGTCGGCGGGCAGCGCGCTCACCTCGCCCCAGCCATGCGCGAGGAAGCGCAGCGGGCGCGAGGCGGTGACGCTCGCATCCTTCTGGCGCAGCGATCCCGCGGCCGCGTTGCGCGGGTTCGCGAACTGGCGCGCCTTGTCGCGATCGTCGGCCTCGGCGAGCAGCCGCGCGTTGAGTGCGGCGAAGTCGGCTTTTGCCATATAAACCTCGCCGCGCACCTCGAAGATGTCGGGGACCGCGCCGGTCAACTCCTGCGGAATGTCGGCGATGGCGCGAACATTGGCGGTGACATCCTCCCCCACGCTGCCGTCGCCGCGCGTCGCAGCCTGTACCAGCCGCCCCTGTTCGTAGCGCAGCGAACAGGACAGGCCATCGATCTTGTCCTCGGCGGTGAGCGCGACCGCCTCGCTTGCGTCGAGATTGAGGAACCGGCGGACGCGCGCCGCAAATTCCGCCACGTCCTCGGCGCTGAACGCATTGTCGAGGCTCATCATCCGCTGCGCGTGGGTGATTTTCGCGAGCGGAGAGGTCTCCACCGCCGCCCCCACCAACCTGTTCGGACTGTCGGCGCGGACCAGATGCGGAAAAGCGCTTTCGATGGCATTGTTGCGGCGGACGAGCGCATCATAGTCGGCGTCCGAAATCTCCGGCGCGTCCTCGGCGTGATAGCGCTTGTTATGATAGGCAATCTGCCGCGCGAGCCGCATCAGCTCGTTGGCGGCGTCGGCCTCGGTCAGCGATTCAATCTCGGTCGTCAAAGCCCCTCCCCTTCAGGGGAGGGGTTGGGGTGGGGCCATCGGTCAACGCAGCCTTCGAGTTTTACGCGCAGATATTCCAGCACCCCGTCCATATTTGTCAGCACATCCTCATTCGTCACGCGAACCACCGCAATGCCTTGATTCAGCAAAATCTTGTCCCTTTTAGCATCTACGTCTGCGATGTGGGTATCGCCGTCTATCTCCACCGTCAGATTTTTCTGCGGGCAGAAGAAATCGGCGATGTACGGACCGACGATCGCTTGGCGGCGGAATTTATGGCCGCCCAATTTGGCACCCGAAAGATGGCGCCACAGCCGCTTCTCTGCTTCGGTTGGTTGACGGCGCATTTTGTGTGCATAGCTAAGCAGAGTTTCGTTGCGTTTGGTACGACTCATACCCCCACCCCAACCCCTCCCCTGAAGGGGAGGGGCTTGATTCATCGCATCGGCCTGAACTCGGCGCGAGTGCCTAATCCGGCGATCAGCGGACGGGCCTTTTTGATTGCAGCTTGCACCGCGGGCAATTGCAACGACGCAGCGTGCGAAGCCTGGGTGTCCCACAGCTCGACGATCCAGATCGCGTCGGCGTTCGCGCTATCCTCGCCGATCAGATAGCCCATATTGCCCGGCATCTCATCCGTTCCTTCGGCCAGAATCGCGGCCAGCGCCGTCCGCTCGCCGGGCCGGGCGATCATCTGGCCGATCAGCCCATATTCGGGAATAACCTCTTCCATCACCGCCTCCAGAGCCACAACTTTACGACCCGGCAGAACCATCGCCGCCATTGCCAGCATCGCCGTCAGATGCGCGCGCCGGTCGATCATCGTGCAATCACCAGCACATACACCTGTCGCCGGACGCGAAAGCCCAGCGTTTCATACAGGCCGATCGCACCCGCATTATCGGCATAGCTGTGCAGGAAAGGCGTCTCGCCGCGCGTCACCATCGCGCGCATGACATGACCGATCAGCGCGCGCGCCAGCCCGCGACCGCGGCAATCGGCCCAGGTCGCAACCCCGCTGACCTCGGCCATGCCGGGCATCAGCATCCTTTGTCCCGCCATCGCGAGCAGGCGGCCCTCGTCGCGGACGCCAAAAAAGGGGCCGTAGCGGTGCGTCGCCGGGCCCCACGGCCCCGGCCTGGCATGATCGGCGAGCGCCGCCATTTCAGGGGCGTCGGCATCGGTCAGCAGCGCGATGGGCGGTTCGTCACCGCGCGGCTGCGGCGGCGCGCCGCCATCGGCGACCATCTGCGCCAGCACCGCGCGCTTCACCTCGCGCACGCCTGGCGGCACCGGCCAGGGCTCGCCCTCGACGATCCAGAGCTCGCCATCGGCGGGAACCAGCGCGGCAAGCGCCGCCTGCGCCTCGGCGCCAGTGTCGGCCGCCACGCCGAACACGCCATAGCCGCGGTCGATCCGGAACGCAGCCGGGCCGCCCTCGGCCAGATCGGCCTGCCGCCCGGTGAGCATCGACCAAATCGGGCGGTCGAGGGGGTGGGTCGCCGGGGCATCAGCCATGTTCCATCGCCAGTGCTTCGGTCGGCAGAATGCGCACACCCTCGAACGCATGGTCGGCGTAGGGGCCATCGGGATCGACCCAATGCAGGAACAGGTGCGCCGACCAGCGGTTGGGGTTGGGCTGCATCCGTCCGTGCAGCCGGTGAACGCCTTGGTAGAGGACGGCATCGCCAGGCAGCATTGGCACCGACCCATAAGCCTCGTCGCCGAAATCGGGATCGGCGCGTTGGCGGGGGCTTTCAATGTGCCGCGATCCGACTTCGAGCGGCCACGGCTTGCCGTCACTTGCCGCGAGCAGGAGCGACAAGCTGTGTTCGCAGGCGTAGCGGTCCGAATGAATGCGGCAGACGTCGCCTTGGCGATACATACGAAAATAGCAGTAGGTCGGCCGGAGGGCGTGCCCAACGAGCGCGCTGATTGCCGGAGTCATGCCCCAGAGGAAGGTCGAGAGCGGCATATATTGCATGCCGTAAATCTCGATCGCTTCGGTCGCCAGCAAATCATGCTTGCGTTTCAGTTGCTCGAACGGAACCCCGCCGCTGACAAGGTCGGTCTTGAGCGCGGTGAGCAGCGCGTGAGTCACCTCGGTCGAAATAAAGCCAGGGAGGCCCAGATAACCATCCCGCCGATAGTGTTGCGCCCGATCCATCATATCGTCTCCAACAACCGCTCGGCCTGCGCCCGCGCTTCGTCGGTGACTTCGGTTCCCGACAACATCCGTGCAATCTCCTCGCGGCGGCCGGCGTCGTCGAGCGCGCGGACGCTGGTGCGCGTCACCGTTCCCTGGCTCGATTTGGCGATGATGAAATGGGCAGCACCTTTCGCGGCGACTTGCGGGCTGTGCGTCACCGCGAGCAACTGCTTGCCCGCACCCGCCAGGCGCGCCAGCCGTTCGCCGATCGCGCTCGCGACGGCCCCGCCGACGCCGCGGTCGATTTCGTCGAAGATGATCGTTTCGGCGCCGCCCTCTTCGGCGAGCGCAACCTTGAGCGCGAGGATGAACCGCGACAGTTCGCCGCCCGATGCAATCTTGGCAAGCGGCGCGAACGGCGCGCCGGGGTTGGTCGAAATCAGAAATTCGACGCGATCGATACCCTCCGGCCCCCAGCGCTCGGCGGGAAGCCGTTCGATCAGCGTCCGGAATCGCGCAGCGTCGAGTTTGAGAGGGACGAGTTCGCCCGCCACCGCCGCGTCGAGCCGCGCCGCAGCCTTTGCGCGCTGATCGGACAATAAGGTCGCGGCATGCGTATAGGCCGCCGCGGTTTCGGCGACCGCCGCTTCGAGCTTCGCCAGCCCGGCGCTGCCGCCCTCGATCGCGTCGAGCCGCGCCGCCAGATCGCCCGCCAGATCGGCCAGTTCGTCGGGCTGGCACCCGTGTTTGCGCGCCATCGCGCGCAATTCGAACAGCCGCGTTTCGGTCGCTTCCAGCCGCTCGGGATCATATTCCATCGTGCGTGCCGCTTCATTGAGCTTGGTTTCGGCCTCGTCGGCTTCGATGATCGCACGGTCGAGCGCCGCGAGAGCCTCGGCGAGCAGGGGATGATCACCCGCGAACCGGTCGAGCCGCCGCGCCGCGCCGCGCAGCAGCGCCGGCCCACCCGCGCTGCCGTCAAACGCGTCCATGATCGCGGCGAGCTCCCCCGCGAGCCGCTCGCCCTTCTGCATCGCCGCGCGTGCCTCGGCGAGTTCGGCTTCCTCGCCTGCCTGGGGAGCCAGCGCCTGCAATTCGGCGACGCAATGCTCCAGCCACTCGCGGTCGCGCTCCGCTTCCGAAATCGCGGCCTGCGCGGCGGCAAGCCTTGCCTCGGCGGCGCGCCACGCCGCATGGGCGGCGGCGACCGCACCGCTGTCGGCGCGCGCATAGGCGTCGAGCAGCGCGCGGTGTCCCGCGGGCGCGAGCAGTCCGCGGTCGTCGTGCTGGCCATGGATTTCGACCAGATGCCCGCCGACCTCACGCAGCAGCGCCGCCGAACAGGGCTGGTCGTTCAAAAAGGCGCGGCTGCCGCCGTCGGCCTTCAAGGTGCGGCGGACAAGCAAGGGTTCGCCCGGCTCGACCTCGACCTCATTCTCGGCGAGCAAGGCTGCAAGCGCGCTGTTCGCTGCGGGCGCGGCGAAGCTCGCCGTCACCTGCGCCTTGTCGGCGCCCTGCCGCACCAGTGCGCTGTCGGCGCGCGCACCCAGCGCCAACCCCAGCGCGTCGAGCAGGATCGACTTACCCGCGCCCGTCTCGCCCGTCAGCACGCCCAGCCCGGCCTCGAAATCGAGGTCGAGCCGTTCGATCAGCACGACATTGGCGATGGACAATGCGGTCAGCACGCGCCGTCCTTACCGCAGAACAAAGACGGAATCTATTTGGTAGTGCAGCACGTCGCCCCTGCGAAGGCAGGGGCCGCAGTCGGCCTTGCCCTTCATCGCTGCATAAACCCTCCAGCGGCCCCCGCCTTCGCGGGGGCGACGTCCGGGCATCACGCGCTCGGCGCGTGCCGCTGCATCAGCTTATAGGCGCGCTGATACCATTCGTTGCCGGGATAGTTCGCGCCGAGCACCGCGGCGGATTTCTTCGCTTCTTCCGGAATGCCGAGCGCGAGGTAGGATTCGGTCAGGCGATAGAGCGCCTCGGGCGCGTGGCTGGTCGTCTGATATTTGTCGACCACCTCGCGGAAACGGATCGATGCCGCGAGCCAGTTCGAGCTGCGCTGATAAAAGCGGCCGATTTCCATCTCCTTGCCCGCAAGATGATCCTGCACCAGGTCGATCTTCAGCCGCGCGTCGGCGGCATAGCGGCTGTCGGGATAGCGGCGGACGATCTCGCCCAGCGCGGCCTGCGCCTGCTGCGTGATTCGCTGGTCGCGCGTGACGTCGCTGATCTGCTCATAATAGCTGAGCGCGATCAGATAATAGGCATAGGGCGCATCCTTGTTGCCCGGATGGATCGCCAGGAACCGCTGCGCCGCCTCGATCGCCGGCGTATATTCGCGGTCCATATAATAGCTGAAAGAGCTCATCAGCTGCGCGCGGCGTGCCCAGGGCGAATAGGGGTGCTGGCGCTCGACCTCGTCGAACAAGGCGGCGGCGATACCATATTGGCGGCGGTCGAGCCGGTCCTGCGCGGCGCGGTACAGCGTGTTCACGTCGCGCGCGACATAGCGCGTGTCCTGCTTGACCCCGCCACCCCCGGCGCAGGCCGCCAGCATGGGCGTCATCAGGAATGCGGCGGCGAGCAGGCGCGTCGTGGCGCGGATCGAGGAACGCTGAGTCATGCGCGCGGTATAGCCACAGCGCGGATGAACGCAAAATAAATGATGGACGCCAGGGCGCAACTTCCGATGCGTCACCCCGCCTTGACGACGCAGCCCGCTTCGGCGCCCGCCGGCGCGGGCACGCGGCGCGCCGTCTGGATCGTCACGTGCGGGTCGAGGATCTGTCCGACCATCACCCCTTCGCCCGCGGTCGGGGAGATAGGCGCATTGAAAATCGCCGCCGCGACATCGGCCCCCGCGACGATTTCGCCGAACACGGCAAAACCCGCTCCGTCGCCGCCGGGCGCATCGGCGTCAAAGCCCTTGATGTCGGACAGCAACAGGAAAAAATCGGTCGTCGCATCGCCCGGGTTGAGCCGCGCCATCGACAGCGCGCCCTTGCAATTGGTGAGGCCGGTCGCGGTCGTGGGTTCGTGCGCGATCGGCGGGAAATTCTTGCCCGCATCGCCGCGATTGCCCGCCTGGATCAGCTGGCTCGCGGGACCCCAGCTTTTGGTCGAGCGATAGAATTTGAACCCGTCCATCCGTTTCGTATCGACATAGCGGAGGAAATTGGCCGCCGTGATTGGCGCGCGCTTGTCCTCGATCCGCACGGTGATGGTTCCCAGGTCGGTCTTGAGCGCGACATGGGGCCGCGTGTCGACCTCGACCGCCGGGGGCACGGGCGCGGGTATGGCGGGGACGGGGGGCGGCAATTGCGTCGCCTGCGGCGGCGCGGCGGGCGACTGGACGGCGGCGAGCAGGGCGGTGACGAGGTTCAGCATGGCGCCCACCATAGCCGCAACCGCCGCGCCGATGCGAGTGCTTTCCCATCCGATGGCTGCGGGCGAAGCTGTCCGGTTGGAAAAACACGCCGACCACGCTAGGCCCTGCACGGTCAGGAGAGCCCCGTCGATGTCCGATCCGTCCGATCACGACACCCCCACCCCATCCGCGCCATCCGCCTCCTCGCCATCGGCGGTCGGATCGCACCTGCTGCGCTATCTGCCTTTCATCACGATCGCGCATTTCCTGATCGGCCTGCCCGCGCTCATCGCTTCGCTCGCCCTCGCCTATTTCGCCTTTGTTCAGGCCGACGCGACGCAAAAGATGCAGACCGGCGGCGTGATGCCCTTCGTCACTTTCGGGACCAGCAACGGCGACGAGCAGGGCAATCAGGATATTGCGCTGTCGCTGACGAACAATGGCGTCGGACCGGCCATCCTCGGCCCCATCGAAATCCGTTATGAAGGGAAGCCGATCGCCACCCCGCTCGACCTGCTGGAAAAATGCTGCACGGATCGAGAACCGCGTGGGCTGCGCTTCTCCACTTCGCCCTCGACCGGGATCGCGGTGCGGCCCGGCGAAACGGTCGAATTTATCAGCTTTCCGCGCACGCCCACGACCGAGACGGTTTGGCAAGCGCTCAACAAGGAGCGATGGAAGCTCAAGGTTCGCGCCTGTTATTGCTCGATTTACAACGACTGCTGGGTCACCGAGGGGATGCAGGGGCTGCCCCGACCGGTGAACAAATGTCCGGCCGACTGGACGCTCTATCGGGAAAACGCCGGAAACCGGATCGCCGGGGTCGACGAACAATAATTCAACCAAATGGTTGACAATTAAAAGACGAGCGCCATATTCAACCCCATGGTTGAACATGATTCGCATACGCTCGACACCGTTTTTCACGCGCTAGGCGACGCGACGCGGCGCGCGATGCTTCGCGAACTTGCCGACGGCGAGCGCAGCGTCGGCGAACTCGCCGAACCCTTCGCCATGTCGCTGGCGGCGGCGTCCAAACATATCAAGGTGCTTGAAAAGGCCGGACTCGTCCGCCGCGACGTTCGCGGACGCACGCATATGTGCAGCCTCGACCCCGTGCCGCTGATGCGCGCCGACCAGTGGATCGCGATCTACCGCCGCTTCTGGACCGACCGCCTCGACCTGCTCGAAAATATCCTGCGCGCCGACGACGCGGCAACGCCGCCGCCTCCGAAAGCCCCCCTCCCCCGAAACAAAGGAGAATGACGATGACGACGATGCTTGACGAAGACCGCTACGGCCTGCTCACCGAACCCGCGACGCTGACGATCGCGCGCCTGCTGCCGGGCCCCGTCGAGCGCGTCTGGGCCTATCTGACCGACGAGGATTTGCGCCGCCAGTGGCTCGCCGCGGGCGCCATGGAGGAAAAGGTCGGCGCACCGGTCGAACTCGTGTGGCGCAACGACGAACTCACCGATCCGCCGGGCATCCGCCCCGACGGTTTCGGCGACGAACACCGGATGCTGTGCGAGGTTACGGCGATCGACCCGCCGCGCCTCTTGTCGATCAGCTGGGGCAGCACCGGCGGCGTGACCTTCATGCTGGAGGAGCGGGGCGCCGACGTCCTGCTCACCATCGTGCACAAGCGGATCGAGGACCGCGATATATTGCTGAATGTCAGCGCGGGGTGGCACGCGCATCTCGACGTGCTCGAAGCGCGCGTGCGCGAGACACCGGCGGCGCCGCACTGGGACAATTGGGTGCAGCTGCGCGAAGCCTATGCCGAACGGCTGTTCGGCTGACCGGCGACGCCAGCACGGGAAAGGGGCTGCGCGAGCGGCCCCTTTTTTGCGTCACGCGCCGCGTCAGATCGTGCCGCGAACACCCAGGAAGAATCGCCGCCCCAGATAATCATATTGCGTCCCGAATGCCGGCGCCTGCCCGATCACCGGCGGCGTTGCGGTAACGACGGTCGAAACGCGCGGCGGCGGCGTGTCGAACAGATTGGCGACGCCCAGCGTGATGCGGAAGCGGTCGGCGACGTCGCGGCTCAGCGACAGCGCGTGATAAAAGGTCGCGGGCACGCTGACATCGGGGCAGAAACGCCCGCCGGGGCGGAAGGCAGAGCTGCGGCACGGGTCGCCGCCCTGCGCGCGGAGCAGATCCTCCTTGTTCGATGCCGCGCCGGTGACGTCGAGCCCGTAAAAGAGCGTCCAGCTGCCCTTCCTCCAGCCAAGATTGAAATCGCCGACCCATTTCGGATTGCCGATCTTGCCATTGTCGTCGATCTCGGTGCCGGGGAAGAGCGCGACCTTGTCCTCCACCTGCCAGGTCATCTGCGCGCGGAAGGCCAGCGAGCCGAGGTTGCCGAGCTCCTGATCGAGCGCGAGCGACAGGTCCACGCCGCGACCCTGCTGGCGGCTGATGTTGACATAGCGGTCGGTGACACTCGCGACGCTTTGCGCGTTCGGCCCCGCGGCGACGCGCGTGAACAGTCCGCACAGCGGTTCGTCGGCAGCGTCGGAATCATAGCATCCGCGCAGGATGTTGCCCGCGCCGAGCAGGGTGATCTCTTGCCTAACCTTGATGTCGAAATAATCGACCGCGAGGCGCGCCTTCATCCCGCCCCACAGCGCGCCCGACAGATCGGGGGTCAGGATGACCGACACCGTCTTTGCGGTCGAGCTTTCGGGCTTGAGCCGCCCGATACCGCCGCCCGACACGATCGTCGCGGGCGCGATACCACCGGCGTAATCGGGCGCGATGCCGTCGGCGGCGCAATTGTCGAAGATGCGCTGGCTGATCGCCCCCATCGCCAGCCGCGCCGCGGTCTGGATGCACGGGTCGATCGCCTGCTGGCCAAGGAACCCGGTCTGATCCTGAAGGAACAGTTCGAACAGCGCGGGCGCGCGGAATGAGGTCCCCCAGGTGCCGCGCAGGCGCAGCCAGCCGGTCACGGCCCAGTCGGCGCCGACCTTCCACGTCGTATCGCTGAAATGATCCTCTACACCGTCGCGGCGCGTCGCCTCGACGTGGGTGTAGCGCGCCGCGCCCGACAGCGTCAGCCGTTCGATCATCGGCACGCCTTCGAGCAAGGGCACTTCGACTTCGCCAAAGACTTCCTTCGCGACGGTGCGGCCAGCGGTGATGCCCGAGGTGGTGAAATTGGCGACATTGCCCGTCAGCGTCGCTTCGCCCGGCGTGTCGTCGATTTCGTCGCGCCGGATATTCACGCCGACCGCGACACCGACCGGCCCCGCAGGCAGGTTCAGCAGCTTGCCCGTCAGCAACGCTTCGGCCGACGTCTGTTTGAACAAGGTCCGCCCCGTGTCGCGCCCCATCAGAAACGCGCGCTCGGCGGGGGTGAAGTCGCCGCGGAGGACGCGCGGGTCGGTGAAGTCGATGTCGATACACTCGGCGCCGCGGATCGCGGTCGTGGTGCCGGCGCACGATCGCGTGCGCAGCGTCTGCGATGCGATCGCATCCTGATAGATTACATCCTGCGTGTAACGGGCGTCCGATCGACTGTGCTGACCGTGAACATCCCATTTCCACGCTTGGCCGAAATCGCCGCGCAACCCGAAGACCCCGCGATAATAATCGACGTCGGCGCGGCTTTCCGACTTCACAAGCACGCGCGGCCGGAGGATCAGATTGCCGCCGAACTCGGCGTTGAACGGATCGCCAAGGTCGGCCGGGCTGCAGTTGAACTGCGTCGGATCGCACAGAAACTGCGGCAGGAAGGACGCGCCGGTGAACTGGTCGATCTCGATCCGCTGGAACCCGTTGTTGTGCGACTTGCGGTTGCTGAACAGGAACTCGCCATAGGCGACGATGCCGCCCGTCACCTCATAGGCACCGTCGGCAAAGGCGCTCACGCGGCTGACGGCGGAAAACACGTCCGAATCCTGCTCGACCGGCTCGAACTGGTTGAGCGCGCCCGTCGAAGGGCCGTCGAAATTGACCCCGAAGAAGTCGGCCGGGCCGAACACGCCGATGGGGTTATAGGCGTTGATCGGGATGCCGACGCCCGCAAACTCGGCGCCATATTGGCCGGCAAAGATCGCCTGCCCGTTCGGCGCGATGAGGCCGGGGCCAAAGGTCGGAAATCCGTTCTGATCGACCCCCGAAAAATCGCCGAAGACGATCGCATTGCCCAAGGTGCTGCTGCACGCCGGGGCACCGGTGCGGAAATCGATGATGTCGGCGCGGCTGCCGTCGGCCTCGCGCTTCAGATACTCTTCCGAACAGAAAAGGAAGCCGCGGTCGCGCCGCGTCAGATTCTGCTGGCGGAACAGGTCGACCGTCGCAAAGAAATGCCCGCGGTCGAACTTTTTGCCGAAACTCGCATCGACGCCATAGCTTTCGCCGCCGCCATGCTCGGTGATCGACGAGAAACCCCCGCCCTCGAACCCGTCGAGGTCATCGCGGGTCAAAATGTTGACCACGCCCGCAACCGCATCGGACCCATAGATCGACGAGGCGCCGGTTTTCAGAAGCTGGGCCTCCCGCACCACCGACAGCGGCAGCACGTTGAGGTCGAAGGGTGCGACCGATCCGCGAATGCCCGCGGGCCCCGCGCGGCGGCCGTTGATCAGCACGAGGGTGCGTTCAGCCCCCAGCCCGCGCAGCGACAGCGACTGCACATCATTGCCGCCGTTCGCGACAAAGCGGTTCGAAATCGCCGAGGTGATCTGGATCGACCCTTGCGCCGCGGGCGCCGATCGCAGCATGTCGGCGAGCTGGACTTGCCCCTGCAACTTCGCGGTATCGGGGTCGATGATCTGGATCGGGTCGGCGCTCGTAAATTCGCTCTTCGCGATACGCGACCCGGTGACGACGATCATGTCGCCATCCTCTTGTGCCATCGCCGGATTCGCCGTCAAAGCGAGCGCCGAAGCCGTTGCGGCCAAAACCACCTGGGAGCGGGTGCCCATCATTACCATCCTTGTCCGACTGAAATCGATATCGCCCCCCGGCGCGCCCGACCTTATGCCCAAGGCGTTTCAATATGGTTGACGGCGCAGTAATTTTTGGGCGGCGCTTGCCCACGCTGGCCGCGCGCGGTACCACGCCCGCGAAAGGATCGTCGTGATGAGCAAGGCAATGGGCGACACGCTGGGGCGACTTGAACAGGTCATCCACGACCGGATTGCCGCGGGCGAGGCCGAACTCTCCTATGTGGCGAGCCTCGCCGCGAAGGGGCGCGGCAAGATCGCGCAGAAACTCGGAGAAGAGGCAGTCGAGGCGGTGATCGCCGCGGTGAGCGAAGACGATCCCGAATTGATCGGCGAGGCGAGCGATCTCATCTTTCACCTGTCGATTCTGCTCGCCGAACGCGGCCTCACCTGGGACGCGATCGCCGCCGAACTCGACCGCCGCCACGGCACCTCGGGCCACGCCGAAAAAGCCAGCCGCGCGTGAGGGGTCTATCGACCAGAACCAGCCTGCCTTTGCATATTCGTCATCCCGGCGAAGGCCGGGATCTCACCCTGTCGCCAAGACCCACCGGCGAGATCCCGGCCTTCGCCGGGATGACGTAAGAAAGGAGGGAACAATCATGCCGATCGACGCCACCCTGCCCTATGACGACAGCAATATCTTCGCGCGCATCCTGCGCGGCGAGCTTCCGTCCAAGACCGTCTACGAGGACGAGTTTGCGCTCGCCTTTCACGACATCAATCCGCAGGCGCCGCTCCACATTCTCGTCATTCCCAAGGGCGCCTATGTCAGCTGGGACGATTTCTCCGAACGCGGCAGCGACGCCGAAATCGCCGGTTTCGTTCGCGCGGTGGGGCAGGTCGCGCGCGACGCGGGGCTCGTCGTCCCCGGCTATCGCCTGCTCGCCAATGTCGGCCCCGACAGCCATCAGGAGGTGCCGCACCTCCATGTCCATATCTTTGCGGGGCAAAAGCTCGGGCCGATGCTCGCACGCTGACCGCGCGCCGATCCCTTTTTCGCACGTCTGTGATCGCCGTCACAGCCCGGCCGCGATCGTCGATTAAGCGTGCGCGAAGTGCGGTGGCGGGTGGACTCATCCCCTTCTTTCCAGCAGGATAGACGTGCGGGCCAGCGAGGGGGAGGCGGTGTGATGACGATCGAATGGCGCAAGCTGGGCAGCTGGCTGGGGAGCCGCACGAAACTGGCGCTGATCGTCCCGCTGACGCTCGCGATGGCCGCGACCGCCGCCGATACCGTGCCGCAGGTCACGCTCGCGACTCCGGGTAGCAGCGGCACCGGCGAAGGCACGATCACCCGCTTCACGCTGCGCTTTTCCGAAGACATGGTCGCGCTCGGCGATCCGCGCGCCACCGCCCCGGCGACCAACGACTGCAAGCGCCCGTCGACCGGCCGCTGGGTCGACACGCGCACCTGGGTGCTCGAATTCGACAAACCGCTTCCCGGCGGGCTGCGCTGCCATGTCGAGCTGCGCCAGGGCCTCGTCACGGCGCGCGGCGTCGCCGTCACCGGCAACGACCGCTTCGCGATCGACACCGGTGGCCCCTCCGCGCGCGCGGTGCTCGCGGGCGGGATCGACGGCGGGATCGAGGAGGAACAGGTCTTCCTCGTCGCCACCAACGTCGCCGCCGACCGCGCCTCGGTCGGCCGCTACGGCTATTGCGCGGTCGACGGGATCGGCGAGAAAATCCCGCTCGACGTTCTGCCGCGCGCGACCGCGACAGAGATTTTGACGGGCCTTGGCGACGGCAATTGGTCGCGCCAATCCTTTGCCTATGACGCCGGGTTGCCGCTGCATATGCCCGCAGCGGGCGCGGATCGTGAGGCGCTGCTCGACCGCATCGTCCCCGTCAAATGCCGCCGCCCGCTGCCGCCGGGACGCGACATGGCGCTCGTCTGGGACGCGCGCATCGCGCAGGCGGGGGTGCCCGGCCGCACCGCGGGACGCGACCAGCGCTTCGACTATGACGTGCGCCCTGCCTTCACCGCCAAAATGTCGTGCAGCCGCGTCAACCCGCAGGCGGGGTGCAACCCGATCAAGGATGTCACGCTGCGCTTCACCGCGCCCGTCGCGCGCGACACCGCGCTCGCGGCGAAGCTCACCACCGCCGATGGCAAGACGATCGCAGCCAAGGTCGATGACGATGACCGAAATGACACCTATCTGACGCAGGTGCGCTTTGCGGGTCCGCTGCCGCAGAATGTCGATGCCACGCTGATCCTGCCTGGCGGTGTCACCGACCAGAGCGGCCGCGCGCTGCTCAACGCCGCCAATTTCCCGCTTAAATTCCACATCGACCGAACGCCGCCGCTGGTCAAATTCGCCGCAGAGTTCGGCATTTTGGAAGCGAGCGAGGGCGGCGTGCTGCCCGTCACCGTGCGCGGAGTCGAAGCCTCGCTCGTCCAGAAGAACCTCAAAATGCCAGCCGCGACGCTGCGTGTCGGCGACGACGATGCCGCGGTCGCGCGCTGGCTCCGCCGCGTCGAGGATGCCGACGACAGCGACTATCGCGAGGAAAAGGACGCCCGCGGCAAAGAGATCACGGTCAATTACACGGGCACCAAATCGGTTTTCGCGGGGGCCCCCTCGGGCGGCGAGCGTCGCGACATGC
This sequence comes from Sphingopyxis sp., assembly GCF_040216815.1. GTDB lineage: Bacteria > Pseudomonadota > Alphaproteobacteria > Sphingomonadales > Sphingomonadaceae > Sphingopyxis. Next base: position 263,409 of record NZ_JAVJOJ010000009.1, read on the forward strand.
AGCTCACCCCGCCCGCGGGCGGCAAGGCGTTCGAAGTCGTGGGAATCCCGCTCGCCGAAAAGGGGTTCCACGTCGTCGAGATAGCCAGCCCCGAGCTTGGCGCCGCGCTGCTTGGCCGCAAGACGACGCGCTATGTCGCGACGGCCGCGCTCGTCACCGACATGGCGGTGCATTTCAAATGGGGCCGCGAAGGCTCGCTCGCGTGGGTGACGTCGCTCGCGAGCGGCCAGCCCGTCGCGGGCGCCGAAATCCGCGTCACCGACAGCTGTACCGGCCGCCTGCTTGCGCGCGGCACCGCCGACAAGGCGGGGCGCCTCGCCTTCCCATCGGGCCTGCCGCAGCCCGAAACCTACTCGAACTGCGAAAAGGACGCCGACCCCGCGCACAGCGAAGGCCATGCGCTGATGGTCAGCGCGCGGTCGGGCGACGATTTCAGCTTCACCCTCACCGACTGGGGCGACGGCATCCGCCCCTATGATTTCGACCTGCCCTATGGCTGGTCGGAGCGCGAGGACATCCTCCACACAATCTTCGACCGCGCGCTCGTGAAAGCGGGCGAGACGGTGCATATGAAGCATGTGCTGCGCCGCCCCGTCGGGCTCGGCTTTCGCACCCCCGAAGCGATGGCGGGCAAGCTTCGCCTCGTCCACCGCGGGTCGGACACCGAGTTCGAGATGCCTTTCGCGATTCCCGCGGGCGGCAGCGGCGAAACCATCTGGAACGTCCCCGCCTCGGCACCGATGGGCGATTATGAGCTCGTCTTCGTCACGAAGGACAAAAAGGGCGAGGACGACAGCATCTGGACCGGCCAGAGCGTGCGCGTCGACGAATATCGGCTGCCGACGATGAAGGCAGCGATCACCGGGCCGAAGGGATGGCTCGTGCGCCCCGCCACGGTGCCGATCAATCTCTTCGTCGGATATTTGTCGGGCGGCCCCGCCCCCGGCATCCCGGTCGAGCTGCGTACCAATTTCCGCGCCGCCTGGTCGCCGCCAGAGGATTATCGCGACTGGGATTTCGACGGCCGCCCGGTGAAAGAAGGCATCGTCCAGCTCGACGACAGCGGCGAGGAGCCCGGCGGCGAGCTGCCGCTCGCGCGCTCGGTACCGCTGACGCTCGGCGCCGACGGCACCGCGCGCACCGACGTCGTGGTCGATCAGCCGATCACCGAGCCGACGATGATGGCCGCCGAAATGGATTATGAGGATGCCAATGGCGAAACTTTGACGTCGAGCCGCCGCATCACCCTCTATCCCTCTGCCGTGCGCCTCGGGCTCAAGACCGATGGCTGGATGATGCGCGACGACGACCTGCGCCTCAACTTCATCGCGCTCGACTTGGACGGCAAGCCGATCCGCGGCCAGCGCGTCAATGTCGCGCTCTACAGCCGCCAGATCATCACCGCGCGGCGGCGCCTGATCGGCGGCTTCTACGCCTATGACAACCAGATGCGCACGACCAGGCTCACCGCCGACTGCGCCGCGACGACCGACGCGCTCGGCCGCGCAAGCTGCGCGATGGCACCGGGCGTTTCGGGCGAAGTCACCGTCGTTGCGACCACAACCGATGCCGACGGCAATGAAGCGCGCGCTGTGCGCTCGGTCTGGCTTGCGGGAGACGACGACTGGTGGTTCGGCGGCGACAATGGCGACCGCATGGACGTGATCGCCGAACAGCCGCGCTACGCCGCCGGCGACACCGCGCGTTTCCAGGTGCGGATGCCGTTCCGCGAGGCGACCGCGCTCGTCACCGTCGAACGCGAAGGCGTGCTGTCCAGCTTCGTCGTGCCCTTGAAAGGCACCAACCCCGTCGTAAAGGTCAAGCTGCCCGCAACCTACGCTCCCGATGTCTATGTCTCGGTGATGGCGGTGCGCGGACGTGTGACAGGCCAGGAAAGCTGGTTCCGCAAGATGAAGCGCGCGGTCGGCTTCAAGATCGAGACCAGCGAGGGCGCGCCGCCCACCGCGCTGGTCGATCTGGCCAAGCCCGCCTATCGCCTGGGCATCGCGCGTATCAAGGTCGGCTGGGAAGGGCATCGGCTCGGCGTCAAAGTGAAGGCCGACAAGGAAAAATATGCGGTGCGCGAAACGGCAAAGGTCGGCATCGAGGTCAAGACCCCCGACGGCAAGGCGCCCCGAAATGCCGACGTCGCCTTCGCCGCGGTCGACGAGGCGCTGCTCCAGCTCGCGCCCAATGAAAGCTGGGACATCCTCTCGGCGATGATGGGACAGCGCACGCTCGACGTGCTCACCTCGACCGCGCAGATGCAGGTTGTGGGTAAACGCCACTATGGCCGCAAGGCATTGGAGCCTGGTGGCGGCGGCGGCGGCGATCTCAGCGGGCTGACGCGCGAGGATTTCCGCCCCGTGCTTTTGTGGAAGGGCCATGTTCCGCTCGACGCCAAGGGCCGCGCGAGCATCGACGTGCCGCTCAGCGACAATCTGTCGGGTTTCCGCCTCGTCGCGATCGCGACCGACGGATCGCAATTTTTCGGCACCGGCGAAACGAGCGTCCGCACCGTGCAGGATCTCGGCGTTTTCGCCGGGCTGCCCGAACTCGTCCGCACCGGCGATGCCTACGACGCGCGCTTCACGCTCCGCAACGGGACCGACAAGGCGATGGAGGTCACGGCTACGGCGACCCTGACGCCCGCGATCGCAACCGCACCGCCGCTCACCGTCACCATCCCCGCCGGCGGAGCCGTGCCGGTGAGCTGGCAGATGACGGCGCCCGATAAGGCGGGGCCGATCGAATGGACGGTCGAAGCCGCAACCAAAGACGGCAAGGCGCGCGACCGGCTGGTCTTTGAACAGGTCGTCGAACCCGCGGTGCCCGTCGAAACCTGGGCCGCCAGCCTGTTCCGCGTCGGCCCCAACACGACCTTGCCGATCGCGGTGCCCGCGGGCGCGCTGCCCGGCGGATATGTCGATGTCGCGCTCGCGGGCACGCTCGCGCCGCCGCTCGCCGGGGTGCGCGACTATATGAGCGCCTATCCCTACACCTGTTTCGAGCAGCAAACGTCGCGCGCGATCGCGCTCGGCGACCTCGGGCGGTGGCAGGCGCTGGCGGGTGCGATGCCAACCCATCTCGATGACGACGGGCTGCTCCGCTACTGGCCGAACGAACGCCTCACCGGTTCGATCGAGCTTACCGCCTATGTGCTCGGCATAACCGCGGCGAACGGCTTTGCCATTCCCGAAGCCTCGCGCGCCAGAATGGTCGCCGCGCTGCAAGCGGTGGTCGAAGGCCGACTGACGCGCCGCGGCTATGGCCCGTGGGATATTCGTCCCGTCCGCATTGCCGCGCTCGCCGCGCTCGCACGCGCCGATGCGTCGAACGCGCGCCTCGTCGCCGCGATCGACATGGCGCCCGGTGAAATGGCAACGGGCACGCTCGCCGACTGGCTTGTCGCGATCGAGCGGACGCCGGGGGTACGGGGTGCCGCCGCGCTGCGCACCGCGGCCGAAGCGGAGCTTCGCAAGCGCCTCGTCTACGAAGGCACGCGCCTCGACCTTGTCGACGATGCACGCGCGCCGTGGTGGATGATGGTCAGCGGCGACGAAATGGCGATCAAGACGCTCGAAGCCGTGCTCGGCCGCAAGGGCTGGGAAGATGACGCGGGCAAGCTGATGGTCGGCGTCGCGCAGCGCCAGCGCAAGGGGCATTGGGACACGACCCCGGCGAATGCGTGGGGCGCCGTCACCGTCCGCCGCTTTGCCGAGCTGTATCCGGCGAGCGCGATCACCGGCGTCACCACCATCGGCCTTGCGGGCGAGACGGCCGCGCAAAGCTGGCCGCTTCCGGCCGAAGCCCCCTCGCCGCTCCGCGTCGCGCTCAACGCCGCGACGATGACCCTCAACCATCAGGGCGGCGGCGCGCCCTGGGCAACCGTCAGCGTGAAGGCGGCCGTGCCGCTCAAGGAGCCACTGAACGCGGGCTACCGGATCAAGCGCTCGGTCAGTATCGTGAAGGCCGCGAACAAGGACCGGCTGACGCGCGGCGATGTGATCAAGGTGCGGATCGAGGTCGTCGCGGCGGCGGGGCGGACGTGGGTGGTGGTTAACGATCCGATCGCGCCCGGCGCCACGATCGTCGGCAACCTCGGCGGCCAGTCCGAAATGCTGGCGAGCCAGGCGGGCGGATCGGGTGCGCAGCCGAGCTATGTCGAACGCGGCAAAGACAGCTGGCGCGGCTATTTCGGCTGGATGCCTGCGGGCACGCACGCGGTCGAATATGTCGTGCGCCTCAATGGCTCGGGCCGCTTCACCCTGCCGCCAACGCGCGTTGAGGCGATGTATTCGCCCGCGATCCGCGGTCAGTGGCCCAATGCGCCGGTAACGGTGGCGAGCGTGGGATCGTGATGGAAAGCTATCGGCCCTGTTCCCGTTCGTGTCGAGCGAAGTCGAGACACCCCGAAAGCGTGAGCAACGGCGGAGCATCTGGACTTCGCTCGATGCGGACGGGCAAAATGGACCGGGCATTTCGGCCATGAGCTCCTCATATGAGACCGTCATCCCGGCGCAGGCCGGGATCTCGACGGCGCAAGCGGACGCCATGATGAGATCCCGGCCTTCGCCGGGATAACGGAAAGTGGATAATCGACTTCCCGTGCGCCGCCTCCGCGACGCCCTCGCGTGGTTCGCCCTCGCCGCGCTCATCCTCACCACCATTGCGCACCTGCTCACCCGCCCCCCCGCGATGCCCGCCTTCGCCGCAGTCCGCGCCAACTGGCAACCCAGCGAAGCGTGGCTCTACGACCGCGACGGCCGCCTGCTCGACAGCGAGCGCGTGGATTTTCAGCGCCGCCGCCTCGCGTGGGTGCCGCTAAAGGACATCAGCCCCGCCGTCCGCACCGCCGTCGTGCGCGCCGAGGACCGCCGCTTCTGGTCGCACGGCGGGGTCGACTGGCTCGCGGTGGGAAGCGCGATCCGCGCGCGATTGACGCGCGAGAGCGGCAACAGCTCGCGCGGCGCCTCGACGCTCGCGATGCAGCTCGCCGCCTTCCTCGACCCCGGCCTCGCGCAGCCGGGGCAGCGCGACTGGCGCGCCAAGCTGCGCCAGATGCGCGCCGCGCAGCACCTCGCCGACGCCTGGACGCACGAACAGATGCTCGAAGCCTATCTGAATCTCGTGCCCCTGCGCGGCGAAGCCCAGGGCATCGGCGCGGGTGCGGCGAGCCTGTTCGGCAAGGCCCCCGCCGAGATGAACCGCATCGACGCCGCGCTCTTCGCCGGACTTCTGCCCAACCCCGGCGCGGGCATCGACGCGCTCGCCCGCCGCGCGTGCCGTATCGCGGGGGCCAGCGATTGCGCGGCGATCCGCACCGCCGCCGCGACGCTCGTTTCGGGCGAGCACGCCGCGCGCGCCGACCCCGGCCTGGCGCCCCACCTCGCCGTGCGCCTGCTCGACAAGCCCGGCAAGCGCGTCACCACCACAATCGACCGCCGCATCCAGAGCGCGGCGATCGTCGCGCTGCGCCGCCAGCTTGCCGGGCTGGGGTCGGATCGGGTGCGCGACGGCGCGGTCGTCGTGCTCGACAATGAAAGCGGCGATGTGCTCGCCTATGTCGGCGGCGTCGGTCTCAAATCGACCGCAGCGTCGGTCGACGGCGCCAACGCGCGGCGACAGGCGGGATCGACCTTGAAACCGCATCTCTATGCGCAGGTGATCGAACATGGCTGGCTCACCGCAGCGTCGATCCTCGACGACAGCCCGGTGCAGCTCGACACCGCGTCCGGTCTCTATGTCCCCAAAAACTACGACCGCAGTTTCAAGGGGCCGGTCAGCGTGCGCCATGCACTCGCCGCCTCGCTCAACGTCCCCGCGGTCCGCGCGCTCGTCATCGACGACGTCCAGCAATTCCGCGACCGCCTGTGGGCACTCGGCTATCACGGCCTTGTCGAGGACGGCGAATATTATGGCTTCAGCCTCGCGCTGGGATCGGCCGAGGTGTCGCTGGTCGAACAGGCCAATGCGTTCCGCACCCTGGCCAATCAGGGCCGCCACGCCCCCGTCCATTTCATGCGCAGCGAAAAGACAGAGCGCGCGCGGCAGGTCGTAAGCCCCGCCGCCGCCTTCATCGTCGGCGACATTCTCGCCGACGCGTCCGCGCGCGCCGATGCTTTCGGCGCCGACAGCGCGCTCCGCCTTCCCTTCTGGGCGGCGGCCAAGACGGGCACGTCAAAGGGTATGCGCGACAACTGGTGCATCGGCTGGTCGGACCGCTTCACCGTCGCGGTGTGGGTCGGCAATCTGGAGGGCGATTCGATGCGGGCCGTGTCGGGCACGTCGGGGGCCGCACCCGTGTGGCGCGACGTGATGCTCGCGCTCCACGCGGGCAATCCCGGCAAGGCGCCTGCCATGCCCGACGGCGTCGAAGCGCGGCGGATCAACCTGCCCGGCACGCGCGAGCCGCCGCGCCGCGAATATTTCGTTCGCGGCACCGCGCAAAGTGAAATGGCCGCCGCGCCCGCACTCGCGCGCCGCCCACGGATCACCAGCCCGGTCAGCGGCAGCGTCTATGCGCTCGATCCCGACATTCCGCTGGACCGTCAGCGGCTGGCGGTCACGGTCAGCGGGTCGGTCGCGGGATACCGTCTGCTTCTGGACAAAAAACCGCTCGGCGATGCGGATGCGGGCGCGCAGATCATGCCGCGCCCCGGCAGTCATATGCTCGCGCTGGTCGACCCCGGCGGGCGGACGATTGACCGCATACGCTTCACCGTACGATGAACTGTGTGTCACATGTCTGAAATTAAGTTGCGCTGACGTGCGGAGCGGTTAGTCTGCCCCGCCAGGAGAGGCCCGCGCCGGGCCCCAAAGGGGACTATTACATGATATTTGGTCGCGTCAAACCGCTCGACGCCATCTTGGCCACTGCCGAGAAAAAGTCGCTGCACCGATCGCTCGGTGCGTTCCAGCTCACCATGCTCGGTATCGGCGCCATTATCGGCACCGGCATTTTCGTGCTGACGGCCGAAGCCGCGCAAAAGGCGGGGCCGGGCATGATGTGGAGCTTCGTGATCGCGGGGCTCGTCTGCGTCGTCGCGGCGCTCTGCTATTCCGAACTCGCGTCGATGGTGCCCGTTTCGGGGAGCGCCTATACCTATACCTATGCCGTGATGGGCGAACTGCTCGCCTGGACCGTGGGCTGGGCATTGATCCTCGAATATGCGGTCGCCGCCTCGGCGGTGTCGGTCGGCTGGTCGGGCTATTTTGTCGGGCTATTGGCGAATGCTGGGATAAACCTGCCGATGGAGCTGACCGTCGGGCCCTATGCGGGCGGCCTTGTCAACCTGCCGGCGCTGGTGATCGCACTGCTCGTCACCTGGCTTTTGATGATCGGAACGACGGAAAGCGCGCGCGTCAATGCCGTGCTCGTGGTCATCAAGGTCACTGCACTCACGCTGTTCATCGTGCTGACGCTGCCGATGATGAAGGGCCAGAATTTCGACCCCTTCATGCCGAACGGCTGGTTCGGCCAGATGGCGGGGCTCGGTGCGGTCGGCGCCGCGGCGTCGATCTTCTTCGCCTATGTGGGCTTCGACGCGGTTTCGACCGCCGCCGAAGAAACCAAGAATCCGCAGCGGAATGTGCCGATCGGGCTGATCGCATCGCTGGGCATTTGCACCATCTTCTATCTGCTCGTCGCTGCCGGTGCGATCGGCACCATGGGGGCGCAGCCGGTTTCGGGCGCCGCGGGCGAAATCCTCTCGCCGGGTTCGACCGCGCTCGCCGAACGCTGTGCCTCGCTCGCCGCGCTGGGTCAGGAACCGCTCGTTTGTTCGCGCGAGGCGCTGGCGCATGTGCTGCGTGAAATCGGCTATCCGGCGATCGGCAATGCCATTGGCATCGCCGCCTTCCTTGCGCTGCCGTCGGTGATCCTGATCATGCTCTTCGGCCAGACGCGCATTTTCTTTGTGATGGCGCGCGACGGCCTGCTTCCCGAAAAGCTCGCGACGATCCACCCCAGGTGGAAAACGCCGCACGTCGTCACCATGATCACCGGCGTCGCGGTGGCCTGCTTCGCCGCCTTCCTGCCGGTGGGCAAGCTTGCCGACATTTCGAACTCGGGCACGCTCTTCGCCTTCTTCATGGTGGCGATCGCGGTGCTCGCGCTGCGCGTCAAGGATCCCGGCCGCCACCGCCCCTTCCGCACGCCGCTGGTGTGGGTCATCGCGCCGCTCGCGATCCTCGGCACGCTCGGCCTCTACCTCAACCTGCCGTTCGACGCGAAGATGGTGCTGCCCGTGTGGGGAGCGATCGGGCTCGTGCTCTATTTCCTTTATGGCTATCGCAAGAGCCACGTCGGCCGCGGCATCATCGAGGTGCACGAGGACGACCCCGATGCGCCGCCGCAGCCGGTCCCGCCGGTCCCGTCGCTCGACTGAGGCGCATGATGACAAGGGAAAGGGGGCTTCGGCCCCCTTTCTTTTGCCGGTCAGAAGGGCGCGCGCGGTGCGGTTCCGGGACGGGTGAACAGCTTGCCGCGTTCGGCCCAGATCACCAGCAGCAAGCCCACGACACCGGCAATCAGAAAGGCCATGGCGAGCGGCAGGGTGGTGCCGTCATATTGCTGGCCGATCGCCGCCCCCGCGATGGCGGCGAGCAAGGTCTTGGCAAAGCTTTGGTAGGAGGAGGCAATGCCCGCCATCTGGCCGAAATCCTCCATTGCGATCGACCCGAAATTGCTGCCGATAAAACCGATCAGCCCGACATTGACCATCATCAGCAGCGTGAACATCCACAAGGTCTCGCCGCCGCTGAGCGCAGCCACAATCTGCGCGAGCGCGACCGCCATATAGACGAACACCGCGGTCTGCGAGACGCGGCGCGCGCCAAAACGCTCGACGATCGCGGCGTTGGAAAAATTGGCGATGGCTATGCCGATCGCCACGACCGCGAACACCAGCGGGAACATCGCGCGCGCGTCGAACACCTCGCCGATGATCTGCTCGCTGCTGTTGAGATAGCCATAGAGCGCGCCCTGCATCAGCCCCGACGCCAGCATATAGCCGGCGGCGCGGCGATGGCGCGTGACCACGCCCCAACCCGCCACCATCGTCCGCCAGTCGAGCGGCCGCACATTGGCGGGCTCGAGCGTTTCCGGCAGGCGCCGAAGCCACAGCAGCATCACGCCGCCCATCGCGGCGAGCACAATGAAGATGGCGCGCCAGTTGGCGACCGCGACAATCCCCGCCCCGATCGCGGGCGCGATGATCGGTACGATCATAAAGACCAGAAAAATCAGCGACAGCCGCCTGGCCATCGCGTCGCCCGCAAACAGGTCGCGGATCACCGCCACGACCACTACGCCGAGCGCCGCCGAAACCGCGCCGTGCCCGAACCGCAGCACGAGCATGAGCGGAAAGCTTGTCGCAAGCCCGCAGCCGACCGAAAAGGCGATATAGGCAAAGAGCGCCGGCACCAGCACGCCCTTGCGCCCGAACCGGTCGGCAAGCGGGCCATAAAATAGCGAGCCCACACCGATCCCCAGGAGATAGGTGGAGATGATATATTGGCGGTCGTTCGCCACCGCCACGCCAAGCCCGTCGCCCATCGCCGGCAGCGCAGGCAGCATCGAATCGATCGCGAGCGCGTTCAGCGCCATCACCATCGCCATCATGAAAACCATTTCGCGGTCGCCGGGCATGCGGGACCGTTGGGGGGAGTCGGTCATTTTATGCATGGCGGCGGATATGGGCCTGCTCGACCGCTTTGGATAGCCCCGACGTCAGAATTTGTCGGGCCACAATGCTATTCAACGAAAAGGGCCGCCCTGCCAGTGCGGCAAGGCGGCCCCTCTTTGGTTCGGAGGCGGATCAACCCTGGCGCGTGCCGGTCATCGCCATCGACCCGAAGGCACCCGCCTTGATCGTGCCGGTCAGCGCGTCGCCGTCGATCGTCGCTTCGCATTCGAGCGTCATCGGCATCGGCACCTTCATGTTCATGGTCCAGGTCAACTTGTTCCCGTCGACCTTGCCGTTTTCGACGTCGAGCGAACCCATCGCCCCGGCGTTCTGGCCGGTGAAGCTGTCGCCGTCGCTCTTGACGGTGAAGACCGATTTCTGGTCGCCCATCGGCGACTTGGTGACGCAATCATAGCTGCCATCGACTTGGGACATATGCGCTCTCCTTACTGAAACTGATGTTAGTTAGCGGGAGACACCGTTTCCACGGGTAGACCCAATCCGTCAAGCTGCGGTTTCACCACCGCTGCATCGCCGACGACGACATAGACAAGGTCATCGACGCTGAAGGTCGCGCGCGCCGCAGCGTCGATCTCTTCGGCGGTCATCGCCTCATAGGTCGCCGCGAGCGTTTCATAATAATCGTCCGCGCGGCCGAACTTGGCGATCGCGCGTAGCCCGCCGAGCACGTCACCCGACGTTTCGAAACTGCCGGGAAGCTCGCGCACATTGCCGTTGATCGTGCGCTCCAGCTCTTCGGCGGTCACCCCCTTGTCGGCAAGGAACGCGCGAAGGTCGCTTTGCAGCTCCTTGATCGAATCGCCGGTGCGATCGGCCTGCACCGGCGCCGCCGCGACCCACGACAGCCGGTCCTTGTCGGCCGAGATGCGCGTGCGCACACCGTACGACCAGCCCTTCGTCTCGCGCAGGTTCATGTTGAAGCGCGACAGGAAATTGCCGCCGAAAATATCGTTCGCCGCGCGCAGCACCTCCAGCTCGTCGCCGCCTTTCGCGTCGATCACACGGCCCGCCAGGATCACCGACTGCGGCGATTTGGGCCGATCGACGAGCAGAATGCGCGGCTCGGGCTTTGGAATCGCGATTTCGAAATGCTTGGTCGGTTTCGGCGTCGCGGGCACCTTCCAGTTGCCGAACGCGGCGTCGAGCTGGCGCGTCACCTCTTTCAGCGTCGTGTCGCCGACGACAAAGATCGTCGCGAGGTCCGGGCGCACCCACGTCGAATGAAAGTCCGCGAGTTGTTCGCGCGTCGCGCCCGCCACCGACTTCGCATTGCCGAGGCCCGATGGCGGGATGCCATAGGGATGCTCGGCCCCGTACAGCACGGGCGCCAGCACACGCGAGGCGATCGCATTGGGATTGTTGAGTTCGGCCTTCAATCGGTTGAGCTGCTGCGCCCGCACCCGTTCCAGCTCCTTCGCGTCGAACGCGGGGTTGCGGATATAGTCGGCGAGCAGCGCCAGCGACGGCGCCAGATTGGGTTTCAGCGCGAACAGGCTGAAAATCGTCTCGTCGGCGTTCGCCGATCCGTCGATCTGCGCGCCAAGCCGTTCCTTCGCCTCGGCAAAGGCGATCGAATCGAGCTTTGTCGTACCTTCGTCCATCAGGCTCAGCATCAGCGACTGGGTGCCGAGCGCGCTGCGCGGGTCGGCGGCATAGCCCGCGTCGAAGCTGACCGCGACATTGACCGTCGGCACCGCACTGCGCTTTGCGAAGACGACCTCGATCCCGTTCTTGAGCTTCGCGCGCTCGATCGCAGGGAAATCGAGCGCCTTGAGCCCGGCTACCTCCGGAAGCTGCGAGCGGTCGGCGATCGATGTGCCGAGGCCCCTATCGGGGCCCACGTCACCGAGTGCCGGGTTCCAATAGCGGTCGGGCGCGACCGCTGCCGCGGCCTTGCCCGCCGTCACGGCACCGCCGCGATTCTCGCCGCCTTCGGTGCGCTCCCCGGGGGTATAGGTCAGCGAGAAGGCCGGGCGCGACAGCCACTTATTCGCCGCCGCCTTCACCGCTTCGGGCGTTGCCTTCGCCAACCGGTCGAGCTCGACCTTGTAATAGCCGGGATCGTTCGAATAGAGCGCGCCCTCCGCAAGCGCGACCGCCTTGCCGCCAAAGCCGCCTACCGATTCAAGCCCGGCGATCGCCGTGCCGAGATAGCTTGCCGCGGCGCGCTGCAACTCGTCGGCTGTCGGGCCGGTGGCGAGGAACGACGCGATTTCCTGGTCCAGCCGCTGCGCCACGACGGCGGGTTCGACGCCGTCCTTCACATCGGCCTGAACAAGCAGAATGCCCGCATCCTCGAACGGCTGGGCATAGGCCGACACGCTGACCGCCACCGGATCCTTGCGGACCATCGCATTGTCGAGCCGCGACGACGACAGGCCGCCGAGCACACTCATCGCCATTTGCAGCGGTACGGATTCGGGGTCATTGAGTCCGGGGATCGCCCACATGCGATAAATGCGCGTTGTGGGGATGAGGTCCTTGACCTCCTTGGCGAGCGGCGCGGGCAGCGTCGGAACCGACACGGCCGGGGACTTGACCTCGGGGCCGCGGGGGATGTCGCCGAACCAATGCTCGACCTTTGCCTTTGCCGTCGCGACGTCGATGTCGCCGGCCAGCACCAGCACGGCATTGTTGGGGCCATAATTATCGGTGAACCATTTTTTCACATCGTCGAGGCTCGCCGAATTAAGGTCGGCCATCGAACCGATGGTGCTGTGGTGATAAGGGTGCCCCTTGGGAAAGAGATTCTCGAAAATCTCGTAGCGTAGCAGGCCATAGGGATTGTTATCGCCCTGGCGCTTTTCATTCTGGACGACGCCGCGCTGATTATCGAGCTTTTCCTGCGTCACCGCGCCGAGCAGATGCCCCATGCGGTCGCTTTCCAGAAACAGCGCACGGTCGAGCGCGCCCGTCGGCACCGTTTCGAAATAATTGGTGCGGTCAAGAAAGGTGGTGCCGTTGAAATCGGTCGCGCCGACCTGCTGCAATGGTTCGAAAAAATCGCCCGGCGCGTTTTCCGATCCGTTGAACATCAGATGTTCGAACAAATGGGCGAACCCCGTCTTGCCCTTCGGCTCATGCTTCGATCCGACGCGGTACCACACCGACACCGCGACGACCGGCGCCTTGCGATCCTCGTGCACGATGACGCGCAGGCCGTTATCGAGGGTGAAGGCCTGATACGGAATGTCGACCGCCTTCACGAGGTCGGCGACCGGCGCCGGATCGGCCGCCTTGGCAAATGCGGGCGCCGGCGCGACGAGCGATGTCGACAGGGTAAGAGCGAGAGTGAAACGGCGAAAGCGAGCCATGAAAATCCCCTGGGTCAAGGCGCGCAGGCAGGGCCTGCGGAATATGGGGTGCCGAACGGCACTGTATCAATGGTCTAGGACAGCGCCCGGCGCCTTTCAAGGCCGATAGAAACGCGCCCCGCTCGCCCGCAGCATCGCGGGGTCGAACAGCACCGGTTTCAACCGGTGGCGCACGAACAGCGGCGCCTGGTCGTTATAGTGCGGGCTGTCGGGGCGCGTTGTCGCCGCACCGAAAGGCTGGATCGATTCGGACCGGACCCGCCCGGCCCGATCCCATGTCACGAACATGATGAAGCTGTCGCCGTGGCGGACCTTCAGCCGCCCGTCGGGTTCCGCGTCCCATAGCGTCGACGCGCGCACCGTGTCGTTGCCGCCGTCGAGCGGCAGGTCGATCCGGTTCGGCCCCTCGCCATGGCGGAGCCGCAGCACTGTGCCGAGCTTCGGATCGAGCCCGCCGAAATGCTCCTGCAGATGCGCGACGGTTTCGCTCAGCACCTCGCGCGGGTCGGGTGCGGCGCGGCGTTGATAGTGCCGCCCGTTCGCCGGGCGCAGCACCATCAGCGCCAGCGCGTCGCCCTTGCCCTTGCCATCGAGATTCCAGTCCCATTTGCGCAGCAGCGCCTGCGCGTCGGCAAGCGCCGGGTCCCCCTTGGTATCGAGCGCAAGCAGCCGGTCGATCCACGCCTTCGCATAACCGGTACGCGAATAGGCGGTGTCATATTTGATCGCCTTCAGCCGCGCCTCGTCGATCTGTCCCGACGACTCGAACAACTCGATCAGCCGCACCGCGCGGTTCGTCATGTCGTCCTCGACCCCGAGCAGGGGCGAAAAGGCCGCCGCGTCGAGTTCGTCGCCCGGCCCTGCGGCGACCCACGGCGTGTTGTTCGCGTTCATCACATAGCCCGAACGCGGATTGACGAGCGCCGGCACCCGATCGAACGGCAACGTCTTGGTCCAGACCGCCGCCGACGTGTCGCCGGGCAGCACGCCGCGCCAATTATACCCCGCAGGCCGATCGGGAAACATCGCATTATAGAAAAGGCCGATATTGCCCCTCGCATCGGCATAGACGAAATTGGTGGCCGGAACGCCCTGCCCCGCCATCGCCGCGCGCCACTCGGCAAAATCCCTGGCCTTGTTCAGCCGGTAATATTGCGTCACCATCGCCGCCTGGTCCTGCCCGGCATAACGGATGGCGAAAGCACCGCGATCATTCTTCACGACCGGACCGTGGACCGAGCGATAGACGGTGCGCGGCACCGGGAGGACGAAGGGCCCGAATTTGACCTTGAGCCAGACGCGCTCTTTTTCGAGCGGGCGCCACGCGCCGTCGAAGCGGTAATTCTCGCCGCTTTCATCCAGCACAAGCTTGTAGACATCGATGAGGTCGGGGCGGTTCACCGTGTTGGTCCAGCCCAGATATTTGTTGTGCCCAAGGAAGGGATAGGGCGATCCGGGGAAGTTGGCGCCCGCGAAATCCCAGCCCTCCTCGCTATGCACGACCAGTTCGTACCAGGCGACGCCGCCCGTCCACGGCTGGTGCGAATTGGAAACGAGCCGCGTCGCGCCATCGGTCGAGCGCGCGGGAGCGACCGCCATCGCATTCGATCCATTGTCGGCCGGGTCGCGACCAACCGGCGTCAGTTCGCGCGGAACCAGCTTGCCCGTGGCATCGAGCGCGGGACCGCCCTCGCGCCCGATGGGCTTGCCCTCGACAAGCGATCCGAGCACCGAATCGAGGCCGAAGAAAAAGGGCGAGCGCAGTACGAAACCCGCGACGACATCCTCGCCCGTCACCGGGAACAGGCCCGACAGCCGTACCTCGTCCGGATGCTTGTCGGCATAATGGTTGAGTCCCGCGGCATAGGCGGTGAACAGCGTGCGCACATCGGCGGGTAGCCGGGGCCAGTCGCGCGCCGTCGTCGCGCGTATATCGAGCAGCGCAGCCGCATAATCGACCTTTGCGCCATCCTCGCCCAGCATCGCGCCCGCGCGCCCGCGCGTCATCGCCAGCACTTCCTGAAGCGTCGAAAAATCATCCTCGGCGTGCGCGTAAGCGACGCCATAGGCGACGTCGGCGTCGGTCTTGCCAAAGATGTGCGGCACGCCGAATCCGTCGCGGGCGATGCGGACATCGGCGGGCTTGAATGCGGGCGCCGCCGTTGCCTCGGTCGTCAATGGTTCCCAGACGGCCAGCGAGACGGCGGTAAGCGCCAACAGCAACAGAAATCCCAGAAAAGTCCGTCGCAGCATCGCCGATCCCTTCGCTTTCGCTCTCGCGGCATCTGTGGCGGTCATGTCGTTCGATGGCAAGCCGCTGTCGTTCGTCGAGCCGGATTTGCGGACAGGTGAACGGTGGCTATGCAGGTCACAGCTCATCAAGCAACGGGGAACATCATCCATGCGCATGAAAACACTGCTTCTTTCGGCCTGCCTTTCGCTCGTCCTTGCGCCCGGCGCGATGGCGCAGGGCGTCGCCGGGTCGGGGGTCGCGCCGGCAACCGCGACGAACAGCGCCGAACGCGCGATCGGTTTCGCCTCGCAGGCGCCGGCGGGCGCCGCGCTCGTTATCGTGATGACCGACGCGACGCTGCCGCCGCTCGACGGCGCCCAGCTCACCACGGCCGAGCGCCAGGCGGTCGAAGCCGCGATCGCGGCCGCAAGCTTCGAGGGCAAGGCGGGATCGACGCTGTCGCTGCGCGGCATCGGCGCGCATCCGCGCATCCTGCTCGTCGGCGCTGGGCCGGTGCCTTCCTCGCTTGCGCTAGCCGAAGCGGGCGGCAAGGCGGCACAGGAGATGAAGGATGAGGCGCATCCTGTTGCCATCGCGGGCGCCTTTGGCGACGCCTCGGCCGCCGAGGTCGCTTATGGCTACACGCTCGGCCAGTATCGCTTCGACCGTTACAAGACGGTCGACCGCAAGGCCCCGCCCGCCGCTCCCGTCACGCTCGTCGGCGCCAATCCTTCGGCCGCCGAAGCCGCTTTTGCGGCGCGCTGGCAGCCGCTCGCCGATGGTGTGCGCCTGTCGCGCGATCTCGCCAACGAACCCGCCAACGTCATCTACCCCGAAAGCTTCGTCGCGCGTGTGCGCACGGCGTTTGCGGGCGTTCCGGGGGTGAGCATCGAGGTGCTCGACGAAGCGGCGATGCGGCGGCTGGGCATGGGAACGATCGTCGGCGTCGGCCAGGGTAGCCCGCGCGGATCGCGGCTGCTCGCCGTGCGCTATCGCGGCGCGGGCGCACCCGCCGCTCCGACGGCCTTTATCGGCAAGGGCATCACCTTCGATTCGGGGGGCATCTCGCTGAAGCCGGGCACGGGCATGTGGAATATGAAAGGCGATATGTCGGGCGCTGCATCGGTCGTTGGCGCCGCGCTGTCGCTCGCCAAGTCCAGGGCGCCCGTCCACATCGTGGCGGTCGCGGCACTCGCCGAAAACATGCCCGACGGCAACGCCCAGCGCCCCGGCGATGTCGTACGCACGCTGTCGGGCAAGACGATCGAAATGCTGAACAGCGATGCCGAAGGCCGTCTCGTCCTTGCCGACGCCAATGAATATATCGCGCGCGAATATAAGCCGCGGGCGATCGTCAATATCGCGACGCTCACCGGGTCGATCGTCGGCGCGCTCGACGATCAATATGCCGGCCTTTTTTCGCGCGACGAAAATCTCGCCGCCGCGCTGCTCGCTGCCGGCACCGCGAGCGGCGAGGAATTGTGGCGGATGCCGCTGCACAAAAATTACGCCGACAAGATGAAGTCCGACATCGCCGACATTCGCAACATCGCGTCGGGCCAAGGTCCGGGTGCCAGCCTCGGCGCTCATTTCATCGGCTTTTTCGTCGCAGACGATATGCCGTGGGCGCACCTCGACATCGCGGGCGTCAACCGCAGCGAGTCGGCAAGCCCGCTCGTGCCCAAGGGGATGACGGGCTTTGGTGTCCGCCTGCTCGACCAGTTCGCGCGGGGCGGGGCGTAGGTGAACCCTTCCCTCATCCGTCACCCCGACGGAGGCCGGGGTCTCGACCGAGCGTCCAAACGCGGCGGCGAGATCCCGGCCTCCGCCGCGATGACGATCAGGGAGGGATAGGGCCACGCACCCCTTGTGTTGCCAAAAAGCAACACTATCTTCGCCGATAAGAAAGGGGCTTATCCTATATGAACCTCGAAAAATTCACCGACCGCGCCAAGGGCTTTCTGCAGGCGGCGCAGACGATCGCGATCCGTATGAACCACCAGCGGATTTCGCCCGAACATATTGCGAAGGCGCTGCTCGAAGACAATCAGGGCATGGCCGCGGGACTGATCGCGAACAGCGGCGGCGACACGGCGCGCGCGGTGCAAGGCATCGACGCCCTTCTCGCCAAAGTTCCCGCGGTGTCGGGGTCGGGCGCCCAGGCGACGCCGGGGCTCGACAACGACGCGGTGCGCCTGCTCGACCAGGCCGAACAGGTCGCCGCAAAGGCGGGCAGCGAATATGTCGCGGTCCAGAATATCCTGCTGGCCATGGTGCTGGCGCCGAGCACGCCGGTGGGCAAGGCCCTTGCCGATGCGGACGTCAGGCCCGAGGCGCTCAACGCCGCGATCGCCAAGCTGACCGGCGGCCGCACCGCCGACACCGCCTCCGCCGAAGACCGGTACGACGCGCTGCAAAAATTCGCCCGCGATCTCACCGAGGTCGCGCGCGAGGGCAAGCTCGATCCGGTCATCGGCCGCGACGAGGAAATCCGCCGCACCGTGCAGATCCTCGCGCGCCGTACCAAGAATAATCCAGTGCTGATCGGCGAAACCGGTGTCGGCAAGACCGCGATCGCCGAGGGGCTCGCGCTGCGCATCGTCAACGGCGATGTCCCCGACAGCCTGAAGGACCGCCGCCTGCTCGCGCTCGACATGGGCGCGCTGATCGCGGGCGCCAAATATCGCGGCGAGTTCGAGGAGCGGCTGAAAGGCGTGCTCGACGATGTGAAATCCGCCGAGGGCGAAATCATCCTCTTCATCGACGAGATGCACACGCTCGTCGGCGCGGGAAAATCCGAAGGCGCAATGGACGCCTCGAACCTTTTGAAGCCCGCGCTGGCGCGCGGCGAACTCCACTGCATCGGCGCGACAACGCTCGACGAATATCGCAAGCATGTCGAAAAGGACCCCGCGCTCCAGCGGCGCTTCCAGCCGGTGTTCGTCGGTGAGCCGACGGTCGAGGATTCGATCTCGATCCTGCGCGGCATCAAGGAAAAATATGAGCTGCACCACGGCGTGCGCATCACCGACGGGGCGATCGTCGCCGCGGCGACGCTGTCGAACCGCTATATCTCCGACCGTTTCCTGCCCGACAAGGCGATCGACCTGATGGACGAGGCGGCGAGCCGTATCCGCATGGAGGTCGAATCGAAGCCCGAGGAGATCGAGACGCTCGATCGCCGCATCATCCAGATGAAGATCGAGGAATCGGCGCTCGGCAAGGAAAGCGACGCCGCCTCGAAGGACCGGCTCGCCGCGCTCCAGGCCGAGCTTGCGAATCTCGAACAACAGTCGGCCGAACTGACGCAGAAGTGGCAGGCGGAGAAGGACAAGATCCACGCCGAGGCGAAGATCAAGGAAGAGCTCGACGCCGCGCGCTCGGCGCTCGACCAGGCGCAGCGCGCGGGCGATCTCGCAAAGGCGGGGGAGCTGTCCTACGGCACCATTCCGGGCCTGGAAAAACGGCTCGCGGAGGCCGAGGCCGCGTCGGGCAACGCCATGCTGCGCGAAGAAGTCACCGCCGACGACATCGCCGCGGTGGTGAGCCGCTGGACCGGCATCCCCGTCGACCGGATGATGGAGGGCGAGCGCGAGAAGCTGCTCGGCATGGAAGAAACGCTGGGAAAGCGCGTCATCGGTCAGGACGAGGCGGTGCGCGCCGTGTCTACCGCGGTGCGCCGCGCGCGCGCGGGGCTTCAGGACCCCAATCGCCCGGTCGGCAGCTTCCTCTTCCTCGGCCCCACGGGCGTCGGCAAGACCGAGCTCACCAAGGCGCTCGCGCGCTTTCTGTTCGACGACGACAATGCGATGGTCCGCATCGACATGTCCGAATATATGGAAAAGCACAGCGTTGCGCGGCTCGTCGGTGCGCCGCCGGGCTATGTCGGTTATGAGGAGGGCGGTACGCTCACCGAAGCGGTGCGCCGCCGCCCCTATCAGGTCGTCCTGTTCGACGAGGTCGAAAAGGCGCATGGCGACGTGTTCAACATCCTGCTTCAGGTGCTCGACGACGGGCGCCTCACCGACGGGCAAGGGCGCACGGTCGACTTCACCAACACGCTGATCATTCTGACCTCGAACCTCGGCAGCCAGGCGATCGCCGCGCTCCCCGACGACGCGCCGGTGGAACAGGCCGAACCTGCGGTGATGGAAGTGGTTCGCAGCCATTTCCGGCCCGAATTCCTGAACCGGTTGGACGAGATCGTGCTGTTCCACCGTCTCGCGCAGCAGCATATGGGCGGCATCGTCGACATCCAGGTGGCGCGCGTGCAGAAACTGCTCGACGACCGCAAGGTCACGCTCGACCTCACCGATGCGGCGCGCAACTGGCTCGGCCGCGTCGGTTATGATCCCGTCTATGGCGCGCGGCCGCTGAAGCGCGCCGTTCAGAAATATCTGCAAGACCCGCTTGCCGATCTGATCCTGAAAGGCGAGGTCAGGGATGGGTCGACGATCAGAGTTGACGAAGGCGACGGCGGACTGGTGTTGTCCGCCGCCTGAAACCGCGTCGGGAGCCTCTGATAATCGTCAGTTGCTACTGTTGACGGGTGCGCGCGTCATCGCCTCGGCGGTGTCGCGCGCATTCTGGTTCCCCTCGGCCCACGCCTGCTTCCACTGTTCGTTGGTGCGGCACACGCGCGCCTTCTTCACCCAAGAACCGATCTCCTCGATCTTTCGGCACTTGATATAATAGGGATGGGTCATCGCCAATCCATCATTATAGGCCTTGATCTCGGCATTGGTCATCTCCGACGGCGCCCGCGCCGGGGGTGCCCGTTCGGAGTTCGCTTCGGCTGCGGGTGCCGACGCGGCGGCAAGCAGCGCAATGGCCATGAAATTCAGCATCCGAATATCCCTTCCCATTCGATCCGCGATCGACGGATCAGTTCGAGCTACCTGCCTTGCTCGTCATCGCCTCGGCCGTGTCGCGCGCGGCCTGATTGCCTTTCGCGCTGACTTCCTTCCACTGCTTGTTGGTGTGGCAAACGCGGTTCTTCTTCACCAGCGAGCCGACCTCGAGCGTCTTGCGGCATTTGATATAGGCAGGATCGGTGGCGAGCAGCCCCTCGTTATGCGCCTTGATCTCGGTCGGTGTCATCGCCGATGGCGCCTTGGCGGGCTCGGGCTGAGCGAAGGCTTGGGCGGTGGAGGCCGACAGCAGGCCGGCGAAGACGAAAACGGCAGATGCAATCCGGGTCATATGATATCTCCTGTCGCGGGTCTTCCCGCAGGATCAGGCAGGCTATCTTATTGGCGATGCGCCCTTTCGCAAGCCCCAATCGAACCCGCAACGACCCTAACGCGGCACCGCATAGCCCGACGCATCGGCCGATGCGAAATAGCGCAACAGCAGCTCGCGTTCTCCAGCAGTCATGTGCGGGTTCCAGACGTCGAAGATCAAAACCGCGCGCAGCTCGTCGCTCTCGTTCCACGCCTCATGCTCGATCGTGTCGTCGAAGGCGAAGGCGACGCCCTCTTGCCACTGGCGCGTCTCTCCGCCCACCCGAAAACCGCAGCCCGGGGGAACGATCAGCGGCAGATGCACGATCGCGCGCGTGTTGGTCACGCCCGTGTGCGGCGGGATGCGCGTGTGCGGTTTCAGTATCGAGAAGAAGGCGCTTGGCGCCCGGCCGGGAATGCGCGCACCCGGAACCGCGGCAAGTGCCGCCGCCGTCGCTGGACAGCGATCGAGGACGAGCTGGTTGGGTTCGCCATATTCCCACAGGAAACAGGCGCCCCAGTCGAGCTGGTTGTCGAGCGGCGACCAGAGGCTTTCGGGCGACCCCGGCTCCATCCGGACGTAGGGCCTTAACGCTTCCCCCGGATCGGCGAGCAGCGCCTGCAACTCGGAACGGATCGCGTCGGTTTGCGACTCGATCTGGGCGAACCAGGGGAAATGCCCGCGATCGAAAAACTCGTCGGCGGGCAGAAAGGGGTAATACACCCCTGCGCATTCGTTATGATAGATACGACGGCGGCCCAGCGCGCTTGCGACGAATGCTTCGCCGCGTCGGGCCTCGGTTTCGGACAAATCGCCGCGCATGTCTTCGAACGCCGCCGATGCGGCCGTGAACATCGCACCCGTCGCCTGGGTGACGAAATCTTGCCCATGCGCCAGCAGCGGTACAAGCGGCGGCGGCACAGGGTCCAGCTGCCCGCCCAAGGCGACCGCCGCGCTCCATGCGGCAAGCGCCTGCCCCATCTCACCGCGCATTTCGTGGCGTTCGCCCTTGCGCACCCACGCGATCAGGTCGCGGCGATCAATGGCCAGCGCAGCATCGAGCGCCGCCAGTTCCCCCAGATCGTCGCCCAGCGCGCGCCGGGCCGAAGCCAGGTTACGCTGCAAGGCTCCCGAATGTGGGTCGGCGGAGATCGCCTCGGCAAAATGCCTCGCTGCCGAAGCATGGTCGCCCGCCTGCAGGGCCGCGATGCCGCGCCGATTGGCTTCGACCGCTAAAGTGGGAGGAGATGCGCTGGCCATGCCCATGCTTGCCATCGCCAACGCCAATCGGCAAGGTCGATCGATGCCCGCTCCGCCCTCTGTGTCCGCCGTCGTCGATGATGCCACCTGGCTCGCACATCGTTACGATCCCGGTCATGACGCCTTTCACTTTCGCTCGGTCACGCGCCCGGCGCGTATGGCCGTCCCCTTCCTCACCGATCAACATTTGGGCGAGGCGGCCGAGCCGCTGGTGCTCCGCCGTACCGATTGCGCGGCGGCGGTTCAGGGGCGGCAGGCGCCGCTCCATTTCCTCTTCCATTCGGCCTATTGCGCCTCGACGATGCTCGCACACGCGTTCGACCGGCCGGGCGTTGCAACGTCGCTGTCAGAGCCCGTTCTCCTTAACGACATGATCGGGTGGCGGCGTCGCGGGGCGGATGCGCGAATGCATGGCCGCGTGATGGACGACGCGCTCGCCCTGCTCGGGCGGAGTTTCACGGCGCAGGAGGCTGTGGTCGTCAAACCCTCGAACATCTTCAACCCGCTCGCGCGGGGCGCGCTGATGTTGCGACCGCAAGCACGCGCGATCCTGCTTCACGCGCCGCTACGCGACTTCCTGCTCTCGGTTGCGCGAAAGGGATTGTGGTGCCGCCTTTGGTGCCGCGAGCTTCTGGAAAATTACCTCGCCGACGGCTTCGTACGGCTTGCGTTCGAGCCGCGCGACTATTTTCGCCAGTCCGACCTGCAAGTCGCGGCGATCGGCTGGCTGGCGCAGCAGCAGGCCTTTGCCGCGCTGCTGGACTGGGCGCCCGACCGGATTGCGTCGCTCGACAGCAGGGCGCTGACCGGCGATCCGGTCGCAGCAGTCGCCGCGGCGACCACCCATTTCGGTCTCGCGGCCGACGAGACCCAAATAGCCGCACATCCGGCGTTGGGACGCAACAGCAAGTCGGGCGCAGCTTTCGCTCCCGGTGAACGACAGCGCGACCTCGCCGCGGCCGAAAGCGCGTATGGGGACGAAGTGTCGCAGGTTTTCGACTGGGCCGCGGCGGTCGCGGAACAGGCAGGCATCCCGCTCACCCTGCCCGGTGCATTGCGGTAACCCTTCCACCGGCCGTCACCGCGCCAACGTAGAAACGCGCGGCCGGTTTCGGCCGAAAAGCAGCCACATCTATCATCGTCATCCCGGACTTGATCCGGGACGACGAATCGGGGGAGCGAAACCGCAGCTCTCCGCCCCTGAACGGCCAATTCATCGACCGCTCAGCCGCATAGAAAAAGGGGCGGACATTGCTGTCCGCCCCCAATTCTTGCCAAAGCCTGGGTTCGATTAGAACTTCAGCTTCGCCGACACCGCATAGCGGCGACCCAGCGCGTCGTAGGTCGACGGATAGGTGTTGCCGCTGTTGTAGGTGGTCGCACCGATGGTGTTGCCCAGCAGCGGCGGCTTGTTGTCGAGCAGATTCTGCACCGTCGCCGTGAACACCAGATTCTCGCTGACGTTGAACCGCGCCGTCAGGTCGAAATAGCTCTGCGCCTTGACCTTGCGGAACTGCGGATCGACGACGCAACCGTTCGGATCGGTACCCGTCGGGTCCGGACAGCCGGTGGTCGGGCTCGTGCCGGCAGCAACCGCGGCGGCGATGTCGTCGGCCAGCTGTTGCGGTTCGAACGAAACGCCATCAATCCAGCGCCACAGCAGCGAAACGTCGACGGTGTCGAAGCCCAGCGTGAAGCGGTTCGAGAACTGGAACTCCGGCTGGATCGAGCCGGTGAACGAGCAGTTCACGCTATAGTAGCCGACGCATTCGCGGTTGAGCGAATCCGGGTTGGCAACATTGGCGTTGAACTTCGAGCTGTTCGTCCAGTTACCGACGAACGACCAGGCGAGGTTCGCGAAGCCAAGGTCGGTGTTCCAGTTCATCAACAGGTCAATACCGTCGGTGAACAGGCGGCCCTGGTTGTTCGTCAGGCCGAACAGGCCCGGCGTGATCGACGGGTCGCCGTCAAGACCACCGGTGATCGGGTTACGACGGATCGACGTACAGGCCGGGTTGGTTGCGCTCGATGCCGACAGACCGTCGAAACAGGCGGCAATGATGTCGCCCGGCAGCGGCGTGCCCAACACGTCAGTGATCTTGATGTTGTAATAGTCGACCGACATGTTGAAGCGCGGCAGGAAGTCCGGCTGCCACACGACACCCACCGTCCAGGTGTTCGCCTTTTCGGGCTGGAGGTTCAGGTTGCCGCCGACCGTGATGTTGGCCTGCGCCGCGGTCGGGTTGGTGATCGAACCGATGGTTCCGACCGGAGCGCCCTGCGCGATACAGACCGCGCGCAGGTTGGCATCGGTCGTCGGCGCCGAACCGGCGCAGGGATCGATGCCGAGGTTGGTGAGGCCAACCGTCTGCGGCGTGAACAGCTCGCCGATGTTCGGCGCGCGGACCGCGCGGCTGTAGTTACCGCGGAACTTGACGCCCGCGCCCGGTTCCCAGCTGCCGCCGGCTTTCCAGGTCCAGGTGTCGTAACCGCCGGCGCCGCGGATGCTGTAATCCGAATAACGCACACCGGCTTCGAGGGTCAGGCTTTCAAAGAAAGGCTTGTCCTCGATCAGCGGCGCGACGATTTCGGCATAAGCTTCATAGACGTCATAGGCGCCGTCGATGTCCGGAGCCGCGCCGCCTGCACCGCCGAGTTCACCCGGGGTCTTGGCGAGCAGATCCGACGCCTGCTGCGCGGTATATTTGCGATATTCGCCGCCCAGCGCGAAGCCGATCGGCTGCACCGCGCCCGGCGAGGCGAAGCCGAGGTCGCCCGACACGATCGCACGGACCTGCGCCAGCGAGGTGCGGTTAACGGTCGTGCTGTTTTCCGACAGATAATTGGCCATTTCGGGCGTGATCGAGCCTTCGGGACCGAACAGGTTGACCGGAACGCAGTTGGCGTTGCCGCTCTGGCACGTCACGCCGTCGTTCGACAGCGCGGCTTCGCGGAAGCGCGACTGCAGCGTGTAGTTCTGAATCGTCTGGATATTTTCCGATTCGCCATAGGCACCCTCGACGCTCCAGTCGATCGTGTCGGTGATGCCGCCACGGACGCCGACGCGATAGTCGAAGAAGGTCGTCTGATAGTCGCTGATGCGCGGGCCAACCTCGGGCGTACGACGGTTCAGGGTGACGGCGGGGTTCGGATTGTAACCTTCACCGGCTGAAATCACGCCATCGTTATTGACGTCGAAAGCAACAAAACCGCCCTGCCCGATCTCGCGATAGTTGGGATCCGACCGGCCCGTCGCAGTTGCGGCGGCGGCGCATTCAGCCGGCGTGAAGCGAGCCGTGTAAATGTCCGGACGCGGGTTGACGTCGAAAGCACAGAATTGGTTACGCAACGTCGCGGGCAGGAAGGGGTTGTTGAGGTTGATCGGCACCGTGCCGCCGAACGAACCCGAAGGCGCGATGATCGTCGAAACGGTGTTCTTCGAGAACATGCCGCGCGTGTAGACTTCGACCGAGTCCGACACTTCATAATTGGCCTGAGCGTAAATGTTGAAGCGCTCAAACGGCGTCTGGAAGATGTTGAACGGGTTGAAGTTATAGGTTGCGAAAGTGCCGACACCCGCACCTGCCGCGTTGACCTGGCGAAGACCACCGTTGGTAGCACCGCCGGGGTTGGCGACATAGATGGGGCGGCCATCGGCGTCATAATTGCCGGTGAAGACCGATTCGGGGGTCGTATTCGGCGTACCGGCGGCGGTCAGCGGACGAGTGCCCGCAAAGCGCGACGGAACCGAAGTGCCCGAACCGATGAAGGTGTTCGAATAGCTGTCGAGCGTGTTTTCCGAGAAGGACCGCGCGCCCTGATAGACGGGGTCAGCTTGCTGATAGCCGATGCTCAGCACCGCGTTGCCGCGGCCGTCGTCGAAGTTCGCACCGATCGTCGCGTCGACGCGGAAGATGTGGCCGTCGCCGCGTTCGGTAATCTGGTTCGAAGCGGTGACTTCAAGGCCCGCGAAGTCGCGCTTGGTGACGAAGTTGACGACACCGGTGATGGCGTCGGCACCATAGGTGGTCACCGCGGCGCCGGTCAGCGCGTCGACGCGCTCGATAAGCGCGAGCGGAATATTGTTGAGGTCGACGCGGCCGTTAACGTCCGACGGCGCGACGCGGTTGCCGTTGATCAGGACGATGTTGCGGATCGAGCCGAGACCGCGAAGGTCGACGTACGACGCACCGCCGTTGCCGTTGTTGACCGCCGAACCGATGTTGGCGACAACGCCGGGCAGTTCGCGCAGAACTTCTTCTGCGACGTTCGATTGCTTGAGCTCGATCGTGTCGGCGGTCGTGACGTTAACCGGCGTCGACTGTTCGAGATTCGGATTACGGATCAGCGTACCGGTGACGACGATTTCGCTGTTGCCGGTGGCGCCTTCCGCGGCGTCCTGCGCATAGGCAGGAGCCGAAACCAGGGCGACGCTCATCACGAGCGGCGCGGCACCCAGTTTCAGCTTGGAATAGTGGGTTTTCTTCACAGTGCAGTCCCTTGCTACTGGTGGATTGAATTACCCGGACCCCTGATGCGGCGACGCAAAGCCGACGCGCGCAGATGCCCCGATAGCGTGCGGGATGACCCCTCGTTCAGCTTGAGTAAAGGAAATTTGCCCCGCTAACGGCCGTTTCGCGGCGCATTGTGACGTATTTGCAACAGACTTGGGATGCCACGACACACATCGCGCGACGATGCCGCATCCTGCGACATTTTGTTTCACTGGTTACGATTTCACAATGATGCCGCCGTCGCGGCGAGCGGCTCAACCACCCATCGGGCCGGCAAGCTTTCCGGGGTCGAGGCGCGCGCCCTGCCAGCTCAGTCCCCAGTGCATATGCGGACCCGTCGCGCGTCCGGTGCGGCCGACCGTACCGAGCTGCTGCCCCTGCACGACACGGTCGCCTGCTTTCACGTCGAGCCGCTGGCAATGGAGGAACGCGCTCGACAGCCCCATGCCATGATCGACGATGAGCAGATGCCCCTCGAGCGTGAAAGGCGCATCGGCGGCGAGCGTCACGACCCCGTCGGCGGGCGCGAGAAAGGGCGTTCCGGCGGGAACCGCGATGTCGGTGCCGCTGTGATAGGGGCCCGGCTTTCCCTGATAGACGCGCTGCGCCCCGAAAAAGCCCGACAGGCGCCCGGTCACGGGCCAGCGGAACGTCTGCCGCCAGCCGTCCGCGTCGACTTGTTTCGCACGCGCCGCCGCGATCTGCGCAAGTTCGGCGGGACGGCGGCGCGCAAAGTCGGCGTCGCTCGACGCGTTGCCGCGGTAGGGCGCGTTGATATGTTCGAGCCGCCAGCGGCCGGGGGCGACCGCGATCGAGCGATTGATGCGCGCGCCATCGGCGAAGGTCGCGGTCAACTCGGCCTCCGCCCCCGCATCGCGGTCGAAACCGAGCAGGAAGACGCCATCGGGCGCCACCGGAACCGGCTTGCCGTCGAGAGTCAGGCTGCGCACGCCCGGCGACACGCGCCCGGTAATGGCAGCGCCCTGTTCGGCGGTGCCGGACAGCGTGACTTCATGGCGGACAGGTGGAGGCGGCGGCACCGGCGTAGGGGCTGGTGCCGCGACGGGCGGGGGCGCAGGCCGACTTTCGGATTCGGTCGCCGGAACGCAGCCTGTCGTCGCCAGCAGCGCGCAGATCGCGCCGCACCGCCAATCGAACGCGGCCCTCATGCGCCGCGCGCAGCGTCCAGTTCGGCCTGTACCGACAGCGCGGCGCTTGCATAGGCTTCCTGCCGCGCGACCGACCAGTATCGAAGCTCGTCAAGCCCGATCGGCACACCCGTCACCGCGCACAGCACATGATCGCCGGGCGCCAGCACGCGAAACCCATTGGGGCCATATTGGAGGCGGGCGAGGCGGTTGCTGCTGGCGATCAACATGATTCTGCGTCCATTCGGCGGGAAAGATAAAGCGGGACTATAGCAGCATCGCCCGCGCGGACCACCCCCGCGCGCTCAGAACAGCTCGCCCTGTCCCGCTTTGGGCGCGGATCGCGGCCCCTTGCGCGCGGCGCGCGGCGCAGAAGGCGCCGGGGCGGGGTCGCCCCCCTCCCCTGACGCCGCGGCCACCGGCACCTCGCCATCGGCGAACTGGAGCTGGAGGTGCCCGGCCGCCCGCGCCCTCGCCGCGCTCGCGACAATCGCGCCGCTGCTGTCGCGCACCATCGCGTAACCGCGCGCGAGCAATGCCCGCGGATCGAGCGACGCGAGCAGCCGCCCCAGCCCTTCGAGCTTTGCCCGGTCGCGGTCCCACGCGCGCGCGAGCAAGGGAGGCCGCAACGCCGCACCGCGCGACGCCAACCGCTCGCCCAGCACCGTCAGCCGCTGGCGCTGCCCGCGATCGAGCCGGTCGCCCGCATCGTCGAGCCGCTGGCGCTGCGGCGCGTAGAGCGCGTCGCGTTTGGGCAGGTGCCGCGCAAGCGCCGCCAGCCGCTCGCCGCCCAGCGCCTGCGCCCGGTTCGCCGCGCCGATCATCCGCCCGCCCCAGGTCGCGAGCTGGGCGAGCAGCTCGGAACGCACCGGCACGGCCATCTCCGCCGCCGCGGTGGGGGTTGGTGCGCGCCGGTCGGCGGCATAGTCGGCGAGCGTCACGTCGGTTTCGTGCCCCACCGCGCTGATCGTCGGGATGCGGCAATCGGCGATCGCCCGCACGACCACTTCTTCGTTGAACGCCCACAGATCCTCGATCGAGCCGCCGCCGCGCGCGACGATGACCAGGTCGGGGCGCGGCACCGGTCCGCCCGTATCGAGCGCGTCGAAGCCGCGGATTGCCTTCGCCACCTGCGCCGCCGCGCCATCGCCCTGCACCAGCACGGGCCAGACGATCACATGCGTCGGGCAACGGTCGGCAAGGCGGTGGAGAATGTCGCGGATCACCGCCCCGGTCGGCGAGGTCACGACGCCGATCGTGCGCGGCAGATAGGGAAGCGGCTGCTTCCGGTCGCGGTCGAACAGCCCTTCGCCGCCCAGCCGCGCCTTCAATTTTTCGAAGAGCAGCATCAGTGCGCCTTCGCCCGCGACCTCCAGGCTTTCGACGACCAGCTGATATTTGGAGCGGCCGGGGTAAGTGGTGAGTTTGCCGGTCGCGATCACCTCGATCCCGTCCTCGGGCCGAAAGGCCAGCCGCGCCGCCTGCCCCTTCCACATCACCATGTCGATCAGCGCATTATCGTCCTTCAGCGCTGCGTAAAAATGCCCCGACGCCGCGCGCTTGGCGCCCGACAGCTCACCGCGCACGCGCACGCGCGCGAAACCATCCTCGACCGTGCGCTTGATCGCCGCCGACAATTGGCTGACCGACAGCGGCGGCACATTGTCCCCCGGCGCCTCCTCGGCTAACAGCCGCGCGTCGGTGCCATCGTCGGACGCCTCATCGGGAAAAGGAACTGCCATGAATATCCTGCTCATCGGATCGGGGGGCCGCGAACATGCGCTGGCATGGCAACTGGCACAATCGCCCAGCTGCGCCAAGCTCTATGCCGCACCGGGCAACCCGGGAATCGAACTCCACGCCGAATGCGTGCCGATCGCCGCCGACGATCTGGACGGGCTGATCGCCTTTGTCCGCGCGCATGGCATTGATTTCGTCGTCGTCGGACCCGAAGCGCCGCTGGTGGCGGGCCTTGCCGACCGGCTGCGCGACATCGGCATACCCACATTCGGTCCCTCGGCCGCCGCCGCGCGGCTCGAAGGATCGAAGGGTTTTACCAAGGATTTGTGTGCGCGCGCCGCGATCCCCACCGCCGCCTATGTTCGCTGCACGAGCGCCGAGGAGGCGCTGTCCGCGCTCGAGGGTTTCGCGATTCCCGTGGTCATCAAGGCCGACGGCCTCGCCGCGGGCAAGGGCGTGATCATCGCCGAAACGCGCGCCGATGCCGAAGCCGCGATCGCCGATATGTTCGCGGGCGCCTTTGGCGGGGCGGGCGCCGAAGTGGTGATCGAGGAATTTATGACGGGCGAGGAAGCGAGCTTCTTTGCCCTGTCCGACGGCAAGGATGTAATCGCCTTTGGCAGCGCGCAGGACCACAAGCGCGTGGGCGACGGCGACACCGGACCCAATACCGGTGGCATGGGCGCCTACAGCCCCGCTCCCGTCCTCACCCCCGAACTCGAAACCGCGGTGATGGATCGCATCATTCGCCCGACGGTGACGACGCTCGCCGCCGACGGCACGCCCTATGTCGGTGTGCTGTTCGCCGGGCTGATGCTCACCGGCGAAGGCCCGAAACTGATCGAATATAATTGCCGCTTCGGCGATCCCGAATGCCAGGTGCTGATGATGCGGTTCAAGGGCGACCTCGCCGCGCTGCTCCACGCCGCGGCAACAGGCGCGCTCGCGGCGGCCGACACGCCGGCCTTTGCGCATGATTATGCGCTCACCGTCGTGATGGCGGCCCGGGGCTATCCCGGCACGCCCGAAAAGGGCGGCGCGATCCGCCGCATCGCCGATGCCGAAGCAGGCGGCGTGCGCGTCTTTCACGCCGGAACCGCGCGCGAGGAGCGTACGCTTGTCGTCGCGGGCGGGCGCGTGCTCAACGTCACCGCGACGGGAAAGACCGTCACCGAGGCACAGGGGCACGCTTATTCGGCGGTGGACAAGCTCGACTTTCCGAGCGGCTTCTGCCGCCGCGACATCGGCTGGCGTGAGGTCGCGCGCGAGGCCGAATGAGGCGCTGGACGCGCCGCGCACCACGGCATAGGCTGGACCAAAACAGCGAGCGGAGAAATATATGATCTGGCTTCAGGAAAACTGGATGATCGCGGTCGTCGGCCTGGTCGTGGCCGTCGTGTTGCTATGGTGGCTGTTCGGCCGCGCCAAACCCGCCGAGATCGCCCCGCCGACCGCAGAGCCCGTCAAACCCGCAAAGCCGCTCGAACCGGTGAGGCCCGAGATCGTCGCGGCCGAACCCGCGCGCTTCAAGCCTGTGGAACCCAAGCTGCAACCTCCCGCGCCCCCTGCCCCCTTGCCCGCGGACACGGCGCCGCCCCCGGCGACGGCACCCGCCCCAACGCCCGCCGCCGAAGCGCAGCCGCCCAAACCGGCGACCAAGCCCAAAGCCGCCGCCAAGCCGACGGCAAAGAAAACGGCGCCAGCCAAGGAACCCGCCAAGGCCACGGCCAAAAAGGCGGCCGCCAAGCCAGCCGCCGACGCAGCGGCGATCCCGTCTGAACCGACGGTGCCCCCGCCCCCAGCGCCCGCTGCCCCGGCGACCAAGGCCGATAATCTGCAACTTTTGAAGGGCGTCGGCCCCAAGCTTGTCGTGCTGCTCAACAGCCTCGGCGTCACCAGTTTTCGCCAGATCGCCGAGTGGACCGACGCCGATGTCGCGCGGGTCGACGCGCAGCTCGGCGCCTTTCAGGGCCGCATCGCGCGTGACAATCTGATCGATCAGGCCGGCTATCTCGCCCGCGGCGACAAGGCCGGGTTCGAGGCGAAATACGGCGCGCTGGGCGGGGAGCTTTAGGCCCGCGGGCGCTTCAACGCTGAAGGCGCTGCCAACGGCACAGATGACGGGGGGCCTCGCGAACCGCCCCCCGGTTGGCGCCTTTGCATGGCCGTGGAGGCGATCAAATCTTACGCGTGTTGCTTTCGATCAGCTTCGTCGCCTCGGCAATGGCCTTGGCCGTGCTCAGCTTTCCGTCCTGCACCTCGTCGGCGATTTCGAGCAGGCGGCCACTGATCACCGTGCCCGTGTCGGCTTTTTCGTCGATCGCGATCCCGCCCTTGGCCGCGGCCACGCGCTCCCACGCTGCACGCACCGCCGCCCAATAATCCTTGGTCGCGGTCCAATAATCGTCGGCGGCCTTCACGTCATATTGATCATATTTCAGATAGGTGTTGAGGACATATTCCTGGACGATCGGCACCAGCTTGCCGTCCTTTGCCCCCATTTTCGTATTATCCTGCCAGTGGATCCAGCCGTCGGGGGTCGGCTGGTGGCGGTTGATCGCATAATAGCGGTCGTAAACGGGGTTGCGGACGGCGTCGCGGCGCGCGAGCGGGCGCCACGTCCAGTTGGAACGCCAACGACGGATACCCGCCTGCGTCTCGAACTGGCCCCAGCCGCCGTAGCGCGGACTGTCATCGACCTGGTAAACGGTCTGCGACCAGCGGCCGGTACGCATCCGTTCGGGCACATCTTCCCACACCCACTGGCCCTTGTCCGAATAGACAAGCACGCGCGCGGGTTCATATTCCCAATCCTGCCGCCAATGCTTGATGATATGCGTCTGCCCCTCATGCTCGATGACGAGCAGATGCTGCAGCATGATCTTGCGCCCCGTGTCCTCGATCACGCGCACGACCTCGTTGCCGCCCGACCTTTTGGGATCGAGCTTTTCATAATCGGCATCCCAGCGCGTCGATTCCTGCATGTTGAAGCTGACGCGGTAGTTACCCGCCATCGCAAGGATGTCGGCGCGATCCTGTTCAAAGCTGGCTGCGGCCGTTTCGGCCGCGATCGGGGGGTGCGCCGATGCGGCGACAGGCAATGCGGCGGAAAGCAGCAAGCCCGCGATGATTACGATCTTTTTCATGGTGCAGTCCTTCGTCCGGTTCAGAAACGGAAGCTCAGCGAAGCCGATGCGTTACGGCCGGGCTGGGTATAGGCGTCGGTGACGGTCGAATTGGCGGCGAGCCCGCGCGCATCGCTCCACCACGCATATTTCTTGTCGAAAATGTTGAAGACACCGGCGCGCAGCATCAGCCCATCGACGATCCGCACAAAGGCGGTCGCGTCGAGGATGGTGAAAGCGCCCGGGCGATAACATTCGGCCGCTGTGCAGGCACCGACGGCGCGCGATGCTTCCTTGCGCGCGCTGTGCGTCATCACGATCTGGCCACCGAAGCGGCCGCTTTGCGGTTCGCGATAACCGGCGCCGACAACCAGCTTCAGCGGATCGATCGACGCCAGCGGAACGCGCGTTCCGTCGGGCTGGACCTCGTCGCCCTTGGCGTAGGAAAGGGCGAGCGTCGTATACAGGCCGGACGACGCCCGCCCCTCGAACCGCGCTTCGGCGCCCTTGACGCGCGCACGGTCGAGATTGACGAACTGGAAGAGGATGGGATCGGCGATGGTGCCGGTGCCACCGACCTGTTCCTGGCTGATGAAATCCTTGTAGCGCGCCGAAAAGGCGGTGACGTCGAGGCTGACATGGTCGCTGCCGAAGCGCACGCCGCCCTCGAAACTTTCGCTGCGTTCGGGGCCAAGGTCGGGGTTCGGCAGCGTGCGGTAGGAGAAAAAGGGCGAGGTCAGATTTTCAAAGAACTGGTTGACCTGCCCCGGTTCGGGCGCCTTGAAACCCGTCGCATAATTGGCGAACAGCCGCACCTGGTCGGTGATTTTCACCACCGCGCCGATCTTGGGCGACAGGCGCGAACCGTCCTGCCCTGCGCCCGCAAAGGCCGGCAGCAGCGGATCGTCCTGCGGCGAGAGATCGTACCAATCGAAGCGCAGCGCGGGATAGAGCATCAGCCGCCCATCGGCGATCGCGATCTCGTCGCCGACGAACAGCCCGCCACGCGTGAAGTCGGTGACCGGGAAAGCGCGCGTCGGATAGACTTCGCCCGCGGGCGGGACCGTCCCGTCGCGCACACCGCGCTGGCGCGTCTTGCTGATGTCGCCGCCGAAAACGAGCCGGTGGGTGATCGCGCCGGTCGCAAAGTCGGCGCGGGCGTCGGCCGCCGCACCGAAGACACGGTTTTCAAAGCTGTTGAGGCGGGTGCGATCGGCGGCGGGCGTCCGATCTTCCTCGGTATATTGCCGGTCCTCGCCGTCCTGCCAGTAAAGTGCGACGCGCGCAAAATCGATCGCGCCTTCGCCTTCCCAGCTCCAGTCGAACGAGACGCGCTTGCGCTCCCCCGTGTCCCAGCCTTCGAGCCGGTCGACCGTACCCGCAAGACCCGCGCCGAGCCCCGACAGCGCGTTGGTGTAAAGCCGCGTGTCCAGATATTCGCCCGTCAGGCGCAGCTTGTGACCGTTTGCGGGGTCATAGACGATCCGCCCCAGCGCGGCGTTCGAGCGGCCATCCTGCGGATTGGGCCGGGTCCGCGTCGCCCCCGCCCCACCCACATCGCCCTTGTTATCGAGTTCCTGATAATCGCGGCGCGTATAGGCGGCCATCAGCGACCAGTCGCCGCTCCGTCCTGCCAGAACGGCGGTTTCGGAAAATTCCTTGTCGGCGCTGGCATAAGCGGCACGAACGAGGCCGCCGACGCCATTTCCTCCCTTCAGAAAGTCGGTCGGGTCGGCGGTGATAAAGCTGACCGCGCCCGCCAGCCCGTCGCTGCCATAGAGCGCCGACGAGGGGCCGCGCAGGATCTCCACCGATTTGATGAGGCCAAGGTCGACATAGTCGCCGCGTCCCGACGCCTGGGCGCCAAAGCTGAAACCATCGGGAACGCGCACGCCGTCGACCTGGATCAGGACGCGGTTGCCGCCGATGCCGCGGATGTTGAAGCTGTCGTTGCCCGCGCGCCCCGTCGCGCCGAGCGCGGCGCCAAAGCGCGCCGGCTGGCGCTGCACGCTCACGCCGGGTTCAAAGCGGACAAGGTCGCGAATATCGGTGACAAGCTCGTCGGCGATCTGCTCGGCGGTTTTGATCGATACCGTCACCGGTACATCCTCGATCTTCGCCTCGGTGCGCGTCGCGGTGACGACAATCTGGTTTTTGCGCGCCAGCCAGTAAGCTCCATCGTCATCCTGCGCCATTGCGGGCGAAACGGTCGCCACGAGCGCGAACCCGGTGGCACCGCCCGCAAGAAGACGGGACAGGAGCGATGAACGGCGGCTGGTCAATTTTCTTCCCCTATTAGCTTGCGATTGATTCGCAATAGCGGCGCTTTACGGGGTCAAAAATCGCGGGTCAACATGATATTGCGACTCGTTCGCGAAAAGTCTCGGCCGACCAGAAGCATTGCGGGGCGGGCGCCGGATCATTCAGGGCGTTTCCGTTTCAGGCCGCTGAGCCCGGCAGACGTTCGGCTGCCCCACTCTCAATGGTCCCCGGACGGATGACGGGAGGCACACGCTGGCGGCCTGGCTTCGCGATCATCCGGACCGAGCAGGTGAGGGATTAAAGTGCGTCCGCTCGCCATCCCAAGGGCGACAAAAAAGGGGCCGCCTTGCGGCGGCCCCTCTCTCATATTCGGTGCCGAAGAACTCAGTCCTTCAGGAAGTCGGGCACATGGCCCTGGTCTTCCGGACCTTCGCTGCGCTCGCGACGCGGACCGCGATCGCCATCACGCCGCGGGCCCCGGTCGCGGCCGCCGCGGCCCCGATCACCACGGCCTTCGCCGTCGCGACGCGGTCCACGGTCGCCGCGCGGTTCGCGCGCCGGGCGGGTGTCTTCGAGTTCTTCGCCGGTTTCCTGATCGACGACGCGCATCGACAGGCGGACCTTGCCGCGCGGGTCGATCTCGAGCACCTTGACCTTGACTTCCTGGCCTTCGCTCAGGACGTCGGCGACCTTCTCGACGCGCTCATTCTTGATTTCGCTGACGTGGACGAGACCGTCCTTGCCGCCCATGAAATTCACGAACGCACCGAAATCGACGAGATTGACGACCTTGCCGTCATAGATTTTGCCGACTTCGGCTTCCTCGACGATGCCCGCAATCCACTTGCGCGCGGCTTCGATCTGCTCGAGGTCGCTCGACGATATCTTGATGAGGCCTTCGTCGTCGATGTCGACCTTGGCGCCGGTGGTCGCGACGATCTCGCGGATCACCTTGCCGCCGGTGCCGATGACGTCGCGGATCTTCGCCTTGTCGATCTGCATCGTTTCGATGCGCGGCGCGTGCGCCGACAGCTCGGTGCGGGCTTCGCCCAGCGCCTTTGCCATTTCGCCGAGGATGTGCGCGCGGCCTTCCTTCGCCTGGTTCAAAGCGGCTTCAAAGATTTCGCGCGTAATGCCCGCAATCTTGATGTCCATCTGCATCGTCGTGATGCCTTCGGAGGTGCCCGCAACCTTGAAGTCCATGTCGCCGAGATGATCTTCATCGCCCAGAATGTCCGACAGGATCGCATAATCCTTGCCTTCGAGGATCAGCCCCATCGCGATGCCCGACACGGGGCGCTTGATCGGCACGCCGGCATCCATCATCGCCAGGCTGCCGCCGCACACCGACGCCATCGACGACGAACCGTTCGATTCGGTGATGTCGCTGGTCAGGCGGATCGTATAGGGAAACTCGTCCTTCGTCGGCAGCACGGGGTGCAGCGCGCGCCACGCGAGCTTGCCGTGACCGACTTCGCGGCGGCCCGGCGCGCCGAAGCGGCCGACTTCACCGACCGAATAGGGCGGGAAGTTATAGTGCAGCATGAAATGCTGGTACGACAGGCCGTTGAGGCCGTCGATCATCTGCTCTGCATCCTTGGTGCCGAGCGTGCAGGTCGCGATCGTCTGCGTCTCGCCACGCGTGAACAGCGCCGAACCGTGCGCGCGGGGCAGGAAGTGCGTTTCGGCGACGATCGGACGAATCTGCGTCGTCGTGCGGCCGTCGATGCGCTTGCCGTCCTTCAGGATCGCGCCACGGACGATTTCGGCTTCGAGCTTCTTGGTGAGCTTGATGCCGGCCATCACCTGCTGCGGGTCGAGCCCGTCGGCGGTGAACTGTTCCTTCGCCTTGGCGCGCGCTTCGTTGAGCGCGTTCGAGCGCGCCGACTTGTCGGTCAGCTTGTAGGCGGCAGCGATGTCCTTGCCGATCAGCTTCTTGATCTTGTCCTTGAGCGCGGCATTGTCATCCGAGGGAGCGATTTCCCACGGGTCCTTTGCGGCCTGTTCGGCGAGGCTGATGATCGCCTTCACGACTTCCTTACAGGCATCATGCGCGAACATGACGGCGCCGAGCATCACCTCTTCCGACAGCTCGTTTGCTTCGGATTCGACCATCATCACTGCGTCGTGCGTCGCGGCGACAACCAGGTCGAGGTCGCCTTCGGCAACCTGTTCGTCGGTCGGGTTGAGGATATATTCGCCGTCGACATAGCCGACGCGCGCGGCGCCGATCGGACCCATGAAGGGCACGCCCGAAATGGTGAGCGCAGCCGACGCCGCGACCATCGCGAGGATGTCGGGCTCGTTATGGCCGTCATAGCTCAGAACCTGGGCAATGGCGTTGATTTCGTTATAGAAACCTTCGGGGAACAGCGGGCGGATCGGACGGTCGATCAGGCGGGAAACCAGCGTTTCCTTTTCGGTCGCGCCGCGTTCGCGCTTGAAGAAACCGCCCGGGATGCGTCCGGCGGCCGAATATTTTTCCTGATAATGGACGGTGAGCGGGAAGAAGTCCTGCCCGTCCTTCACCGACTTCGCGGCGGTCACGGCGCACAGGACGACCGTTTCGCCCAGCGTCGCCATCACGGCGCCGTCGGCCTGGCGGGCAACCTTGCCCGTTTCGAGCGTCAGCGTTTCACCGCCCCACTCGATCGATACTTTTTTCACGTCAAACATGTGGTTTCCTTCGCCCGCCGGGCCCTATGCCGGGCGGGGCCTCTAGTTCCCGGCAGTCCGGCCGGGGGCGGTTCAGGGCGTCGGTCTGCCCCATGGCGGTCCCGCCGGATGCGGGAGCGGCCCTGCGGTCCGGCGAAATATCCGCGGGACCAATATGACAGCGGCCCCGGAAGTCCGGGGCCGCCAGAAACTCTTATTTGCGAAGACCCAGCTTCGCGATCAGCGCCTGATAGCGGCCCTCGTCCTTCTTGCGAAGATAGTCGAGGAGGCTGCGGCGCTTGTTGACCATCATCAACAGGCCGCGGCGGCTGTGGTTGTCCTTGTGGTGCGCCTTGAAATGCTCGGTCAGCGTGTTGATGCGGTCGGTCAGGATCGCAACCTGGACTTCCGGCGAACCGGTGTCGCCCTTTTCGCGGGCATTGTCCTTGATGACTTCGGCTTTGCGCTCGGCGGTAATCGACATAATCTTTCTTCCTCGAACATCGTGACTTACAGATTGAAGCCCCGCACGACCTTCAGCGTTCCCGCCAAAGCCTCGATCAAGGCAACGGGCCGGTTTTCGGCGTCGCGTCCCCAATAGAGCCCGTCGTGCGTGCTAACCCCGGTCCAGACGCGACCCTGACGGATCGCCCCTGCCGCTTCCGGGGAAAGGTCAAGAGCCGGGATGTCGACCAGCCCTGCCTCCAGCGGCAGAATAATCTCTGATTGCGCGGCGCCTTGGCCGAATGCGTTCAATTTGTCCAGCGAAATCGCCTGTTCGAGCGTGAACGGCCCCGCTTTGGTGCGGCGAAGCATGATGACATGACCGACGCTCCCCACCGCGCGCGCGATGTCTCGCGCGAGGCTGCGGATATAAGTACCCTTGGAGACATGGGCGGTGAGGGTGATTTCCTCAAGCCCCTCGCTTGCCCCACCATCGCCACCCCGGCGAAGCCTGTCCTGAGCGCCTGCAACGCAGTCGAAAGGGCCGGGATGACGGACGGTGAGAGAATAAACCGTCACCCCCCGCGCCTTCATCTCGACGTCTTCGCCCTTGCGCGCCCGGTCATATGCCCGCTCGCCATCAATCTTGATCGCCGAATAGGCGGGCGGCACCTGCTCGATCGCCCCCGTGAAGCGCGGCAGCACCGCCGCGACTTCGGCGAGCGTCGGCCGCACATCGCTCGTCGCGACAATCGCGCCCTCGGCATCGAGTCCGGCGGTCTCGGCCCCGAAAGCGATAGTGAAGTCATAGGTCTTCGACGCGTCGAGCATCCGCCCGCACAGCTTCGTCGCCTCGCCGAGCGCGATCGGCAGCACGCCCGACGCCAGCGGGTCGAGCGTGCCGCCATGGCCGACCTTCACCTTTCCCAGCCCCGCCTCGCGGCAGACGCGCTTCACCGCACCCACCGCCTGCGTCGATCCGAGCCCCACGGGTTTGTCGAATATGATCCAGCCGTTCATCGCCGGCGCGCTATGCCCGCCGGGCGGCGCTTGTCAATTTGCCGCGGGCTTTTCGCCCATGATGTCCTTTGCCTTGTCGCGCTTCGACGGCG
Source organism: Sphingopyxis sp. (assembly GCF_040216815.1). GTDB lineage: Bacteria > Pseudomonadota > Alphaproteobacteria > Sphingomonadales > Sphingomonadaceae > Sphingopyxis. Next base: position 302,149 of record NZ_JAVJOJ010000009.1, read on the forward strand.
GCGGCGCCGATGTCACAAAGGACGAGAGCGGACAGCGTTCGCCGCGCACGACGATCGACGCGAATTTGTCGAGCCGACCCGCTCCGCGCGTTTCGACGCCGATCGCCTGCGCGAAATCGAGGTCGCGGCAAAAGCCCGCGAACGTGCCATAATACCATTCGCCGCGGCGCCCTTCGATCCAGATGCCGCGATCGCGATCGGCCCGCCAGTTACGGATCGTGCTGTCGCTGGGAAAGAGGATGCTCGATTCGACGCCGAGTTGGCGTGGCTCTTGAGCGGGCTCGGTAGCCGCCGCTGCCGAAAGGGGAAGCAGCATGGCGGCCAGGGAGAGTGCGAGATTCCGTTTCATGTTCAATCTTTCTGCTGCCCCACCCGGCATGGGATGGGCGCGCTAGCAGATCGAGTCTGAACTAGGGCTGACCTCCCCCACGCGCACCTTCGGCTCCCCCACCCGTCATCCCGGCCTTCGCCGGGATGACGGATTGAAGGTGTGCCGCCCACTCCTCCGCCAGCAGCGACCAGAGCCCCGTATCGCGAACATGGCCGGTCCAGGTGATGCGTTCCGCCAGCAGCACGCCTTCCTTGGTACAGCCGAGCTTGGCGACCGCTGCCTGGCTTCGCCCGTTGCGTTCGTCGATCCGAAATTCGATGCGGCGGATGCCGACCGCGAAAGCATGATCGATCATCAGCTGCTTGATCCGGCTGTTGAGGCCGGTGCCGCGCACGGCGGGATGGAGATAGCTGTTGCCCAGTTCGACCGTCTGCGCCGACACGTCGGGGCGCAGCCAGGCGGTCATGCCGACCAGCCGCTCGCCATCGAAGATCGCATAGGGCATCCGGCTTCCCTGGCCGATCAGCGCGGTGAAACTCGCATCGAAATGCTGCGGATCATAGCTGGTCGAATAGATGGGCCAGATGTCGGCGTCAGCGGCGCAGGCGGCGCGCAGTGCATCGCGGTGCGTTTCGCCGAGCGTCGCGAGCCGCAGGTCGCCATCAGCAAGCTCGACATAGAGCCGGTCAAGCATCGCCCGCCGCCGCGCGCCTTTTGGCCATGAAATGCCGTCGGCACATCGCGATATAGCGGTCATTGCCGCCAATCTCCGTCTGCGCGCCCTCGACCACCGCACGGCCCTGCTCGTCGACGCGCAGATTCATCGTCGCCTTGCGTCCGCATTCGCACACGGCCTTGAGTTCGACGAGCGCGTCGGCGAGCCCGAGCAGCGCTGCCGATCCGGGGAACAGGTTCGCCGCGAAATCGGTGCGCAGGCCATAGCAGAGCACGGGAATATTCGCCTCATCGGCAAGGCGGGCGAGCTGCAACACCTGTTCGCGCGACAGGAACTGCGCCTCGTCGACAAGCACACAGGCGAGCGGGCGCTGTGCATTTTCGGCATTGACCGCTGCCCACAAATCGCTGTCGGGATCGAATTTATGCGCCTCGGCCATCAGCCCGATACGGCTCGTCACCTGCCCCGCCCCGTAACGATCGTCGAGCGCCGCGGTCCAAAGCATTGTTTCCATACCGCGTTCGCGATAGTTGAAGTCCGCCTGGAGCAACGTGGTCGATTTGCCTGCGTTCATGCTGGCATAGTAAAAGTAGAGCTTGGCCATGCCCCGGCTATAGACCGCACCGCGCCAACGACAAGACGATCGAATAAGGGATTAGGGATGACCGACAGTACCACCGCCGCCACGCCGCCGCAAAAGGGCGTGCTGGGATGGATCGAACGGGTGGGCAACCGCCTGCCCGACCCGGTCGTGCTGTTTCTGTGGCTCGTCGGCATGCTTGTTGTCATTTCGGCGATTGCATCGGCTGCGGGCTGGTCGGCGCTGCACCCGACCGAGATCGATCCCGAAACCGGGCGGCAGAAAGTCATCGCCGCGACCAGCCTCCTCAGCGCCGACAATATCGCGCGGCTGTGGGTCGAAATGCCCGCGACCTTCACCCATTTCCATCCGCTCGGCTATGTCCTCGTCGTCATGCTCGGCGCGGGCGTCGCCGAACGCAGCGGCCTGTTCGGCACCGCGATGCGCGCGAGCGTGCGCGGCGCGCCGAAGTGGCTTCTGACCCCGCTCGTCGCCTTTGTCGCGATGATGGGCAATCTTGCCGCCGATGCCGCCTATGTCGTCCTGATCCCGCTCGCGGCGGTGATTTATCACGCCGCCGGGCGCCATCCCGTCGCCGGGATCGCCGCGGCGTTCGCGGGCGTGTCGGGGGGCTTTTCGGCCAATCTGCTCCCCGGCCAGCTCGACGCGCTGCTCTTCGGCATTACCGAGGCGGCGGTCGAAACCGTGTTTGGCGACTGGCAGGCGAATATCGCGGGCAACTGGTATTTCATCGCCGTGATGCTCTTCATCTTCCTGCCCGTCATCTGGTACGTCACCGACCGGATCATCGAACCACGGCTCGGCACCTATGTCCCCGCCGGGCTGGCGGCGAAGGGCGACATCGGCGAACAGGACCGTCCGCTGAACGACGGTGAGCGCAAGGGACTGCGCCACGCGGGGCTGGCCATCCTCTTCGTCATCGGTCTGTGGCTGCTCTTCACGCTAGGGCCGGGCACGCCCCTGATCGCCGAGGATGGGCCGCCCGAAGGCCGTTTCACGCCCTTCTACCAGTCGCTCGTCGCGGGCTTTTTCCTGCTCTTCCTGCTCGCCGGCTGGGCCTATGGCCGCGCCACCGGCGTCGTCGGCAACCACCGCGACCTCGTCAAGATGATGAGCGAGTCGATGGGCGACATGGCCTATTATCTCGTGCTCGCCTTTGCCGCGGCGCACTTCGTCGCGATGTTCGCCTGGTCGAACCTCGGCCTCATCCTGGCCGTTCACGGCGCGGACGGGCTGAAGGCGATGGACCTGCCCGCGCCCGTGCTGCTCGCCGCGATCGTCCTGCTCACCGCGGCGCTCAATCTCTTCGTCGGATCGGCGAGCGCGAAATGGGCACTGCTCGCGCCGGTCCTCGTGCCGATGCTGATGCTGCTCGGCATCAGCGCCGAAATGACGACAGCGGCCTATCGCGTCGGCGACGGATCGACGAACATCATCACCCCGCTGATGGTCTATTTCCCGCTGATCCTGATTTTCTGCCAGCGCTGGCAGCCGAATTTCGGGCTGGGCAGCCTCGCCGCGACGATGCTGCCCTATTCGATCGGACTGCTCGTCAGCGGCACGGCGCTGGTGATCGGCTGGGTCGCGCTCGACCTGCCGCTCGGGCCGGGCGCGAGCGTGCATATCCCGGTGCCGACCACGGCGCCCTGACCGCATCGGCTTGACTCGCCGTTCCCCACTGCCATGCTGCACCCAAAGACGCAGCATTTTGAGTGGGGAGGGCTGCCATGCGGTTGATGCCGGTGACCGATGCGATGTTTCTGTGGGGGGAAAGTCGCGAGATGCCGATGCATATCGGCGGCATCAACCTCTATACGCTGCCCGAGGGGGTCGACGAGACCGAATGGCTCAACGACCAGCTGGCATTGCTCCGCCAGTCCGAAGGACTCCGGCGACCGTTCAGCGAGGTGCTGAAACTCACTCCCTTCGGCCAATATGGCCCGATCCGCCTTGTCCCCGATCGCGACATCGACATGCACTATCATGTCCGCGCCGCCGCTTTGCCGAAACCGGGGCGCTATCGCGAGATGTTTGAGCTGGCCTCGCGGCTGCACTCGGGGCTGCTCGACCGCACGCGCCCGCTCTGGGAAATCACGCTGATCTCGGGACTACCCAACCGGCAGATCGCGACCTTCAAAAAGGTCCATCACGCGTTGATGGACGGCGCGGCGAGCATTCATTTCTATAATTCGATGTTTTCCGCCGACCCTGAGGAACGCCGAGCGGCTTCGCCGCTGTCGGTCGAGGCCTATGAGGCGTATAAGCGCCGCTTTCCCCCGCCCAAAAAGCCGCCGCGTCCCGACCTCACCGACATCAAGGCGATCGGCGATTTCCTCAAAGACCAATGGGGCAACAGCGTCGGCGTGACCAAGGCGATGAATCAATATCTCGCCGCAATGTTCGGTATCGGCGGCGACGGGCTGGTCACGCCCTTTGCCGGGGTGCCGCGCACCAGTTTCAACCGCAACATCACCGGCGCGCGGCGCTTCGTCGCGCAAAGCTGGTCGCTGGAGCGCGTGCGCGCGATGGGCAAGGCCTATGACGGGACGATCAACGACGCGGTGCTCGGCATGTGCGCGGGGGCGATGCGCAAATATCTTCAATCGCTGAACGAATTGCCCGACAAACCGCTGAAAGCCATGGCGCCCGTGTCGATCCGGCCGAAGGACGACGTCGATTCGGGCAATTCGGTCGCGTCGGTTACGGCCAATCTTGCGACGCATATCGACGATCCGGCGAGCCGCATGGCAGCGATCCAGGAATCGATGAACTCGGCAAAGGCGCAGCTGCGCGCGATGACCGCGCAGCAGATCCAGCTTTACACCGCGATTACCAGTTTCCCGATGATGCTCACCGCGCTCACCCGCACCGCCGACAAATTCCCTGCCTATTCGGCGACAATCTCCAACGTCCCCGGCCCGCGCGAGCAGATGTATTGGAACGGCGCGCGCCTCGACGGCATGTATCCTGCAAGCATCCCCGTCGACGGCATGGCGATGAACATCACCCAGGTGTCGAATTTCAAGAATATCGACTTCGGCATCACCGCGTGCCGCCGCAGCGTCCCGCACGCACAGCGGATGATCGACTATCTGGAGGACGCGCTGGTCGAGCTGGAAACGGCGGCGGGGATCAAGAAAGCGAAATAGCCCCGCCGCTCCGGGTCAGAAATCGACCTGTGTTCGCAGGCCGAAGGTATCGGCCGTATAATCGCGATCGCCCGTTGCCGTCGCGACGCGCGCATCGTCGATCCACAATTTGCCGTAATTGGCAGAAATGCGGATATAGTCGATCGGCGCCCAGACGAGCCCGATCAGCGCCGTCTGCTGGCGTCCGCCGACGATGCCACTGTCATTGAGGTCGAGGTGATCGTACCGGGCGTTGACCTGGAACGCCCCGATACCGCCCGCGGTGATGGGCTTCGAGGGCTTCAGCCGGTCGAACCCGCCGTCCTTGTATCCGCGGCGGTCACCCGGCGTCAGCACCACGCCGACCTCGGCATAGCCGCCGAAGAAGGTCGGATCGGCGGCGCCGGTGCGGTTGACGCGGTGCCAATAGGCTTCACCCGCGGCGTGGAACGGCCCCGCGATCACCGCGCCTTCCAGCCCGATGCCGCGCTCGCTCGCCACATCGAGCTGCCCGGTATCGACGAGCCGAACGTCGGTGGTGTGCGCAAAGGGCCGCGCGCGATAGCGGCCGAGCGCCGCCGGGTCGTTGGGGTCGCGCCAATGGCCCGATGCCGCAAGGTGCAGCTGTGCATCGCCGAGCTTGGGCATCCACACGATACGCCCATCGAGGCTGACGGCATTGTTTTTGTCGTCGAGCAGATCATTGGCATTGTCACCGAACACCCCCGCCTGCAGCAGCAGGTCGCCGCCCTTATACTGCGCCGACAGGCCGACGCGGCGTTCGAACCCGAACGCCTGCGCAAAGGCGGCGCGCTCCATGAAGCTGGTGAAAAGGTCGCTCGTCATTTCGTCGAGCGACCAGAAGGGTTTGATCTGACCCGCCGTGACCGTCAGCGGGCCCGTGCCATAGCTCAGATACACGTCGGTAAGCTCGACCGAGCTGTTCGCGACATCGGCCTCCACGCGATAGGCAAAGCCGCCGGGGATCTTGCCATCGACGCCCAGATAGATGCGGCGGAATTCGGTTTTCAGGCCGCCGCGCGCGCCCGTGACCCCGGCAGGCGTGTCGACCGCGGCCAGATCGAGCTGCATGCGTCCGCGCGGCTTGAAGCTCCAGCCGTCGGCGGTCTTGATTTCGGGAGCACCTTTCCAGCTGATTTCGCTCGCGGGCTTGGCCGTGACCGAAGGCGTTGCGGCTGGCGTCGGGGCGGCAGGCGTCGGCTGCGCGGTCGCGGCGTCGAGCCGCGATTCGAGCGTCGCGACCTGCGCCTTCAGCGCGGCAAGTTCGGCGCGGAGCGCGGCGGCTTCGTCGGCCGTCATCGCCTGCGCGCGCGCCGCCGTGGGAAGGCATAGGGTCGAGGTTGCCAGCAAGGCAGCGGTGAAAGTGTGACGCATGGGCGCGGAAGCTCCGTGGCGAAAGGGTTACAAACTGGCGGCGCTGTTATGACGCATAAGTGACAGGCGCGCGTCATTTAGATGACATTTATGTTGCATCGGACATTTTTCCTGCCCCCTTGTCAGCGGGGCGCGAGCGGCTAAGGACGTTCCAGTTTTTTCGGGCAACCTTTATGCGAAGGGCCCTTTGCGGGAGACCATCATGACGATCAATTTTGACGGCCGCGTGGCCATTGTCACCGGCGCGGGCGGCGGACTGGGCCGCGCCTATGCCCTCGAACTCGCGCGCCGCGGCGCGAAGGTCGTGGTCAACGACCTTGGCGGTGCGCGCGACGGCACCGGCCATTCGGACGCCGCCTTGCAGGTGGTCGAGGAAATCCGCGCCGCGGGCGGCACCGCCATGTCCAACGGCGGCAGCGTCACCGAATACGAGCAGATGGCCGAAATGGTCGCACGCGCGAAAGAGGAATGGGGCGGCGTCCACATCCTGATCAACAACGCCGGCATCCTGCGCGACAAAAGCTTTGCCAAGATGGACCCCGCCGATTTCGACCTGGTGGTCAAGGTTCACCTGCTCGGCAGCGCCAACGTCACCAAGGCGTGCTGGGACATCATGCGCGAACAGGCCTATGGCCGCATCCTGATGACAGCATCGTCGACCGGCCTCTATGGCAATTTCGGTCAGGCCAATTATGGCGCGGCGAAGCTGGGACTCGCGGGGCTCACCAAGACGCTCCACCTCGAAGGCGCGAAATATAATATCCGCTGCAACACCATCTCGCCGGTCGCGGGCACGCGGATGACCGAGGACATCTTCCCCGCCGAGCTGTTCGAAAAATTCACCCCCGAAAATGTCGTTCCCGCCGCGCTCTATCTCGTCAGCGAGGACGCACCGACGAACATGATCGTCGGCGCGGGCGCAGGGGCGTTCCACGCCGCCTATGTCACCATGACGCCCGGCGTCGCGCTGCCCGAAGGCGAACGCACGCCCGAAGGCGTTGCGGCGGCGTGGGACAAGATCATCGACCGCGCGGGCGAAACCGTCCCGCAATCGGGCAGCGAGCAGTCGATGAACGTGATGAAGGCGCTGATGGCGCTGGGGTGAGCCAATCCAGATCGTCATCCCGGCGAAGGTCGGGATCTCGCCGCCGCGTGGGAATGCGAGGTTGAGATCCCGGCCTTCGCCGGGATGACGGCGCGAGCGCTGCACCGTATTGACACAGCAATACAGTTCTGGAATAATCGCCGCGGGGCAAGGGGATCGGACAGAAGGACGACCCCGATGTATAGTGAAAGCGACCTGCAAGCCGCGGTCGATGCAAAGATATTGACGCCGGAGGCCGTGGCGGCCTTCCGCGGCCACATTGCATCGGTGCGCGCCGCCCCCGGAGCGGATGAAGAATCCTTCCGCCTTATCACCGGCTTCAACGATATTTTCGTCAGCATCGCGGCGGTGATCCTGCTCGTCGCGGTCGGCTGGATCGGCGCGTCGATCCATACCGCGCTCGGCGGCGCCTTCGTCGCCGGCTCGGCATGGTTGCTCGCCGAATATTTCACGCGGAAGCGCCGCATGGCGCTGCCCAGCATCGTCCTCGTCCTTGCCTTTTCGGGCGGCGTCTTCGCGGCGATGGTCGGTTTCCTCGTCCGGCATGGCGAGGATATTTTCGGCAGCAGCCCCAGCGAAACCGTTGGCGCAATCCTCGTCGGCGCCATGGCGCTGATCACCGCGGCGGCGACCTGGGCCCATTGGAAGCGCTTCATGGTGCCGATCACCGTCGCCGCCGGCACCGCTGCGCTCGCCGCGACCGCGGTAGCGCTCGTGCTGGCGATCACCGGAATGCCCAGCCCCGACGGCACCCTGCCGATGGTGCTGGTGCTGATCGCCGGGTTCGGCGTCTTCACGCTGGCAATGTGGTGGGACAAGAGCGACCGCCTGCGCCAGACGCGGCGCAGCGACGTCGCCTTCTGGCTCCACCTGCTCGCCGCACCGATGATCGCGCATCCCATCTTTCACCTGCTCGGCGTGACCGAGGGGGATAATATCGGCAGCGGCGCCGCGGTGATGGTCGTCGCCATTTACGTGCTGTTCGGGCTGATCGCGCTCGCGATCGACCGCCGCGCGCTGCTCGTCTCCGCGCTCGCTTATGTGCTGTTCGCATTGACACAGCTCTTCAACCAGTTCGGCGCGGTCGAGCTCAACGTCGCGCTCACCGCCTTCGTCATCGGTTCGGCGTTGCTGCTTCTCTCGGCCTTCTGGCAGAATGCGCGGGCGACGGTCGTGGGGTTGCTGCCGGCCAACATCGCCGGCCAGCTGCCGGCGACGACGCGGGCCGTGCAGGCCTAACGCTGCCGTCATCCCGGCGAACACCGGGGTCTCGCCTTCATCGCCATGACGTGAAGTTGAGATCCCGGCCTTCGCCGGGATGACGGCGTGGGGGCGCCGTCAGTCCCCCACCAGCTTCATCAACTTGCGTTCGACGGGGGCGAGTATGTTCGACAGCTCGTCGCCGCGTTTCAAAATCGCCCCCGCTTCGGACACCAGCGCCCACATGCCCTGGCGGTTCCGCAGCGCGGGACGCTTTTCGATGCGATATTCGGGGCGTTCGGCGGCGCGGCGAAAGGCCGAAAAGATCGCGGCGTCGCGGTGGAAATCCATCGCATAGTCGCGCCAATGTCCCGCCGCGACCATGCGGCCATAAAGATCCAGGATACGCATCAGTTCGGGGCGCTCGAAACCGGTCTGGAGCGGCACCGTCCGGCCAGCGAACGGCAGGGGCGTGACCGTTCCCATCAGGCGCTTTTACGCCCTCCCTTGCGCCGCGGCGTCTGTTCATTATCGACCTCGCGCTCGGCGATCAGCGCGGCGAGCTGTTTCTGCATCTGTTCGAGCTGGCATTGCAGCAGTTCGACCTTTTGCGTCGCGGGATCGAAATTTTCGCTGCACGGCGTACCATAGGGCACAAATTCGCGCGCATATTCGGTGGCGTCGAGCAGGGTCGAACGCGCCGGAATGCCGACCATCACCGCGCCCTCGGGCACATCCTTCGTCACCACCGCATTGGCGCCGACGCGAGCGCGCGCGCTAACGGTGACAGGGCCCAATATCTGCGCGCCCGATCCGACGATGACATCGTCGGACAGCGTCGGGTGGCGCTTGCCGCCGATGCCGTTCGCGGGATCGGTCCCGCCCAGCGTCACGCCCTGATAGATAGAGACATTGTCGCCGATCTCCGCCGTCTCGCCGATCACCACGCCGAAACCATGGTCGATGAACAGATGGCGGCCGATCGACGCGCCCGGATGGATGTCGATCGCGGTCAGAAAGCGCGACAGGTGATTGACGAAGCGCGCAAGGAAGAACAGCCGCGCCTCGAAAAGCCAGTGCGCGACGCGGTGCATCCCGACCGCGAGCAGCCCCGGATAGAGCAAAATTTCCCAGCGCGACCGCGGCGCAGGGTCGCGCGCCTTGATCGAATCGAGATAGGCGATCAGCCCGTTGAACATCCTTATGTCCCCTGCGACCCTATTTCTGTACCGCGCAAGATAGATGTTCGTCGGCGGCATTTCCACCCCCGGCGGCATTTATTCGATCAACATCCCAGCAAGCCGATGCGCAAGAGCAGCAATCCCTCGCGCCGCAAATGCCGCGCGCCATTGCGCCGGGCGACCGCCGCAGCCCAACGGTCGAGCATCCGCAGCGCGCGGCTGCCGCCCAATTCGCGGCGTGCCGGGGCGCCGACGTGCCTGGCTTTGTGAAGAAGCACGCGCGTTTCGTCTTCGCCGTCGACGACCCCGGCGCCCCACAGCAGCCCCCAGCGCCGGCCACCCGCGACGGTGCCGCCCGACAGCGCGAACAACTGCCCCCCGAACGCTTCGGACGCCGCGCACCGCTCGGCATCGCTTTCGGCGAGCAGCATCGCTTCGGCCGCGTCGACGAGCGCGTCGAGCCCGCCCTGCCCGCCCCAGCTTGCCTGCAATTCGGCGAGCAGCGGTTCGCCCTTCGGCAAGGCTGCGGGGTCGGCCGCGATCATCGCCGCCATATCGCGCCACCACGCCAGCTTGATTTGCCCGATCAACGGCTCGCGCGCGTCGAGCAACAGCTTGGTCAGGCGCGCGGCGAGGCCCCACAGCGCCGCCATCGCCGCGCGCCGCTCGCGCGGGACCGCGACCATGACGCGCGGATCGCGCATGTCGGGGTAATTGCTGGTTTCGAGGTCGGCGTTCACGCGCCGCTCGGTATCACCACAGCTTCGTCATTGCGACCCCGGCGAAAGCCATGTGAAGCAATCCAGAGCGGTTTACGCCACCCTGGATTGCTTCGTCGTTCCGCTCCTCGCAATGACGAAGGGGCTTATGCGCGATTGAGGACCGCCTTCACCGCCTTCACTACCCGCGGCGTATCGACGAGCGCAGCCTTCTCCAGATTGTTGGCATAGGGCAGCGGCACATCCTCGTTGCACACGCGCATCACGGGTGCGTCAAGGTCGTCGAAGCCATGCTCCATCGCGACCATCGCGATTTCGCTGGCGATCGAACAGACGGGCCAGCCTTCCTCGACAACGACAAGGTGGTTCGTTTTCTTGAGGCTGGCGAGCACCGTCGCCGTATCGAGCGGGCGCAGCGTGCGAAGGTCGATCACCTCGGCGTCGATCCCCTCGCCCGCCAGTTGGTCGGCGGCTTCGAGCGCAAGCCCGACGCCGATCGAATAGCTGACGACGGTGACGTCGCTGCCCTGCCGCATGACCCGCGCCTTGCCGATCGGCAGCACATGATCGTCGAGGTCGGGCACGTCGAAGCTGCGGCCATAGAGCAACTCGTTTTCCAGGAAGACGACGGGGTCCTCGGTGCGGATCGCCGCCTTCATCAGCCCCTTGGCGTCGGCGGCGTCATAGGGCGCTATCACGATCAGGCCGGGGACGCTGGCGTACCAGGGCCCGTAATTCTGGCTGTGCTGTGCGCCAACGCGCGCGGCGGCGCCGTTGGGGCCGCGAAAGACGATCGGACAGCGCATCTGGCCACCCGACATATAGTTGGTCTTGGCCGCCGAGTTGATGATGTGGTCGATCGCCTGCATCGCGAAGTTGAAGGTCATAAATTCGATGATCGGCCTGAGCCCGCCCATCGCCGCGCCCGCGCCGAGTCCCGCGAAACCATATTCGGTGATCGGCGTATCGACGACACGCTCGGCACCGAATTCCTGGAGCAGCCCCTGCGTGACTTTGTAGGCGCCCTGATATTCGGCGACTTCCTCGCCCATCACGAAAACGCGGTCGTCCTTACGCATTTCCTCGGCCATCGCATCGCGCAAGGCTTCGCGGACGGTGAGCTTGACCATTGCGGTGCCCTCGGGGATCGCAGGGTCGGCGGCGCGTTCGATCGCGGCGGGTTTTTCGACCTTCTCCGTTGTCCCAGCGGAAGCTGGGACCGCTGGCGTGGGAGCGGCTTCGATAGCCGCCCCAGCTTCCGCTGGGGCGACGTTCTTGGCAGGCGTCGCTGCCTCCTCACCCTCGCCCGTAATCGTCGCGATCACGGTGCCGACCTTCACATTGTCGGTGCCTTCGGCGACCAGAATCTGGCCGATCGTGCCTTCGTCGACCGCTTCAAATTCCATCGTCGCCTTGTCGGTTTCGATCTCGGCGAGGATGTCGCCCGATTTGACTTCGTCGCCTTCCTTGACGAGCCATTTGGCGAGCGTGCCTTCTTCCATCGTCGGCGACAGCGCCGGCATCTTCAGTTCGATGGCCATCTCAATATTGCTCCACCAGCACGTCGGTATAAAGTTCGGACAGGTCGGGTTCGGGCGCGCTTTCGGCAAAGTCGGCCGATTCGGCGACGATCGCACGGATTTCCTTGTCGATATCCTTGATCTTGTCCTCGCCGATTCCGGCGTCGGTCATCAGCTTCTTCAGATGCTCGATCGCGTCCGACTTGTCGCGAACCGCCTGCACTTCCTCGCGGCTGCGATATTTGGCGGGGTCGGACATCGAATGGCCGCGATAGCGATAGGTTTTGAGTTCCATCAGCACCGGACCCTTGCCCGCGCGCACCCATTCGAGCGCCGCCTCGGCCGCGCCACGCACCGCGAGGACGTCCATGCCGTCGACCTGCATACCGGGGATACGGAAACTTTCGCCGCGACGGTAAAGCTGGTCTTCGGCCGACGCGCGGTTGACCGACGTGCCCATGGCATATTGGTTATTCTCGATCACGAAGATGATCGGCAGCTTCCAGAGCTCGGCCATGTTGAAGCTCTCGTACACCTGGCCCTGGTTCGCGGCGCCGTCGCCGAAATAGGCCATGGCGACGCCGCCGTCGCCGCGGTATTTATGCGCAAAGGCAAGGCCGGTGCCGAGCGACACCTGCGCGCCGACGATGCCGTGGCCCCCATAGAATTTATGCTCGACGCTGAACATGTGCATCGAGCCGCCCTTGCCCTTGGAAATGCCCGCGGCACGGCCCGTGAGTTCGGCCATGATGACCTTGGGATCGATGCCGTACGCGAGCATGTGGCCATGGTCGCGGTATCCGGTGATCACGCTGTCCTTGTCACCGTCGAGCGCCGACTGGAGGCCGACCGCCACGGCTTCCTGGCCGATATAAAGGTGGCAGAAACCGCCGATCAGGCCGAGGCCGTAAAGCTGCCCCGCCTTTTCCTCGAAGCGGCGGATGAGCAGCATCTCGCGGTAGAATTTCTCCAGCTCCTCCGGCGTCGCGTCATAGGGGACGGGATCGCGCGGCTGTTCACGATTGGAAGAGGGGGCTGGGGTGGAAGCGACTTTTTTTGGCGCGGCAGTCTTACGCGCGGGTGCTTTGGCCAAGGCGGATTTCCTTTGCGATTAGCCGTTACGGCAAGGCCCCTATAGGAGCGCCGCACCCGGTTTGGCAACGCCTGCCATGGCGGCAGTCAGGGCCGCCTTACGTATGCAGCAGCCATGCAGCAAAAGGCCGTTATTGCGAACGTAGCGAAGCAATCCAGAGCGGTTTAGGGTGGCTCTGGATTATGCTTCGCTCGCGCAGAGCGCGAGTTTATCCTGAGCGCCTGCAAGGCAGTAAGGGCTCGCAATGACGACGAGGGGCGTTACTCCGCCTCGGGCTCCATCGGAATGATCACCTCGTCGGGGTGATAGGCGCCGAGTTTCGAGCGCACATATTCCTCCGCCAGATCGGGATCGACGCGCCGCTGGTCGAGCAGGTTGACGCGGTTCTGAAGCTCGCGTTCCTTCTTCGCCAGTTCGTTCAGCACGACGCGCTGCTTCTCGACCGACTGGCTGTAATCGCCCCACGCATAGAGGCCAGTCGGCCCGAAAATCGCATAGCCGAGCATCGCCAGCACCGCGATCACCGCAAGCGCGGGACCGGTCGCGCGGCTCATGGATTTGCGGAATTTATGGCGCTGCGTCATCGCCGCCCTTGAATCACAGGCGATTCAAGGCGTCAAGGCGCCAGCGCGGACTTATCCCCGCTTTGCGATCAACCGAAAATCGCGGCGCCCGGATAGCGCGCCATGTCGCCCAACTCTTCCTCGATACGAATGAGCTGGTTGTATTTCGCGAGCCGGTCCGACCGCGCGAGGCTGCCGGTCTTGATCTGGCCGCAGTTGGTTGCGACCGCGAGGTCGGCGATCGTCGAATCCTCGGTTTCGCCCGAACGGTGCGACATCACCGCAGTGTAGCGCGCGCGGTGCGCCATATCGACCGCATCCAATGTTTCCGACAGCGTGCCGATCTGGTTGACCTTGACGAGCAGCGAGTTGGCAAGGCCGTCCTTGATCCCCTGTTCGAGCCGCGCGGGGTTGGTGACGAACAGATCGTCGCCGACGAGCTGGCACCTGTCGCCGATCAGGTCGGTGAGCGCCTTCCAGCCGGCGAAGTCATCTTCGCTCATCCCGTCCTCGATCGACTTGATCGGGTAATCGTTCACCAGCGCCGCAAGATATTCGGCCATCTGTTCGGGGGTCAGCGACAGGCTTTCGCCGCTGATTTCATATTTGCCATTTTTGAAAAATTCGGTCGCGGCGCAGTCGAGCGCGAGCACGACGTCGCTACCGAGCTTGAAGCCCGCCTGATCGACCGACGCGGCGATGAAGTCGAGCGCGTCGCGCGTTGAGGCGAGGTTGGGTGCGAAACCGCCCTCGTCGCCGACCGCGGTGGCAAGCCCCTTTTGCGACAGCCCCTTTTTCAGCGTGTGGAAGATTTCGCTGCCCCAGCGCACGGCCTCGGCGATGCTGCCGGCGCCGACGGGCATGATCATGAACTCCTGCACGTCGATCGGATTGTCGGCATGTTCGCCGCCGTTGATGATGTTCATCATCGGCACGGGCAGGGTGCGCGCCGACACGCCGCCGACATAGCGATAGAGCGGCAGGCCGCGCGCGTCGGCGGCGGCCTTCGCGGCGGCCAGGCTGACGCCGAGGATCGCGTTGGCGCCGAGACGGCTTTTGTTCGCCGTGCCGTCGAGGTCGATCATCGCCATGTCGATCTCGCGCTGGTCCTCGGCATCGAGGCCGATCAGCGCTTCGGCGATGTCGCCGTTCACCGCGGCGACCGCCTGGGTCACGCCCTTGCCCAGATAGCGCGCCTTGTCGCCGTCGCGAAGTTCAACGGCTTCATGCGCGCCGGTCGAAGCGCCCGAAGGAACCGCGGCACGGCCAAAGCTGCCGTCTTCGAGGAGCACATCGACTTCGACGGTCGGATTGCCGCGGCTGTCGAGGATTTCGCGGCCGTGGATGTCGATGATGGCGGTCATGGATGTCGTCCCTGCTGACGGCCGGATGCGGCCGGGTGGATAAGGCGCCCGCCTGTTATCGGCGCCTTTCCGCTAGTGCAACTGCTGCGTAGGAATTTTGCGCGCCTATGGAACCAATGGGCGCCGCTTGCTATATATCTTGCAGGACCAAAAAAGGATGCCCGCCCGCGCGGCGCCCGACACGACAGAAGAGGACAGATTAATGGCAAAAGCCGCTACTCCCGCGACCAAGAAGGCCGCAGCGCCCCGTCCCAAGGCCCCCGCAAAGGCTGCCGCCACCAAGGCCGCGCCCGCGCGCAAGCCCGCGTCGGTGAAGGCTGCGAAAGACCATCCGATCCGCGATCAGCTCGCCGCGACGCGCGACACGATCAAGTCCGAAGCGTCGAAAAAGGCGGCCTCGCTGAAGGAAGAAGCTGCGACGCTGAAGAAACAGGCATCGGCATCGGCGCGCGACGCCGCGACGAAGGGCAAGGACAAGGCGGCCGAGGCCGTCGGCAGCCTTGCCAAGCTGCTCGAAGACAGCGCGGGCACGGTCGACAGCAAGTTCGGCAAACAATATGGCGACTATGCGCGTTCGGCCGCATCGACGGTCGCCGGCCTCGCCTCGACGCTCGACAAGAAGGATCTCGACGAACTCGCCGCATCGACGCGCGACATGGTCAAGAAGAACCCCGCGATCGCGGTCGGCGCCGCGACGGTGATCGGCTTCGTGCTCGCCCGGATGCTCAAGGGCGGCTCGAACGATTGATCGGACGTTGGCATCCTCCGATCCCGAAACTCCCGCGCCCGACGGGCGCAGCTTTGACGGCATAAGCCACGGCTATGCGCCGGGCGGACGTCCGGCGACAAGCGAGCCCGTGCCGCTCGACCAGATCGCCCGCGACGTCGTCGAAAATCTGTCGGCGACGGCACAGGCCGAACTGGCGCTGATCGAGGCGCGCGGCGAACTCGCGCTGCACGGGGCAACGTGGAGCGCCGCATGGGGCGCGGTTGCCGCCTGCGCGCTCGGCGTCGCGATGCTGGCGCTGGCCTTCGGGGCGATCCTCGCGCTGGCGCCGCACACCGGTCCGTTCGTGGCGACGCTGATCGTCGTCGCGGCGCTCTTGCTGATCGCGGCGCTCGCCGGCTGGCGCGCGCGGCGCGCCTATGGCGACATCCGCACCGCGTTGCGGCGCGATCTGGAACAGGAAGGGATCGACGACTGATGCCGCGCACGCGCAACCGCCTGATCGCCGCCGCGCGCCGCTCGATGCTCCAGCGCGCCGAGCTTCACCGGCGGCTCGACATCGCCAAGGCGGCGCTCCGTCCCGCGGCGCTGGTCGACCGCGGCAAATATCGCGTGCGCACGAAGCTCGACGACGCCGCCCATGCCGTGCGGCAGGAATTTCGCGACAATCGCTGGCCGATCGCCCTCGCCGCCGCGGCCGGGATCGCCTGGTTGATGCGCGAACCGATCAAGGAACATGCGCCCAAAGTGGCGCGCAAGGTGCAGGATATGGCGACCGCGCTCGCCGATCATTTTCGCGCCGGCCCGGCGTCCGAAGATGATGATGAACCAGTGGAGGAAGATGATGAAGCCGCTCAGTGAAACCGCGCGTGATGCGCGTACAAAAGCGAGTGAACTTGCGGAGAAAACCGCCGAAAATGCCCGGCTGACCGCCGAGGCGGCAAAGGCGCGCATTCAGGATGGCTATGGCCGCGCACGCGCCGCGACCGGAGATCTGGCTGCGCGCGCCAGCGAACAGGCCGACGCGGCGCGCGAAGCCGCGGGCGAAGCCTATGCCAAGGGCAAGGTGCAGGCGAAGCGCGCCGGCGGCAAGCTCAAGGACGTTGCCGAAAAGCAGCCGCTGGCGCTGGTGGCCGGTGCGGTGGCGATCGGCGCGCTCCTCGGCTCCTTGTTGCCCAAGGGTCGGTCGGGCGACGAATGACCATGCTTGCGGGAGAGGAAAAGCGCTGTTAGGGGGCGCCGCTTCTCCCCCACCAGCGGTACGCCGCAAGGAAAGCAGCCATGAGCAAATTGCACCTCGTGTTCGGCGGACGGGTCAGCGATCCGCAGGGTCTCGACTTCGTCGACCTCAACAACCTCGACGTCGTCGGCCTCTATCCCGACTATAAGGCCGCCGAAAAGGCGTGGCGCGCCGCGGCGCAGCGCACCGTCGACGACGCCGAAATGAAATATGTCGTCGTCCACCTGCACAAGCTGTTGCAGCCCGACGCGGAGTAATCGCCGACAAGGCGATTAATCCGCGTCGCCCCCGCGAAGGCGGGGGCCGCAGGAGCCCTGGTCCTGCATCGCTGCGTAAACCCGGCAGCGGCCCCCGCCTTCGCGGGGGCGACGTTTAATTAACGGAAATTGTCGGCGTAAGCCTGGATCTTCAGCTTGCGCACGGGCGTCGGCATCACCTCTGTATCGATACCGTATTTTTCGGCATAGGCAACCGCCGCTTCACGGCTCGGAAAGCCGAGGCGAAGCTGGCGCTGCGTGTCGCCGCTGCCAGCCCAGCCCATCAGCGGGTCGGCCTTGCGCGCTTCGGCGGGCGCAAATTCCAGCATCCAGCGCTCGGAGCCCGCACGCCCCGACTGCATCGCATTTTTGGGCTTCTGGTAGATACGCGCTTTCATCGGACAGTCCCTGATCGGATAAGATTGCCGACGCCTTAGCGCCAAGCTGTCCTTGCGAAAAGAGGCCTATTGCGCATCGCGCCGCGCCTGCGCCGCTTTGGTCATCAGCGTCGGGCGCGCGCTTGCGGGATCGTCGGGCCAGCTGTGCTTGGGATAACGGCCGCGCATCTCGCGCGCGACATCGTGCCAGCTGCCGCTCCAGAAAGAGGCAAGATCGCGCGTCGTCTGGATCGGCCGGTGCGCGGGCGAGGTCAGCGCCAGGATCAGCGGCACCGGCGGATCGCCGACGCACGGATGGCGCGACTGCCCGAACATCTCCTGCACCCGCACGCTCACCGTCGGGCCGCCGTCGGCGCCATAATCGATCGGATGCCGACTGCCGGCCGGGGTCAGATAATCGGCGGGCGCATGTTTTTCGAGCAATTGCCGCGCCGGCCAGTCGAGCATCGCCATCAGCGCATCGCAAAGCTTGCGATCGCCGATGTCGCGCAGCCCGCGGCAATCGGCGAGCAGGGGTTCGAGCCAGATTTCCAGGCTGTCGCCAAGCGCATTGGTCGAAAGCGCGTCGAGCGCGGCAAAGGATGCACGCTGGCGCAGCGCCTGCGCCGCCGGTCCCCAGGCGATCAGGCCCAGCCCTTTGTCGCGTACCGCCGCCATGCGGACAGCGATGTCGTCAGCCGCATTTTCGTGCCGCGCCGCCTGCCCGCTGGTCAACGCGATCGCGCCGAGCCGCCGTTCGCGGCGATGATCGACGCGGTCGCTCGCGCTGTCGTATCGGCTCGCCGAATGCTGGACGATACGATCGGCGAACAAAGCTTCGATTTCGGCCGCGTCGGTCGGCGCCGCCGCAAGGATGCGCACGCCCGCGGCATGCCCCTGCGCATCGGCGATCGCCAGCCATTCGCTCCCGGCGAGCGGGTCGAGCGGATCGAGACGATAGGCGCGGCCGCCGACGCTCAGATAATCGCCGCGCTGCCCCGCGCGTTGCCGCGCGACCCGGTCGGGCCAGGCGGCGGCGACCCACCCCCCGATCGAACGCGGCGGCGCGTCGACAGCCTCCGCCGCCAGCCGTTCCGATATGTCGGCAAGCCGCCGCGCAAGGCGGAACGCACCTTCGGACCGCTGATCGCGCTGTCCGCGCCAGCGTGCCAGCCGCGCCTCGACATCGACGCCGCGCCCGCCGAGCCCCGGTTCGGTGAGCAGCACCGCGAGCCGTCCTGCCAGCTCGGCCTCGCCCGCGCGCGCCGCGTCGAGCAGCATATGCGCGAGCGGGACGGGCAGCGGGATCGCCGCGAGCGCCTTGCCATGCGCCGTGATCCGGCCGTCCGCGCTCAAAGCCCCGATGGCGACAAGCCGCGACTTGGCTTCGGATATGGCCGCGGGCGACGGCGGATCGAGCCAGCCCAGCTGGCGCGGGTCGACGATACCCCAACTCGCGCAGTCGAGCACCACGGGCATCAAGTCGCTTTCGTGAATCTCGGGCGGGTCGAACGGCGGCATCCCCGCGGTCGCCGCGGCTTCCCACAGGCGATAGGCGACGCCCGGCCCCTGCCGTGCCGCGCGGCCCGCGCGCTGCGTCGCCGACGCCTGGCTCGCGCGTTCGGTGACGAGCCGCGAAATGCCCGCCGCCTTGTCGAAGCGCGGTCGCCGCGACAGGCCGGCGTCGACGACGATCCGTACGCCCTCGATCGTCAGGCTGGTCTCGGCAATGCTCGTCGCGAGGATCAGCTTGCGCCGCCCGCCGGGATCGCGGACGAGCGCCTTGCGCTGCAATGCCGGGTCGATCTGGCCGTGCAGCCGGTGGACCGCGAGCGGCAGGCGCGCATCTTCGGCCGCGCTTGCCGCGCGCTCGATGTCTGCCGCGCCGGGGAGAAAGACGAGGATGTCGCCCTCGGCTTCGTCGGCGAGCGCCTGCCGCACGGCCGCGAGCACCGACGCTTCCAGCCGATCCTCGGCGCGTCGGCCGATATGGCGCAGGTCGAGCGGAAAGATCTTGCCCTCGCTCTTCACCACCGGCGCGTCGCCGAGCAGCGCGCCGAAGCGCGCGCCGTCGAGCGTCGCCGACATGGCGACGAGGCGCAGGTCGTCGCGTAGCCCCTGCTGTGCGTCGATGGCGAGCGCGAGTGCAAAATCGCCGTCGAGGCTGCGCTCGTGAACCTCGTCGAACAGCACCGCCGACACGCCCGAAAGCTCGGGATCGGCAAGGATGCGGTTGCGGAAAAGGCCCGGCGTCATCACCAGGAGGCGCGTCGCCGCCGACTGCTTGCTGTCGAGCCGCGTCGCATAGCCGACGCGGCCGCCGACCGCCTCGCCCAGCTCCTCGGCGATGCGTTCGGCGGCGGCGCGCGCCGCCAGCCTTCGCGGCGAGAGCAGCCACACCGCGCCGCGGCACCACGGCTGGTCGAGTATCGCCGGCGCGACGCGCGTGGTCTTGCCCGCGCCGGGCGGCGCCACAACGACGGCATTGGGCTTGAGCAGCAACGCCGCCATGATGTCGGGCAGCACCGCATCGATCGGCAGCGGCGTGGTCGTCATACGCGCGCCGCGGGATTGCCCAGGTCGATGTTGAGCCGATAGGCCGCGGCGGCGAGTCGCCCGACCTGTTCGGCTGTCACCTCGGTGGCCTCGGTCATCACCAGATTGCCGAGTTCATATTTGCCACTCGCCTTGATCCGCGGTTCGAGTTCGCGCAGCCGTTTGCCACGCCAGAAGCCCAGCAATACGCGCTGTTCCTCGGCGCGGATCAGGATGCACGGACCATTGGCCATGAAGACCAGATTGGTCCATTTGATCGTTTCGTCAAAGGCGGCTGCGCGCATGACAGCGGCGCGGAGCATCGTGCAACGCTCAAGCTGCCAGCCGGACAGCGCGGCGATATAGGCGTCGGGGCTTTCGGCCGCTGGACCCATCATCGGCATTTGCCGCTCCGTTTGAAAAAACCCTGTTCCCCCGCGAAGGCGGCGGCCCATCACCGGACGATTCTATTTCGCACCGCCGGAAGATGGGTCCCCGCCTTCGCGGGGACACAGGGATATAGACAATAGATGAAAAACACTAATAAGCGCGCGCGACGGCGAAGGCGACCGCTTCGGTCAGGGCCGATTTCGCCTGGCTGGCCCTGAAGCCCCCGATCGCGTCGACCGCGCGCTGGCCATAATGGCGCGCGCGCGCCAGCGTGTCGGCAACCGCGTCGTGCTTCATCAGCAAGCCCTTGGCGTGGGCCAGGTCCGCGTCCGAAATCCTGTGGCCGGTGATCGCCTGCTTCCAGAATTCGCGTTCTTCGGCATTCCCGCGCGCATAGGCAAGGATCACCGGCAGCGTGACCTTGCCGTCGCGGAAGTCGTCGCCGACCCCCTTCCCCATCGTCTCGGCGTCCGAAACATAATCGATCGCATCGTCGACCAGCTGGAAGGCGATGCCCAGGTTGCGGCCATAGGCGTCGAGCGCGGCTTCGGTGGCTTCGTCGCGTTCGGCAACGACTGCGGCAATCCTGCACGCCGCGGCGAACAATTCAGCGGTCTTCGCGTTGATGATCGAAAGATACTGATCCTCGCTCGTTTCGATCCGCCGCTGCGCCGACAGCTGATTGACCTCGCCTTCCGCAATCACCGCCGACGCGCGGCTCAATATCTTGAGCACTTTCAGCGAGCCATCCTCGACCATCACCTCGAACGCGCGGCTGAACAGGAAATCGCCGACGAGCACCGATGCACTGTTGCCCCAGATGAGGTTCGCGGTCTTGCGCCCGCGGCGGAGATCCGATTTGTCGACGACATCGTCGTGCAGCAGCGTCGCGGTGTGGATGAACTCGACGGCCGCCGCCAATTTGCAATGGCGGCGCCCCGGATAATCGAGCAGCTGGCCGCACGCCAAGGTCAGCATCGGACGCATCCGTTTGCCGCCGCCCGCGATCAGATGCCCCGCGAGTTCGGGGATCAGCGGCACTTCGGACTGCATCCGGTCGAGGATGACCGCATTCACCTCGTTCATATCGGCGGCGACGAGCGCCATCATCGGGTCGAGCGAGGGCGGCCTTTGCCCATGCAGCTGGTGGATTTCGGCAGTCATATCGCCGCGACCCTTGGCGGCGCGGGCACGAATTTGCAACGACTTTCGGCTTGCCAGCGCCCCCCCGCCGGTGCCAAGCGGGCCCGGCAGAAAAGGAACCGCGCATGGACAACCAGCTGAGCCGTTACCGCCAGAGCATCGACAATATCGACGCGGCGCTCGTCTATATGCTTGCCGAACGCTTCAAAGTGACCAAGGCGGTCGGCGAGCTGAAAGCGCGCGAAGGCTTGCCCCCCGCCGACCCCGGCCGCGAGGAACGGCAGATCGAGCGGCTGCGTGCGCTGGCGCGCGACGCCGACCTCGACCCCGAATTCAGCGAGAAATTCCTGCGCTTCATCATCGACGAGGTGATCCGCCACCATCAGCAGGCAAAACGCGATCAAGGCGCATGAGCATGGACCATCCGATCTTCGCGCGCTGGCCCGCCGCGCACCCGGACCGCCTTCAGCTTTTCTCCGCGCCGACGCCCAATGGCGTGAAAGTCGGCATCATGCTCGAAGAGACGGGCATTGCCTATGAACCGCACCGCATCGACATCATGGCGAATGAAAGCCATGACCCCGCCTTTCTCGCGCTCAATCCCAATGGCAAGATTCCCGCGATCTACGATCCGCACGGACCGGGCGGCCAACCCCTTGCCCTGTTCGAATCGGGCGCAATCCTGATCTATCTGGCCGATAAAGGCGGGCAGTTCCTCTCGCCCGACCCCGCGGCGCGCTATGAGACGATCCAGTGGGTGATGTGGCAGATGGGCGGCGTCGGGCCGATGTTCGGCCAGCTCGGCTTTTTCCACAAATTCGCGGGGCGGGACTATGAAGACAAGCGACCGCGCGACCGCTACGCCGCCGAATCGGCGCGGCTGCTCGGCGTGCTCGACGGGCGGCTGGCAGGCCGCCAATGGGTGATGGGCGACGATTACAGCATCGCCGACATCTCGCTGCTCGGCTGGGTGCGCAACCTGATCGGCTTTTACGACGCCGCCGAAATCGTCGGCTTCGATCGCTTCGCGCATGTGCAGCGCTGGCTGGGCGCCGGACTGGCGCGGCCGGGCGTGCAGCGCGGGCTGGAGGTTACGGCAGGCTGAGCGCGGGGACACCCGAACGTCAGTCCATACTCCATCGTCATCCCGGCGAAGGCCGGGATGACGGGGTACGCCCAACCGTCCACTTTACCTTCATGCCCCACCCCTACCGGGCAAACAGCCGCCTCAACCAGTCATCAACCGTCGCGGTCGCCGGATAGGCGGGATCGCCCAGACTGCGGTTGATCTCTGCATGACCTTTCAGCCCCTCGCCCGGAAAGCTGCCGTGCTCGACGCGGGTTCCGCCCTTTTCGAGCGCGTCGCCGAGCGCCTTCGCCTGCCGCACGCCATCGGCGCGCTGGACATAGAGGAGCAGGAACGCCCGCGCATTGGGCGCCGCCGCCTGCCGCGTCGGCGACAGGGCGTTCTGCCGCGCAGGGTCGCTGCCGAACGCCTGGGCATAGGTTTTCCGCATGATCGGCGGCCCTTCCTGCATCTGGGCCGCGACATCATACGCGGCGCCGTCGATCGGGATCACCCCGGCAATGTCGGCAAAGGAGAGCCCCGCGCCGCGCAGATAATGTTCGTCGGTGCCGACGAGCGCCACCAGATGCGCGCCCGCGCTGTGCCCCATCAACACGATGCGGCGCCGGTCGACGCCGAGGCTACCCGCACGGTCGATCAACGCCTTCACCGCATAGGCGACATCGCTCGCCTGCTCCTCGACGGTCGCGGCGGGGACGAGCCGATAGTTGATCGAGGCAAAGGCATAGCCCTGCCCCGGATAATGCACCGCCTTGAAGCGCCCGGTCGCATTATCCTTGTCGCCGCGCTTCCACCCGCCGCCGTGGACAAAGACGACGAGCGGCGCGGCGCCGCCCGCCCCCTTTGCGCGCCAGATGTCGAGCGACTGGAGCGGATCGCGGCCATAGGCGATCGTCTCGCTGCCCGGCACCTTCGGCGCCTTGTCGCCCCCCATCCGTTCGGCCAGCCGGTCGCGAATCCGCTCGCGCATCGTCTCGCGCGCAACCGCAAAGGGGCCGGGGATCGCAACGCTGCCGATCGCAAAGGCCAACAGCCCCAGCCATCCCGCCCACCGACGTCCATTCATCGATCGTCTCCTGTGCTTCCTGCCGCTGCAGCTAGGCTGCAATTGTCGCAATTTCATGCCGCCCGCGGCTTGTATCCGCGCGCAAATCCGCTAAGGCCGCGCCGGGCCGAAATGGCCGCACTCAGCAGGACAGCATCATGGCAAATGTTACCGTCATCGGGTCGCAGTGGGGCGACGAGGGCAAGGGCAAGATCGTCGACTGGCTCGCCAGCCGCGCCGACGCCGTGGTCCGGTTCCAGGGCGGGCACAACGCCGGGCATACGCTCGTCGTTGGCGAACAGGTGTACAAGCTGTCGCTGCTCCCTTCGGGCATCGTCACCGGCACGCTGTCGATCATCGGCAACGGCGTCGTGCTCGACCCGTGGGCGCTGCGCGACGAAATCACCAAGCTGCGCGGCCAAGGGGTCGAAATCAACGCCGACAATTTCGCGATCGCCGACAATTGCGCGCTCATCCTGCCCTTTCACCGCGACCTCGACGGCTTGCGCGAAACCGCCGCGGGCGCGGGCAAGATCGGCACCACCGGGCGCGGCATCGGCCCGGCTTATGAAGACAAGGTCGGCCGCCGCGCGATCCGCGTCTGCGACCTTGCGCATCTCGACAAGCTCGAACCGCAACTCGACCGCCTGACCGCGCACCACGATGCGCTGCGCGCCGGTTTCGGCGAGCCGCCGATTGACCGCGAACGGCTGGTCGCCGACCTTAAGGAAATCGCCGATTACGTCCTTGAATATGCGCAGCCGGTGTGGAAACGGCTGAAAAAGGTCCGCAAGGCCGGCGCGCGCATCCTGTTCGAAGGCGCGCAGGGTGTGCTGCTCGACATCGACCATGGCACCTATCCCTTCGTCACCAGCTCGAACACGGTGAGCGGCACCGCGGCGGCGGGTTCGGGTCTCGGCCCTTCGGCGGTCGGTTTCGTGCTCGGCATCGCCAAAGCCTATACGACGCGCGTGGGCAGCGGCCCCTTCCCGACCGAGCTCGACGATGAAACCGGCCAGCGGCTCGGCGAGCGCGGCCATGAATTCGGCACCGTCACAGGGCGCAAGCGCCGCTGCGGCTGGTTCGACGCGGTGCTGGTGCGGCAAAGCTGCGCGGTGTCGGGCGTCACCGGCATTGCGCTGACCAAGCTCGACGTGCTCGACGGCTTCGACAAGGTCCGCATCTGCACCGGCTATCGCCTGCGCGGAAAGATCCTCGACTATTTCCCGGCGCATGCCGCCGATCAGGCCGAAGTCGAGCCGATCTACGAGGAAATGGACGGCTGGCACGAATCGACCGCGGGCGCACGCAGCTATGCCGACCTGCCGGCGCAGGCGATCAAATATATCCAGCGCGTCCAGGAACTTATCGAAACGCCGATCGCGCTCGTTTCGACCAGCCCCGAACGCGAAGACACGATCCTGATCCGCGACCCGTTCAGCGATTGATCCTTGCCGAAATAGAAGGAATTCCTTATATGAGCAATTATGAGGCGCTGGCTGCCTTTTGCTCGGAAGGAATCGATGCAGGCGTCGAACTGGAACGCCTCGGCGACGACCAGTTGCGATACTGGATCAACTTTCTGGGCAAGATCACGTCGCGCCAACAGGATTACCGCAGCAATTCCATTTATCTGGAATGGAATGGGATTCCGATCTTCTGCGCTGGTACCGGCGATATTCTGGTCGTTTATGCAGTCGAAGAGGAAACGGACGGGACGATGGTTGCAACGATCCTGCTGGCAGGCCGTAAAGCGCCGTCCAACATATCGCTTCCCGCCGAAGCTTTGTGGACGACAGATCAAATGCGGCACGAAGTGGAGCGGCGCGCGCGGATACATTTCCCCGGATGAAGGGCAAATCGTAGAAGCTGTTCCGTAAGGAGAATTGGTCATGTCAAAAGCTGACCCGGCGACCCGCCGATCGATCGCCGACCTGGTGGACAAGGTCGCCAAGATGCCAACGCCGCCCGGCGAGCGTCCGATCGATGGTGACACGTATCGCGCTGGAGCGTTGGTTCGCAAGATGCGCCGGATGCGGGCGCTTACCCAAAAGCAGCTGGCCGAGCGACTGGGCGTCAGCCAGGCGCGCGTCAGCGAGATCGAAACCGGCATCGGTGTCCAGGGGCTGACCTGGGCCTTGATGGAACGGATCGCGCGGGCCTGCGAAATGGGGTTTTTCGTTCAGCCCAATGACGATGCACATCTGATCGATGCCTACACGCTCGAACAGCATGGGAAGGTCATCGCCGACGAAGATGACCGCGGCGTCGCCTATGGCTGACGGCCTGCTGCTGGCCAAGGAGGCGTTTGGTTTTGGGGGCGCGATCCTGCTCGCCGTTCCGTGGCTGCGCGACTATCGGCGCCGCAAAGACGCCCGCAGCATTGCCCGCGTCGAAGGGCGCGGAACCATGCAACGAATCCTCGCCCGGCTGAAAGCCGAGGATCAGGCCTGGTTCAATGCACCAAAACGCATCGATGGCCTGTGCGCGACCTGGGGGCTAATATTGATCGCCGCCTCCTTTCTTATCGGCATTTTGACGAACCTGCGTTAGCGCAGTCGGTCGAGAGGAGACCCATGGCCCGCAACATCCTTATCCTTTACGGCAGTTACCGCCGCGACCGGCAGGGGATCAAGCTGGCGCGCTGGCTGGTCGATGCGATCGCCGCGCGCGGCGACAGCGCCGAACTGATCGACGCCAAGGCGGTCGACCTGCCGATGCTCGACCGGATGTACAAGGAATATCCGAAAGGCGAGGCCCCGCCCGCGATGGAGGCACTGGCGGGCAAGATCCGCAGTGCCGACGGCTTCGTATTTGTCACCGGCGAATATAATTGGGGGCCGCAGCCCGGCCTTAAAAATCTGACCGACCATTATCTGGAGGAATGGTTCTGGCGCCCCGCGGCCATCGCCTGTTATTCGGCTGGCCCCTTTGCCGGAGTGCGCGCGATGATGGGGTGGCGCGACACGCTGGGCGAAATGGGCATGGCGGTGATCAGCTCGATCCTGCCCGTTGGCCGCATCGGCGGTGCGTTCGACGGCGACGGCAAGCCGACCGGCGACGAGGGCGCACGGCTTGAGAAAGCCTTTCCCCGCTTTGCCGACGACCTCAACTGGTGGATCGACGCCGCCAAGGCGCAGCGCGCAAAGGTCGATCCGCCCTACTGAGTCGTCATTGCGAGGAGCGAAGCGATGAGGATATTGAGATTTAACCCGACTTCAACTCGGCCTTAAGCCGCAGGCTGGCGCGCCAGAAGAAAAACGCCGGGATCAGGCCCAGCCACGCCGCTCCATAGAGCACATAGCGCACGCTTTCCTGGCCATAGGCGGGCGCGAGCGCGTCGGACAGCACGCCGAACAGGAATGGCCCGAAACCCAGGCCGATCAGATTCTGTCCGAACAGCATGATCGACGCGGCGACCGCGCGCGCCTGGGGCCGCACCAGCCCCTGCACACAACCATAGGCGGGGCCGTAATAGGCCGTATTGAGCACCGTCGGCACGATGAGCAGCGCAACCGCGACGATCCAATTGTCCATATAATAGCCGAGGAACAGGATCGGCGCACCGACCGCCATCCCATAGGCGGGAAAGGTCAGGATATGCTTCTTGTCGCGTTTGCCGAACACGTCGGCCATCTTGCCGCCGAGCCAGGTGCCGAGCACTCCGGCGAGCCCGAGCACGACCGCCATCGACAGCCCCGCCTCGGTCGTCGAGAGACCGTGGCTGCGGATGAAGAAGCTGATCGTCCAAAGCGCCTTTCCATAGCCAAGAAAGGCCGTGACCGACGCGGCGATGAGGATGAAGACGAAGGCGCGCGAAGCGAAGATTTCCTTGAGCGCCGCACCGGTCGACAATTGCGCCGGCGCTGCCGCCACAGCTTCCGCAGGGCGCAGATGACGCGGTTCGCGCAGGACAAACAGGATGAAGAGCGCGAGCAGCAATCCCGGCAACCCGACGAGCATCAAGGCGACGCGCCAGCCGTAAAGATCGTTCACGATGCCGCCGATGATCAATCCGAGCAGCGAACCGATCGGCACGCCCATGCCGTAAAAGGCGATCGCCGACGAACGCTTCTCCGCCGGTACGCTGTCGGTGATCAGCGAATGCGCCGCAGGGGTGCAGCCCGCCTCACCCACGCCGACGCCGATGCGCGCGAAGAGAAGTTGCACGAAATTCTGGGCGAGGCCGCACACCGCGGTCATCGCCGACCAGACGGCGAGCGCAGCGGCGATCAGCCGGACGCGGTTCGTCCCGTCCTTGTCGGCATAGCGGGCAATCGGAATGCCGAGCAGCGCGTAAAAGACGGCGAAGGCCGGGCCCGCGAGCAGGCCCAGTTCGGTATCGGACAGGCCAAGGTCGCCCTTGATCGGTTCGGCGAGGATATTGACGATCTGGCGATCGAGAAAATTGAAAATATAGACGACCAGCAAAACCCACAGCATCGTCCGGGTACGCGCGGCGGCGCTGTCGGCGGCAGGCGACCCAGCGCCCGCGGCAAACGCAGCTTTTTCGTTCATCATTCTCTCCCGGACGCGGACGGTGCAGATGGGGGATGCCGCTGTCAATGCCGCTGCGGCGCGCCGAAAAACGGCGCACGCAATTGCCGCTACGGCTGCCAGCCTTCATTCCCTGTAAAAAAAAATCCCGATCGCATCCGCGCGCCTCTCCCGCCGCCGCCGGAGGCTAACTGGAGCGACGCCGATGTGCTGCCGGCGAGCTATTTCTATGAGCAGGCGAAGGGGAAGCGGGTGACGCCGACGTTTCGAGTGCGTGTGGGGTGCTGATTGTTGAAGCTATGTCCGTTGACGCCCGAAAGCCGCCCTCAACTCTATCGTCATCCCGGCGAAGGGTGTTCAGAGGCACGTGACTCTGAAACACGATCTCGCCGGTGCGGCAAAACGACAGGGCGAGATCCCGGCCTTCGCCGGGATGACGGATAAGGGAAGGTTGGGAAACCACCCCAACCCGGACGTCCGAAAAACCTGTCCTACATTGCCCGGCTGTGCCAGGCTTCGTCCCGCTTCTTTCAATCGACGGACAGAAGGTCGCTACCCCGCATTTTACGTGGGCCGCCGCCGTGCGCGGCATATCCATCGGGCTGGTGAATCGGAAGCTGCACAAGGCTGACTTTTACTGACCTTTGGAATGATGTGCCCCCTCGATCACCGACCGCGCTCAGAGGCGCTCCTGCCGCTTGCGCCAGCCCATTTCCTCGAGCTCCAGCAATTCCATCGGCACGTGGATCGTCCGCGTCGCAAGCCTGACCTCGACGAGGAAGAGCAGCAGCGACGCGAGCAGCAGCAGCATCGCCAGCGCGAACACCCACGCCGCCGCAGCGCCAAGGTTGAAGCCGACGAACGCCTGCGCGAACAAGAGCGCGACGAGCAGGCAGACGACGATCCCGCACGCCACCGCCGCGGCGATCGAATTGTTGATGATGTCCATCCGCCGGTCGACGACGCGCAGCTCGGCGACGAGCCGTTCATGCTCGCGCCCCTCGGTCGCGCCCCATTGTTCGATCAGCACGCGCGACCGGTCGACCACCCGCGCGAGCCGTCCGGTGAAGACGTTGAGCAGGCTGCCGGTCGCCACCAGCAGGAAAACTGGCGCGACCGACAGCTGGATGATCTCCGCAATGGCCCCAAGGCCGGCGGCGGTGGACATCAGCCCCCGCCACCCGCGGCGACCGACGGCGTGTTCACGCCGTGCATCGACAGGAATTTGCGGACGTTGCGCGCGGCCTGGCGAATGCGCTGTTCATTCTCGACCATTGCGATGCGAACATAGCCCTCGCCATCCTCGCCATAGCCGACCCCCGGCGCGACCGCGACCTTGGCGTGGGTCAGCAGCTGCTTTGAAAACTCCAGGCTGCCCATCTCCTTGAGAGCGGGCGGCAGCGGCGCCCAAGCGAACATCGAGGCGGGCGGGCTCGGAATCTCCCAGCCGGCGCGGCCAAAGCTTTCGACCATCACGTCGCGGCGCTTCTGGTAAAGCTCGCGGTTCTTGGCGACGATGTCCTGCGGCCCGTTGAGCGCGGCGCACGCCGCAGCCTGGATCGGGGTAAAGGCGCCATAGTCGAGATAGGATTTCACGCGCGTCATCGCGGCGATCAGCCTTTTGTTGCCGACGGCAAAGCCCATGCGCCACCCCGCCATCGAATAGGTTTTCGACATCGAGGTGAATTCGATCGCGACGTCCTTCGCCCCCGGCACCTGCAGGATCGAAGGGGTCGGGTTGCCGTCGTAATAAAGCTCCGAATAGGCAAGGTCGGACAGGACCCAGACCTTGTTCTCCTTCGCCCAGGCGACGAGGCGTTCGTAGAAAGCAAGGTCGACCGCTTCGGCGGTGGGGTTCGACGGATAGTTGACGACAAGGATCGACGGGCGCGGCACGGTAAAGGCCATCGCGCGGTCGAGCGCGCGCCAGTAATTCTCATCCGGGGTCGTCGGCACGCTGCGGATCGTCGCGCCCGCGATGATGAAACCGAAGGTGTGAATGGGATAGCTGGGATTCGGCGCGAGCACGACGTCGCCGGGACCCGTGATCGCGGTCGCAAGGCTCGCGAGCCCCTCCTTCGACCCCATCGTCACCACCACCTCGGTTTCGGGATCGAGATCGACGTTGAAACGGCGGCCGTAATAATTGGCCTGTGCGCGACGAAGCCCCGGAATGCCCTTCGATTGCGAATAGCCGTGCGCGTCGGGCTTGCGCGCGACTTCGCACAGTTTGTCGATCACATGATCGGGCGGCGGCAGGTCGGGGTTGCCCATCCCCAGGTCGATGATGTCTTCTCCCGCGGCACGCGCGGCCGCTCGCATCGCATTCACTTCGGCGATGACATAAGGCGGCAGGCGCTTGATGCGATAGAATTCATCTTCGGACATGGGAAACTAGAACAACTCCTTTACGTGTGCGTTTACATTGACGCGAGCGGCAACCTCGCCAGCCGCATCGCGGCTTGTTATAGGGATTCTGACGGCACTGACCAGCAGGAACGAGCATGACCGATATGGGTGAGGACAAGAACGGCGGCACGATCAATTCCTTTATGCCGTCGCCCGAGGACATGCAGCATTGGGCGAGCGTCATGGGCCGGGCGCAGCAGATGATGCTTGAATATGCGCTGGGCCAGGCGACGGGGGGAAAGGGCGCCGCAAACGGCCTGTTCGATCCGGCTAGCTGGCTCCAGAGCCCCACGACGCAACTGTGGGCCGAACAATCGGCGAAGATGTGGGAACAGGGCGCCGCCTTCTGGACCTCGCTCGCGACGCTCCAGCCCGCCTTCGCAGCGGATACCGACGCGCCAAAGGACAAGCGCTTCGCCGACCCCGAATGGACGGCGAACCCGGTCTTTGCGTTGATCCGCCAGACCTATGGCCTGCTCACCGACCAGCTTCTTGCGACCACGCGGTCGATGCAGGGGCTCGACGAGCAGGCCCGCGCCAAGCTGGAGTTCGCGGCAAAGAATGTCGCGGAGGCGCTGTCGCCCACGAACCTCGCGATCACCAATCCCGAAGTGCTGAAGCGCGCGGTGGAAACGCGGGGGGAAAGTTTGCTCAAGGGGCTGCAACATATGCTCGCCGACCTGGCGCGCGGGCAGCTCAGCCATGTCGATCCCGAAGCGTTCGAGGTCGGGGTCAATATCGCGACCACGCCGGGCAAGGTCATCCACGAGACCGATCTCTATCAGCTCATCCAATATGATCCGGCAACGAAGGACGTGTTCGCCGTCCCGCTCGTGATCTTTCCGCCGTGGATCAACCGCTTCTATATCCTCGATCTCAATCCCGCCAAAAGCTTTGTCAAATGGGCCACCGAACAGGGGCTGACCGTGTTCATGGTGTCGTGGAAATCGGCCGATGCGTCGATGAGCGAGATCGTCTGGGACGATTATGTCGCGGCCCAGGTCGACGCGATCGACACGGCGCGCGACCTGCTCGATGTGCCGCACGTCCACACGATCGGTTATTGCGTCGCGGGGACGACGCTCGCCGCCACGCTCGCGATGCTTGCCGCGCGCGGTGAGGCCGACAAGGTCAAATCGGCAACCTTCTTTACCGCGCAGGTCGATTTCGAGCTGGCGGGCGACCTCAAGATGTTCGTCGACGAAAACTATCTGGCGCTGCTTCAGCAGCTTTCGGCGTCCGGCTATCTCGACGGGCGCTATATGGCCGCCACCTTCAACAGCCTGCGCGGGCGCGATCTCATCTGGAACTATGTCGTGAGCAATTACCTGCTCGGCAACGACTATCCCCCCTTCGACCTGCTCTATTGGAACGGCGACACGACGAACCTTCCCGCCAAATGGCACCGCCAATATCTGACCGATCTGTACCGCGACAACCGGCTGGTGATTCCCAACAGCCTGTCGGTATGCGGCACCCCGGTCGACCTTCGGAAGATCAGGACCCCCGCCTATATCCAGGCGGGGCGCGAGGATCATATCGCGCCGCTGTCCAGCGTGTGGCGGCTGATGCACCACCTGTCGGGGCCCAAGACCTTCCTGCTCGCCGGGTCGGGACACATCGCCGGCGTGGTCAATCCGCCCGCCGCGGGCAAGTATCAATATTGGACCGGCGACAATGACGCCGCCAGCCTGGAAGAATTTGAAGCTGGCGCGCGCGAGACCAAGGGCAGCTGGTGGCCGCACTGGATCGACTGGATCGCGGCACAGGCGAAGGAAAAAACACCGGCCAAGGGCGCGCGGCTGCCCGGCAAGGGACGGCGCAAAGCCATCGAGGACGCACCCGGACGCTACGTCAAACTGCGGTAATATCCGGCGCCTATCCTGACGGCGGGCCGGAGTTTTCGATTTTTTGTGCACTGCACAAATTTTCTCTTGAAATCGCCGATCCACTCCTATATTGTGCAGTGCAACATAAAGGAGTTGTCCCGATGGCTACCAAGATGGATAGTGCCGAAAAGGCTTTCGAAGCCGCGACGCTGGAAACCGCCGCCAAGCCGGTGGCTGCTCCTGCCGCCCCGGCTCCGGCCGCGGCGCCCGTAACGACCAAGCCGGTGAAGGCAAAAGCCAAGCCGGCTGCCAAAAAGGCTGCCGCTCCCAAAGCAGCCGCCAAAAAAGCCGCCCCTGCGAAGGCGGCCGCGAAGAAAATTGCCCCCAAGGCCGCGCCGAAGCAGGTCGCTGCCACTGCCAGCAAAGGATTCAAGACCATGAACGATACCGTCAAAAAGTTCGCCGACGAAGCCAAGACCCGCGCCGAAGCCCTGACCGCCGATTTCAACGAAAAGGCGAAGGAAGCCATGGCCAAGAGCAGCAAGCTCGCCGAGGAAGCCGTCGAATTCAACAAGGCGAACCTCGAAGCGCTCGTCGAATCGGGCAAGATCGCTGCCAAGGGCATGGAAACGCTCGGCCAGGAAGGCGTTGCTTTCGCCCGCAAGAGCTTTGAAGACACGACCGCCGCGCTGAAGGGCTATACCGCCGTCAAGTCGCCGACCGAATTCTTCAAGCTCTATGCCGAAAACAGCAAGAAGGCCTTTGACGCCGCCGTTGCGCAGACCTCGAAGACCAGCGAACTGGTCGTCAAGCTGACCAACGACAGCTTCGCGCCGATCTCGAACCGCGTTTCGGTCATCACCTCGAAGATGAAGGCGGCCTAAGCGCTTTCACCTTCCTGTCGTCGGCGCGGTCATTCCCCTCCCTCCCCGTCCGCGCCGACGCCCCCAAGGCCGCCCGCTTCCCCCCGAAGCGGGCGGTTCTTGTTTGCCGGTACGCCGCGGTGCGTGAAAAGGGGTTAATGCGGCACCGCACCCCTTGCGATTCCGGCCCGGCTTGCGATATTCCCCCTGATGATGCTTCCCGCTTCGATCCCTCATGTCGTCCGCGCAATGGCGGACAAAGACGACGACGCGGGCGCGCCCGGCGTCGGCATTGCGACGCGAACGCGCGCCAAGCCCAAAAAGCCGTCGATGTACAAGGTGCTGCTGCTCAACGACGATTATACGCCGATGGAATTCGTCGTGATGGTGCTGCAACGCTTTTTCAACATGGATATCGAACAGGCGACGCAGGTGATGCTGCACGTCCACCAGCAGGGCGTGGGCGTTTGCGGCGTCTTCAGCTATGAAGTTGCCGAAACCAAGGTCAATCAGGTAATGGACGCGGCGCGGCAGAACCAGCACCCGCTGCAATGCACGCTGGAAAAGGCTTGATCTAGCTCGTACGCGCCGCCTGCTCGGCGCTCAGCGCAGGCGACGCTTCGCCTTTCAAATCGCCATAGCCCAGCACCGCGCCGCAACCCGGACACACGGTCGCCGTGCCGACATCGGCACCGCAGGTGCGGTGAATATATCGCATTGCTGGGCCGCCCCCCGTCTCACCCTCGCGATATGCCCAACGCTCGGCCCAACCCCGCATCGCATAGAGCACCCCGAACAGATCCTTGCCCTTGTCGGTCAGCCGATACTCGTGGCGCGGCGGGCGATCCTGATAGGGGCGGCGCGCCACAACTCCTTCCTCCTCCAGCATCCTGAGCCGCGCCGACACGAGCTGCGGGCCCAGCCGCGTGCTCGCCGTGATCGCCTCGAACCGCCGCCGCCCGAAAAACAGGTCGCGCAGGATCAGCAGCACCGCGCGGTCGCCCAGAATTTCGGCCGAGCGCCCGACGGGGCAGAAAGTGTCCGACAGGTCGGCGCGTTTGGGCATCGGCAATGACTCTCATAAAATCGCTTGTCACTATGATTATCATAGTTACTATCGGGTGCAAGAGGAGATTCGCTGATGCCCCATCCCGCCGCCGTCATTATCGGCGCAGGCGACGCAACCGGCGGCGCGATAGCCCGGGCCTTTGCCGCCGAAGGCCTGGTCGCCTGCGTCAACCGCCGCCCCCGCAATGGCGAGCAGCTGGAAGCGCTGGCCCAATCGATCCGCGACGCGGGGCATCGGGCGCGCGCCTATCCCGCCGACGCCCGCGACGAGGAAGCAATGATCGCGCTGTTCGATCAGGTCGAAGCCGAGGTCGGCCCGGTCGAGGTCGCGGTTTTCAACATCGGCGCCAATGTGAATTTCCCGATCACCGAAACGACGCTGCGCGTTTACACGAAAGTCTGGGAAATGGCGTGCCTCGGCGGTTTCCTGATGGGGCGCGAGGCGGCAAAGCATATGACGCCGCGCGGTCGCGGCACAATCATCTTCACCGGGGCTACGGCCAGCTTGCGCGGGGGTCCGGGCTACGCCGCCTTTTCGGGCGCGAAGGGGGCGCTGCGGATGCTCGCGCAGTCGATGGCGCGCGAACTGGGGCCGCAGGGCATCCATGTCGCGCACACCGTGATCGACGGGGCGATCGATACCGACTTCATCCGGGGCCGCCACCCCGATTTCGACCATGCAAAGGCGCAGGATCTCGTTCTGAATCCCGAGGCCATCGCCGCCAATTATGTGATGCTCCACAAACAGCCGAGGAGCGCGTGGACCCACGAACTCGACCTTCGCCCCTGGGGAGAAAAATGGTGACGAAAAACCTCGAACTCATCTTCGATTTCGGCAGCCCCAACGCCTATCTGGCGATGAAGGCACTGCCGGACCTGCTCGACCGAACGGGCGCCGAACTGGTCATCACCCCCTGTCTGCTGGGCGGCATTTTCAAGGCGACAGGCAATAAGGCGCCGATGATCCAATATGCCGATGCTCCGGCGAAACTGGCCTATGAGCATTTGGAGATGCGGCGCTTTATCGAACGCCACGGCCTGACGCGCTTTCGCCTGAACCCGCATTTTCCGGTCAACACGCTGACGATCATGCGCGGCGCGATCGTCGCCGAAGACGAAGGCCATCTGGACGAATATGTCGATGCGGTGAACCGCGCAATGTGGGAAGAAGGGCTCAAGATGGACGATGCCGACGTCATTTCCACCTTCCTCTCGGCCAATGGTTTCGACGGCCCCGCGCTGCTCGCGCGGGCACAGGAAGCGGAGATCAAGGCCCGGCTTGCCGCCAACACCGAAGACGCGGTAGCGCGCGGTGTCTTCGGCATCCCGACCTTCTTTGTCGGCGACGAGATGTTTTTCGGCAAGGATCGGCTGCATCAGGTCGAAGAGGCGCTGGGCAGTTAAAAAATGAGGGGACCAGTCATATTTCGGTGAATCCCAACCATTCCCTTATTCGTCATCCCGGCGAAGGCCGGGATCTCTTCCTGTCGGAATGACGCGTCGGCGAGATCCCGGCCTTCGCCGGGATGACGATCGAATATAGGTCGGCCTTCGGCCCTCTTGCGGCGCCACCCCCACCGCTTCGCTTGCACGGCCCCGTGCATCCGCTAAAGACCCTGCATGGATCAAATCGTCATTCGCGGCGGCCAGCGACTCTCCGGCCGCATTCCCATTTCCGGTGCCAAAAACGCGGCGCTCACGCTGCTGCCCTGCGCGCTTCTGACCGACGAGCCGCTGACCTTGCGCAACCTGCCGCGGCTCGCCGATGTCGACGGGTTCGGGCATTTGCTCAACCAGCTTGGCTGTTCGACGACGATCGAGGGATCGCGGCCCGAGGATTTCGGGCGCGTGATGACCGCGCGCGCAACGACACTGACCTCGACCGTCGCGCCCTATGACATCGTCCGCAAGATGCGCGCGTCGATCCTCGTGCTCGGCCCGCTGCTCGCGCGCGCGGGCGAGGCGACGGTGTCGCTGCCCGGCGGCTGCGCGATCGGCAACCGCCCGATCGACCTGCATTTGAAAGCGCTGGAGGCGTTCGGTGCCGAGATCGAGCTGGCGTCGGGCTATGTGAAGGCCGTTGCCCCCGGCGGCCGCCTCGCGGGCGGCAAATTCACCTTCCCCGTCGTGTCGGTCGGCGCGACCGAAAATGCCGTCATGGCGGCGGTGCTCGCCAAGGGCACCTGCGTGCTCGAAAATGCAGCGCGCGAGCCCGAGATCGTCGACCTGTGCAACTGTCTGGTCGCGATGGGCGCGCATATCGAAGGCATCGGCACCGAAACGCTGACGATCGAAGGGGTCGACCGGCTGCACGGCGCGACCTATCGGGTGATGGCCGACCGGATCGAGGCGGGCAGCTATGCCTGCGCCGCGGTGATTACCGAGGGCGATGTGGAGCTGATCGGTGCCAAGGCGTCGGAAATGGAAGCCACGCTGTCCGGCCTGCGCGACGCGGGCGCGACCGTCGAAGAAACCAAGGGCGGCATCCGCGTCGCCATGTCGGGCCGCGCAGAACCGGTGACGCTGTCGACCGCGCCCTACCCGGGCTTTGCGACCGACATGCAGGCACAGTTCATGGCGATGGCGACGCTGGGCAAAGGCGCATCGCTGTTCACCGAAACGATTTTCGAGAACCGCTATATGCATGTTCCCGAACTCGCGCGCATGGGATGCGACATCCAGGTCAAGGGCCGCACCGCGGTCGTGCGCGGCGTCGACCATCTGGTTGGCGCGCCGGTGATGGCGACCGACCTTCGCGCGTCGATGAGCCTGATCATCGCGGGGCTGGCGGCGCAGGGCGAAACGCAGGTCAACCGCGTCTACCACCTCGATCGCGGTTATGAGCGACTGGAGGAAAAGCTCCAGGCCGTCGGCGCCGACATCGAGCGGATCAGCGCGGGCTAAGCCGCTCGGCGCGGCCATAGGTGCCGCCTGTACGGCCTTTGATCCAGTCGCCGAGCAGCTTCAAATAGCCGTCGGTGATGCGCGTCGCGCGGCGGCTGCCATCGGCGGCGGTCGTATATTCGAACATGCCGTGGTCGGTGTCGGGGAAGAGATAGACGTCGACCGTCTTGCCCTCGCTCGCAAGTCCTAGCAGCGCGCCCCGCGTCGTTTCAATCGGCGCCTCTCGATCCTCGCCCGCGAGCACCCACAGCAAGGGGGCATCGAGCTTTCGCAGCGCAGCGACCGCATCATAATCCCAGATCAGTTCGAGATTGTCGAAGCGCGCGCGCCCGACGCGGCGCAGTTCGTCGTTCGACATGCGCGCGATCACCCCGCTATGTTCGCCCTCGATCCTCGCCGTCCACGCCAGGCCGGCCATCTCGCGCCGCACGGCATCAAGGGCATCATAACCCTCGGTGAAGTTCGACAGCAGCAGCGCCGCCGTCGCCTCCGAAAGCCGGCCGACCAGCGCCTCGGCATCCTTTCCCAGCCCCGCCGCGCGCACTTCGGACACCATCTGCTCGCGATCCTCCTCGATCGGCGATGCGACAAGCCCGAACCCGACCGCCACGAAATCGGCAGGCGTCAGCGTCGCCGCGCGCGGCGCAACCCAGCCGCCCTGGCTGCCGCCGAAGAACCCCGCACGCCCGGTGCGTCCGGGCAGCATCGAACGCGCCTTATCGAGCGCCGCGGCGGCATCGCTCGCAAGCAGCTCGAAATTCTGAGTATATTCGCCCTCCGACGCGCCGGTGCCACGCTTGTCATAAACAAAGACCGAAATCCCCTGCGCGGCCATCGCATAGCCATAGAGGCCGCCGATCGGCGAGGAGCGTTCGGAGCCGTGAACCATGACGACGAGCGGCCGCTGCGGGTCGTCACCCGGCGGCTCTATCAACACCCCGTTGAGCCGGCTTCCCACGCTGGCAAAGGTCGCCGGGGTTTCGCGAAAGGCGATCGGTTTCCACGCCTGACCCTGCACGTCGATGCTTGCCGCACCACAGCGCAGCGGCGCCGCCGGATCGGAGGTCGCCCCACGCCGACCGTCGCGAAACTGATAACGCAGCGCGGGCGCCGCTACCGCGGGCGAAGGAACCAGCACGACAAAATCGCCATCGGGGGCGGCGTAAGTCGCGGGGTGGCAGGCCGGCTGCGCCCACGCGGGCACCGACAGGAACACGGCAAGAAATGCGAGCGCGGGGGGAAGAATCTTCATGACACCGTGTTATCTATACAACACAGCTAGCGCAACACCCTATGGCCCCTCGTCACCCGGCTTGACCGGCAGCGAAACCATATTGCCGCTGACCGACGGTTTATCCGGACGCTTGACCACCGCGATCACCAACCCGACGAGCGCAATCGCTCCCCCCGCGATCGAGAGCATCGCCCAGCGATACCCCTCAAAGGCGGTCGAGATGCCCATGGCGATAATCGGGATCAATACGCTCGACCACGCCGCTTGACCCGGCCCGACCGCGCGAATGACGTTGAAATAGAGCGGAAAGGTCACGGCGCTCGCGATGATGCCGAGATAGAGGACGCCGCCCAGATAGGTGGCGGTCGGCTCGATCACCGGCGGCCCGGTGGTGATCCACGCATAGCCGCCGTCGGCGAGCGCGCCGAACGCCATCGCCCACGCGATCATCACGACCATCGGCTGCGCGCGCGCGATCGTCGTCCCCTGCATCACGTTGGCGGTCGACGCGCTCAGAACACCCGCAAGCGTCAACGCGGTACCGATCAGCACCTCGCGCGCGCCCACAGCTGCGGCGCGATATTCCTGCGCGATCATCAGCGCGACACCGACGATGGCGATCCCCGCGCCGGCGAGAAACCGCCCTTCGAGCGGCGTCTTCAGAAACGCGCGCCCCAGCAGCGTGTTAGGGACGATCAGCAGCGCGAACAGCACGGCGACGAGGCCGGAGGTGATATGCTGTTCGGCGCGATAGACAAAATTGAAGTTGATCGTGAACTGGGCGATGCCGAGTACCGCGGCAAAGATCAAAGCCCTGGGTTCCAGCCACAATTTTTCCCGCCGCACCGCGGCGAAGGCGAACATCGCCGCGGCCGCAACCGCGAAGCGATACGTCACCGACCAGCTGGGCGGCACGATGCCGAGCTGTCCCTTGATGACAATCCACGTCGACCCCCAGATCAGCGTCACCAGCGCAAAGGGCAGCAGCACCCGCGGGCTCAGCAGGGTCGGCGGAGTAGCGGTCACAGCGCGCGGATCGCAGCGGCGAGCGGCGCGACCGCCGCGGCGTCCTGATCCCAGCTGACGACCAGGCGTGCCGCGCCCTCGCCCCAATCATAGAAATCGAATCCCGCCCTGCGCAGCCCCGCGGCTTCGCTGGCCGTCAGGCGGACAAACAGTTCATTGGCCTCGACCGGGTACATCAGCCGATTACCGCACGCTTCGGCAAGCCGGGCCGCGCCCGAATTGGCCGCACGCGCATTGGCGAGCCACAGATCGTCCGTCAGCATCGCGCGGATCTGCGCCGCAACGAAGCGCCCCTTGCTGAGCAGGTGCCCCCCGCGCTTCTTGAGCTCGCGCACCCCAGCCCCGCCGCTCTCGCCGAAAAAGACGATCGCCTCGGCCATCATCGCGCCATTTTTGGTAAAACCGAACGACAGCGCGTCGACCCCGGCGCGCCACGTGGCATCGGCGGGCGCGCAGCCCAGAAAGGCGACCGCATTGGCGAATCGCGCACCGTCCATATGGAGCTTCAGCCCCTTGCTGCGTGCAATCTCGCTGATCTCGGCGACTTCGTCCGGCCGCCACGCGAGTCCATATTCGGTCGCGTTGGTGATGCTGACCGCGGCGGGCTGGACCTGATGCACATCCTGCCGGATTCCCGCGATCCGCGCCTTCAGCGCCGCGGTGTCGATCTTGGCGCCTTGGCCAGGAAGCGGCATCAGCGTGGCGCCGCCCGAATAAAAGGTCGGCGCGCCGCATTCGTCGACTTCGATATGGGCTTCCTCGTAGCAGAGAATCCCCTGCCACGGTCTGACGAAGTGCGCGAGGATGATGCTGTTCGCCGCTGTGCCGGTCGATACCCAGACAACCTCGCATTCGGTTTCGAACAGGTCCGAAAAGGCCGCGTCGAGCGACCGGCTGATGGCATCCCCGTCATAAGCCGTATCGACGTGGTTGGCGGCAACCAGCGCGTCCATTACTGCGGGATGGACGGTGGCGGCATTGTCGGAGAAAAATCGGGTCGCTGTCATGCCCCGCGCCTTAGCGCAGGTCGGAGCCGCTTGCTAACGCTTCCTTTTCTTGCGTTCGCCCTGCCACGGCCGACGCCGGCTGCCGTCAGTCGCGGGCACGTCGGTAGATGTTCTTGCCGATCGAGCGGGAGCGCCGCACGAAGTATGGACCGGGGAGAATCCAACGCCGCTGAACACCATAGCCGCCAACCAGCAGCGCCCAGCGCGGCAGGACGATCCAGCACGGTCGCCATTCATCGCCAGCGATCTCGGAACCTTGCTTTTCGAGCATGGGCCATCATCCACCCTGTGGTTGCCCCCCCGAAATCAGTTCATAGTCTATCCTGCCCGATCATGGCAGCGCGGCGCGCGCAGGTCAGCCCAAAAGACGCCCGGCGAGCCGCAGATTCGTGGTTCGCCGGCGCTTTGGTGACTGGGAGCATCGAACCGAGACCGCGCGCCGCCCACCTCGCTGATGCAAGCGCGGCGCCGCGGTCTCATCCGCCCTGCTTTGCCAGCAGTTTCAGCCGCAGGGCGTTCAATTTGATGAAGCCTGCCGCGTCCTTCTGGTCGTAGGCGCCGGCGTCGTCCTCAAAGGTCACATGGCGCTCGCTGTACAGGCTGAACGGAGATTTGCGGCCGACGACGCTGGCACTGCCCTTGTAGAGCTTGAGGCGGACGGTGCCCTTCACATTGGCCTGGCTATGGTCGATCGCCGCCTGCAGCATCTCGCGCTCGGGCGCGAACCAGAAGCCGTTGTAGATGAGCTCGGCATATTTCGGCATCAGCTCGTCCTTGAGGTGCGCCGCGCCGCGATCGAGCGTGATGCTTTCGATGCCGCGATGCGCGCGCGCATAAATCTCGCCGCCCGGCGTTTCGTACATGCCGCGCGATTTCATGCCGACGAAGCGATTTTCGACAAGGTCGAGGCGGCCGATGCCATGCTTGCGGCCAAGGTCGTTCAAGGCCGCGAGCAACGTCGCCGGCGACATCGCCTGCCCGTTAAGCGCGACGCCGTCGCCGCGCTCGAAATCGATCGTGATATATTCGGGCGTGTCGGGCGCGTCCTCGGGATTGACCGTGCGCGAATAGACATAGTCGGGCGTCTCTTCCCACGGGTCCTCGAGCACCTTGCCCTCCGACGAGGTGTGGAGCAGGTTCGCGTCGGTGCTGAACGGGCTTTCGCCGCGCTTGTCCTTCGGCACCGGAATCTGGTGCTTTTCGGCCCAGGCGATGAGCGCGGTGCGGCTCGTCAGGTCCCAATCGCGCCACGGCGCGATCACCTTGATGTCGGGGTTGAGCGCATAGGCGCTGAGTTCGAAACGCACCTGGTCATTGCCCTTGCCGGTCGCGCCATGCGCGACGGCGTCGGCGCCCGTTTCCCTCGCAATTTCGACCAGCCGCTTCGAAATCAGCGGCCGCCCGATCGACGTGCCGAGCAGATAATCGCCCTCATACCGCGCATTGGCGCGCATCATCGGGAAGACGAAGTCGCGCACGAACTCCTCGCGCAGATCGTCGATATAGATATGCTCGGGCTTGATCCCCATCAGCTCGGCCTTGGCGCGCGCGGGCTCCAGCTCCTCGCCCTGCCCCAGATCGGCGGTGAAAGTGACGACCTCACAGCCATAGGTGACTTGCAGCCATTTCAGGATGACGCTGGTGTCGAGACCGCCCGAATAGGCGAGGACAACGCGTTTGATGGAATCGGACATGGCTGCACCTTGATCGTGTGGGATGACGCGGGCGCGGCTAGCAGTCCTTCCCCCACGACGCAACGCCTGCCAGCAAAGAGAAATCGCCGCCATGGCTGCAGAACGGAACACGCATTTCCTGCGACTTGGCAGCACCCCGAGACACGCCGTTCAAAGCCAAAGACTTGACGCACATCTCATCTTCCGGAAACTGCCGCAATGCGAACTCCTTACCTTTCGGCTTGGGCCCTGCCGCTGTTGGCGGCTTGCTTGTTTGCAGCTCCCGCCGCTGCCGCCCCAGCGGCGAAAGTCTGGCAACCATCGGGACCGACAAATCTCCATCAACAACCCGAATACTGTACGCTCTCGCGCAGCTTTGTTCTCGGCGAAGAGACGATTCTTCTCCAGTTCCGGTCAGGCTTCTCGCTCGCGACGTATCAAACGACGCTGGCCAGCCTGACGGCATTGGATAAGGGTCGGTCGGGCAAGGTCGAGCTAACACTCGCCGGACAGGATATGACCGGAGATTTCGATGCGCAGGCTGGCCGTGTGCCGGGCCGCAATGAACGCTTTCTCCATTGGTATTCGCATGATTTTTACCTTCCCGGCATGGTGTCGGAAGATCAGATATTTCGCATTTCCAACGGAAGTCTGACCCTCGATCTGCATTGGACTGGCGCGGGCGAGGCCTTTCGCCAGTTTGCGCGATGTCAGGATGCGACGCTCGCTGTGTTGGGGATGGATGTTGCGGCCATGCGCGCGATTCCTGCCGCGCCCAAGCCAGCCAATTTTCCGGGCATGTGGGCGACCAGCAACGACTATCCGCCCGCAGCACGCCGGGCCCGAATGGAAGGGGAAGTCGATTTCCTGTTGACCGTCGGACCGGACGGCGCCGTCGCCGATTGCCGCATCGTGCGGTCAAGCGGACATCAGGACCTCGACCAGCGGACATGTTCTCTGTTGCGGCAGCGCGCGAAATTCGCGCCGGCGCGCGGCGCCGATGGTGAAATGGTGACCGGCTATTACCTTAATCGGCTTCGCTGGAAATTGCCCCATTGATCATCCTTGCCCGCCACATATGGCTTGGCGGCCCGCGCAGGCCTCGTTAGTGTCAAAAGATACTACATCTCATCCACGGGGAGTTTCATGCGCCTGACCCTTGCTTTCGCTTCCGTCGCCGCGGCCGCCTTTGCCGCCGCCACGCCCGCTGCCGCCGAAGAAGGCATGTGGACCTTTGACGCGGTGCCGACCGACGCGATCAAGGCGGCCTATGGCTGGGCGCCCGACCAGAAATGGCTCGACCATACGCGCGCGTCGGCGGTGCGGCTGACCGGGGGCTGTTCGGCATCCTTTGTGTCGCCCGACGGGCTGATCCTGACCAACCATCATTGCGTCGTCGGCTGCCTGCAAAATCTGTCGAGCGCCGACAATGATCTGGTCGCAGGCGGGTTCAACGCCGCCGATCGCGCCCGC
Source organism: Sphingopyxis sp. (assembly GCF_040216815.1). Classification (GTDB taxonomy): domain Bacteria; phylum Pseudomonadota; class Alphaproteobacteria; order Sphingomonadales; family Sphingomonadaceae; genus Sphingopyxis. Next base: position 345,809 of record NZ_JAVJOJ010000009.1, read on the forward strand.
GAGCTGAAATGCCCCGGCCAGCAGGCCGAGGTCGTCACGTCGATCACCGATGTTACCGGAGAGATTTCGAAGGCGATCGGCAGCCTGACCGGCGAAGCGCTGGTCAAGGCGCGCGACGCGCGGATCGCAGAGATCGAGGCGGCGGGCTGCACCGACCGCGAAAAGACACGCTGCCAGGTCGTCATCCTGTTCGGCGGCGGCCAGTACAAGCTCTATCAATATCGCAAATACAGCGATGTCCGCATTGCCTGGGCGCCCGAATTTCAGGCCGCCTTCTTTGGCGGCGATCCCGACAATTTCAACTTTCCGCGCTATGCGATGGATGCGGCGTTCCTGCGCGCCTATGAAGGCGGCAAGCCCGCCGCGACGCCAACGCATCTGAAATGGAACCCGCGCGCGCCGCAGGAAGGCGAAATCACCTTCGTCGTCGGCAACCCCGGATCGACCCAGCGCCTGCTGACCGAAGCACAGCGCAGCTTTGAACGCACTGAGCGCCTGCCGCTCACCCTGCTTCTGCTCTCCGAATATCGCGGGCGGCTGATCGCCAAGATGGAGGAAAGCCCCGAAAAGGCGCGCGAAGGCGGCGACGAGCTGTTCGGGGTCGAAAACAGCTTCAAGGCGCGGTCTGGCCAGCTTCGCGCGCTGAACGATGCGGCCTTCACCGCCAAGCTCGCGGCCGAAGAGGCGGCGCTGCGCCAGCGCGTCAAGGGCAATGCCGAAATCGGCGATCCCTGGACCGAGATCGAGGCCGCGGTCGCGACCCGCCGCAACCATTATCTCGACAGCAGCTTCCTCGAACGCGGCCCGGCGTCCTTCTCGACCCTCGCGGGCTATGCCCAGACGCTGGTGCGCGCCGCCGCCGAACGCGCGAAACCCAACAGCGAACGGCTGCCGGGCTATACCGATTCGGCGCTGCCGCTGACCGAAAAGCGGCTGACCGACGCGGTGCCGACCTATGGCTGGATGGAAGAATTGGGCGTCAGCTTCTGGGCCAGCAAGGCGCGCGAATATCTGGGCACCGACAATGGCGACATGCAGGCGCTGCTGGGCAAGGAAAGCCCCGAGGCGCTGGCCAAGCGGCTGGTCGAGGGCACGAAGCTGGCCGACCCCGCCTATCGCAAGCAGTTGTGGGAAGGCGGCGCGGCGGCGATCGCGGCGTCGGACGACCCGATGATCCGGTTTTTCGTGAAGCTCGACCCGCGTTCGCGCGCGATCAAGGCGGCGTTCGACCGCGATTATGACGCCCCGGTCACCGCGGCGCAGGCGCGGCTCGCGAAGGCGCGCTTCGCCGCCTATGGCGACGCGCTCTATCCCGACGCGACCTTTACGCTGCGCCTGTCCTATGGCCGGGTGCAGGGATGGGCCGAACGCGGCAAGCCGGTTCCCGCCACGACGGTGATGGGCGGCACCTATGACCGCGCGACGGGGCAGCTTCCCTACAAGCTGGCCGACGGCTTCGTGAAGGCAGAGGCGCGGATCGACAAGAATGCCGTTTATGACTTTGTGTCGACCAACGACATCATCGGCGGCAATTCGGGATCGCCCGTGATCGCGCGCGACGGCAGCGTCATCGGCACCGCGTTCGACGGCAATATCCATTCCCTGGGCGGCTCTTTCGGTTATGATGGAAGTCTTAATCGCACCGTCTCGGTTTCGACGGGTGCGATTCAACAGGCGCTGGACGTGATCTGGCCCGCCCCCGCGCTGTCGGCCGAACTGAACGGCGGAAAGCGCCGCAAGCGGTAAGGCGCGCGTCCCGCGAACGCCCCGGATGGGCGAAGGGGGATGCGATGGCAAAGGCCGAACTCAAGACCAGGGCGACCGAAGTTTCGGTCGCCGACTTCATCGCCGCCGTGCCCGACGCGCGGCGGCGCGAGGAAGCGGCGGAGGTCGACGCGATCCTCCGCCGCGTCACCGGGCTGGAGCCGAAGATGTGGGGTCCCTCCATCATCGGCTATGGCAGCTATGACTATGTCTATGACAGCGGCCGGTCGGGAACGATGTGCCGCGCCGGTTTCAGCCCGCGCAAGGCGGCGATGACCCTCTATCTGATGGGCAATTATTGCGGCCGGCAGGCAGAGGCCGACGCGCTGTTCGCGCGGCTCGGCAAACATAAGAGGGGCAAGGCCTGCCTGTATATCAACAAGCTGTCCGATGTGAATGCAGACGCACTCGAACAATTGGTCGCGCTCGACTGGGCGACGATGAATGCGCGCTATCCCGAAGGCGAGGTCGGCTAGCCTCCTCCCCCCTATGCTGCCGCCCGGCCCGCCGTGCCGGACAGCCAAGGGACGATCGCCGCCATTGCGCGGGCGACATATTCCTCCTTCTCGCCCACCGGCGCGACATAGTGCATCGCCGCTTCGGCATCGGCGCGCGAGGCGCCGCGCGCGATCATCCAGCTTGCCAGATATTGCGACGCCAGACAGCCGCCCGCGGTCGCGACATTGCCATGCGCGATGAAGGGCGCGTCGATGACCGTCACCCCCGCCTCGATCACCCAGGGCTTTGTCGTGAGGTCGGTGCAGGCGGGAAGCGCGCCGATCAGCCCCAGCTTCGCCAGCAGCAAGGTGCCCGAACATTGGGCGCCGATGATCTGGCGCGCGGGGTCGAGCCGGATGCGGTTCAGCAGCGCGGCGTCGGCGGCAATGTCGCGGGTATAAATGCCGCTGCCGATCAGCACGGCGTCGGCTTCGCCCGCAAATTCCAGCGGCTTTTGTGCCTCGACCGTGACGCCGTTCATCGACGTCACCCGCGCGGCTGGCGCGGTGATATGGGCGGCCCAGCCCTTTACCTTCATGCGGTTGAGGATCGCGGCGGCGATGAAGCTGTCCAGTTCGTTGAACCCTTCAAATGTCAAAACCGCAATCTGCATGTTCGCTTCCTGTAGGCTGTGGAAGGCCGGTCTTTAGGCGAGAGCGGCCCCGGATCAAGTCCGGGTGACGATGGGATCGCCCTGGTTCAGCATGGCCCGATAGCGAGCCTCCGCCGCCGCCATATAATCGCGGGTGAGCGGCAGTGCGTGGCGGCTGCGCGCGAACTGGACCTGATAATTGCCCATGCCGCCGCTTTCGAACGCCGCGGTCGCGCCGGCGAGGTAAAAGGTCCACATGCGGAAAAACCGCTCGTCCATCATCGCGACGATGTCACCGCGATGCGCGAGCGTGCGGGCATACCATTGGCGCAGCGTCAGCGCATAATGAAGCCGCAGCGTTTCGACGTCGGTGACGATCAGCCGGCTTTTCTCGCTGGCCGCCAGCGTCTCGCTGAGCGCCGGAATATAGCCGCCGGGGAAAATATATTTGCGCGTGAAGGCGTCGGTCGAGCCGGGACGCCCGAAGCGCCCGATCGTGTGGAGCAGCATCACTCCGTCGGCGGTCATCAGATTGGCGGCGGCGCGAAAGAAGGTGTCGAAATTGCGCGCGCCGACATGCTCGAACATGCCAACCGACACGATGCGGTCGAACGCACCCGGCTCGCGCGCCGCGAGGTCGCGATAATCGACCAGTTCAAAGGTCACACGGTCAGCCAGCCCCTCCGCCGCCGCGCGCTGCCGTGCCAGCGCCAGCTGTTCCTCAGACAGGGTGATGCCGTGAACGCGGACGTCGGCAAGCTTGGCCAGCGTGATCGCCATGCCGCCCCAGCCGCAGCCGATGTCGAGCACGCGCTGCCCCGGCGCGAGCGCAAGCTTGGCCGCGATATGCGCCTTTTTCGCCGCCTGCGCTTCCTCCAGCGTCATGTCCGCGCGCGGCCAGTAGGCGCAGCTATATTGCATGTCGCTGTCGAGGAAGAGGCGGTAGAGGTCGTTGCCGATGTCGTAATGATGCGCGACATTGGCGCGCGAGCGGCCGCGACGATTGATCGAATTGATCCGCGTCTTCGCCCAGTCGAGCGCTCGCCCGGCGGGCCCGCGATCCTTGAGCTTGCTGCCGCGGTCCCACGGCGTGTTCATCCGCAGGAGCTGAATCAGCTCCATGATATCGCCCTGTTCGATCTGCATGTCGCCGTCCATGAAGGCTTCGGCGGCGCCAAGGCGCGGGTCGAGGATGATGCGGCGCATCCCCTTGGCACTGGCGAAGCGCAGGACAACTTCCGGAAAACCCGGCGCGGGTTCGCCGAACAGCTCCTGCGTGCCGTCGGGCGCGATAACGGTCAGACGCCCGTGGCGGATGACGCGCGAGAGAAAGGGACGAAGGATCGACATGGCGGGGGAGAGCCTCCTCTATATCGGGTGCGATTCCAATCAGATCCCCGCATACCATTCATAATCGACACGGTCCTCCCAATATCCGCCCTTGCCCGCGCCGATCCCGTCGAGACTGGCGACGGCCTCTATTCCGGTCAGATATTTGGCATGTTTATAGCCAAGCTGGCGCTCGATCCGCAGGCGCAGCGGCGCGCCATTGGCGATCGGCAGCACTTCGCCATTCAGCGCCCAGGCAAGGATGGTCTGCGGGTGCAGCGCGTCGACCATGTCGCAGCTTTCATAATAAAGATCATCACCGATCCGGTCGGCGCAGCGAAAGACGATGTAGCGCGCGCTGTCGCGCACCCCGGCCGCCGCCAGGACGCGCGCCAGGGGCACGCCCGTCCACTCGCCGATCGCGCTCCACCCTTCGACACAGTCGTGACGCGTGATCTGTGTGCGCTGCGGCATCGCGCGAATGTCGGCGAGCGACAATGACAATGGCCGCGCCACCAGTCCCGTCACCGCAATGCGCCAGTCGGCGAACCCGCGCGCGGCGTGCGCGGCATAGGCTTCGCCGGGCGGCAGGCTTGTCCCGTTCGAGCGGAACACCGGCGACAGGTCGGCGCGCGTGAACTCGCGCGCCAGCGCATTGCGGTCCATCAATGCGCGCTGGCTGGCGCGGTTCATCTCTTCGCCCATCGACAATATCTTGCGCACTGCGGGTGCGTCGTTGATCGCATCGCACGCGCCGAGCAGCGGCAGTGCCGCAGCGAGCCCGCCCGCGCGGACGATGAGCTCGCGGCGCGGCATCATCACCCTGCTCATTTCGCTTTCTCCGCGGGCAGGCGGAACCAGCCCGTCACCATCGATCGCAGCTCGTTTACCGGGCCCGCGAGCAGCACCATGACGATATGAACGAGGAAGAAAGCGACAAGCGCCCAAGCGAGGATGAAGTGGAGCGAGCGTGCCGACTGGCGCCCGCCGAACAGGTCGAGCAGCCACGGTGCCGCCGCATTGATTCCCGGCGACATGGTCAGCCCCGTCGCGATCATCAGCGGCAACAGGACGAAGACGACGCCGATATAACTCAGCTTCTGGAGGATATTATACCGCGCCGCCGCCTCACCCTTCGGAAAACGGAGCCGTGCATGGTCCCGAATATCCTGCCAGATATGGCGCGGCGACCATTCGTGACGGCGGACATGCAGGTCCTTTTTCAGATGGCCGCCGATCACCGTCCACAGCATGTAGAGCGTCAGGCTGATCGCGAGCACCCAGGCAAAGAACAGGTGCCAGCGCCGCCCGTCGGCCAGGCTGTAGCGCGTCGGGATCGTCGCCCAGCCGGGAAAGGCCCAGGTCTTTTCCACGCCCGCCGCATCGGTCCAGCGACCCAGCACCCCGGTCGTATCGAAACGCGCGCTGCCGATCCGCAAATAGCCCGTATCCGCCGTCGATCCGATCGCGAGCCAGGCGGGATCGCTGTTCGCGCCATAATCGCCCCAGTAAAGCCGCGGGTGCGCGTTGAAGATCATCAGTCCGCTCATCAGCAGGACGAGCAGGGTGACGGCGTTCACCCAATGCCAGATGCGCGTCGGCAGCCGGTGGCGATAGACGCGTTCCGGCTGGCGCGGGGATGACGGATCGGGGGTGGAAGCGTCGGGCTCGGCCATATCTTCCCTTCGCTCCTTCACCCCGTCCGGTTACGCCGCGACCTCCGCGACATATTCCTCGCGATAGCGGTTGCGCAGGCTGACCTTGTCGATCTTTTCGCTGCCCAGCTTGGGCAGCGCATCGCTCGCCATCCAGATGCGACAGGGTATCTTATAGGGCGCCAGCCGTGCCTTCAGAAATTCGGTCAGCGCATCGGCATCGACCTCGCTGCCCGGCGCCATCCACACGACCGCGCCGACCACTTCGCCCAGCCGTTCGTCGGGAAGGCCGAACACCGCGCATTCGCTGGCGTCGGGATGCTCGTAGATCGCGGCCTCGACCTCCTGACAGCTGATATTCTCGCCCCCGCGGATGATGATGTCCTTCTTGCGGTCGACGATGAACAAATAGCCGTCTTCGTCGAGATAGCCGAGGTCGCCGGAGCGGAAATAGCCATTGGAAAAAAAAGCCGCCTTGGTCGCTGCTTCATTGTTCCAATAGCCTTCGAAATTGGCGACCGAACGGATGCACACTTCGCCCACGCTGCCCTGCGGCAGGTCATTGCCCTCATCATCGAGGATCGCGAGATCGACGAGCGGCTTCGACGCCGGGCCGGTCGAAAGCGGCTTTTCGAGATAATTTTCGTTGAGGTTGCCACAACCGACTGCGTTGGTTTCGGTGAGGCCATAGCCGAGCAGCGGCTTGCCCCCGCCCATCCCTTCGGCGATGCGCTTCACATGTTCGGGCGGGCGCGGGGCGCCGCCCGCGGCAAAGCTTTTGCACGTCGACAGATCATATTTCGACCGGTTGGGATGGACGAGCATTTCGTAACTCATCAGCGGCACGCCGACGAAATAATTGACCTGCTCGTCCTGGATCAGCCGCATCGCCTCTTCGGCATTCCATTTGGGCATCAGCACCAGCTTGCGGCCCAACGCCACACTTTGCATGAAAACGGGGATTTCGGCGGTGACGTGGAACAAGGGCGTGCACACCAGCGTCGCGGGTTGCAGGTCGGACATCTGGCCATCCTCGGTCAGCAGATGCACGATCGTCGCGGTCTGGGTGATATAGTTGAATATCCCCTGCACCACCGCCTGATGCCGCGAATAGGCCCCTTTCGACTGGCCGGTCGAGCCCGAGGTGAAGAGGATGGTCGCCAGATCGTCGCCGTTCAGCGAAGGCAGTACCGTGTCGGGGCCGCCGCCCGCCGAGGTGATCGGCGCGGTCGCCTCTGCGATCGGGCGGGTGATGTCGAGCGTTATGACCTGCGCGCCATGCTCGACCTCTGCCAGCCGCGCCGCGCGCTGCGGATCGGCGATGACCAGCTTTGCCTCGCTATCGGCGATCCCGGCGGCCAGTTCGCCGCCCTGCCACCAGCCGTTGAGCAGCGTGGCGCAGCCGCCCGCCATCAATATGCCGAGATAGGTGACGCACCATGCGTTGGCGTTGCGCATCGCAAGTGCGACGCGGTCGCCGCGCTCGACGCCATGGCCGTCGACGAGCCCCGCCGCCACGGCACGCGCGGCGGCATAGACCTGTTTGAAGCTCAGCCGCTCCTCGCCCTCGACCAGAAAGGTCGCATCGCCATGTTGCGCACAAAAATAGGCGACATAGTCGGCGAGATTCGTCGGCGCATTGGTAATGAAGGGAAGCTCGCGCCCAAAGCGTTCGACGGACCCGACCTGGATCGGTCCGCCCGGACCGGTGATCAGATTATAGGCGGCTTCCAGGCGCAAATCGAGCGCTGATGGCATCGTGTATCTCTCCTCTTGGTCTCGCTCGCCTTACCCCTTATGGGGAGGCCTCTCCTGGGGAAGGATCGCGCGACAATATGTTTCTTTTTGCAACCTTGGCCGAAGCAACGCAATATCTTAACTTTGAAGATATGATGGGCCCGAACAGCGAGATCGCGTTCAGCGTCTTTGGCCTGCCGATCCGCTGGTATGCGCTGGCCTATCTCGCCGGGATTTTCGTCGGTTACTGGTATTTGCTGAAACTGATCGCGCAGCCCGGCGCCCCGATGGCGCGGCGCCACGCCGACGACATGATCTTCTATGCCATGCTCGGCATCATCCTCGGCGGGCGGCTTGGCTATGTACTCTTCTATAATCTCGGCGCCTATCTGGCCGACCCGCTGTCGATCTTTAAATTGTGGGACGGCGGCATGTCGCTCCATGGCGGCGTCGTCGGCGTGCTCATCGCAATCTGGTATGTGACGCGGAAGGACAAGCTCAGCTTTCTGCGCTTTTGCGACTATATCGCGTGCGTCGTCCCCTTCGGCCTCTTTTTCGGCCGCCTCGCCAATTTCGTGAACGGCGAATTGTGGGGCCGCGCGACAACCGTACCGTGGGCGATCGTCTTTCCGGACAGCGGCACGATGGACCCGCGCCACCCGAGCCAGCTTTACGAAGCCGGGCTCGAAGGCCTGCTGATGATGGCGATCCTCGCCTTTTTCTTCTGGCGCACCGATGCGCGCTACAAGCCGGGTTTCCTGTTCGGCATGGCGGCGATCATCTATGGGCTCAGCCGCTTCGCCGTCGAGTTCGTGCGCGAACCCGATATCCAGCTCGGCACGCTCCCGTGGGGACTGACGATGGGGCAGACGCTGACCGTCCCGATGCTGGTCGCCGGCGTCTGGCTGGTCGCGACGTCAAAAGCGCGCCGGCAGCGAGTGGAGCCGATCGCCGGGCCCGATGCCATTGCCTGACGGACCTCCGACGCCTGCGCAGCTGATCGGGGACATCGCGGCGGCGCGGCCGGTGACGGTCGCCGATTATATGGCGGCGGCGAACAGCCATTATTATGCGACGCGCGACCCCCTCGGCGCCGCTGGCGATTTCACCACCGCGCCCGAGATCAGCCAGATGTTCGGCGAGATGATCGGCATCTGGATCGCCGACCTGTGGACGCGCGCCGGCCGCCCCGCCTTCCGCTATGTCGAACTCGGTCCCGGCCGCGGTACGCTCGCCGCCGATGCGCTGCGCACGATGGCGCGCTTCGGCTGCCATCCCCTGGGCATCGACCTTGTCGAAACGAGCCCGGCGCTTCGCGCCGCCCAGCTCGTCCGCCTTCCCGCCGCCGTGCACCACGACGAAATCGATGCGCTGGCACAGGATGTGCCCCTGCTGATCGTCGCCAACGAGTTTTTCGACGCCCTGCCCATCCATCAATATATCCGCACGCCCGACGGCTGGCGCGAACGCATCATCCTATGCCGTGACGGGGTCTTGTCGGCGGTCGCGGGCGATGTCCCGGCCGAAGCGGCCATCGCCCCCGCGCTGCGGGACGAGGCCGAAGGAACGATTGTCGAAACGATGCCTGCCGCCGCCGCGATCATGCAGCGCTGCGCATTCCGTCTCGCGCGGCAGGGCGGCGCCATGCTGGCGATCGATTACGGGTATAGCGGCCCTGCGGCGGGCGACACGTTGCAGGCGGTAAAGGCGCACCGCTTCGCCAACACCTTCGCCGATCCGGGCGAGGTCGATCTGACCGCGCATGTCGATTTTTCGGTCCTCGCCCATGCCGCGCGCGCGGGCGGCGTCGCCGTCGCGGGACCGGTCGGCCAGGGCGCGTGGCTCAAGCGCATGGGGATCGACGCCCGGCTGGAGGCGCTTGCCGCGGCCGCCCCCACCCGCGCCGCCGAACTGCGCGGCCAGCGCGACCGGCTGGTGAACGCCGATGCCATGGGCGACCTGTTCAAAGCGATCGCCTTCACCCCCCACCACTGGCCCGCCCCCGCCGGGTTTGCAGGAGAAACGCAATGACCGCCATTCAAATGGCCGAAGCCGCCGACGCCGAAGCCATCAGCCACTTTGCCGAGGCATCGTTCAAGCATACATTCGCCCATCTTTACGACCCCGCCGATCTTTCGGCGTTCCTTGCCGACTGGAATCCCCCTGCCCGCATTCGCGCCCAGATTGCCGACCCCGGCTACGCCCTTGCGCTGGTGCGCGGCGATGGCGGTTCGATCGCGGGTTTCATCAAGATGGGACCGGTCGATTTCGACCTCCCCTCCGATCAACCGCGCGACGATGCGGTCGAGCTTCACCAGCTTTACGTTGCCGAAAGCGCGAAGGGCACCGGCGTTGCCAGGGCGCTCATGGACTGGGGCATCGCCTGGGCGCGGGCGCGCGCATCGACCCTCTATCTGTCGGTCTTTGTCGACAACGACCGCGCGCAGGCCTTCTACCGCCGCTACGGCTTCTACGATGTCGGCCGCAACGCCTTCCGCGTCGGCAATCACATCGACGAGGACCGCTTCTTCCGGCTCGATCTATGACCACGCCCTTCGTCACCGCACCGACGCTGGACGGGATCGCGCACGGCTTCTTTGGACGCCGCGGCGGCGTCTCCACGGGTGACCTCGCCTCGCTCAACTGCGGCCTTGGATCGGGCGACGACCCGGCGTTGATCGACGAGAACCGGCGGCGCGTCGCCGCGGCCGTGCTCCCCGGCGCGGCGCTGACCGGGCTCTATCAGGTTCACGGCAATCGCTGCATCCTTGTCGATGAATGCAGCGACCTTGCCGCGCGGCCCGAAGCCGACGCGCTCGCGACGCGCACGCCCGGCATATTGCTCGGCATATTGACCGCCGATTGCGTGCCGGTGCTCTTTGCCGACCGCTCGGCCGGCGTCGTGGGCGCCGCCCACGCCGGGTGGAAAGGTGCGCTCGCCGGCGTCACCGATGCCACGCTGGACGCCATGGAAAGCATCGGGGCCGACCGCGCCCATATCGTTGCCGCGATCGGGCCGTGCATCGGCCGTGCATCCTATGAGGTCGACGATACCTTCGTGCAGCGCCTCGTCGCCGACGATCCTGCGAACGAGCGCTTCTTCGCTGCGGGCAAGCCGGGCCATGCGATGTTCGACATCGCCGCTTATGTCGCCGCGCGCCTCGCCGCCGCGGGGATCGCGCGAATTGCCATCGGTGGGCAGGATACCTATGCCTTGCCCCAGGATTATTTCAGCTATCGCCGCGCGTGCCACAAAGGGGAAAACACCTATGGCCGCCAATTGTCGGTGATCGGGTTGGCAAAATAGCCGACATCCAATAGCCGTCATCCCGGCGAAGGCCGGGATCTCGACCTGGCACGATAGGGCACCGATGAGATTCCGGCCTTCGCCGGGATGACGAATTAAGATGGAAACGGGGGAGCAATGACGCGCACACGCTGGTTGGGATTGGTCGGCGGGCTCGTCGTTTTCTGCCTCATGCTCCTCGCTCCCGCGCCTGCGGGGATGGAACTGACCGCCTGGCGCGTCGCCGCGCTGACCGTGCTGATGGCGATCTGGTGGATGACCGAGGCGCTGCCGCTCACCGTCACCGCGCTTCTCCCTTTCCTGACCGTTCCCGCCTTCGGCGTGATGGACGCCAACGCCATCGCGAAGGAATATTATTCGCCGATCCTGTTCCTGATCCTCGGCGGCGCCTTTCTCGCGCTCGCGATCGAGCGGGTCGGACTGCACCGGCGGCTCGCGCTGGCGCTCCTGAAGCGCGCGCCGCAGACCGCATCGGGCCTGCTCTTTGCCTTCATGGCGGCAACCGCGCTGCTCAGCATGTTCATCTCGAACACCTCGACGACGCTCATCATGATCCCGATCGCCCTCGCCGTCGTGCGCGCGGGCGGCGTGCAGGAGGGGGAGACGAACGGCTTTGCGGGCGCAGTGATGATGGGCATCGCCTTTGCCGCGTCGATCGGGGGGCTCGGCACGCTCGTCGGCAGCCCCACCAACGCCATCGCCGCGGGGCTCATCGAAAAGGCGCTCGGCCTGCGGATCGCCTTCCTCGACTGGGCGATCTATGGCGTGCCGGTCGTGCTACTCTCGGTGCCCGTCGCGATGCTCGCCGTCGCGCGCGTCCAGCGGCTTGCCGACCATCGCTTCGACGGCACCGCCGCCGCGACGGCGCTTGGCAATCAGGCGATCTGGTCGACCGCCGAGCGCCGCGTCGTCCCCATCTTCCTTGCCGTTGTGGCCGCCTGGATGGCGCAGCCCTGGCTCGAACCCTTGCTGCCCGACGGCGCGCTGACCGATGGAACGATTGCGGTCGCGGGCAGCCTTCTGCTCTTCGTCCTGCCCGACGGCACCGGCCGCCCGCTTCTCCTCTGGAAAGAAGCGGACCGCGCACCGTGGGGCGTGATCATGATGTTCGGCGGCGGCCTCGCGCTCGCCGCCGCGATCACGTCGAGCGGGCTTGCCGCCTGGCTCGGCGCGGTGCTGGCACCGCTTGGCAATATGCCGACGATATTGCTCGCCGCCATCATCGTCGCGCTCACCATCCTCGTCACCGAATTTGCGAGCAATGTCGCGACTGCGAGCGGTATCATGCCCGTGCTCGCCGCGCTGATCGCCGCGACCGGCGCCGACCCGATCCTGCTCGCGCTGCCCGTCGCCATGGCCGCGAGCTGGGGCTTCATGCTGCCTTCGGGTACCGGCCCCAATGCCCTCGCCTGGGCGACCGGGCATATCGCCCTGCCGCGCATATTGAAGGCCGGGCTGGCGGTCGATGTCTGCGGCGTTCCGCTGTTGATCGGCACCGTCTGGGCGATTGCGGCGATCGCCTGATCGCTTGTGCAATATAGTTTCAAACGAAACCGCGCGCGCTATAAGAGCGCCAACATTCAAGGAGCATCCCATGGCCATGCGCGGCAAACCCAAGACGAACAGCAAGAAGATCGGCGACAAGGACCTCAATCCCGCGACGCTGATGATGGGGCTCGGCTATGATCCGGTGCTGTCCGAAGGGTCGCTGAAACCGCCGATCTTTCTCACCTCGACCTTTGCCTTTGAAAGCGCGGCGGCGGGCAAGCGATTCTTCGAACATATCACGGGCAAACGCGCGGGACCGGCGGACGGCCTTGTCTATTCGCGTTTCAACGGGCCCAATCAGGAAATTCTCGAGGACCGCCTCTCGGTATGGGACGGCGCCGACGACAGCCTGGTGTTTTCCAGCGGCATGTCGGCGATCGCGACGCTGCTGCTCGCGCTCGTCGGCCAGAATGACGTGATCGTTCACTCGGGCCCGCTCTATGCGGCGACCGAAACGCTGATCGCGCGCATCCTGTCGCGCTTCGGCGTCAGCTTCGTCGACTTTCCGGCAGGCGCGACGCGCGACGACATCGACGTGGTTCTGGCCCGCGCCCAGTCGCTCGCAAACCAAAAGGGCGGCAAGGTCGCGCTCGTCTATCTCGAAAGCCCCGCCAACCCGACCAACGCGCTCGTCGATGTCGAGGCGGTGCGCGACGCGCGCGACGCAGCCTTTCCCGGCGAGCAGAAACCCGCGATCGCGATCGACAACACCTTTTTGGGACCGCTGTGGCAAAAACCGCTCCACCAGGGCGCCGAACTCGTCGTCTACAGCCTCACCAAATATGCTGGCGGCCATTCGGACCTCGTTGCGGGCGGCGTGTCGGGCGATCAGGCGCTGATCGACGCGATCCGCCCGATGCGCAACACGATCGGCACGATCTGCGACCCCAACACCGCGTGGATGCTGCTGCGCAGCCTCGAAACGCTCGAGCTGCGCATGAGCCGCGCGGGCGAGAATGCGCTGAAGGTCTGCACCTTCCTGCGCGATCATCCCAAGGTCGAGGGGCTCGGTTATCTGGGCTTCATTCAGGACGCGCGGCAAAAGGATATTTTCGACCGCCATTGCACCGGTGCGGGATCGACCTTTTCGCTGTTCATCAAGGGCGGCGAGGAAGAAAGCTTCCGCTTCCTCGACGCGCTCAAGATCGCGAAGCTTGCGGTCAGCCTTGGCGGCACCGAAACGCTCGCGAGCCATCCCGCCGCGATGACGCATTTGTCGGTCCCCGACGCACGCAAGAAAGCGCTGGGCATCACCGACAATCTGGTGCGCGTGTCGATCGGCATCGAGGACGCCGACGACCTGATCGCCGACTTCGCGCAGGCGCTGGAGGCGGTGTAGCGCGCACTGCTCGAGCGGCATGGCTGGCAACGACCGGAAGCCGCTCCCAACTCTATCGTCATCCCGGCGCAGGCCGGGATGACGGACCTGAAGATGTCCGCTCCCCACCCCAATCCGGACACCCACGAAAAAAGCGCTGTCCTACATTACCCGGCTGTGCCAGCCTCTGTCTCAGCTCTTTCAATATGTGGCAAAAGCGCCTGCCGCTCGGCGTGGGATGCAGGCACCAAGCGCGCGGCCTGCTACCCGCGGGCGGGAGACAGCCGACCGGGGACTGCACAAGGCTGACCTTTGCTGACCTTTGGACGGATTGCGCGGGGTTGTGTCGACCGCTCCCCAACTCAAAACCGCCCTTCACCGCAGCGCAGTCAACGGCCCCCCTGTTTGCGCGCCCGCCAGTCGATCACCTGCCACCCCATCTTCGGCGCAAGGTGCCGCAATCCCCGCGAGGGCGTCGTCGCCACCGCTTCGTCGGCGAAGTGCAGCATCGGATGGTCGGACACATGATCCGAATAGGCGCGGATATGCGCGTCCTCGCGCGTGATGGCGTTGTCGGCAAGCCAGCCCGAAATGCGCGCGAACTTGGCGTCGCCATAGCAATTGTCGCCCGCAAGCCGCGCATGAATATGATCGGCACCGTCGGGTTCGTCGAGCCGCGTCGCGAGCACATCGTCGATCCCCAGCCGCCGCGCAATCGCATCGACGTACAGATGGAAGGAAGCGGTCGCGAGCAGCAGGCGATAGCCCGCCGCGCGATCGGCGGCAATCTGGTCGAGCGCAGCCGGGTGCACGCCGCGCGCCACGACCTTGTCGGCATAGCTTTCGGCGAGCGGGGCGATTTCGGCACGGCGGAAGCGCTTGCCGACGAGCAGGCGCAAATTGATCGCTTTCAGCCGCGCGCGGTCGATCAGGCGCAGCGCATAGGCCGCACCCGCAATTCCGACCAGCGGAAGCAGCAGCAGCCGCCAAGGCTGGCGCCGCCGCGCAACATGGATCAGGAACCCGCTGTAAGTCCCTGAATGCGTTATCGTCCGGTCCATGTCATAGATGGCGACGCGGTGCGCGTAAGAGGGTATCGGCGAGGCAGGCGGGTCGTCCATGCTCTCTCTTTAGAATGCAGCAGCGCGGTCGCCAAGCAATCCCGCCACCCGCCATGGATTCGCTTGCCGTGCCCCGGCAAATAATCCAATGTCCCCCGCACGATGGTGGCCAGAGCGGATTTCGAACATAGCGAGGGGAGCGGGGGCGCCGAGATTCGCTTTACCGGCCGCCTGACACTGGCGCGCCTTGGCGACCTGCCGGCGCGGATCGAGGCGCTCGGCCCGATCGCAACGCTCGACCTGTCGGCAATCGACCGGATCGATACGGTCGGTGCGTGGGTCGTGACGCGCACCGCCGCCGAACATGGCGCGAAAATCACCGGTGCCAGTACGGACGCCCAGCGCCTGCTCGACGCACTCGCGAGCGACAAGAGCGAATATCGCGTCCACCGCGACCGGCGCCCGGCATGGGTGCGGATGCTCGAACAGGTTGGCGATGCCAGCGTCGCGATCTGGCACGAGCTGCTCGGCATCGTCGGATTTTTCGGCGCAATGATCGTCGCGCTATTCAACCAGATCCGCGCGCGGCGGCGACTGCGCTGGAACGCCATCGTGACGCGGTTCCAGACGGTCGGCGTCGACGCGCTACCGATCATCGGGCTGATGAGTTTCCTGATCGGCATCGTCATCGCGCAGCAGGGCGCGGTCCAGCTTGAACAATTCGGGCTGGAGGTGTTCACCATCAACCTTGTCGGGCGGGCGTCGATCCGCGAACTCGGCCTCCTGATGACCGCGATCATGGTTGCGGGGCGCTCCGGCAGCGCCTTTGCCGCGCAGATCGGCACGATGAAGCTGACCGAAGAGGTCGATGCAATGCGCACGATCGGCGTCTCGCCGATGGAGGCGATCGTGCTGCCCCGCATCGCCGCCTCGACGATCACCATGCCGCTGCTCGGCTTCTATGCCAGCCTGTGCGCAATCGCGGGGGGCGGCGCCTTTGTCTGGATCGGGCTCGACATCCCGCCGCTCACCTATATCCAGCGGCTGCGCGAAATCATCCCGATGACCGATTTCTACATCATGCTGATCAAGGCGCCGGTGTTCGGCATATTGATCGGCGTCACCGGCTGTTACGAAGGGATGCAGGTGCGCCAGAACGCCGAAGAGGTCGGCCAGCGCACGACGTCGGCGGTCGTCGCCGCCATATTCCTGGTCATCGTGCTCGACGCCCTTTTTGCGGTTTTTTTCTCGTCCCTCGGGTGGAATTGATGGCCGAGGAGCAGGAAACCGAAATCCGCGAGGAACTCGCCGCCGCCGACGCGGTGCGTCCCGAGAAGTTCGATCGCGCGATCTGCATCCGCGGGCTTCGCAACCAGTTCGGCGACGCCGTGATTCACGACGGGCTCGACCTCGACGTCTATTCGGGCGAGATATTGGGCGTGGTCGGCGGTTCGGGGACGGGCAAGTCGGTGCTCATGCGCTCGATCATCGGCCTGCAAACCCCGACGGCGGGCGAGATCGAGGTCTATGGCAAGACGCTCGACACCATCGCCGACGAAGAGGAATCGCGCGACCTCCGCCGCCGCTGGGGCGTGATGTTTCAGGGCGGGGCGCTCTTTTCAACGCTGAGTGTTGCCGAGAATATCCAGGTTCCCCTGCGCGAATTCTACCCCCGGCTCGACGCAAAGCTGCTCGACGAGATTGCGGCCTACAAGGTCCAGATGGTCGGCCTGCCGCCCGACGCGGGACCCAAATATCCCGCCGAGCTTTCGGGCGGGATGGTCAAGCGCGCCGGCCTGGCCCGCGCGCTGGCGCTCGACCCCGCGCTGCTTTTCCTCGACGAGCCGACCGCGGGCCTCGACCCGATCGGCGCCGCCAAGTTCGACGAGCTGATCCGCGAGCTTGCCGACACGATGGGGCTCACCGTCTTCCTCATCACGCACGACCTCGACACGCTCTATGCGACGTGCGACCGCGTCGCCGTGCTCGCCGAAAAAAAGGTGATCGCGGTCGGCACTATCCCCGAACTGCTTGCCACCGAGCATCCCTGGATACAGGATTATTTCAACGGACCCCGCGGCCGCGCCGCAGCGAGCGGGAACCAAAGCGCCGCCGCGCGATAGGATAGCTGATGGAAACTCGTTCGAACAACGTCCTCGTCGGGGCCTTTGTCCTTCTCTTCACCGCCGCGCTCGCCTTTTTCGTCGTCTGGCTGGCGAACGACAGCGGCGGCGCAAAGCGCGAATATGACATCTTCTTCAAACAATCGGTCGATGGGCTGAACAAGGGCGCACAGGTGCAATTCTCCGGCGTCCCCGCGGGACAGGTGCGCGAAATCGCGCTGTGGCCCGACGATCCGCAATTCGTGCGCGTGCGCATCGAAGTGAATGAAAATGTCCCGGTGTTGCAGGGCACGACCGCGGCGCTCGAAGGCGTGGGCTTTACCGGCGTCTCGCAGATCGCGCTCGACGGCGCGGTGAAGGGCGCGCCCCCGATCACCGACAGGGGGCCGGCGGGCAAGCCGGTGATCCCAACGCGCGTCGGCGGGCTGGGCGAAATCCTCAATACGGCGCCGCAGTTGCTGCAACGCCTCTCGACGCTCACCGAGCGGCTCGCCGAGCTTGCCGACGACCGCAACCAGCAAAGCTTCGCCAATATCCTCGACAATGTCGAGGCGACGACCGCGACGCTGGCGCGCAACGGCCCCGCGCTCGAACGCGCGCTCGCGGATACGCGTATCGCGATCCAGCAGGCGGGTCAGGCGGCCGAACAGATCGGAAGCCTCGCGGCAGCGACGCAGGGGACGATCGACCGCAACGTCGACCCCGCGATGCGCAACCTTCGCGATACGCTCGCGTCCGCAAACAAGTCGATGCAGACGCTCGAAAGCGCGATCGCCGACGCCCGCCCCGGCCTCAAGACGTTCAGCGAGACGACGATACCCGAAGCCAATGCGTTGATCCGTGACCTTCGCCGCACCTCCGCCTCGCTCTCCAGCCTCACCGACAAGCTGGACCAGCAAGGCGCCGGCGCGGTGATCGCGGGCAGCAAGCTTCCCGATTACAAGGAATGAGGACCGCCATGATTCGCCGCATCCGTACACCGCTGCTCGCGCTTGCCGGCGCGGCCACCCTGTCGGCCTGCTTCAGCCTGGGCGGCAAACCGCCGCCCTTCCTGCTCACGCTCGATCCCGAAGCGGCGCCCGCGGCCGGCAGCGCGCGCACCGCGGCCGACGCCTCGACGCTGACGATCCTGATCCCGACCGCGCCCCAAAAGCTGCGAACGACGCGTATCCCGGTGCAGCAGGACGACGCCAGCGTCGCCTATGTCAAGGAAGCGCAGTGGGTCGAGGCGCCGCAGCGCCTGTTCCAGCGGCTCGTGTCCGAAACCGTCGCCGCGCGCACGTCGCGCGTCGTGCTCGACGAGGGGCAATATCTGACCGCGCCGGGTGAACAGCTCGCGGGGCAGCTCATGGAGTTCGGCGTCGATGCGCGGTCGAACGAGGCGCTCGTCGTCTATCAGGCGATGCTTGTGTCGGCGGGCGGCAAGACCGTCACCCAGCGGCGGTTCGAGGCGCGCGAGGCGATCGGCGGCAAGGTCGAGGCCAAGCCGGTGGGCGAGGCGCTGACGCGTGCCGCCAACCGTGTCGCCGTCGACGTCGCCGGATGGCTCGGCGAATAGAAATTCGTCCCTCCGCCGTAGCGATTTCGATTACGTCTGACGTAATCGCACCGGAGCGCATGGCGCGCTAAATCCGCTTCATCGGACGATGGAGGGACAGATGGACAGACGCCAGATGATTTCGGCCGCCGCGCTCGCCGCGATGGGGACGATGACGCTCGCGCCGGGACGTGCCGCCGCCGCGACATCGGCGAAGCGTGCAGCCGAAAGCTTTGTCGCCGCCAAGGATGGAACGTCGCTCTTCGTCCGCGACTGGGGCGCGGGTCAGCCGGTGCTGTTCCTGTCGGGCTGGGCGCTCCCGTCCGATTTCTGGGGTTATCAGATGCTCGGCCTCGCGCGTAAAGGCTATCGCGCCATCGCCTATGACCGCCGCGGGCACGGGCGATCGGCCGATCCGGGGCGCGGCTACGACCATGACACGCTCGCCGACGATCTGGCGTCGGTGATCGGTTCGCTCGGGATCGAGAACGCAACGATCGTCGCGCATTCGATGGGCGGGACCGAGGTGGCGCGCTATTTCGCACGCCACGGCGGGCGCGGCATTGCGCGCGTCGTGCTGGTCGGAACGATCACGCCCTTTCTGATGAAAAGCCCCGACAATCCGGCGGGTGTCGACCCCGCGGCGCTCGCCGGGGGTGCGGCGCTGCTCGCGCGCGACTTCCCCGCGTGGATCGCCGCCAACACGCCGCCCTTCTTCACGTCCGACACGTCACCCTCGATGGTCCGCTGGGGACAGGATATGATGATGTCGACGTCGCTGCTGGGCGCGGCGCAGCTTGCCGCGGCGAATTTCGCGACCGATTTTCGCCCCGACGTGCGGAAAATCGGCGTGCCGACGCTGCTGATCCACGGCGACCGCGATGTCTCGGCGCCGCTGGCGCTCACCGCCCGGGCGACCGCCGCCTTGCTGCCGCAAGCGACGCTCCACGTTTACGAGGGGGCGCCGCACGGCCTGCCGCTCACCCATGTCGAGCGGTTGACCGCCGATCTGCTCGGCTTCGTTGCCGCGCGCTGACGGGCTTGCCATGGCGCCCGGCGCGGTCTATCGGCCCCGGCGCGCACGGCCTCTTTCGGGTTTCCGGCCCGCGCCTTTCCGACGAGCCCGCCGACTTGAAAGGACGTGCCCGTGGGGTGGATCATCCTCGCCATCGCCGTTTTCACCGAAATCTGCTGGGCCCTCAGCCTGAAATGGGCCGCGACGCTCGGTACGTGGCAGGCGTCGATCGTGCCGATCGCGCTCAGCTTTCTCAACATGGCGCTGCTCGCCTTTGCCATGCGCGAAATCTCGGCGGGTACGGCCTATGCCATCTGGACCGGGCTCGGCGCGGTCGGCGTGATCATCGGCGGCACGATCCTGTTCGGCGAAAAGGTGAGTCTGGTGCAGGCCGGGTTCATGGCGCTGATCGTCATCGGGGTCGTGGGGACCAAGCTGTTCGCTGCCAATTAAGCGGCTTGGGCGGGTTGCAGCCGGAATACGACATCCCTTCTACCGTCATCCCGGCGCAGGCCGGGATCTCACCCTCTGTTTTTTACGTGCCGACGAGATCCCGGCCTGCGCCGGGATGACGGCTAAACTGATGGCGAGAATCCTCCACCCCCTACCCCAGCAGGCTCTTCGACGCCTGTTCGGTGACGTCGCGCGACAGGCCGGGCTGCGCCAGGATGCGCTCAAGCTCGGCCTTCATCAGCGCCTGCCGCGCCTCGTCGAAGCGTTTCCAGCGGCCAAGCGGCGGGATCATCCGCGCCGCGGTCTGGGGGTTTTTCGGATCGAGCGCAATGACCAGGTCGGCGATCAGCCGGTATCCGGCCCCGTCGGCACGGTGGAACGCCGCCTGATTGCCCGTGAACGCGCCATAGAGCGATCGCACGCGATTGGGGTTCGTCAGCGTGAAGTCGGGGTGCTCGGCCAACGCGCGCACGGCGTCGACCGTGTCGGGGCGAAGCGACCAGGCCTGCACCTGGAACCATTTGTCGAGCACGAGCGGGTTGTCGCGATAACGCTGGTAAAAAATGTCCAGCGCGTGCGCGCGTTCGTCGCTGTCGCCATGCGCCAGCGTCGCGAGCGCCGCCTGCCGCTCGGTCATCCCGTCCGCGTCCGAAAATATCCCGAAGGCCAGCGCCGGGACGTCGTCCATCCCCGTCGCGGCGAGATAGGCAAGCGCGACGCCGCGCAGCCGCCGCCCGCCCTTGGCCGCGGGCGACAGGTCGGTCGCGGGCGGCGCCGGAGCGTTCAGGATCGCGCGCCATTCGCCTTCCAGCGCGGCGCCGATCTCCGCCTGCAGCGCCAGCCGTTCGCGGCGGATCGCATCGGGATCGACCGTCACCATCTGGTCGCCGATGAACGCTTCGTTCGGCAGCAGCACCGCTTCGGTAACAAAGGCGGGATCGTCGGCGCGCGCCGCAAGCGTGCCCGCGACCGCGTCGATCACCGCCTGCCGTCCGCGCGCATCGCCCGACACCGCAGCGACGAGCGTATCGAGCATCAGCTGCTGCAACGCCTCATAGCGCGCGAAGGGATCGTCGTCATGCGCCGCGAGCCACGCAAGCTCGCCCTCGTCGCGCGCGAAGTCGACGATCACCGGCGCTGAAAAGCCGCGGTTGATCGACAGTACCGGCCGGCTGCGATGCCGGCCCAGCGGGACAGCCATTTCGGCGGCATCCAGCAGCACCAACTGCTCGGCTTCGTCGCCAGCACCGCCATCGCGGCCGAACGCCTTGATCCTGAGCGGGATCAGCATCGGCGCCTTGTCGGGTTGGCCGGGCGTCGGGGGCACCGATTGCGTCAGATGCAATATGCGCTCGCCCGTCGCCTCGTCGGTGTCGATGCGCGCGGTGACGCGCGGCGTACCCGCCTGTCCGTACCAGAGGCGGAACTGGGCTAGGTCAATCCCCGCGCCCTCCTCGATCGCGCGCACAAAATCCTCGCACGTCGCGGCCTCGCCGTCGTGGCGCTCGAAATACAGGTCGGTGCCCTTGCGGAAACGCTCGGGCCCCACCATCGTCGCCATCATGCGGATGATCTCGGCACCCTTGTTATAGACGGTCGCGGTATAGAAGTTGCTGATTTCCTGATAGCTGTCGGGACGGATCGGATGCGCCAGCGGCCCTGCATCCTCGGGGAATTGCGCGGCGCGGAGCAGGCGGACATCCTCGATCCGCTTGACCGCGGCCGATCCCATGTCGGCGGAAAAACATTGGTCGCGGTAAACAGTGAAACCTTCCTTCAGGCTCAATTGGAACCAGTCGCGGCAGGTGACGCGGTTGCCCGACCAGTTGTGGAAATATTCGTGCGCGACGACGCCCTCGACCCCGTCATAATCCATGTCGGTCGCCGTGTCAGGATCGGCCAGGATATAGCGGGTGTTGAAGATGTTGAGGCCCTTGTTTTCCATCGCCCCCATGTTGAAGTCGCCCACCGCCACGATGTTGAACAGGTCGAGATCATATTCGCGGCCATAAACCGCCTCGTCCCACTTCATGCTGTTCTTGAGCGCCTGCATCGCATGGCCCGTGCGGGCCTCGTCGCCCGCGCGGACCCAGATGCCCAGCTCGACTTCACGCCCCGACATGGTGACGAAACTGTCGCGATTGACGACCAGGTCGCCTGCAACCAGGGCGAAGAGATAGGAAGGCTTGGGCCATGGATCTTCCCACAAGGCCCAGTGCGTCCCGCCGCCGCCCTCACCGCGGCCGATGCAATTGCCGTTCGACAGCAGGATGGGGAAAAGCGCCTTGTCCCCGGTCATGCGCACCTTGTAGCGGCTCAGCACATCGGGTCGGTCGGGGTGAAAGGTGATGCGGCGGAATCCCTCGGCCTCGCACTGCGTGCACAGCATGTTGTTCGAAGCATAAAGGCCCATCAGCTGCGTGTTCGTTGCAGGGTTGATGACCGTATCGACCTCGACCGTCGCCGCCGCGCGGTCGCCCAGGTCGACGACCAGGTCGCTGCCGTCCATTCGCCAGTCGTTCCACGCTTCGCCATCGACGCGCACCGCCGCGGGGGTCAGACCGTCGCCGCGCAGCACCAGCGGCGCGGGCGTATCGGCGTGGCGTACAACCGCCAGCGCGGCGCTCACCCGCGTCTCGTCGACGCCCAGCGCGAAATCGAGCGCCACGTCGGGAACTTGCCACTCGGGCGCGCGATAGTCGCCGCGGTGGATGGTGACGGGAACGGCGGGCGTGGAAGAGGCGTCGGTCATCCCTCCGGTCTAGGCACCGCGCGGCGAACGCGCAATAAGAGGCGCGATGGCAAAGATGCTGATTTTCGGAATGGGCTATGCGGCGGAGCATCTCGCCGCGCGGCTCGGCGCGCGCGGGTGGGACGTGACGGGAACGACGCGGGACGGACGCGGCGGCACGATTAGTTTCGACGACGAAGCGGCCGTGCTCGCCGCGCTGCGCGGCGCCACGCATATCCTGTCGTCGGTCCCGCCCGCCGAAGGGCATGATCCGGTGCTCGCCCGCTATGGCGACGCCATCGCCCTCGCCCCCGCGATCTGGACGGGTTATTTGTCCTCGACCGGGGTTTATGGCGACACCGGGGGCGCGTGGGTCGACGAAAGCGCGTCGGTCAGGGGCCGCCGCGCGGCCCGCAACGCTGCCGACGCGGCGTGGCAGGCATTGCGGAGCGACGTCCGCGTTTTTCGCCTGCCGGGCATCTATGGTCCGGGCCGTTCGATCCTCGAGCGTATCGCCGAAGCGCGCGCGCACCGGATCGCCCTGCCCGACCAGGTGTTCAGCCGCATCCATGTGGACGATATTGCCGGAGGCGTGCTCGCGTCGTTCCGGGGGCCGGCGGGGGCGTATAATCTTGCCGACGACGAACCCTGCCATCAGAACCGTCTGGTCGAATGGGGGTGCGCGCTGCTCGGTGCGCCGCTCCCGCCGCTCCAAACGCTCGACGAAGCGGGCCTGTCGGCGGCCGCGCGGGCCTTCTATGCCGAGAACCGCCGCGTCGCGAACGGGCGGGCAAAGCGCCGGCTGGGGTGGGCACCCCGCTATCCAAGCTTTCGCGAGGGGCTTGCGGCCTGCCGCTAAGGGATCAGATCAACACATCCACGGTGTGGATCGCCACCCCCACCAACCCGCCGACCAGCGTGCCGTTGATGCGGATATATTGCAGGTCGTCGCCAACCGCATTTTCCAGCCGGTCGGTGATCGTCTTGGCATCCCAGCCGCGGATCGTGTCGGAAACGAGCTTCAGCGCCGCCTCGCCATAGCTGTCGACCATGCCGACGACCGCACGCCGCGCATAGCGGTTGAGCGTGCGCTTGATATGCGCGTCCTCGCCCAGCATCGTGCCGAATTGCGTCACCAGTTCGCCGATGCGTCCCGCGAGCATCGTGTCGGGGTTGCGCGCGGCCTTCAGCAATGCACTGCGCCCCTGTTCCCACAATCCGTCGAGCCAGCGTTTCACCGCCTTGTTTTCGAGCAGCTCGTCGCGCACGCGCGCAACCTTCGCCTTCACTTCGGGGTCGTGCTGCAGGTCCAGCGCCATTTTGGCGAGCCCCTCCTCGACGCGGAGGCGCAGGGGATGCGTTTCATCGACCGCCATTTCGCTCAATAGCTTTGACAGCCCGGCGACAATGCGGTTCGAAATACTCTCGTCCAGCCCGGTGAAGCGCACGATCGCGTTGCTGTTGTCGTGGACCATCTGGTGAATCAGATGCTCGTTGAGTTCCAGCGTCTTCGACCCCCATTTGACCATCGCGTCGAGCAGCGGCTGATGCCGCCCTTCGGCGAGCGCGGCCTGAAGCGCCTGTCCCAGCAGCGGCGCGACATCGAGTTCGCGCAGCCGGTCCGCGATCGCCGATTTGACCATGCCGCCAAGGCGTTGCTGGTCGAGCGCGCCCAGCCCGTCGGCGATGATCCGCGACGCGCCGAGCCGCAGGCGTCCGCCGCCCTCGGCGGGTTCGGACAGAAATTTGCCGACCGCGCCCGCGACATCGACCGCCACCATCTTGCGCGCGATCAGCCGCGGCAGCAGAAAGTTGGTAAGCAGGAAGCGCGCGAGCGTATCGCCGATACGGTTCTTGTTACGCGGGACGATGGACGTATGCGGAATCGGCAGTCCCATCGGATGCCGGAACAGCGCCGTGACGGCGAACCAGTCGGCAAGCCCGCCGACCATCGCTGCCTCGGCAAATGCGCGGATAAAGCCGATCGCGGGGTGCACGTCCTGATAGGTCTTGGCGCCGACAAAGACGATCGCCATCACGACAAGCATCCCCGTGGCAAGGATGCGGATGTTGGAGGGTCGCGCCGCGATGGCGACGCCGATCGGCCGGCGGGAAGCGAGGTCGGTCATGCAAACCAAATGGCGAAACGCGGCAAAGGTTGCAACCGGCGCGCGCCCTCGCCGCGCCGGTCCTTGTTCACGTCATTCGGCCGGTTCGGGCGTCGGCGCGCCATGCGGCCGCGTGTCGTCGCCGGGTCTATAGGTCAGCAGGTTGCGCGAGAAGAAGCCGCCGAGACGCTTTTCGATGCTGTCGGCCAGGCTGAAGCCTGCGGGCACGATCAGCAGGGTCAGCACCGTCGACAGGATAAGGCCGCCGATCACGACGACGCCCATCGGGGCGCGCCACGCGCCATCGCCCGACAGCGAGAGCGCGGTGGGCACCATGCCCGCGACCATCGCCACCGTGGTCATCACGATCGGTTGCGCGCGCTTGCGCCCCGCGTCCATCAACGCCGCGGTCTTGCCGATGCCCTTGTCCATTTCCTCGATCGCGAAATCGATCAGCAGGATCGAGTTTTTCGCAACAATGCCCAGCAGCATCAGCAGGCCGATGAACACCGGCATCGACACCTCCATGCCCGTGACGAGCAGCCCGAGCAGCCCGCCCAATGGCGCGAGCAGCAGCGACGACATGTTGACGAGCGGCGACAGGAAACGGCGATAGAGCAGCACGAGCGTCGCAAAGACCAGCAACAGCCCCGACACGACCGCGACCATGAAATTGGTCATCATTTCGGCCTGCCACTTGGCGTCGCCCTGGATCACCTTGCGGATGCCCTGGGGCATGTTGGCGATTGAGGGCAGTTTATCGATCTTCTTCTGCGCATCGCCCGTAACCAGCCCCGGCGCCAGGTCGGCGCCGATCACGATACGCCGCGTCTGATTATAGCGGCGCAGTTCGGTCGGACCGGCGCCAAAGCCGATCTCGGCGACCGATTTCAGCGGCACGGTGGTTCCGCGCGACGTCGGCACCGGCAGATTCTCGATCGTTGCGAGGCTGCGCCGCGAATCTTCGGACAGCAGCACGCGGATCGGGATCTGACGATCGGACAGCGAAAATTTCGCTGCATTCTGGTCGATGTCGCCCAGCGTCGCGATGCGGATCGTCTGGCTGAGCGCGGCGGTCGTCACGCCGAGTTCGGCGGCAAGGTCCATGCGCGGGTTGACGATGATTTCGGGGCGCGGAATGTCGCCTTCGACCCGCGGCGCACGCAATTCCTTGAGGCGGCTCATCTCGGCGACGATCTTGCGCGCATGGCGATCAAGCGCCACCGGATCGTCACCGCCGATGATGAAGGTGATGTCGCGGCCCGAAAAGCCGCCCGACTGGCTCTGGAAATTGACGCGCGCGTCGGGGATCGCCGCCATCTTCGGCTGCAGCTTGCGCTCCCATTCGACGCTCGTGACCGGCCGGTCCTTCTTCAGCGTCAGAAAGGCGTTACCCCCGCCGACGTTGACGTCGTAAAAGGCATTTTCGACCACCGGGTCCTCGCGCAGGATCGTGTTGATCTGGTCCGCGATCGTTTCGCTCTGCGCCAGCGTCGATCCGGGCGGCAGCTCGTAACGAATCTGGCTGTAGTCGCTGTTCATCGTCGGCTGAAACTGCTTGGGCAGGACCATGAACAGCCCGATGCTCGATGCAAAGGCCAGGATGCCGATGCCGACGATCCACACACGATGGTCGCGCATCCGCGCACCGGCGCGCTGGACCATATATTTCGCCCAGCTGGTAAACGCCGCGCCGCGCATACCAGCACTATGGGCAATTGCGCCGAGCAGAATTGCAAGCAGGCTGGTCAGCAGGAAGACCATGACCGCCGAAAGCGGCGTCATCAGCAGGAAATGGAGCGCCGGGTTGGGCGCATCCTGTCCCGGCGGGACCGGCTGGAAATATTGGAAGATCATCGCCAGCACCGCGAGCCCGGCTGCCGCAAACGGCACGATGAAGAACATCGGCCGCGTCGAAAAGGCTTCGTAACGTGCCTTGGCGATCTTCTGCTTGGAACTGTCGAGCGTCCAGCCCAGCAGCCGCTCATAGCGGTCGATCCACGGCCCGTTGGCATGATCCTGCTCGCCCTGCGCCGACAGGAAATAGGCGGCGATCATCGGCGTGATCATGCGCGCCACCGCCAGGCTCATCAGCACCGCGAACACGACGGTCATGCCGAACTGGATGAAGAATTGCCCCGACACGCCCGGCATCAGCGCGACCGGCAGGAACACCGCGACGATCGACATCGTCGTCGCGACCACCGCAAGGCCGATCTCGTCGGCGGCATCAATTGACGCCTGATAGGCGGTCTTGCCCATGCGCATGTGCCGCACGATATTCTCGATCTCGACGATCGCGTCATCGACGAGCACGCCCGCAACCAGGCTGAGCGCGAGCAGCGACAGGCCGTTCAACGAAAAGCCCATCATCTCCATGAACCAGAAGGTCGGGATGGCCGACAGCGGAATCGCGAGCGCGCTGATCAGCGTCGCGCGCCAGTCGCGCAGGAACAGGAAAACGACGACGACCGCCAGCACCGCGCCCTCGATCATCGCGGCCATCGAGCTGCGATATTGTTCCTTGGTATATTCGGTGCGCGTGAAGAGGATCTTGAAATCGACCTTGGGGTTGTTTTTCTTGATCTGCTCCAGCTTCTTCATCGTCTCGTCGTGGACGGTGACGTCCGACGCGCCCTTCGCTTTCTCGATCGAGAAGCTCAGCACCTGACGCCCCTTGATCTTCGCGAGGTTGCGCTGTTCGGCGTATCCGTCCGTCACCTTCGCGACGTCGGCCAGGCGGATCGTGCGGCCATTGCCGATCGAGATGCGCGTTTCGCCCAGCTGAAAGGCGCTGCCCGCGTTGCCGAGTACCCGCACCGCCTGTTCGCTTCCCGCAATCTCGGTCCGGCCGCCCGCCGCGTTCACATTCACCTGGCGCAGCTGCTGGTTCACCTGGCTCGCGGTCAGGCCATAGCTTTGCATCCGCGCAGGATCGAGGATCACGCGAATCTCGCGATCGACGCCGCCCGACCGCCTCACCTGGCTCATGCCCGGGATCGAGAGCAATTCCTTCGCCACCGTATTGTCGACGAACCAGGACAGCTGTTCCAGCGTCATGTCGGTCGCTTCGACGGCGAAATAGGTGATCGGGCCGCCGGCGATGTCGACCCGCACGACCTGCGGCTCCAATATCCCGTCGGGCAGATCGCTGCGGATCTGCTGAACGGCCTGGTTGACGTCGTTATAGGCGCGGTCGATCGGCGTGCCGATCGCGAACTGTACAAAGGTCCGGCTGCTCCCCTCGCTGACATAGGACGACATTTCGTCGACGCCGCTCACGCCGCGAATCGCCGCCTCTACGCGCTGGGTAACCTGCGTCTCGAGCTCGGTCGGCGCCGCACCGGGCTGGCTGACAATCACCTGCACCGCCGGAAATTCGACGTCGGGCTGATCGTTGACGTCCATCCGGTTGAAGCTGACAAGCCCCGCAAGCAGCAACAATATGAACAGGACGATTGGCGGCACCGGATTGCGAATGCACCACGCGGAAATGTTGCGGAAACTCATGACTCAGGCGCCCTTGTGCAAATACGATGCCGATGAGGCGATTATTATTGCGAAGATTTCTGCATCACCGGCTTCACCTTGTCGCCGACGTTGAGGAAGGCGCCGGCCAGCGTCACCACTCGCTCGTTGCCCGCAAGCCCCGACGAAATCGACACACCGGCGTCGCTGACCGTGCCGACCTTGACCGGCTTGCGCTCGATCTTGTCGTCCTTGCCGACGATCAACACATAATTGCCCTCGGGCCCGCTCTGGACCGCGCTTTCGGGAAGCAGCGGCGCCTCGGCGGTACCGGCGATCAGGCGCGCGTCCGCGAAACCGCCGGGACGCAGCACCGATGAATAGGGAATGGCGATACGTACAGTACCCTGGCGCGTATTCATGTCGACGACTGGCGACACCTGCCAGACCTGTCCGGCAATCTGCACATCGGTCCCCACCGGCGTCACCGTCGCGCGCGTGCCGACACGCACCCGCGCCAGGTCGGCTTCGGCCATCTGCGCCAGCATTTCCATCTCGCCGCCGCGCGCCATGCGGAACAGGACCCCGCTGCCCGCGCCGACAATCTGTCCGGGTTCGACCTGGCGCGTCAGCACCAGACCCGCCGCGGGCGCGATGATGTTGAGCCGCGCGTTGCGCGCCGTGGCTTCGGCATATTGCGCCTGTGCGACGCGAACGCGCGCGTTGGCAGCATCGCGCGTCGCGCGCTTGCGGTCCATATCGGCCTTCGAAATGAAGCCGCGGGAAACGAGGGCCTCGGCGCGTTCGAGTTCGGCCTGCGCGAGGCTCGCATCGGCCTGCGCGACGCGGATTTGTGCCGCGAGGCTGGCCGCCTGCTGCGACTGGACCGAACGATCGATCACCGCAAGCGTCTGGCCCGCACCGACCCATTGGCCGGGCTCGACGAGCACGCGCTCGACCTGCCCGCCTTCGCCCGCGACGCCGACGGGCATCTCGCGGCGCGCCGCGATCGTCCCGTTCGCGGCGATCGCCGCCTCGACCGACACGCGGCCGGGCACAACCACCGTCACGTTCGGCACCGCGGCCTGCTGCCCACCGGCATCGGCCGCCGCGCCCTTCCCGCCGGAGAAGGCATAATAGGCAGCCGCGAGCGCCAGCACGATCAGCACGACGGCGACGATCAGCCGCGTGCGCTTGCGCCGGCTGTCGTCGGCCTGTTCGTAAAAGCTTTGCGTCCCCGCCAGGCTGTCCATCGAATCCACTTTCCGTTCGTAGTTCACGCCGAAATCCCTCCCTGGCATCGCGCGGCGTCGACACGGCGCACGCAGGCGCCCGTCCCCAAAAGACCCGCACGGCAGGACCAAACCTCTTTCGAGGTGTATTACCTAATTAAATCACCACATGCAATAGGCGATGCGTCGTCGCGCCCATGCCCCCCGGCGCGCGCTCCATAATATGAACTTCGCGTAATTTCCAGTGGTTGCGCACACGAAAAAGGGCGGCGCGCCCCTTGGGCGGCCACCCTCTTTCATCGCCAGCCGCAAAGCAGCCGGGCTATGCGGGCGGGATCAGCGCACGCGCCCGCGTCGGATCAGATTCACGACGGCGAGCAGGATAATCGCCCCGATAAAGGCGGTGAGCAAGGTCATCGGGTCAAAGGCATCGCCGCGCAGATGTCCGCCGCCAAGAAAGCTGCCGAACAGAAAGCGGCCGAGGATCGACCCAACGCAACCGACGATGATGTTGAGGAAGATGCCCTGCTGGGCGTCGGTGCGCATCACGATGCTGGCGAGCCAGCCGATGATGCCGCCCATGACGATAGCGATAATCCAGGTAAGCATATGATAACCCCCTATGATCTGTGGCCGCCCGGCTTTGCAGGCTGCTTGTTGGTAACGCAATTATCTGAAATCACCTAGCGGAATGGCGAAGGCGCGCGCCGGCACGCCCGCGCCACACATGATGGTCAGCGTACGCTGCCCCGCCGGATCAGGTTGATAATGCCCAGAAGCACGACCGCGCCGATAAAGGCCCAGAGCAGGCCGATCGGGCTGAAGGTGTCGAGGCTGGCACCCATGCCGAAAAAGCTGCCGAGGAAATTGCCGAGGAACGCGCCCACGATGCCGACCACGACATTGAGGATGATTCCCTGCTGCGCATCGGTGCGCATGACGATGCTGGCCAGCCAGCCGATGATGCCGCCGACGATCAAAGTAACGATCAAACCAATCATGATATATCCCTTCCCTGAACCGGCCAGAGCCCTGACGGCCTCCGGCCTCAACTGGAACGCTCCGCCGCGGCGAAGGCTCGCGTGGGCGATGGACAAACAATGCCGAAAGGGATCGAAAGGTTCCCGGCCGGCCCATCGGGGCGCGGCCGGGAAAAGGGGGATCGGTTCCTTAAGCGGAACGTCTCCGGGTCGCAGGGCCCGATTAGGCAGCCCGATTTGACCGCGGTGTGACGATCATCACACATCCCGAAAAAAATGGGGTGAAGCGCGCGGTACTCTTCGCTTGGACAGGTGCCGCCAGGCGCAGCCACGAAAAGCGCGCATACGAAATGGGGGCCGGCATCGCTGCCAACCCCCACTATCCGGTTCTGTTCCGCGCGCCCCGCCCCGCTTCATCCCGGTCCGCTTCTCTTGCGATCAGCAGCCCGCAAAACGACGCGTTGCGATGCACGCCGGCACAATCCGGCGACGGTTTGGTCGGCCCCCTTTCGGGGGCCGGCCTCACCTGAAAAGCCCTTCATCATCTCGTCCCGCGCTTCTGCCGAAACAGCTGCGCTTCAAAAGCGATGGACTGCTTTTCATATGCCTGATCGGGTTCGCATCAACTCGTGGGAATCGCTACGTTCCGTGATCAAGCCATCGGTCGATTTCCTCGTAAAACCAATCCGTTCTCTTCCGGCTAGTCTTGCAACCACCCTTAATGTCCCGGCGGTCCGACGCCTCTGTCGTCCGATGATTTAAAGCTGTCACGAACGCTTTTCGTCGCCAACAAAAAAACGACCTGAACGCCGTTTGGGGGGGCCGTAATTGTGGATAAGTCCGGCATTAGCAACAAGCGGATTCATGGGCGCATTTTTGTAACAAGGATGCAACATAATGCCATGCAAAGGGGGGGATGCTCGCGCCAATTCCGCTCGAACAGATGCAGGAATGTTTTCAGGAGGCGAGCGACTCGACTCGCCGATATGTGGTCGGGTCGAGACTTGCCTGGGCGTGGGTGAGTATGGCGTCTTTCATTTCAAGGATCGCCTTGTGCCGCGCCTGACTGGCGGCAGCCGGGAGCAGCCCCTTCAATATTCTGCAAAAATGTACGACGGCAACATCGTTGCGCGCGACCGTCGGCATGGCAGTACCCAGCCCGCGTTGCAGATAATGATCGAACCCGTCGGGAAGCGGCCATATCCGGTCGGAGCCGTGCCCAGTCCCTTCGGGCCCCTCGTCGAGGTTGCGCTGGGCCAGTTCGGCGGTAGCCGCCCCCAGCCAATCCAGCGCCGTGATCGCCGTGAAGGGATCGTTTATCCCCGGCGAAAGCGCGCGCAGTGCGATCTCCACAAGCTCGTCGATCAGATAGTCGGGGTCTTGTTCCGCCGTGCGATGCCCGCCTATCGCAAAACAATTCCGAAGCTCGCCCTGCCCCTCATCGTCGAGCGCGACGCCGTCCCACTCCAGCAGCGGAACGACCGGATGGACAAAATCGCCGGGCCGCCGTGCAAGCGCGATACGCCCGCCCTTTTTCGCCGCAAATCGGTTGAGGGCATCGAAATCTACTATCCGAATATAGCCAGGGGCGGGTGCGAATACGCTTTGCCCATCGAATGCGGGCCGATCCGGTTCGCGCACGCCGGGGTCGGGAAATCGACGTTCAAGGTCGGACAACAGGCGGCGGCCGATCCGTTCGATCACGGAATTGATACGGATGCTGGCGGGAATGTGGTTCAGGAGAAAAACCAGGGCCGCGATCGAGACAAGCGTGAGCCCGAAGACGACCAAAAGCGAAAGTTGGGGGACAAAAGCCTGAACCGATGGTGCGCCTGCCGCGATCGGCGACACGGCCTGCTCGGTCTCGCTCCGCACCACGCGCAGCAACATCAGGCTGTATACGAAGGTCGCGATGAAGATTCCAAGCGACAGCTGATTTCCGCGATCCTCCATGAAGTTGGTCAATATGCGCGGACCATAGGTGCCAGACGCATAAGCAACGGCCGCGATCGTGATCGAAAAAATTGTCGCGGCGATGCCGATCATTGATGCGGCGATCAGCGCGAGCAAGCTCCGTGCGCCCTCGGGACTCGGCGGAGCGAGGAATCCGAGGCGCTCCAATGTTTCCGCGACGCCGATCCGATCGATCCAGATTGTCCCGTAAGCGAGCAGTAGCGCCGCCAGCGTGAAGAGTGCGGGGTAGAACCAATAGCTCGCCTGTATCGTCCGCCATAGCGAACGAAGCCCCGCGATCATCGAATTGCCCCCGCCAGGTCGGCCGCCTCGCGACTCACGCGCGCCCCAGGTCGCCCTTGCCGACCGTTCCCGACGCCATTTCGAGCATCCGGTCGAGGCTCTTGCGCGCCGCAAGGCGAAGCTCCTCGTCCATCTCGATCCGCGGTTCCAGGTCGCGGAGCGCGAGGTAGAGCTTTTCCATCGTGTTGAGCGCCATATAGGGGCAGATGTTGCAGTTGCAGTTGCCGTCGGCGCCCGGCGCACCGATGAAATTCTTTTCGGGCAGCGCCTTTTCCATCTGGTGGATGATGTGCGGTTCGGTCGCGACGATCAGCGTGTCGCCGGGGAAGCTTTTGGCGAATTGCAGGATGCCGCTGGTCGATCCGACATAATCGGCATGGTCGACGATGTGCGGCGGGCATTCGGGATGCGCCGCGACCGGCGCGCCCGGATGCTGCGCCTTCAGCTTCAAAAGCTCGGTCTCGCTGAACGCTTCGTGGACGATGCACACGCCCGGCCACAGCAGCATGTCGCGCCCGAACTTGCGGTTCATATAGCCGCCCAGGTGACGATCGGGGCCGAAGATGATCTTCTGATCCTCGGGGATCTGGCTGATGATCGTCTCCGCGCTCGACGAGGTGACGATGATGTCGCTCAGGGCCTTCACCGCCGCCGAACAGTTGATGTAGGTCAGCGCGATATGGTCGGGATGCGCTTCGCGAAAGCGCTTGAACTGTTCGGGGGGGCAGCTGTCCTCCAGGCTGCATCCCGCGTCCATGTCGGGCAGCACAACGATCTTTTCGGGGCTCAGTATCTTTGCCGTCTCGGCCATGAACTTGACGCCGCAAAAGGCGATGACCTCTGCATCCGTGTCCGCGGCCTTGCGCGATAATTCCAGCGAATCACCGACAAAATCGGCCAGATCCTGTATCTCCGGCTTTTGATAATAATGCGCGAGGATAACGGCGTTGCGTTCCTTGCGCAGGCGGTCAATTTCGGCACGCAGATCGAGGCCCGAAAGGGACTCGCGGATGGGAGCAGTCATGGCGTTTCCTTATATGGCTTTGCCTTGACCACCACCCCTACACGCTGCCCCCCGGCAGGGCAATTCGCGGCATCAGTCGGTCAGGGCCGCCGCCAGCGCGATGACGGGCGGCGTCATCGACAGGATATAGATGGTGAGGCGAACCGCGATGACAATCGCTGCGACCGCCTTTGTCGCCGGATGGATGCGCCCCAGCGTGCGGCGATCGTAAAGCGCGACGATGCCGACGACGGCAAGCTGCATCAGGCAGATCGGAATGTCGAACCAGCCGATCATCAGCGGCATCGGCAAGATGCGACCGAGCGCGGGCTCGAGGATGAGGATCGTTGCGCCGATCATCAGCCGCCGGTGCCAATCGGTCGTCCGCCGACGCCGGATCGCCCACGCGACCATCGCGCCGAACACCAGCGACTCGATCACCGTCAGCGCGAGAAAATGAGCTGGCGTAAAGAAGGGTGGAAAGCGATGGAGCATCAGCGACGCGATGCCGGTAAAGATGCCAAGCGCCACGATCGTGATCGCGAGCAGTCCGCCGATCCGGCCAAGCTGGCGATGCCGCGCCTGGTCGCCACGCGCGGCAAGCATGGGCTGCGCGATCAGCAACGCAAGCCATGCGAGCATGATCACGCCGTGAAGATGCACCCAGACGGGCGCAGCGATAGGATCGACGAACCCGCGTAGCGCGAATTGCAGAAAACCGACGACGATGAAGACCGCGAGCCCGATCGCCATGCGGTGCCAGAAAAGCTCGGCGCGCGCAGCGCCCCCTGCCGTGGTGGCCATGCCCGTTCCCCCTGCCCGACCGGGCGCGAGAATAGCGAAACCCCAAGATATGCGGAAGCGGGAAATTACCCAGCCGGGGCACCGGCGAACCGTGCCGTCACCGTCGCGTCGATCCCCGCGGCCTTGAGCGGCATGGCAAAGCTCTGCTCGATCGCCGTACGGGCCGCCCCTTCGGCCAGCCGCATCGGCGTCGCACCCCGCGCCTGCTTGATCAGTTCTTCCTGCGCCGCCTTGCGGTTCGCGGCATCAAGCGAGGCTTCGGCATCGGTCAGGGTCAGCAATATCTCGCCATCGCGATATTCGCTGATCGCGTCGATGTCGATTTCCGGGCCGGCCAGACGCAGCGGCGGCAGCGTGACGGTCAGCGCATTGGTCGCGCCGTCCCAGTCGAGATCGGACTGCTTCAGCTTGCCGAGATCGAGTTCGTAACGCACCGTGCCCGGCATGATCAGCGTCTTCTTCGCGCTCAGCCCCAGCCGGCTTTGTGTCGATGTCACCACCGCGACATAGCGCGCGGTGAAGGGGACGAGGATATTCTGCTCCCGAAGTCCCTGCAGGCTCGCGGCCACAACCGTTTGCGGATCATAACCGCTCTGCCAGTCGGTCCAGGCGCGCCAGCCGAAAAAGAGCGCGAGCGCCAGAACCGCGACGATCGCGGCGCGAAACAACCCCCGGCTCATGCGACCAGTCTCCAGCACTCGTCCTCGCGCGCCACCCGGCCGCGCGCTTCGAGGTCGATAAGATGCGCGAGCACCGAACGCCCGGCGGCGCCGGTCAGCCGCGGGTCCAGTCCCTTGTACATATGCTTGACCATATCGGGAATCACGCACGTACCTCGTTCGAGTTCCCGCAATATCTGCCGCTCGCGCTGTTTGCGGTGCCCCAGCATCCCGCGGACGAGCTGGCGCGGCTTCGTCACTGCCGGCCCGTGGGCGGGATAATAGACGCGATCGTCACGATCATAGAGCTTCGACAGGCTGGCCATATAGGCGGCCATGTCGCCGTCGGGCGGACTGACGACGCTGGTAGACCAGGCCATGACATGATCGCCGGTGAACAGCGCCCCGGTTTCGACGAGCGCGAAACAAAGATGGTTCGACGTATGCCCCGGCGTCGTGACCGCCTCGATCGTCCAGCCCTCGCCGGTAATCCTTTCGCCGTCGTTCAGCACGCGGTCGGGCGCATAATCGGGGTCGAAAGCCGAATCGGCGCGCGGCCCGTCGTCGGAAAGCGCCAGCGGCGCACAGCCGATGATCGGCGCGCCGGTCGCAGCTTTCAGCGGTGCGGCGGCGGGGCTGTGATCGCGGTGCGTGTGGGTGCAGAGGATGGCGGCGACGCGCTGCCCCTCGACCGCCCGTAAAATCGCGTCGACATGGCCGGTTCCGTTGGCGTCCGGCGGATCGCCGATGCTCATGCCCGACCCGGTCGGGCCGGGATCGATCACCGCGACATCGCGCCCGGCACCGACGATCCAGGTCTGGGTTCCGGTGAAGGTGTAGGGCGACGGATTGGGCGCGAGCACGCGCCGCACCAGCGGCTCATGCTGCTCGCACTCGCCGGCGCGGATGCTGTCGGGCCAAGGCTTCTCTTCGCTCATGCCACCCATGTGGCATCGCATGGGCGCGAGGAAAAGGGCGGACGCGAAAAAGGGAGCGGGACGGACCGCTCCCTTTCCCCGCCCCTGACGCCGGCCCACCGGGGAGCAAGGCCGACGGCGAAGAGCGTTAGGGCGTTTCCTTTTCGACCTCGGCGATCGCTCGATCGATGTCGGCGATCGCCTCTGCGCGCACATCGGCGTCCAGGCCGGTCGTTGCGGCCGAGCGAGCAAAGCTGTCGCGCGCATCCTTCAGCGCCTTGAGCTTGATCTTGGAAAGATCGCTGCAGCTCATCACGACGACGCGGCTGCGCGTTCCGCCCTTGCGTTCGTCGCGATCGACCAGCGCGGCGGGTTTCTTGCCCGAACCGCAATTGGCAAAGGCAAACGCCCGCCCGTCGACCGCCGCCAGCGCCTGCGGCGGGATCGGGGGAACCGGGGGAGCCGGCGGAATGGTGAAACTGAACCGCCGCTTGCCGCGTGCGGCCAGCGTGTCGGCGATTTTTTCGGCCTTGCGTCCGCTGACCCCCTGTTCCTTCAGGGCCGTCAGAATCTCTTCGCGCGACAGGCTGCCCGGCATGTTGAATTCGACCGTCTCGGTCCGCCCCTTGCCCTCCGTGCCATCGCGATGTTCGCCGTCGTGGCGGATGACGCTATGCGATACGATGCGCTTTTGCTTCTTGTCGTCCGTGCCGTCGCCCGCGACCTTTCGGACGAAAAGGACATGGGCGGCGCCATC
This sequence comes from Sphingopyxis sp., assembly GCF_040216815.1. Classification (GTDB taxonomy): domain Bacteria; phylum Pseudomonadota; class Alphaproteobacteria; order Sphingomonadales; family Sphingomonadaceae; genus Sphingopyxis. The sequence goes on from NZ_JAVJOJ010000009.1 coordinate 382,661, forward strand.
GCCTGCCTCGGGCGGCGCGGGCGGCGCCGGGGGAGCGGGCGGCGCACTGTCGACCGGTTCGGGCGGGAGCGGCGCCTCAGGCGGCGGCGGCGGAACCAGCTCGGCATCCTGCACGCTTGCGGTCGCGGCGGGAACCAGCGTGGCGGTGGTCGCGAGGACCGCCAGCGCGGTGGTGCCGACCAGCAGCCGCCCGGCCAGCCCGCGACGCCTCGAAATATCCTGCTTCGTCAACATGGTGAGCCTCTCCTGCAGATTGTCATGCACGGCCATCGGCGCGGCGAGCGAAAGGCGCGATCCCATCGCCGCCTTGGCAATGGCGGTGGCATATTGGGCCGTTCGTTCGGCGCGCGGTTGCGGCCCGGCCATGGTCAGGACGCGCGCATCGCAGGCCGCCTCCTGGTCGAAACGAAAGGCGCGGATGGCACGCCAGGCAAAAGGATTGAACCATTGCGCGGCGAGCAGCAGCAGCGCCGCCGCATTGGCCCAAAGATCGCCGTGACGATGGTGCGCCAGTTCATGGTCGATCGCCAGCGCCCGCTCGCTCGCGGCGTAACGGCCGAAAAAGTCGAGCGGCACCGCGACGCAGCGGCGCAGCAGGCCAAAGGCCACCGGGCCATCGACCGCGTCGCTCATCACCAGCCGGATCGATCCGATCGGTTCCAGTTCGACCGCCCCGTGCAGCACCTGGTCCAGAAAACGGCGGTGCGCCGCCATCGCCGCGACCAGTACGGCAACGAACCCGACCACCCATGCCGTGAAAAGAAAAGGCAGCAGATCGGGAAGCGTCCATAGCGGCTCCGCCGCAGCTGGAGCAACGTCGACAACCTCGGCGAGGACAGACTGATGCACTGCCTCCATCGCCGTCGGCTCGATCGCCGGGACCGGCGGCACCGGGTCGGCGAAGGGCAGCGGCGGCAGGAACAGGCGCAGCGCCGGAACCAGCCACAGCATATAGGCAAGGCGCGGCCCGAAGTGACGCGCAAAGGGTTTGCGGATCATGAGAACCGCGGCGACGAGAAGGCCGGTGGTGACGAGCGTGTCGGCCCAAGCCTGAAGCAGCATGGCGCCGGTCATGACTTGAGCCTCCGCAGCAGCGCCTCGATCTCGGCAATGTCGGCGTCGCTCAACGCCTCGCGTTCGGCGAGATGCGCGATCAGCGGGCTGACGCGGCCGCCGAAGAGCCGGTCGACAAAGCGCTGCGATTCCTCGCCGACCGTGTCGGCGCGCTCGATCGCGGGGCTGTAGAGATAGCGGCGGCCATCAGCCTCGGCCGTCACGGCGCCCTTCTGGACAAGCCGCGCAAGCAGCGTCTTGACCGTCGCCTGCGTCCAGCCGTTCGCCTCGCCGACGCGCTGCGCCAGTTCGGCCGCGGTCTGCGGGGATTCGTCCCACAGCGCCGCAAGCACCTGCATCTCCGATTCGCTTGCTCGTTCTGCCATCCGGACCCCTCCCATTGGCACCGCCATCTAAGATGCGACTACAAATGTAGTCAATGGCCTGAACGCTGGCTGAACAAAAATGAACAGCAATCGATACGCGCTTCTGTCGGAATTTTTGACAGACTGGGGTACCGGTAGGAAATTGCTAACCAGTACCTCGCACCGAAATCCGGGCCAACGCCGATCTGGCACGGCAATTGTATGGTTTTTCACGTTCCCGAGTGTTCCGCTCAAATGGAGCGGTGGGGGGCATCGGTCTGGTCCCTGATGCCCCCTGCCCCCACTCCGGAATCCCCACTTACCCCCGACGCAGACGGGGGGCGGAGCGGCCGACAGGCCCCGCCCCCCGGATGCTTTTTCCCGAACGCGGGAACAGCGTCGTTCATCGCGCGTTCCGATCAGCGGTTTATGGTCACATCCGTTGCCCACGGACAAAGAGATCAAGGGAGCATCGACGTGAAACAGATCTTCGCCGCCACACTTCTCGCCGCCTTGGCATTGCCCGTCGGCACCGCTTATGCCGATCCGCCGCCCTGGGCGCCCGCGCACGGCAAGCGTGCAAAGGATCGCGCCATCTACGACAGCTATGGGCGCTATTACGAACCCCGCCGCCTGTCGCGCGGCGACCGCATCTGGCGCGGCGATGACGGTCGCTATCATTGCCGCCGCGACAACGGCACGACCGGGCTGATCATCGGCGGCGCTGTCGGCGCGCTCGTCGGCCGCGAACTTGACGGCGGCCGCGACCGCACGGTGGGCACGATCATCGGCGCTGCGGGCGGCGCACTGTTGGGGCGCGCAATCGACCGCGGCGAACTGCGCTGCCGCTGACACCGAATAATCATAGGGGGCGGTGAAACGCCCTCACCGCCCCCGATCATTTACACAGCGTCTATTCGGCGCGCGTCGGAATCCCGTCCATCAATGTGTGAAGCTCGCCCGCTTCCCACATTTCCATCATAATGTCCGATCCGCCGACGAACTCGCCCTTCACATACAGTGGGGGGATCGTCGGCCAGTCCGAAAATTCCTTGATACCTTGGCGGATCTCCATGTCCTGGAGCACGTCCACGGTTTCATATTCGATGCCCAGCCGGTCGAGCATCGCGATCGCGCGCGACGAAAAGCCGCACTGCGGGAACAGCGGCGTGCCCTTCATGAACAGCAGGACGGGATGGTCGGCGACCAGCTTTGCAATGCGGTCGTGAGTGGCAGGGTCGCTCATGGTCAGTCTCCGGGGGCGCAGCGCGCCGAAAAATTTGCGTCTCGTCCCTATGAAGGAACGGCGGTCGTCAATTGCAAGGCATGAAGTTCGCCGCCCATGCGCCCGCCAAGCGCCGCATAGACCGCCTTGTGCTGCGCAACGCGGGTCATGCCGCGAAAGCTTTCGCTCACCACATGCGCGGCATAATGGTCATTGTCGCCGGCGAGGTCGGTGATCGTCACCGCCGCGTCCGGAAACGCCGCCTCGATCATCGCCTTCAAATCATCCTCGCGCATACCCATTGCGGCGGCCTTAATTCTGGCTGTCGATGAACTGGCGGCGCGCCTCGGCGGTTTTTTCGTTCAGCATCGCCCGGATTTCGGCGTCGCTGATCTCGACGCTCGCCGCGGTCAGGTCGCCCGCAAGCTTGCGGATCACGTCCTCGTCGCCCGCTTCCTCGAAATCGGCCTGGACGACCGCCTTGGCATAGGCGTCGGTCTCTTCGGCGGTCAGCCCCATGCGTTCGGCGGCCCATTCGCCGAGCAACCGGTTGCGCCGCGCGGTAATGCGGAACTGCACCTCCTGGTCGCGCGCAAATTGCGTTTCAAATGCCCGTTCACGATCGTCGAATGCGCTCATCATATCCTCGCGGTTAAACCCTTCTCTGGCAGATAGGTGGCCTGTCCCTTTGGCGCAAGCCGCCTGTGCGGCAGATCACTTCCCTTTCGGTTACGAAGGGTTTAGGGTCGCCCCAAGGGAATGGGTCGCGCCACAGCAGTGATGTTCGCACCGTACCGGCATTGCGTCGGGACGGAGGTTTGAGCGTGGGTTTGGGGGATTGTGATGGCCGTTCGACGTTGGCACGGGCTATCGGCACTCGCGGCCGTAGCCTCGATCGCGCCCGGAGGCGCTTTTGCGCAGCCGGTCGACCCGACACTCCGCGACAGTTTTTCGATCGGTTCCGAAGGCGGTTCGCTGTGCGAAGTGCAGGCGACGGTTCGCGACGATGTCGTCAAGGGCATGTTCGATCGCGCCTGGACGGTCGTGTGTCGCGATACGAGCCAACCCGTCGGCACCATTCGCATATTGCGCGCCGGCGCCGACGAGGCGCGGAGCCGTGTCGAACGCGCGCGCGCGGATCGCGTGGCGTGCGCAGCCGATGGACGCTGCCATTTGCGCGGCAGCGATCTGGCGTGGACGACGCGGATCGAGGCCCAGGGAAAGGATGTCTATTCGGCCGAAGGGATGGAAGCCTATGCCGATGCGCTGAACATCGCGCTTGAATCGGTGCGGCAGCGCCGTGTCGTCCCCGGCGTGATCCGCGTCGCGACAACCTCGGTCGGCGGCGACGACGGTTTTGCCCGCACCCTCGCCGGGGCGATCGACATCGACAAGGCGCTGGCCGAAGGGTATCGCCGCAACCACAGCGGCGATTATGCCGAGGCGGCCGAATTTTTCGACGCGCTGTCGCGCCGCGCGGCGGACGAACCGGCCGCGCCAGGCATCGACGCGACCGAATTTACGCTCAACCGCGCGCTGCAACGCTCGAACCTTGGCGAGTTCGCCGAGGCCGAACGCCTGTTCGCCGAGGTGGAAGCGATTCCGACGAGCGATCCCGTTCAACTGCGCCTGCGGCGGAATTTCCGGGCCATCCACGCGCTCAACCAACGCGACTTCGACACCGCCGCCGTGCGGCTGCAAACGCCGATCCCGCCGCTAGCCGCCGGCGTGACGGCCATCGACGGCGCGGTAACGCTGGCGCCCGAAATCGTGGCCGGGGTCAACAGCGGCGACGACGCCCGGCTGGTGCAGGGGGGCGACCGCGAGCGGCTGTCGCCGACCGAAAGGGCGCAGCTAATCGACGCGCAGGCGGTCCACCTGCTCGGCACGGTAGAGCGGCTGCGCGGCAATGCCGCCGCGGCAAAAAATGCGCAGATCAAAGGGCTGACCAACGCATTGGCGGTCCGCGAGGGGCGCGTGACGTCGATCATCCGCCTGCGTTCGCAAATGCTGGGCGAACTGGCGATGGCCGAAGAAGCGCTGGGCGACAGCGCCGCGGCCGATGCGCGGTTCCGCGAATCGGTCGATCTGCTCGCGGTCGAATATCCCGAAACCACGGCGCTTGCCTCGGCGCGTGCGCGTTACGCCGCCTTTCTGACCCGGCAGGGGCAGGAGGACAAGGCGATGGGCATTTATCGCGAGGTCGTCACTGCACTCGCCGAAACCAAGCGTTCGACCGCGGGCATGGCGAACATGATGGCCCCCTATTACCGGATGCTCGCCGCCCGCGCGGCATCGGATCCCGTCGCGGTGCAGGATTTCTTTGTCGCCAGCCAGCTTCAGATTCGTCCCGGCGTTGCCGATACGCAGGCCGTGCTCGCGCGCGAACTGTCGAGCGGCAGCGACGAGGGCGCGCGGCTGTTCCGCCAGGCAACGACGCTGAACCGCGACATCGAGCGCGCACGGATCGAGGATGCGCGCCTTGCGCAGCTGCCGCAATCGTCCGACATCGCGGCGCAGCGCGCCGACATCCGCATCCAGCTCGACAATCTGGCCTTTCAGCAGGCCGAAACCATCGCCAGCCTGTCGGCTTTTCCGCAATATCGTGTCGTCGAGCCAGGCAAACTCGACCTCGCCGAACTGCAAGGGGTGCTGCGAGGCGACGAAGCCTATTTGAAGATGCTCGTCGTCGGCGACAGCGTCTATGCGATGCTCGTCGAACCCGCCGGCGCACAGCTCTGGAAATCGGACATCAGCGCTGCGGGCCTCGAAAATGCGGTCGACACGATCCGCTCGACGATCTCGATCGTCGAAAATGGCCGCCGCGTCACCTATCCCTTCGACGCCGCGACCGCGCACCGCCTCTATGGCCAGCTTTTCGGTCCGGTTGCCGCGCGGCTGCCCGCGGTGCCGCACCTCATCTTCGAACCCGACGGCGCGATGCTGCGGCTGCCGGTCAACCTGCTCATCACCGCCGATACCGGGCTCGCGGCCTATGAACAGCGCGTGCTCGATCCCGAAGCCGATCCGTTCGATATGCGCCAGATCGCGTGGCTGGGCCGCGCCACCCGTCCCAGCACTGCGGTGTCGGCGCTCGCGTTTCGCAACGCGCGCCAGGCGGCCCCCTCCAAGGCTGCGAATCAATATTTCGGCCTGGGCGAAAACGCGCCGATCGGTGATCGGCTGCCTTCGCTCGGCACGCGCGGTGCCGGGGGCAACGCAGCGGGCGGGATGGACGCCGATTGCCTGTGGGACGCCGGACAATGGGCACGCCCGATCTCCGCCGACGAGCTCGTCACCGCGCGCAACGCGATGGGACGCGCCGCGGGCACCTTGCTCACCGGCGGCGCCTTTACCGATACCGCGGTCAAGTCCCGCGCCGACCTTTCCGACTATCGCATCATCCATTTTGCGACGCACGGCCTCGTTACCGCGCCGCGCCCTGCCTGCCCGGCGCGTCCGGCGCTCGTCACCTCTTTCGGCGGCCAGGAATCGGACGGTCTTTTGACCTTTCAGGAAATCTTCGACCTCAAGATCGATGCCGACCTGGTCATCCTGTCGGCCTGCGACACCGCAGGCGCGGCAAGCGTTGCCGTCACGCGCGAGGCCGGGCTGTCGGGCGGCGGCAATGCGCTGGACGGACTGGTGCGCAGCTTCATCGGCGCGGGCGGCCGCTCGGTGATCGCAAGCCACTGGCCGGCGCCCGACGATTTCGATGCGACCCAGCGGCTGATCGGGGGACTGTTTGCTGCCGGGACAGGGGCCAGCGTCGCCGACGCGCTGTGGGGCACGCAGCAACGGCTGATGGACGACCAGAAGACGTCGCACCCCTATTATTGGGCGGGGTTCGCGATCATCGGCGATGGCGCGCAGCCGCTGCTTCGTGGAGCGGAGACCGCACAGCAAGGACCGGCGGCCGCGCGCGCCGCTCGCTGAACCGATGAACGCGCCCGAAACCCAGCTTCGTGCCGCCGACGCGGCTGCGGCGGGCGAGCCGGATGACCGCCCGCCCGCGGTGCCGCTGCGCAAGCAGGTGCGCCGGCTGGTCATGCAACTTGGCCCGTCGCGCATGGCGGCGACGATCCTGTTCCTGGTCGTCGCGGTGCTGATCGCACGGTTCAGCTGGCAGATGCCGCTGATCGACGCCGCCGAGCGCGCCCTGTACGATGCGCGCGCGACGCTGATGGCGCCCAAGGCCCGGCAGGACCCGCGCATCCTGCTCGTCACCTATAATGACGAGACGCTGTTCAACACGGGCATCCGATCGCCGCTCGATCGCTCGCTGCTTACCGCCGCGCTCGCCAACATCGACCAGATGGGGGCCAAGGCGATCGGCATCGATATCGCGTTCGATTCGCCGCGTCCCGACGACGAGGCGCTGAAGACGCAGCTGCGCGCGATGCAGACGCCGACCTGGCTCGCCTATGCCGAACAGGCGAGCAATCCGAACACCATCTTCTACGAACAGCAGAAATTCCTCGAAGCCTTCATCGCCGACGTGGCGACCGCCAACACCCGGGCGACGAGCGTATTGTTCCGCACCGACGACGACAGCGTCATCCGCAAATGGCCCGACCGGCCGCCGGGGTTGCCGCCCTTGATGTCGAACGCGCTCGCCCCCGTCGACAAGGCCCATGCCGAATATCAGGGCGCGATCCGCTTCCTTGTTCCCGCCCGCGCGGGGAACGGCCAGGTCGAACCGGTGTTCGCCAACATTCCCATCGACACCTTTGCGCTGCCGATGGATGGCGACATGCGCGCCGGCTTTTCGGATCTGGTGAAGGATCGTTATGTCCTGATCGGCGGCGACATCATCGACAATGATCAGTTCAACACACCACTCAGCCGCTTTCCCGACGCCATCACGGGCGAACATGAAACGATGATCGGGCTCGAAGTCCACGCGCATATGCTGGCGCAGCAACTCGACGGCGCATGGGCGCGGCCGCTGTCGTCATGGTCGCTTTGGATGCTCGCGCTTCTCGTCGTACTGGCCGGCGGCCTCACCAGCCTGATCGACCTGCGCGCGCGCTGGGTCGCGCTCGCCTTCGTGGGCCAGATGACCTTTTTCGTCGCCTTTCCCTTCTGGTTGCAGGGCCGCGGGGTGGATACGACGACGCTGCCGACCTTTGGCTGGGCGGTCGGCTGGCTGTTCGGCTATGCCGCCGTCGGCACCGCGGCGCGCACGATCGGGTCGCGTCAGCGCGCCTTTGCGCAGTCGGCGCTGGGCAAATATCTGCCCGCCGATGTCGCGGCGCAGATCCTGCGCGATCCCGACCAGCTTTCGCTCCACGGCGAACGGCGCAATATCTTCTGCGTCTTCACCGACCTCGAAGGATTCACCAAATTGAGCCATGCGGTGACGCCGGAAACGGTCGCGCGCCTGCTCAACGAATATCTCGACCGCCTCTCCGACATCGTGCTCGACCACGGCGGCACCATCGACAAATTTGTCGGCGACGCCGTCGTCGCCTTTTGGGGCGCCCCGATCAGCCGCCCGGATGACGGGGAAAAGGCTGCGGCCGCGGCGCTCGCCATGTATCAGGCGGGCGAAAAATTCCGCGTCGATCTGGCCGCCGAGGACATTCCGCCCATCGGCATGACCCGCGTGGGGCTGCACGTCGGCGACGCGATCGTCGGCAATTTCGGCGGCGAAGGCCGCATTCAATATACGGCGCTCGGCGACAGCATGAATACCGCCTCGCGGCTTGAGGCCGCCAACAAGAGCCTGAAGACCGGCGTGCTCATCTCGGCCGAAGCGGCGGCGAGGTCGGGCCGCGGCGATCTGGTGCCGATGGGCCGCGTGACGCTGCGCGGCCGCGCGCAGCCCGTCGACGTCTTCACCCCGCGTCCCGATCTTGCGGCGGACCAGCGTACGCGCATTGCCGCGCTGGTCGCTGCGCACGCCGCGGGCGACGAAGACCGCCGTGTGACGCTGGCCACAGCCCTGGCCGAAGAAATGGGGCAGGATGCCGCCATCCTGTTCCTGATCGAACGCCTGAATCAGACGAAAAGAGGAGAAAGCTATGTCCTTTCCTGACTTCCGGACGCGCCGCCTTGGCCTTGCCGCCGCCGCTGCCGTCTCCGCGCTGGCGATGGTCGGCACCGCTGCCGCGCAGTCGATGGTCGTCCGCTCGACCGGCCCGTCGGCGAGCAAATATCCGACCGGCGCGAAGCTCAAAGCGTCCGACCGGCTCACCCTCGTCGCGGGCGACCGCGTCGTGCTGATGCAATCGGGCAAGACGCGGACGCTTTCGGGGCCCGGTACCTTCAGCGCCACCGGCAGCGTTCAGGCGAGCCAGTCGCTCGGCAGCAATGTCTCGCGAATGCTCGCCAAGGGTCCATCGGTCCGCTCGCGCGGCGGATTTTCGCGGGGACCCGACGATCCGATGCCGGCCGAACTTCGCGCGCCCAACCTGTGGCTGCTCGATTATCGCCAGGGCGGCACCTTCTGCGTCGCCGATCCCGCGACGTTGATGCTCTGGCGCCCCAATATGGAGGGCGATACCGCGCTCGAGATCGAGGGAGGCGGCAAGAAGGCGACGATCGCGATTGTTGCCGGCGCCAATTTTCGCAAATGGCCGACCGACACGCTGCCGGTGCAATATGGCGTCGATTATCGCCTGTCGGGCGCGGGTCTCCGTCAGCCGGTCACGGTGCGCTTTGCCGCGATGGAAACGGTCCCCGAAACCGTCGAGGCGTCGGTCGACACGCTGATGGCCAAGGGCTGTACGCCGCAGCTCGACCGCCTGGTCGATACAATGTCCGAAGCCGAGGGCGGCCAGGGGTGAAAAGGATGGACGGGGCGGCCATTGTCGTCGTCCTATCCATCTGATAATCAAGCAGGGAAAACCGCCGGTCGCGTGGCGGACATTCCTTGGGTCGAAATTCGTGCTGCCGGACGCCGGCCGCACCGGTTGAATTGGCGCACCGCGACCGTTGCGGCGCGCCCGAACGCAAGGGGTGGTGATGGCCGTGTCGGGGGATGTGCGACAATATCGGATTGGCGGGAAGCGACGCCTTCGCCGCGTGCTCATCGGCTCGGCGGGGCTGATCGCTGGGGCATTGCCTGCCGCCGCGTTCGCCCAGGCGACACCGCAGGTTCCGACGCGCGAAGAAATCCAGCGTCCGCCGCTCGCGCCCGCGGTGCAACCCGGCGAACGGATCGTCGCCCTCGACGACGAGATCGAACGCGCCCCCTGCCCGCTTGCCGCACCCGAATTTGCCAATATCCGCTTCACGCTCCGCGCCGTCGAATTTTCCAGCGTCGAGGGCATCGACCCGGCGCTGCTCGCGCCCAGCTGGTCCGACCGCGTCGGACAGGAGCTGCCGATCGCTGCTGTGTGCGACATTCGCGACCGCGCGGCGACCGCGCTGCGCGCGCGGGGCTATCTGGCGGCCGTGCGCGTCCCCGCGCAGACGATCGACGACGGCATTGTCCGGCTCGACATTCTGGCCGCGCGGATGACGCGCGTGGAAGTGCGCGGCGATGCCGGGGCCAACGAACGGCTGCTGCAACGCTATTTGGCGCGGCTCGACGACGCGCCGGTGTTCAATATCGCCGATGCCGAGCGCTATCTGCTGCTTGCGGGCGACATTCCGGGGATGGACGCGCGGCTGACGCTGCGGCCCGGCGGCGCGGCGGGCGAGGTTGTCGGCGAAGTGACGGTGAGCCGCACCCCCGTCACCTTCGATTTCAACGCCCAGAATTTCGGGTCGCGCGACGTCGGGCGCTGGGGCGGCAATGTCCGCGCGCGCTTCGCCGGGCTGACCGGCATGGGCGACCTCACGACGCTCAGCTTTTATTCGACCCCCGATTTCGACGAGCAGAAGGTGGTGCAAATCGGCCACGAGCTACGCGTCGGCGGCGAAGGGTTGCGGCTCGGCGCCAGCTATACCTATGCCTGGACGCGCCCCGACCTCACCGGGCTGTCGATCAAGTCGGATACCCAGATCGTCGGCCTCTTCGCATCCTACCCGCTTGTTCTCACGCAGGCACGGCGAGTGACGATCGGCGGCGGACTCGACTTCATCGATCAGGACATCGGCGTCGCGGGCATCCCGCTCAACGAGGATCGGCTGCGCGTTCTGTCGCTGCGCGCCGATGCCAGCTGGGTCGATCCCGACTCGATTACCGGCCGCAGCGGTTATAGCGCCAGCGAACCGCGCTGGTCGCTGAGCAGCTCGCTCGAAGCGCGAAAAGGCATCTCCGCGCTTGGCGCAAGCGACGATTGCGGTCCCGGCGGCACGGCCTGTTTCCTGCCTGGCGCGGTGCCGCTGACGCGTATCGAGGGCCAGCCCGACGCCTTCCTCGTCCGCGCGCAGGCGCTCGCCGAGTGGCGCCCTGCCAAGACATTCACCCTGTCGGCGGCGCCGCGCGCACAGTGGGCGAACGATCCGCTACTGGCCTATGAGGAATTTTCGGGCGGCAATTTCACTGTCGGGCGCGGTTTCGACCCCGGCACGGTGATCGGCGACAGCGGCGTCGCGGTGGCGCTGGAGGCACGCTATGGCTCGTTCGTTCCCGCCAATGTCAAAGCCTTTGCCATCCAGCCCTTCGTTTTTTTCGACGCCGCCTGGGTTTGGAACAAGGATGCGGTGTTCGACGGGCTCGATCCGCAGAAACTCTATTCTGCCGGCGGCGGCGTGCGCGTCGCCTATGGCGATGTCGCGCGGCTCGACGTGACGCTCGCGGTGCCGCTCAACCGCGGCGGATTGCTGACCGAGCGGCCCGACCCGCGGCTGCTCGTCTCGCTTACTACTCAGTTCGGCATCAGGGCGCGCTGAGCCATGACCTATGCATCGAGGACGACTGCCATGCGTTCCACCGCCACCCCCTCGCCCCGCCGCGGCCGCAAACGGCACCTGCTGACGAGCTGCGCCGTCGCGGGCGGCTTGATCGCGCTGGCGCAGGGCGGCGTGGCACTGGCACAGGTCGCAGGTACAGGCGCGTTCGTTACCGGCGGGGGCGGAAGTTCGATCGTCGACAATCCGGGCACAAACACCACGACGGTCACGCTCGGCACCAGCCAGAGCGTCATCAACTGGGTGCCGACCGATAACGCGCCCACGGGCGGCACGATCGACATCCTGCCCGCGGGCGCGAACTGGGAATTCATCGGCAACGGCGACTATACGGTGCTCAACCGCTTCGTCGACGGGTCGGGCGGCGCGCTCAGCCGCCAGATCGCGCTCAACGGAACGGTCAATTCCTATATCGGCTCGCCGAACGGACCGCGCGGCGGAAATATATGGTTCTACAACGCCGGTGGCATATTGATCGGCGCCAGCGGGGTGATCAACGTCGGCAGCCTGATGCTGACGACGAACGACATCGACACGAGCGGCGGCCTGTTCGGTCCCGGCGGCACCATCCGCCTTGCCGGCGCATCGGGCAGCACGTCCGCGATCACCGTCAACGGCGCGATCAACGCCAATCATGGCGGCAGTCCGGGCAGTTCCTATGTCGCACTGGTCGCACCGCGGGTTGTCCAGGCCGGCGCTGTGCGCGTCGACGGATCGGCCGCCTATGTTGCCGCCGAGCAGGCGAATATTCGCATCAACGGCGGGCTGTTCGACATCGACGTCACCGTCGGGGCAGAGGGCGGAACGGCGATCAGCCACACGGGAACGACCACCGGCCCCGCGCACCTCGACTCCAACGGCAACCAGAGCCGCGTCTATATGGTCGCGATTCCGAAAAATGACGCGGTGACGATGCTGGTCGGCGGCGCGATCGGTTATGACGACGCAGTCTCGGCACAGGTCGATCCCGACGGCGCGGTGCGATTGTCGGCGGGCTATAATATCGTCGGCGGCGAAATCGCCGATACGCCGACAAACGCCACTGCCGCGAACATCACCGCGACCGACACGCTGTTCCGCAGCGACACGGTGGCGCGCGCCAGCGGCACCTTTGCCGCCGGACCGGCGCAGACCCTGCCCGGATCGCCGCCGCCCCTGTCATCCGCCGGCCAGTTTTTTGTCGAGGGCAACGGCAGCTTTACCGGCGACGCGGGCGCGTCGCTCATCCTCGGCGCGGGGCAGCAGGCCGGCGCCACGGGCGGCTTCACCCTCCAATCGGGCGGCACCGCCGCCGCCGCGGGCAATGCGGCGATCAATGTCACCGGCGGCACGCTCACCGCAGGATCGCTGAGCGTGCTCGCGTCGGGCACCCCCGATGCCGTGACCGGCGATGCACTGGGCGGCACCGCCAGCCTGACGATCACCGGCGGCAGCGTCAGCACATCGGGTGTCACGGTCGAGGCCGACGGGATCGCCGATCTGGGATCGAACGGTTCGACGGGCGACGGACGCGGCGGCAGTGCCAGCATCACGGTCAGCAACGCCGGCAGCAGCCTTATCGCGGGCAATGTCTTCATCAACGCGCGCGGCAGCGGCGATGCGAGTTTTGTCAGCGGCCCACCCGCGATCAACGGCGACGGCATCGGCGGCAACGCGGCTTTGACGATCACCGACGGCGGCAGCGTCGGACCCGTCGCGCTGCTGTCGCTCAACGCCACCGGGACCGGCGGCATCGGCCTCACCCAATCGGGCGACGGTATCGGCGGCACGGCGCGCATATCGGTCACGGGCGCCAACACCTTCCTGTCGGCCACGCAGACCTTCGTACAGGCGGGCGGCGACGGCGGCGGCAGTCTCGGCTCCTTCGAGTCACTGAATGGCGGCGCGGGGATCGGGGGCATCGCCGAAATCGCGATCGACACCGATGCGGCCTCGACCATTTCCCTCGGCGCGGTTCTCGCGTCGGCGCTCGCGCGCGGCGGCAATGCCAGCGGCGGTGAAAATACGATCGGGGGCAATGCCACGGGCGGCGACGCGGCGCTGACCGTCGATGGCGGCGTCACCGCACAAACGACCTCGATCGCCCTCAACGGTTCGGCGCTCGCGGGCAGCGCGCTCAGCACCAGCGGGACGACCGGCCAGACGGGCGATACCGCCGCGGGCGACGTCGTCTTGGCGGCAACCAACGGCTCGACAATCGCCAGCAGCAGCTTCGTCAACCTCTTCGCAGTCGGCATGGGAATATCCGGCGAAAACTTCGGCACAGGTGCCGGAGGAAGCGTGGCTGTCAGCGCGACCGCTGGCGGTACGATCAGCGCGGCGAACACGCTGCTCGTTCAGGCCATGGGCGGAAGCATGTCGAGCGCAATCGTCCGAAATGCAGGCGACGGCACCGGCGGAGATGTCGACCTCAACGCCGACGGCGGAACGATTCGGGCCGATATCTTCGAAATTGACGTCAGCGGCTCGACCGTCAACGTCACCGATACCGGCGGCGTTGCGCAGGGCGGGACGATCGACCTGTTCGCCCGCAGCGGAGGGCAGATCGTCGCGCTGCTCGACGCCGCCAATATTTTCAACGCGAGCGCGCGGTCGGGGGTCAGCAACGCGGGCACCGCGGCGACGGGCGGCACCATCCAGATGATCGCCAACGCCGGCACGATCGACCTCGGCGTCGGTGCCTCGGTCTCGGCCGATGGCACGGCGGGCGGCGCAGCGGTGCCCGGCGCGAACAATCCGACGGGCCGGGGCGGTACGATACTTCTGCGCACTGAAGCGGAAAGCTCCGGCAGCAGCCGGATCGACGCGGGGGACCTGGTGGCAACGGCCGATGGCCGGACGGAGCCCGATGTGGAAAGCTTTCCGGGCCTGCCGTTCGACACGGCGGGCAATGGTCAGGGCGGCGCGGCGCGCCTCGAGGTGCAGGGCGGCAGCTTTACCGGCGGCGTGATCGAATTATCGGCGGCGGGGTTCGGCGGCGGCACCGGCGCAAACAGCGCCACCGGCACGGGCGGCACGGCCAGCTTTACCCAGACGGGCGGCGCGGTGTCGTTCGGCGATATGCGGATAAGCGCCGACGGCATCGGTGGCATCGCGGAGGGTACATCGGGTACCGGTGTCGGCGGGACCGCGACGATCGACCTCAGCGGCGGCACGATAACCGGCGCCGATATTTTGGCGACGGCGAACGGCATCGGCGGCGATGGGCTGTCGGGCAACGACGACGATCCGGCGAATATCATTCCCGGCGGCGCGGGCGGACAGGGCCGCGGCGGCACGGCAACGATCAGCATCTCCGGAACCGTGCTGGTCGACGCCAGCGTGATTCAGGCGAACGCCCACGGAAGCGGTGGGCGCGGCGGCGACTTTTTCAACTTCTCGAGCTTTGCCGGCGCTCCAGGCACGCCCGGCAACGGTGCCGAAGGGATTGGCGGCAACGCCACAATCGGTGTCACCGGCGGCTCGACCACCGCGAGCAGTCTGGTCGCCGATGCGTCGGGGTTCGGCGGCAATGGCGGCGAAAGCTTCTTTTCGAGCAGCGGCAGCCCCGCAACAGGCATCGGCGTTGGTGGCACCGGGGGCAATGGCCGCGGCGGCACGGCAACGATCGCGCTCGAAACAGCGATTGCCGGCGTCGGCGCCGCAGGCAGCATTGCCGCCGGAAGGGGCGGCTCCGGCGGGGTGCACAATGTCGGCGGCACGGGCGGCGACGGTTTCGGCGGCGTTGCGCAAACGATTGTCACGGGATTCGACGCGGGCGAGCTCGCCATCACGATCGACTCGACCGGTCTCGGCGGCAACGGCGGCGACGGCAATGACGGCGATGGGGGCAACGGCGGGAACGGCACGGGCGGCACCTCGCGGATGCTGGCCAATGGGGCCGGCGCCGGCGTGACTGCACTCGAAACCAATTTTATTACCGGCGGAATCGGCGGCGATGGCGGCGCAGGCAATTTGGACTTCAATTCCTTCCCGGCGGTCGCGCCCGATGGCGGCGATGGCGGCGACGGGATTGGCGGCGCGATCGAGATCGCGGCGAGCGACGGAGCGACCGTCGCGCTGGGCCTCGGCAGCGCGCCCAGCGTCAATCTGGGCAGCAGCGGCGCAGGCGGCACGGGCGGAACGGGGGCGGACAGCAGCTTCGGCGTCGGCAATCAGGCAGGCTCCGGCGGCGACGGCGGCAGCGGCACGGGCGGCGCCGTCCGGCTGATCGCCACCGGCGGAACGATCACATCGAACGGCGAGGCTGTCGGCATCACGGCGGCCGGGATCCAGGGCAACGGCGGCGCCGGCGGGATCGGCGTCGGCGGCGGCACCGATGGCAGTTCGGGCATCGCCGGGCTGACGGCGGGTGGCCGCGTCGACATCGAAGCGGCCATCGGCACGGCCGGTCCGGGCCAGATCGACCTTGGCGCGACAACCATCGACGCGAGCGGCGACACCGCGGGGCGCATCGAATTGCGCACCGATAGCGGCGACATCAGTTTCGCGGGACTGACGGCGCAGGCCTTTGGCCTTGCGGCGCCGACGAACAACGACACCGACACCGCGGCGACGGGCATCTTCGTCGCCCCCGCGGGCGGCACGATCAGCAGCCAGGGCGATGTGACCTTCGCGACCGACGGCTCGGTCGGTGTTTATGGCCGGTCGAACGGCACTCTCGACGTCGACGGGTCGTTGACGATCGATGCTGGCGACCAGATCGACCTGCGCCACGATCTGCGCGAAGGCACGGCGCCGACGCTGCGCGCGACGGGCGATGTCGCCATGACCGCGGCGACGAGTATTGGCGGCACCACGGGCAGTCTTGCCGCCGCCGATGGCCTATTGTCGCTGACCGTCACGGGGCCGGCCGGCACGATCGCGGTCGACGGGCTTGCGGGCGGCTCGATCCTCCTCTCCACCCCCGGAGCAGCGACCGTCGAACATGCCGAGGCGGTGGGCGACTTCGCTGCCAGCGCAGGCAGCTTTGCGACCGGTCTCAACTCGATCATCACCGGCGGCAATATCGACATCGTGTCGCCAGGCGCGGTCGACCTCGGCAATTCAAGCGCGGGCGGCTTCGTCCAGGTGTCGGGGCAGTCGATCGCCTTCAACGGCGTCGACGCGGGCCTCAGCGTCAGCCTGTCGGCCAATGGGACGGCTCCGGGGGCGGAAGGTATCAGCGGCGGGTCGATTGCGGCCGGCGGCGACATCTCGCTCGTCGCGAACAGTGTGACGCTGACCGGCACGGTGACGGGCGACGCCTCCTTCGTCGCCTTTGGCACAGGCGGAGCGGTGTCGGTGAACAGCGCCGATGTCGCGGGCACGATTTCGATCTTCGCAGCCGACGACCTTTCGGGCGCCTTCGTCGCCGGCGGCGACATTTTCCTCAATTCGGATGCCAATATCATCGCGTCGGCACAGGCGAACGGCGGCTATGTCGATCCCAACGGGATCCCCACCGAGGGTAATTTGTTCGTTATCGCTGCGGGCGATGCGACGCTGACGAACAGCGCCGCCACGCGGATGTTCGGCGTCAGCGTGGGCGGCGCCGCGTCGATCGACGGCGGCACCGCAGGCGAGGACATGCTCGTGCTCGCAGGCACGACCGCCAGCCTCACCAATGTTGCCGCGGGCGACGACATCGCGGTCCAGGCCCCCGGCAACATCATCCTGGACAGCGTCGCAACGACGGGTGCCGGGCCCGACACGCACGTCCTTGGCCTCTCGTCGGCGTCGGGCATCCCGATCTTCACGATCACGGCGCAGGCTGCCGACGGCGCCGACATCGCCATTGCATCGACGACAGGCTCGATCAACGCCGCGGCGCTGTCGGCGGGGGACGACATCCTGCTAGACGCCGCCAACAACATCGCCGTAGATGGCGCGACGACGCTCGGCCTCGGCACCACGGGCGGCGACAGCAGCCTGCGTACCCAAGGCGGCGCCACAACGCTCGCCGCCGTCGCGGCGTTCAGCGACGTCGTCGTCGATGCCGCGGGCCTGGCCAACATGGCCGGACCCGTCAATGCCGGACGCGACATCGCCATCACAGCGCAAGATGTCGCCATCGCCGCGCTGACCGATCCCGGCGGCGGCGCGGCGCCGACGCTGGGCGCCAACGGGAATCTCGCCATCGACTCGGCGGCGGGGATTTCCGGCGGCGGCGTCCGCGCGCTCGGCGATGTGACAATGAACGCAGCCACAGCGATCGACGTAACGCTGGTCGAAGGGCAGAATGTCGCACTGAACGGCGCCACCGGCATTGCGGTGGACATGCTCGGCGCGCTGAGCTCGACCAGCCTCGACAGCAGCGATGGCAACATCGACATTGCGTCGCTGTTCGCGTCGGGCCCGATCGACGCCAGCGCCAATGCGATCCGCATCGAAGGCGGCGGCGACATGATCTTTCAATCGCTCGCAACCGATGTCGGCGACGCCTTCGTTCGTGCAAGCGGCGACCTGTCGATCGGCAGCGGCAGTGTTGCCGGGACGGCCGACCTCGCCACGCAGGGCGAGGCGATGACGATCGCCGCACTGACCGCCGCCGATGCGATCCTTGCCAGCAACGGCGGCTTTCTGAATCTCGCCGCGGTGACGGTCGCCGGCGATCTCGAGGCCTCTGCGCTTTCGTCGCTGACCATTGGCGGCATCGTCACGGGTCTGACGATTTCGCTGGCCTCTGCCGACATTACGATCGACGCCGCGGGCCGCGTCGGCACAGCGGGCGTGACCACGGCGCTGTCGGTCGCCAACAATAACAGCGACAATCAGACCTTTATCGGCGGAGCGCCGGGGAGCAGTGTTTCCGGCTATCATCTCGACGCCGGCGAACTCAGCCGCCTGTTCGGCACGCAGATCGAGGTCTTTGCGCCCGAGGTCGCATCGGTGGGGGGAACCTCGGTCGGATCGTCCGCGCCGCCCGACGTCATCGTCGACAGCTTCACGCTCGCCGGCGGTACGCCTGGCTCGAATCTCGGCGCGAACGGCGCGCTGACCATCCGCACGCCGGGCAAAATGCGCGTCATCGGCAATGTCGAACTCACCGGGCTGACCGACGCCAATGCGCTGAACCTGATCGCGAATGACGCGCTGGAGGTCATATTGGGCCAGGGCAGTGTCCGTCTCGTCAACGGCGCCGATCCGGCGGGACAGCTCAACATGGTGTCGGAGGACATCATCGTCGCCACCGCCGGAGCGATTGCCGATGTCGGCGCGGCGACCACGACCGATGCGATCAACGCGCGGCTCGCCGAAAATGACGGAGTCGTCCTGGACGAAGGTGCCCTCTTCGCGCGCGGCATACGCGCCGAAGTCATCGGCGGTTTTTACGTTCAGAACAGCGGCTCTGGCACCGACCTTGCCGCGCGCCGCGGACTGACCTTCGGCGCGGGCGGGCTGGACGTTGTGACCGGGGGGACGCCGCGAATCGTGATAAACGGAGTGCATCTGGGTGCGAGCGGACAAGTGACCGGCCTCGATGCGCTTCGGCTCGTGACCGTCAACGGGGCCGCCCCCGCGGCGGGCAGCTATGATCCGCGATCGACCGTCAACGGCTGCCTTCTCTCCAACCCGAGCATCTGCTTGCGGCCGGGATTCGACACCGGCACCGGCTTCCCGGTTCAGGACGTGATCGAGGAAGAGGTCGACGCCGACGAGGACGGCTCCCGCGCGCGCAACGACCTGTCGCAGGCGCTGATCACCATGCGCGACGTCGATCCGCTCCGCGGCGAACCGCTGGTCGACGATCCCGTGACCGGCGCGGGCAACGACGATCTGTGGACACCGCCCGCCCAGTGAAGCGCGTTTCGGTTGACGCCGACCGACGGATCAAGGCATGGGCGGCGGCATGACCGACGCCCCCGCCCGCCCCCTTTCGGCCGTGCCGCTCAAGCTGTTCAACAGCCTGACGCGCCGTCTCGAAACCTTCGCGCCCGTCCATCCCGGCGTTCCTGGCGATCCGGCGAACCCGCCGGAGGCGCGCGTCTATAGCTGCGGCCCGACCGTCTATAACTACCCGCATATCGGCAATATGCGCGCCTATGTCTTTGCCGACACGCTGGGGCGCACGCTGTCGTACAAGGGTTACAAGCTCACCCATGTCATCAACATCACCGACGTC
Organism: Sphingopyxis sp.; assembly: GCF_040216815.1. GTDB lineage: Bacteria > Pseudomonadota > Alphaproteobacteria > Sphingomonadales > Sphingomonadaceae > Sphingopyxis. Next base: position 402,213 of record NZ_JAVJOJ010000009.1, read on the forward strand.
GGCCATCTGACCGACGACGCCGACGCGGGCGAGGACAAGCTGGAAAAAGCGGCCGCCGAAAAGGCGCAGTCAATCTGGGACATCGCGCGCCATTATACCGAGGCCTATTGGGCCGACGTCAAAGCCCTCAATATCCGCCAGCCAGCGCACTGGTCGATCGCAACCGACTATGTCCCGCAGATGATCGAATTTGCGAAGACGATCGCCGATAAACATTGCTACGAACTCGACAGCGGCCTTTATTTCGACACCTCGACCGTCGCCGATTACGGCCGCCTCGCGCGCCATGCGACCGATGAAGGCGAAAGCCGCATCGACCCCGTCGACGGCAAACGCCACCCCGCCGATTTCGCGATCTGGCGCAAGACGCCGCCGGGTGAAAAGCGCCAGATGGAATGGGATTCGCCATGGGGTCGTGGCGCGCCCGGCTGGCACCTCGAATGTTCGGTGATGTCGGAGGCCTTGCTCGGCTTCCCCTTCGACATCCACACGGGCGGCATCGACCATCGCGAGATCCACCACCCGAACGAGATCGCGCAGAACCAGGCACACAGCTGCTCGGCCGACAGTGGCGCGCGCATCTGGATGCACAATAATTTCCTCGTCGAACGCTCGGGCAAGATGTCGAAGAGCGCGGGCGAGTTCCTGCGCCTGCAACTGCTCATCGACAAGGGCTATCACCCGCTCGCCTATCGGCTGATGTGCCTGCAGGCGCATTATCGGTCCGAACTTGAATTTTCGTGGGAGGGGTTGGGTGCGGCGCTGACGCGGTTGAAGCGCATGTACAAAGCTGTCGAAGTGCAAATGTGGAAGGAGTTTCAAAAGACTGGAACGGCTGTTGCTTCCCCGGCTCACTTCGAACCAATACCGCGCGAAAAGTGGAGCGAAACGGAGGCACTCGGCTATCTCCAAGATTTCGACGAGGCAATCTCAGACGATCTGAATACACCGAAAGCTCTGCTGGTGATCGAAACGGTTCTGGCCGATCCTACAATTAGTAACGAGCTCCGCTGGCATTTCATCGCTACGCTCGATCAGGTTCTTGGGCTCGACCTGCTCCAAAATGGGCGTGCGGACCTACGCATACGACCAAAAGCGGCCACCATCGACGAACAAGAAATTTCTGAGCTACTTGAAGCCCGGCAGCTTGCACGTGAGCAGAAAAATTTCGTGCAAGCGGACGAGGTGCGAAACATCCTACTGACCCACGGCGTCGAAGTGATGGACGGCGACCCGCTCGGCTGGGACTGGCGGCTGGGAGCTTAAACGAACCTCGCAATCCGTTCGTGTCGAGCGAAGTCGAGACACCCGGAAAGAATGCGCTAAACGATAGGCATCTCGACTTCGCTCGATGCGAACGGGAATGGGAGAGCTAAACGATGACCAAAACCATCACCGTCCTGTCGGGCCTGATCCGGCCGCTCGTCGAAAGCCGCCTGCCCGACTGGGTCGAACCGCGCTTCTTCGCGTCGAAAGACGAGGCGATGGACCTCGCGCCACACGCCGAGATCGGCTGGTTCGACATGTATGACAAGAAGGACATGGCCGCCGCCATCACCGCCGCGACGAAGATGAAATGGCTGAATTCGATCTACGCCGGGGTCGACGGGATGCCGCTCGACCTCTTGGCCGAACGCGGCACGATCGTTACCAATGGTGCCGGAATCAACGCGATCACCATCGCCGAATATGTCGTGATGGGGATGCTCACCATCGCCAAGGGATACCGCGAGGTCGTGCGCGCGCAGGAGCGCCGCGAATGGCTCACCGATTCGCCGGGCAAGATCGAACTCTTCGGATCGAAAGCACTGCTGCTCGGCTATGGCGCGATCGGCAAACTCATCGAAGAAAGGCTGAGGGCCTTTGCGGTCGAGGTGACGGTCGTTCGCCGCACGCCCGGCGCGAACTCGCTGACGCCGGACCAGTGGCGGGCAAGGCTCGGTGACTTCGACTGGGTGATACTGGCCGTTCCCGCGACCCCCGAAACCGACAATATGATCGGCGCGGCCGAACTTGCCGCGATGAAACCCAGCGCAACGCTGATCAATATCGCACGCGGCAGCGTCGTCGATCAGGAGGCGCTCGTCGCCGCGCTCGATACGCAGCAGATCGCGTCGGCTTTCCTCGACGTCACCACGCCCGAGCCGCTGCCCGAAGATAATCCGTTGTGGAGCCTCGACAACGCGCACATCACCATGCACCTTTCGGGCCGCGCGCAGGACAAGATGTTCGCCCGATCGGCAGAGCGCTTCCTCGAAAATCTGGATCGATGGAAGAAGGGCGAGCCCCTGGAGCCGCGCGTCGATTTGTCGCTGGGCTATTAGGCCAACCCCGCCCCGACACGCTTGCGCTGCCGCCTCTTGACCGATTAGGTCAATTGTCCTAATCGTCTCGCCAGTTCAACAGGCGGGTTCCATCATGGCGTCAAAATCCACGCGCGACCGTATCGTCGAGGAAGCCGATGCGCTCTTTTATCGCGTCGGGTTCGAGGCGACCTCTTTTCACGCGATTGCGAGCGGTGTCGGCATCTCGCGCGGAAATTTCTATCATCATTTCAAAAGCAAGGATGCGATCCTCGACGCTGTGATCGCCTGCCGCGCAGAGGCCACGCGCGAAATGCTCGCGCGCTGGGAAACCGAAGGCCGCGGTGCGCGTGAACAGCTGCTTTGCTTCATCCACATCCTTGTCGCTAATCGCGCCGACATCATGGGTCATGGGTGTCCCGTGGGCACGCTCACCAACGAGCTTGCCAAGGCCGACCATCCGGCGAGGGAAAGTGCGGCGGACATATTCGCCCTGTTTCGCGAATGGCTGGCCCAGCGCTTTGAGGTTCTGGGCGCCAAAGATCGGGCCGACGAATATGCGCTGCACCTGCTCGCCTGGTCACAAGGCGTTGCGACGCTCGCTGCCGCCTTTCGCGACGAATTCTTCATCGACCGCGAGATCGCCGCAATCACCGCCTGGCTCGACAAGGCCATCGGCTTTTCTCCCTACAGCCATTGAGGGTTCGATGTTCATCGCCTTTCTGACCTTTGCCGACAATCGAGCCGCCGCGCCCGATCACCTCGCCGCGCATAACCGTTGGATCGAGCAGGGCTTTGCCGACGGCTGCTTCCTCGCCGTCGGCAAACTCCTGCCCGCTTCGGGGGGCGCCATTTTCGCCGAGGCGCCGAGCCGCGCGGAATTCGAGCGGCGCATCGCAGCCGACCCGTTCGTCGCGCACAATGTTGTCGCGGCGGAGATACGGGAAATCGACATCTGGCGCACCGGCGATGGGCTGGACGGCCTGAAGCGCGCGGCGTGACGACCACCGTTCCCGGTCCCGATGGCCGGCCGCGCTGCGGCTGGTGCGCCGCCGCGCCCGAATTTTTCGACTATCACGACCGCGAATGGGGCTTCGCTGTCACCGACGACATTCGCTTGTTTGAAAAGCTGTGCCTCGAAGGCTTCCAGTCAGGGCTGAGCTGGCGCACCATTCTTGCCAAGCGCGACAATTTCCGTTCTGCCTTTGCCGGCTTTGATTTTCGGCGCGTTGCCCGGTTCGACAAGAGCGATATCGAGCGCCTGCTCGGCGACGCAGGCATCGTGCGTCACCGCGGGAAAATCGAGGCGACAATCCATAATGCCCACCGCGCGTGCGACCTTGTCGCGCAGGAAGGCTCGCTTGCGGCATTTGTCTGGCGATATGTCGAAGCCGATCCCTCCGAGCGGCCGCAACGCCGATCGACTTCGCCCGCGTCGCTCGCCTTGTCTTCCGACCTCAAAAAGCGCGGCTGGAAATTTGTCGGGCCAACGACGACATATGCTTTCATGCAGGCAATGGGGCTGGTCAACGACCATGCCGCGGAATGCGTGATGCGCGTCACCGCCGAGGCACAAAGGCAGGACGTGTTGGCGCGCTTATAGCGGGGTTCGACCGTTATTGACGGGGTTCTTCCAGCGCCGCGCGAATCTCCGCCAGCCCGTCGCGGACCGCATCGAGCTTTGCCTGACCCAGATGCGTGGCAATGCGCGCCTCCGCCGCAAGACTGAGCCGGGTCAAGGCCGCGATCGCATCGTGGCCGCGAGGGGTCAGCACCACCAGCTTTGCCCGGCCGTCGGTAGGGTCGGGCCGAATCTCCACATAATCCAGCTTGGCGAGCGCGTCGGTGAGGTAGGCCATGCTCTGCTTGGTCATGTCCGCGCGCACCGCCAGATCGACGATACGCGACCCCGCGGCATCAAGGTGACGCAGGACATTGGAGTGCGACGGACGCAGATCGACGAACCCCTCTTGCGCCGCGGCAAGATAGATCTCCTCGCGCAGCTTGTCGTAAATTGCTCGGCACAGCTGGGCGAGACGCGCGCCGTCGACGGGATGAATGTCGGTCATAAAAGGAGTCTTGCATAAGACAGTCTCTCTGTCTATAAACCAGAAAGACAGATTAACTGACTAATGGGCCTGACTATGAATATGATCGAACGAAATCTTGCCGTGGCGCACGAACATATCGCCAACGAAGGGCTGGACCCCGCATCGGTGATGACCCTCTATACCGACGATATCGTGCTGGAGGTGCCTGGCCGGGGCCTAAGGTTCGATACAAAGGCGGCGATCGAGGCCAATTACCGGCGCATGTTTTCCGCTCTCGCCGATGTCGGAATCACCCCGCTCGACCGCTTTGCTACCGAAACGCGCGTCGTCGACGACATGATCGTCCGATTCCGGCTGGTTGCCGAGGGCATGGACAATGCGCCGTTGCCCATCGGGTCGCACGTCGAATTGCGACTGCTCCATGTCTTTCATATGGAAAAGGGCAAGATCGCGCGCGAGATCGTCCACGAACAATGGACCAGGCTCGACTAGGGTGAGCACCCCCGGCAGCATTACGCAGGGCGCTCGGCCTTCAGCTCGCGGACCAGCGGCTGCAACTTCTCGTCATATTTCGCCAGCATCGTGTGGGCGCCGGCATGGTCGTAAAAGCTGACCAATTCGCGCCCGTTCCACCGGTGGAGCGCATAGGCGGGGTCTTCGGCGACGATCATCGGCCGGTCGTCGGGATGGTCCTCGTCGATCGGCCTTAAGTCCAGCGATACTTGCGGTGCGGTCGATGAACAGATGGCGACCGTGCGCCCCTCCCACGCCACCGTCACACTGCGATGCAAATGGCCACAGATCAGCCCGCGGACCTGGGGGTGTCGTCGCACGACGTCGGTAAATGTCGCGACCCAGGGTTCGTCGGGATGGGTGTTCATCCACTCGATTCCGCTTTCGACGGGCGGATGGTGCATGACGATATAGGTCGGCTTGGCCGGGTCCTTTACCAGTTCGGCGTCGAGCCACGCCGCGCGCGCCGCACAAAAGGCGCCGCCGTGACGCCCCTCCTCCAACGTGTCGATCGTGACGAGGCGCAGCTCGGGAAGCTCGATCGCATATTGCACGAAACCGTTGCCATCGTCGAAGCCGGGAAAGCGCGCATGAAAATTGTCGCGCAGGTCGTGATTGCCGACGCTCGGCCACACCGGAAAGGGGCAGCGCGAAAAGGCCGTGGCGAGGCGGCGATAGCTGTCCGCGTCGCCGCGATCGGTGATGTCGCCGGTCGCAAGCAACAGGTCGGGGCGGTTCGGCCCCTCGATCAGCACGTCGAGCACCTCGTCGAGGCGCTTGCGGTTATATTCGGCCGGATTGTCCGGATCGAACCCGATATGAATATCGGTGATCTGGGCGATCAGCATATCCGTCCCCTGCTGTCACCGGCTGCCCCGGTCCCGATCGTTCACCCGCCCCGTCTTGCCCCATGCAAGAGGGGTGTGCGCCACGTCACATCATAAAGGCCGCGCGGAACGCCACCTGTGATCGCGCTCACACTCGGAATAGCATCGGCGCGTTTATTTGTGGTTGCCGCGCGGTTAAGCTTTCGCTGACGCGCAGGCGTCCACGGTTGGCCGCCGTCGGCATGATATTCGTGGCACATGGCGCATGGCGATTCGGTCGCGGTTTCGACCTTGACCAGCCGCGCCCCGTCCCCGCCCACATGGCAATCGCGGCACTGGCGGATGCCGGGGATAAGCAGGTCTCTCGACGCCTTCGACGCCGGGGCCGCGGTATGGCAGTCGGCGCATGCCGTTTCCTTGTGCGCGTCATGGTCGAACCAGCCCTTTTGCAAATAGCGCGGAGTCTGGTTCACCGCAGCAATGCGCCAGCCATTGCCCATTTGGGGGGCAAAGATCGTGTGGCAGTCATAACAAGCCCCGCCTTTGGAAAAGACCGCGCGTACCGCATCCTGCGCCCGGCGCGGACGCACCGCAACCTCGTTGAAATAGATGTTATAGACCTGCCCCTCGGCATAGGCGCCCGGCCGCCGCCGCTGCATTCCGCCGAGCTGGAGCGGGCGGCTCGGCGGCGTCGAGCGGTAATAAGCGGTAAGGTCGGCGACGACCTGATCGGGCTCGCCATGGCGCAAGGTGCGCGTCACGCCGCCGACGGTCTCGAACGCGAGGCTGTGGCACATTGCGCAGTCGCGTTCCATCTCGACCGGCTTCACGCGCACGCCGTCGGCCTCGACGCGGTGGCAGTTTTCGCATTCGAGCTTTTGCCCGAAATCATAACGCCCGCGGAAACTGGCGGCCATCCGCGCAACCCCTCCGGTGCTCTGCAAGTGCAGGTCATGCGGGAATTTGAGGCCGTTATAGTCAACCACCCCCTTCGCCAGCGTCGTGCGCACCGGATTGCCGCCCGCCGCCGGGCGTACCAGCGGTCGGAATTCGGGGTGGCCCGTGCCGAAATCGGCAGCGTCGGCCAGCATGGTCGGATGCCCCGCCGCCTTCAACCGCGCCGACATACCATCGTGGCAATCGGCGCAGAATGTCTGCGGCGTCGCCGCCATCGGCCCCGCGCCTTCATGTTCGGTATGGCAATCGACGCAGCGGCCCTGCGGCTTGTTGAAGGTCTTGGCAAATCCCGCCAATATCCGCTCACCCATCCCCGGCGGGTGCCGCGCCGCGAGCAGCATCGCCGTCGGCGCGTTCGCGTGCGCCATGCTCATCGCCTTATGCTCGCCGGTGTGGCAATTGACGCACGCGGTATCGGTTACGGCAACGAACGGCTCGATATGGCACGACTGGCAGTCGTTTTTCAGATTGGCGTGTGCGCTTGACAGCGGGCCCGACAGCCAGGCGCTGTCGGCGTGATAACCGTCCGGGCGTTCATCGACATTTTTATAGCTGTACCACGCCCAGATCGGCCCGATCAGGAAGGCGAGCAGCATCGCGGCGGCAAAGACCCACGCCCCCAGCCGCTTGCCGGGCATCACGCCCTGCAGCGAAAAGGCCTTCGCCTCGTCGACGTCCTTCGACGATTGCGACAGCTCGTCGATGCGCTCGACGAGCAGAATGATCTTTTCCTCCTCGCGCGCGATGGTCAGCCGGTGCCCGCCGAAACGCAGCTCGCCCCCTGCGGCGCTGTCGATGTCGGCGACCGTTTCGGTCCGGCCGTTGAGGTCGAACCCCAGCCCTTCGCGCGCGGTCACGCGCACGGTGCGCCCGTCACCGCTCTCGATCGTCGCATGGTGTGGATTGACCGCAAGGTCGGCGACATGGACCGCATTCCCCGCATCGCGGCCGAGCGTGATCGTTTCGCCGGGCAGCGGCTGATCACGAATGATCTGCTTGCCCGTCTTGGTCGTCGCAATACGGCGCAGGATAAAGCTCATATCCGCCGCCTCACCAGTAAAAGAAAACGCTGACGATATGCGCCGACAGCGCCGCGATCAGCGCAAAGGTCAGCGGCACATGCACATAGAGCCATATTTCGAGCAGCGCTCGAATCCGGAGGTGCTGGCGCAACCGCGCGAGTGCCGCCTCCTTCTGCTGGAGCAGCCTGACGACCTTTTCGCGCGCCTCCGCATCGCTGCTGCCGGGCAGGCGGAGCGCGCGCAGTGCTGCCGCGGTCGCGCAATTCGGATAGCGTCCGCGCAGCCGCGCGGCGATCCCGCCCGCGAACGGATCTTCGCCCAGCGCCGCGAGCACCGGGGCGGTATCCTCGGGCGTCAACGGCTGCGCCGCGCTGTGCAGCTGGCGGTCAAAGGCGCGGATCGCCTCAAGCATCTGCATCTGCGTCATCTGCTCGCGATTATTCGACAGCGCCTGCGGTAGCGTCGCATAGACGATCACGCCATAAAGGCCGGACAGGATCACCAGCATCATCAGCGCCCAGGCAAGCGTGTGGACGTTCCAGCCGAGCTGGAATCCGGTGTGCCAGGTACCGACGACGATCAGGCTCAAGCCCAGATAGACATGCGCCGAGGTCCAGGCTTTCAGCGACCAGTGATCGCGCGTCATCTTGCGCTTGCGATAACCGAGTGCGGTGAGCCACAGAATCAGCCCCGCCCCGATCGTGCCGAGCGTATAGCCGTACCAGCTCCCCCCATTATGCCGCGGCGTCACGTCGACCAGCGCGTAGGACAGAATGACCAGCAGACAGAGTCCGCCCGAAATCTTCGCCCAGCGGAAACCCGCATAGCGAAGGAACCCCTCGTGCCGCCGCTCGCGCACCCGTTCGGTCTGCGTCGCCCGCGCGCGGCGGCGTTTGAACAAGGTCGCCATCAGCCCGCATCCTCTTCGAGCCGCGCGATCGACAGAAACTCCTCGGGCGACACGCGGATCGCGGCGCCCGTCGGGCACGCCCGCACACACGCGGGGCCCCCCGATATGCCTTTGCACATGTCGCATTTGACCGCGATCTTCTTGGGCTTTTCGTCGCCCAGCTGCTTCTTGGTCCATTTGGGCGACGGTTCGCCCGGCCCCGGTCCCTTGCCGAGCAGCAGCCAGCTCAGCAGGCCCGGTTTCGGGGGCGGCGCCGCCTCCATGCGGATCACGCCATAGGGGCAGTTGCGCATGCAATTGCCGCAGCCGATGCAGCCCGGCTCCATGAACACTTCGCCGTCGGGTCCGCGGTGGATCACATTCGGCGGGCAATCCGCCATGCAGTGCGGATGTTCGCAATGGCGGCAGCTTGTCGGCACATGAAGATGCGCGAACGTCTTCCCCGCCTCGCGGTCGAGCCGCGACAATCCTTCATGGCTGTCGGCGCACGCCTTTTCGCAATTGTCGCAGCCGACGCACAGATTTTCGTCGATCAGCAGCGCATCGGTCGCCTCCCCCAGCCCCTCCTTCATGATGAAGCTTGCCGTATCCGAATAAAGGTCGACCGCGCTCGAATAGCTCGCCTTGCGCGATTCGATGAAATTGTTGCGCGTGATGCGCTCGGCCGCCGCCGCCTCGGTCGCGGCGCGGACCTGCGGCCGCGCCGCGAGCATCTGGCGGAAACCCTCGCCCTTCAGCTTGATAATCTCGCTGCCGACTGCTGCCTTGACCGTCGCGGTGCGCTTGCCGCCGCCGAGCACCGCCATCTCTCCGAAAAAACTGCCGGCGGGCAGATAGGAGAGGAAGATCGGCTTGCCGCCAATATCCTTCTCGACCACCATCGAACCCGAACGGATGACATAGATGTCGTCGCCTTCGTCGCCCTCTTCGAGCACGACCTTGCCCGCGGGGACGCGGATGACCTCGGCATCGTCCAGCACGGGTTCGAGGTCGGCGGGGGTGAGCCCGCCCTTGAATATCTGGAGCAATTGCCGCTCGAGCGAGATGCGGTTGATCGCGCGTTTGGCCCCCGGCACCGACCCCATCAGCTTGAGCGCGGCGGTGCGCGACACCTCGACAAAGATGCTGTCCTCGCCCGCGCGGATCGTCGCCCCCCGCTTGCGGCCAGAGATCAGTCCGACCTCGCCGAAAATAGACCCCTGTTCGATCGGGACCGTAATATCCGGTCCGACTTCGACCTCGGCAAACCCGTCGGCAATGGCGAACAGCGACGATCCGGGCTCGCCCTTTTCGAACACCACATCGCCCTTGCGGTAAAAGGCGACCTTCGAATCGAGCATGAATTCGCGCATCTGCAGCGGCGACACATCGGCAAAGATGCGCACGCGCTCGCGCAGATATTCCAGCCACTCGCTCACCGATTTCTTCTGCGGAAGATCGGCAAAGATCGCTGCCAGGTCCTTTTCGTCCGCGGGCGTCAGGCTGGTATTGCCGTTGATGAACTCGACGACGTCATAGCCCTGGTTCATGCAATGCTTGATCAGCGGATAACCGGCGAGCGCGCCGATCACGAAGATGCCGGGGACGGTCGATTCAAAGGTGGGCGAAAGCTTCGGAAAAGCCTCGCGGTCCGGCCCGGTGAACTCGATCCCCATCGACTCGACAAAGCCGCGCGGCGCGACCGACCCCAGCCGCGCGACGATTATGTCGCACGGGATGGTCTCGTCGCCGTCGGGGGTTTCAAGCGTCAGGAAACCCGGCTCGACCCTTTTGGGCTGCGTCTCGGTGCGGATGCTCATCAGCCCGTTTTCGCCCGCTTCCATCATATCGGAGACATTTTTCGCTTTCGCGCGCGCAAAATCCTTCGAGCGGTTAAGGATCGTAACGCTGTTCTCCAGCGCCTCTTCGGCAACGCCCAGCGCATTTTCTATCCCCGCGTCGCCCGATCCGACGACGGTGATATGCTTGTCCTTGAAATCTTCGGGGTCGTCGACCTGATAGATGATATGCGGCAGGTCGTATCCCTCGCAACGCAACCGGTTCGGATTGCCCTGCGTACCGATCGCCAGCACGATCGTTTCGGCGTGGTAGACTTCGCCTTTCGCCGTCTTGATCGCGAAGCCGCCCTTCGCGCCCGTCACCTCGGTGACTTCGGCGTGATAGGCGACATTGACCTTGTTGTTCGCCGCATCCTCGTCCCAATTGCCGAGGATATGTTCGCGCGCACCCTCGGCAAAACGGCAATCGGAGCGCAGGTCGAGCCGTTCGGGCGTCGCGAGCACCCGCTTGCCCTTCTGATATTTGAAGATGGTGTCGGAAAGATGATCGGTTTTTTCGAGCAGGACGTGGCTCATGCCCAATTGCCCCGCACGCGACGCCGCGCTGAGCCCGGCGGGCCCCGATCCGATGATCGCGACCTTGACGCGATCCAGCGGGGCCGGTTCGTTCATGCGCGCGCGCTTTCGCGGCCCAAGGGCCTGTCCACAATCAAGACGCTGGCGAACGCGTGCTCGGGCATCCCATTCCCCCCAATCGCTTACCCCTAAGCGACCAAAAACTCTGGATGCGACCCGGATTTATGTCCTGTCGTCAAGCTATGCCCTTGAATGCGGGAAAAGGTCAACCGGCGACGCGGCGATTCCCACTGCTGCGAGCCGTTCGCAATCTTTGACGATCAGAAGACGCGAACGACCGAAACCAAATCTTAATTCAGTCGTCATCCCGGCGAAGGCCGGGATCGCGGATACGGGAGGGCAACGCCCCACTCCAAAACGACCACCAATCAGGCCAGCTCGAACATCGCCGCGATACGCTCCGACGGCGTCGGCTCGAACCGCGACCAGCCGTCGGGGCCGAGCTTTTCAAGCGGGCGGAAGCGCGCCTTGTACGCCATGCGCGCCGACCCTTCGATCCAGTAGCCGAGATAGACATAGGGTAGCCCCGCCTTCCCCGCGCGCAGAACATGGTCGGCGATGATGAAAGTGCCCAGCCCCTCACGCATCGGATGGTGCGCGTCGAAGAAGCTGTAGATCATCGACAGCCCATCGCCCTGCCGGTCGGTCAGGCAGCATCCGACGAGCCGCCCTTTGCTGCCGTCGACGGTAGGCTCGCGATATTCGACCATATAGGAATCGACGGGGGTTTGTTCGACCATGTCGGCGAAATCCTGCTCGTCCATGTCGGCCATGCCGCCCTCGGGGTGGCGCGAGGCGAGATAGGAACGGAGCAGCGCATATTGTTCTTCGGTTGCCCACGGCTTGCACGCCGTGACGATCAGGTCGCCGTTGCGGCGCAGATTGCGCTTCTGCGAATTGCTCGGCGCAAATTCGTTCGCGCAGACGCGTACCGACACGCACGCCGAACAATCGGCGCAGCTCGGGCGATAGGCGACCGACTGGCTGCGACGAAAGCCGATCCGGCCGAGCGCGTCGTTAAGCTCGCTCGCATTATTGCCGCTCAGCTCGGTAAACACCTTCCGCTCGGTCTTTCCCGCCAGATAGGGGCAAGGTGCGGGGCTCGTCACGAAGAAGCGCGGAAAACGGAACGGTGCGGACACGCGGATTGGACCTCCGAAATGGTGTTGCAGAGCCCCCCGACGCGGGCCCGACACACTCTCTGCACCAACTATGACGCGCGGCGTCAATGGTGCAAAGAGCGTTTACCATCTTACTCCGTCCCGAACTGAATCAACGGGAAAATTTTGTGAATCGGCCGATAACTTTTGTGCCGGACTGAATCACAATCCGTCGTTCGCTCCCACTCGTCACCCCGGCGAAGGCCGGCATCTCGCCGGTGCGATAGATCAACAGGGTGAGATCCCGGCCTTCGCCGGGATGACGGATAAAATGCGAGCAAAACTCAGCTATAGCCGCGCAGCTCGTCGCCGGTCAGCGTCGCCACGTGCAGCACGTTCGTCGACCCCGGCGTGCCGAAGGGAACCCCTGCCATCATCACCAGCTTCGCGCCTGCCTTGCCGATTCCGTGGCGCAGCGCCATGCGCTTGCCCTTCGCGATCATCTCTTCGAAACTGCCGATGTCCTTCGTCGGCACGGCATGGGCACCCCACAGCAGCCCCATGCGCCGCGCTGCCTCTTTCTTCGGCGTCAGCACGAGCAGGGGCGCGCCCGGCCGCTCGCGCGCGACGCGGCGCGCGGTCGACCCCGAAAAGGTGAAGCAGATGATCGCGTCGGCGCCGATCGTTCCCGTGATCGCCCCCGCCGCCTCGGCCAGTGCATCGGCCGTTGTCGCATCGGGCGCGGTTTCGGTGAAGTGGAGGCGGCGGAAATAGTCGGGATCGCCCTCGACCGAACGCGCGATCGAATCCATCATTGTCACCGCCTCAACCGGCCAGGCGCCCGCCGCCGTTTCGGCCGACAGCATGATCGCATCGGCGCCGTCATAGATGGCGGTCGCGACGTCGCTGACCTCGGCGCGCGTCGGCGAGGGAGAGACAATCATCGATTCAAGCATCTGCGTCGCGACGACGACGGGCTTGCCCATCCGCCGCGCGGCCGCGACGATCCGCTTTTGCAGCGGCGGCACCGCTTCGGGCGGCAGCTCGACGCCCAGATCGCCGCGCGCGACCATCGCCGCGTCGGCGATCTCGAGTATCTCCTCCAGCCGCTGTACCCCTGAAGGCTTTTCGAACTTGACGAGCAACGCCGCCTTGCCGCCAATCAGGCGCCGCGCCTCGGCGACATCCTCCGGGCGCTGCACGAACGACAGCGCGATCCAGTCGACCCCCTGTTCGAGGGCGAAGGTCAGGTCCTTGCGATCCTTTTCCGTGAGCGCGGCGAGCGGCACGACCACGTCGGGCACATTGACGCCCTTGCGGTCCGAAATCCTGCCTCCGACCTCCACGACCGTCTCGATCCGGTCCGCCGCCACATCTTTCACGCGGAGCACCAATTTGCCATCGTCGATGAGCAGCCGGGTATCGGGTTCGAGCGCGGCGAACAGTTCGGGGTGCGGCAGGTGGACGCGGCCCGCATCGCCCGGCGCCTTGTCGGTGTCGAGAACGAAGAGCTGGCCCTTCGCAAGCTCGGCAGGACCATCCTTGAACGTCCCAACGCGCAGCTTCGGACCCTGCAGATCGACGAGGATCGTCGTCGGGCGCCCGGTCTCCTTTTCCAGCGCGCGGATCGCGGCGATCACCTTTGCGTGTCCCGCATGGTCGCCATGGCTCATATTGACGCGGAAAGCATCGGCGCCCGCGCGGTGCAGCGCCGCAATCATATCGGGATTGGCGCTCGCGGGGCCAAGGGTCGCCAGAATGCGCACCTTGCGCTGGCGGGGGGTAAAGCTCTGGGCCACAAATGCTCCGGAAGGCTGCGATGTAACTGGCGCTTGCCTAAGCGCGTTGCCCCCGCCTAGGCAAGCCGCGTATAGCTATTCAACCACTCGGCCGAAGGAAATTTCCATGTCCTGCAGCGACGATCAGACAGCCCCCGATGCGGCGCTCGATACGCTCGATGACGCGGTCGCCGCCGCTGCGTTCCGCCGCCTCGTCCGCCTGCTCCAGCATCGCCACGACGCCGCCAACATCGACCTGATGGGGCTAGCGGGTTTCTGTCGCAATTGTCTGGGCGACTGGATCGCCGAGGCCGGTGACATGGACAAGGAGACGGGCCGCGCAATCGTCCACGGCATGCCGACCGCGGAGTGGAAAGCACGCTTTCACATCGCCGCAACGCCCGAACAGCTTGCACGGATGGAAGAAAGCATGGCGAAGAATCCCTGACGCCGCTAATCGGGCGCCGAGGCGATTCTCGTCCCATCACCTTTCATCCTAAGCGGAGTATATAATGAGCGAAGCCACCGTGTCCGACGAACAACTGCGCCTCTTCATCGAGCGCGTCGAGCGTCTGGAAGAAGAGAAAAAAGGCATCGCCGACGATATCCGCGACACCTATAACGAAGCCAAGAGCAACGGTTACGATCCCAAGATCATGCGCCAGATCGTCCGCCTCAGGAAAATGCCGGTCCACGACCGCAAGGAAATGGAAGCGATCCTCGACGTTTACAAGTCGGCGCTCGGCATCGACTGACGCCTTCCCCGCAGCCAGCAGGAGAGTGACGATGTTCAGCACCACGACCCCCACGATCGAAGGCCGCCCGGTCCGCGAATATCTGGGCATCGTCACCGGCGAGGTAATCGTCGGCGCCAACCTGTTCCGCGATCTTTTTGCTTCGATCACCGACATCGTCGGTGGCCGTTCGGGCAAATATGAGGACGTCCTCGCCCGCGCGCGCAAGGAAGCGATAGGGGAGATGGAGGCCGAGGCCGCACGCCTTGGCGGCGACGCGGTGCTCGGTGTCGACCTTGATTATGAAGTGCTGGGCCAGAACGGTTCGATGCTGATGGTCAGCGCGTCGGGAACAGCGGTGATGCTGGGGTGAGCGCCGGTATCCGGCCCGCAACAAGGGGCGATGCCGCGCGTTGCGCCGAGATTTACGCGCCCTATGTCACCGACACGTGGGTCAGTTTTGAACACTGCCCGCCTGACGCGGCGGAAGTAGCGCGCCGGATAGAGCAATATGGGACCAGCCATGGCTGGCTGGTCGCCGAGGTCGAGGGGAAAATTGCGGGGTACGCCTATGGCTCCCCGCACCGAACGCGCGAAGCCTACGCGACCTCCGCAGATGTCGCGATCTATCTCGACGCGGCCTTTGCGCGCGCGGGAATTGGGCGGCGGCTTTACGAGGCGCTGTTTCCGATTCTGAAGAAACGCAATATCCATGCGGTCTTTGCGGGCATTGCCCTGCCGAACGATGCCAGCATCGGCCTGCATCAAGCGATGGGCTTCACGCCGGTCGGAATCTACCGCGAGGTCGGCTGGAAAATGGGCGGCTGGCGCGATGTCGGGTGGTGGCAGCGGTTGCTTTGACGATCGGTCCTGATGTAAGCGCGCGCAGTTCCTCCCAGCCGCAGAGAAGAGAGCCATGGCCGGCCATAGTAAATTCAAGAACATCATGCACCGCAAGGGCGCGCAGGACAAAAAGCGCAGCGCCCTTTTTTCGAAACTCAGCCGCGAAATCACCGTCGCGGCGAAAATGGGTCTGCCCGATCCCGACGCGAACGCGCGCCTGCGCGCCGCCGTGAACGCCGCCAAGGCCCAGTCGATGCCCAAAGACAATATCCAGCGCGCGATCGACAAGGCGAGCGGCGGCGAAGGCGATAATTACGAGGAAATCCGCTACGAAGGCTATGGCCCCGGCGGCGTGTCGCTGATCGTCGAGGCGCTGACCGACAATCGCAACCGCACCGCAACCAATGTGCGCACCGCCTTCAGCAAGAATGGCGGCAATCTCGGTACCTCGGGCAGCGTCAGCCACGGTTTCGACCGCCTCGGCCTCATCAGCTATCCGGAGGGCGCGGGCGATGCCGACACGGTGTTCGAAGCCGCGCTCGACGCCGGCGCCGACGATGTCGAATCGTCCGAGGACGGCCACGACATCTGGACCAGCGTTGATTCGCTGCACGAAGTCGCGAAAGCACTCGAAGCCAAGCTCGGCGAGGCCGAAGGCGTCAAGCTCGCCTGGCGCCCCACGCTCAAGAGCGAAATCGCCGACGAAAGCGTCGCGCAGACGCTGTTCAAGCTGATCGACACGCTCGACGACGACGACGATGTCCAGACCGTATGGGGCAATTATGAAATCCCCGACGCGGTGATGGAAAAGCTTGGCTAAACGCCAAAACCCGTTCGCGTCGAGCCCCTCGGCTGCCTTGACAGGCGCTCGGGATAAACTTCCACCCGAGGTGGAGGTCGAGATGCCTATAGGTCGTGCGCGCCTTCGGGGTGTCTCGACTCCGCTCGACACGAACGGCCCAACATGATCATCCTCGGCCTCGACCCTTCGCTCAGCTGCACCGGCTGGGGCATCATCCGCGCCGAGGGCAGCCGCCTGACCCACATCGCCAACGGCCAGGTCAAGACCGACGCCAAGGCGCCCCTGCCCGACCGGCTCGCCCATCTCGACACCGTCCTCGCCGCCGTCATCGCCGACCATGCACCGGTCAGCGCGGCGGTCGAGGAGGTGTTCGTCAACGACAATCCGCAATCGACGCTGAAACTCGCCCACGCACGCGGCGTCGCCCTCCTCGCCTGCGCGCGCGGCGGGCTACCCGTCGCCGAATATGCCCCGCGCCTCGTCAAGAAGGCGATCGTCGGCACCGGCGGCGCGGCGAAGGAACAGGTGCAGGCGATGCTGCGCGTGCTACTGCCGGGCGCGAGGGTCGCGGGGCCGGATGCAGCGGACGCACTGGCGGTCGCGATCTGTCATGCGAACCATCGCCCGCGCCTCTAAACATCGTCGCCCCGGACTTGATCCGGGGTCCATAGGGACGGCGCGGGAAAGGATTCCGGATCAAGTCCGGAATGACGAAGCAGGGAAACTGTTCCCTTTTCATTCTCCCCGCGCTAGGCAGGCAAGATGATCGCGAAACTCACCGGACGGCTCGACAGCAGCGGCGCTGGCCATGCGGTGATCGACGTCGGCGGCGTCGGCTATCTGGTCGAAGCATCGGCGCGCACGCTCGACGCCCTGGGGCCCGTCGGCGGCGACGTCACCATCCACACCGAAATGCTCGTCGGCGAGGATTTCCTCCGCCTCTTGGGCTTCGCCAAGGCCGAGGAACGCGACTGGTTCCGCCTGCTTACCAGCGTGCAGGGCGTCGGCGCGAAGGTCGCGCTCGCGATCCTCTCGGCGCTGGAGATCGGCGACCTGCAACGAGCGCTCGCCAGTGGCGACGCCGCGATGATCGCGCGCGCCAACGGCGTCGGCCCGAAGCTGGCGCAGCGCATCGCGCATGAACTCAAGGACAAGGCGGGCGCGCTCGGCGGCATCGCGGGTTCGAGTCCGGCCAGGGGCACCCCATCAGGACCGCTGGGCGATGCAGTCGCCGCGCTCACCGGCCTTGGCTTCAAACCCGGCGAAGCGAGCGCTGCTGTGGCGGCAGCGAGCGAGGAATTGGGCGCGGGGGCAAGCCTCGACGCACTGGTGCGCGCGGCGCTGAAGAAGGCGGCGAAATAGCATGATTGGCTTATCGGAGATTTTCGCTGCTCTTCTCGGCGCAATTGCCGCTGGCGGTTTTCAGATGGTATCTGAGAGACGCAATCGAAACCAGCGTCGCGAGGCCGTTTTGACGGCGATTTGCAGTGAAGTGGACGCCATTTGTCGCCTTATTAGGCATCAAGAGTACCTTCCCGCATTGATCGAAATTGGAAACAGGATTCGTGGAGGAACTTGGCAAGGCGAAAGCTACGTCATTGACATCAGAATGAACTACTTTTCCGTTTTTGAAGGATTGTCCAATGACTTGGGCCTTCTACAGCCCCGCCAACTTTGCAAGATCGTCAATTTCTATGCCTATTGCAAATCGGTCATCGATAGCACCCGTCCGGATGGCCCGTTCGCTAACGCCGAAGTCACTGATGAACACGCAGGGAACATGCTCGCCGTTGAGAACCTTTTGAAGGCTATCACCAACCTTGGCGACGAAATTGTCCAATTTCCAGAACAACCGCTGTTCCACCCTGAGGACCTAACGCCTCCTCCCGCATTGGGTGCCGGTTGATGGTCTCCGACACTCAAATCGCTCACCCCTCCCGCCATGCCGCCTGCCGCTGCGGCGAAATCCGCCTCATCTGCGCCGGCGAACCGATCCGCGTGTCGGTGTGCCATTGCCGTGAGTGCAAGGCGCGGAGCGGGAGCGCCTTTGCGGCGCAGGTGCGCTTTCCGGCCGAGCAAGTCCGCATTGAGGGCGAGGCGAGCGCGAAGATGTGGCAATATACCGGCGACAGCGGCAACACCGCCGACTTCTTTTTCTGCGGCACCTGCGGCTCGGGCGTCTGGTACCGCGCGCGGCCCTATCGTGACGCCTATGCAATACCGCTCGGCAATTTCGAGCCCGGACACGGCTACGTTCCCGAATATTCGGTCTATGAGGAACACAAGGAGCCTTGGGTTTCGATCACCGGCGAGGGGATCGACCATTATGATTGACCGCTTCTTCCCCGTCACCCTGAACTTGTTTCAGGGTCCATGGCCGGCCCTTTCGTTCGGCGCCGCGCTGGATGAGAGTTCCGGCCATGGATGCTGAAACAAGTTCAGCATGACGAAGTTTATGGGTATCGCGACTTAGTGACCGACCTCACCACCCCCATGCGCATCCCCGAGGACGCTGACGCCGCGCTGCGACCCAAATCGCTTGCCGAATTTGTCGGGCAGGCGGCGGCGCGCGAGAATCTGCGGATTTTTGTCGAGGCGGCGAAGGCGCGGGGCGATGCGCTCGACCATGTGCTCTTCTTTGGGCCACCGGGGCTGGGCAAGACGACGCTGGCGCAGATCGTCGCCAAGGAACTCGGGGTCGGGTTCCGCTCGACGTCGGGGCCCGTGATCGCGAAGGCGGGCGACCTTGCCGCGCTGCTCACCAATCTGGAGGACGGCGACGTCCTGTTCATCGACGAAATCCACCGCCTGTCGCCCGCGGTCGAGGAAATCCTCTATCCGGCGATGGAAGATCGCGCACTCGACATCATGATCGGCGAAGGACCGTCGGCGCGCAGTGTGCGCATCGACCTGCCCAAATTCACGCTGGTCGGCGCGACGACGCGGCAAGGCCTGCTGACGACGCCGCTCCGCGACCGATTCGGCATTCCGGTACGGCTCAATTTTTATACCCATGCCGAGCTGGAGCAGGTCATCACCCGTGCCGCGCGGCTGCTGTCGCTGCCGATCGCGCCCGACGGTGCGCTTGAAATCGCGCGGCGCGCACGGGGGACGCCGCGGATCGCGGGTCGTCTGCTCCGCCGGGTGCGCGATTTCGCGACCGTCGCCGGACATGCGATCGTCGACGCGGGGGCCGCCGACGCCGCGCTCAACCGGCTGGAGGTCGATGCGCTGGGGCTCGACGCGATGGACCGGCGGTATCTTTCGATGATTGCCGATATTTACGGCGGGGGTCCGGTCGGCGTCGAAACGCTCGCGGCGGGGCTTTCGGAACCGCGCGATACGATCGAGGATGTGATCGAACCCTATCTGCTCCAGATCGGCCTCATCGCGCGCACCGCGCGCGGCCGGACGTTGAACGCAAGCGCCTGGAAACACCTGGGCCTAACGCCGCCCGCCGGCGCGCAGGACGGGTTGTTCGATCAGAGCAAATAGGCAGAAAAGCTGCGTCAGCCTCCACCAACCGGCCCCCGGCCGCGACGAAGCGTTTATCAGGGCTTTGCGACGAGTCGAAGCGCGGCTATCGGTCGGGGCGATGGTAAACGCCCCGCCCCCCTTTGTCCCCGGCGCCTTTGTGGGCCCCGAACATCATTTCCGGGCGCGCGTCTATTTCGAGGACACCGACCTTTCGGGCATCGTTTATCACGCCAATTATCTGCGCTATATGGAGCGCGCCCGTTCGGACATGCTGCGGCTTGCCGGGATCGACCAGCGCGGCGCGATGGACGGCGGCGAAGGCGCGTGGGCTGTGACCGACCTTGCGATCAAATATCTGCGCCCGGCAAAGCTCGACGACGATCTGCTCGTTGTGAGCAAGGTCGAGGCGGTGCGCGGCGCGAGCGTCGTGATCGCGCAGCGCATCCTTCGCACAGCTGATACGTTAAGCGGCGAGACATCGACCCCGGCGATACTGACCGACGGACGGGTCACGGCCGCTTTCCTTTCCCCCACCGGGCGGCCGCGGCGCCAGCCCGCGGGCTGGGCGGAACGCTTCACCGCGATCATGAATGGAGACGACATCCCTTGCTAGACAATATCTCGCTGGCCGCCGACGCGGCGACCCTCTCCCCCGTCGCGCTGTTCCTTCAGGCCGACATCATCGTGAAGGCGGTGATGATCGGCCTGCTCGCCGCCTCCATCTATGTCTGGGCGGTGATTTTCACCCACGGCCGCGGGGTGGGCAAGCTGATGAGCGCGTCGGAGCGGTTCGAACGCGACTTCTGGCGCGCCGACAATATCGACCGCTTCTTCGACAAAAATGGCAATGAAGAACTTCCGAGCGCGAAGGTGCTGAGCGCAGGAATCAGCGAATGGCGCCGGTCGACCAAAGGCAAGGTGATCGACCGCGAGGGCACGCGCGAACGGCTGGGCATCGCGATGAACAGCGCGATCGCGGGCGAGGTCGACCGGCTGGCCGAGAAAATCGGGACGCTAGCCACCATCGGTTCGGTCGCTCCTTTCGTGGGCCTGTTCGGCACCGTGTGGGGCATCATGCGCAGCTTCACCGCAATCGCGGCAGAGAATAACAGCAGCCTTGCGGTCGTGGCCCCCGGCATCGCCGAAGCCTTGTTCGCAACCGCGATCGGCCTGTTCGCCGCCATCCCTGCCGTGATCGCCTACAACGCCTTTTCGCAGCGGCTGAACCGGCTCGAATCGCGGCTCGGGCGCTTTGCCGACGGGCTGCACGCGACGTTCAGCCGCGAGCTGGAGGTCGAGGCCTGATGGCGATGACCGGCCCTTCGGGCGGCGCCAGCGGTCGGCGCGGGCGCGGCCAGCGCCGCGCGCCGATGTCCGAAATCAACGTGACGCCGCTCGTCGACGTGATGCTGGTGCTGCTGATCATCTTCATGATCACCGCGCCGTTGCTCGCCTCCGCCGTCCCGATCGACCTGCCCGAAAGCCGCGCCAAGCCGGTCGAGACCGAGGAACAGGAGCCCGTCCAGCTGTCGATCAATGCCGACGATACCATCTATATCGGCGAGGAGGCGGTGCCGGAGGCGGAGCTTCCCGCGCGGCTCGACGCGATCGCGCGCGCGATGGAGGACGGCGAGCGGCCGCGCCAGATCATGCTGCGCGCCGACAAGGGGCTCGACTATGGCCGGGTCATGCGCGTGATGGGCGAGCTTAACCGCGCGGGGCTGACGCGCATCGCGCTGGTGACGACGGGCGCCGAAGCGTCCGAAGCGACTCCCCCACGCGTGGCCGACGCGGCGCTCACCGACGGTTCAGAAAGCGGGCAATAGGCAGGCATCATGGCCGACGCTGGCGCAAATCGGGGGGATGAAAAGCGTGGCTTTGCCGCCGCGGTGGCGGCGCATGTCGTCATCATCGGCCTGCTCTCGGTCCAGTGGACCGCGGGCGATCGCCGCTTCGACAATCCCCCGATGGAGGTCGACCTGATCGCCGAGACCGCGGTTCAGTCGACCGCGCCGGTGATCGCCGACACGCCCCCCGCCGCGCGGCTGGGCGAAGAGGATATGCTCGACATTGCCGCACCCGAGCCGGTGCCCGCGCCGCCACTGCCCGAACCCGTCGTGCGCCCGACCCCAGCGCCGACGCCCAAGCAGGTCGCGCGGCCCAGAACAGCGCCGCCGAAACAGCCGCCAGCCGCCGAAAAGGCGCAGCCCAAGGCCGCGCCGAAGGCTCCGCCCGCGAAGGACCGCCCCGCGCGACCGACCGGACGGCTCGACGGCATCGCCGAAGGGCTTTCGAAATCGCAGCCCAAATCGCCACCCAGCACAGGTGCACCTGCGGCGGCAACGGCGGCCGAGATCCGCCGTTCGATCGACGTGAGTATCAAGGCCGCGATTCGCCCGCGCTGGGACAGTTGCCGCGTTTCGGGCGTCGATGTCGATCAACTCAAAACCGTCGTCAAATTCCGCCTGACGACCACGGGCGCACTCGCAGGCTTCACCAGCGTCACGACCACGGGCGAGAATGACAGCAACCGCTTCCAGATCCCGCGCCACCAGGAATGCGCCAAACGCGCGGTCGAACTCGCCGCGCCCTTCGACCTGCCCGAAGAAAATTACAGCTTCTGGCAGAATTACACGCTCGATTTCATCAAGAGGTAAGAGACATGCTCCTGCGTCCGATCGGCCTTTCGCTCGCCTTGCTGCTGACCAGTGCATCGGTGCTGGCACAGACCGCCCCCGCCCCGCCCGCCGTCACGCAAACCGAACCGCGCGAAACGATCGAAGGCACGCTGTCGCAGGAACGCACGGTCGTCGGCATCCCGCCCTTCGCCACCGCGTCGGTTCAGACCGTCGCGGGACTCCGCACCGACGCGCTCGGCCGCCAGCTTGCCGAAATCATCGCCGCCGACCTTGAACGCAGCGGCTTGTTCGAACCGATCGGGCCGAACGGCGTTCGCGCAATCACCCGCGCCGAGGTGCAGGCGCCGCGGTTTGGCGAGTGGCAGGCGCGCGGCGCCGAAAATGTCGTCCACGGCTTCGTCGACGCCGGATCGAACGGCAGCCTGATCGTCGGCTGCTATCTCTATGACACCGCGCTCGGCAGCGAATTGGTGCGCAAGGGGTTCGAGATTCAGCCCGCCGACTGGCGCCGCGCCGCGCATAAATGCGCCGACGCCATCTATTCGCGCCTGTCGGGCGAAGCGCCCTTCTTCGACAGCCGCGTCGCCTATATCGCCGAAAGCGGACCCAAAGGGAACCGCATCAAGCGGCTCGCGATCATGGATTCCGATGGCGGCAACCATCGTTTCATCACCAATGGCCAGGCGCTCGCGATCAGCCCGCGCTTTTCGCCCGACTATAAAAAGATCGTCTATGTCAGCTATTTGAACGATCGCGTCCGCGTCTTCATCTATGACGTTGCGGCGGGGACGCAGAAACTGGTGACGGAAAGCGGCAACGCGACTTTTGCGCCGCGCTGGTCGCCCGACGGAACGCAGATCCTCTATTCGATGGCGGTTGGCGGCAACACCGATATTTACCGCATTTCGGCGAACGGCGGCACGCCGGTGCGGCTGACCACCGCGCCGGGCATCGACGTCGGCGGCAGTTTTTCGCCCGACGGGCGCAAGATTGTCTTCGAAAGCGATCGGTCAGGAACCCAGCAGCTCTATACGATGAATATCGACGGGTCGAACCAGCAGCGGATCAGCTTTGGCGGGGGCCGCTACGCCACGCCCGAATGGTCGCCGCGCGGCGACCTCATCGCCTTCACGCGGATGGGCGGGGGTGAGTTCCGCATCGGCGTGATGACGCCGTCGGGGGGCGGGGTGCGGATGCTGACGAACAGCTGGCAGGACGAAGCGCCGACATGGTCGCCCAACGGCCGCGTCATCCAGTTTTTTCGCACCACGCCGGGACGCGAAGGCAAATCGAGTCTGTGGCAGGTCGACCTGACCGGCGTGAACCTGCGCCGCCTGCCGACGCCGCAGGACGGCTCGGATCCGAGCTGGGGCCCGGTTCTGCCTTGACAAAAGCGGAACCAAACGGCCCCAGTCGGGTTCCCCGATCACGTCGCAACGTCGTAAAACCGTTCGTTCGAGATAATTTCTTCACCATGGAAAAAGGACAGAAGACATGACGATACGCAAAAGCACCGCGATGATCGCGGCGATCACCATGCTTGCTGTCGGTGCCTGCGCAAAAAAGGCCCCAGACACGCTGCCCCCCGCCCCCGAAGGCACCGGGACCGACACGGGCGTCGATACGGGCACCGGCATCGTGCCGGGATCGCAGGAAGACTTCGTTGCAAACGTCGCCTCCGACCGCATCTTTTTCGGGTTCGATCAATATAATGTCGATGCCGAAGATCAGGCGACGCTGCGCAGCCAGGCGCAGTGGCTGCAACGCAACCCGGCGGTTCGCGTCACGCTGGAAGGTCATGCCGACGAACGCGGTACGCGCGATTATAATATCGCCCTTGGCGAACGCCGCGCCAATGCGGCGAAAAATTATCTGGCATCACTCGGCATTGATCCGTCGCGGATCAATGTCATCAGCTATGGCAAGGAACGTCCGGCCGCGGTCGGGTCGAACGAAGAGGCCTGGGCGCAGAACCGCCGCGCAGTGACCGTCGTTATCGGCCGATAAGCAGCCATAGCGGCACCGCGGCAAACGCCGCGCCGCACAGGAACAGACCGAAGGGGACCGGCCGCTCGGCAAGCGGCCGGTCCTCATTTTTCCGGGCCACAAGCGCCCACAGGATTCCGCCCAGACTGGCGAGCAGCAGCAGCAGCGGCAAGGGTTGCCAGCCGAGCCAGGCCCCCGTCGCGGCGACCAGCTTGGGATCGCCGCCGCCCATGCCATCCCTGCCCCGCGCCCGGCGATAAAGCCACGCAAGAAACGCCAGGAGGGCGCCGCCGGCGATCGCCCCGATCCAGCGGTCGATCAGCGACGTGCCGAGCATCGGCCCCGCAAGCAGCAGTCCCGCCACCGCGACGACGAGCGTGAGCCGGTCGGGCAGCCAGAAATGGCGCGCGTCTAGCAGCGCGAGCGGGAGCAAAAGCCAACCGAACAGCGCCCACAGCCAACCCGCCGTGCCGGGAAGCAGGGCCAGCGCCCCCGCCCCGGTCAGCGCCGAGGCCAGTTCGACGCGCCCGTGAAACGGATCGATCGCAGCACCGCACGTACGGCACCGTCCGCGCGCGATCATGGCCGACAGGATGGGCACAAGATCGCGCGCGTCCAGCCGCCGGCTGCAACCGTCGCATCGCGAACGACCCAGCACCGATCGCCCCGCGGGCCAGCGAAGCACCAGCGTTGCGATAAAGCTGCCAAACAGCAACCCGGTCAGTCCGGCAAGCAGGATGCCCGTCCCGAAGGGCAAGGCATCGAGAATCGGCACGTCAGAAGCGGCCCGACGTCGTCAGCACGAACCCGCCCGCTCCTGCCCGGAAACCCATTGCGGCAAGCGCTGCGGCCATCGCCGGATCGCGATCGACATTAATCGCAAGCCGCGCGCGCCACGCCCCCTTGCCATCGAAGTCCAGCGTCAGCCGCTCCATCCCCGATTGGCTGGCCAGCGCCGCTTCGGCGCGCCCGCCCACGCAGCGGAGCGGCCCCGAAAGGCCGCGCGACAGGTCGAGTCCCGCGATGGGCGCGGCGACCATCAACCGCACACGGCCGCTGGCGCGCGCGCACTTGCCCGCATTGTCGAAGCGTACCGTCGCACCTTCAAAATGGAGGGTGTCGACCGGAATCGCACCGAGCCCGCCCGCCATCGCGCTCGTCCCGCTGACGTCCGACAGGCCGCGCGGATCGCTGCCGTGCAGCCGTCCCGCGAGCGCACCGAGCCGGTCGTCGCTGCGTTCGAATGCCAGCTCGGTCTCGCCGGTGAGCAATGCCAGCGGCGACAGGCTGGCGCGCAGCGTGCCGAGCGGCAGCGCACCGAGGCGCGCGTCGACAAGTTCGGCCGACCAGACCGATCCGCGCACCGCGCGCGCCGACACGCCCGCATCGCTGGCGCCCGACCAGCCAAGCGCGAGCCGCATCGGAAAGGTGGCAACCAGCAGGACGAGCGCAAGCAGCGCGCCCGCCGCGATGATCCAGCGCCGCCGCGCGCTCATCGCCCGGTCTTTCGAAGGTCGGCGGTCATCCCGACGGTGCCGTCGGCAGCGGGGGTGATCGTCAACTGGTCGATCACGAAGCCTTGGGCTTCGAGCGATGCGAGCCAGTCGGTGAGCACCGGCGCCCTTGCCGCCGCGACCGCAATCGCGGCCTGCCGGGTGCCGCGTGCTTCGTTGCGATCGAGGGTCAACCCGATCTCACTCGCGGATTGTTGCAGAAACTGGTCGATAGCCCCCGCATCGACATTGGCCGCAACCGTATTGGCGGGCCGTGTCCCGATGAGCGCGATCTTCGCCGCCACCCGTCCCTCCCGCTCGATCGCGGCGCGGTGGCGGTTTTCCAGATCGATAAAGGCGGCCGCTACCGGACGCCCCAGTCCCCAGGCGAGCACACCGAACGCCAACACCGCGGCGATACCGACCAGCCAGCGTTCGCGCGCCGACAACCCCGCCCACCAATGTTTCAGCCTGTCGGTCATGGCACCGCCCGGATCGTGATGTTGGCCATTTGCTGCCCGTCGGTCCCCGCCATCGGCTGCGCCGTGATGCGATAGCCGCGCGCCTGCAATGCCAGCAAAACCTGGTTGATATCATCGACGCGCGGCGCCGCGAGCGTCGTCGTCAGCGTACCGTCGGTGCGGTGCGACAGTGTTTTGAGCGATACGCCCGGCGCATCGCGCATCGCATCATAGAGCGCCGCGGCCGGAACCGAAAAGGCGAGCGGTCCGCCCCCCGCTGCGGCCAGCCGGCGGTCGATTTCGGTTTCGGCGGTGCCGGCATCGGATGCGGTCACGCCGACCTTCTTCGCCATCGCCACCACCGCCTTGTCGGCGCGGCTGGTGTCGGCCGTCAGGCGCAGTGCATGAATCGCCGGGATAGCGATGCTGACGGCGACGAGCGCAATCGCCAGCCGCTTTGCGAGCCGCAGCATCGCGGGGTCGACCGCCCAGCGGCGCTTTGGTTTCCATGCGCCGCTCAAAAGGTCGAGCGGCGGCGCCGCGAGCGTGAGCAGCAGCGCCTCGCGCATCGTTTCTGCATCGAGCGGCGTAACATTCAGTCCCCCCGCGATCAGCGGGTCCAGTTCGGGATCGGACGCCCAGGCGCGGTCGGCCGACCGGATGATCCGTTCGCCGCCGAGCTCGGCCGCCCACAGGCTGTCGGCTTCGGGGGGCGGCACGGCGGCCGCGGCCGGAATGATCGCCGCAGCGCTCAGACCTCGCGCCGTCAGCCAAGCAGTCCACGCGGTCATCGCAGCGTGCGTCGTTGCCGCCACCGGCACGGCTTGCCCCGCGCTCGCGGGTTGCCCAGCGACCACGTGCAACGAAGCGGCGTCGCCCAGACTGTCCTTCAGCGCATCGATCCGGGCCGCGGCGGCGGCTTGGGCGGGCGCCGCATCGGGATAGCGGAGCCAGCGGAGCGGCACATCCGCCGCGGGTGCCAGCGCGACCACCCGATCCTCGACGCCGTCGTCGCACGGCCTTTCCCAATCGGACACCCAGCCGTCGTCCTGCCCGCTGTCGACGACGATACCGTCTTCGATGCGCATCCACGCGGCAGGCGCGGAATCGTCGCTCGCTATCGCCGCCGCCGGGGGCAGCCAGATCAACAGGGCGCGCGTCACGTCAGTCGCCCTCACCCCAATCGCGACGTACGATCACGGGCGACGCCATGCCTGCCGACGGCGCGCTGCCATTGGCGTCGATGAGTGAAACTGCCGTCAAAAACCCGTCCCCCATCGTCACATTCGTCGTCAGCGTCAGCCAGCGGCTCGTCACCGCGGCCTGCTCGGCCACATCGGTCGGCGGCTTGCGGCGATCGAACGCCGGCGCCTCCCAGAATCGCACGCTGCTGCCATAGCCGCCCGCAGGCCGCGCGGCTAGCGCCGCCCGCGCCGTCGCAAGGTCGATCTCGCCCGGCCACAGCATCGCGACGAGCGGCGCCTGCGCGAGCGCGAGCGTGTTGACGTTGAGCTTGACCGGGTCGGTCGAGGGCAATGCACAAATCCAGGGGGTCAGCCGCGCATAGATTTTGGCGTCGACTCCGCGCACCGCGCGCAGTTCGCTGACGTGCGCCATCGTGCGGTTCGCGGGCAGATAGGCTTCCGGCAGGGAACGATAGACATTATCCTCGGCGCCCAGCCGTCCCTCGTTGCTATCGCTGTCGATCCAGTCGGCCGCGGCCCCCGCAATCGCCTGCGCCTCGCCATCCTCGATGCCGAGCAACCTCATCAGCTCGGCAAACTGGCGCTGCGCCCCCGCGCGCTGCGTAAAACGACCCGGCACGGTTTCGGCGACCAGGCTGTTGAGATTGAAACAATTATTGGCGTCGGTGAGCTTGGCCCGCCCCTCTCCGCCGGGCAGCGGCAGCACGAAATCGCGCCCCAGCCAGTCGCCGGCCAGCGTGAGTTTCGCCGGGTCGCGCCCGACAAGGTCGGCGACGCGGCCAAGCGCGATCTGTTCGGCGGCAAAGCTGTAGGCGCGCCCCTGATCGACCGTCGCCGCGCTGCCCGCGATCCGCGTCGCGAGCGTCAACCGGTCAAGCGCTGTCGCCGCGATCACCGCCATCACGGCGACGAGCAACAACACGCTGAGCAGCGCGGCGCCGCGCTCCCCCCGCGAACCGATCATGGCTCCCCTCCCCCGATCGCGGGCGGCGGGAGCAGCGTCGGCGCGGTGAGGAACAGCATCGTCAACGGCTCACGGCCGCTGCGACCGATCCGTACCTCTACCGCGCGCGGCAGGCGGTCGCCGGGTTCGGACGTCCACACGTCGCTCCAGTTTCCGGCCTCGTCGCGATAGCGCACCTGCGCCGACGCCACGTCATCCAGCAGACGATCGCCCTCGCCCAGCGTCGTGCCGTCGAGCATCGGCTGCGTCGCGCGCCGCCATTCGCCGCCAACAAGCGCATAGCCGACCCGCTCGACCGCCGGCCGCGGGCTGCCGTCGAGCGCAGGAGCGCCCGCGTGGACAAAGGCAAAGCCGCTCGCGGTGCCAAGGAACGCCGGTACGGCCTCGCCCGCCGCGCCGCGCGTCGGCCGCTGCACGGCCTGCGCCAGATCGTTCGCCATTACCGCGCGCACGCGGTTCATGCCGCTCATCCCCTTCAGCCGCTCCTGCACCGCGTCCTGCGTGTCGATGCTGCTGCGAAGCAGCCCGACGCCCATCGCCGCGATCGCCGCGAACAGCGACAGCGCGACGAGCATCTCGACGAGGGTGAAGCCGTGATCGTCTTTCATCGCGCGGGCCGGATGATTGTCAGTGCCGCCTGTCCGCTCCCGCTCTCGGGACGGACGATCAGGTCGATGCGCAGCAGCCCGGCGTCGGCGGTCTTTGTCACGCGCTGGTCGATACGCCAGTTGCGCCCGGCATTGGCAACGCCGATGGCGCTGTTGCCGATTACCGGCGGCGCGGGGTCGGTCCACAGCTCGACCGCGCGGTTTTGCGCGACGATGCCCGCAGCGGTACTGACATCGAGGTCGCCGGCGGTGCGCACCGCATAGGCATCGAGCCGTACCAGCGTCAGCGCCGCGATGCTGATGATGCTGAGCGCCACCAGCATTTCCAGCAGTGTGAAACCGTGCTCGCCGCGATGCGACATGTCAGCGGCCACGGCTGATCTCTCCCGTCGCCGACACGCGCACGCTCTCGCGCGCGTCGCCGCCCGACAGCAGCAGCGCCTGCGGTGTCGGACTGGTCCCCACGCGGTCGAACAGGATGCGTGCCGCGCCCTGCCCGCCGCCCGCCGAGAAGCGGACATCGGCGGGCCAGTTGCGCTGTTCAAAGGGTCGGCCGGGAAGCGGCTGCCATTCGCCCGCGATGCGGCGTTCAAAGCCATAGCCTGACGGAGAAAAATGGACGGCGACGCTGCGGCCCTCGATCACCGCGACGTCGCGCGCGGCGGCGAGGCGTGCGGCAAGCCGGTCGGCCTCGCTGCGCACGCTGCGCTCCTCGCCGGGAATCGTCAGCACCACCGCGGTCGCCGCGAGCGCGAGGATCGCGAGCACGATCATCAATTCGACCAGCGTAAATCCGTTGGTTTCAGGCGGCGCGCCGGTTTCAGCTGTCGCTGCGAATATCCGCATTGTCGTCGGTCCCGCCGGGGGCGCCGTCGGCGCCGAGCGACCAGACGTCGAACGCCTTGCCGTTCGGCCCCGGCGCCTGATAATTATAGGGGCGCCCCCACGGATCTTCGGGCAGCTTCTTGATATAGCCGCCGCGGCGATAGCGTTCGGGCTGCGCAAGGGCGGGCGGCGCGGTGACGAGCGCATTCAGCCCATCGGTGGAGGCCGGATAGGTCAGATTGTCGAGCCGATATTGTTCGAGCGCAGTTTCGAGCGTCGCGATGTCGGCCTTTGCCTTCGTCACCATCGCGCGGTCCTGGCTGGGCAGGACATTGATCATCACGACCGTCGTGAGCAGGCCGATGATGAAGATGACGACCATCAGTTCGGTCAGGGTAAAGCCGCGCTCGCCCCTTTTTCGGCGGCGCTGGGCCGGCGGGCGGCCCACGCCCGAAAAGGAAGTGTCGAGCATCAGGCGGAGAATAAGCTGCATCAGCGACATTTATTACAGTCCGGCTAGATTCTGCAACTGAAGGATCGGTAGCAGAATGGCGAGAATGATGAGGGCGACGCACGACCCCATAACGACAATTATGACAGGTTCGAGAAGCGCCATCGACGCGGCGGTGAAGCGGTCGAACTCGCGTTCCAGATAATCGGCCGCGCGCTCGAGCATCACCTCGAGCCGTCCGGCGCTTTCGCCGCTCGCGGTCATATAGACGAGCAGCGGCGGAAACACGCCGGCATCGCGCAGCGCCGCCGACAGGCTGCCGCCCGCGCGCACCTGATCGACGAGTCCCGCGGTCGCGCCGCCAAGCGCGGCGTTGCGGATCGTCGGCAGGGTCAGCCGCAGCCCTTCGACCAGCGGCAGGCGGCTCGACACCATCGTCGCCAGCGTGCGGGCAAAGCGCGCCGCATAAAGATCGCGAAGCAGGCGGCCGAGCAGCGGCAAGCGCAAGAGCCGCGCGTCGACGCGCGCCTTGAATGCCGGTCGCCGCATCGCCGCCGCCCAGCCAAACGCTACGACGGCCATCAGCAGCGCGATGAGCCACCACCAGTTCGCCGCGAAGCTCGATATGCCGATCACCGCGCGGGTCAGAAAGGGCAATTGCTGGCCGGTGTCGGTGAATTGTTCGACGACGCGCGGAACGACAAAGATCATCAGCGCCGCGACAACGCCGATCGCAACAATGGCGAGCACGATGGGATAGGCGAGCGCGGCGATCAGCTTGCCGCGCACCTCGGCCTGGCGTTCGAGCAGGTCGGCGAGCCGCGCGAGGATGACCGTCAGGCTGCCCGTCGTTTCGCCCGCCGCGACCATCGCGCGATAGAGCGGCGGAAAACTCGCCGGTTGGCGCCCCATTGCATCAGCAAGGCGGCGCCCTTCGAGCAGCCCGGCGTGGACGTCGCCGATGACCGCGCGCGCGCTTTCGGCCTCGCTCTGGCGGGTCAGGGTGCGCAGCGCCTCTTCGAGCGGCGCGACCTCGGCGAGCGTGGCGAGCTGGCGCGTGAACAGCGCGAGTTCCTTGCGGCCAAGCCGGTCCTTGCGAAAGGCAAGTAGCGAACGCCCCGACGCAGGTTTCGCACCGGCTTCCTCGACCGCAACGATATGGAATTTGCGGGCGATCAGGTCGGCGCGCGCGGCATCGTCGTTCGCGGCAGTCAGCCGCCCCCTGCGCTCGCGGCCGGCGGGATCGATCGCCACATAGCGATAATCAGGCATCGACATCCTCGCGCCGAGCGATGCGGATCGCTTCCTCGGCGGTCGTCAGCCCCTTGGCGACCATCGCCCGCGCCGCCGAGGCGAGCGTCGGCGATTTGAGGAACGCATGTTTGGCGATCATCGCTTCGTCGCCGCCGGCGTAGATATAGCGGCGCACGGTTTCGTCGACCTTGATCGCCTCGAACACGCCAACGCGGCCCTTGAAGCCGGTGCCGCCGCACGCGTCGCAGCCCTTGGGACGCCAGATGACCGTACCGATGTCGAGCCCCAGCATCGCTGCAACGCTGTTGTCGGCCTGAAGCGGCTCGCGGCAGTTCTCGCAAAGCTTGCGCACCAGCCGCTGCGCGATGACCGCGCGCAGCGTCGAGGCGAGCAGGAAGGGTTCGACCTTCAGATCTTTCAGGCGCGTGATCGCGCCCACCGCATCGTTGGTGTGGACGGTGGACAGCACGAGGTGGCCGGTGAGCGAAGCCTGCACCGCAATGTCGGCGGTTTCGCGGTCGCGGATTTCGCCGACCATCACGACATCGGGGTCCTGGCGCAGAATCGCGCGCAGGCCTGCCGCAAAGTCGAGTCCCACCTTGCTGTTCACCTGCGTCTGTCCGACGCCGTCGACGGCATATTCGACGGGGTCTTCGACGGTCAGGATATTGCGCTGGCCGTCGTTCAATTGCTTGAGCGCCGCATAAAGCGTCGTCGTCTTGCCCGATCCGGTGGGGCCGGTGACGAGGATGATGCCATTGGGTTCGGCCAAGGCTTCGCGCAATATCTGGTCGGCGGCGCCCGACAGGCCGAGGACATCGAAATCAATCCCGGCGGCCTCCTTGTCGAGGATACGCATCACGACGCGCTCGCCCGCGCGGCTCGGCAAGGTCGACACGCGGACGTCGACCGCCTTGCCCGCGAGCGTCAGCCCGATGCGCCCGTCCTGCGGCACGCGGCGTTCGGCAATGTCGAGCCGCGCCATCACCTTGATGCGGCTGACGACCACGGGCGCGACATGCGGCGGCATCCGCAAATGTTCGCGCAGCACGCCATCGGCGCGCATCCGCACGACAAGCCCGCTTTCATAGGGTTCGATGTGGATGTCGCTGACCCCCTGCCGCACCGCTTCGGCGATGATCGCGTTGATCAGGCGGATCGCCGGCGCATCGTCGGCGCTGTCGAGCAGGTCTTCGGCGCTGGGGATGCCGAGGTCGAGGCCGTCGCCGCCGACCGACCCGGCCATTGCCGCCGCCGAACTGTCGACGGCATAATGGTCGGACAGCAGCCGGTCGAAATCGGCCGCGCTGGCGGTTTCGACCCGCAGCGGCTGCGCCAGATAGCGCTTCACCTCGATCAGCACCGCTGGATCGCTGCCTTCGCGCAGGGTCGCCCGCCACACGCCGTCGTCGCCCGGCGCGATCACGACGCCGTGCGCGCGGGCAAAGCCATAGGGGATGTCGACCGGCGCCGCTGCGGGCGCGGCCGGGTCGCTGTCGCTCACGGATAATCTCCGGCGGGGGGCGCGGGGGCCTGGGAAATCGACGGCGGCACGTCGGTCTGGATCACCGCGCCGCCTTCGCCGCGCAGCGCAGGCAGGTTGACCGGGCCGACGGTCACATCGTCTGCGGTCGGCGGCGACGGCGGGGTCGCCCCCATATAATCGCGCACCAGCGTATCGATCGCGGGTTCGACGTCGGGATTGCGTTCGAGCTGGAAATTGCGGACGTAGCCATAGCGGCGGGCGGTGAGCGCGGCATTGTCTTCGCGGCTTTTGAGGATCGTCGGACGGATGAAGACCATCAAATTGGTTTTCGACCGCGTGCGACTGCGCGATTTGAACAATTCACCGAGCAGGGGAATATCGCTCAGAAGCGGAATGCGCTCGATCGTCCGGCGCTCGTCGTCGTTGAGCAGGCCACCGATGGCGAGGATTTCGCCGTCGTCGACGGTCAGCACTGTTTCAAACGCACGCTTGTTGAGGATGAGGTCGCTGTTGCGCGACGACACGGGACCGGCGACGCTCGACACTTCCTGGCGCAGAAACATCTTCACTTCGCCCGCACCGTTGACCTGCGGCGTCACCTCCAGCTTGATGCCGACTTCTTCGCGCTGGACGGTGCGAAAGGCATTTTCGAAATTGTCGCCCAGCTTTTCGCCGGTCGTGATCGGGACATCCTGCCCGACAAGGAATTTCGCCGCCTGATTGTCCAGCGTGACGATGTGCGGCGTCGCGAGCAGGTTCGACGTCGTGTCCGATTTCACCGCGTTGATGATCGCGCCAAAGATCGTGTTCTTGCCGATGTCACCGGCAAAGCCCGCAAAGCCGCCGGTTGCCGACAGCAGCTGCGCCGCCGCGGCTTCCTGCAGCGCGTCGCCCAGCGCGCTTGTCGTCTGGGTGACGACGGTGGTGCCATCGGTCGTCGTCGTTTCCTCGCTGATCCGCGTCGAGGCATAGGCGCCGCCGAGGGTAAGGATATTGGGCGAGGCGTTGCTGTAGCTCGTCGCGACGAAGGGGATATTCTTGCCGCCGAGCAGGAACTGAACGCCGAGGCGCTTGGCCGCGTCGTCGCCGATTTCGACGACGATCGCCTCGACCAGCACCTGCTGGCGCCGCGCGTCGAGCTGGCGGATCAGCTCGCCCAGCATCCGCTGCACCTCGCTGTTCGCCGCCACGATGATCGCATTGGCGCCTTCATAGCGGGTGACGATCGCCGGGCCGCGCGTCGAAATGCTGCCACTACCGCCCGCGCCGGTCGACGCGGGCGCAGACGTCGCAGCCGCGGCGGGCGCCGCGCCGCCGCCCGACCCGCTCGACGAGGCCGACGCGGGCGGCAACCCAGCTTTCTGAGCAGGGTCGCTGCCCCCGCCGATCAGCTGCTGGAGCGTCGGCAGCAAGGTTTCGGCATTGGCATGTTCGAGCCAGTAAACGCGCAGTTCAGTGCCGCCCGCCGCCTTGGCATCAAGGTCGTTCGCCATTGCGACGAAGCGCGTGACGAGCGCCTGGTCGCCGCGCAGTGCGATCGCGTTGCTGCTGTCGATCGGCACGATCGCAACGGGTGCCCGCGCGCCCTCGCCCGCCGCCGGAACGAGCGCCTGAAGCGCCGCGGCGATTTCGCGCGCGCCGGCGTTCTTCAGCGTGACGATCTGGCTGGTCGAACTGTCACGGTCGATACTTGCGGCGAGCGATCGGATGCGGCGGATGTTGTCGGCAAAATCGGCAACAACCAGGCTGTTGGCGTTGCGGTTCGCGGTGAGCGATCCCTGCGCGCTGACCAGCGGGCGCAATGTTTCGACCGCCGCGACGGCGTCGATATGGCGCAGGCGGATGATCTCGGTGACGAACTGGTTTTGCGCTGCGCCGCCGCTGCCGATGCGGCCGGGCTGCGCCGCGGCGCCGTCGATCGGCTGGACGCGGTAGCTGCCGTTCGGCCCCGGCACCGCGACGAGCCCGTTCGAACGCAAGGTCGCAAGGAAAATCTCGAAATACTCGCTGCGCGACAGCGGCCGGTCGGTGACGACCGACACCTTGCCATTGACGCGCCCGTCGATCACGAAAGTGCGCCCGGTGATCCGCGCTGCGTCCTGGATGAAGGCGCGGATGTCGGCGTCGCGGACGTTCAGCGTATATTGGGCGACCGCCGCAGTCGGCGTAGCGGACACGAGCGCGGCGGCAAGCATGAGGGAAAGTTTGAAGCGCATAATCTCTATTTCGACAGAAAGATGGCGACGGGCACGACGCTGGCGCCGCGTTCGACTTCGAGCGCGATGCGCGCGCCCGGCGTGAGCTGGTTGGCGAGTGCGGCGGCGTCGCTCGCCGACCCGATCGGGCGGCCGCCGACCGACCGGATGACATCGCCGGGCCGGAGGCCTGCGGCGCGGAATGTCGCGCCGTCGCCCTGGGGTTGGACGACGAGGCCGGTGACGCGGCCATTTTCGGTGCGCGGTGCAAAGCCGATCCCGGCCTTGATCGCCGCCGCCGTCAGTTCGCCGTTCGGTGCGCCGCCGGACGCCGGGGTCGCGCCGATTTCGGGTGTCGGCGCGGGCAAAGCCGGAGCCGTACCTGCGACGGGCGCGCCGCCGCTCTGGTCAAGGAACAGGCTCTCGCGCGCGCCGCCGCGGTCGAGCAGCACATGGTCGAAGGCGACCCCCGCAAGTTTCAGCCCCGGCGCGATTTCGTCGCCGACGGCATAGCTTGTCTGCACGCCGTCCTCGCCCGCAATGATCGCCGATCCGCCGCCGGTCGCTTCGTTGAGGTTTATGCCGAACAAGGTCAGTCCGGCCGATGTGACGGTGGCCGTCGCCGGCCCCTGCGCCGCGCCGCGGAAAAAGGGATCGAGGCTGGCAAAGAGCGCGCGCCGTTCCGCAGGCGACGCGATCGCCGCTGTCTGCGGCTGCCAAGCGCCAAGCGGCGATACCGGCGTGAGCAGCACCCACAGAAGCCGCACAGCCTGCGCGATGAGCAGCGCGCCAAGCAGACCAACCAGAAATTGCGGCCAGATGGGGCGCGGAGACCGGCCGCCGACACGGAGCCACGACGGCAACGCACGCGGCAACCGAACGGCCGATCGGGACATCAGCGTTGCCATGAATTCTTCCCTGTCCCCCAACTGAAAGGCTGCGCCTGCGAATCGCCTAGGAGCGAACGGTGACAATCAGTTGACGGGAAGATTACAGTTTTTTGTCAGCCGGGCGAGTCCGCTGCGGCGGGTGGGGCGAGGAAGCCCTCCCCTTCAGGGGAGGGCAGCGAGACTTGGCAGCTTGCTGCCTAGTCGCAGCGGGTGGGGGCCAGCGGCCTTGCGCCACGCCGCAAGCCCCCACCCCAACCCCTCCCCTGAAGGGGAGGGGCTAGAATGCGTCAGAATTTCAGCGACGCGCTGAGCGAGAAGGTCCGCCCCAGCTTGTAGCGGTTGAAGAAGATGCGATTGTCGCCCGCTTCCTGCACTTCCTTATAGGTACGGCCCGTCAGGTTGCGCGCCTCGAGCTTCAGCTCGATTTCCTTGTTGAGCAGATTAATCCCCTGCCGCGCGACGAAATCGACCGAAATTCCCGGCTTTTCCTTGAGGTCGGGCTGACCCGACGGGCCGCGGCTGGTGACGCGCGGGCTGGCATAGGTGATGAGGAAGGTCTGCTGCGACAGCTTGTCCTGATCCTCCAGCCCGATCTGGACATTGACCAGATGGTCCGACTGGCCGGTCATCGGTGCGCCATCGATGAAGAAGTTGCTTGCGTCCTGCACCACGCCGTTGATCACGGTCGTATCGCCCGCGCCAACCTTAATTTCCGACTTGGTATAGGTATAGTTGCCGATGAAAACGAGGCGGCGGCTCTGCCAGAAAGGCGCATCCGACATCGTATCGAGCGGGACATATTTCTGCACCTCGAACTCGGCACCATAAAGCGTCGCCTTGGGCGCGTTGGCATAGCTGCTGTTGACCGACGAGTCCGAGATCGAGGTATAGGTTTCGATGGGATTGTCGATCGACTTGTAGAAGCCCGCGACGGTCAGGCGCTGATCCTTGTCGAAATACCATTCGTAGCGCGCCTCGGCGTTCCACAGTTCGCTGTCGGTCAGCGACGGATTGCCGCGGAACAGGCGGTTCGAGTCGGGATCCTGGTAGACCTGCGCGACGAGTTCGCGAAACTGCGGGCGCGCGATCGTCTTCGACCCGTTGACGCGCAACTGCATATCGGGCGCGACTTCCCACGTCAGCGTGATCGCCGGCAACCAATAATCATTATCGAGGTTGGTCTCTGCGATCGCCGACGATCCGGTGTTGAACAGGTCGACCGGCACCACCGTCTGCCTGGCATCTTCATAGCGAACCCCCGCATTCACGTTGATCCCGGCCGCCAGCTCGGCCTGCAGCTGCACATAGCCGGCGTGCGTCCGGAGCTTTGCATCGAACGCCGCGGTGCCGTCCTGCGCCGAGGTTTCAAGGAGTGAAATATCGTAGAGCTGGATCGTCGCATCCGACAGCAGATAATCGGGCCGCAATTGCTGGACCGAAATCGGCAGGTTCGATGCGCGGAACTGGAAGGTCCGGCGTTCGGAGATGCGGTGCGTATCGCTATAGGCATAGCCGACGGTTGCGGAGATTCGCGGCGCAATTTCGTACGACAGGTCGGCGCCGCCCGACCACAGGTCTTCATTGAGGTCCGAAAAGGCGATCGTCGCATCGCCGCGGTTGCCGCCGAGATCGTTGACGAACTTGTCGCCCACCGGATCGCCGGGCTGGTTGGTACGGACATAGGTAAAGCCGCGTTCATAGGGCGCTTCGCGCTGCGAATTGGCGTAGCCGCCGCGCAGGTCGAGCTGGAAACGGTCGAAATCGAGCTCGGCGACCAATTGCGTGTTGATCAGCTGGCGCTCGTACCACGCCGTATCCTGCTTCATGATATCCCGGTCCGACTGGTTGGCGTCGGTGCCGAGCGCAAGGCGCGCCTGCTTCAATGTGTCGCGGATGTAAAGGTTGGTCCAGCGGAGCTTGTGATCGCCAAGCTCGAGCCCGAAACCGAGCAACCCGTTCACCACGACGCGATTGTCGGTGATCACGCGGTTATAGCTCGTCTGCGGATCGCCCGAGAGGTCGGCGTTGACCGATGTTTGCTGCAACGTGTCGCGCGTGCGCCACTTGTTGCTGATCCCCGCCGTGGCGATGATGCCGAGTTCGCCGCCCGCAAGCTGGATGGTGGTGCCGCCGGTGATCCCCGCCGACCAGTTGACCGGGATATGATCATTCCGTTGCAGCAGCGTCGTTTCGGCGTTCACCAGCTCCATCTGGATCGCTTCGAGATCGTCCTGGCTGAAATCGGCGCCATCGAGGATCGGCTTGCCGCTTTTCAGCGCGGCCTTCAACAGCGGCGGAACGTCGCGCGTCCCGTCATCGAACCCCGTCCAGTCGCTGTCGCTGCCATAATAGGTATAGCCAAGCTCGTTGGTCGTCTCGCTGTCCCAGCCGATGCCGCCCGAAAAGGTCAGAAAAGTCTCCCGCGGGGTCGCCTTGGTCGTGAGGTTGATCACGCCGCCGCCGAATTCGCCGGGGAAGTTCACCGAAAAGCTTTTTTGAACGAGCGTCGAATCGATGACGTTGGTGGGGAAGATGTCGAGCGGAACGACGCGCTTCAGCGGCTCGGGGCTCGGCAGCGGCGAGCCGTTCAAAAGCGCGAGCGAATAACGGTCGCCGAGGCCGCGGACATAGACGAAGCCGCCGCCGACGACCGACAGGCCGGTGACGCGCTGGAGCGAACCCGAAATATCGCCTTCGCCGGTGCGCGCGATGTCCGCCGACGACAGCGCCGAAACGACTTCGGGCGTCGCGCGGACGATATTGGGGGTGTAGCGGCCGGTGACGACGATTTCCTGATCGGCGCCGCCGGGGATCGAAATATCGGCGTCTTCTTCAGGCGCCGTGTCATCGGGGGCCGCTTCGTCGGCGGCGAGCGGCGTATCGGCAGCGGGTTCGACGCTGGCGTCCTGTGCAAGCGCGGCGGGCGCGACGAGCGCGGAACTGAGGAGAAGCAGGCTGGCGAAGATCGGCCGCTTGGTCATGGTGAAAGTCCCCAAGGAATATGCAGGAAGGGAGCGGGCCAGCCCGTCAGGCGTGCCCGCTCCCCGATTGGATCGCGAGCGATCAGGTCGTCGGGATGGCGTTGCAGTTGCCGCTCGACGTACCGAAGTCCGCGGTCGCCGAGTTGCAGGTCCAGCCCTGATACCAAGTGTCGTTGGCGTCGCGGACGGCGCCGACATAGGCGGTGGTGTCAAAGAAGGCGTTGATCGTCTTGGCGTCGAACGGGGTGAAGCCCGTCTCGGTTGCGCCGTTGATGAACAGGCTGGTCAGGCTGGGCGTATAATCGAAGCGATTGTTCGTCCCGGCGTTGAAAATCGCCTGGACTTCTGCATCGGTCACCGCCGGGCTGCCGCCGCCGCGGAAGGGGCGCGAGGCGCTGCACTTCGCCGATACCGAGAAGAAGCGCGGCGGCCCCTGTTCGTCGGTTCCGCTCGTCTGCGTCGTCGACGTACTGTCGATGCGGAAGCACGAGGTGTCGGTCGTCAGCAACCCGTTCGCGAAGGTAAAGTCCGCGCCGCCGCGAATACGGATGGCGGCGGCATTGCTGTTCGTCGCGTTGCGGTGGATGAAGGTGAAGTTCGAGATGGCGACATTCTGGCGCGGCGACGCTTGTTCATTGCCGTCCGAGTCGATTTCCATCATCGAATCGCCGACGGTGCCGCCGGCGCGGCCGATCGCGATCGCATATTGGATGTTGCCCTTGTAACCGACGTCGGTATCGAAGCTGTCATCCTCGGCGCCGGTGACGATCATATGCTTGAAGTTCGGGCGGCCGCCGAAAACTTCCATGCCGTCGTCCGAGCTGTTGTGAATCTGGATATGGTCGAACTGGGTGCCCGAACCGACACCCGACGGGGTCAGACCCTGCAACTCCTTGTCGGCGCTGAGGACAAAGCCCGAATAGCGGATCTGGACATAGGACATGCGACCCGAATTGTCGGCCGGCTGCGCGCCGCCATAAAGCGCGTTCGACGTGCCTTCGGTATCGCGTTCGCAGGCAACGGTACCTTCGGCGGCACCCGGCGCCAGACAGTCGGTGACCGGCGCGCGGCCGAGCAGGACGACGCCGCCCCACAGCTGCGACGTGTCGTCACCCGCCGAACCAACGACGTTGCCGCGGCCGGTGAAGATGATCGGCTGCGTCGGGGTGCCGACGGCGTCGATCTTGTTGCCGCGGTTGACGACCAGATAGGACACACCCGTCGAACCGAAGATGACGACGCCCGGATCGATCGTCAGCGTCGCAACGGTGTTGGTGCTCGCAGCGCCCTGGTCGGTGCCGACATCGACGCGGCCGGGCAGCGAATAGATGACGCCCGCGACCTTGGGGATCGCCGTCGTCGCGGTGAAGCGCGCGGGGAAACCACAGTTGCGCCATTCGCCGCCGGGGCCCGAAATGGTACCAAGGTTGGACAGCTGATCGGGGCCGGCGATCGTCGGGCAGTTCGCGGCCGGCGTCACACCCGTGGGGGTGGGGGTCGGCGTCGGCGTGGGGGTCGGCGTCGGGGTCGGCGCGGGAATGACGATCACGCCTTCGCCCGGCGACGCGACGCCATCGGCGCCGCACGCCGCAAGGATGGAACAGGCCACGCCGCTGAGCATGACCAAACGAATGCGTGCGAAAGCCGCCATGAAAATCTCCGTTCCGGTGTGCGCCCCAAAACTCGTTGAGCAACGCCCCTGATGACAAATATGCCGAGTGCGAGCGAAACTGCGCCTCGCCCCCGGTGACGCCGCCACTAGGGTGATTCGATGACGGTCTGACGCCAGAGCGATGACAGTTCGGAGACTCTTTGGAGTCGGTTCAATGACAGGCGCAGCAAGGCTGAACCCCGCGCGCTCGCAATCGCCAAAATAAAAGCAACGAAGCTCGCTTGCATCGCCGGGCAAGCTTTGCTAGGCGCCCGCTCCTACCTGGTGCCGGACCCGTCCGGACCATCATGATGTGCGGTCGTGGCGGAACTGGTAGACGCGCAACGTTGAGGTCGTTGTGGCCGAAAGGCCGTGGAAGTTCGAGTCTTCTCGACCGCACCATCATCGCCCATTCGGGCCCCAATTCATTCTTTCGACGCCATGACGAATGCGGTCGCGCAGCGCCGCGCGCGTGATTGAGCGACGCTTATCGGCCCGCGTCGATCGGCCCGGCGGAGGGGCCGGCGTCGTCGCCCGCAAGCCGTTTCATCGCGGCGCGCGTCGGCTCGTCGGCAGGGAACCATAATTCCATGCGCAGCGAGGCCAGCGTCACGTCCTGTGGCAGCGCAAAGACGCTCTGGATCGTGAAAAAGCGCATCACCCCCCGCGGCGTGTCGAAAACCAGGTTGAGATAGGGGTCGGCGGATGGTGCGGCAGCCTGCGCGGGGCGCGGGCCAAAACGCTGGATCATCGACGCTTCCACCCGATCGGCGCGCGGTTCGAGCGCGGGACGCACCCATTGTTCGCGGCGCAGCTGGTCCAGAAGCGCGCCCCCGCCGATCCAGGGATCGCGCATGTAGCAGAACAAGCCGCCGGGGTGGATCAGCGCGTCGATCATGCTGAACCCCAGCGCCAGATCGTCAATGTCCGCGACGAAATCGGGCAGATTCAGCCGCATCAGCCGGCGCGCGCTGCAGTTCGTCAGATGCGCCTGCCAGTCGGCATCGAAAACGAGGCCCGGAAAAGGCTCGTGCAGGTCGAGCGTGCGATCGAGCGCCGCGATCGCCTGGCCAAGCCGCGGATCGCCCGGCGACACGTCGGGTGACGCCGGCGCATAGCCAGCGGCCAGCAGAACCGCGTTGCGCAGCGAAGGCGGCGCTTCCGTTTCGCACAGCCACGCCTCGATCAGATCGCGGCTGGGCCGCGAGCGGCCGCTTTCGACAAAGCTGACGTGCCGCTGCGACACGTTCATGCGCAGCGACAGTTCGAGCTGCGCAATGCCCGATCGTTCGCGAATGGCCTTCAGCATGGGTCCGAGGCGGCTGGTCATGGTGGCCGCCTATGTCGTGCAACAGACGCGTCGGTCGACTACCTCACAGGTAGGCGTAATAATGTTTGGCACGACGCTGGCAAAATTGCCGCTTCCCAACTAGCTTCCCCGGCCACGTCCCGACAGACGATGAAGTGCAGCGCCATGGCAACCTCGCTTTCCCCCGCCGCCGACCGTCCTTGTGCGACCGGCTTTCCTGCCCTCTTGCGGCAGCACCGCAAACGCGACGGGCGTTCGCAAATGAACCTCGCACTCGACATGGGCATTTCGCCACGCCATCTCGGCTTTCTCGAAAAAGGGCGGGCCCGGCCCAGCGCGGCGATGGTTGCGCGCCTGTCGAATGCGCTTGCGCTTGCGCCGGCGGATCGGAACGCGATGCTGCTTGCAGCAGGATATGCTCCCGAAATCGCTCCCGCGACCGCGGCCGGTACAGCGTCGCTGGGGCTGAGCGCATTTGAAACGGCGCTGGCGATCGCCAGCGCCAGCGGAGCCGCGGCGGCGGTCGACATCGCCGCCCGTTTTCTCGAAGCGCTGGGTATCGCCCATTTCATGACCGGTACGCTGCGGCGCGGCGCAAATGGATGGGAAGTCACCCGCGACGCCGACGGCCGGCCCGCGATCGGCTGGCTGCGCCACAATGAAGTGAACGGGTATCGCAACCATGACTATCTGGTTCGCGCCACAGCCGCGGCATCGACCGGCTTTTTCTGGAGCGATATTCCGCGCGCCATCCTGTCGCCGCTTCAGCGCCGCATTCTCGACGAGGCGGGCGACTTCCAGATCGCCAACGGCTTCGTCATGCCGGTTCAGCTGAGCGACGGGTCGGTGCGCGCGCTGACATCCTGGGCAGGGCCGGTCGACACCGACCTTGCGACCCGCACTGCCGTCGGCCTCGTGTCCTCCGCGCTGCTCGATCGTCTGGCACGGCCAAGTACCGCGATGCTGCCGGTTAACGATCCGGTCTGTCTCGATCCCGCGGACCGCGACATATTGGCTTTTCTTGCGGCAGGCTGTTCGGTCGCGGGCATCGCGCAAAAAATCTCGCTTGCCGAAAAGGATGTCGATCGGCGGCTGCGCCGCGCGACGGTCGCAATGGGCTGTTCGAGCCCGGCGATGGCGGCGTGCCGCGCCACCGCGCTCGACCTCATCTAGGGTCAGGACCTGACGGGAACACACAATAGGCTTTTCTGTCCCGCGCCGCTCGTCCTAGGGTGAATGGGCCGTCACGCCTTTCAGGAGATCCGTCGTTGAGCGTCGCCAGCATTGCCCTTCCCCGCATCCTGCGCATCGGTGCCGGCGCGTCGAACCAGCTGGCCGAGGTGCTGACCGCGCTCGGCCTGTCCCGCCCGCTGATCGTCACCGACGGCTGGCTCTTGAACAGCGGCCGCGTCGAGGAACTGAGCGGCGGACTGGCGCGCGAAGGGATCGCCGCGCGCGTCTTTGCGGAGACCGTCCCCGACCCCACCATCGCCTCGATCGATGCCGGGGTCGCGTTTCTGAAGGCGGGCGCGCATGATTGCGTCGTCGGATTCGGCGGCGGCAGCCCGATCGACAGTGCCAAGGCGATCGCGCTCCTCGCCCTCCACGGCGGCGCGATGGCCGATTACAAGGCGCCACATGTCCAGGATGCGCCTGGCCTACCCGTCATCGCCATCCCGACCACCGCGGGCACGGGGTCAGAGGCGACACGCTTCACGATCATCACCGACGAGGCGACCGACGAAAAAATGCTCTGCCCTGGCCTCGCCTACCTGCCGGTCGCCGCGCTGGTCGATTATGAGCTGACCTTTACGAAGCCCAGGCGGCTCACCGCCGATACGGGCATTGATTCGCTCACCCACGCGATCGAGGCCTATGTCTCGCGCCGCGCCAATCCGTTCAGCGACGGGATGGCTTTGCTCGCGATGCGCGCGATCGCCCCCAATCTGCGCCGCGTGTGCGCCGACCCGATGGACGCCGCGGCGCGCGAGGCGATGATGCTCGGCGCGACGCAGGCAGGGATCGCCTTTTCGAACAGCTCGGTCGCACTCGTCCACGGAATGAGCCGCCCGATCGGCGCGCATTTCCATGTCCCCCACGGGCTGTCGAACGCGATGCTGCTGCCCGCGGTCACCGCCTGGTCGGCGCCCGCCGCGCTTTCCCGCTACGCCGACTGCGCGCGCGCCATGGGCGTCGCCGACGAAACCGAAGGCGATCAGGCGGCGGTGGTGCGCCTGGTCGACGAGCTGGCGGCACTCAACCGCGAACTCGACGTGCCGGGGCCCGCGGCGTGGGGCATCGACGCCGCGCGTTGGGAGGCCCTTGTGCCGACGATGTGTACGCAAGCGGCGGCATCGGGGTCGCCCGCGAACAATCCGCGCATTCCCGACACCGACGAAATGGCGATGCTTTATGCAAAGATCTGGGCGAGTTAAGCGCGGCCGTTCATCGCCGGGTAAGCCTCGCCCTGCTTAAGCGCCCGCGCCCCGTCGCCCGCTCTCCCACGTCTCGATGTCGGGGGCGGGGCATATTCCCCTAAAGTCCCAGCAGCCGCTTGGCGTTG
This sequence comes from Sphingopyxis sp., assembly GCF_040216815.1. Classification (GTDB taxonomy): domain Bacteria; phylum Pseudomonadota; class Alphaproteobacteria; order Sphingomonadales; family Sphingomonadaceae; genus Sphingopyxis. The sequence continues at coordinate 446,905 of NZ_JAVJOJ010000009.1, forward strand.
CCCGAGAGGATTTTCGCGCGCTCGGCTTCGGTGAGGTCCAGCTTGTCGAAAGCCTCGAGCGTCTTTGCCAGCGAAATCTGCGGGTGGTCCGACGCGATCAGCACCTGGTCGATGCCAACGTTGCGGATCGTCCAGACATATTCGGCCTCGATCGGCGAATCGGCGGCCAGGATAACGCTTGCCGAAATGTCGAAATAGATATTGTCGGCGAACAGCCCGTCGGCCGTGCGCGCGAGCGCCAATATGTTCCAGAAGCGGAAACCCAGCCCGCCCATATGCGCAAAGATGAACCTGGTCTTCGGCGCCGCGAGCGCCAGGTTGAACAGCTTTTCATTGTCGGCGGGCACGATGCTGGCGTTGTCGAGCAGCACGGTCATGCCCGCCGCGCCCGCATGTTTGACGAGCGCCAGCACGCGCGGATCGGCGGCGTCGAACCCCTGCGTGTGCGGGTGGATCTTGAGCAGCCGGACCCCCCGTGCTGCAACGCGCGTCACCTCGGCGAGCGCGGCGTCGCCGTCATAGGGGTGGACGGTCGCGATCGGGACCATGTCCGGATTTTTTTCAGCCAGCGCGATCAGCGCGTCGTTGCGCCTGACGATGTCGGCGGGGTTGCCCGCGCGGGCCTGATTGGGGCCGCCGAACCACATGGCGCCGAAGCGCTCGACCGACAGCCCCGCGGCCTTCAACCCGGCGCGATATTCGGACAGCGACACCTCGCCGTTCCACAGATGGACATGCGTGTCGACGACACGCTCCTTCGCCACGGCGGAAGCAGGCGGCATCAACAGGGCGAGCGAGAAGAGCAGCGCGCGCATTATTCCCCCAAAAGGATCGAATAAAGCGTCCGCTTGCCACAAGGATGCGGCGGCGCCAATTACCTCGTGACCGCGTGCGCGCGTTCGCGGTTCAATTCGTCCAATAGATATAGTCCTGGCCGTCCTGCCAGGGCGCATCAAGCGGGACATCGATACGCACCGGCCCCTCGACCAGCCCCGGCCAGATCGGCGCCGCCATGCCCTTGTTCTGCGCGTCGATCATCGCGCGCAGCGCGGCAACACGCTCCGGCTCGCGCGCGGCCAGATCGCTGCGCTCGGTCGGATCGACGGCCAGATTATAGAGCCGCGCCTTGGCGGGCCGTTTCGTCACCTGCAATTTCCAGTCGCCCGCGCGCACCGCGCGATAATCGCCCGATCGCCAGAACATCGCCGGACGTTTGGCGGGGCCGGCCAATATATCCTCGCTGTCGATCGTCCGGTCGGCGGGCAGTGCCGCCCCCGCTGCCGCCGCGATCGTTGCGAAAATATCCAGATGGCCGGTCACATCGGCGCGCCGGGTGCCGGGCGCGATGCGCGCCGGCCAGCGCATGAACAGGGGCGCGCGGATGCCGCCTTCGAAAAAGGTCGCTTTCCAACCGCGGAAGGGCGCATTGATCTGTGGCATACCATTGTACCACGCGCCGCCATTGTCGCTGGTGAAGATGACGAGCGTATTGTCGTCGATTCCCGCCGCTTTCAGCTTGGCCATCACGTCGCCGATCCGCCGGTCCATCTGTGCGATCATCGCGCCGTAAACGCGGGTCTTATGATCCTTGATGGCGGCCAGCCGGTCATAATCGGCGCGCGTCGCCTGCAGCGGCGTGTGCGGCGCGTTGAAGGCGAGGTACATGAAGAAGGGACGGTTGCGGTTCGCCTCGATCGCCTTGATCGCCTCGTCGGCGAAATAGTCGGTCATATGTCCCTTGGGCTGGAAACGCCGACTGCCATTGAAGGTGACGGCGTGGCGGAGATTCGCCCAGATGAAGCGATCGATCGGATCCCACGGCAGCTTGGCGTTGACGCTGTCGGGATCATCCTCGGGCAGAAACATCGCCGCGCCGGCCAGCAGCGCCAAACTTTCGTCGAAACCCTGCGCCTGTGGTTGTAATTCGGGGGCCTCGCCCAGATGCCATTTGCCGATGTGGATCGTGTGATAGCCCGCCGCCTTCACCGCCTCGGCAATCGTCACTTCGCCCGCAGGCACGCCCATTTCGGGATAGGGCGGGATGTCCGGCGTCACCAGTTCGTCGTGAAAGATCGCGCGGTGCGGCCCGACCCCTTCGCCATGCGCCATATTTTCGGCAAACTCGATCGGCACCGCGGTAAATTCGAAGCCGAAACGCGTCGGATAGCGCCCCGTCATCATCGCCGCGCGCGAGGGCGAACAGGTCGCATTGGCCGCATAGGCCGTGGCGAAATTCACCCCCTCGCGTGCCAGTGCGTCGATATTCGGCGTCTTGACGATCCCGCCCGCGACACCGCCGCCGTTCAGGCTGATGTCATTATATCCCAGATCGTCGGCGACGATCAGGATGACATTCGGCGGCCGCTGGCCCGCCGGTGCCTGCGCCGGTCCCTGCTGCCACGCAATTTCACGGTTCGGCTGCACGGGATCCTGCCAGTCCTGCACGATCCCCGGGATTCGGTATTTATTTTCGTCATAGGCCCAATAGCCGCCGACCGCGGCGAGCGCCGCAACGCCCAACATCGCCCACCGCTTTGCCATATCCATCCCTCTCCCGCGCCACTTCGGCTTGCCCCAAAACTATTGGCACTATATGTGTCATTATATTGGCCGCAACGCAAGATTATTTGACCACGGCGCCAAGCTGGGCCAGCGAGGATGCGATGACGACAGGGGTGAGGAAATCGGACGCGCCGCAACCCGGCACCAAAGCCATCGACGGCCGCCGCGCGCGCAGCCGGACGAGCCACAAGCGCATCGTCGAGGCGATGATGGAGCTGATCGTGGCGGGCGACCTGGCGCCGAGCGCCGCGCGCGTCGCCGAAGAAGCGGGTATCGGCCTGCGCACCGTATTTCGCCATTTCGACGATATGGACGCGCTCTATTCGGAGATCACCGCGACCGTGACCGAACGCGTGATGCCGATCGTCATGGCCCCTTATCCCGACCAGCCGTGGCGTGCCAATGTCCGCGAGCTTGTTCGCCGCCGCATCCGCGTCTTTGAAGCGACGCTGCCCTTTCGCCTTGCGGCGAATATCAAACGCTATCAGTCGCCCTTTCTGATGGGGCAGTATAGCCGCGTCGTGATGCTCGAACGCGACCTCATCCTGCGGCTGCTTCCCGGCCATGTGCTCGCCGACCGCATCGCGGTTGAAGCGCTGTGCGTGGCGCTGTCCTTTCACAGCTGGCGCACGCTGCGCCACGACCAGAGCCTGTCGGCCGAGGAAGCAGGCGAGGTGCTGGCGCAGATGGTCGAGGCGCTGCTCGCGACGATCCCCGACGCGGGCTGACGCTATCGCGCCGCGGCGTTGCGGCGGCGGCGCAGACCCCACACCAGCGCCGCCAGCACCAGCAAAATGCCGCCCGCCCACAGGCCAAGGCGAAGGAGCCGTTCGCGACCCCGCTGTTCAAAGGCATAGCGGTTGATCTGTTCATCGGCGCTATAGCCTGCGGGCATGTCGAGCACGCCATTCGCCTTCGCATAGGCGCGATAGTCGGCACGCATCGCGGCAAAGCGATCGGGCATCGCCGCCGCCAGGTCGCGCGTCTCGCCGGGATCGGTCTTAAGGTCGTAGAGCCGCCAGCGCCCGTCGCCCGTCGGCGGCAGATTGCGCACCAGCTTGTAATCGCCGCGGAACAGCGCGGCATTGCCCGACAGCTCATAACCCAGCGGCGCATCGCCATGGACGCTGCCGGGCGCGCCCTTCAGCATCGCGACCAGGCTGCGCCCCGTCACCGGCTCGACCGCGCGGCCTTGCCACTCGCCCCGATGCAGCGGCACCCCCGCCAGCTCGGCGAGCGTCGGCAACAGGTCGGTGACATGCGCCAGCCCGTCGTGGATACCGCCCGCGCGAATCGCGCCGCGCCCCGGCCAGGCAATGATCAGCGGGACGCGCAGTCCGCCTTCGGCCGCGCTGAACTTGTAACCGGCCAGCGGCGATGCCGCCGCACTTGCCCAGCCCGGCCCGATGGCGGAGAAGCTTCCCCGGCGGCCGATGTTCGCGGTTTCAAGGTCATATTGCATGGCCAGAAACAGGCGATTGCGCAGGCTGGCAAAGGGATTGGTCGGCTCGGCGCCGTTGTCCGACAGGAAGACGAAGATCGTGTTGTCATAATCGCCTGTGGCCTTCAAATGCGCAACGAGCCGCCCGATTTCGCGATCCATCGCGGTCGCCATCGCGGCATAGGCCTGCATCACGCGCACCGCCGCAGCGCGTTCGTCGGCGTCCAGCGTTTGCCAGTCGCGCGTCGTCGGCATCGTCACCATCGGCGCACCTGCGGGCACGATACCAAGCGCCGCCGCGCGCGCCGCCCGCGCCTGCCGCAGCGCGGTCCATCCATCCTTGTACATCGCCGCATAGCGCGCAATGTCGCTGTCGGGCGCCTGTATCGGGATATGGTTGGCCAGGAAGTTGATCGAGGCGAGAAAGGGTTTGCCGCTCGCCCGGCCGTCGTCGATATAGTCGATCATGCGCTCGACGACGAAGCGCGACGAATAATAATCTTTGGGCAGGGTTGCCGGTTTGCCGTTCTCGGTCCAGTTCGCCTTGTCGTAGAGGCCCTCGATCGGGCGCTGCTCGAAATTGTCGGCGCCGGCATCGGCGAGGCTGAACGCCCGGTCGAAACCGCGCACATGGGGCAGGCGCGTGGCGTCGCTGCCCAGATGCCATTTGCCGGTCAGATAGGTGCGGTAGCCCGCCGCTTTCAAAAGCTCCGCGATTGTCACGACGCGGTGGTTCATCACCGTGTCGTATCCGGGCTTGCCGCGATGTTCGTCGGGAATCGTCTCGGGCATATTGCCCAGTCCCGCGCGATGGTTCATCACCCCCGTCATCAGCATCGCGCGCGTCGGCGAACAGGAACCCGCGACGTGAAAGTTCGAAAAGCGCATCCCCGCCTTGGCCAGCGCATCGATATGCGGCGTCGCGATTTCGGAACCAAAGGCGCCGACGTCCGAAAAACCCCAGTCGTCGGCAAGCAGGATCACGATATTGGGTTGGTCGGCCGGTGGTTTCGCGCCCTGCGCCTGCGCGGGCATGATCGCCGCGAAGCAGACGGCAAAAGCCATACCGGCTGCGATGATGGCAGCACGCCGGGACTCACCCATGCGACGCGGCCTGGTGGTCCTCCTGCGCACTGCCATCACTCCCACCCCCACGGGATATGGCATTTACTATGCCAATATCCCGACGAGTCAATGCGGAGCGATGTTCGGGCTCGCCCCTCTATCGCTCGCGATAATCGGGGGCGCGCTTTTCGAGGAAGGCAGCCAGCGCCTCCTTATGATCTTCGGTCGCCGACAGGATCACCTGCTGCCGGTCCTCGATCGCCATCGCGGCATCAAGGCTCTGCGCATCGATGTTCAGGTTCAGCGCCTGTTTCGACAGGCGGAGGCCGTGAGGGCTCGTCGCGAGCATCTCGTCGGCGAGAGCAAGGCCGCGATCGAGCAGCGCCTCTTCGGCAACGATCTCGCTGATCAGCCCCGCCGACAGCGCACGCTCCGCGTCGATGAAGCGACCGGTCAGGATCATTTCGGACGCAAGACTCGCGCCCACCAGCCGCGGCAGAAAATAGCTCGACGCCATGTCGCAGCCGCCAAGACCGATGCGGATATAGGCGGCATTGCAGCGGAAGGACGGCGCCGCGTAACGCACATCCGACGCGAGCAGCAGCGACAGCCCGCCGCCCGCCGCCGCGCCATGGGCCAGCGCGACGATCGGCTGCGGACAGGCGCGCATCTTGCGATAGATATTGCCGATACGGGTTTGTGTGCGCAGTGTGCGGAGGACGGGCGTTTCGTCGCTCGTGCGATCCTCCTGAATGTCGAGCCCCGCGCAAAAACCGCGCCCCGCCCCGCGCAGGATTACGACGCGGATATCGGGACGCTCTGCAAGCCCGCCGAAATAATCGTTGAGCGCGTCGACCAGTTCCTCGTTCAGCGCATTCAGCCGCTCCGGCCGGTCGAGCGTCGCGATCTCAACCGCGCCGCGCGCTTCGACCCGCAGCACGCTCACAACGTCTGGCCGTCGTCGACGGTGATCACACTGCCCGTGATGCCGAGCGCGGCGTCCGAGCAGAGCATTAGCAAGGGCGCGTGGAGATCGCTCGGCGGACGCATCCGCTGGCGGGGAAACGCCTTGATCATTGCGGCGCCGACCTCGCCATCAAAGAGTTCGGCGGTCATTTCGGATTCGAAATAACCCGGCTGGATCACGTTGACGCTGATCCCGCGGCGCGCCCATTCGCGCGCCAGCGCCTTGCCGAGATGGCGCACCGCCGCCTTGGTCGCGCCATAAACCGAAGTCGCGGGAAAGACTTTTTCGGCGGTGATCGATCCGATGAGGACGATACGGCCATGTTGCTTTTCGCGGCTGCCCGCCTTGTCGAGCCGCTTCGCGCCCTCCGTCGCGGTCAAAAAGACGCCGCGGACATTGGCGGCGAGCAGGAAATCGACCTCGTCGACCGACAGCCCCATCGCCATCTTTTCGGTCGCGACGCCGGCATTGGCAACAATGGTATCGACGGTGCCGAAAGCGGCCTCGGCCGCGTCATATGCCGCCTTGGTCGACGCTTCGTCGGTGACGTCCATGCTGACTGCGATCGCTTGCCCGCCCGTGGCCTCGATCGCGGCGACCTGTTCGGCGAGCTTGTCGGCACGGCGCGCGGCGAGCACGACCTTTGCCCCTGCGGCGGCAAGCGCCTTGGCAAACCCCGCACCCAGCCCCGACGAGGCCCCCGTCACCAGCGCGACGCGCCCTGTCAGATCGAATTTCGGTTGCTCAGCCATGCGCCTCCCTTTCCTTAGCATTCTCAGCCTTGGCGCTGATTGACGTTTACGTCAACTGTTGGTCCATCGCCCGAAAAGCCGCGACAAGGGGTTGACGAACATCATTTGTTCCCTTATTGTTCTCACCGTGCACAACCAACCTCATCCCCCGCCGCAGCCGCCAAGTGCGGCGGGCGGGGGATAAAGGGGCCGTCCTGTCTTCGGATCATTTCGGATCGGGCCGCACGACAAAACGGTCGCGCTCTTCGACCGGGACATGGCCCTGGATAAGGTGTCGGCTCGCATAGACGTCCTCGACCAGTTCGATTGCAAATCTTTCTTCGTCACGGCGCCGGGTTTCGGCCATGATGTCGGCGATTGCCGTGGCGTCGACCTCCAGCACGCGCAGCGCCTCTTCGGCCATCGTCAGCGCAGATTCGAAGGTTTCGCGAATCTGGAAATCGGCGCCCGCGCGGATCAGTTCGGCGGCATGTTCGCGGTCGAACGCGCGCGCCAGAACCGGCGTATGCGCAAATTCGCCCTTCAGCAGTTCGACGATCTTCAACGTCGCTTCGCGGTCGTCGGTGGCGACGATGACCAGCCGCGCCTTGTGCGCGCCCGCGGCGTGCAGAATGTCGAGCCGCGTTCCGTCGCCATAATAGACTTTGAACCCGAATCCCTTGGATTCGCGGATCGCGACCGTATCGGTATCGATCAGCGAGATCGAACAGCCATTGGCGAACAGCGGCTGGCTGACGATCTGGCCGAAGCGGCCGAACCCGATCATCAGCACATGCGCGCTCAGATCGTCGGCGACGTCGAGGCCGTCGGTCGAATCGCTTTCGCGCGGCATCAGGCGATCGTGCAGGATGACCATCACGGGTGTCAGCACCATCGACACGATGATGATCGCCGTCAGGATCGCATTGCTTGTCGCGTCGATGATCCCGACGCCCGCCGCCGCCGCATAGAGGACAAAGGCGAATTCGCCGCCCTGCGCCATCAGCACCGCGCGCTCGATCCCCTCCGCATGGCTGCTTTTGAACAGTCGCGCGGTGCCATAGATGACCGCCATCTTGAGCAGAATATAGGCGGCGACCGAAACCGCGATCAGTCCAGCATTGGCAGCGACGATATCAAGGTCAAGCGCCATCCCCACGCCCAGAAAAAAAAGACCGAGCAGGATACCGCGAAACGGCTCGACATCGGCTTCAAGCTGGTGACGGAAGGAGGATTCGGAGAGGAGCACGCCGGCCAGGAACGCGCCCATCGCCATCGACAGCCCCGCCAGCTGCATCGCGAGCGCGGCACCGAGCACGACGAGCAGCGCCGCCGCGGTCATCACTTCGCGCGCCTTGGCGCGGCCGAGCAGGCGGAACATCGGGTCGAGCAGATAGCGGCCGGCCAGGATCAACCCGGCGATCGCCGCAAGCCCGATCGCGACCGCAACCAGCCGGTCGGTCGTCGACACGGCTTCGCCCCCCGGCGCGAGAAAGGCGGTGAGCGCGAGCAGCGGCACGATCGCCAGATCCTCGAGCAGCAGGATCGCGATAATCCGCCGCCCTTTGGGCATCCCCAATGCGCGCCGTTCCTCCAGCATCTGCATCACGATCGCGGTCGAGGTGAGGACGAAGCCCGTCCCCGCGACAAAGCTCGCCGCTGCCGGATAACCAAGCGCAATCCCGACCCATACGAGCAGCGCGATCGCGAGCCCGACCTGCACCAGCCCCAGGCCGAAAATTTCGCCGCGCATCGCCCATAACCGCGACGGCTGCATCTCCAGCCCGATCACGAACAGGAACATGACGACGCCCAGTTCGGCGACGTGGAGAATCGTCTGCGCGTCGGAAAAGAGCCCAGCGCCGAACGGCCCGATTGCCAGCCCCGCAGCAAGATAACCGAGCACCGACCCCAGCCCCAGCCGCTTGAACAGCGGAACCGAAATCACCGCCGCGCCGAGCAGGATGACGATCGGGACCAGGTCGAACCCGTGCGCCGCCGCCTCGGCGGCCTGATGTGCTGTTTCCGCGGCCATTATGTGTCCCCTTGCTGCCGGTTGCAACCAGCCCGCAAGTCGTCGCCAAGTCAAGGTTGGGCAAGGGCGTGGGGCAAGCGTTATCCCATGGCCGTGATCATAGCTGATCGCGCCGCCATGCCCATCGTTTCGATCACCGCATCGCAGGCGATGCGGGCGACGCAGGTGCGTAAGTCGGGCGCCCCGGTGCGGCGATCCCATACAATACGCTTGCCCTCGACCACGATAAACCGCCATCAAGGACAAGGGGGCAAATGGGGGGCAATCGCGATGACGGCACCGTTCGGGTACGGACAGCTCAAATTTCTGAAGGCCTTGACCGAGGCCCTTTTCGACGGCGTGCCGATGGCGATCACGCCCGACCAGGTCGTTGCGAACATCGCCGAACTGTTCGGCAAGGTCGGCGGCACCAAGCTGAAAGAGATGCGCACCTCGCTGATCGCGACCGAAATCGCGCTCGGCCCGCTATTCGCCGAGGCCGATGTCGCCACGCGTGTCGATCGTATAGCCGACCGGCTGCGCGACAGCCGTGTCGACCTGTTTCAGGATATGGGGCGGCTGCGCGGGATCGTTTATGCCTGTTATTACGGCCACTGGCTGCCCGGCGATCAGGACGCCAATGTCGCGAACCCCGTTCATCGCCAGATCGGCTTTGCGCTCCCCAAATTCCGCGCGCGCGGGCCGGGCGATATCCCGATCGCGCCCGTTACGGGCCGCGAGATCGACTCCGCGCATATCCTGAACGCCGACAGCGTCGCGGACGAATATGACGTGATTGTCGTTGGATCGGGTGCGGGGGGCGCGGTCGCCGCCTATAATATCGCCGCGCAGGGTTATAAGGTCTTGATCGTCGAGGCGGGACCTTTCTATCCCAGCCATGCGATCACCCATCACGAACTCGACATGATCGCCAATCTTTACAAGCATGGCGCGGTCCAGACGACGACCAACCGCGATTTCGTGGTGTTTCAGGGCCGCTGCGTCGGCGGGTCGTCGACGATCAACAACGGAATCTGCCTGCGCGTCAACGAACCCGGCCGCACGCATCCCGACGCGCAGGACGTGCTGGCCAAATGGGCGAGCATCGGCGCGCCGATCGACCGCGCCGCCTTTCATGCAAGCTATGACGCGGTGCAGGCGATGCTCGGCATCGCCCGTATCGAACCGCGCAGCGGCCGCCACAACGGCCCGCACCTGATGAACGGCTGGCGCGCCTATGCCGCTACCTCGGCCGACCCCAGGGACGCGCGCGCGGTCGCCGACTGGTTCGACAAGAATTTCGGACCGCCGAACACGCCCAATGCCTGCGCCTATTGCGGCTATTGCAATTCGGGCTGCGCCTATGGCCGCCGCATGGGCGTCGCGCAGACCTATTTGCCCAGCGCGTGCCGCGACCATGGCGCGCGCATCCTGCCAGACACCAAGGTCAAGGAAATCCTGTGGCAGACCGCGATCGACGGACGGCGCGAGGCCGAGGCCGTGAGGCTTGTCCTCCCCGATGGATCGAACCGCCTCGTCCGCGCGCGCGTCGGCGTCGTCGTCGCGGCGGGGACGATCGCCTCGTCGAAGCTGCTGGGTCGCAGCGACATCGACGGCACCGGCTATCAGGTGTCGTTGAACGTCGCCTCGCCCGTCGTCGCGCTGATGCCCGAGGGCGCGGGCGGCGATGCGTGGGACGAGGACCAGATGTCGAGCTACGTTGATTGCGGCGACTTCCTGCTCGAAAGCCATTTCCAGCCGCCGATGTCGATGGCGTCGCTGATGCCCGGCTGGTTTGCGGATCACGCCGCGCGCATGAAAAATTATGGCCGCGTCCATTCGGCGGGCATCCTCTTCCCCGCCGACCGGCGCGGACAGATCAAGGACGGCAAGCTCAAGTTCCGCCTCGATACGAGTGACGACCTACCGCTGCTCCGGCGCGCGATGGCGACGCTGACCAAGGTGCATTTCGCTGCAGGCGCGATCGAATGCTATCCCGCGCTGGCCAAGGGGCAGACGGTGACGCCGGACATGGACATCGACACGTTTTTCGATGCCGCGATCCGCGAACAGGACGATGTCACGCTGTCGAGCAGCCACCCGCACGGCGGCAATGCGATGAACAAAGACGCGCGGCACGGCATCGTCGACCTGGACTGCCGAGTCCATGGCACAACCAACGTGCTCGTCACCGACGCGAGCGTCTTTCCCAGCTGCATCCGCGTCAACGCCCAATGGACGACGATGGCGATGGCGCATTATGCGACGGCGCGCGGCGATCCCTTTCGCTAGGGTCAGGACCCTAGGCCGAACTTAAACCCCCGCCGTCATCTCGGCGAAGGCCGGGATGACGAGTTGAAAGTCGCGCCGGCCTTCGACAATCTCTGAGCGACCGGCTATGGGGGCGCCCGATGACCGTCACCGTCGCCGCCCTTTATCGCTTTGCCGCCTTCGACAACCCCGCCGCGTTGCGCCAGCCGCTGCTCGAACGCTGCGCTGCGGAGGGTGTAAAGGGCACGTTGCTGCTCGCGCGCGAAGGGATCAACGGCACGATTGCGGGGACCGAAGCGGGCATTTCAGCCGTACTCGATCATATCCGCGCGCTGCCCGACTGCGCCGCGCTCGACGTCAAATTTTCCGCCGCCGCCGTCATGCCGTTCCAGCGGCTGAAAGTGCGGATCAAAAAGGAAATCGTGACGATGAAGGTGCCGGGACTCGACCCGGCGCGCAACGCCGCGCCCTATGTCGACCCTGCCGACTGGAACGCGCTCGTCGACGATCCGGACACGGTACTCATCGACACGCGCAACGGTTTCGAGGTCGGCTATGGCAGCTTTGCCGGCGCGGTCGATCCCGAAACCAAAAGCTTTGGCGACTTTCCGGACTGGTGGCGTGCGAATGCGGAACGGTTCGCGGGCAAGCGCATCGCGATGTTCTGCACCGGCGGCATCCGCTGCGAAAAATCGACCGCCTTCCTGCGCCGCGAAGGCGTCGAAGACGTCGTTCACCTGAAAGGCGGCATCCTCGCCTATCTCGAACAGGTGCCGGCGCGCGAAAGCCGATGGCACGGCAGTTGCTTCGTCTTCGACGAGCGCGTCAGCGTCGGGCACGGGCTGATCGAGGTCGGCGAAAAGAGTTGAACCGTCAGCCCGAGATCCGCGCCGCGCCATATTCGACCCAGCCGAAGGGGCGCGGCGTCTTGGGCATATAGGCAGCGCCCTGCCGCTCGACCGCAAAGCCCGCAGCGGCATAGGCGTCGCCGATCGGGCGGGTAAGGTGGCAATTGCCGCCAATACGCTTCCACACCGGCTCGATCCGCCGCTGCCATTTCGCAACCCCGCTGTCGGGTGCCCCGCCATGTTCGAGAAACAGCGCGGTGCCGCCGGGTTTCAGCACGCGGCGGATTTCGGCGAGCACCGCCGCCTGATCGGCGACCGAGCAAAGGGTAAAGGTCGTGACCACCGTATCGAAGCGCGCATCGTCGAACGGCATCGCCTCGCCCGCGCCGCCGCGAATATCGGCCGCGATGCCGCATCGCGCCGCGGCCGCGCGGCTCATCGCCAGCAGTTCGGGCGAGGGGTCGAGCCCGGTGAAGCTCGCGATCTGATCGGGCCGGTAAAATTCCATATTGATCCCGCCACCGCAGCCGAGTTCGAGCACATGCCCGCGCGCGTGCGGCACGACCCGGCTTCGAAGCTTCATGATCTGTCCCTGCGAACAGGCGCATTTGATCAGGCGCGGGACGCCGTGCCGTTCCCACCAGCTGCTCATCGCGCATTCCCCTCCATCGCATCCTGTGTGCGCCCGGCGACGATTGCGAGCACATTATCCTGAATGTCGCCCAATATACGCTCGCCCCACCAGGCGGCATAGGCGTTGAACGGCGTCGCGACATGATAGCGCGTCCACAGCCGGATCTTGGTCTGCCCGGCGGCAAGCGCGATCAGCCGATAGCCGCCGCGGTCGATCCACAGATGGCGGCCGTGCGGTTCGATATGCCGGTCGGTGCGCTCGTGGATCGACGGGTCGGGAAAGGCAAAGCGCCATTCCAGCGCTTCACCCGGCCGCCAGTCGGTGACGATCTCCTGAAAGCGGATACCGTCCTGCCAATAGGCATCGCGTACAGCCCCGGGGCCTGCGCCCGTAAGATGCGCTTCGACCGGGCGCGGCAGGCGCAGCAGGTTCTGGCTGATCGTCCAGCGTCCCTCGCCGGGCGCGATCGCGGGGATGGCGAGAAGCCGCGGCCACACCGCCGAAGCGGGCGCGTCGACGATGATTTCGCGCACGACCGTCCGCGTCTCGCGCGGCGGCGTCATCTGATGATCGAGAGCGAGCGCAAGAAAAGGAAGCAACAGCAACGCATGGGCGCGAAAGGTTGCGGGATCGACCATCCACCGACTGCGGCGATACAGATAGACCGGCCAGATGCCGAGATAGCCGAAAGCGATCCAGAAGGGCAGCACCATGATCAGGCAGACGATGCCTTCGCGCAGGAAAATCGCGCCTATCGCGGTGGCGACGAGCGCCAGCCACAACGGCACCGACAAAAAGGCGCCGCGCGACCAGTTGCGTCCGATGCTCCCTGCCCAGGCGACAAAGGCCGAAAGCGACGCGGGCAGCACGACCATCAACGCATAGCCGATCGCACCGCCAGCCCCCGCCTCGGCCACCGCATAAACCGCCAGCGCCGCGGCCAGCGCGACGAGGATTATCGCAATAAATCGCCAATTGTCGCGGCGACGCATTGTCGGCGCCGTTGCCCTCGGCCGGTCGGTCGGTATCACGCACTCCCCCTTGGCGCACAGCCTGTCCCTTGCTAGCGCGCTTGGCAACACCCATTTGTGCCTGCCAGCACCCTGTTGAAAGACCGTCATGCCCAGCACCCATCACACGAAAATGCTCATCCTCGGTTCCGGCCCCGCCGGTCTGTCGGCCGCCATCTATGCTGCGCGCGCGGGGATGCAGCCGATCGTCGTACAGGGGCTGCAACCCGGCGGACAGCTGACGATCACCACCGATGTCGAAAACTATCCCGGTTTCGCCGAAGTGATCCAGGGCCCGTGGCTGATGGAACAGATGACCGCGCAGGCAACGCATGTCGGCACGTCGATGATCTGGGACACGATCGTCGATGTCGACCTGACGCAGCGCCCGTTCCGGCTGACCGGCGACGGCGGCGACGTCTATCTCGCCGAAACGCTCGTCATCGCGACCGGCGCGCAGGCGAAATGGCTCGGCGTCCCCGGCGAGCAGGAACTGGGCGGCAAGGGCGTGTCGGCTTGCGCCACATGCGACGGCTTTTTCTATCGCGGCAAGAAGGTGGTCGTCATCGGCGGCGGCAACACCGCGGTCGAGGAGGCGCTCTACCTCACCAACCATAGCGACGACGTGACGCTGATCCATCGCCGCGATTCGCTGCGCGCCGAAAAGATCCTGCAGGACCGCCTGTTCGCCAATCCCAAGATCAAGATCCTCTGGAACAAGCAGGTCGAACGCTTCGTCGCGGGCGAGGGCGTATCGGGCCTGGTCGGCGTCGACCTGATCGACACCGTCACCGGCGCGGCGAGCCACGAGCCGACCGACGGCGGGTTCGTCGCGATCGGACACAGCCCGTCGACCGAATTGTTCAAGGGCAAGCTTCCGCTCGACGCCGACGGCTATCTCGAGGTGACGCCCGGCACCTCGCTGACGGCGATTCCCGGAGTCTTTGCCGCGGGCGACGTCACCGACAAAATCTATCGCCAGGCGGTCACTGCAGCGGGCATGGGCTGCATGGCCGCGCTCGACGCCGAGCGCTTCCTCGCCGAAGCCGAATATCACGCGATGGTCGACGCCTGAACGGTAGAGCGAGGGCAAGGAAAAGCGATTGCCAAAATATGGCATTTCGCTATGGGCCACGCCGTGAGGACAATGTCCTCGCAATGATCGCGCCGGTGCCCGAGAGGGCTTAATATGGGAACGCGGTGAGGCGGCCTTGGCAAAAGGCCGCCGAATCCGGGGCTGTCCCTGCAACTGTAAGCGGCGAGCGCGATGCACCGGTCCGATTGTTCGGATCAGCCACTGGGGCGACCTGGGAAGGCGTGCATCAAGCCTTGACCCGCGAGCCAGGAGACCTGCCGGCGCGGGTCGCTCAATGCCCCGGTCCAGGAGAAGGCCGCGGCACGGAAGCTTCCGTCGAGCGACGACCAGGCGGCCGGAGCCGCCACGGTGCCGCGTCGCAGGCGATCACGCCACCTGCGCCGCCGACATCGGCCGTTCGCCCCCGCGCGCCCGGCAGGCTCCGCCTTCGTTGCGGCGTCGAGGGGCCTTCCATGTTCAGATTCGCATCCATTTCCCTGTTCGCGCTTGCTACGGCGGCGCCCGCACTCGCACAGACGAGCGGCGACAGCGACGATATCGTCGTCACCGCATCGGGCATCGAACAGCCGCGCGATGAGGTCGGGCAGGCGATCACGCTCATCGATGCCGACACGATCGAAAGACGCCAGGCGGTCGACGTCATCGACCTGCTCGCGGCGACGCCGGGGGTTCGCTTCACGCGCAACGGCAGCACCGGGTCGGTCGCGGGCGTGTCGCTGCGCGGCGCCGAAACGACGCAGACTTTGGTGTTGATCGACGGGGTGAAGGTCAACGACCCGAGCGGCATCGGCGACGGATATGATTTCGGCCACCTCTTGACCGGCAATATCCGCCGGATCGAGGTGCTGCGCGGATCGAACTCGGTCGTCCACGGCAGCCAGGCGATCGGTGGCGTCGTCAGCCTGTCGACCGCAACCCCTGCCGAGGGGTTCGCTGGCAGCGCATCGGCGGAATATGGCTATAGCGACACGCTGACCGCCAAAGCCGATATATCGGGCTCTGCAGGCGCCGTGTCGGGCGGGATCGGCGGTGCCTATTTCCGTACCGACGGCATTTCATCGGCCGCCGTCGGCACAGAGAAGGACGGATACAAGAATTTTGCGGGCAACGCGCGCATGAAGGTCGCGTTCAGCGACGCGCTGAGCCTTGATCTTCGCGGCTATTACATCAACGCCGACCTCGATTATGACAGCTTCTTCGGCGCCCCCGCCGACAGCGCCGACATCGCCAAGCTCGACCAATATGTCGGTTATGCGGGGCTGAACCTTGGCCTGTTGGACGGCAATTTCACCAGCCGCGCCGCGGTCACGTGGATGCGGAACGAGCGAGATTATTATTTCGTGCGCGGGGCGGCGCCCGATTACGGTTATTCGGGCACCAATTTACGGTTCGAATATCAGGGCGTCGTGACGCCGGTGCAGCAAGCCAAGCTGATCTTCGGATATGAGCATGAGCGCCCCGACTATGATTTCTTCGGTTTCGGATCGACCGACAGCCAGAAGGCCAATATCGACAGCGCCTATGCGCTGGCGATCCTTCAGCCCTTTGCCGGGCTGTCGTTGTCGGGCGGCGTCCGCCACGACGATCATAGCCAGTTCGGCGGCGCGACGACATTCGGCGCCAACGCCAATTATTCGCTGGGCGGCACGACCAATTTCCGCCTGAGCTATGGCGAGGGGTTCAAGGCCCCCTCGCTCTACCAGCTTTACGACGCGTTCAGCGGCAATGCCACACTGCGCCCCGAACGGTCGAAGAGCTATGATGTCGGCATCGACCACAGCCTTGCGGACGGACGCGCGCTGATTTCGCTGACGGCGTTCCTGCGCAACACGAACGATCAGATCAATTACGACAATGCGACCTTCACCTATGGCAATGTCGACCGCACGCGCGCCAAGGGGATTGAAGCGACAGTGGCGCTGAAGCCCGTCGATGCGCTGAACGTCGCGGCGGCGTACAGCTATATCGACGTACGCGACCGCTCGGGCCGCCCGGCGTTCGACGGCAAGCGCCTGCCCCGCCGCGCCGCGCACGCGGTCAGCCTGTCGGCCGATTACGACTGGTCGTTCGGCCTCTCAACCGGCGCGACGCTGACGATGGTTGGCGACAGTTTCGACGATTTTGCCAATAACATACCGCTCGACGGCTATGCGCTCGCGGGCATTCGGGCGTCCTTCCCGGTGGGCTGCAATTTCGAGATTTACGGCCGGATCGACAATCTGTTCGACGCCGATTATGCGACCGCCTTCCGTTACGGCACCTATGGGCGTGCAGCCTATGGCGGCGTGCGGGCACGTTTCTGATGAAGGCGCGCAGCGACGCCGAACATGCGGCGAAGATGAAGAAGATCCAGGCCGCACAGGCAAAGAAGATCGCGACGAAGACCGTCGAAAAGGGGCTGGTGATCGTTCATACCGGCCCTGGCAAGGGCAAGACCTCGGCGGCGCTCGGCATGGCGGTGCGCGCGATCGGGCACGGAATGAAGGTCGGTGTCGTGCAATTCGTGAAGGGCGCGATGGCGACGGGCGAGAAAGCGGTGTTCGACCGCTTCCCCGACCTCATCGAATTCAAGCCGATGGGCGAAGGCTTTACCTGGGACACACAGGACCGCAGCCGCGACATTGCGGTGGCGCGCGAAGCGTGGGAGGAGGTCAAGCGGATGATCGCCGACCCTGCCTATGCCATGGTGATCGCCGACGAGCTGAATATCGTGCTGCGTTATGATTACCTGCCCGTCGACGAGGTACTGGCGGCGCTCGCCGCGAAACCGCATATGACGCATGTGATCGTCACCGGACGCAACGCTCCCGAAGCGCTGATCGGCGCGGCCGATCTCGTGACCGAGATGGCGCAAGTGAAGCACCCGTTCCGCGAACAGAATGTGAAAGCGCAAAAAGGTATCGAATTTTGATCGGCAGGCGCGGCCTGCTGGCGGCGGCCGCGCTGCTCGTGGGCGGCGCGGGACTGCTGTGGGCAGCCTCTCCGCCCCCTTCCCCGCGCCCCAGCGCCGCGCGTGCACCGCAGCGGATCGTGTCGATCAACCTTTGCGCCGACCAGCTGGTGCTTGCACTCGCCGACCGTGGGCAGATCGCCGGACTGACCCGAAATGCGACCGATCCCCAAATGTCGGGTGAGGCTGCCAAGGCAAAGGGCATTGCGCGGCTCAGCAATTCGGCCGAACAGATTTTGGCGATCGAACCCGATCTGATCGTCGGTATGCCCGCAAGCCGCAGCGCAGCGCTCAATGCGCTGCCGCGGCAGGATTATCCGCTGCTCGACCTTGCGACCGCCAACACGCTGCCTGAAATCTACGCCTCGATCCGCGACACCGCGGCAGCGGTCGGCCGCCCTGCACGCGGCACCGCGCTGATCGCGCGGATGGAAAGCGAACTGGCAGGCCTGCCCCGTGTGGGCAAGGGGCGCGTGGCGGCCTATTATCAGCGGCGCGGCTATATGACCGGCACGGGTACGCTGATCGACGAATTGATGACGCGCGTGGGGCTCGTCAACCTGGCCGGAAAACTCGGCAAGCCGCCGCTGTCGCAGCTGAGCCTTGAGGAGATGGTCGCCGCCCAGCCCGACTTTCTGATCGTCGAAAGCGCCACCGACGTCGTGACCGACCAGGGTAGCGAGATGCTCCACCATCCCGCGCTCGACGGCATCCCGCGCATCAGCGTGCCGCAGGCGTGGACCGTGTGCGGCAGTCCCGCCTATACGCTGGCCGCGCGCGGCATCGCGGCGCAGATCGCGCGCCACGATGCGGGCGATCGGCCGTGACGCGCCTGACCTTGCCGCGCCGGTCGCTGATCGCCGCGCTGACGGTGCTGGCGGCGGTCGCGGCGCTCGCCTCGCTCTTGTTCGGATCGGTCGACCTGTCGCTGGCGCGCCTCTTCGCCGCCGCGACGGGCAGCGGCGACCGGGTGGCGAGCATCATCCTCTTCGACCTCCGCCTGCCGCGGACGCTGCTCGCGCTCGCGGTCGGCGCGATGCTGGGCCTCGCGGGGGCGGCGCTGCAAGGTTATCTGCGTAACCCGCTGGCCGAACCCTCGGTGCTCGGCACATCGAACGCCGCCGCGCTCGGCGCTGTCGCGGCGCTCTATTTCGGGCTGGCCGAACTGCATCCCGCTGTCCTGCCGCTGCTCGCGACGGGCGGCGCGCTCGCGT
Organism: Sphingopyxis sp.; assembly: GCF_040216815.1. Taxonomy (GTDB): domain Bacteria; phylum Pseudomonadota; class Alphaproteobacteria; order Sphingomonadales; family Sphingomonadaceae; genus Sphingopyxis. Next base: position 465,708 of record NZ_JAVJOJ010000009.1, read on the forward strand.
CGCTGGCGCTGCTGTTCGCGCTCGCGGGCCGCGCCGAGAGCCCGCTGACGCTGATCCTCGCCGGGATCGCGGTTGCGACGCTCGCGGGCGCGGGGATCAGCCTGTCGCTGAACCTGTCGCCCAACCCGTTCGCGGCGATGGAGATCATGACCTGGCTGCTCGGTAGCCTGGAGAACCGGTCGTTCGACCATCTGTGGATCGCCCTGCCCTGCATCGCGCTGGGCACCGCCCTGCTGCTGTGGGACGGGCGCGCGCTCGACGCGCTGACGCTGGGCGAGGATGCGGCGCAGGCGCTCGGCACCGACCTTGGACGGCTGCGCCTGCGGCTGCTCATCGGCACTGCGATCGGCGTCGGCGGCGCGGTGGCGGTATCGGGGGCGATCGGCTTCGTCGGCCTGATCGTGCCGCATCTGATCCGCCCGCTGACCGACCGCAGCCCGTCGGCGATCCTGCTGCCGTCGGCAATCGGCGGCGCAGCGCTGCTGACCCTCGCCGACCTCGGCGTCCGCACCCTTCCGACGACCAACGAGCTGAAGCTCGGAGTCGTCACCGCCTTTCTCGGCGTGCCGGTGTTCCTGATTCACCTGATGCGCGAGCGGCGGCTATGGTGATGCTGGCACTCGAACAGGTCGGTGTGACATTGGGTCGCCGAACCGTCGTGCGCGGCGTCGATGCGGCGTTCGCGGCGGGGACGCTGACCGGCATTGTCGGCCCCAATGGCGCGGGCAAATCGACGCTGGCGCGCGCGATGCTGGCGCTTGTTCCGGCAACCGGCCGCGTCCTGCTGGACGGCGAAGCGGTCGCGGACATGCCGCGCGCCGAACTCGCACGGCGGATCGCCTATCTGCCGCAGGGACAGACGCTCCACTGGCCGCTGACGGTCGACCGGCTCGTCGGGCTGGGGCGCCTGCCGCACCTCGCGCCGATGTCGAAAGTCGGCGGCCCCGATGCCGAAGCGATTGCGCGCGCGATGGAGCGCGCCGACGTGATGGACCTCAAAGACCGGAACGCCACCGAATTGTCGGGCGGCGAGCGCGCGCGGGTGCTGTTCGCGCGCGCGCTGGCGGTCGAGGCGCCGGGGCTGATCGCCGACGAACCGCTCGCCAGCCTCGACCCCGGGCATCAGATCGACGTGATGGAAATGCTGCGCGGCGAGGCCGACGCGGGCGCGATGGTGGTCGCGGTGCTGCACGACCTCACCATGGCCGCGCGCTATTGCGACCGCCTGTTGCTGATCGACGGCGGCGCGGTGGCGGCGGACGGCCCACCCGCCGAGGTGCTGACCCCCGAATTGCTGCGCCAAGTGTATGGCATTGACGCGCGCGTTGAAACCGGCGGCGACTGGCCGACGGTGACGACATTCGGACGGGTGCGGGACAAGGACGATTGACCGCCACCCGGCATTCGATGTAACGGCGCGCCAGCGACAGGTTCCCCGAGAGGGGATCAAAAGGGAATGGGGTGCAAAACCCCGGCTGCCCCTGCAACTGTAAGCGGAGAGCCATCGGGCCCTATGCCATTGGGACACAAAGTCCTGAGAAGGCGGCCCGGACCGGCACCGACCCGCGAGCCAGGAGACCTGCCCGTCGCCGTCGTCTTTCGTGCGGACAGGGTGTGCCGGGCGGACGGGGAGTGAACCCGAGCGACGACAAAGGTGGCCGTGCGCGCGCACGGGCCGATGTCGTGCGTCCAATCCCGGACAACCGCATCGACCCGGCGCGCGAGCGGTCTTGTCGATGGGGTTATCATGTTCAGGACTATCATTCGTACCACGCTGTCCGTGGCCGCTCTCGCGGCTGCGCTGCCTGCGCTTGCCGAGGAAGCGGGCGAGGCCGACAGCATCATCGTCACCGCTACGCGCGCACCGCTGACGCTCGACGAAATCCCATCGTCGGTCGCGGTGCTCGACAAGCAGGCGATCGACCGCAGCCAGGACATCGGCGTCACCGAATTGCTGCTGCGCACGCCGGGGATCAGCATGTCGCGCAACGGCGGCTACGGCACCGCGACCTCGCTGCGTATCCGCGGCGCCGAATCCGAACATTCGGTGGCGGTGATCGACGGGGTGAAGCTCAACGATCCGTCGTCGACCGGCGGCGGGTTCAACTTCACCAATTTGCTCGCGGGCGACATTGCGCGGATCGAGGTGTTGCGCGGGCCGCAGTCGATCCTGTGGGGCAGCCAGGCGATCGGCGGCGTCGTGAACATCGTCACCGCTTCCCCCGAAAAGGCGCTGGAGGGCAGCTTCGACCTCGAGGCAGGGTCGCGGAGCACGGTGAGCGCGCGCGCCGCGATCGGGGGGCGCACCGGACCGCTCGCGTGGCGGATCGGCGGGCAGCGCTTCACGACCGACGGTATTTCCTCGCACGCCAGGGCATTCGGCGGAGTCGAGCGCGATGGTTATCGCAACTATAACGCCTCGGCCCGCGCCGAACTGACACTGGCCGACGGGGTCAGCATCGACCTTCGCGGCACTTATGCGAGCGGACGGGTCGAATTCGACGGCTTCAACACCGACAGCAACGACTATGGGTTGAACAGGGAATTTGTCGGCTATGCGGGGGTGAATGTCGACCTGGCGGATGGGCGTTTCCGCAACCGATTCGCCTATGCCTATACCGACACCAACCGCGACAATTTCAACCCTGACCGCGCGCGTCAGCAAAGCTTCGAGGCCGATGGCAGGAACAGGCGCTTCGAATATCAGGCCAGCGTCGACATCACCGACCGCATCGCCGCAATCTTCGGCGCCGAAAATGAGCGGTCGCGCTTCCGCAGCCGCTCGCCCTCGGCATCGCTCGCCGTTCCGGTGCCCGATTTCGCGCGCGGTGAAGCCGAAATCACAAGCTTCTATGGCCAGCTCGGCATCCAGCCGATCGACGGGCTGACGCTGAACGGCGGGGTGCGCCATGACGACCACGACCGCTACGGTGGGCAGACGCTGTTCGCCGCGGGCGGCGTGTGGCGGCTGGCGACCGGCACGGTGCTGCGCGCCAGCTATGGCGAGGGGTTCAAGGCGCCGTCGCTGTTTCAGTTGTTCAGCGAATATGGGAATGTCGCGCTCGATCCCGAGGAAGCCCATGGCTGGGAAGTGGGGATCGAGCAGCAGCTCTTCGATCGCAAGCTGGTGATCGGGGCCGCCTGGTTCGACCGCACCACGACGAACCAGATCATTTACAACAGCTGCTCCGCCACCTCGACCGAACCGCTGTGCTTCGTTCCCGGCGACCCGGCGACGCGGCGCTTCGGCTATTATCGGAACGTCGCGCGCAGCAAGGCGCACGGCATCGAGGCGGCGGCGGCGCTCACGCTCGGCGGTTTGCGGCTCGATGGCAACTACAGCTGGGTCGTCGCCGAGGACCGGTCGCCGGGCGGCGCCAATTTCGGTAACTGGCTGCCGCGGCGCCCGCGCCACACCGCCAATGCCTCGGCAAGCTATGCGTTCGGCTTCGGGCTGGAACTGGGCGGGGCTGTCCGCTGGTCGGGCAAGAGCTATGACAATGCGAGCAATGCGACGCGGCTGGACGATTATACGCTGGTCGACCTGCGCGCCGAATATGCGCTGTCGGACGCGGTAAAGCTGTTTGCGCGCGCCGAAAATCTGTTCGACGAGGAGTATATGACCGCGTTCCGCTATGGCTCGATCGGCCGCAGCATCTACGCCGGTATCAGGGGGCGCTTCTGATGGCGGCGCTCCGGATAAACGGCGCCTCTGCGCTCTGGGTGTCGCTGCTGACCGCGGCGAGTATGTCGACGACGCTCGTGCTCGCCTGCGCGACCCCCTTCCCCTCGCTCGCGGCGCTCGCGGCGGTGCATATGCGCCGCCGCGACGGCCTGGTGCTGATGCTGCTCGCGTGGGCGGCGAGCCAGTTCGTCGGCTTCTTCCTCCTCGGCTATCCACGCGACGGCAGCACGCTGGCGTGGGGCGCCGGACTCGGCACTGCCGCGATCGGCTCGGCGCTCGCAAGCTATGCAGCGCTGCGCCTCGCGGGCTATCGCTCCGCCGCGGCGCAGCTCGGTCTCGCTTACGCCGCGGGCTTCACCGCGTTCAAGGGGATCATTCTGCTCTGGGCGCTCGTGCTTGGCGGGCTGCACACCGCGATGGCGCCCGACCTGCTCGCCGAACAATTGCTGCGCAACGGCGCGATCCTGATCGGGCTGTACGCGCTTTATCGCCTGCTCGTCTTCGTCGGCGTGCCCGCGCCGCCGAAACCGGCGACCGCATGACGGGCCCGTGCTGATCCCGGTCGATCCCGGCCCCGCGATCGTGGCGTGCAGCACCTGCCGCCACGACCGGCTGGCGCGCACCGATGCCGAGGGCCGCACCGGCGGCGCACGGCTGATCGAGGCGCTGGACCGTGTCAAGGCGACCGACGCGCACTACGCCGACATCGCGGTGCAGGCGATGCCGTGCCTCTTCGCGTGCCAGGACCATTGCGCCGTCCATCTGCGGGCGCCGGGCAAGATCGGCTATGTCCTCGGCCGCTTCGCTCCCGATGAAGGGGCGGCGCGAGCAATCCTCGACTATGCCGTTCACTACGCCGCCAGCGAGCATGGCCGCGTCGCCTATGCGCTGTGGCCCGAAGGGGTGAAGGGCCATTTCATCACGCGTACCCCGCCGCCTGGATTTGTCGCCGAATGACCATCTTCGCCTCCGTCGCCGCCTTCGAAACCGCCCTCGCCGACCTGCCCGGCCCCGACAGCGAGGCGCAGAATGCCGCGCGCGCGCGGCAAGCGCAGCTCACCAAACCCGCGGGATCGCTGGGACGGCTTGAGGAGATCGCGATCTTCTTCGCTGGCTGGCAGCGCCGTGAGCGTCCGCGGCTCGATCGCGGCCGCGCCGCGATCTTCGCGGGCAATCACGGCGTCACTGCACATGGCGTCAGCGCCTTTCCACCGAGCGTGACCGCCCAGATGGTCGCCAATTTCCATCGCGGCGGCGCCGCGATCAATTCGCTTTCAGCTGTCGCCGGGCTGGAACTCGTCGTCGTGCCGCTCGACCTCGACCGTCCGACCGCCGATTTCACGGCCGGCGCTGCGATGAGCGCGACCGAATGCCTCGACGCGCTCAATGCGGGCGCCGCGGTCGTCGATGAGGATCTCGACCTGCTGTTGCTCGGCGAGATGGGGATCGGCAATTCGACCGCCGCGGCAGCGCTCTGCGCGCGCAGCTTCGGCGGCGGCGCCCACGAATGGGTCGGGCCGGGCACCGGGGTCGACGCCGAAGGCGTGGCGCGGAAGATCGGGGTCGTCGACCGTGCGCTCGCCGTCCACACCTATGCCGCCGCGTCGGCTTTTGAAACCCTCCGCCGCGTCGGCGGGCGCGAGATTGCGGCAATGGCGGGCGCCGTGCTGCGCGCGCGCCAGCTCGGCGTCCCCGTCCTGCTCGACGGGTTTATCAGCTGCGCGGCCGTCGCGCCGCTCTTTGCCGACAATCCGTCGATCGCCGATCACTGCGTCGCCGCCCACTGCTCGGCCGAGCCGGGGCACGCCTTGCTCCTCCGCAAGCTGCGGCTCGCGCCGCTGCTCATGCTCGGAATGCGGCTTGGCGAAGGGAGCGGCGCGGCGGTCGCGGCGGGCGTCGTCCGCGCGGCGCTCGCGGCGCACGACCAGATGGCGACTTTTGCAGAAGCAGCGGTATCGGAATCGCTTTGACCGGCTTTGCCCTCCACCTCCTGCGCCACGGCGCACCCGACCATCCGGGGCTTTTGATGGGGCGCACCGATGGCGCACCGACGCCGGAAGGCATCGCCGCCTGCGTCGGCCAAGCCGCCGATCTAGGCGCCGAGCAACTTGTCGCGTCCGACCTGCAACGCTGCCGCCTTGCCGGCGCGGCAATCGGCGCCCGGCTGAGCCTCCCGCTCATCATCGACGCCCGCTGGCGCGAACTCGATTTCGGTGACTGGGACGGCAAGGCGAGCGAGGACGTCGACCGCGCGGCGCTCGGCCGTTTCTGGCACGACCCGGACACCAATCCGCCGCCGGGCGGCGAAAGCTGGCGAGCGCTTGTCGCGCGCGTGTCGGCGGCCATCGACGCCCTTGCCCCGCGCCCGACGCTGGTGGTCACGCACGGCGGCGCGATCCGCGCCGCACTCCACATCCTCTGCGGGTTCGATCACCGCCAGCTCTGGTCGTTCGACCTGCCCTATGGGGTGCTTCTGTCGCTGTGCGTCTGGCCGGGCGAGCCGCCAAGCGCCCAGATCGCGGGGCTCTATCCATGAAGGGCCTTGTCGTCGCGATCCAGTTCCTGACCCGGCTGCCGACCCCCCGGCTGCATGTTTCGGCGGCCGAGTTCGCCGCCTCGATGCGCTGGTTCCCCGCCGTCGGCCTGATCGTCGGCGTAATCGTCGCTGCGGCGGCGTGGAGCGGAGCACGCCTCGACAGCTGGACCGGCGCGCTGCTCGGCCTGGTGGCGTGGGCCGTGGTTACCGGCGCGCTCCACCTCGACGGGCTCGGCGATATTGCCGACGCCAGCGGCGCGGCGCACAAGGATCGCGAACGGATGCTGGCCGTCCTGTCCGATCCGCATGTCGGCAGCTTTGCCGTCGTCACCATCGCAGTGCAGCTGGCCGCCAAGCTCGTCCTGCTCCACGCGCTCGCGGGCGCGGCGGCCTGGACCGCCATCGTGCTCGTTCCTTTTGCAGCGCGGATCGGGCCGCTGCTGTGGTCGCGCTGGCTGCCCGACCTGCATTCGGGGCTGGGTTCGCGCTTTCGCGGCGTCATCCGGCCGGTCGACCTCGCGGGCTGGGCGGCGTTGCTTGCTGCCGCCGCCTGTTGGTCGCCGTCGCTCATCGCCGCGCCGCTCGTTATCGCCGGCTGGGGCTGGTGGCTTCGAGCGCGGATCGGGGGGATTTCGGGCGATGGCCACGGCGCGGGCATCGAGGTGAGCGAGAGCCTCCTGCTGCTGGTGGCGCTCGTCTGGTCGCATCTCGCATGACCCAAAGCTGGACCTTCCACGGCGGCGATCTTGCGGCGGCGAAGCGCCACTTCGGCGATTGCGGCGCGCCGTGGATCGACCTTTCGACCGGCATCAACCCCCATCCCTGGCCCGGCGCTGCCGAAATGCCGATCGACTGGCAGCGCCTGCCCGAACCCGGCGCCCTCGCCGCGCTCGAAGCCGTCGCCGCCGCCTATTTCGGCGTCGACCCCCAATATGTCTGCGCGGTTCCCGGCACCGAGATTGGCCTTCGGCTCGCCGGACGCCTGATCGGCGGCGCCGCGCACCACATCGCCCCCGGCTATCGCACCCATGCGGCGATGATCGAGGCGAGCACCGCTATTGGATGGAGCGCGCTAGCGGACCGTCACGGAACCATCGTCTTTGCCAATCCGGGCAATCCCGACGGCCGCGTCAGCGATCCCGCCGCGCTGCGTGCGCTGCTCGATCGGCACGGCGGCGACGGCTGGTTGCTCGTCGACGAAGCCTTCGCCGACTTCGATGAGGCGCTCAGCATCGCATCGTCGATCGACGACGCCCGCCGCCTCATCCTTTTCCGGTCGTTCGGAAAATTCTTCGGCCTCGCGGGTGTGCGCTTGGGCTTCGTCCTCGGACCTCGAAGCTTCCTCGGCGATCTTCGGGCGCTGCTCGGCGCCTGGCCGCTCTCGGCCGCGGCGATCAAAATCGGCACGGCCGCTTATGCCGATGGCGACTGGATCGCGGCGGCGCGCCGCAGCCTTCCTGTCCAGGCAGCGACGCTCGACGCGCTGCTTTCCGAGAGGGGCTATGTCGCGACCGGCGATTGCCCGCTGTTCCGGCTGATCCGAACGAACCGCGCGCATGACCTGTTCTATCGGCTGGCACGGCGCGCGATCCTGACCCGCCCGTTCGCCGACGCGCCGCAATGGCTTCGTATCGGACTCCCCACAGGGGACGCAGCTCTCGCGCGCCTCAGGGCAGCGCTCGCCGATGGCTGAGCCCGTCGCTCTCGTCGCGCTGGGGATCGACGCCGCGCTCGGCTGGCCCACCGCGCTCTATCGCCGGATCGGCCATCCCGTCGGGCTGTTCGCACGGCTGATCCACCGATACGAAGCCTGCTGGAACAACGCCGCATGGCCGCCCCGAATGCGGCGCGCGCTGGGCCTCTTAACGATGCTGCTGCTGATCCTTTTCGCCGGCGGCACGGCATGGCTCGTACAAACGCTGCTTATCGACCGCCTCGGCGGCTTCGGATGGCTTGCGGTCGGCCTGCTCGCATGGCCGGCGCTTGCCCAGCGCAGCCTGTTCGATCATGTCCGTGCGGTGGCAACGGCATTGGATCATCATGGCCTGTCCGCGGCGCGGTCGGCCGTTTCCGCGATCGTCGGCCGCGACACCGCCGCTCTCGACGAAAGCGCGATTTCGCGCGCCGCGATCGAAAGCCTGGCCGAAAGCTTTTGCGATGGCGTCGTCGCCCCTGCCTTCTGGCTCCTGCTGTTCGGCTTGCCGGGCGCCTGGGCCTACAAGGCGATCAACACCGCCGACAGCCTGATCGGTCATCGCGAACCCCGTTGGCGGGCCTTTGGGTGGGCCGCGGCGCGGAGCGACGATCTGGCGAACCTGCTTCCGGCGCGTCTGTCCGGGGTGCTGCTCTGTCTGGCAGGCGGCGGCGGGTGGCGCGTCATGTGGCGCGACGCGGGCCGACATGCCTCGCCCAACGCCGGTTGGCCCGAGGCGGCGATGGCCGGTGCGCTAGGGCTTCGCCTCGCCGGGCCCGTCGCCTATGACGGCATCATGCACGACAAGGCCTGGATAGGAAGCGGCAGGGACCGCGCATCGAGCCGCGATATTCACCGGGCGCTGGGTGTCTATCTCGGCGCCTGCCTCCTGCTGTGGCTGATCGCGGGAGGCGCAGCGTGGGCGCTCTGATGCTCCAAGGCACCGGCTCGGACGTCGGCAAGTCGGTGCTCGTCGCCGGGCTCTGCCGCGCTTTCACCCAGCGCGGCCTTCGCGTCCGCCCCTTCAAACCGCAGAATATGTCGAACAATGCCGCGGTCACGATCGACGGTGGAGAGATCGGCCGCGCGCAGGCGCTGCAAGCCGCCGCCTGCAGGGTGCCGCCACACAGCGACATGAACCCGGTGTTGCTGAAGCCGCAGGCCGATCGCACGTCGCAGCTGATCGTCCACGGCCGCGTGCGCGGTGCGCTGGGCAGCGGCAATTTTCGCGAAGCACGCGGCACGCTGCTGGCCGAAGTGCTCGAAAGCTATGACCGGCTGCGCGCCGATTGCGACCTCGTCGTCGTCGAGGGCGCGGGCTCGCCCGCCGAAATCAACCTTCGCGCGGGCGACATCGCCAACATGGGCTTTGCGCGCGCCGCTTCGGTCCCCGTCATCCTGGTCGGCGACATCGATCGCGGCGGGGTGATCGCCTCGCTCGTCGGTACGCGCGCGGTGCTGGACGCGGAGGATGCGGCCATGATCCGCGGTTTCCTGATCAACAAATTTCGCGGCGATCCGGCGCTGTTCGACGATGGCTATCGCGCGATCGAGGACCGCACCGCATGGCGCGGATTCGGCGTGATCCCGTGGCTGTCCGCCGCCGCCCGCCTGCCGAGCGAAGATGCCGTGATCCTGGAGCGCCGCGTCGAAGCGAGCGAAGGGCGGCGCATGATCGCCTGCCCGATCCTGCCGCGCATTTCGAACTTCGACGACCTCGACCCGTTCAAGCTCGAACCCGGGGTCGAACTGGTGATGGTGCCGCCGGGGCGGCCGATCCCCGCGGAAGCCGCGATCATCGTCCTGCCCGGATCGAAGGCCACGATCGCCGACCTCGCCGCGCTCCGCGCGGAGGGGTGGGACGTCGACATACGGGCACACCACCGGCGGGGCGGCATGATCGTCGGGCTGTGCGGCGGCTTTCAGATGCTCGGCCGCACGGTCGCCGACCCGCTGGGTCTGGAAGGAGCGCCCTCGGCGGCGCCGGGTCTGGGCCTGCTCGACATCGAAACGACGCTGTCGCGCGAAAAAACCCTGCGCCCCGCCCGCGCCACTGCACTGGGCGCCGCAGCGGAGGGCTATGAAATGCACATGGGCGAAACCTGCGGACGGGGGCTGGAACGGCCGTTCGCCCTATTGGCCGACGATACGCCCGAGGGCGCGATCGACGCGTCGGGCAGGGTCATGGGTTCCTATATCCACGGACTCTTCGCGTCGGCCGACTTGCGCCGCGCGCTGCTGGGCCGCATCGCGGTCGCGGGCAGCGGACGCGATTATCATGCCGACGTCGACGCCGCGCTCGACGACATCGCGGCCGAGCTGGCCCGCCATCTCGACATCGACGGGCTGCTGGACCTTGCCATGACCTCTACCGGAATGCCGCGATGATCCGGCATAGTCTTTTCGTCCTCGGCGGCGCGCGTTCGGGAAAAAGCGGCTACGCGCAAAGCCGCGCCGAAGCCGTGGCCGGTCGGCATATTTTCGTCGCGACCGCTCAGGCCCATGATGACGAGATGCGCGAACGGATCACCCGGCACCGGGCCGATCGCGACGCGCGATGGCGAACAGTCGAAGCACCGCTCGACCTTGCCGCCGCAATCGGCGAAGCGAGCCAACCCAAGGCGGTGCTCGTCGTCGATTGCCTGACGTTTTGGTTATCGAACCTGATGTTTGCGGGCGCCGACATCGAAACCGCCGTTCGGCAACTCTGCGTCGCCATCGACCGCTTCGAGGGCCATCTCATCCTCGTGGCGAACGAGGTCGGGCTCGGCATCGTTCCCGATAATGCGCTGGCGCGCCGGTTCCGCGACGAGGCCGGCCGCGCGAACCAGGCCGTCGCCCAGGCTGTGGCCGAAGTGCAGATCATTTTTGCAGGGCTTCCTCAGCGCTTGAAATAGGCGCAAGCCGTCCGGCGTATGCGCGCATATGGGGCGCCTACCATTGGCCCCGGTCCAAATGTGAAGCCTCTTCCTCCACCAGATTGACGATTATGCGGCACAACAGACTGCGCAGCGCCCTCACTTCGTCGGGTGTAAAGCCGCGGGTCGCCAGTGTCTGCACGTCGCCCGTGACCGGCAGCAGGGTGCTGGCGAGCTCGCGGGCGCGCGGGGTCAGATAGACGAGCGTTTCGCGGCGATCCCGGCGATTGACGTGGCGATGGATCAGCCCTTGCTTTTCCAGTCCGCGCAGCGCGACCGTGGTGGTTGCGTCCTGCATCACGAGTCGGCGGCTGAGCTCGTGCTGGCTGAGCCCGTCCTCACGCCACAATTGCCGCAGGAAAGTCCAGTGCCCGGACGACACGCCATGCGCGCGCGTTTGCGCGTCGCGCAACATGGAAAAGGACCGAAAGATCAGGCGCGCAAGATGGCCGAGGCTGTCCTCGATGGCCCAATATGCACGGGCGGGATCCGCTTTGCTGCTCGCCGGCATCGCCCGCCTCCTACGCCCGGGCGACCTCCATGACCGACCGGACCAGATCGGCGAGCAGTCGGTCCAGAAAAGGATCGGTGAGGCGCCCCTGCGCATCGAAGGCGCGGTGCGCGTACGGTACGCTGAGCTGATCGGGCACCACCAGCGCCTGCACCGTCGTCAATATATGGCGAAGCTGCGAAAGCCCCCGCAAGCCGCCGAACGGACTCGATGATGCCGACACCAACCCGAACGCCTTGCGCCGGAATGCGCCATAGGCCTGTGGCGCCTCGCCGCCGCTCGGGCACGACATCCAGTCGATGGCGTTCTTCAGCATCACCGTGACCGATCCATTGTGTTCGGGGCTGGCAAGGATGATCGCGCCATGGCTATGAAACATCGCCTTCAGCTCCAGCGCCTCGGGCACCTCGTCGATCGATAGCGCGTCGGCACCGAACATCGGCAGCCGGTAATCGGACAGGGACAATCGGGTCGTCCGCACCCCCAATTCGTCCGCAATGTCGGCGGCGCAGCCGATGAGCCGTTCGTTGAGCGATCCGGGCCGGATGCCCCCCGCCATCAACAGCAAGTCGCCCCGCACCGCCGCCATGTTCAAAAGTCCAGCGAGAGCTGCACCGTCACCGTCCGCGGAGCGCCGACCAGCGCCATATGGCTGTTGCCGCCGAAAACCGGCGTGTTGAAGCCCTGTGTGGTGGTGATCTTGTTGGTGAGGTTGCGACCGACGAGCGCCACTTCCCATCGCCCGTCCTCGCGTCCCACCGCCAGCCGAGCGTCCAATTTGGTGAACGCGCCCTGTGAATTGAGCGGGTTCATGTCGGGTTGGAAGAAGGAACGCGACTGATGGTTCGCCGAGGCACGCGCGAGCGCGAAGAGGCGGTCTGACACCGGATATTTGGCCTCGATGAAACCGCTCGCCGTCCACTCGGGCGCACGCACAAGCCGCTCGCCGGCCAGATTGTTCGTTTGCGGCGTACAGGTCGGCGGCGCGTCATAGAGGCAGGCGCCCCCCGGATAATCCTTATAATGCGCATCGAGATAGCCCAGGCTGCCGCCGATCCGCCAATGATCGCCGAGCCCGATGTCGGTATCGACCTCCACCCCCTGCGCGATCGCCGACGCGGCGTTGCCGGTCACAAAGGCGGTGCCATTATATTCGGACACTTGCAGATCGCTGAAGTTGGTGCGGAACAACGCAATGTTGAGATTGCCCTTTCCGCCGAGGAAGCGGAATTTGCCGCCGACCTCCCACGACCTGGCGCGCTCGGAATCATATTGAAAGGTCGCGATGCCGTTCCGGATATTAAAGAGCAGCAGGGCATCGTTGGAGACAAAGCCCCCGCCCTTCGTCCCGGTCGCATAGCTCAGATAGACATAGGCATCGCGGCTGAATTCGTAGCGCGCGCGCAGCGAATAATCCCACAGGCTTTCCTTGCGCGTTTCGTTGATGTCATAGGGCAGATAGGTCGGCGGAAAAATCCCGTCGTTGAACGAGCGCGCCCGCCCGGTCCGCTTTTCGTGCGAATAGCGCAGGCTGCCGCTGAGCATGACCTGCTCGCTGACCGGCATCTCGAGCGAGACGAAGGGCGACAGCGACCGGCCCTTCTGGTCGAACTGGCGCGTCGACAGGCCGTTGAGCGGGGCGGGGCTGCCTGCGCTCGCTGCGTTGAACAGCGACGCCTGCTGGATGTGCAGGTCGGTGTCGATATAGGTCAGCCCTGCGATGAAAGCGCCGCCGTCGCCGACCGGGCGCTGCGCCCGCACTTCCTGGAACAGCGAACTCGACTGCTCGGTGATGTCCGATTCAAGAAAGGTCAACGGCCCATCGTAATCCGAATTCACCCCGCCATCGAGTTCCTGCCAGGCCGTTACCGAGGTGAAGGTCCAGTCGCCGAGATCGAGGTTCATCGTCAGCTGGGCCATCGTCGTGTCGGTGTCGTCATATTCGGGGTTCACCGTCCGCGCCGCGCGGCGATAGCTCGGATATTCGGGGACATCTTCTCCCGAATTCCGCACGGCGTTGCACAGTAAGCAGCCGGCGTCGCCGATATAGTTGAACACGGTCGTGCCGCCGTCGATCCGGTTCGATCCATGCTCGACCTTGATCAAGGCCTCGAAATTTTCGGTGGGTTCCCACAATATCTGTCCGCGCACCGCCGCGTAACGCGACCCGTTTTCGTCGCGTCCCGTGATCGTGTTGACCATCGTGTCGCCGATCGCACCGACACGTCCGGTCAGGCGAACGCTGAGCGTGTCGGACACCGGACCCGATACCGCACCTTCGAGGTTCCAGCCGCCATGTTCGACCTCGCCGCTCGCGCGCACGAAACCTTCGACGTTGCGTGTCGGACGGCGGGTTACGACGCTGATCGCACCCGCGTTGGTGTTCTTGCCGAACAGGGCGCCCTGCGGACCGCGCACCACCTCGACACGCGCGATGTCGAGCAACGGGTTCTGAAAGGCGCGCGAGCGGCTGAGATAAACGCCGTCGATGAACAGCCCGACCGATTGCTCGAACGACAGATTGCCCGTTCCAGCGCCCAGCCCGCGCATCGTGATCGCGAAATTGCCGTTGGTGCGGTCGATCTGGAGGTTGGGCACGCTGTCCTGGACATCGTCGAACAGCAATATGCCCTGCTTTTCGATCTGATCGCCGCCGACAACAGCGACCGAGATCGGGACTTCCTGCAGCGTCTGCTCGCGTCGCGTCGCCGTAACGATGATCGCTTCCGGGTCGGCGAACGTCCGTGCGCCTGTGTCCGCCGCCTCCTGCGCGAGCGCAGGCGTCCCCAGGGCAAGCGCGAGCGCGCTCCCCCCCAATAGTCTCGCAATGCTCATATCCCTCTCCCCAAATGGACGGATCAGGTCAGCTTCAATGTCCTGTATTGCGAAGCCGGACCCGGATATTCGGCGCCATTATCTTCGCCGATTTCGGCCGCAACGAGCGCGTTGGTCTGGGCATTCAGGCGCTCGATCAGCATTTTTTGCGCGTCCGGCCGCCACGCGAGATTGTCGATCTCGTCGGGGTCGTTCGCGGTGTCGTAAAGTTCAAGGTCGTTATAGGCGACAAGGTCGTCCCAGCGCCGCGGCACATGATGCTGCGCCGGCGCAAAATAGCGCGCGAATTTATAGCGTCCGTCGTGGACGCCGCGGTGGAGCCGGCGCAGCATCAGGTCGTTTTCGGCAAGCGGCCTTGCCTCGGTCACGCCCGGCGCCACATCGGGGGCGTTCCAGCCGTAGCGCACGGCATAGTTGAACAATATCCCCGCCGCATCGCGGCCGGTACGCGCAGCCGGCGCAGCGATCGCGGCAGACAGGTCGTGCCCGACGAGCGCGGGGTGCCGCTCGCGCCGCTCGGCTTCCGATACCCCCGCCATCGACAGGATCGTCGGCACAAGGTCGACCGAACTGCCGAGCGCCTGCGTCGCCCGACCGCCTGGCAGGTCGGGATGGACGACGATCAGCGGCACACCCACATCTTCCTTGTAGATCGTTCCGCCCTTCTGCCGCATCCCGTGCGCGCCCGCGCGCTCACCATGGTCGGAGGTGAAGAGAATGATCGTGTTGTCGAGCTCGCCCGACGCCGCGAGCGCGTCGAGCACCGTCTTCATGTGCCGGTCGGCATCGCGAATACAGTTCAGATAATAGTTGAGGTTGCGGCTCCACACCGCTTCATCGCCGTGCGGCATCTTGCCGTAAAACGCATATTCGCTCGCGTTGATCGCCGCGTGCGCGCGCGGCTTGCGCGCCAGATCGTCCGCATAGAAGCTGCGCGGCAGTTTGAAACCCCAGTCACGATCATAGAGCGGGTCGCCCGGCGCGGGCAGCAACGGCGCGACCAGATTGGGACGCATCCGCGTCTCTTCACCCTCGCCGGTCGCGTCAAAGAACATGATGTCGTGCGGATTGACGAAATTGACGGCCATGAACCACGGCGCATCCTCGTCGTCGGCGGCATAGGCGCGAAGCTGGCTGACCGCTTCGGCGGCGGTCACGCCGTCACTGATGAATCCTTCCCACGTCAGCCCGACGCGCTCGCCGTCGAAATTATACTGGCCGAAGCCAAAGGGCTCCAGCACATCAGCCGTGTTGGGAAAGATGCCCCCGGCAACGCCGCGGAAATTCAGTCCCTTGTTGATGTTCGAAAGATGCCATTTGCCCTTGTAGGTCGTGCGATAACCCGCCTGCCGCAACATCGTGCCGATCGTCGGAATTGCGGGGCTGAGCTCGGGATAGGGCGGGGAGTTGGGATTGGCATAGACGCCTGTATGCTGCGTATGCAGCCCGGTATAGATGCTCGACCGCGACGGTCCGCATGGCGTGGTGTTCACATGGAAGCGATCGAACGACAGGCCCCGCTCGCGCAGCCATTCGTGCGCGGGAAGCGGCAGCGACGCGGGAATATCGGCGGGTGCGCGCTCTTGGTCGGTGACGATCAGCAGAATATTTGGCCGCGTCCGCCGCCTCTGCGACCGGGCCCGCCCGGGCGCAGAGGCCGCCTCCGCACGCGCGCCCTGCGCCGCGATGATGGCGGCCGAGCCCCCGGCGAGCAAGCTACGCCGGTCCATCTCCATCTTCTCCCGCATCTCGCGCCTCCCAAAAGCTCGTGCGATGCCTTTTCTTAGTATGCTAAGATAATGCTCGTATCAATTTTTTTGTCAAGCATCTTGCGTATTATTTCATCGTGATCAGAACACCGGCGTGTTCGGGGGCAATCCGATCAGCGAGCGGCCGAGCAATTCGGTCGCGGCGTCGAAGTCGTAAACGACGTGGCTCGCCATGACGTTGATGTCGCGCATAGCGCGCTGCAGCGGGTTCGACAGCATATGCGCGCTCGATCCCGCACCCTCGACCAGCAGCCGCACGGCGTCACGGCAGAGTTCCATTGCAAGCGCGACCTGCGCACGCATCGCGATACGGTCTTCGTTACTCACCAGCCCCGCGCCCGCGGCTTCGGTCAGCGCGACATTGCGGCGCCCGACTTCGCGCAGGATCGTCTCCGCGGCTTCCGCCTTCGCCGCCGCCTCGCCAAGCCGCATGTGCGCCGACGCCTTTTCGACCTGCTTGACCGTCGTACCCAGCATCGTGCGAACGCCGATGCGCTCGCGAAAATTCGCGACCGCCGACCGTGCGACGCCGACCGCCGCGATCGCCGCGGTGATCGCGAGGAACGGCGTCATCGGCATGCGATAGATCGGATTGTGCGCGTGGATCGTCGCGCCGGGCGCACAGCCCATGCGCATCTCCCCCATGTCCATCACGCGATGTTCGGGAACGAAGACGTTCTCGCAGCGGATGTCGTTGCTGCCGGTGCCAATCATTCCGTCGACGTGCCAGGTGTCGAGCACCTCGACCTCGCCCGCGGGAACCATCAGGAACAGCTGGCGCGGGGGATCTTCGCCGGGGATCATGCCGGTGATCATCACCCAGTCGGCGTGCATGACGCCCGTGCCCCATTTCCAGCGACCGGTCAGCCGATAGCCGCCGTCCACCGGCTGCGCGACGCCGGGCGGATTGGTCGCGCCCGGCGCGATGATATAGGGAAAATCGCCGCCGAAGGTTTCGTCCTGGAGCTTTTCGGGAAACTGCGCGAGCATCCAATTATGCTCGACGCAAAAGGCTGTCACCCAGCCGGTCGAAGCGCATCCCTCGGCGATCGGCAGCATCGCGTCGATGAAACTGTCGATGTCGAATTCGAGCCCGCCATAACGCCGGGGGACGAAATGATAGAAGACACCGCTTTTGCGGATCGCATCCCACACCGCATCGACCGGGCGCCGCAAGGACTCGCACTCGGCGGCGTGCGCCGCGACCAGCGGCTTGAGCGCAGTGGTCCGCCGCACCAGTTCCTCGGGTGTCAGCGCTGCAAGTTCCTCGCGCGACAACCAATCGCCGCCTTTCGGAATACGGCGATCGGCAAAGGCCTCTTCGTCCGTCCGACGTGTCTGAACCGCGATATTCATGCCTCGTCTCTCCCAGCCGGCCCGAATCGGCCTGTCGAGACAAGAATAGTTAGGCGTCTAATTATGTCAAGAAACTTGACTAAAATCGGTCCGTCACTTGCCCGGTAGGCTGATCGGCTTCGTCCGCCACAATCACCTCGGGCGGCACCGCGGGCGGATCGCCCCAGTCCATCCGCATCGCATCGCGAAGGCCGTGATAGGCCGGCAGGCCGATGCGTTCGACGAGCTTGAGTTCGAGATAGTGAAGGATCTTCGACGCCGCGCGCCGCGTCTCGTTCGCTTCGTCGGCGAAGCGCACGATACGCGCCCGGCGGTCGTCGGGGTCGGGCACGATTTCGACGATGCCGCGCGCTTCGAGTTCGCCGAGCATCAGGCTGATCGCCTGACGCGTCACCCCCAGATTGCGCGCGATCCGCGTCGCGCGATGCTCGCCCGCCGAAATATTCGCGATCAGCATCGACTGCGCGCGCGTGACATTGGGAATGCCTGCTTCCCTGAGCGCGGCCTGGAGCGCCTCGTCGAACCAGTAGAGCGCGCTCAGCAGATTCATCATCAGATAGGGACTGTGCATCAACGGACCTTTGGCAGACCAAGTCTGCGGCATAATACGTCCGCGGCCATCAGGGCAACCGACGGTGACGGCGAACGGGTCGGCGTGCACAATTCCCGGCCTATCAGGGTAGGAGGGATAACCCCGTCGGCTGTCGCGTAACCTGATTATTTTGCCAAAGCGCGCAACATATGCCTGATGCCCGTAGCTTGGCTTGCAGGCGCATCATAAGCAAGCTGCATTACGCTGACTGCGATGTTCTCCACCGCAACCGCGGCTTCATCCCTGTCTTCGTCGGTCCGCGGCGGCTGGTCGGAGATGCAGGCAAAAAGACCCGGAAGCGGGGGTTGTCCCGCTACCGGCGCTTGCCCCATAGCCACGGAGAGGTCGGCTACGAACTTCAGATCATATTTCATATAGGTTCCGATCCTGGCGTGTTTCCAAACCGCTTTTTCCGGGGTATCGGGAAAATTGACGTTCAGTCCTGTTCCTGCTGGCAGCAACGCGCGCCCCAGCGACGCCTTTTCCAACTGGTCGATCAGTTCGAGCGACCGCTTGGCGACCTGCGTGGAGACCGGATTGACAAGTCCCGCGTCGCTCGCGCTATTCTCTCCGGCGCTGAGGGCAATGGCCGGAATGCCGCGCATCATCGCATATTGCGCGACGCTGACCGTGCCCGAACTGACGACGATGGCGCCCGAATTCTGGCCTATATTGGGGCCCGACAGCACCAGGTCGGGCGCCCTGCCCCATCTCTCGTTCGCCACGACGTCGACGCCATAGAGCATCGCCATCACTGGCGTCCCGTCGACATAGTAGAAATCCTTGCCCAGACCGGCGCGGGTCATCGGCCCCGCCCCCGGATCGCCGGCCTTCGCAGCGCCGTTCACGCAATCCGCCGCCAGCGGGCCAAGCGGTTTGAGAATCTTCAGCGCGCCGCCCATGCCGCTCTGCTGCGAACATGGCACGGCGACGATGACATCATGTCCTTCGGCCTTCAGCGCCTCATAGAGCGCCTTCACATTGGCGGTTAGGCCGTCATCGTTGCCGATGACGATATTGCGGGCCGATGCGGGACTCGCGGAAATGAGCGCAGCTGAGGCCAGAAGAGCCAGGCGGAAGGACATGATATTCTCCTGATCGTCAGAACCGAACGCGCGCTTCGATGCCATAGGTGCGCGGATCGTTGTAGCGCGTCGTCGTATTGCGGGTGGCAATGCGGAAATCGAAATAATTATAGGTCGTATTGGTCAAATTCTTCGCCCAGAGCGCAACGTCGAGCGTGCCGCCACCGACGTCGATGTCGCCGAGGGTGAGCCGCCCGTTGACGAGGAAAGCGCTGTCGGCCTTGTAATCGACCGTGCCGTTAGCGAAATAATTGCCGGCGGTGTTCGCATCGAAATGCAGCCGGAGCTCGCCGAAAGAGAAGCGCGGGAGAGTATAGTCGGCAGTCAGCGTCACCGCATGTTTGGGGGTGAAGGCGGAGCTCACCTCCTCGATCATGCCCGAGAAGATATTGCGCACGGGTGTCGGCGGCGCATCGGTGTACACATAATTGACGCCGAAGATCAGGTCGCGGACCGGCGCGAGGGTCAGATCGACCTCGACACCCTTCAGTCGGCGTTTTTCCGGCGCGTTCACCGTTTCGGTATTGGAGACAAACGCCGGGTTGATGAAATCGACCTGCTGGTTGGAAAGCCGGCTGGTGTAGGCAGCGATGTTGACCCGCGCCCGGCGGTCGAAGAGGTCCGCCTTGAGCCCCGCCTCCCATGCCACCAATTCCTCTTCGCCAAACGGGCGCAGGATGGACGAGCGCGTGTTGGCGCCGCCGGCGCGATAGGCGCGACTGACCTTTACATAGGCGTTGATGTCGTTCGTGAAATCATAGGCGATCGTCGCCATCGGATCAAAGCGGCTCGAGTTGAATTCGAAATCAAGGTTCGGGTCGACACCGCGAATTGCGGTGAGCAGGCCATCCTTATGGTCGTCGGTATAGCGCGCGCCGACTGTCACATGGAGGCCCAACAGCGCCTCCGGCGACCATGTAACCTGGCCGAACAGCGCCTTCGATTTCACATTCACCCGCGCCGCGCGATCGGGGATGCGGTTTACCCCGCCATCGGGAAGCGGCTCGGGAAACAGGTTCACCCCATTGTTCGCCGCGTTGAGGCGTCCCGATGAATAGACCGTCGCTTCGTCGGCCCCATTCTCGTTGAAATAATAGCCGCCGAAGACATATTTGAAGTCGCCCGCATCGCCGACGACCTGCAATTCCTGGCTGAACTGGTTCTGATCGACGCGTGCATAGCTTAGGCGGCCGAACAGACGATTGGGACCCCAGGCCGTGACGCCGCCGGTATCCTGGTCCCATTGCACCGACTTCAGGTCACGCCACGCGGTGATCGAACGGATCGTCAGATTGTCGGCGACATCCCATTCGGCGATCAGCGAGTGGCCGCGGGCGCGCTGCGGATTGCGAAGGACCGGCACGCCGGTGCGCGCCGTCCTTACCCGCCCCTCGCGCAAGGTGATGAAAGTCGGGCGAAGCGCTGCGGCTTGGTCGGTCGCCGTTATATCGCTGTAATTGCTTGTCGATTTATCGTGCGATTGATCATAGGAATAGAGGAGCGACAGATTGTCCGCTGGCTCCCACAGCGCCGTTGCCTTGAAGCCATATTTGCGAATTTCCGAATAATCGTGGAAGTCGGGATTGGGGTTGAGCACCAGGCCACCGCGGTCGCTGTAGAGCCCGTCGAGCTTGATCGCGATCCCCGCGATCTGCGGCAGGTTCACATGCGCCGCGACCGTACGGCTTTCATAGTTGCCGATGCCGGCCTTTACATCGACGCCGAATTCGCCGGTCGGGCGCTTGGTCACGACGCTGACCGCGCCGCCGATCGTGTTGCGGCCAAAGAGCGTTCCCTGCGGACCCCGAAGCACTTCGATGCGCTCAATGTCGGACATCTCCATCCCGAGACCCGAAACGCGGCCGACGTATACGCTGTCGATATAGATGCCCACCGTGGGGTCGCGCGTCACCTGCGTCGCATCGACAGGGACGAGCCCGCGCATACCGATCGACACGGCCGAAGCACGGCCCAGAAAGGGCGAGATTCGGAGCGAGGGGATCCCTCCCGTGAACAGGTCGCTGAGCGAATTGACGCCCTTCTGTTCGAGCGCGTCCGATCCGAATGCGACAATCGAAATCGGTGTGTCCTGAAGATTCTCCTCACGCTTCTGCGCGGTCACGACGATTTCGGCGATGCCGCCTTCATCGCTGGCCGGCGCCGTCTGCGCCCCCTCTTGCGCCAACGCCGCCGAACTCGCCGTTGCCAGCAGCAAGGCTGTCGCGGCGCGGATCAAATTTCGTCCAGTCGTCATGGTCATCCCCTTCCCCTCCCCGTTCTGACGGGGCTGCTGTCTTTGCGGCCCCTGCGGAGAAGGACGGTGGGGAAGTCGAGAGATCGTGCCCGCATCAAGGCGGCTCCCAATGTCTCGATCCCGCCCTCTTCCGGCGTGGCCCTGTTCATCTGCACGCAGGCGATTCTGCCCTCCGAATCGTGCAGCGGCTTCGGGGTGGCGGCAAAAATGTCTCTGGTCAATACATATTGTCTCGATATATAAGTTATTGTTCCAATATATGAGACATTAAATCTCTTCTGGGTGGGCAATTTAGGGTGTAGCGGTGCCGGTGCCATCGTGACGCCGGCAAGGAGGCAAGATGACCGACGACAAGCGCGGCAGCAAAGGGACGACGGAGGATGCCGGCCCCAGGGGAGCGTCGCGGCCGGTCGGCCTCGCCCTTCGCCTCGTCGAGCGGGTGGCCGAATGGCAGCCGATCGGCGCGAGCGATCTCGCACGTCGCCTTGCACTGCCCAAGGCCACCGTTCACCGGCTGTTGCTTGCGCTGGAGACCTTTGGCTGGCTTGAACGCGACGGGGGGACCCGCCCGCTGTGGTCGGTCTCGATGCGACCGATCGCCGTCGGGGGTCGCGCCATTGAACGGAAAAGCGGCCTCAGGATAGCAGCGCTTTCGGTGATGGACGCGTTGCGGCACGAGACCGGCGAGTCGGTGCATCTGGGCCTGATCGATGGCGAGAACATCGTTCTCATCGAGCGCATCGACGGCGTGAACAGCGTGAACATATTTCTTCCCGTCGGGACGAGCTGGGATCTCAGTTGGTCGAGCGGTGGCAAGTCGGTGCTCGCGCACCTGCCCGAAGCCGAGCTGGAAACCTATCTGCAGACACCGCGCTACCGCCGGAAATCGGAGACCGACATCATACCCCCGGCCGAGCTGCGTCGTGAACTCGCCAGCATCCGCGACCGCGGTTTCGCGATATCGGTGGGGGTTCCGCCTGCCGCGAGCAGCAGCATAGGCGCGGCCATATTCGACAAGCGCGGCAGGCCCTTTGCAGGTCTTTCGATTACGGGCGCTTCGGATCGGCTGCGCGAGGAGGAGCTACTTGCGCTTGCGCCCCAGCTCGTTGCTGCAGCGCGCCGGATTTCCATCGGCATGAGCATGGATTGATGCCGAAGCCGTCGGGCGTTTTTGTCGATGATTTGGCGATTTCCTCGATGCCACCCGCCTTGATGATGCAACGAAGCGGCGCGTCCGCCGCGCACCACTTCCGTTTCGCGAATAGCGCGAACGTGCCATAGCGCGGCCACCCGCCGCCCCCTTCTCCGACCGGACATTCCGGCTCTGTACAGCGAAACCGGGCTTAATCTTGCGGGGCTCGGCGGCACCGGCTGGCTGGGGCGGCAGGATTCGAACCTGCGCATGGCGGTACCAAAAACCGCTGCCTTACCGCTTGGCTACGCCCCAATGGCCGGTGCGAGCGCGTCTATAGCGTCCGCGCCATCAATGACAAGGCAGAGCTTGTCA
The DNA here is from genome assembly GCF_040216815.1 of Sphingopyxis sp. Classification (GTDB taxonomy): domain Bacteria; phylum Pseudomonadota; class Alphaproteobacteria; order Sphingomonadales; family Sphingomonadaceae; genus Sphingopyxis. Next base: position 488,449 of record NZ_JAVJOJ010000009.1, read on the forward strand.
GATCCGCGTGACCCAGCCGTAACGATCTTCGGCGCGGCCGCGCTGGATGTCGACGAGTTTGCCCTTGAGCATCTCCGTGACCTGACCGGGACCGCCCGCGCCGATGGTAAAGCTCGTCCCGCCGCGCGTCACCTTGCCGACCGGCGTGACGACCGCGGCGGTGCCGCAGGCAAAACTCTCGGTCAGCCTGCCGCTTGTCGCATCGGCCTGCCACTGGTCGATCGCATAAGGTTCCTCGCGCACCGAAAGGCCTGCGTCGCGCGCCAGCGTGATGATCGCATCGCGCGTAATGCCTGGCAGGATCGTTCCCGTCAGCGGCGGGGTGACGATGCTGCCGTCATCGAACACGAAAAACATGTTCATGCCGCCCAGCTCCTCGATCCAGCGATGTTCGGCGGCGTCGAGAAAGACGACCTGGTCGTGCCCCTTGGCAATCGCCTCGCGCTGCGCAACGAGGCTGGCGGCATAATTGCCGCCGCATTTGGCCGCACCCGTCCCCCCGGGCGCCGCGCGGGTATAATCCTCCGACACCCAGAGCGAGATGGCGGGCGCGCCCGACTTGAAATAATTGCCCACCGGCGAGGTGATGACGAGAAACTGATATTCGGATGCCGGCTTGACGCCCAGAAACACCTCGCTCGCGAACATGAAGGGGCGCAGATAGAGGGCGCCGCCGTCGACGGGCGGGAACCAGTGCGCGTCGGCGGCCACGGCCTCCTTCACCGCCGCGATGAACAGGTCCTCGGGCAGTTCGGCCATCGCCATGCGCCGCGCACTGGCATTGAAGCGCGCCGCATTGGCCTCGACGCGGAACAGCGCCATCGACCCGTCGTCGAGCCGATAGGCTTTCAGCCCCTCGAAGATTTCCTGCGCATAATGCAGCACCGCCGTCGCCGGATCGAGCGTCAGCGGTCCGCGCGGCATCACGCGCGCGTCGTGCCAGCCTTCGCCTTCCGCATAGCGGATCGACACCATATGGTCGGTGAAAACGCGTCCGAAAAGCGGGTCCGCAATCGCCGCCGCCCGTACATCGTCCGCCACCGGGCTGGGGTGGGTGAGATGGGTGAAGGCGGGAGCGGACATGCGAAAACACCTTGATTGCTGGTTTCGGGAGCGCGCCTCTTGCCAAAGAGCGGCACGGCGCGCAACGGTAGCGACTATGCCGGATGAAAATTTTCTTTCACAAGTCCCCGCCGCCTCTGCCCTTTTCTTGCGCGAGGACGAGGTGCGCCGCGGTATCGAGTTTCTGTTTTTCGCGCACGCCTCGCTGTGGCGCGCGATCGACGCACGATTGGCTGAAAAGACGCTGGGGCGCGCCCATTATCGCGCGCTCTATTTCATCGCGCGCCAGCCGGGGTTGACGATTTCGGACCTGCTCGCGCTGCTGGGCATCACCAAACAGTCGCTCGGCCGCGTGGTCAAGGAACTGGAGGCGCGCGAATATCTGACGACACGGCCGGGAAACCGCGACCGGCGCGCCAAGGAACTGCGGCTGACCGATGCCGGCCGCACGATCGAACGCGAGATATTCGCCGCGCTGCGCGACACGATGAGCCGCGCCTATACCCACGCGGGGCAACAGGCCGTCACCGGCTTCTGGCAAGTCAGCGAAGCGCTCGTTCCGGCGCGCGACCGGCAGCGCATCGCGATGCTGGGGAAGGACGCGGGTTAGGAAACCGGCGCGCGCTCAATCCTCGCCGCGCGCCAGGTCCGCCAGCTCGCGCCCGCGATCGCGCGCCGCACGCAGCACATTGGTGAGCAGCGCCGCGAGCTGGCCGTCGCTGTCGAGTACGTCAAGCCCGGCCTGGGTCGTCCCACCCTTGCTCGCGACCTGCGCGATCAGGGCGCCGGGCTTGTCGCCGCTGTCGGCGAGCAGCGCGGTGGCACCGCCGAAGGTTGCGGTGGCGAGTTTCAGCGCATCCTCTGCCGACAGGCCGAGCCGCTCGCCCGCCGCGGCATAGGATTCGATCATCCGAAAGACAAAGGCGGGGCCGCTGCCGGTAAAGGCCGTAACCAGATCCATCGTCGAATCATCCGCCAGCGCGACGACCGTGCCGAGCGGATCGAGCAGATTCGTCACCGCTGCCATGTCGGCGTCGCCGCTGGTTGCGACCGCCGACACGCCCGCGCCGATGCGCGCCGCCAGATTGGGCAGAATGCGCACATGGGCTTTTGGAGCCGGGAAGCGCGCGGCAAGGTCCGCGAGCGAGACGCCGGCAAGGATCGAGAGAAGATGCACGCCGCCGGTCGCGACATCGGCAAGGTCGCTCGCCACCTCGCCAAGCTGCTGTGGCTTCATGCCCAGCATGATCCATTCGGCCGTCCCGCCCGCAGCGCGCCATTCGGCAAGCGAGGCGAATTGCGCGACACCCTCGCGCGGCGCTGCGTGCGGATCGACAATCGCCGCCGCCGCGGCGTCCAGTCCCTCTTTCAGCCAGCGGTCGAGCATGGCGCCCGCCATATTCCCGCATCCGACCAGCAGCATCCGGCCGGCAAAGCTCTTCAAATTCGTCGTCATCGTTCCTTGTTTCTTTACTGTCGGCAACTGCTTTGCGGACCCGAAATCAGGTCGAGGCAGCGGCCATCGATCGTGTCTGCCGCAACGTCCAGCCCGATCAGCGCAGCAAGCGTCGGCATGATGTCGACGGTCATCACCGCATTGGGCTGCTCGAAACCGGCCAACCCCTTGCGCCAGAAGAGGATCGGCACGCGGCGGTCATAATCCCACACCGACCCGTGCGTGGCGACATAGCCCACGCCCGGCTCGGCGATCGGCGTCACGCGGGCTTTCAGCGCGATGATGAAATCGCCCGACCGACCGGGGTGAAAGGACGCGCGCAGCCGGTCCATCACGCTCCACATGTCGGGCGCACGTTTCGAAAGCGGGTGCGCGGCAAGTTCTTCGCGCGTCGCCACCCTCTCGACCTGCGGGTGCGCGCGCAGCCGCGGCAGGATTTCGGCCATCGCCGCCCGACGCTGCGCGGCGGTCAGCGTGGTGTTAAGATAATAATCGCCGCCTTCGCCATAGAGCAGCGGCTGCGGCAGCCCCAGTTTCCGGGCGACCTCTGCCCCCAGCGCTTCGGGGTCGAGCGCCTTGTCGACCCGCTGTGCATCGGGCCACGCATTCTGGCGGTTGCGTTCGGGCAGATCGTGCCCGCCATGGTCGGCGGTCAGCGCCACGGCATAGTCGATGCCCGCCTGGTCGAGCCGCGCGAAAAAGTCGCCGAGTTCGCGGTCGAGCCCCGCCATCTGGATGCACATTTCGCTGCCTTCGGTACCGGTGCCATGGCCGACATAGTCGGTGGCCGACAGGCCGACGATGAGCAGATCGGTGCCGCTTCCTTCGCCCATCCGGCGCGCCTGGCGAAGCGCCGCGGCGGCTGCGAGCACCGCACCGTCAGCCTCCGGCGAGGCGAGGAAACGGCGAAAATCGCCTGCCTCGCGCGCCATACGGCCGGTTCCGACCGAACCGCCCTTGTCGAGCGGAATGGCGATGTCATGCCCGGCGCATTCGGCGGGAAGCGCGAGCGGGCCGCGTGCCTCGTTGATGGCGGCGGCGATGGCGGTGCCCGCCTGCGCCGCGGTCGGCGACAGCGCCGTGCCGCGATAGCTGGTGAGACCCGTCGGCGCGAGCCACAAAATCTCGTCGGCGCGGTGCCCACCCATCATGATCGCCGCGCGATCCTTGCCCGCCACCGACACGACCTGCGCCTGCGGGTTGCGGGCCTTCATCAGATCGCCGAGCGTGGGGACGAGCAGGTGCTTCACCGACGGCGCATATTTGCCGCTACCCGAACTTGTGTCCGGCACGGCTTCATCCTCGGCGCAATATACACGCTTGTCGGAGCGCGCCGCCGACAGGTCGAAATAATGATTGGCGACAATGCCCGTGTGCGCGGGATGATTTCCGGTCAGGATCGTCGAATGGCCCGGACAGGTTTCGGTCGCGCCGTGCGCCTGATAGCCTGCGGGAAAGACGACCCCCGACGCCAGCCGTGCCAGGCCGCCACGGAACCGGCCGCGATATTCGGCAAAGAGATCCGCCGAAAACTGGTCGACCGCAATCATCACGAGCAGCTTCGGCGCCGCCGTCCGGGCATCCGCATTGGCCGTGGGGGCCGTCGCTTCCTGGGCCAGCGTCGCTCCGCCGGTGAGACAGAGCGCCGCAGCAAGGGCAAGGATCGGTTTTTTGAGCTTCACGGGCGACTTCTCCTAGGGGCGGGTGTCAGCGCGGGCTGTCCTCTCGACGAAAGCCGCCTATATGGCAAGCCTTCGAACGGCGAACCGCCACAGGGAAAGCATGAAATTGGCGAGTGAGGCTTTTGTGACACGCATCGGACGGGCGCTGATCGCCATTCTTTCCGCTATGCTTCTGCTCACCGGCAACGCGCGGGCACAAACGCATATCGCGCCGCGGCTTGTCGCGGAATCGACCACCCCGAAACCCGGCGGAACAACGACGCTCGCGCTCACCATGACGCCTGAAAAAACGTGGCACGGCTATTGGGTCAATGGCGGCGACGCGGGGTTCGGGCTGACGGTCGACTGGAACCTTCCCGATGGCGTGACCGTCGCGCCCTTTCGCTATCCGGTTCCCGACGCGCTGATCCTCTTTGGCATGATGAACCATGTCTACGAGCATCCCTATGCGCTGCTCGCCGAGCTTAAGGTCGATTCCGCCGTCGCACCGGGAAGCGACTTGACCCTGTCGGGCGTCGCGAACTGGCTCGCCTGCACCGACAAGGTGTGCGTCCCCGAAAAAGCGGTCATCTCCGCTCGATTGAAGGCCGGCGACGGGGCAATTTCCGGCGAAACCCGTGCGCGCTTCGACGGCTGGCGTGCGCTGTTGCCGCAACCGCTCGACCGACAGGGCCGCTGGGAACGACGCGGCGACAAGGTGCGTTTCGCCGTCCCTCTGCCTGCCAGCGTGGCGATCGACACACCGCATCTCTTCGTCGAAACGCAGGAAGTCATCGACTATGCAGCGCCGCAAAGCGTCAGCCGAAACGGCGACCGCATCATTGTCGAGGCGCGCGCAAAGGGCGCCAGCGAAGGCCCGGTCGCGGCGCTGCTGAAGACCGGCGACGGGCGCGGGCTGTCGCTGACGCTGACGCCTGGCGCGGTCCCCGCCGCGGGCGAGCCGATCGCCGGTGCACGCAGGATCGACATGGGCCTGTTCTGGACTGCGCTCGGCGGGGCTATCCTGGGCGGGCTGATCCTCAACCTGATGCCCTGCGTCTTTCCTATCCTGAGCCTGAAGGCGCTGAGCCTCGCGCGGTCGGGCGGCGATGCGCGAACGGCGAGGGTCGAGGCGCTCGCCTATACCGCGGGCGCGATTCTCACCGCCCTGCTGCTCGGCGGCGCGCTGCTCGCCTTGCGCGCCGCGGGCGAGCAGGTCGGCTGGGCGTTCCAGTTGCAGCATCCGGTCAGCGTGCTGGCACTCTTGATCCTTGCGCTCGCGATCACTCTCAACCTGCTCGGCTTTTTTGAACTGCCCTCCTTCGGCGGCGGACAGGCACTCGCCGATCGGGGCGGCGCGGCCGGGGGCTTCTGGACCGGCGCGCTCGCCGCTTTCGTCGCGACGCCGTGCAGCGGGCCGTTGCTCGGCGCCGCGCTCGGCGCAACGCTGGTTCTGCCGGCATGGGCAGCGCTGCCAATCTTCGGCGGACTGGGGCTGGGCCTTGCCCTCCCCTTCCTCGCCATCGGCTTTGTACCCGCGCTCCGGGGCCGCCTGCCGAAACCGGGGCCGTGGATGGACAAGTTCCGCCGGTGGATGGCGCTGCCGATGGGGCTGACCACGTTGGCACTGGTCTGGCTGCTGTGGCGCCAGCTCGGTAGCGGCGAGCAGCTTATCTGGCCCGCCGTCGCGGTCGCCATGGCGTTGGTGGCGCTCACCCAATATGGTGCAATCCAGCGCGGCGACCGGCGATCGTGGCTGCTGATCGCATCGGGTCTGCTCTTCGTCACCAGCCTTGGTGCGACCGTCAGCGAGGTGGCGCAGGCCGAGCGCACGATGGCGGGGACCGGATCGACTTTCTCGCCCGACGCGCTCGCCAACGCGCGTGCGACCGGTAAGCCCGTCTTCGTCTATTTCACCGCCGACTGGTGCCTGTCGTGCAAGGCGAACGAAGCGGGCGCGATCGATCGCGAAGCCGTGCAAAGGGCGTTCGACAAGGCGGGCGTCGTCACGCTGGTGGGCGACTGGACCAACGGAGATCCGGTCATCACGCGCACGCTCGCCGAGCATGGCCGCAACAGCGTACCGCTTTATCTGTGGTATGCGCCGGGCACCGCGAAACCGGAAATCCTGCCGCAGATATTGACTCCTGGGATGCTGACGGATTTGGCCGAGCCATGATTTTTCACCGCGTCATTGCAAGCGAAGCGAAGCAATCCAGAGCGCTTTACGCGACTCTGGATTGCCGCGTCGCTTCGCTCCTCGCAATGACGGGATTGGGCTGATGGCCAAGATCCGCGCGGACCAATTGCTCGTCGATCGCGGGCTCGCCGAAAGCCGGACGCGCGCGCAGGCGCTGATCCTCGCCGGGCTCGCCTTCGTCGGCGACCGCAAGATCGACAAGGCGGGCCAACAGATCGCCGAGGATGCCGAAATCAGCGTCAAGGGTCGCGACCATCCGTGGGTGTCGCGGGGCGGGATCAAACTCGACCATGCGCTCGATCACCTCGGCTGGGATGTGACCGGCGCGGTCGCAATCGACGTCGGATCGTCGACCGGCGGGTTCACCGACGTGCTGCTGAGCCGCGGCGCCGCGCGGGTTTACGCCATCGATTCGGGCACCAACCAGCTCGCCTGGAAGCTGCGGCAGGACGATCGCGTCATCGTCCACGAACAGACGAGCGCGCGCGTCCTCACCGCCGACCATATCCCCGAGCCGGTCGACCTGATCGTCTGCGACGCGAGCTTTATCGCGCTGTCGAAAGTGCTGCCCGTACCGATGTCCTTCGCGAAGGATCGCGCGCACATGGTGGCGCTCATCAAACCGCAGTTCGAGGCGGAACGGCATGAGGTCGGGAAAAAGGGCGTCGTCCGCGAACCCACGGTCCACGCCCGTGTGTGTGCCGAGGTTCGCGAATGGCTGACTGGCCAGGGCTGGCACGTCGCCGATCTGATCGAAAGCCCGATCACCGGCCCCGAAGGCAATGTCGAATTCCTGATCGCCGGGCGCAAGCGAGACGCTTGACGCTGCGCCGCTCAGCCGCGACAAAAATGCAACGGATTCGCCGGTGGGGGATAGAGCCGACATGACCGAAATCGCAACGCCGGGCCAGCTTCGCATGTCCTATCTTCGCTGGGCGCTCGTCACCGTTCCGGCGATCGTGCTGATCGGCAGTTTGATGGGTATGCTTTCGAACAGTGGTTATGACAATCGCTGGTTTGCGGCGCTCGATCTGCCGCCGATCACGCCGCCGGGCTGGGTCTTCGCCACCGTCTGGCCGATCCTCTATATCTGCCTCGGCCTCTCGCTTGCGATGATCCTCCATGCGCGCGGCGCGAAGGGGCGCGGTTTCGCGCTCCTCCTTTTCTTCGTTCAGCTGATCGCCAATTTTGCCTGGTCGCCGCTTTTTTTCGGTCAGCATCAGGTGACGACCGCGCTCTATCTGATCATTTTCATCCTGATGATCACGGTCGCGACCGCCTTTGCCTTTGCGCCGATCCGCAAGGCCGCGGCGTGGCTGCTGGTCCCCTATATGGCGTGGCTCAGCTTTGCCGCGATCCTCAATTTCCAGATCGATCAGCGCAATCCCGACGCCGAAACCCTTGTCCCCGCCGCCGCCAGCACCCAAATAGGCTGAAGGCGCAAGGGACAACTGGGGGATAACCCCCGACGAAGGAATATCAGACATGCAGAGCGAAAACCGCTTTTTCGACGACCTCGCCAAGATGGTGAATGGCATTGCCGGAACCGTCGCCGGCGCAGGCCGCGAAGCCGAAGCCGCGATGCGCGAGCGCGCGAAGGAATTTGTCGGCCGCATGGATTTCGTCAGCCGCGAGGAGTTCGAGGCGGTCAAGCAGATGGCCGCCACCGCGCGCGCCGAGGCCGAGGCGCTGAAGGCGCGCCTCGACAAGCTTGAAGGCGCGGCGAAGCCTGCGGCGGCACCGAAGGCCGCTCCGAAATCGGCCGCCGCCCCCAAGGCTGCGGCGAAACCGACCGCCGCGAAATCGGCGCAAAAGTCCAAATCCTGATTTCGTCATCCCGGCGAAGGCCGGGATCTCGACCTTGCATCCTGACGCACTGGCGAGACCCCGGCCTTCGCCGGGGTGACGATCTATTGGTGAGCGGTCCAGACTCGCAACTGGCCGCAAGAACGGCTAGAGCGACGCCGATGAGTGACGATATTTTTGACGACGACGACGGCCAGGACGCGGCACCGATGGACATGCTCGCCTCCTATTTCGCGGCGCACGACTGGCCGCACGAGATGGTGGGCGAGGACGAGATCGTCGCGACCGCGCAGGGCAGCTGGACGACCTATGAACTGCGCGCGGTCTGGCGCCCCGACGACGGGGTGATCCAGCTGCTCGCCTTTCCCGACATCCGTGTGGTCGAAGACAAGCGCATCGTCGCGCACGAAGCACTGGCGATGATCAACGAACAGCTGTGGCTGGGGCATTTCGAACTCTGGTCGAACAGCGGCACGATCCTGTATCGCCACGGGATGCTGCTCGGTGCCGACGCTGCGCTGCCGCTCGATCTCACCGAAACGCTCATCGAAAGCGCGATCGACGAATGCGAACGCTTTTATCCGGTGTTCCAGTTCGTGCTGTGGGGCGGCAAGACCCCCGCCGAGGCGCTCGCGGCCTCGCTCATCGAAACGCGCGGCGAGGCTTAGGGTCCGGCCCCTAAAACACTCCCTGATTGGAAGGTGGCTTATCGCTTCTCGAACCGCGCCAGCCCTGCGCCCAGTTGGTTGGCGCCGATCGCCAGCGCCTCGCCGCTCCAGTCGGCGACGAACACCGAATTGCGTCCGATCCCCGCGGGCAGGCTTGCCCGATTGCCTTCGACAACCAGCCCGCGCGACGGGTTCTTGCGTTCTTCGGCCGCGACCGCGATGAACGCCGAATAATTTTCCTTGTCGCGCCCCTGCACGAACAGATTGTTCGTGATCCGGCCGGTCGATCCCGAGGACAGGTCGATCATGTAATTGGTCCCGGTGCCCTGCGTATCGTCGAAGCTGTTGTCATTCACATCGACCGTGATCGCGCGCGTCTTCAGATAATGGCCCCCACTGCCTTTTTCAAAGCGCGTGCGGGTGACGACGACCCGGCCATAGATGCCCGTATAGACGCTGTGCGCGCAGCTCAGACCGCGATCACAGCGACCCAGCCGCGAAAAGGTCGAACGGTCGATGGCAAGCGTTGCCTGGGGATCGTCGGCGGTCAAAATACCCTGCTCGCTGTTGCGGAACAGGCTGTTGGCGACCTCCAGATCGCTTCGTTCCAGCCGGATGCCCGCGCCATTGCCGTCGGGAACGCGCATGTTCTGGAACACGACGCCATCAATCCGTGCGCCCTCGCCGCGCAGTACCAGCGCCGCCTTGCCCTCGCACGTCACACCGTCGAAAATCGCACGGCCCGGTTCAGCGGCGACAAAGGCGATCACCCCGGCGGTCTGCACCGCGCAGTCGCGATGATAGCCCGGCGCGATGCGGATCGTGCCTTCGCCTTCGCCGATCGCGTCGACCGCATCTTGCAGCCGCGTGAAGCCCCGGCCGTCGATCTGATAAGGCGCGCCGCCGGTTTGCGCGGGCAGCGGGGCCGGCGCCGCAAGCAACGGGAAGGCGAAGAGCGGCAGGAGCGGCCGGCGAAGGAGCGATCGGATCATGCAGGCGCCATAACCCATTTTGGCGCACCGGTCGCTCGCGAAGCTGGTTAACCGCGCGCGCGTCCCTTTATCGGACAAGTGGACCCGATTCCATTAATCAAGATTGGGCCGCAGCCAGCGCGTCGCCGTTTCCAGATCGACGCCGCGCCGCCGCGCATAATCTTCGAGCTGGTCGCTGCCGATCCGCGCGACCCCGAAATACTGGCTTTCGGGGTGGCCGAAATAAAAGCCGCTGACCGCCGCGGTGGGCAGCATCGCAAAGCTTTCGGTGAGTACCAGCCCCGCATTGTCGCCCGCGCGAAGCAGGTCGAACAGGATCGGCTTCAGACTGTGATCGGGACAGGCGGGATAGCCGGGCGCGGGACGAATGCCGCGATATTCCTCCTTGATCAGCGCCTCGTTGGTCAGCTGTTCGCCGGGCGCATAGCCCCACAGCGTCGTGCGCACATGCTGGTGCAGCCGCTCGGCAAAGGCTTCGGCAAAACGGTCGGCGAGCGCCTTGAGCAAAATGTCCGAATAATCGTCCTTGTCGGCGCGGAAGCGTTCCGAATGCGGCTCGATCCCGTGGATGCCGACCGCGAAACCGCCGATCCAGTCGCCCGCCGGATCGATGAAATCGGCGAGGCACATATTGGCGCGGTCGCGGCTTTTCTTGATCTGCTGGCGCAGGAAGGGCAGCGTGACGTGACGCTCCTCTTCGGCAAGATGGATGACGACATCGTCGCCATGCCGGGCGCACGGCCAGAAGGCGCAGACACCGCGCGCGGCGAGCCATTTTTCGCCGATGATCCGGTCGAGCATCGCATCGGCGTCGGCCTTCAGCGTGCGCGCGGTATCGCCGACCACATCATCGTCGAGGATCGAAGGATAGGTTCCGTGCAATTCCCACGCGCGGAAGAAGGGCGTCCAATCGATATAGTCGCGCAATTCCTCCAGCGACCAGTCGTCGAAACGGTGGAGACCCGGCTCGAGCGGCGGCGCGGGCTTGTCGCTCAAATAGGCGTCGTAAAAATTGGCGCGCGCTTCTTCGAGCGTATGGAGCACGCTCTGCCCCTTGCCCGCGCGCACGTCGCGGACATGCGCATAATCGTCCTTATAGCTCTTTACATAGGCGTCGCGCCCGGTGTCGCTGACCAGCGCGGTCGCGACGCCGACCGCGCGGCTGGCGTCGAGGACGTGGAGCACGGGTCCTTGATAGGCGGGATCGATGCGAAGCGCCGTATGCACTTTGGAGGTGGTCGCACCGCCGATCAGCAGCGGCATCGACATGCCCGCGCGCTGCATTTCCTCGGCGACCGTCACCATCTCGTCGAGCGAGGGGGTGATCAGCCCCGAAAGCCCGATCATGTCAGCGTCATTCTCGTTCGCCGCCTTCAATATCTCAGTCCAGGGCACCATCACGCCGAGGTCGACGATTTCGAAGCCATTGCACTGGAGCACGACGCCGACGATATTCTTGCCGATGTCGTGGACGTCGCCCTTGACGGTCGCCATCACCACTCTGCCCTTGCCCTTCGCACCCGGCTCTTTCGACGCCTCGATGAAGGGGAGCAGATGCGCGACCGCCTTTTTCATCACGCGCGCGGACTTCACGACTTGCGGAAGGAACATCTTGCCGGACCCGAACAGATCGCCGACGACGTTCATCCCGTCCATCAGCGGCCCTTCGATCACTTCGATCGGGCGATCCATCGCGAGGCGCATTTCTTCGGTGTCGTCGACGATATGCGCGTCGATGCCCTTGACCAGCGCATGTTCAAGCCGCTTGCGCACCTCCCACCCGCGCCATTCCTCGGCGGCCTTTTCCTGCGCGGCGTTCGTGCCCTTATAGCGTTCAGCGAGCGCAATCAGCCGCTCCGTCGGGCTTTCGCTCTCGCCTTCGACCTTGCGATTGAGGATGACGTCCTCGCAAGCGGTGCGAAGCTCGGGATCGATCGTATCGTAAACGTCGAGCTGTCCGGCGTTGACGATCGCCATATCGAGCCCCGCCGGAATGGCGTGATAGAGAAAGACGCTGTGCATCGCGCGGCGCACCGTTTCATTGCCGCGAAAGCCGAAGGAAAGATTCGACAGGCCGCCCGAAAAATGCGCGTGCGGACAGCGGACGCGGATTTCCTTTACCGCCTCGATAAAATCGACGGCGTAATTGTCATGCTCTTCCAGGCCGGTCGCGACCGCAAAGATATTGGGGTCGAAGATGATGTCCTCGGGTGGGAAGCCGATGGTCATCAAAAGCTTGTAGGCGCGCTCGCAAATCTCGACCTTGCGCGCTTTCGTGTCCGCCTGCCCGACCTCGTCGAACGCCATGACGACGACCGCGGCGCCATAGGCCATGCATTTCTTCGCCTGCGCGAGAAATTGCGCCTCGCCTTCCTTCATGCTGATCGAATTGACGATCGGTTTGCCGGGAACGCATTTCAGCCCCGCCTCGATCACATCCCATTTCGAGCTGTCGATCATCACGGGCACGCGCGCGATGTCGGGTTCGGCGGCGATCAGTTTCAAAAAGGTCGTCATCGCCCGCTCGGCGTCGAGCAGGCCTTCATCCATGTTGACGTCGATCACCTGCGCCCCATTTTCGACCTGTTGGCGCGCAACCTCGACCGCCGCAGTGAAATCGTCGGCGAGGATCAGCTTCTTGAACGCCGCGGAGCCTGTGACGTTGGTGCGCTCACCGATATTGACGAAGGTGGAGGAGGCGGCGGTGGTGTTCTCGGTCATCGGGCTCTTCTTCTCCCCTCCCGCAAGCGGGAGGGGTCGGGGGAGGGCTTGTCAATTTACGGGCGGCGCTGGAGAGGAACAGGCCCTCCCCTAACCCCTCCCGCTTGCGGGAGAGGGACTAGGCCGCCATGGTGAAGGGCTCCAGGCCCGCCAGCCGGGTGCGTACGGGCACTTCGGGAAGCTGCCGCGGCGCAAGGCCCTCGATCGCCCTCGCCATCGCCGCAATATGCTCCGGCGTCGACCCGCAGCAGCCGCCAAGGATATTGACCTGACCCTGGCTGGCCCATTCGGCGACCAGCCCCGCGGTCGTGTCGGGCAGCTCGTCATATTCGCCAAGCTCGTTCGGCAGGCCGGCATTGGGATAAACCATCACCAGCGCATCGGCGAGATCGGAAAGCACTTTGACATGCGGCCGCAGCTGCGACGCGCCGAACGAGCAGTTGAGCCCGATGGTCAGCGGCTTGGCATGGCGCACCGCGTACCAGAAGGCCTCGACCGTATGCCCCGACAGATTGCGACCGGACAGGTCGGTGAGCGTCATCGAGATCATCAGCGGCAATTCGCGCCCGACCTTCGCCTCGGCCTCCAGCGTCGCCGCAATGCCCGCCTTGGCGTTCAGCGTGTCGAAGATCGTCTCGATCAGGATGAAATCGGCGCCGCCTTCGGCCAGCGCGACGACCTGTTCCAGATAGACGTCCTTCAGCTCGTCGAAATCAATCTCGCGATAGCCGGGGTTGTTGACGTCGGGCGACAGCGACAGCGTCTTGTTCGTCGGCCCGACCGCGCCCGCGACGAAGCGGCGGCGGCCGTCGATCGCTTCATATTTCTGCGCGGTCTCGCGGCCCAGCCGGGCGCTCTCATGGTTGATGTCGGCGACCAGATGTTCGGCGCCATAATCGGCCTGGCTGATCCGGTTCGCGCTGAACGTATTGGTCGATACAATGTCCGACCCCGCGGCCAGATAGGCTTCGCCGATCGCGGTGACGACATCCTGCCGCGTCAGCGCGAGAATATCGTTGTTGCCCTTTTGGTCGTGTGACAGGCCGAGCGATCCTGCATAATCGGCCTCGTCCAGCTTGCGGTTCTGGATCTGGGTTCCCCAGCCGCCATCGGTGAGCAGGATGCGTTCCTGCGCCGCGGTCACCAAAGCTTCGCGTGGGCTGGTCATGCGGCCTGATCCTTCCGTGTCGACACCGGCCGCATCCCCAGCAGATGACAAATGGCATAGCTGAGTTCGGCGCGGTTCAATGTATAGAAATGGAAATCGCGTACCCCGCCCGCGTAGAGGCGGCGGCACATTTCGGCGGCGATCGTCGCAGCGACCAGCTGACGCGCCGCGGGATGATCGTCCAGCCCGTCGAACAGCGACACCATCCAGGCCGGAATCGCCGTGCCGCACATGTCGGCCATACGCCGCGTTTGCGATACGTTCGACACGGGCAGGATGCCGGGGATGATCGGCGCGTCGATTCCCGCCGCCGCCGCGGTATCGCGAAAGCGCAGAAAGCTGTCGGGCGAAAAGAAAAATTGGGTAATCGCGCGGTTCGCTCCGGCATCCAGCTTGCGCTTCAGATTGTCGAGATCGGCCTGCGGGCAGTCGGCATCGGGATGCACTTCGGGATAGGCGGCGACCGAAATGTCGAACGGCGCAATCGCCTTCAGCCCCGCGACCAGTTCGATCGCATTGGCATAGCCTTGCGCGTGCGGCCGATACGGCTCGCCGCCCGGCACGTCGCCACGCAGCGCGACGATATGCCGCACCCCGGCATCCCAATAGGCGCGCGCGACCTCGTCGATCTCGGCGCGCGACGCCTCGACGCAGGTGAGGTGTGCCGCAGGAGGGACCCGGCTTTCGGCCGCGATACGCGCGACCGTCGCATGGGTGCGCTCGCGCGTCGATCCGCCGGCGCCATATGTCACCGACACGAAACGGGGGCCGAACGGCTCGAGCGTGCGGAACGTATCCCACAGCTGCGCCTCCATCTTTTCCGTCTTGGGCGGAAAAAATTCAAAGCTGACGCCGACGTCGCCCTCCAGATTGGCAAAAAGGGGCGATGCGGCCGCGCGGCGCGCCTCCGCGAGCGCATTGAGATTCGACGTCATGCAGCAAGCCTTTTATTCTGTCCGCCATCGCTGACGGGGGGCTGATCCTGATCGCTCCGCCGGCGGCCGAGCCAAAGCTTGACGGCCAGTTCCCCGCCCTCGAGCGTCTGCGCGGTTTCGAGCAGCAGCCCCGCGGAGGCGAACCAGCCGCGGATTTGGGCGTCCGAAAAACCGAGGCGGGCGTGGGCCGCCAGCGTGCGCAATTCCTCATCCTCGTGCGGCGCAAAATCGACGATCAGCAGATGCCCGCCACCGCGCAGCACGCGGCTGGCCTCGGCGACGACGCGGTCGGGCTCGTGCGCAAAATGCAGTGCCTGATGAATGACGACACTGTCGACACTCGCATCGCCAACGGGCAAATCCAGAAAATCGCCCTGGAGGATGTCGATGGGCACCGGCTGCCCCTCCAGCTTCGTGCGTGCGATGCGCAGCATTTCGGGGCTGCGGTCAAGTGCGGTGATACGGCGCGCGGTCGGCGCAAAAATCTCGGCCATCCGGCCCGTCCCTGTCCCGATGTCGAGCAGATGGCCGAGCCGGCGGTTGTGCATCATCGCGAGCATCGCGGCTTCGACCTCGCTTTCGGCGACGTGACGCGAACGAATGGCATCCCATTCGGCGGCATGGTCGGCGAAATAACGCGCGGCCGCGGCAGCGCGTTCGGCGCGCACCGCGGCCAGCCGCCGCGCATCGTGCGCGATCACACGCGTCTCGCGCGGCGAGAATGGCCATTTGTCGGCCTGGGCGATCACGTCGGCGACGGGTCCGCCGCCGACGATACGCAAAAACACCCAGCTCCCTTCGCGTCGCCGTTCGACGATACCGGCCTCAACCAATATGCGGACGTGACGCGAAACACGCGGCTGGCTTTGATCGAGGACCACCGCCAGTTCGCCGATCGCCAACTCCATTTCGCGCAGCAAAGCGACGACTCGCAACCGCGTCGGGTCGGCCAAGGCACGAAAAATGTCGATCAGCTCGCTCACAAGGCATCATATAAAGCTTTCTTTATATCCGGTCAACCAACGATCAAGGCGCGATTTCCGCGGCGCCCGGCCCGCCCGCTCGCCGATTGCGGCAAAAGGCGGGAAACAAGACGAAAAGGTCGTTGCACCCCTTTTGGCGAGGCGGTAATTCTGCGCGCGATTGGCATTTTTCGGGATCGAACCGTTCCTGTGCCGGTCGGTCAGTTCAATTGAGAGGGGTATTCCCACATGAAAAAATCGATCACTCTGTCGCTCGTCCTTGCTGCTTCGCTCGGTCTTGCTGCTTGCGCCGAAAAGGCTGCTGACGATGCAGCTACCAACGACGAAGCGGCTGCAAGCGTCGAAGGTGCGGCCGACGGTGCGATGGAAGCGGCCGAAGGCGCTGCTGACGCCGCTGCGGCAGCTGGTGACGCCGCCACGGCCGCTGGCGATGCGGCTGCTGCCGGTGACGCCGCGACCGCTACCGACAAGGCCGCCGAAGCCGCCAACGCTGCCAAGGAAGCCACCGACGCCGCCAAGGGCGCGATGGAAGAAGCCACCAAGTAAGCATCTGCCGGCTTGGAAACGAAAAGGGGGTTGCCGGTCCGTCGGCAGCCCCTTTTTCATTCAGGCCGCTTTGCGGTTACAGCGGCCGGACGGCAGCGCGGTTGCCAAGCCGCGGATCGGCCGTTAGGTCTCTCGTCATGGCCCCACGCTGGCCATTGCATTCGAAAGGAAACCCATGCGCAAGATCATTATCGCTTCGATGGCCGCCGCGGCCTTCAGCCTCGCCGCCTGCTCGGAAAAGACGCAGGACGCTGCCGCCGACACTGCCGCCTCGGCCGGTGAAGACGTCGAAGCCGCAGGCGACGCCATGGCCGAAGGCGCTGCCGATGCAGCCGCTGCAACGGCCGAAGCCGCCGACGACGCCGGCAATGCCGTCGAAGGCACGGTCAACGCCGCCGGTGACGCCGCCGCGGCCGCTGGCGACAAGATCGCCGAAGAAACCGCCAAGGCCGAAGCCAACGACAAGCAGTAAGTCGTCGGCTTGCCTTTGGCAGACAGGGGGCTCCATCCAGTGCGGATGGAGCCCCTTTTTCATGGGAGCGGAGCGATGGAAAAAACCGGCGTACTGATGATCGCGCTGGCCGGATTGGCCGCGGCAGCAGGGTGCAGCCGCACGGACAACGAACCCGGCCCCGGCGGCGTAACGGTGCGCGAGGCCAAGGCGCTCGACGATGCCGCCGCGATGCTCGAAAGCCGCGACAACCTGGCGAGCGGCGAAGCGGCGCCGGAGGATCAGGGCAAATAGGCGTTGCGCGCGATCATCTTTGAGCTAGGTTCGGCGAACCTCGCGACTGGCGCTGAAGATGGAGACCCATCGGGGAGCGGGGCGGGCCGGGTGCCCATCAGCCGCGCGCCTGGGTGATCCACGACAGACAAGGACCATCCGCATGGCCGATACCCCCGTGACAACCATCGTCTTCCTGCTTTTTCCCGGTATCACCCAGCTCGACTTCACCGCGCCCGCGCAGGCACTCAGCCGAATGCCGGGGGCGGTACTCGCGGGGGTCGCCGCCACCCCTGTCCCGATCGCCACCGACAGCGGCTTTGCGATCGTCCCGACGCATGACTTCGCCTCGGCCCCGCAAGCCGACATCCTGTGCGTGCCGGGCGGGCATGGCGTCGCCGACGCGCTGCGCGACGCAGCGACCATCGACTTCCTGACGCGACAGGCGGCAGGCGCCGCATGGATCACAAGCGTCTGCACCGGCGCGTTTCTGCTCGGCCGCGCCGGGCTGCTGACGGGCAAGCGCGCGACGACGCATTGGGGATATACCCATTTGCTGCCGCTGGTCGGCGCCACCCACCAGCCCGGCCGCGTCGTCGAGGACGGCCGTATTGTAACCGCGGGCGGCGTGACGTCGGGGCTCGACTTCGCCCTGACGCTGATCGCCCGATTGCAAGGCGAAGCGGTGGCGCAGGCCATCCAGCTCGCGATCGAATATGACCCCGCGCCGCCCTTTGCAGGCGGCCACCCCGACCGGGCACCCGCGGCGGTCACGGCGGGACTGAAAGCGCGCGCCTATGATGCGGCGGCGGCACGAATGGAGACGGCACTTCGCGTCTAACGGCAATCGGCGAGCGTAATTTCGTACAGCTTCGGCCAATATTTTCCGGTGACGAACAGCCGCTTCGTCTTGGCATCCCAGGCGATGCCGTTGAGCACGCTGTCGGTACCGCCCGCGCCAGCATCGGCCTTCAGGCCGGAAAGATCGACGAGCGAAAATATGGTGCCGGTCGCGGGGTCGATGCGGACAATCACGTCGGCCATCCACAGATTGGCCCAAATCTGGCCCTCGATTGTTTCGAGCTCGTTGATCATCGCGACGGGACGCCCGGCGAAGCGCACGGTGACGCGGCGTTGTTCGGCCATGGTCGCCGGATCGAAAAAGCGCAGCTCGGGCGTTCCGTCGCTGAGAACGAGGCTGTCTCCCACCATCGTCAAACCCCACCCCTCGCCCGCATAGCGAAAGGTGCCGAGGGGCTTCAGATCTTTGAGGCGCCAGCGATGGCCGATGCCGCTTTTCCACGTCACGCCGATAATCTGGTCGCCCCAGCGGGTAATGCCTTCGCCGAACTGGTCATGGGGAAGCGGCGTCTGGACGAGCGCCTTGCCGCTTTTAAGATCGAGCCGCGCGATCCGCGACCGGCCATATTGACCGGTGGCTTCGTAAAGGTGGCCGCCGTGCCAGAACAGACCCTGCGTGAAGGAGGATGTGTCGTGCGGATAGCTTTGAACGATGCGATAACCGCAGCGTTCGACGGGCGCCGGAGCAGGCGCGGTCGCGACCGGCGGATCGGCGAGCATGGCGAGAGCGAAGACAAGCATCATCGGCGCTTAGCTATGCCGCTGAGGCTGAACAGGCAATGTCCCGCCTTGCGCATTTCGTCGTGCCAGACTTGATCCGGATGACGATAAGTCAGAGCGAAATCATGGAAAAAGGGCCGGAGGATCGCTCCCCCGGCCCCGTTTCTCATTGGCTGAGCGCCGAACGGTTGGACTTTAGAAGTCCATGCCGCCCATGCCGCCCATGCCGCCGCCGCCCATGGGCATCGCCGGCTTGTCTTCGGGCAGCTCGCTCACCGCCGCTTCGGTGGTGATGAGCAGGCCCGACACCGACGCGGCATCCTGAAGCGCGGTGCGCACAACCTTGGTCGGGTCGATGACGCCGGCGGCCTTCAGATTTTCATAGGTGTCGGTCGCGGCGTTGAAGCCGTTGTCCTGATTGTTCTCGCGCAGCAGGTTGCCGGCGACAACCGCACCGTCGTGACCGGCGTTGGCCGCAATCTGGCGCAGCGGCGTCTCGATCGCCTTGCGAACGATATCGATACCGCGGGTCTGGTCGTCGTTGGCGCCCTTCAGGCCGTCGAGAGCCTTGGTTGCATAGAGGAGCGCGGTACCGCCGCCGGGGACGATGCCTTCCTCGACCGCAGCGCGGGTCGCGTGCAGCGCGTCGTCGACGCGGTCCTTGCGTTCCTTCACCTCAACCTCGGTCGCACCGCCGACCTTGATCACTGCCACGCCGCCGGCGAGCTTCGCGAGACGCTCCTGCAGCTTTTCGCGGTCATAGTCGCTGGTCGTGGTTTCGATCTGCGCGCGGATCTGTTCGACGCGGCCCTTGATCGCTTCGGCTTCACCCGCACCGTCGACGATGGTGGTGTTGTCCTTGTCGATCGTGACGCGCTTCGCCTGGCCGAGCATGTTCAGCGTGACCGATTCGAGCTTGATGCCCAGGTCTTCGCTGATCATTTCGCCCGCGGTCAGGATCGCGATGTCCTGCAGCATCGCCTTGCGGCGATCGCCGAAGCCCGGCGCCTTCACCGCCGCAACCTTGAGGCCGCCGCGCAGGCGGTTGACGACGAGGGTGGCAAGCGCTTCGCCTTCGATGTCCTCGGCGATGATCAGCAGCGGACGGCCCGACTGCACCACCGCCTCCAGGATCGGAAGCATCGACTGGAGGTTCGACAGCTTCTTTTCGAAGATGAGGATATAGGGGTCGGTCAGCTCGACGATCATCTTTTCGGGGTTGGTGATGAAATAGGGGCTGAGGTAGCCACGATCGAACTGCATGCCTTCGACGACGTCGAGCTCGAATTCGAGGCCCTTGGCTTCCTCGACGGTGATGACGCCTTCCTTGCCGACCTTTTCCATCGCTTCGGCGATCTTTTCACCGACTTCGGTGTCGCCGTTGGCCGAAATGATGCCGACCTGGGCGATTTCCGAATTGCCGGCAACCGGGGTCGAACGGCCCTTCAGATCTTCGACGACCTTGGCGACCGCCAGGTCGATGCCGCGCTTCAGGTCCATCGGGTTCATGCCCGCGGCAACCGACTTCATGCCTTCGCGCACGATCGCCTGGGCCAGCACGGTCGCGGTCGTGGTGCCGTCACCGGCCTTGTCGTTCGCCTTCGAGGCGACTTCGCGCAGCATCTGCGCGCCCATGTTTTCGAACTTGTCCTTGAGTTCGATTTCCTTGGCAACCGACACACCGTCCTTGGTGATGCGCGGCGCGCCAAAGCTCTTGTCGATCACGACGTTGCGGCCCTTGGGGCCCAGCGTGACCTTCACCGCGTCGGCGAGGATGTCGACGCCCTTGAGGATGCGCTCGCGCGCGTCGCGCGAAAATTTAACGTCCTTGGCAGCCATGTGGATGCTCCTTCAAATAATGGCAGAAATCTGCGTAACTTTACTCGTGATTCAGAGAATCGCTCAGGCGACGACGCCGAGGATGTCCGATTCCTTCATGATCAGCAGCTCTTCGCCGTCGACCTTGACTTCGGTGCCCGACCATTTGCCGAACAGGATGCGGTCGCCGGCCTTGACGTCGAGCGGCGTCACCTTGCCGTCTTCGGCCTTCGCGCCGTTGCCAACGGCGACGACTTCGCCTTCCTGCGGCTTTTCCTTGGCAGTGTCGGGGATGATGATGCCGCCGGCCGTCTTTTCTTCGGCTTCGATACGGCGGACGAGCACGCGGTCGTGCAGCGGACGAAATTGCATGGATATCCCTCCAGAAATGCAAATGATGTCGCTTAGCACTCACAAGTGGTGAGTGCTAACAGGCGGGGATATGGGTCCAGGGTGTGACAGCGTCAAGACAGGCGCACGAAATTTTTCGGCGCCCGCCGACACTTTATTAGATGGGTTGCGAAACCGCCGTGCGCAAGGGTGCCGCGCTGCCCAGCAACCCCAGCCGTTCGCGCTGCATCCAGCGCGCGATCATCAGCACCGCGACGATGCCGAGCCCGGTGGCAAGGCCGGTCCAGATACCGACCCCGCCCCAGTCTCGCTCGAACGCCAGCCACGCGCCGACGCCGATGCCGATCACCCAGTAACCGAACAGCGCGAACAGCATCGGCACAAAGGTGTCGTGCAGCCCGCGCAGCATCCCCTGCCCCACGACCTGTGCGCCGTCGGCAATCTGGAACAGCGCCGCGATGATGAGGAAGCTGACCGCCAGCTCGGCGACTTCCGCATTCGCAGGATTGGAGCGGTCGATGAAGAAACCGGCGAGCGTTCCGGGGATCGCGAGCATGATGAGCGCCATCGCCGCCATGAACCCGGTGCCCATCGCAAAGCTGGTCCAGCCGGCCAGCCGGATATGGTTGGCATCCGCGCGACCGTATCCGATCCCGACGCGCACCGTCGCCGCCTGTGCCAGCCCCATCGGCACCATGAAGGTGAGCGAGGCGAGTTGCAGCGCGACCGCGTGCGCCGCGACCGCCGCGGTCGAAATCCAGCCCATCAGCATGACGGCGGCCGAAAAAACCCCCGCCTCGAACGCATGGCTGATCGCGATCGGGGTGCCGATGCGCGTCATCTGGAAAAAGCGCGGCCAATCGCTGCGCCACCAGCGGCCGAGCAGATGATAGCGGCGGAACCGCCGGTCGCGATAGACGACGCCGACCATCAGCAACAGCATGACCATATTGGTCAGCACGCTGCCCACCCCCGCGCCGACCAGACCGAGCGCGGGCAAGCCGAACTTGCCGAAAATCAGCGTGTAGTTGAACAGGATGTTGCCCGCGACGCCGATCACCCCGACGACCAGCGACCACATCGGCCGTTCGAGCGCGGCGAGGAAGTTGCGGAACGCCAGCGTCGCCAGGAACAGCGGGATCGACCACATATAGGCGCGCACATAATCCTGTGCGAGCGCGGCCAGCACCCGGTCCTGTCCGAGCAGGATCAGAATCGCGCCCGTGTTCCAAAGGATGAACAGCATCGGCACGGCAACGACGGTGACAAGCCACAAGGTCTGGCGAAAGGTGCGGCGGATGTCGCGCACCGAATTGGCGCGGCGCCCGATCTCGCTCGCCATCAGCGGCGACGCGCCCATCACCAGCCCCATGCCGAAAATGCCGAGCAGCATGGCGAGGTTGAAGCCGAGCGACGCCGCGGCGAGTTGCGTCGGCCCGAGCCATCCGACCATCAAAACGTCGGTAGCCCCGATCAGCGACATGGTCAGGTTGGTCAGGACCAGCGGCCAGGCAAGCGCCAGCGTTGCGCGAAATTCGGCGCGAAAACCCTGCGCACGATGCGCGACGACGGGAGCGGGCTGATGCAGCATAGCCGGCCCGGATAAGCGCGCGAATGGGACGGTTCAAGCGTGGTCGGCGGGATCGGGCAAGATTGTTGATGGGGGGTGGCAGAATGGCAACAGCGGCAGCCACGCCCTCTCCTTCAGGGGAGGGGCTTAGCGATTCACCCCGCCCACATCCGCGCCATCTCCACCCCGAACGCCACAAAGGTCAGGGTCAGCCCGACCACGAACAGCCGATAGGCATAGGCAAGGTAGCGATATTTGCGCCGCGCGAGCACCATGCCGTTCTGATAGGTGTCGCGCAGCATCGTTTCGTAAATATCTTCCTCGCTGCGCAGCCGCGCCTTGACCGCGCCGATATATTCATCCTCCTCCATCTGCGCGAAGCGGCCGAAAAAGAGGATGTTGCTGTGGTCCTTGCCGTCCTTGTAGACGACGGGCGGCGCCTGCCCGACGCGCGGCAGCACCGCCGACACCGCGAGCAGCGCCGACAGGAAGGCAAAGGTCGCAAGGATGGTGAGCGGCATCGCGAGCGCGCCGCTGCTCGCGCGGGCTTGTCCCACCGCGAGCGTGAAGACCACAAAGGTCGCCCCCATCAGGATCGACGCCTTTTGGTCGGCCATTTGCGACAATTGCATCGTGATCTGCTGCGTCGTGCGCACAAGGTGCACGGCGTTGGGCGGAAAAGCCGCGCCGGGTGCCGGTTTGGGATCGTCGGGCATAGCTCATCCCCTGCCTTCGAGCGGCCCCAGCGATGGCACGGCGCGCGTTTCTCGGCAAGATGCTGCCCTGTTCCCGCCGCAATCGCTTGCCAATCGGCACGCATCGCGGCATTCCCGCGCGCAACTTTCTTCCATTTTCGGGACGCACCCTCATGAGCACCGCCCTTCGCGACCAGATTTACGGCCTGATCGAACCCTTCAACAAAAAGGGCGTCGCGCTGACCGACGCGACGACCTTTGCCGGCGACCTGGAATGGGACAGCCTGACGGTGATGGATTTCGTCGCCGAGGTCGAGGACACGTTCGACATCATCATCAGCATGAACCAACAGGCCGAGATCGAAAATGTCGGCCAACTGGTCGCTGCGGTGGAAAAGCTGCAGGGCTAACACTTCTTTCCCCGTTCGTGTCGAGCGAAGTCGAGACACCCATCGGGATGCGCAAGGTCGAGGGACATCTCGACTTCGCTCGATGCGAACGGATTTTGGACGTTTGATATGACCGACCTCTTCAGCAAATTCGACCCGCTGATCCAGCAGCGCGAAGCGCTGCTCGCCACCGGCGTCACCGATCCGTTCAGCCTGGTGATGGAAAAGGTGCTGTCACCGACCGTCGCGATCTGCAACGGGCGCGAGACGATCCTGCTCGGCACCTATAATTATATGGGCATGACCTTCGACGCCGATGTCATCGAGGCGGGCGAAGAGGCGCTGCGGAAATTCGGCAGCGGCACCACGGGCAGCCGCGTGCTCAATGGCACCTACCAGGGACACAGGGAGTGCGAGGAAGCGCTGAAGGAATTTTACGCCATGGATCATGCCATGGTGTTTTCGACCGGATATCAGGCGAACCTCGGCATCATCAGCACCATCGCGGGCAAGGGCGACTATGTCATCCTCGACATCGACAGCCACGCGTCGATCTATGACGGGTGCAAGATGGGCGACGCCGAAATCGTCGCTTTCCGTCACAATGATGTCGAGGCGCTGGAAAAGCGGCTGAAACGCCTGCCCGCCGACGCGGGCAAACTCGTCGTGCTCGAAGGCGTCTATTCGATGCTCGGCGACGTCGCACCACTCAAGGAAATGGTCCGCATTTCCAAGGAAAATGGCGCGATGGTGCTCGTCGACGAGGCGCATTCGATGGGCTTCATCGGCGAGAATGGCCGCGGCGTCGCCGAGGCGCAGGGCGTCATCGACGACGTCGACTTCATCATCGGCACGTTCAGCAAGAGCGTCGGCACCGTCGGCGGCTTCTGCGTCTCGAACCATCCGAAGTTCGAAATCATGCGGCTCGTCTGCCGCCCCTATGTCTTCACCGCATCGCTACCCCCCAGCGTGGTCGCAACCGCGGCGACGAGCATCCGCAAGCTGATGCACGGGGGCAACAAGCGCGCGCATCTGTGGGAAAATTCA
Source organism: Sphingopyxis sp. (assembly GCF_040216815.1). Classification (GTDB taxonomy): domain Bacteria; phylum Pseudomonadota; class Alphaproteobacteria; order Sphingomonadales; family Sphingomonadaceae; genus Sphingopyxis. Next base: position 512,822 of record NZ_JAVJOJ010000009.1, read on the forward strand.
AAGACGCTGCACAAGGGCCTCCGCGACCTTGGCTTCACGCTCGGCACCGACGAGCCGCAGTCGGCGATCATCGCGGTCATCATGCCCGATCTCGAAAAGGGGGCGATGATGTGGGAGGCGCTGCTCGAAGAAGGGCTCTACGTCAATCTCGCCCGCCCGCCCGCGACCCCCGCGGGGATGACGCTGCTGCGCTGTTCGCTGTGCGCCGAACATTCGAGCGAACAGGTCGGCGAAATCCTCGGCCGTTTCGAACGCGCGGGCAAGCGCGTCGGGATCATCGGCTGAAGCGCGAGCATCGGCCGACCAGCGGATTCCTTTTCGCGCCGAACCGAGCGCGCGCCGCGACGGCCATGGCTTCGCCGCTTTGCGGCCGGGCGCTTGTCCGGTAAGACAAGCCCGTGTTCGAGCGGGATATTGACAGCGAAACCGACCGGCGGCGCGAGCGGATACGCTTTTGGCTGACGATCGGCGTGGCTACCGTGCTGGCGGGCGTCGTCGCGGCGCTCGTGCTGTTGCTCACGCGCGCCAACGACGATTATGACCGCTCGCTCGGCTGGCAGGCGCAGAGCCTGGAGGTCATCGCGCAGACGCGCTCGGTCGATGCCGCGCTGGCGCGCGCCGAAGCCGCGTTGGGACGCTTTGCCGTCGGGCTGCAAAAGAAGGACGGGCGGATCTACGAACAGCAATGGGGCCGGGCACGCCAGTTCGTGACCCAGCTCGAACGCAATGTCCGCGACAATCCGGCGCAAGCCGCACTCGTCGAGCAGTTGACGAAGGAAATGGACAGCCGCGGGGCGCAGCTCGGCGATGCAGCGCTCAGTGCCAATTACAACCAGACCGTTGCCGCCATTTCCAAATTTTATGCCGCGGGCCAGGGCGATGGCCTGGTCAAGATCGACGGGCTGCTGACGCAGATCATCACCAACGAACGCGCGCTGCTGCGCGAACGCAACCGCATCGCGGCGGCCGACCGCGCGAACCTCGACCAGGCGATCCTGCTCTTTTCGCTCCTCGGCGCGCTCGCCGCGATGCTCGCGATCGGCGCGACCTTTTCGCTGATCCGTGCCGAAAGCGAACGCCGGCTGGCGCGGCGCGAGCAGGTGGCCGAAAGCGATCGCGCGATGCAGCTGGAGGCCGCGGTCGAAGCGCGCACCGCCGAGCTCGAGCAGGCGAACGTCGCGCTGCGCAGCGAAATGACCGAACGCGAAGCCGCCGAAGAGCAGCTGCGCCAGGCGCAAAAGATGGAAGCGGTGGGCCAGCTCACCGGCGGTATCGCGCATGATTTCAACAATATGCTGGCGGTCGTCGTCGGCGGGCTCGAACTTGCCGAGCGCTGGTTGCCCGGCGAGCCCGAAAAGGCGCGGCGCCACCTCGCCAATGCTCTCGACGGCGCCAATCGCGCCGCCGACCTGACGCGGCGGTTGCTCGCCTTTGCGCGCGCCGAACCCGCGCGGCCCGAAATGACCGCGATCGACGAATCGATCGGCAGCTTTGCGCCGCTGATCGAACGCACGATCGGCGACCGGATCGCACTAACGCTCGACCTCGGCGCCGACGGCCTCGCGAGCCGGATCGACCGGCAGCAGTTTGAAAATGCGCTGCTCAACCTCGCTGTCAATGCGCGCGATGCGATGAACGGCCACGGGTCGCTGATGATCCGCACCACGCCGAGGCAGGCCGCAACGGCCGCGATGCTGGCGGTCGAGGTCATCGACACAGGGTGCGGCATGTCGCCCGAGGTGCGCGAGCGCGTCTTCGATCCTTTCTACACGACCAAGCCGGCGGGACAGGGCACCGGGCTGGGCATGAGCCAGGTCTTTGCCTTTTGCCGCCAATCGGGGGGTGAGGTGCAGATTGCATCGACCGAAGGCGAAGGCACAACCGTCGCGATGCTGCTTCCGGTCGCGAGCGCGCCGTGCGACATCATCGATGAAGCCGCGACCGATGCCGCCGTCACCGCCGGCCCGCCCGCGCATGCGCTGACCATATTGGTGGTCGAGGACGATGCGCGCGTGCTCGCCGCCACGGTCGATGCGGTGCGCGAGCTTGGCCATCGCGCCGTGGCGTGCGGCAACCCGCTGGAAGCCGAAGCGCTGGTCGAGGCGCAGCTCGCCGGGGGACAGGGCGGATTCGATCTGATCCTGTCGGACGTGCTGATGCCCGAACTCACGGGTCCCGAAATGGTGGCGCGGTTGACGCAGCGCTGGCCGGCGCTGTCGGTGCTGTTCGTGACCGGCTATGCCGGCGATGCAAGCCAGGAAGCCGCCTTTGGCGATCATGACGTGCTGCGCAAACCCTTCACCCTCGCCGCACTCGACCAGGCGATCCGGCGCACCGGAGAGGCGCGCCGCGAAACAAGGCAGCTGGCGGACTGACCGCCGGAATCCGGGCGCCAAAGGAACCGGCGCTGCGGCGTTTATTCGCCGTCGTTCACCGCGCTCGGCGCCGCCGCCAGTTTTGCCAATGGCCGCGCCGCCTGTTCGGCGACCGGCAGCGCCGGAATCTCGCGTCCCCCCGTTTCGACGTCGAGCGCCTCGAAACGCTTGGCCTGCGTCAATACCTGGCTTTCAAAGCTGCCGACAAAAGCGTTGTATGCGCCCGTCGCGGAATCGAGATTCTTGCCGACACGCGCGATGTGCGCCCCCATCGTCGACATGCGCGCATACAGCTCCTTGCCCAGCATCGCGATCTCGCGCGCCTGGTTGGCGAGCTTTTCCTGCCGCCACACCGCAGCCACCGTGCGCGCGATCGCGATCAGGTTGGTCGGCGTCGCGAGCAGAACCTTGCGCTCGAACGCATAATCCCAAAGCTCGTGGTCGTGGTCGAGCGCGGCGGCAAGGAAATGTTCGCCGGGGACGAACATCACGACGAAATCGGGCGTATCGTCGAACTGGTTCCAATAGGCCTTGGCGCCGAGCGCGTTGACATGTGCCTTCATCGCCGCGGCGTGGGCGGCGAGATGCGCCGCCTTTTCGCCCTCATCGACCGCGCCAAAGGCATCCTGATAGGCGTTCAAGGACACTTTGGCGTCGATGACGAGGCTCTGCCCGCCGGGCACTTTCACGACCACATCGGGGCGCAGCCGCCCCGCTTCTCCGCCATCGACGCTCACCTCGGTCTGGAAATCGGCATGTTCGGACAGGCCGCAGCTTTCGAGGACATTCTTAAGCTGTTGTTCGCCCCAGCGGCCGCGCGCCTTCGGCGCGTTGCGCAGCGCATTGACGAGCTTTGCCGCCTCGCTCGACACGCGCTCGCTCTGCGCGCGCATCGATTCGATCTGGCCGTGAAGCAGGCCGAACGCGCTCTGGCGCTCGGTCTCGACCTTCTTTACCTCATTCTCATATTTCTCCAGCCGCTCGTGGACCGGCTGGAGCAGCGCTTTCAGATTTTGCCCTGCGCTTTCCTCGCTCTGCCGAAAACGCGCCTCGGCGCGTTCGAGAAAGCTCTTCTGCGCCTCGCCGAGCATCGCCTGCCCGACTTCGCGGAATTGCGCGGTGAGCGCCGCCTGTGCCTGGGTGAGCTGCGCGATCTGCGCGTCGTGCGCGGCGTCGCGCGCCTTCTGTTCGGCGAGCAGCGCCGCGAGCTGGATGTCGGCCGCCTTGCGCGCCTCGGTCTCGGCGGCAAGGTCGGCGACGGCGCTTTTGAAGCGGTCGGCGAGCCCGTCGCGCTCGGCCTTCAACGCCCCCGACTCGCGACCGGCGAACAGCCAACCCACGAGCGCGCCGACGGCGAGAGCGACAAGGGCGACGACAAGCGATTGTGCATCCATGACCGGAACATAGGACGAACGCCGGTGCGTTGGCTAGGGGCTAATTGTGGCGCGGGGCAGGATGTCCGTGTTGGGGTGGTTTCCCGACCTTCCTTTATCCGTCATCCCGGCGAAGGCCGGGATCTCGCCCCAACGATTTGCCGCACCGGCGAGATCCCGGCCTTCGCCGGGATGACGATGAAAGGTATGTCGTATTTCGGTCGACCCGAGACGTTACCCCGAATCACCACCCGCAAACGGCAAGATCGCCCGATAGGCCTCGATCCCCGGCGCGCCGCCGATGATCACGCCCTGCGTCAGCAGCCAGTAATGGCGCACGATCTCCGCCTGCTGTTCAAGGCCATAGCGTTCAAGCGGCCAGCCGGGTTTCAGGGCGTAGCTGTAGGTCGCGAAGGGATGGCGCATCAGCACCAGATACCAGCGACCGCGCGTCTGCGCCTGCCACACATGCACCATTTCGTGGACGAACAGGCCTTGCAGGCGCTGCGGCGCGGCGCTGAAATCGTCGCAATAAAGGTCGCCGTGCGGGTTGAAGTGCAAATGTCCCATCGGCGCCATGACGATGTGGCGCGGCTGGAAAAAGGCCCATTTATGGTGGTTCACCCGCACGCGGTCATAGGCGATCGCATCGCCGAATACCGTCCGGGCGAGCGCGATCTCGCCAGGGGTCAGAGGGCGCGAAGAATGGGGCACTAAAGCCCCGTCATTGCGAGGCGCGTGGCGACGCGGCAATCCGGGGCTGGTGTAAAACCACTCGGGATTGCTTCGCTTCGCTCGCAATGACGAAGGTTGGAACGCACTTATTTCTTCGCCGCGTCCGGCGCTGCCTTTTCGCTCTCATGTCCCATCGCGCCATGGTCCATCGCCGCCTCGCCGCCGGCATCGCCGGTCGGCTGCTTGATCACCATGTCGAAAAGGATGCGTTCATTATTGTTGTTGGTGAAAACAAACGCCATCGGCAGCTTGCCCGCGCGCACCGCGGCGCCGTTGATACCCCAGATCATCAGATGCTTGCCGCCCTGCTTGAAGACGAGTTCGCCCTTCGCGGGCACCGCCGCGCGCTCGAGCGGCTTCATCACCATCATATTGTTTTCGCGTACGGTTTCGTGCATCTCGACGCGCTGCGCCAAGTCGGCGGTCACGGCCACCAGCTCGACATCGCGCGGTCCGCCGTCGACGCGGAAGTAGCCGACCGAAGGGCGATCGGGGGTCGCGCCCATCACGATATGGCCGCTGACGACGTTGAGCTGTTGCCCCGCGCCCAGATTTTCGCCGCAGCCCGCGAGGCTGAGCGAGGCGGCGGCGAGGGCGGCAAAAGCAAAGGGTTTCATTTCGGGAGGACTCCGTAAAAGCGCGACATTTTCGTCCCCCCGATAAGCCTTCAAAGCCCTTGTGCCAAGGATTAGCGCACCTATATCGCGCCCATGAACCCATGGATGGCGTGCCTTTTCAGGGCGCCGCAGAAGCAACAAGGACGAGTATAAATGGCCAAAGTGATCGGGATCGACCTCGGCACCACGAACAGCTGCGTCGCGGTGATGGAAGGCGGCAAGCCCAAGGTTATCGAAAATGTCGAAGGCACGCGCACGACGCCCTCGATCGTCGCCTTTGCCAAGGACGGCGAGCGGTTGATCGGCCAGCCGGCGAAGCGCCAGGCCGTCACCAACCCCGAAAACACCATCTTTGCGGTAAAGCGCCTGATCGGCCGCCGCTTCGACGATCCGATGACCAAGAAGGACATGGAACTCGTCCCCTATAATATCGTGAAGGGCGGCAATGGCGACGCCTGGGTCAAGGCAGGCGGCGAGGATTATTCGCCGTCGCAGATCAGCGCCTTCATCCTGCAGAAGATGAAGGAAACCGCCGAAGCCTATCTGGGCGAAAAGGTCGAGCAGGCGGTCATCACCGTCCCCGCTTACTTCAACGACGCGCAGCGCCAGGCGACCAAGGACGCCGGCAAGATTGCCGGCCTCGAAGTGCTGCGCATCATCAACGAGCCGACCGCGGCCGCGCTCGCCTATGGCCTCGACAAGAGCGAGAACAAGACGATCGCCGTCTATGACCTTGGCGGCGGCACCTTCGACATCTCGATTCTCGAGGTCGGCGACGGCGTGTTCGAGGTCAAATCGACCAACGGTGATACCTTCCTCGGCGGTGAGGATTTCGACAGCAAGCTGGTCGAGTTTCTGGCCGACACTTTCAAAAAGGACGAAGGCATCGACCTGCGCGGCGACAAATTGGCTTTGCAGCGCCTGAAGGAAGCCGCCGAAAAGGCGAAGATCGAACTGTCGTCGGCTGCGACGACCGAAGTGAACCTGCCCTTCATCACCGCCGACGCCAATGGGCCGAAGCACCTGGTCAAGACGATCACCCGCGCCGACCTTGAAAAGCTGGTCGAAGATCTGGTCAAGCGGACGCTCGAACCCTGCAAAAAGGCGATCAAGGACGCGGGTGTCAACGCGAGCGACATCGACGAGGTCGTGCTGGTCGGCGGCATGACGCGTATGCCGCGCGTGCGCGAGGTCGTGAAGGATTTCTTCGGCAAGGAACCGCACACCGGCGTGAACCCCGACGAAGTCGTCGCGATCGGCGCCGCGATCCAGGCGGGCGTTCTGCAGGGCGACGTCAAGGACGTGCTGCTGCTCGACGTGACGCCGCTGAGCCTTGGCATCGAGACGCTGGGCGGCATCATGACCAAGATGATCGACCGCAACACGACGATCCCGACCAAGAAGAGCCAGGTCTATTCGACCGCCGACGACAATCAGTCGGCCGTGACGATCCGCGTGTTCCAGGGCGAGCGTGAAATGGCGGCGGACAACAAGCTGCTCGGCCAGTTCGATCTGGTCGGCATCCCGCCCGCGCCGCGCGGCGTGCCGCAGATCGAAGTGACCTTCGACATCGATGCCAACGGCATCGTGTCGGTCCACGCCAAGGACAAGGGCACCGGCAAGGAACAGCAGATCAAGATCCAGGCTTCGGGCGGGCTCAGCGACGCGGACATCGACCAGATGGTCAAGGACGCCGAACAGTTCGCCGAAGAGGACAAGAAGCGCCGCGAAGCCGCCGAGGCAAAGAACAACGCCGAAAGCCTTGTCCATACGACCGAACGCCAGCTTGCCGAACATGGCGACAAGGTGGACGGCGCGCTGAAGTCCGAGATCGAGGCCGCGATCGCCGAAACCAAGACCGCCATCGAGGGCGGCGATGCCGCCGCGATGACCGAAAAGGCCGGCGCGCTGGCGCAGGTCGCGATGAAGCTTGGTCAGGCGATCTATGAAAAGGAACAGCAGGCCGCGGCATCGCCCGACGCCGATGCTGGCGAGAGCAAGGCCGACGAAGAGGTCGTCGACGCCGAATTCTCCGAAGTCGAAGACGACAAGAAGTAAGAAACTCCCCTGCCGGGTTCGTTCGCGGACCCGGCGGGCCGGAGGGGGCCTCTAACCTATGTCTCTCGACATCGACTATTACGAGCTTCTCGAAGTCGAACGCACCGCTGACGAGGCGGCGCTGAAGGCGAGCTACCGCAAGCTCGCGATGAAATATCACCCCGACCGAAATCCGGGATGCCACGACAGCGAAGCGCGTTTCAAGGCGATCAGCGAGGCCTATGACTGCCTCAAGGATCCTCAGAAGCGCGCAGCCTATGATCGTTTCGGCAAGGCCGGGGTCAATGGCGGCGCGGGGGGCTTCGGCGGCGCGGGCGGCGCCGATTTCGGCGACATCGGCGATATTTTCGAATCGATCTTCGGATCGGCGTTCGGCGGCGGCCGCCAGCAGCGCGGGCCCGCGCGCGGCGCCGACCTTCGTTATGACATGGAAATCCGGCTCGAAGATGCCTTCACCGGGGTGACGCGCGAGATTCAGGTCGATGTCGCGGCGCGCTGCGACAGCTGCGACGGTTCGGGCGCGAAGCCCGGCACATCGACCAACCGCTGCACGACCTGCGCGGGCCATGGCAAGGTTCGCGCGCAGCAGGGCTTTTTCATGGTCGAACGCACCTGCCCCGCCTGTCAGGGCGCGGGCGAGGTCATCGCCGACCCGTGCGGAGCCTGCATGGGCGAAGGCCGCGTCGACCGGCGCAAGACGTTGACCGTCAACATTCCTGCCGGCGTCGACGAAGGCACGCGCATCCGCCTGTCGGGCGAGGGCGAAAGTGGCGCGCGCGGCGCGGCGCCGGGCGACCTTTACATCTTCCTCCATATGGCGCGGCACAAGCTGTTCGAACGCGAAGGCACCACGCTCTTCACGCGCGCGCCGATCAGTTTCACCACCGCGGCGCTCGGCGGCTGCATCACCATTCCAGGCCTCGACGGCACGCGGCACGAGATCAACATTCCCGCCGGCATCCAGTCGGGCAAGCAGCTGCGCCAGCGCGGCGCGGGGATGCCGGTGCTGAACGGCCGCGGTCACGGCGACCTTGTCGTCCAGATCGACGTCGAAACCCCGACGCGACTGTCGGCGAAGCAGAAGGAATTGCTGCAGGCGTTCCGCGAAACCGAAACCGGCGAGGAATGCCCCGCAAGCCAGGGGTTTTTCGGGCGCATCAAGGATATGTGGGACGATTTGACCGATTGAGGCTTCCGTCGCCCCCGCGAAGGCGGGGGCCGCTGTCGCCTCACGCAGCGATGCGGGAAGAGGCCTTTAGCGGCCCCCGCCTTCGCGGGGGCGACGGAAGCTAGCCGATCTCGCCCCTCAGTTCCGCGATCAACGCCTTCACCTTCGGCAACCGCCCTTCCTCTTCATCGAGGATCGCGTGGAAGGCCTTTCGCTTGAGCGCCTTCAACGCATCGGCGGGCAGCGCGCCGTCGCCGGTCACGCTCGACGCCACGATGTCGATCAGCCGGTCGGCGCCGTGCAGCCGGCCCCAGAGATAATCATTCTCGCGGTAGGCGCGGCTGAAAAAGGCGCCGAAGCTGTTGAACTCGATGCCTTTCAGCATCGCCGCGGCGCCGCCGCTGCGGATTGCGGTCGCGTCGGACGGCGAGATGCGGTCGATCTTGATCGGGTCATATTCGTCGAACCCCTCGCCCTGGAGCAGCGGAAAGGTCGCGATGTCGTAGAAAGGATAGCCGAGATAGGCGAGCAGCAGCACGCGCCGATCGTCCTTCGGCATCGACGCGAGCCCGGCGGCGATCAGCGCATCCGCCTCGCCGTCGACGCCTGCAAGATCACGGCGCACGGCGATTGCATCCAGCCAGTCGCCGGGTCCGGCATCGGTAGGCAGGTCGAGGTCGGCGAGCCAGGCGTCCCCCTGCCGGTCGAGATAGAGGCCCAGCGCCGCAAAGATCGCCTCGCGCATCGCGTCGCACGCGGGGTCGCGCGCGTCGCGCTTTGCCTCGACCGCGGTGTCGAGTTCGCGCGCCAGAAAACGGAGGCGGCGGATGCGAAAATCAAGATCGTGGGTGCGGAAAAAATCGATCGCATCGCCGCTCGCCCCGGCCCCCTTCTTCCCCGAAATGCGGTCGAGTCCGCGCGCGCGCACCTCGTCCCACAAGGCGAGGCGCCGGTTCGCCCGGTGAATCGCCCCTTCGGCGGGGAGCAGCCGGTCGATGAGGCGCGCCAGATCCTCGACTGCCGCCGACAATTTGAGGTGGCCATAGGGCGCAAAGGCGAACCCGGCGCGCACCGCCGCCTGATCCTGCGCCTTCGCGCGCCATTTCCGAAGCCGTGCGGGGGTCGGCGTGTCGAGAAAGAAGGTCGTGCCGAACAGCGCGGCAACCTGTTCCTCGACCTCGACCTTCATGGCATCGACGATATGCTGCATCCGGCGGATGCGCCGCGACATACCCTCGATCGCCTCGACATTGTCGCGGATCGGCTGTTCGCGCGGAATCTCCGACAAGGCACCGAGGATCGTGGGCACGAATCCGGGCAGCCGCGGCGCATCGTCGTCGCCCGCCGCATCGCCGGGCTTGCCGAAACTGATCGAACGAAAGTCGGGTTTGGGATCGATATAGACAAAGCGCCGGTCGATCTCGCGCCGCGCGGGGCGCTGCTTGAGCGCCGCGATCGCCGGACGGAAGGGTGCGTTCGCCAGCACCGAACCGTCGATCAGCACGCGGTCGGCAGCGTCGCCGGCTTCGCCCATGGGCAATTGCGCGCGGATGAAGGCGTCGCGACCCGGCCAGGCGATCTGCCGCTTTTCGAGCACGCGGTCGATCTCGCGGAGCGTGAAAGGCGGGAAGGCGCCCGGGAAGCTGGCGGTCGCGCGCGCCGCCGCGGCAAGCCCCGGCATATCGTCGAGCCGCTTGCCGGCGCGGCCATCCTCGCGAAAATGCAGGATCAGCCGGTGCTCGTCCTCGGTCACGCGGGGCGGACTGTTGAGTGCAAGGGGGACGCGGTGTCCGGCAAAGTCGGTCACCGACACGAACAGGTCGACGGGCTGACCGTCCGGCACCAGCACCGGTCCGCGCGGCGCGGCGTCCATCGCGGCAAAGGCGTCGAAGAGCAGGTGCGCGAAGGTCTCGCCGCCGAAGGGCGGCTCGAACCAGCGCGCCCGCACGAACCGCGACAGCTTGGCGCGCACCTCGTCCTGCGCCGTTTCGCCAACGGTGCGGTCGATGCTGTTACCGCGGCGCTTCATCGCCCAGCCGGCGATCGGCACTGCCCAGAATTTGGTCATCGCCGACAGCGGCCGCGCATCAGGGTCGAGCAGATTGTCGACATCGGCGCTGTCCAGCCAGAGATCGGTCAGCGGATCGAGCGATTCGCCCGTCGCAAGCGCCCGCGCAAGGAATATGCCGTTGATCCCCCCGGCGCTTGCCCCCGCAATAATGTCGGCAAAGACGCGCAGCCGCACATTGCTGTGCGCAGCGATCCCCGCGAGCAGGTCGCGATAGACTCCGCCTGCGCCGCCGATTTCGCCGCCGTCGTGAAAGGCACGCGACGCCGCGGCGAACCGCCACACTTCCTTGGTAACGCCGTGCATATAGACGGCCAGGCTGATGCCGCCGTAGCAAATCAGGGCGAAACGCAGTTCCTTTTCCCGCATGGCCAAGGTGATAGCGCGGATCAACGGGCGGCGTCACCCCTTGCGGCGCGGGAGGCCGGTTCGGCGTGGGGCTACTGCGGTGCCCCGATAGCCTCTCCGTTAGCGCTTCGCGCTGCCACCTCGCCCTGCCTGCGGCACAGGGAGGATCTATGTCCGCTACCGGTCGTTTGCAGCCGTTCCCGCTCAAAGCGCCGCGGTCAAATCCGCCAGATGGCGGCGCAGCGCCGGAAACTGGTCGTCCTTGGTTACGCCAAGCCGCACGATCGTTAACCGCTGCGACGGCGAGACGATGATATATTGCCCCTGATGTCCGATGGCCGCGAACAGGTCGTTCGGACCGCGATCGGGCCAGAGCGCCGCGGGTGCGCCCGCGGGACGGCGGCGATTGAGCCAGATATGCCCGCCATAACCGGCATCATTGGCCGATGGCGTCAACATGAAGCGGATCCAGCTTGCCGGCAGCAACCGCTGGCCGTTCACCACCCCGTCATTGCGCAGAAACTCGCCGAAGCGGGCATAATCGCGTGCGGTGGCGTGCATGATCGACCCGCCGATCATCGTGCCTTTGGCATCGAATTCTGGGGTCAGGCTGGTCATGCCCAGCGGCTCGACAAGGCGGCCGACGATGAAATCGCGCATCGTATCGCGGCGCGCGTCGGCGCTTTGCGACGACGTCAGCGTGTCGGCGATGATGTCCGCCAGAATCACGCTGGTCGCCGAGCTGTAGTTGAAAATCTCACCCGGCTGCGCCGCGGCAGGCTTGGCCTCGGCAAATCCCGCCATATCGCCCGCGCCGCCGCCGAACAGCATCTCTACCGTGTCGCCGTCCCAGATCGGATCGCCATTTTCGATATGTTCAAGCCCCGACGACATATGGAGCAGGTGGCGGAGCGTGATCGCGCCGCGCGGGTCGCCGCTTCGCTGCCAGGCGGCAACCGGGGCCGAGCCGTCGAGTGACAATTGGCCGTCGGCGACAAGAAAGCCGGTGAGCACCGCGGTGATGCTTTTCGCCATCGACCAGCTGATGAGCTTTGTGTCGGGGCCGAACCCCGCGGCATAGCGTTCGTAGATCGGCTCGCCATCGCGCAGCACGAGCAACGCGCGCGTCTGTCCCACCGCGTCGGCATCGGTGAACAGCGCGTCGGCGCGCGCGCGAATCGCCGCAGGCAGCGGCGGGAGCGCGACCGGCGCTTCGGCCGCGGCGACGTCGCCCAGCGAAAGGCCGAACTTCGGGCCCGGCGCCGCCGGCGCGATGCTGCCTTGCCCCGCGGCGTGCGTCAGCGACCAGGCGCCGAGGATCGCGAGGGTGGCACTTGCCAGCAGCCATTTTTTCCTGATCATGGAGGGAGTGAATAGCACCAACCCCACAGACCCATCAACGGGCGCGCAACCGACGCCAGCGCCGCCGCCGCATGCGCCCGATCCGGCCCCCGTCCCACCGCGCAAAAGCCCGAGCCGCTGGGGCGGATGTTTGCCGTGGGCTTTGCTGTTCGCCGTCCTGTTCGCCGGATTCCTGATCTGGAAATTCCCTGCATTCAAGGCGCAGGCCGAGCTGGGAGCCGCCTATGCCGCGCGCGTCGGCTGTTCGTGCCGCCATGTCCAGGGGCGGAGCCTGGAGAGTTGCCAAAGCGATTTCGAGCCGGGAATGGAGGTCGTATCGCTGAGCGAAGATTCCGAAACGAAAACCGTCATAGGCAGCGTCCCGCTGCTCGCATCGCGCAGCGCGCGCTACACCGGCGCGAGCGGTTGCCTGCTCCAGCCCGAAAACTAGGGCCAGAACGCTAGGGTCAGGACCCTAACGCCAGAAGCGCCGGAGGAGCAGCGCCGCGACGGCAGGCGCGCCAAAGACAAGCAACCAGATTCCGGCTTCCTCGGCCCAGCCATAGCCGGCGTGATATACGCCGACGAGCAGGTTGCCGAGCGACACCAGCAGCCACAGGATCAGGAACAGCCGCGTTGCCCGCGCACCATCCCCGATAACAAGACGCAGCAGGATCAGCAGCGCGAACCCGGCAATCAGCATCACGGCAGTATGCGACATCAGCCCTTCCCTCCTTCGCTGTCGGACAGAATAGCCGATCGATGACGCCGCCGCCATTCGCCCGGCGACATGCCAACCTTGCGGCGGAAAATGGCACAGAGATGCGCGTGGCTGGAAAAGCCGGTGGCAAAGGCGATCTCGGCAATGGTCAGCGGGCGGTTCATCAGAAACCAGCAGGCGCGGCGAAGCCGCTGGCGCAGCACATATTGCGCAGGCGTCCGCCCTGTTGCGCGCGCAAAGTGGATAATCAGGGTGTTGACCGACATGCCGGCTTCGGCCGCCATATCCTCGACGGTCAACGGCGCCTCCAGCCGGTCCTGGATAAAGGTCATCAGCTGGTTGATCCGTTCGGCGACGGCGGGCGGATCGGGGCGCCCCGCCATGCCGGCGAGCGTTTCGCGAAGGATCGCGACGAAGGGATCGGCCGCGGCGGCGTCGCCCTCGGCAAGCGCACGACCGAGCGCCGCCAGCGCCAGGTCGTGATGCGCCGCCAGCGCGCGCGTATCGGCCGCGACGTTCAACCGCGATACCGGAATTTCAATGTCGATATAGCGCACCGCGCCGCCCCTTGCCTCGGCGCGATATACGCGCCCCGCGGGCACCAGCCACATTTCCCCCGGCAACGGATCGCCGAGCGAGGTGCGCTGCATGTCCTGCCAGGTTTCGAGCCAGTGATAGCTTCCGGCTTCATAGAGTATCAGCGCATGGACATCGCGTTCGATTGTCCATGACGCGTGGCCATCGATCCGGTCGGTGATCGAGGCGACCTTCAGTCCTCCCACGTCCATGGCACGAATATGACAGCAATGGGAGAATCTGAAAGCCTGCCATATCGGGCGATAATATGGTTAAATCGCCCCGTCCAAAGTCTTCGGCCCTGGTCGCAACCGGGTGATTTTGGGCGCGGCAATTGAGGATTTCGCGTGGCGCGGACACGCTTCAACAGACCCCCCCCCCGACGGCGGGCGGCCGATCAGCCGCCCGCCCCCTTTTTCCGGGCGGATCATATATGCGCGGGGTCAAGCTTTCGCGAGAAAGGCGTCGATCGCGGCATTCACCGCTTCGGGCGCTTCCCACGGGACGAAATGACCGCAGCCGGGCACTTCGACGATCGTGACGGCGGGGACGAGCTCAGCCATTCCGTCGAGATTGCACGGCGGCAAAGCCACATCGTCGAGCGCCCAGATGACGAGGGCCGGGATGTCGAGCGTCGGAAAGGGCGCCGCCGGTGGATCGGCATAGGGTTCGTCCATCGCGGGCACGGCGAGCGGCGAGGCACGATACCAGTCGACCATCGCGCGGCAGGCGTCGCGATCCTCCCAATCCTTTAGCAGACGGCCGATCTCGTCGGCGGGTTGCAGCCCGCCGCTCGGCACCCGTCCGGCAAAGGCGTGGGCGAGCAGGCCCGCGATACCCTGGTCGACGATGATCGCGTCGCTCGCGGGATCGCGAAAGACGCGGATATATTGGCTTGCGGCGCGCTGTTCGGCGTTGGTCGCGAGCAGGCGCTGGAAAATGGCGGGGTGCGGCGCATTGGCAATCACCGCGCGCGTCACGCGCCCCGCCCATTGGGGGTGCAATCCGCCGGGCTGCCCGCCCAGCGCGACGCCCCAGGCGATCGCGCCGCCCCAATCATGCCCGACGATGGTGAATTTCCCCACGTCCAGCGCGTCCGCGAGTGCGAATATGTCGGCGATCAGCTTGTCGGGGGTGTAGGCGCCGACATCCTGCGGTTTCGACGAACCGCGATAGCCGCGCTGGTCGGGCGCAATGCAGCGAAAACGGGTCGCGAAATGCAGCAGCTGATGCCGCCAGGTGCGGTGCGATTCGGGAAAGCCGTGCAGAAAGATCAGTACCGGCGCATCGCGGGGGCCCATGTCGACGACGTCGAGTTCGACCCCCGTGGAAAGCTTAACCCGCTGCTGCTCGAAATCGCCGATCATGCCACGCTCCTTTGGTTTCTTTTCAAAACCAATCTGGCGGCGATCGCCGCAGCTGGCAAGCTGCAACAAATGGCGGGGCGTATCGGGGGGCGGAAATCGAAGGAGTGGCCTGTCGGTTTCGGGGTGGGGAGCGGATCTCCCCTTATCCGTCATCCCGGCGACGGCCGGAATCTCACCCTATCGAAATGACGCACCGGCGAGATCCCGGCCGTAGCCGGGATGACAATGAATGGAATATCGATAACCGGTCGCGCCTGATGATCAGGGATAGCTCACCGTCTTGGGCACTTCGGGGATCGGAATAAACTCTTCGCTGTCGCCGGGGACAAGCGGGAAATTACCCTGCTTCCAGTCGTGCTTCGCCTGATTGATCCGCTCGCGCGAGGAGCTGACGAAGTTCCACCAGACATGACGCGGCGTCGTGAACGCCTCGCCGCCCAGCAGCATCACGCGCGCGGCGCTGGTGGCGCGCAGCACCATCGCCTGTCCCGGTTTCAATATATAGAGGCTGTGCCGGTCGAGCGGCTCGCCGTCGAGGCTTGCATCGCCGAGCGCGACGAGCAGCGCACGCTCGTCGGCCTCGGCATCGATCGGGATCGACGCGCCCGCGTTCATCACGATATCGGCATAGATGGTCGCGCTGTGCTGGGTGATCGGCGACGCCTTGCCCCAAAGGCTGCCCATGATGATGCGCGCCGACACGCCCTTGTCTTCGGCGAGCGGCAGATCGTCCTTCGCCACATGCTCGAATGCCGGGTCGATCTCTTCCTTGCCGTCGGGGAGCGCAAGCCATGTCTGCATCCCCGAAATCGGCGAGCCCGTCGCGCGTTCCGCCGCCGGGGTGCGTTCCGAATGGACGATCCCGCGCCCCGCGGTCATCAGGTTGCACGCGCCGGGGCGGATCGTCGCATGGGTGCCAAGGCTGTCGCGATGGTCGATCGCACCTTCGAAAAGATAGGTCACGGTGGCAAGGTTGATGTGCGGATGCGGGCGCACATCCATCCCCTTGCCGATGTCGAAATGCGCCGGACCGAACTGGTCGACAAAGATGAATGGCCCGACCATCGTGCGCGCCTTGTTGGGCAAGGTCCGGCGCACCTCGAACGCGCCGATGTCGTGGGTCGATGGCGTGATCACGTCAAACATCAGTCGAGCCTTTCCAGCTTACGCCTTGTCTTTCCGGTTACGAAATCGCCCGTATCGAACGCCGAGTCGGTTCGAATTGCAGCGCCTGAACTGTCCCGAATCACGGTGCCGGCGCCCGCAGAATCTTGTCCATCGCCTTCCCCTTCGCCAGTTCGTCGATCAACTTGTCGAGATAGCGGATCTCGCGCATCAGTGGCTCCTCGACATTCTCGACGCGCACGCCGCACACGACGCCCTTGATCTGCTCGCGTGCGGCGTTCATCGCGGGGGCGCTGGCAAAGAAGGCGGTGAAATCGACCCGCTCGGCGATCTGCTGCTCCAGCTGCTCCTGGCTGTACCCCGTCAACCAGCGGATGATTGCGTCGACCTCTTCCTTTGTGCGTCCCTTGCGCTCGGCCTTGGTCACATAATGCGGATAGACGCTCGCAAAACTCATGCCGCAAATGCGGTGTCCAGCCATCCGATCGCTCCTATTCGCCCGGCGCACCCGCCTTGATCGCCAGCGCATGAACGCGCTGTCCCGGCAGGTCGCCGAGCGCCTTGTTCACCGCGCGCTGGCGTGCGACGCGGTTCAGCCCGGCAAAGCCGGCCCATTCGATCGCAAGGCTGAAGTGCGATTCGCCGCTGCCGTCGTCGCCGGCATGGCCATGATGCTTTGCGCTGTCATTGCTGAGGGTGAATTTCGCGTCGGGAAAGGCTGCTGCCAGCAGGCTTTCCATCTCTTGCTGTACGGGGCCTTTATCCTTCATGGGCTTGACCATAAGGCTTCCGTCGCCAAATTATAAGGCCTCCCGGCGCTTATGTTGCCGTCCCGATTCCGAAAGCCTGTTTTGCCATCTTCTGCCCGCCCGACCCGATTCCATGGCCGCGTTCCGCGCGAGGAGCGATGCGCCGCGCCCGGTTGCCGCGAGGCAGGCGAGTTTCGCGCGCCCGTCTCGGCGCACCGCTCGCCCGACGGCCCGCCGCCCTATCGCTGGCTGTGCCTCGACCATGTGCGCGAATTCAATGCGGGCTATAATTTCTTTGAAGGCATGAGCGCCGATCAGATATTGGCGGCGCAATCGCCCACGGCAGGCTGGGAAACCGAAAGCCGCGCTTTCCGCGCTGCCGGCAGCGCCGATCTGCCGCCCCGCTGGGCCGATTTCAAGGATCCGATGGATGCGCTCGGCGCCCGGTTTCGGCAGCGGATGAACGCGGCGAAGCGCGAGGCGGCCAACCCCGGCCTCTCCCGCGAAGAGCATGGCGCGATGCAATTGCTCGGCCTGCCCGCCGATGCCGATCGCGGCACCTTGCGACGGCGTTACAGCGAACTTGTCCGCAAATATCACCCCGACCGCAACGGCGGCGACCGCAGTTTCGAAACGAGACTCGGCGAAGTCGTCGCGGCCTATCAGTTGCTGAGGAAGAGCAAAGCCTTCGCATAGGAGAGGCACGATGACCGACCTGGACGCAGCCCGGATCGAGGTGGTGCGCCGCCATATGGCGCTCGAAATCGCGCACGACTGGGACGGTGTCATCGCGACCTTCGATCACCCGCGCTATGAATTGATGGGGCCGGGCACGGTCTTCGATGGCGAAGCGGCCGTACGATCCTATTTCGCCTCGTCGCGCGAGCCCTTCCCCGATCAGGCGAATGAGGTGATCGCGATCGCCGCCGACGCGGCAACGGACACGGTTCTGGTCGAATTCTGGCTGACCGGCACGCATCTGGGACCATTGAAGATCGGCGTGCGGACGATCGAAGCCACCGGCAAGGCGTTCCGTATCCGCATGGCGGCGAGCTTTGAATTTGCGCCGGGGAGCGACAAGATCGTCTGCGAACGCCCCTTTTACGACCAGTCGGCCGTGATGAAGGCGCTCGGCCTCTTCTGAAAAGGCGTTGCAAGGCGCAACCCATGACGATACCGCGGCAGCCGAAGCGTCGCCCGGCGGCGACTCTCCCCGTTTGCTTGCTGGACTTTTGCCATGACCGATATTCCGAACAGCCTTCCCGACCACCATGGATCGACGCTGCTGGCGGCCCCCGATACCGAGGTTGATGCGCGCGAGCTGTTCGGGGTCGATATCGACATGAAGGTGCCGGCGTTCAGCGAGGCCGACGAACGCGTGCCCGACCTGGACCCCGCCTATGTCTTTGACGGCGACACGACGCTCGCGATCCTGGCGGGGTTCAAATATAACCGCCGCGTGATGGTGCAGGGTTATCACGGCACCGGCAAGTCGACGCATATCGAACAGGTGGCGGCGCGGCTTAAATGGCCGTGCATCCGCGTCAACCTGGACGCGCACATCAGCCGGATCGATCTGGTGGGCCGCGACGCGATCGTTCTGCGCGACGGACAGCAAGTAACGGAGTTTCGCGAAGGCCTGCTCCCCTGGGCACTCCAGACGCCGACCGCGCTGGTGTTCGACGAATATGATGCGGGGCGCCCCGACGTGATGTTCGTGATCCAGCGCGTGCTGGAGACCGAGGGCAAGCTGACGCTGCTCGACCAGAATCGCGTCATCCGCCCGAACCCGCATTTCCGCCTGTTCGCAACCGCCAACACCGTGGGCCTCGGCGACACGAGCGGACTGTATCACGGGACGCAGCAGATCAACCAGGGCCAGATGGACCGGTGGAACATCGTCGTCACGCTGAACTATCTGCCCGCCGCCACCGAAAGCGCGATCATCTTGGCCAAGGTGCCGGGCACCGACGACACGACGGTCGCCAACATGGTGAAGGTCGCCGACCTGACCCGCCAGGGCTTTATCAACGGCGACATTTCGACCGTGATGAGCCCGCGCACGGTGATCAGCTGGGCGCAGAATGCCGCGATCTTCAACAGCCTGGGCTTTGCCTTTCGCCTGTCGTTCCTGAACAAGTGCGACGAGGCCGAACGCATGATCGTCGCCGAATATTATCAGCGCGTGTTCGGTGAAGATTTGCCCGAGGGCGTCGTCAGCAAATAAGCGGCGCCGCCGCCTGCTATTTCAGCACCGCCTGCGCGTCGACCGGCCGGATGTCGTGCATCATGTGCAGATAGGCTTCGTAATAGCCCTTGTGCGAGGCGCCGACGATGGCGAGCATGCGGGTGCCGGGCCGGCGCGCCATCACGCGGCGGATATTGGCGACCATCCGCAGGTTGCGTGTTTCCCACCAGCCCGAATAGCGCCGCGCATAATTTTTGGGTGACACATCGGCGACCGCCGCGCCGAAATCGCTTTCGAAAGTGAGCCGCATCGATTCCGCGCCATTATATTCGCGGTAGATGGCGAGCACGCCTTCGCCGTCGAGCCGTTTCATCAGTTCATCGTCGATCGCCTTGCGCTTTTGGGTCGCGGGATTGTCCCAGGCGCGCTGCAGCGCCGCGCCATAGGCGGCCTGATCTTCCTGCGATTCGGACGGAAAATCGGCGCTGTGATCGTCGACCGCATGGACACGCTGGAGCCCCAGGCGCGCGGCGAGCGCCGCGGCGATCAGATAATTTTCGTTCCGCCAGCCCGCGAGCCTGTTCAACCGTTCGACCAGCGGGTCGCTGAGCCCGTCGCCTGCACGGCGTTCGGCCACGGGCAGTTGCAGCCATTGGACGAGCGCCGATGCCTGTTCCCCCCCCGCCAGAAACACCGCGGCAAGGCGGCGGCGTTCAGCCGCGGTGGGCTTTTCAGGCCAGCTGGCGAGCAGCTTTTCCGCCTCTGCCGTCGCGGCAGGCACGTCGAGCCCCGTCGCCGCGCGCGCGGGTTCCGGGTCCCAGCAATAGCTTTTGTGAACGTCGGGATAAACCGCCGCATAGCGCAGCAGCATTTCGCATTGCGGCCCTGACACAGCCTCTATCGCGATCATCTGCGGCCGCCATGCCGCGAGCCGATCAAGCAACGGATCGAGGCTCTTCGCCTGAAAATCCTTGGGGAAACTCGACAGATGCGGGGTGCCGAGCACGAGCACCTCGCCCGGCGGGCCGCCGACATTGTCCTTGAGCGCGCTGGGGTCGAAGCTGGGCACATAGGGAGGCGTGACCGCCGGGGCGGATGCGGCAGCGTTCGAGGCCGCCGCAAGGGCGAACACAAGGGCAGAAGACAAGGTCATCGGAAAATTCCTGTCAACGGCGCCAAGCGCCCGAAATACGGCAATTATATCAATGTGTATTATATAATCAATACACTATGGCCGCGATGCCTTTTTTACCTTTCCTTGCCCCCGAAGCTCTGCCAGCATCGCGCCATGTCGCTCTTCCCCTCGCGCGCTTATCCTCTTTTGCCCCGCATCTTGTCCGCGCTGGGCACCGCCCTTTTGCTGTCGGGGTGCATCACGCCGGTCAAATATGGCGAGATACGCCACACCGATTATGTCGCCGACCCGCGCTGTGCTCCGCCGCCCGGCGCGCCCATCGATGGCGAGGCGTTGCCGCTGTTTTTTGTCACCAGCCGCCTGCCCGATTGCCGCAGCGCCGACGTCCGCCTGCTCGTCCATCGCGGCGACCGGGTACGCCATGGCCGCTTTGCGGCACCGCGCGATATGGAGGTGGGCGGCAAGACGAAGTTCCGCACGCCGTTGGCGCTGCAGAATGAAGCCGACTGGTGGCAGGCATTGCAGGCCGAGACCGACCGGCGGCAGGGGCGCGTGCTGCTGTACGTCCACGGCTATCGCGAAACCTTTGAAACGACGTCGAAGGATGCGGCGCAAATGGCGCGGATGACGGGCTTTGACGGCCCGGTCATCGAATATAGCTGGCCCTCGCAGGGCGAGGTGCTGAAATATGCCGTCGACGAAACCAACATGTATCATGACGTGCGCAATTTTCGCGATTTCCTGCGCGACCTCAGCGACAAGCCGTGGGTGAAGGAAATCGTCGTGGTCGCGCATTCGCTGGGCGCGCGGCTGGCGCTTCCCGCTATAGCGGCGGCCGATCGCCTGTCGCGCCGCGCCGACCGCACGGGCAATATTTCGAACATCATCCTCGCCTCGCCCGACATCGACCGCGAGACGTTCGAGCGCGATATTGCGGGCGATGTGCTGGCGCCCGAGCGGATTGCGCTGGGCCGGCGCATCACCGTCTATGCCTCGCTGAGCGACCGGGCGCTGGCGGTATCGCGTGCGGTGCACGGCTATCCGCGGCTGGGCTCGCCCTATTGCTTCAACCCGTTCGAGGCGGCGGCGCTGAAGGAAAAGGGGCTGCCCGAACGCTGTTACCCCATCGCCATTCCGGGGCTGACGGTGATCGACACGACCGACGTTTCGCGCGGATCAACAGGCCACAGCAATTTCCTGCGCAGCGCGCCCGCGTGCCGCGACTTCATCGACGTCATTGCGAACCGGCACCAGCGGCCCGAGCGTGTGACGACCCACCTCTCGCACGTCTTTCGCCTGGTCGCCGATCCCGCCGATCCCAAGCCCGACGACGACCGGATTTGTGGCCGGACGCCGGGCGGGGTCGATCCCGAAGCCTGACCGGCGGCGTCAGATAAAGCCGCACAGGATGGCGAAATCGGTGAGCCAGACGACCGGCCCCTCGCCCCGCCAGAGCCACAGCCCACCGACGGCGACGGCCAGGAAAAGGGCGAACGCGGCCCAATCGGTGCGCTGAAGCTTCATGCCGCCTGCAACCGCCGGACCGGCGCGTCGGCGATCGGCAGATGGACCAGCCCGGCGAACAGCCCGAGCGCGATCGCAAAGCCCCAAGCGATATTATAGCTGCCGGTCGCGTCGAAGATCAGCCCCGCCATCCACGCGCCGAAAAAGCTGCCGATCTGGTGACTGAGGAACACGATGCCATAGAGCATCGAGAGATAACGCACGCCGAAGATACGCCCGACGATCCCGCTGGTGAGCGGCACGGTGCCGAGCCAGAGGAAGCCCATCGCCCCGGCAAAGACGAGTGCGCTTGCATGGGTGAGCGGCAGGAAAAGGAAGAGCGCGATGACCGCCGAGCGCGCGGTATAGAGCGCCGACAGCACATATTTCTGGCGCATGACATCGCCCGCGCGGCCGAACACATAGGAACCGAGGATGTTGAAGAGCCCGACGAGCGCGAGCACCTGTGCCCCGATTTCGATCCCCAGCCCCTTGTCGTCGAGATAGGCGGGCAAATGCGTCGCGATGAAGGCGATGTGGAAACCGCAGACGAAGAAGCCCGCGTTGAGCAGCCAGTAACCGCGATGCACCGCCGCTTCGCGGAGCGCCTCGCGCGCGCTCTGTTCCTCGACCGCCAGCGCCGCGCCGCCGTCGGGCCGCCCCGCGACGCCGATCGCGAGCAGGCCGCACAGGGCCACAAGGCCCGCCATGATCCACAATGTCTGATGATAGCCGACATCGCCGAGCAACATCGATGCGAAAGGCACGACCAGGAACTGTCCCAACGACCCCCCGGCGGTCACGATGCCGAAGGCCCCGCTGCGCTTTTCCGCACTGACGACGCGCCCGACGGCGCCGAGCACGACCACGAAGGTCGTCGCGGATTGCGCCATGCCGATAAAAATGCCGAAGCTGATATGCAGCCCGATCGCATCGGTCGCAAAGGCCGCCCCGATCAGGCCGAGCGCATAGAGGAGCGCGCCGAACAGTACGACGCGCCCGGCGCCATATTTGTCGGCGAGCGCGCCGACGAAGGGCTGGGCCAGCCCGAACAAAAGATTCTGGAGCGCCATGGCAAGGCCGAAATCGGACCGACTGATCCCGATATCGACGCTCATCTGCGGGAGAAACAGGCCGAACGACTGGCGCACGCCCATCGCAAGCGTGACGATGAACGCGGCGCAGGCGATGACGATCCACGGCCGCTTCATGGGGGAGAGTGCGGGGGAGGACATATGCGGCGGATGCGCCCGCAACGACGCGGGGTCAAGCGAGCTTAGCTATCGCCCCATTCATTCCCTCTTCGTCACCCCGGGTTTGATGAGGCCCGACGATTACAATCATTCGATCTCATCCTCTTCCTTCGCCCGCCAAAGCTGGTTAGAGCCGAATCGCAATGTCCGCCCAATCCCCCCTCGACGATTTCAAGGCCGCGCTGTCGAGCGTTGCGCGGGCCGTGACGCGCGATGCCGAGGTCGAGGTCGGCTTCACCGCCGACGCGCCGGCGCAGGTCGGCAAGGCGATCAAGGTTCCGACGCCGTCGCGTACCCTGCCCGCCGATCAGGTCGCCGAAGCGCGCGGCTTTGCCGATTCCTATGCGCTGCGCATGAAGCATCACAGCGAGAAATTGCACACCGAGGCGCGCCCGACCGAACCGGTCGCCGCCGCCGCGTTCGACGCCATGGAACGCGCCAGGGTCGAAGCGCTGGGCGCGCGGCATATGCGCGGAATGCGCAGCAATTTGGCGGCCAGCCTTGCGATGCGAATGCGGTCGGACCCGATCAGCCGCGCGCAGGGCCGCGACGATGTGCCGATGTCGAGCGCGCTCGAACTGATACTGCGCGAAGCCTTGACCGGCGAGCGGGCGCCGCAAGGGACTGAAACCGGACTGTCGCTGGTGCGCGAATGGATCAGCAAGGAAGCCGGCAGCGACCTGACCGCGCTGTCGATGCTGCTCGACGATCAGGCAGCGTTCGCCGAAACTGCAAAAATTGCGCTCCGCCACCTCGACCTCATCCAGAGCGACGAGCCGCTGGAGGAAGGCGCCGAGGACGGCGGCGAAGAGGATCAGACCGAAGCCGAAGAAAGTCAGGAAGAGCAGGAAAGCGAAGATGGCGGCGCGGGCGAAAGCCAGGTCGACGCCCGCGCCGAAATGGCGGGCGATCAGGCCGACGATGGCGACAGCGACCCCGACGCACAGGAAATGGAGGCCGACGGCGAGCCCGAAATGGGCGGCGAAGGCGACGAGGGGATGCTCCCCGTCCGTCCCAACCGCCTGCCGAGCGACATTCCCGATTTCAACTATCTACGCTTCACCGAAAAACATGACGAGATCGTCGCCGCGACCGAGCTCTGCGATGCCGACGAACTCACGCGCCTGCGTGCCTATCTCGACCAGCAGATGACGCATCTGCAAGGCGCGGTGACCAAGCTCGCGAACCGCCTTCAGCGGCGTCTGATGGCGCAGCAGAACCGCGCGTGGGACTTCGACCAGGAGGAGGGGCAGCTCGACGCCGCGCGGCTCGCGCGCGTCATCGTTTCGCCCGGCCAGTCGCTGTCGTACAAGATCGAGCGCGACACCGATTTTCGCGACACGGTCGTCTCGCTGCTCATCGACAATTCGGGGTCGATGCGCGGCCGTCCGATCAGCATCGCGGCGATCAGCGCCGACATCCTTGCGCGCACGCTCGAACGCTGCGGTGTAAAGACCGAAATCCTCGGCTTCACGACGCGGACGTGGAAGGGCGGGCAGAGCCGCGAGGACTGGCTCGCCGCGGGACGCCCCCCGCATCCCGGCCGCCTCAACGACCTGCGCCATATCATCTACAAGCCCGCCGACGAACCCTATCGCCGCGCGCGGAGGTCGCTGGGACTGATGATGCGCGAGGGACTGCTCAAGGAAAATATCGACGGCGAGGCGCTGATGTGGGCGCACAGCCGCATCATCAATCGTCCGGAAGAACGCCGCATCCTGATGGTGATCTCCGACGGCGCGCCAGTCGACGACAGCACGCTGTCGGTGAACCACGGCGCCTATCTCGACCAGCATCTGCGCCAGGTGATCGATTGGATCGAAAACCGTTCGCCGGTCGAACTCTGCGCGATCGGCATCGGGCACGACGTGACGCGCTATTACAGCCGCGCGGTGACGATCATGGACGCCGAGCAGCTGGGCGGCACGATGGTCGAGCAGCTGGCGGGATTGTTCGACGTCGATTGATCCGATCGTCGCGAGCGCAGCAAAACACGGGTGATTGTGCGGTCCGTTTCGCGCACAGGTGACAACCCCCTCCCCCCTCGTTACAAATCTTGCGCGATGCAGCCGGGACTCGCAGCCTGACAACGGGCGCCGCTGCAACGATAGGATGCCGAGGGTCGCCGGCATGATCTGGGGCCGCATCGTCTCGATGCGAGGCTGAGGGGGCGACACGCATGAAAAAAGCATCCGACCTGTTCATCGAGTGCCTGGAGGAAGAGGGCGTCGAATATATCTTCGGCGTTCCCGGCGAGGAGAATCTCGATTTTCTCGACAGCCTGTCGCGGTCGAAAAAGATCAAGCTGATCCTGACGCGCCACGAACAGGGCGCGGGCTTCATGGCCGCCACCTATGGCCGCCATACTGGCAAGACCGGCGTGTGCCTCGCGACGCTTGGCCCCGGTGCCACCAATTTCGTGACCGCGGCCGCCTATGCGCAGCTGGGCGGGATGCCGATGATGATGATCACCGGGCAGAAACCGATCAAGAAGTCGAAACAGGGGCGTTTCCAGATCCTCGACGTCGTCGCGATGATGTCGCCAATCACCAAATTCACGCACCAGATGGCATCGTCGGACAATATCCCGAGCCGCGTGCGCGAAGCCATCCGGCTGGCCGAAGAGGAAAAGCCCGGCGCGGTCCATATCGAACTGCCCGAGGATATTGCCGACGAACATACCGACAGCCTGCCGCTGAAACGCAGCCATGCGCGCCGCCCCAACGCCGACAGCAAGTCGATCCGCGAAGCGGTGAAGGCGCTCGAAAAGGCGAAATCGCCCGTACTCGTCATCGGCGCCGGCGCGAACCGCACGATGACCAGCCGGATGCTGCTGCAATTCATCGAAAAGACCGGCATTCCCTTTCTGACGACGCAGCTCGGCAAGGGGGTGATCGACGAGCGCCATCCGAAGTTTCTGGGCTGTGCGGCGCTGTCGGCGGGCGATTTCGTCCACCGCGCGGTCGAGGCGTCGGACTGTATCGTCAACCTCGGCCACGATGTGATCGAAAAACCGCCCTTTTTCATGCAGCGCGGCGGACCGACCGTCATCCACGTCTCGACCAAGACCGCCGAGGTCGATCCGGTCTATTTCCCCGATATCGAGGTGATCGGCGACATAGCCAATGCGGTGTGGCAGATGAAGGAGGACATCGTCGTGAGCGGCGGGTGGAAATTCGATCATCTGCTCGCTTATCGCAAGGCCGAGATCGACCATACGGAGCCGCTGGCGAAGGACGAGCGCTTCCCGATCTTTCCGCCCCATCTGGTGCAGCAGATCCGCGACGCGATGCCCGACGACGGGATCATCTGTCTCGACAATGGCGTCTACAAGATCTGGTTCGCGCGCGGCTATACGGCGTACAAGCCGAACACCGTGCTGCTTGACAATGCGCTGGCGACGATGGGCGCCGGCCTGCCGAGCGCAATGATGTCGGCGATGCTCTATCCCGACCGCAAGGTGATGGCGGTTTGCGGCGACGGCGGTTTCATGATGAACAGCCAGGAAATGGAGACTGCGGTGCGGCTCGGCCTCAACCTGACCGTGCTGATCCTCAACGACAACAGCTATGGCATGATCCGCTGGAAACAGGCCAATATGGGCTTCAAGGATTGGGGCCTGACCTATGGCAACCCCGATTTCGTCAAATATGCCGAAAGCTATGGCGCGCACGGCCACCGCGTCGAAAGCGCCGCGCATTTGAAGGCCGTGCTCCAGCATTGCACCGATACGCCGGGCGTCCACCTGATAGATTGTCCAGTGGACTATTCGGAGAATGACCAGATTTTGAACATCGACATCAAAAAGCTGTCGAAGGAACTTTAAAAAACCCGTTCGCCCTGAGCTTGTCGACGGGCCGTTTTTGTCTTCAAGTAAGGACAGGGCTTCGACAGGCTCAGACCGAACGGAGTAGGAAATGAAACTCAAAGACGTCTACCCGCTTTACCTCAACAACAAGGCGGTGCAGCCGAACACCGATCTTTCCGTCACCGATAAATTCACCGGCGAGATCGCCTTCCACACCGCGCTCGCCACGCCCGACGTCATCGACGAAGCGATTGCAGGCGCCGTACGCGCCGCCGAGCCGATGGCGCGGCTTGCGAGCTATGAGAAGCGCGATGTGCTCGCGCACTGTGTGGGCCGCTTTCAGGAGCGCTTCGACGAGCTCGCCTATGCGCTTTGCGTCGAGGCGGGCAAGCCGATTGCCGACAGCGAGGGCGAGGTCACGCGGCTGATCGACACCTTCCGCATCGCGGCCGAAGAAGCGACGCGCAATTATGGCGAGGTCCAGCCGCTCGACATTTCGCCGCGCGCCAGGGGCTATATGGGCATGTGGAAACGCGTGCCGATCGGCCCGTGCAGCTTTATTTCCCCGTTCAACTTTCCCCTGAACCTCGCCGCACACAAGATTGCGCCGGCGATCGCGATGGGCTGTCCCTTCGTGATGAAGCCCGCGTCGCTGACCCCCCTGGGCGCGATCATCATGGGCGAAGTGCTCGCCGAGTGCGACATCTTGCCCGAAGGCGCGTTCAGCATCCTGCCCGCCAGCCGCGACGGCGCCGACCTGTTCACCACCGACGAACGGCTGAAACTTCTCTCCTTCACCGGATCGCCGGGGGTCGGCTGGGAGTTGAAGGCCAAGGCCGGGAAGAAAAAGGTCGTGCTCGAACTCGGCGGCAACGCCGCGGTGATCGTCGACAAGGACGCCGACCTCGATCATGCGCTCGAACGGATCATCTTCGGCGGCTATTATCAGTCGGGGCAAAGCTGCATCCATGTGCAGCGCACGATCATCCATGCCGATGTCTACGACCGGTTCCGCGACATGCTGACTGCGAAGGTCAAAACTCTGAAATCGGGCGATCCCAAGAAGCGCGATACCTTCATCGGGCCGATGATTTCGGCGAAGGAAGCGCAGCGGTTGAAGCGCTGGATCGACGATGCGGTCGCGGGGGGCGCGACGCTGCTGGCGGGCGGCGGCTGCGACGGCAATATGCTGGAAGCGACGCTGCTCGAAAACGCCCCCGGCGAGAGCGACGTGGTGCGCGAGGAAGCCTTCGGTCCCGTCGTCATCCTGTCGAAATTCACCGACTGGGACGCCGCGCTCGCCGAGGTCAACGACAGCAAGTTCGGATTGCAAGCCGGGATTTTCACACGCGACATCCACAAGGTGCTGGGCGCGTGGGACCATCTCGACGTCGGCGGCATCGTCGTCAACGACGTTTCGAGCTATCGCGTCGACAACATGCCCTATGGCGGCGTCAAGGACAGCGGGCTGGGACGCGAAGGCGTGCGTTTCGCGATGGAGGATATGAGCGAAATCAGGAATTTGGTGATAAGGCGGGTCTAGCGTCGCCCCCGCGAAGGCGGGGGCCGCTGACGGCCTTGCCCCGCCCCGCCGCGTAAACCGAAACCGGCCCCCGCCTTCGCGGGAGCGCCGAGTTTTCCTTCTGTATCTTTTTGGCAATGTCACCGAACCGCCACCGATCTTTCTTCAAACTGTCGCGACTTTGATTCGGCGCCTGTAACAAAACTCCTGTCTAGGCCGGGGGCAGCCAGAGGCTGCTTACGGAGTGTGACATGGCATCGATCTCGACCCTGCCGATCCCCGCCCGCTTTGCCGACCCTTTCACGACCGAGCCGCATATTCCCGAGCGCGTGATCGGCGAACGGCGGAGCTATCGCACCGTGTGGGTAAGCGACATCCACCTTGGCACGCGCGGCTGCAACGCCGCGATGCTGATCGACTTTTTCGACCATGTCGACTGCGAGACGCTCTACCTTGTCGGCGACATCATCGACGGCTGGCGTTTGAAGAAGCGCCACTTCTGGCCGCCCGAGCATAATGACGTCGTGTGGCGCGTGCTGAAGCGCGCGAAGCGCGGAACACGCGTCGTCTATGTCCCCGGCAACCATGACGAGATGGTGCGCCCCTTCGACGGCTTCGACTTCGGCGGCGTCGAAATCCGCCGCGAAGCGGTTCACGAAACCGCCGACGGCCGCAAGCTGCTGATCGTCCACGGCGACGAGTTCGACGCCGTGATGCTCGCGCACCGCTGGCTCGCCTTCGTCGGCGATGCCGCCTACACGGCGCTGATGAAATGCAATGTCGCGGTCAACTGGGTCCGCCACAAGCTCGGCCTTCCCTATTGGTCGCTGTCGATGGTCGCCAAGCACAAGGTCAAGAATGCCGTCCAGTTCATCGGCCGGTACGAAGAAGTCGTCGCACATGCCGCCCGCTCGCGCGGGGTCGACGGCGTTGTTTGCGGCCATATCCACAGCGCGGAGATGCGCGAGATCGAGGGCACCGAATATTATAACGACGGCGACTGGGTCGAGGGATGCACCGCGCTGGTCGAACATCATGACGGCCGCATGGAGATTCTCTACTGGGCAAAGGAAGTCGCGGCGCGGAACACCCCGACGCCGCTCACGCTGCCGGCCGCGGCATGAGGATCCTGATCGTCACCGATGCGTGGGAGCCGCAGGTCAACGGCGTCGTCCGCACGCTGCAGGCGACGATCGGCGAACTGCGCGCGATGGGGCATGAGGTCGCGGTCATCTCACCCGACCTCTTCCGGTCGGTTCCCTGCCCGTCCTACGCCGAAATCCGGCTCGCCTTTGCCGGTCGGCGCGCGGTGGGGCGCCGCATCCGCGCCTTTGCGCCGCAGGCGATCCATATTTCGACCGAAGGGCCGCTGGGTCTTGCGGCGCGGCGCTGGTGTCTCGCCAACGGCTTTCCCTTCACCACCGCCTATCACACCCGCTTTCCCGAATATGTCGCGGCGCGCCTGCCCGTCTCGCCCGCCCTCGTCTGGCGCTTCATTCGCTGGTTCCACCGCCCCGCGCGGCACATCATGGTTGCAACGCACAGCCTGGCGCGCGAACTTGCCGAACAGGGCCTCGCGCAAACGATGATGTGGGAACGCGGCGTCGATCATGCGCTGTTCCGCCCCGATCGCCCGGCGCACCCCGCCTATGCGGGCCTCGCCCGCCCGATCCAGCTTTATGTCGGGCGCGTGGCGGTCGAGAAAAATATCGATGCCTTTCTCGATTGCGACCGGCCAGGGACAAAAATCGTCGTCGGCGATGGCCCCGCGCTCGCCGAGCTGAAGGAGCGGCACCCCGGCGCCGTGTTCCTCGGAAAGCTCGGCGGCGAAGCGCTCGCATCGGCCTATGCCGGGGCCGATGTGTTCGTCTTTCCGAGCCGCACCGACACCTTCGGCCTCGTCGTGATCGAAGCGCTGAGCTGCGGCACCCCCGTTGCCGCCTATCCGGTCCCCGGTCCCGGCGACATCGTGACCAGGGGCGCCGGGGCGCTCGACGCCGATCTCGGCCGCGCGATCGATACGGCGCTTTCGTGCCGTCGCAGCGATGCCGCGGCGCTGGGCGCCCGCTACAGCTGGAGCAGTTGCACCGCGCAGTTCGCACGCGCTTTGTCGTTCATTCCATCGGAGCCGCCGTCCGGCGCCTCGCGAAGCGCGGCGCGTCTCGCCGCCTAGGGTCAGGACCCTAGAAAGTCTTGCGCCACTCCAGTTCGATATAGCGGCCGAGCGGGTCGAGATAGCCGGGCTGATAATTGAGCGGCACCACGCCGTTTGCGTCGGTGATCCTGCGCTGGGCGTCGAAGACATTGTCGATCGAAAGACGCAGCCGCGAACCTTTGAGGAAGGGGAGCGCTTCGACCAGCTTGGGCCGCTGGTTCAGGTCGACGAAAAACCGCAGGTCGAAGGTCGCAAGATCGCCGAATTTCAGGTCGCCCGCGCTGCCGCCGGTCACGCTGCTGCCACTGTCGTATTTGCCCCGGAGCCGGACACCCATCCCCTTGTAGAAGATCCCGCCGTCGAGTTCGAGGAGATGGCGGTTCGCCCCGCCGCCATTGCCCGTCGCCGACCCGTCCAGCAGATCGAGTTCGGGCACGCCGGGACGGATCAGCACCGTGTCGGTCAGTTTCATCGTATGATAGAGCGAGACCTGCCAGCGGCCGCCCTGCGGTCCGCCGAACATACGGCCCGGCCCGCCGCGGCCGCCGCCGCCGGCACGCGGGCCACCGCCGCGCGGCGCCCCGGCGCCGGGCCCGCCGCCCTCGCGGCGCGGCCCGGCGCGCTGCTGCTCCTGCCCAAAGCTTTTGCCGAAATTGAGACCCCAGCGGATCTGCGAATTTTCGGTGCGGTCGAAATTGACCGGCCGCTGGTCGATCGCAACGAGCACGCCGTTCGCATCGCGCGTCACGCGATCGGGAAAGGCCGCCTCGATCTCCGGCGTGAGCAGGGGAAAGCTGTTCGCCGTGTCATAGCTTTTGTTGCGGTTGTAATTGACCGACAGATTGAGTCCCTCGATCATCGGCGGCGACCAGTTCAGCCCCAGCTTGAGGTCGCGGCGTTGCTCGGCGAGCAGGAAAGGATTACCGCCGGTGGTCGTCGTGATCTGCACCGTCCGGCCCGTCGCGAAGTCGTAATAGGTCACGGCGGGCGTCACCAGCGGCGCGGCGCCAAGCTGCTGGATGCCCGGCGCCGCTTCGTCGCTGTTGAAGCTCGCGATCAGCGACAGATTGTCGGTCACACCCCAGTTAAGGTTCGCGCCCCAGCTTTTAAGCGCCTGGAAATCGCTGGGGTTCTGGACCTGACCGCTGAGCGTCAGCGACAGGCGACCGATCTTGCCGACTTCATAATCGGGGTCGAGCAGCGGTATCGTCAGCGATCCGAACACGCCCGGCAGGTCGCGCGCCAGATCGGTCGTGGTGATGCCGTTCGCATTGTCGGAACGGCTGTCGAAGCGGAGCCCCGAATAGCTGCCCGTCATCGACAGCCGGATCGGCCCCGCCCAACCCTCGGTCACGGTGCCCGACAGATTGGCGTTGCCGCCGAAGCTCTGCTGGCTGCTTTCGAACCGGTCGGTCGACGCGACATTGTTGATAAAGCGGTCGGTGAAGGTCAGCTGGTCGGCGTCGGCATAATTGCCGGTGATCGACCAGCGCCAGTCGCCGAGCATGCCGTTGACGCTCGCGGTCGTGGTTAGGTTGCGGCTGCGGCTGTCGCGCTCGAGCGGGTCGCCGATATTGTCGCCGCGCGGACCGAGCAGCGACAAGCTATCGGTCTGATCGAAGCGCAGATTGATCGAGGCGTCGGTGACTTTGTTCAGGCTGCGCTGAACCGTCGCGTCGATCCGATATTCGTCGGACGCCCCCAGCAGGCTGCGCGCGGGGGCCTCGGCGGCCTGCGCGGGGTCTTCATAGTCGAGATCGCGCTCGCTTTCGCGCAGCATCGATTTATGTTCCCAGCCGCCATTGATATTGACCCGGCCATTGTCGCCGATGGCGAGGAAACTCGGCTCGATCTCGCTATGAAAGCGGCCGCCCTGCGTCGGGATGCCGCCTTCGGCCTCGACCGCGATCTGGCGAAAATTGGGCTTCAGCACCATGTTGACGACACGCTCATCGGCCGAATAGCCATATTGCAGCGCGACCTCTTCGGGGAAAACCTCGACCTTGGCGATCGCTTCAGGCGGCAGGTTGCGCACCTCGCCGAAACCGCCGATCCGGCGCCCGTTGATGAGGATGATCGGCCGTCCGCCGCCGCGGCCGCGGCCCGAACGGGTCTGGGGCGCCAGCGCGTCGAGCAGTTCGGAGACGTTCGATACGCCATAGCTCGCGATCGCCGCCTCATCGAGCTCGACTTCGGCCTTGATGTCGGTGTCGAGCTGTCCCGCGAGGCGCGGCGCAGTAACGACGATCTCGTCCTCGCTATAATCGTCGTAGATGTCGCCCGGCGTTTCAGGCGCAGCGGGAACGGCCTCTGCGGGCTGTTCCGCCATGGCCCCCGCGACGGGTTGGCCGATCGGCGCCTCTGCCATCGCAGGCAAGGCCAGGCACGCACCCGCGGCGAGCAGCGCAGCGCGAACGGAAAGGACGAGGCGAACATTATTCATCGGGGGAGAACCTTTATGGCTTTTCTGTCTTTGTTTTTTCTTTGCATAACGGGGCTTAACGCCTCCTGACGGCGCGCTTCGCCGGGCATTCACCTATGTCGCAATTGTCGCAACATTGTGTCGCGGCCATCGCGGTTCGACGGGCGGGCCATATCGACCGCTGGACAGCATGGCCCCCTGCCCTTATCGGCCAGCCATGCCGACTCCAGACTCTTCAGCCGCCGCCCCGGAATCGATTCTGATCATCGATTTCGGATCGCAAGTCACCCAGCTGATTGCCCGCCGCGTTCGCGAAGCCGGCGTCTATAGCGAGATCGTGCCGTTCAGCGCCGCCGAGGCCGCGCTTGAGCGGATGCGGCCCAGGGGCGTGATCCTGTCGGGTTCGCCCGCGTCGGTTCCGGCGACGGGCAGTCCGCGCGCGCCGCAGTCGGTGTTCGATAGCGGCCTGCCTATCCTCGGCATCTGCTACGGCCAGCAGGTGATGAGCCAGCAGCTCGGCGGGCAGGTCGAACCCGGCGGAATCGACGGCGAACGCGACGGCGAATTCGGGCGCGCCTTCCTGACCGTCACCGAGCCCTGCGTGCTGTTCGACGGGCTGTGGGAGGTCGGCGAGCGCCACCAGGTCTGGATGAGCCACGGCGACCGCGTCACCAAATTTGCCCCCGGTTTCCGCATCGTCGCGGTCAGCGACGGCGCGCCCTTTGCGCTGATCGCCGACGACGAGCGCCGCTATTACGGGACGCAGTTCCACCCCGAGGTCGTCCACACGCCCGACGGCGCCAAGCTGATCGCCAATTTCGTCCGCCACGTCTGCGGTTGTTCGGGTGACTGGACAATGGCCGAGTTCCGCGCCACGAAAATTGCCGAAATCCGCGAGCAGGTCGGCGGGCAGCGCGTTCTCTGCGCCCTGTCGGGCGGCGTCGACAGCGCGGTCGCGGCGGTGCTGATCCATGAAGCGATCGGCGAACAGCTGACCTGCGTTTTCGTCGACCATGGCCTGTTGCGACTGAACGAGCGCGAACAGGTCGAGCGGCTGTTTCGCGACCACTACAACATTCCGCTGGTCGTGGTGGATGCCGAGGAACGCTTTCTGGCGGGTCTCGCAGGCGTCACCGATCCCGAGGCGAAGCGCAAATTTATCGGCGCAGAATTCATCAACGTCTTCGAAGAGGAAGCGAAGAAGATCGGCGGCGCCGATTTCCTCGCGCAAGGCACGCTCTATCCCGACGTGATTGAATCGGTTTCGTTCACCGGCGGCCCAAGCGTGACGATCAAGAGCCACCACAATGTCGGCGGCCTGCCCGAACGG
Source organism: Sphingopyxis sp. (assembly GCF_040216815.1). Taxonomy (GTDB): domain Bacteria; phylum Pseudomonadota; class Alphaproteobacteria; order Sphingomonadales; family Sphingomonadaceae; genus Sphingopyxis. The sequence continues at coordinate 546,759 of NZ_JAVJOJ010000009.1, forward strand.
ATGAACATGAAGCTCGTCGAACCGTTGCGCGAGCTGTTCAAGGACGAGGTGCGCCTGCTCGGCAAGGAGCTTGGCCTTCCCGACATCTTCGTCGGCCGGCACCCCTTCCCCGGCCCCGGCCTCGCCATCCGCATCCCCGGCGAAGTGTCGAAAGAGCGCTGCGACATTCTTCGCAAGGCCGACGCCGTGTATCTCGAAGAGATCCGCAACGCGGGGCTTTACGATGCCATCTGGCAGGCTTTTGCGGTGCTGCTCCCGGTCAAGACCGTCGGCGTAATGGGCGACGGGCGGACATATGACCATGTCTGCGCGCTGCGCGCGGTCACCTCGACCGACGGCATGACTGCCGACATCTACCCCTTCGACGCCGCGTTCCTTTCGCGCTGCGCCACGCGGATCATCAACGAGGTCCAGGGCATCAACCGCGTGGTCTATGACTATACGTCAAAACCGCCCGGAACGATCGAGTGGGAATAGATTGGGTAATTGAGCGATTGACGCTTGAGAATCTGAAAGAGTGGCAGACGCTCGTTTCGGGTCTTCTTGCGATATGCGCGGGCGGCTTCGTGGTATATCAAACCCGTGCTCAGGCGAGAGAGGAAAAGCGGAAACGCCTTGCCAAGTTTGAAGCTACTCGAACTCTTCTTCCCCTCACGCTTAGCGAACTGATTAGATGGACGAATGAAATTATCCGCATCCTCGAGGCGCTTAGAACAAGCAGTCACTCGCAACATCTCACAAAGGCCGAGCGTCAGATTAGCACTCCTCCGCTTCCCGCTAATCTGATCAACCAACTAAGAGATTTGGTTGAGTATAATGATGAAAAGGTATTTCGATACTATATTTCCTCTATTTTGAGAAAAATCCAAGTTTCAAGATCTAGACTAGAAACTATTGATCCGGATAAAGAACCGAACCTGATCGTCACTAGAAGCGACATTGACAATAACCTATACGATTTTCTCGAGCTTGGGCTCTGGCTTGAAAGTCTCTTCAAATTTGCCCGTAGCGAATCCAATTCTTGTCCCGAAGGTCCAGACTGGCCAAGATTTGGAACCCAGCTCTCCATTCACAACGTGAACGGAAGTGAGAATCTCGTAGCCCGTATCAAGCAAAAAATGGAAAGTATGAAATCGCACGGCCTCGAACGGCGAACATTGATCAAGAGGATATTGAGTAGTTTTAAGCGACGATGGATCCCAGAGGACAAGCGATAGCGGATTTTGGGAGAATGATAATGGACAGGATCGAAACCGAAGCGTCGGGCGGGTGCCAGTGCGGGGCGGTGCGCTATCGTGTCAGTGCCGTGCTCGACACCTCGCATATCTGCCATTGCCGCATGTGCCAGAAGGCGGCCGGCAACTTTTTCATCGCGCTGATCGGCGTCCCGCGCGACGCAGTCCGCTGGACGCGCGGCGCGCCCGCGACCTTCGCCAGCTCGGACAAGGCCGCGCGCGGTTTCTGCCGCGACTGCGGCACGCCGCTGACCTATGACTATCACGAAAGCAAGCATATCAACCTGACGACGGGATCGTTCGACGATCCCACGCAATTTGCGCCCAAATACCAGTTCGGCCTCGAAGCGCAGATGCCCTGGTTCGCAGAGCTTTCGATTCCGGCCGAGGGAACGACCGAACAGACGATGGCGGCCTATGTCGATGAGATCAAGGCGACCAATCATCAGCACCCCGACCATGACACGAAGGTGTGGCCGGACAACTAAAGGCGGTCCCAGGGCGGCTCGGTCATCCCGGCGAAGGCCGGGATCTCACCGTCGCGTGACATGATTGAGGTCGAGATCCCGACCTTCGCCGGGATGACGGGATGGTAAGATAGCTGCTTCGCCCTCTACGACGCTAGGGTCAGGACTCTAGGCGCCCGCGCGAATCAAATGGTCGAAGGCCGATAGCGACGCCTTCGATCCCTCGCCCATCGCGATGACGATCTGTTTATAGGGCACGGTCGTCACGTCGCCGGCGGCAAAGATGCCGGGCTGGCTCGTGGCGCCGCGGGCATCGACCTCGATCTCGCCGCGGTCGCTGAGGGCCACCGCATCGCCGAGCCATTCGGTGTTGGGGATAAGGCCGATCTGGACGAAGATGCCTTCGAGCTCGATCAAATGCTCCTCATCGCTGTTGCGGTCGCGATAGCGCAGCCCGACGACCCGCTCGCCATTGCCGAGCACTTCGGTGGTGAGCGCCGAGGTGATCGCGGTGACGTTGGGCAGGCTCTTGAGCTTGGTCTGGAGCACCGCATCGGCGCGAAGCTGGGCGTCAAATTCGATCAGGGTCACATGCTGGGCGAGCCCCGCCAGGTCGATCGCCGCCTCGACCCCCGAATTGCCGCCGCCGATCACCGCGACGCGCTTGCCCTTGAACAGCGGGCCGTCGCAGTGCGGGCAATAGGCGACGCCCCTGTTCCGATATTCGGCCTCGCCGGGGACGCCCATCTGGCGCCAGCGCGCGCCGGTCGACAGGATCACCGTCTTGCCCTTCACGCTCGCGCCGCTCTTGAGCCGGACTTCGTGGAGGCCGCTGGCGCCGCCGGGGATCAGCTCCGCGGCTTCCTGGACGTTCATCACGTCGACGTCATAATCCTTCACATGCGCTTCGAGCTGCGCGGCAAGCCTGGGCCCCTCGGTATGCTGGACCGAAATGAAATTTTCGATCCCCAATGTGTCGAGCACCTGCCCGCCGAAGCGTTCGGACACGATACCGGTGCGAATGCCCTTGCGCGCCGCATAGATGGCAGCAGCGGCGCCGCCCGGTCCGCCGCCGACGACGAGTACGTCGAACGGCTCCTTCGCGGCGATCTTCTCTGCCGCGCGCTGCGTCGCGCCGGTGTCGAGCTTCGCGACAATCTGCGCCAGGTCCATGCGGCCCTGACCGAAAGGTTCGCCGTTCAGGAACACCGCGGGAACCGCCATCACCTTGCGGCGTTCGACCTCGTCCTGAAACAGGGCGCCGTCGATCGCGGTGTGGCGGATATTGGGGTTGAGCGCCGCCATGATGTTGAGCGCCTGCACGACATCGGGGCAATTCTGGCACGAGAGCGAAAAGAAGGTTTCGAAGACGAAATCGCCTTCCAGTCCGCGCACCGCGTCGAGCAGTTCGGCGTCTTCCTTTGGCGGGTGGCCGCCGACATGGAGCAGCGCGAGGATCAGCGAGGTGAATTCATGCCCCATCGGCAGGCCGGCGAACACGGCTTCGGCGCGCCCTTCATCGCCGCGGATCGCGAAGGATGGGCGGCGGGCGTCGTCGCCGTCGAAGCGCGCGGTGACCAGGTCGGACTGCGCCGCGACTTCCTCCACCAACGCGCGCATCTCGGCCGATTTGGGCGAGGAATCGAGGCTTGCCACCAGTTCGATCGGACGGCGCAGATTGCCGAGATAGGTCTTGAGCTGGGCGGTCGTGTTCGCATCGAGCATCGGCATGGGGAGAGCCTTTCGGACAGGAGCAAGGGTTCGCCGCGCCGGAGCACGACGAACGAAGCTCAAACATCAGACTAATTGAAGTTCCGTGTCCCCGCGAAGGCGGGGACCCATCACCGGCCGGTTCAAAATGGCGCCGCCGGGAGATGGGCTCCCGCCTTCGCGGGAGCACGGATTCGATTCAAATGACCGGCTTAGATCTTGCCGACGAGTTCGATCGAGGGCGCGAGCGTTTCGGCGCCTTCTTCCCACTTCGCCGGGCAAACCTGGCCGGGGTTGGCGCGGACATAGACCGCGGCCTTGATCTTGCGGACGAGTTCCTCGGCATTGCGGCCGACGCCTTCGCAGGTGATTTCCATCACCTGGATCACGCCGTCAGGATCGACGACGAAGGTGGCGCGATCGGCGAGACCCGAATCGTCGCGTAGCACGCCGAAGTTGTTCGCAAGGACGTGGTTCTGGTCGCCCAGCATATGATAGTTGATCTTGCCGATCGCCGGCGAGCTGTCGTGCCAGGCCTTGTGGCTGAAATGCGTGTCGGTCGACACGGCATAGACTTCGACGTCGAGGCCTTTCAGCGTTTCATACTGGTCGGCAAGGTCTTCGAGCTCGGTCGGGCAGACGAAGGTGAAATCGGCCGGATAGAAAAAGAAGACCGCCCATTTGCCCTTGGTGTCGGCGTCGGTCACGGGGACGAACTTGCCCTGATGATACGACATGGCGTTGAACGGTTTGATCGAGCTTCCGATGATACCCATGGGAGAGTGTTTCCTTCTCTTTGCTGCACTGCGAAACAATATGCAGGGGCCAGCTATGCCGAGCGGCGCACGCACTCAACCCCAATTTTTCGGGCACACTTATCGATTCAATCGATTAGTGCACGATGAGACATTAATGGAATCGTCATCCCGGCGAAGGCCGGGATCTCGCCGGTGCGTCACATTGCCCAGGTGAGATCTCGGCCTTCGCCGGGATGACAAGGTTGGGGCCGTGACGTTTCGCTCTAGCCCGATCAAGCTTTAGCGCGCGGCACTCTGCACAGCGGCGAGCATGTCGATCACTTCGGCATCGAAACGGTCGGGCGCGCCGGGGGTGATCTTGCGGAACCGCCGCGCGCAATAGGCGGCGCGCGGACCGAGTTCGCGGACGCCACGAAAATTCAGCGCGGTTCCCGCCTGCCCCCCGACAAGATCGGGCATATCGGTGAGCACGGCGCGCACGGTGAAGACGGCGCCGGGGCGAACCTCGGGCGGGTAACGCTCGTGCCTGCTGATGCACAGCGCCAGGTCATCCACTCGCCAATCGTCGGTCATTTTGAGCCCTCCCACAGTATTCACCAGGGTGGTTGTGTCCAAGCTATCACAAGTTGACGCGCGGCGCGACGCCATTTGGCCGCTGGCAAAGTCGCGGCACGCCGATTAGGAGCGGGCGGTGTTCGGACGGGCAACGGAGCGCCACATGACCCCCACCGCAAAGATCCTTCTCCTCGGCTCGGGCGAGCTTGGCCGCGAGTTCGTGATTTCGGCGAAGCGGCTCGGCTGCCATGTGATCGCGTGCGACAGCTATGCCGGCGCGCCAGCGATGCAGGTCGCCGACGAATGTGAGGTCTTTTCGATGCTCGACGGCGACGCGCTGCGCGCCGCGATCGCCAGGCACCGGCCCGACCATATCGTGCCGGAGGTCGAGGCGATCCGCACCGAAATCCTTGCCGAGGTCGAGGCCGAGGGCTTTCATGTCGTCCCTTCGGCGCGCGCGGCGCAGCTGACGATGAACCGCGACGCGATCCGCGACCTCGCCGCGAGCGAACTGGGGCTTGCCACTTCGACCTTTGAATATGCCGAAACGCGCCAGGAACTGCACGCCGCTGCCGAGCGCATCGGCTTCCCGCTCGTCGTCAAACCCGTCATGTCCTCATCGGGCAAGGGGCAAAGCACGGTGAAGGATGCCGCCGGGGTCGATGCAGCGTGGGACTATGCCGCCGCCGGGATGCGCGGCGATCGCCTCCGCGTCATTGCCGAAGCCTTCATCGACTTCGATTACGAGATCACCCTGCTCACCGTGCGCCACAAGGACGGCGTGACCTTCTGCCCGCCGATCGGACACCGGCAGGAACGCGGCGACTATCGCGAAAGCTGGCAGCCCGCGGCGATGTCGGCGGCCGCGCTCGCAAATGCGCAGGAGATGGCAGCAAAGGTCGTCGACGCGCTCGGCGGGCACGGCATTTTCGGGGTGGAGTTTTTCGTGAAGGGGGATGCCGTCATCTTCTCCGAACTGTCGCCGCGCCCGCACGATACCGGCATGGTGACGCTGATCTCCCAATCCCTGTCGGAATTCGACCTTCATGCGCGCGCCATCCTCGGCCTGCCGATCCCCGCGATCGCGGCTCCGCACGCGAGCGCGAGCGCAGTGCTGCTCGCCGACCGCGATGCAAGCGACTTCGCGATCACCGGCCTTGCCGACGCGCTGACGCCGCCCGACGCCGAAACGTCGATCGACGTCCGCATCTTTGGCAAGCCCGTCACGCGGCCTTGGCGCCGCATGGGCGTCGCGCTGGCAAAAGTCGCGGGCGGCACCACCGGCGACGCGCGCGCCGCGGCGGTCGCGGCGGCGGACAAGCTGAAGATCGATTATCGATGACTGTCGCGATCCGCCGTCTCGGCTCCGGCGACATCGCCGCAATGCGCGGCCTCAACGCGCTGTATGCAGACGCCTTCGACGATCCGGCGACTTATCGCCGCGATCATCCCGACGACGCATGGCTGGCGCGCCAGCTTGCCAAAGATGCGGTCATCCTGCTGGTCGCCGAAAAAGAAGGGCGCATCGTCGGCGGCCTCACCGCCTATGAGCTGCCCAAGCTGGAGGCGGCGCGGAGCGAAATCTATCTCTATGACCTCGCCGTCGATGCGGCGCACCGTCGCTGCGGCATCGCCACCGCGCTGATCGCCGAGCTCCAGCATATCGCCGCCGAAACGGGCGCCTGGGCGGTGTTTGTCCAGGCCGATTATATCGACCCGCCCGCGATCGCGCTTTACACCAAGCTCGGCATTAGGGAGGACGTTCTGCATTTCGACCTGCCCCCCGTGCCGCGCGGCCGATAGGAAGAAAGCGGGAACATCGCGCTAGGCCGCCCTGCCTGCCGCTGCTACACCGCCACCATGTCGGACAAGAATCATCTCTATCTGGTCGATGGCTCCAGCTACATCTTCCGCGCCTATCACCGCCTGCCGCCGCTCACCAATCCGGCGGGTGTGCCCGTCGGCGCGGTGTACGGCTATACGACGATGCTCTGGAAGCTGGCGAAGGATTTGCACGACGCCGACGGACCGACGCACCTTGCCGTCATCCTCGATCATTCGAGCCAGTCGTTCCGCAACGAAATCTATGACCAGTACAAGGCGAACCGCCCCGAACCGCCCGAAGATCTGCGCCCGCAATTTCCGCTGATCCGCGACGCGACGCGCGCCTTTTCGCTGCCGTGCATCGAAATGGAAGGGTTCGAGGCGGACGATCTGATCGCCTCCTATACCGAGGCCGCGGTTCGCGAAGGATGGGACGTCACGATCGTCAGCAGCGACAAGGACCTGATGCAGCTGATCCGCGAACCTGCGGATGGTCCGCAGGTCGACATGCTCGACACGATGAAGAATGTCCGCCTGGGCCTGGAAGCGGTGAACGAGAAATTCGGCGTCACCCCCGACCTCGTCGGCGACGTGCTCGCGCTGATGGGCGACAGCGTCGACAATGTCCCCGGCGTGCGCGGGGTCGGACCGAAGACCGCGACCAAGCTGATTCAGGAATATGGCGGCCTGGCCGCCGCGCTCGACGGCGCCGAGACGATGAAGGCGTCGAAGCTGCGCGAAAATCTGATCGAGCATCGCGCGATGGCAGAGCTTTCGCGCATCCTCGTCGATCTGAAACGCGACTGCCCGCTTCCCGACCCGCTCGACGCGCTGAAGCTCGGCGCGATTCCGCCCGGACCGCTCAAGCTCTTCCTCGACGAGCATGGTTTCCGATCGCTGTCGGCAAAGCTCGATGGCGGCGCCGCGCCGGGCGGCCCGCCGACGCTGCCGCGTGCGGGGGCGGCCTCTGTTGCGCCCGCCGCTGCGCCCTCGACGCCCACCCTGCCCGCGATGCCGCCGATCGACCGCGCGCTTTATGAAACGGTGACAACGATCGAGGCGCTCGACCGCTGGATCGACGAAGCCAGGGTCGCGCATGTCGTCGCGATCGACACCGAGACCGCGAGCCTCGACAGCGTCACCGGCACGCTCGTCGGCGTCAGCATGGCGACCGGCGCGGGCCGGGCCTGCTACATCCCGCTCGGCCACGGGGGCACCGACATGTTCGCCGAAAAGCCGCAGCAGGTTCCGCTGTCCGACGCGATCGCGCGCCTTCGCACGCTGTTTGCCGACGATGCCGTGCTGAAGGTCGGGCATAATCTGAAATATGACATTGGCGTGCTGGCGCAGCACGGCATCACCATCGCACCCTATGACGATACGCTGGTGATGAGCTTTGCGCTCGACGCGGGGAAGCATCAGCACGGCCTCGACGAGCTCGCAAAGCTGCATCTCGATCATATCTGCCTGTCGTTCAAGGATGTGTGCGGTACCGGAAAGTCGCAGATCAGCTTTTCCGAAGTCCCGCTCGACCGCGCGACGCAATATGCCGCCGAGGATGCCGAGGTCGCGTGGCGGCTGTGGAAGCTGCTGAAACTGCGCCTTCCCATCGAGGGCGGCACACGCGTTTACGAAATGGTCGACCGTCCGCTGGCCGCCGTGGTCGAAGGCATGGAGCGCGCTGGCATCATGGTCGACCGGGAGTATCTGGCGCGCCTGTCGGGCGAATTTGCGAGCGACATGCTGCGTATGGAGGGCGAGATTCACGAGCTGGCCGGCCAGCCCTTCGCCATCGGCAGTCCCAAGCAACTCGGCGAAATATTGTTCGACAAAATGGGGCTCAAGGGCGGACGCAAGGGCAAGTCGGGCGACTGGTCGACCGACCAGAACGAACTGGAGCGGCTCGAACGCGACGGCGTCCCGATTGCGCGCAAGATTTTGGAGTGGCGCCAGCTCGCGAAGCTCAAATCGACCTACACCGACGCGTTGCAGCAACAGATCAATGCGAAGACGGGCCGCGTCCATACGAGCTACAGCCTGGTCGGCGCGCAGACCGGGCGTCTGTCGTCGACCGACCCCAATCTCCAGAACATCCCCATCCGCACCGAGACCGGGCGCCAGATTCGCGATGCCTTCATCGCGGCGCCCGGCCATCTGCTGATCGCCGCCGACTATAGCCAGATCGAGCTTCGGCTGGCGGCGCATATGGCCGATGTGCCGGAGCTGAAAGAGGCTTTTGCCCGCGGCGACGACATTCACGCCGCAACCGCGATCGAGTTGTTCGGCGAGGTCAACCGCGACACGCGCGGCAAGGCGAAGACGGTCAATTTCTCGATCCTCTATGGCATTTCGCGCTGGGGTCTCGCCGGCCGCCTCGAAATCACGCCCGACGAGGCGCAGGCGCTCATCAGCCGGTATTTCGAGCGGTTCCCCGGCATTTCGGACTATATCACCGACACGCTCGAAACCGCGCGCGCGCGCGGTTACACCGAGACCCTGTTCGGCCGCAAAACCTGGTTCCCGCGCATCAAGGCGGCGAACCAGAATGAACGCGCGGGCAGCGAACGCGCCGCGATCAACGCGCCCATTCAGGGGACGAGCGCCGACCTGATCAAGCGCGCGATGGCGCGGATGCCAAAGGCGCTCGACGAAGCCGGCCTTTCCAGCGTCAAGATGCTGCTCCAGGTCCATGACGAACTGGTGTTCGAGGCGGCGGAGGACCAGGCCGCAACCGCCGGCGAAGTGATCCGCTCGGTAATGATGGGCGCGGCGGAGCCCGCACTCAAACTGTCGGTTCCGCTTGAGGTGGAAATCGGCACGGGCAAGAGCTGGGGCGAGGCGCATTGATCGCCGCCTTGCTGTTCGCCGCGGCGCTCGTCGCCGACCCTGCGGCCGCGCCAGCGATGCCGCCGTCCGCCGCCGCCCGTCCGGCGCCGATCGCCGAGGCTGATCTGCGCGAATTTGCGGCGATCGCGGGGCGCAAGGTCGCCGGGCGGCCCGTCGGCGGCCCCTACCCCACCGCCGACAAGATATTGCTGATCGCGCGCGACGACAAAGGTTATCCGGTCATCGCGGCGAGCCTTGGCTTTCCTGTACGCCAATCCCTGCCATCGCCGCCGGCCGGAACGCTCGCGATCGTGCGGCTGCACCAGCGATCCGAAACCATCGTACCCGGCCCGACCGCCGACGACCTGGCCTTTGTCGCGAAAAACAGGTTGCCGCTGTTCGTGATCGGCGAATGGGCCCGCCCCGCGCCGATGTGGGAAGTCGCGTGGGTCGATGCGGCCGTGCGATTCCGCACGATCGGCGAGGTCGGCGAAATCGGCCCCTGGCGGGACTGATCGCCGCGCGCGAGCGGCGCACCGAATGCCCGCATCCTTTCCCGGCGGCGGTTTTGCTTCTATGACCTTTCAATGACATCTGCCTGGCGCTTTTGTGACGGGCAGCAGCAAAGGGTCCGCATGAGCAAGCTCGAACCCGGTGCCAAGGCGCCGGTCCGTATCCAGCAGAATATTCTGGCGCGCAGCGAACGCCGCCTGCTCAACTGGCTGTGCGCACGACTCCCCGCCTGGGTGACGCCCGACCAGCTGACGGCGCTGGGGTTTGCCGGGGCGGCGCTCGTCGCCGCGGGCTATCTGCTCAGCTGGCTCGACAGCGAATGGCTGGGGCTTTCGCTGGCGGGCTATATCGTCAACTGGTTCGGCGACTCGCTCGACGGCAGCCTCGCGCGCTGGCGCGGGATCGAGCGGCCGAACTATGGCTATTTCGTCGACCACAGCGTCGATGCGATCGCGACCCTGCTGATGATCAGCGCGATCGGCATGAGTCCCTATATGCGGCTCGACGTCGCGCTGATGGCGGTGATCGGCTATTTCCTGCTGTCGATCCACACCTTCATTGCGGCGCGAATCCTCGGCGAATTTCGCCTGTCCTATCTTGCCGGCGGCCCGACCGAGCTCAGGCTGATGCTGATGGCGATGACCGCTTTGATGCCGGTGATCGGCGGCGCAGACATTGCCGGCACCAATTTTTCGGTTTTCGACCTGTTCGCGCTCGTCGTCGCGAGCATCCTCGTCACGCTGTTTATCGTCCAGACCTCGACGACCGCGCGGATGCTGCGTCGCCGGGGCAACTAAACCCCTCAATCAAGGGCGCGGGCGGGCCTGCGCATAGGTGCCGAGCAGCCGCAGCGACTTGGTCTGGAAGTCGAGCTCCTCGAGCGCGCGGTCGACCCGTTCGTCGCCCGGCGCGCCAACGATGTCGGCATAAAATTTCGTCGCGGCGAAGCTGCCGCCGGTCTGATAGCTTTCGAGCTTGGTCATGTTGACGCCGTTGGTCGCAAAGCCGCCCAGCGCCTTGTAGAGCGCAGCGGGAATATTTTTGACCTCGAACATGAAGGTCGTCATCAACGGTCCGGTCAAGGCGGAAAGATCGCGCAGGGGCTCGCGCGCCAGCACGACGAAACGCGTCATATTATGGTCCGCATCTTCCATTCCGGTGCCATGCAGCGTCAAACCGTAAAGTTCGGCGGCGTGCGGCGGCGCCAGCGCCGCGAGCCCCACTTCGTCGCTGTCGGCAACCCAGGCCGCCGCGCCTGCGGTATCGCTATGCGCGACCGGCGCGATGTTGTTCGCGCGCAGCCAGTGGCGGCATTGGCCCAGCGCCTGCTCGTGACTCATCGCGCGCTTCACCGGGCCGAGTCCCCGACTCATCAATCCATAGCGGATCGGCAGGAAATGCTCGCCAACGATCGAGAGACCTGATTCGGGTAGCAGGAAATGAATGTCGGCGACGCGGCCGTGCAGGCTGTTCTCGATCGGAATGATCGCGCGATCGACGCGGCCTTCGCGCACGGCATCGATCGCATCCTCGAACGCATAGCAGGGCAGCGGCAGCGACTCCGGATCATATTCGCGCGCGGCAAGGTCGCTGTTGGCGCCCGGCGCGCCCTGGAACGCCAGCCCGCGCGCAGGCTCGGCGAGTGCCAGCGTGCGCATTTTGTCGACCAGATGCTGCGCCGAAGCCGAATAACTGCCCATGACTGCCTTCCCACGCTGGAGCCGCGGCGCATAGCGGCACCGCCGCGACCGCGCAAGGCGAGCCGTCCGCCGATTTCATCCCCTTGCGCCGCCGCCGCCGCGCCAGTAAGGGAGCCTCCAAATCACAAAGGCGCCCATCGACGGGCGCCCGCTAACGGGGCTGTTAGAGCATGGACAATCGCAACAATACCATTGCCGGCTGGGTGCTGTTCGCCGGCATTTGCGCGCTGGGCCTGACCATCGGGTCGAGCATGTTGTTCGCGACGCACGCCCCCGAAAAGCCCGGATATCCGATCGAAGATGCGGAAGCGGGCGCAGGCGGCGGCGATTCAGCCGTGCCGCTCCCCAACCTGCTCGCCGCCGCCGATCCGGCGAAGGGCGAAGCGGTCTTCGCCAAATGCGCGGCGTGCCATACGATTGACGCCGGCGGCGCCAACGGCATCGGCCCGAACCTCTATGGCGCGCTCGGCAAGGCGCATGGCCATGTTCCGGGCTTTGCCTATTCCGCCGCGCTGAAGGGCGTTCCCGGAAACTGGGATTTTGCCGGCATGGACGAATGGCTGAAAAGCCCGCGCAAATATGCCCCCGGCACAAAAATGTCCTTCGCGGGCCTCAGCAGCGCCGAAGACCGCGCCAATCTGATCGTCTATATGAACGCGCAGGGATCGAATCTGCCTCTGCCCGCCGTCGAGGCAGCACCCGCGGAAACCGCCGAAGCGGCCGAAGGGGATGCCGCCGAAGGCGCGGCGGCGGATGGCGAAGCCGCGGCGTCGGCCGCTGCACCGGCCGAAGCAACGAAATAATGCGGACTGCGCCCGTCCTGCTGGCGGGCGCGATGCTGCTCGCCGGCTGTGGCAAGAACGAGCCGTCCCCGGCCGACGCCCCGGCGGCCAGCGAACCGGCTGCCGAAGCACCTGCGGTCGAACCGACCGCCGCGATGGGCGAGCAAGTCTTTCGCCGTTGCGTCGCGTGCCACACGGTCGACAAGGGTGGACGCCACGGGATCGGTCCGAACCTCCACAGCATTGTCGGCGCGCGCGTCGCGGCCAGGCCCGATTTTTCCTATTCGGGCGCGATGAAGGCCAAAGGCGGTGTTTGGGACCAGGCCGCGCTCGATGCCTATCTGAAGGCGCCGATGAAGGACGTCCCCGGCACGCGCATGGCCTTTGCGGGGGTGATCGACGAGGCAGATCGCAAGGCGCTGATCCTGTATCTGGCTGAGCAGAAATAGGGCAATAAACCGTCGCCCCGCGCAGGCGAGGGCCGCCGTAGGCAAGACTCAACCGGCGCTGCGCAATCGGGACAGCGGCCCCCGCCGACGCGGGGGCGACGACATTGTTCTCAATGCTGCTCGTCGATCGCCGCGTAAAAATCCTGGATAATCTTCCACGCCTCGTCCGCCGTCTCGACGAACTGGAAGAGGCCCAGGTCGCGCGCGCTGATGACGCCTTCCTCGACCAGCGCCTCGAAATTGACGACGCGGTGCCAGAATTCCTTGCCGAACAGCACGATCGGGATCGGCTTGATCTTCCCCGTCTGGATCAGCGTCAACAGCTCGAACATCTCGTCGAATGTGCCGAATCCTCCCGGAAAGACGCACACCGCGCGCGCGCGAAGCAGGAAGTGCATCTTGCGAAGTGCGAAATAGTGGAACTGGAAGCTGAGCGACGGGGTGACGAAGCGGTTGGGCGCCTGCTCGTGCGGCAGCACGATGTTGAGCCCGATCGATTCGCGTCCTTCATCGGCCGCCCCGCGGTTCGCCGCCTCCATGATCGACGGACCGCCGCCCGAACAGACGACGAAATGACGGCACCCCTTGTCGTCGCAGGGATATTGGCTCGCAAGCCGCGCGAGCGCGCGCGCCTCGTCATAATATTTGGCCTTGGCCTTGAGGCGGCGGGCAATGTTGCGCGCCGCATCGTCGGTCGCCGCCGCTTCGAGCGCGTCGGCCTGCGCCGGTTCGGGAATGCGCGCCGAGCCGTAAATCACAAGCGTCGATTCGATCCCCGCCTCGTCGAGCAGCAGTTCGGGCTTCAGAAGCTCGAGCTGGAAGCGGACGGGACGCAAATCCTCGCGCAACAGGAAATCATCATCCTGAAACGCCAATCGATAGGCAGGATGCGCGGTTTGCGGGGTCGTCGTCGCCTGTTGCGCGAACTGTGCGTCATCCTTTGCCTTGTGGAAACGCGAACGATGGGGTTGTTTATCTTCTGCCATTAACGAGCGGCTATACGCTTCGCGTGACTTTGCCAAGTCAGCCACCTTCGCCCTTCCGCTCAGCGGCAGTAACCGTTGCCGCTCATGTCGAAGTGGAAATGATTATAATGGGCGGCATTATAATCGGGACCCAGCACCGTCCCGAACCGGCGACATGCCGATTTGTGAAGCGCGCGCAGGAAATCCTGCGACGCCATATCGCCTTTCCATCCCCCATCGAGGAGGATGCGCCGCCCGTCGGCCAGGACAAAGCCCGACACGTCGATCGCGTTCGAATAGGCGTGCTGCGACAAACGCCCCGACCGGCCGCCGTAGATGTTGCGGCAGCTGTACGTGCCGAAGGTTTCGATTCGGACCACCTCGGTCCCGAAATAGCGGCGCGCGGCGGGCTTCACGGCATAATGCGCCCACGCCGCAAAATTGCGCGCGAGCGGGCAGGTCATCGGCCCCAGTCCCGAAACGGGCACGCCGACATCGAGCAGCTTCACCGAATCGATCGAGGTGCAGCCGCCGCCATGATCCTGATTGGGCAGCGGGGTGAAGCGCACGCCGGCCTGCTGAAGGTCGAACGCGCACTGCTGCGCTGCGGCGCTGGTGAAGGATGGCGTGCCGACGGGTTGCGGGCGGGTGGGCTTGGTCGCCGCGGCGCGGCTGTCGCCGCCCTTCTTCATCACGTCGGGCGAGCCGAAACAGGCGGATAGCGCCAGCGCGGCGGTGGCGGCGATCAGCGTCCGGGGCTTCAGGAACGATGCGAAGGACATGGCCGTCAAAATACCGACGAAATGGTTAACAGTCCGTATACCTTTCGCTCTGCTCGTCGAAAATTTCGTGCGGACGGTGCAATTTGTTTGACAGTTGCGCCCTGCTCCCTAAACGCGGCGCCGGGCCACGCGGTCCCAACGCCGCGCGAGCTCTCTGCAAGGAGAGACTATATGAGTGAAGTGACGACGCCAGAGGTGCGCCCTGCGCGCCCCTATTTTTCTTCCGGTCCCTGCGCCAAGCCGCCGGGATGGACCCCCGAAAAGATTGCAACCGAATCGCTGGGCCGTTCGCATCGCGCGAAGATCGGCAAGTCGCGACTCGGCTATTGCATCGATCTGATGCGCGAGCTGCTCCGGCTTCCCGACACGCACCGCATCGGCATCGTTCCGGGCAGCGACACCGGCGCCTTTGAAATGGCGATGTGGACGATGCTGGGGGCGCGCCCCGTCACTACGCTCGCCTGGGAAAGCTTCGGCGAAGGGTGGGTCACCGATGCCGCCAAGCAGCTCAAGCTCGATCCCACCGTCATTCGTGCGGACTATGGCGAACTCCCCGACCTCAGCCAAGTCGACTGGTCAAACGACGTGCTCTTCACCTGGAACGGCACCACCAGCGGCGTCCGCGTCCCCGACGGCGACTGGATCGCCGCCGACCGCGCGGGGTTGAGCTTCGCCGACGCGACCTCGGCCGTATTCGCCTATGACCTGCCGTGGGACAAGATCGACGTCGCGACCTTCAGCTGGCAGAAAGTGCTCGGCGGCGAGGGCGGGCACGGCGTACTGATCCTGGGGCCCCGCGCGGTCGAACGGCTCGAATCCTACACCCCCGCCTGGCCGCTCCCC
The DNA here is from genome assembly GCF_040216815.1 of Sphingopyxis sp. Classification (GTDB taxonomy): domain Bacteria; phylum Pseudomonadota; class Alphaproteobacteria; order Sphingomonadales; family Sphingomonadaceae; genus Sphingopyxis. The sequence goes on from NZ_JAVJOJ010000009.1 coordinate 562,168, forward strand.
AAGGTGTTTCGCTTGATGTCGAAGGGCGCGCTGGCCGAGGGCGTTTTCAAGGGCGAAACGATCAACACCCCCTCGATGCTCGCGGTCGAGGATGCGATCTTCGCGCTCGAATGGGCGAAGTCGCTCGGCGGGCTCGACGGCCTCAAGGCCCGCAGCGATGCAAACGCCGCGGCGCTCGACAAGATCGTGGCGGAGCGCGACTGGCTGAGCCATCTCGCCGCCGATCCGGCGATCCGTTCGAAAACCTCGGTCTGCCTGTCGGTGGCGGGCGCCGATGCCGACTTCATCAAGAGGTTCGCCGGGCTGCTCGAAAAGGAAGGCGCGGCCTATGACATCGCGGGCTATCGCGACGCCCCGCCGGGGCTGCGTATCTGGTGCGGCGCGACCGTCGACACGGCCGATATCGAAGTGCTCGGCCCCTGGCTCGATTGGGCCTACGCCGAACTTCGCAAATAATTCCATCGTCATTCCGGCGAAAGCGGGAACCCAGTGCTGCCACCGCCAACGCTGGATCTGGGTCCCCGCTTTCGCGGGGATGACGAGAAAAGAGGAACAGCAAAATGACCACCCCCAAAGTTCTCATCAGCGACAAGATGGACCCCAAAGCCGCCGCGATCTTCAGGGAACGCGGCATCCATGTCGATGAAATCACCGGCAAGACCAAGGATGAGCTGATCGCGATGATCGGCGAATATGACGGCCTCGCGATCCGGTCGGCCACCAAAGTCACCGCCGACGTCCTCGCCGCCGCGACGAACCTGAAAGTCGTCGGCCGCGCCGGCATCGGCGTCGACAATGTCGATATTCCGGAGGCGTCGAAAAAGGGCGTGATCGTGATGAACACGCCGTTCGGCAACAGCATCACGACCGCCGAACATGCGATCGCGATGATGTTCGCGCTCGCGCGTCAGATCCCCGAAGCGAACGCCGGCACCCAGGCGGGCAAATGGCCGAAGAATGATTTTATGGGCGTCGAGCTGACGTCAAAAACGCTCGGCCTGATCGGCTGCGGCAATATCGGCAGCATTGTCGCCGAGCGCGCGATCGGCCTCAAGATGAAGGTCGTCGCCTTCGATCCCTTCCTGACGCCTGAGCGCGCGATCGAACTCGGCGTCGAAAAGGCCGACCTCGACACGTTGCTCGCGCGCGCCGACTTCATCACGCTGCACACGCCGCTCACCGACCAGACGCGCAATGTTCTGTCGCGCGAAAATCTTGCGAAGACCAAAAAGGGCGTGCGCATTATCAACTGCGCGCGCGGCGGGCTGATCGACGAGGCCGCGCTGAAAGACGCACTCGAATCGGGCCATGTCGCGGGCGCGGCGCTCGACGTGTTTCAGACCGAACCGCCGGCCGCCGACCATCCGCTGTTCGGCGCACCCAATTTCATCTGCACCCCGCACCTCGGCGCATCGACCGACGAGGCGCAGGTCAACGTCGCGATCCAGGTCGCCGAACAGATTTCGGACTATCTGCTGACCGGCGGCATCACCAATGCGCTCAACGTCCCCAGCCTGTCGGCCGAGGAAGCGCCGAAGCTGCGCCCCTATATGAGCCTCGCCGAAAAGCTGGGCAGCCTTGTCGGCCAGCTCGCGCACGACAATTTGACCACAATCTCGGTCGAGGTCGAGGGCGCGGCCGCCGAACTCAACTTGAAACCGATCACCGCCGCGGTGCTCACCGGGTTGATGCGCCGCTATTCGGACAGCGTGAACATGGTCAACGCCCCGCATCTGGCGCGCGAGCGCGGCCTCGACGTGCGCGAGGTACGCCACGACCGCGAGGGCGATTATCACACCCTCGTGCGCGTGACGGTGGCGACCGAAGCGGGCGACCGATCGGTCGCGGGCACGCTGTTCGGCAATAACGAGCCGCGCCTCGTCGAAATGTTCGGCATCAAGGTCGAAGCCGATCTCGACGGCGACATGCTCTATATCGTCAACGAGGACGCGCCGGGGTTCATCGGCCGTATCGGCGGTGCGCTGGGCGATGCCGGGCTCAACATCGGCACCTTCCACCTCGGCCGCCGCGCCGCCGGCGGCGAAGCGGTGCTGCTTCTGAGCCTCGATTCGGCGATGCCGGAGCCGCTGCTGTGGCAGATCTGCCAACTGCCCGGCGTGAAGACGGTGAAGGGACTGAAGTTTTAAACGACCAACGCCCTCCCCTTCAGGGGAGGGCAGCGAGACTTGGCAGCTTGCTGCCTAGTCGCAGCGGGTGGGGTCCATCGGCCTGGCGCCAAGTTGCGAGACCCCACCCCAACCCCTCCCCTGAAGGGGAGGGGCTTTCGTTTGCGGCATTCGCCGCGTAGGAGAGCCCCCATGACCAAGGCCCCCGCCCTGCTGCCCGAAGGGCTTCGCGACCGCCTGCCCGCCCAGGCCGAGGCCGCGTCGCGCGTCACGCGCGCCCTAGTCGATGCAATGCGCGCGCACGGCTATGGCCGCGTGTCGCCGCCGCTCGCCGAGTTTCGCGAAACGCTGGGCGGCAATGACGAGCGCTCGGCGCGCGACCTGCTGCGTTTCACCGATCCGGTGTCGCAGCGCACACTCGCGCTGCGCCCCGACATCACGCGGCAGGTCGGGCGCATCGCGACCTCGCTGCTCGCCGCGGCGCCGCGGCCGCTGCGGCTTTGCTATGCTGGCCAAGTCGTCAAGCTGCGCGCGAGCCAGCTTCGTCCCGCGCGCGAAATGCTTCAGGTCGGCGCCGAGCTGATCGGCAGCGACAGCGTTGCGGCGGCGCGCGAAATCGTCGGCGTCGCGATCGATGCGCTCGAAGCCGCGGGGATCGGGCCGGTGACGATCGATTTCACCCTGCCCGACGTTGTCGACCTGCTCGCGAGCGGACCGCTGCCCGTCGCGGCCGACCTCAGCCAGCTTCGCGATGAACTCGACGCAAAGGATGCCGGCGCCCTCGCGCAGATCGGCGCCGAAGCCTATCTGCCGCTGATTCGCGCGACCGGCCCGTTCGACCGCGCGATCGCCGACCTTCGCGCCTTCGATACGAGCGGCGTGCTTGGCGCGCGGATCGATGCGCTGGAGGCGATTGCTGCGCCGATCCGCGACCGCGTGACGCTGACGCTCGACCCCACCGAGCGCCATGGCTTCGCCTATCAAAGCTGGTTCGGCTTTCAGATTTTCGTGCCCGGACAGGGCGACGCGGTGGGCCGCGGCGGCGCCTATTCGATCCCCGTCGGCGAAGCCGAGGAGTCCGCGGTCGGCTTTTCGCTTTACCCCGACCCGCTGATCGACGCGGGGCTGGGCGCGGTCGATATGACCGAGCGGCGCATCTTCCTGCCCCTGGGCCACGACGCCGCGCTTGCCGCCAGCCTGCGCAGCGACGGCTGGCGAACCGTCGCTGCGCTTACCGACGCCGACGATGCGAAGCGGCTTGGGTGCAGCTGGTCGCTGGGCCCCGACGGGCCGGTCGAGGTTTAGCCGCTAAAAATCCGACACGCCAAAGCGCGGAACCCCCTGATTCAACCCCGGCGGATCGAGCACGCCCAGGTCGAGCTCGACAGGCTCGCCAATCCAGTGCGCAAGACGCGTATGGTCCGCCAGATCGTCGTCGGTCAGTGGATGGACCAAAGCGCGCAGCCCCGTCGCTTCGATCGCCGCCACGACGGCATCGCGGGAGCGCGCGAGGAAATGCACCTCATATTGCGCAATCGGGTGCGGACCGGCGGCGCCGTCGGTCATCGTCCCAACGAACAGAATCGTCGGGTCAACGCCGAACCGGTCGCGGAGCGCCATCGCCGTGGGCCGCTCGGCGGGATCATAATAGATATGGGCGTGATAGGGAGCGTCGGGGTTTGTCATGCGATTGCTGCCTTTGTCGATCCTTGAGCCCCGAACATGGCATTTCGACGATCAGAAAAAGCCGGTGCCCGCTTCTTGATAAAAAAAGGAATCAAACAGCGCCAGCACATGACGATCGTGCGCGCCCACGGGCAAAGCGGCCATAAATTCCTCGGCGCTCAGCCAGCGCTGTTCGATGCCTTCGTCGGCCGACCAGACATGGTCCTGGCGATCCGCCAGAAAGGCGCGGGCGCGCAGTTCCACCCAATCGCCGAGCCGATGATCGCTGCCGTGCGTCAGCGCCTTTACTACCGTTATTGCTTCGAAGCCGTTGGACTCGTTCACCCACACATTCGGACGACGCAGCGCCCATTGCCCTTCCAACTCGCCGGCCTTTTCGGACAGCCGCTGCGTCAGGCTGAAACCCGGCAAACGCCATTCATAACCGAACGACAGTCCGCGCGGATCGGGCGGGAAATCGCTCGACGGCGCGGCCTTGCCGGGGGCGATGCCGCGTTCGGCAAGGATGTTCGACTCTTCGTCGATCAGCAGATAAACGCGATAGCAGGCGGCGGTGGAGATTGCCCGCGGGACCCGCGGACGCGGCGCCGGTTCGCATTTTGCGAACCGCCAGCGAAGATATATTTTGATGTCGGAGATGGCACAGGCCGCCCGGCCGGCGACAAGCTCTTCCTCATCCTCCAGCAGCATCTGCAAATTGCGTTTGATGCGCTCCTTATTGTCCAGCCGGCGCAGGACGCGCGCAAGATGCCCAAGCCCGGTCGCCGCGTTCCCGCGCACCCAGGGGTCGGGATGGCCCAGCAGGTCGAGGCAGAGGCGTTCGACATCCAGCCCCTCCGGCGGGTCCATCGACAGGACAATCGGCAGCACGCGCAAATCGTCGACCGGACCGCGCGTGCGAATGTCGTCGATGGCATTGGCGGTCAGTTCGCGGTCGATCATCGTACGGAAATCCCTGTAGATCATTCCGATTGATCCCCGCCAACCGAACCGTCGCCGCCCGTCCCCGCGCCGCATTCCGCGCCATCGCCGCATTCGCTGTAGCTTTGGCAGATCGCCGTCACGCGTGCCTGGAGCCGCTCCGACAGGCTTTCGCCCGCCGGCATGGCGGGCCGGTCAAAGATCACGCGCCGCATTCCGGGATAGGCGGCCTCCCATCCTGCGCGCAATTCCCGCGCGGCGCGGGCGATTTGATCGAGATCGGGCGGGTCGGGCCCGCCGTCGGCCGGTTCGTCATATTTAAGGTCGAGCAGAAGCGCCTCGACGCGTTCGAAACGCGTCAGGAAGACGGCCATATGCTCCGCCAGATTCTGATGGCCTGCAAATTCTTCGGCCAGTGCCACAGCCAGAAATTCGGTATGATGATCGCCGCGGGGCCACCAGATGGCGCCTTCCTGAAACTGGCCGATCATCGGCGCGAGATCGAGCGGGCGGTTCATCCGCGGCAGCAGGCGGCCGAGCCGGACGATGTTCGCCTTGGCTTCGTTATGCAGGGGGCCAAAGCGGGCGGGCCAGGCGCCGCGCGATTCGCGCCCGCCGTCGCGCACCGCCCGATCCAGACCGCCCAGAAAGTCGTCGAATTGACGCTCGAAATCATCGAAGCTGCGTTCGATATAATCGGCGGCACGCGGTTCGCCTGCCCAGGCCCCCTGGTCGATATAGCAGGCGGGAAATTCCTCGCGCTCATAGGCCGCGAGATTGCCCGCGCCGCAGGCGGCGGCTGTCAGGGCCGCGGGCGCGAACAGCGCGGCGGCAAGCGATCTCGTAATCATTCCACGGCCTCCCTGCACATCTGCCGCACCTGGCCGCGCAACCGGCTTGCAAGGCTGGGGTGCCAGCCGTCGCCCAGAATATACAGCGCCGGGCGGCGGACATCGGCCTCATATGCTTCCGCAAGCGCGCCGCCAGCGAGGACCCGCAAGGCGCCGAGATCGGTGGCATCGGGGGTGTCCGCGTCCAGCAATGCCCGAGTCATGCCGAGGCGCGCCCAAAACCGTACCTTCGACCGCTCGGCTCCCGGTAGCGCAACGCTCACCATCTCGCGCAGAAAGGCCGCCCGCAACACTTCTTCACGGTCGGGTGGGTCGAAATCGGGCAGAGGAACGCCGCCGGGAATGTCTTCGATCAGGAATTTCATCGGCCACGCCTCATTTCCCGCCTCGCGCAGCGGAAGAAGGTGCGCGAGAGCGCGGTAGACAGCCTCTATCTCCGCGCGGAGGTCCGACATAGCTGCGCCATCCGGTGCCCCCTCGCCGGCGAGCACGGTTTTTTCCAGCCGCTCTGAAAAGGCGACGAAGCGCCAGTCGAACTCGCGGAAGGCTTCTTCAAACGCGCGCGCCGTCTCATTGGGATTGTCATCCACCCAACCCGCGTCCGCCGCGCAAATTTCGGATGGCGGCGCGAACCGATCTTCGGCGGCTACGGCCGACGGCATCGCAAGCGAGAGCGCGAGCGCCATGGCGACCACAAGCCGCGTCACCGGCCGGACTCCGAACACAGTGCGCGGACCTGGCGGCGCAGCCGCTCGGCAAGGCGCGGCGAACCGTCGAGGATCGCCCGTTCAAAAACGGGCCGCAGCCCGTCGCGCCAGTCGCGCACCAGCGTCTGTACGTCCGCGTCGAGCGCAGCGGCCTCAGCCCCGCCGTGCCCGGTAGCCGATGGAGCAGCGAGTCGTCGCAAACCGTAGCGGACCTTTCCAAGCGCGGTCAGGAAGGCATCGATGCGTTCGCCGGCAAGGTCGGCTGCCGCGTAATCTTCTCCCAACACCATGTCGCGGGCCAGCGCGGCGCGCAGCCACGCCACATGGCCATCGTCCGGCCGTACCGGCGCGGGGTTTTGAAACTCGAACGAACCCGCAACCCGCGCCACTGCAAGGCTGTCCGCCGGGGCCTCCACGCCGGTCAGCAGGCGCGCGAGCCGCGGCATCTGCGCGTCGAGCCGCGCTGCCAGCTGCGCGGCCGCAGCGCGGTCGGCCTTCGCCGCGCCGAGGTCGCGGGCGAGCCGTCCCGTAAAGGCGCGAAAATGCTTGTCGAACTCGTAATAGCTGTTCTTCAGATAATGCTCGGCGCGCGGGTCGGCGCCGAGCAGCCACGCCGAATCGTCCGCGCAGGGTTCGATCGCTTCGGCCTCATATCGGGCAAAGGCGGGGAAATTCTCAGGCGCAGCGAGCGCTGGCGGATCGGCCACAACGACATCCTCGAAGCGCCGCGTGTCGAGAAAGAAGAGCGCATATTCATCAGCGGTGTCCGAAAAGGCCTGGGTCGCCGGTGAACGATGGCGCTCGAAGAGCACCGCGACGCGATTGTGGCGGATCGTCGCGTCGCCGACCATTACCCGCTCATCTGGACCGAGACCGACGAAGGGCAGCGCAGGCGAAACATAGCGCTGTTCGGGAAAGGACCAGAGCCGCTGAACGCGCTCGCCGGTCGCCAGCAGACCAAGTGGGTGGAGACTCCGGTGGGCGGTCAGAAGGTTCGGCGAATAGTCGGCGACAAGCATCCGTCTGCCATCGGGACCGTAAATTTCGGTACAGACGCCTTTCGCGCCGCACACCGCGCCATTGCGCTCGACGTGGAAAGCGTAGAGGCCATAGCCCGGCGCGACCTGAAAGGGACATCCCTCGCCCGCCTCGCCGAAGGGATCGGCGACAAGTGCGGGGAGGATGTCCCGCCCGTCCTTGTCGCGCAGCCCGCAGGCCGCGCCGGTACGCCAGATGGTCAGCGCTTCATCGCGGTACGCCGCCGTCACGTCGGGAAGCGGCGGCGGCATTCGCTCGACCTCCTCCGCATTGGGCTCGTCGGCCAGTCGATCGGGCTCGGTTGATAGCGCCAGCAAGGCGATGTTGCCCTTTTCAACCCGGCGATTGAGGCGCAGATTCTCCTTGAGCGCAGCCTCGGCCTCCTGCCACGTCGAAAAGGGCATGACCTCGCGCGGCTCCCTATCGAGGCCGTGTAGCCGCTTCAGCTCGCTCGTGAAGCGGGCATGGGGATCGCCGGATTTGCTATCGAAACGCACGATATTGCTGACGATGACGGCCAGCCGTGGCTCTTCCTCCGCCGCCGTTTCGCAGATGCTGCGCGGTTCCTGGACCGGCTCCTGCATACATTGGGCGTAGAGATAGCCCCAGCGTTCGGGCTCACCTACCGCCTGCACCGACGCCGGAAAGGCCAGCGCCGCCCCTGCAAAGAGGCTTGCGACGATCCGCTGCGCCCACCGGGCCGCGTACCATCGGGGCGAGTTGCTATTTTTCATAGGTGTAAGTCGCGCGGCAAACCCATGCACGCGCGCCGCTTTCGCCCGTGGAACGACAGGTTCGCTTGCCACGATCGATCACGGTGCCGCCCTCGGCCTTGGTGCGCCGATCGCCATTAAAATATAAATAGTTAGTGGCCGTAAATTCAGTTTCCCCAAATCCTTCGGCATCAAATAAAAAGCGGCTGGCAACAGCAGGCTCGCCCTCATAGGGCTCGTCGCTGTCCTGCCCGCGCGGCATCACATATTTGGCCGACACCCAGCCGGTCAGGCACGGCCCCTCATAGGGGCGGACGCTCCCCACATTTTCTTCGGCCCGGCATGTGTCATCGGTCGGCAGGTAGCCGTTCGCCTGATAGACAATGCCGATCCAGCTGCCGCCCGCATTCTGGTCGCATATATAGACGGGCGCATCGTCCTTCAGCTTGTCGATGCGCTTCGCCTTGACCGTCGGGCCTTCGCGCACGGCGAGGAAATCGTCGGCACCGCCGGGCAGATTGGCGACCGATCCCACACCGCGGCACGCATCGGCATGGGGGCCGCCGGTGCCGACGCGAACGGGACGCTGGAGCGAGGCAGGCATTTGTGCCGCCGCCGGATCGCCCTCGGCCTTCTTTGCCGTCGCGACATCGATCGATGCGGATTGCGCGGGCGGCGGCGCGGCATTTTGCTGGCCGAGCAAATACATGACCGCGCCGACGAGCAACACGATCACCGCGACCAATCCGCCAACCGTCTTGTTCATACGCTGTCACCCCCGTCAAAAGCCGCATTCGAAACCGCTGCATCACGCGCTTCCCGGGCGGGCTGGACCGGAACGGGTGGCGGACCACCGCAAAAGGCCATGCCACCGCCGCCGCTGCACCCGCCCGAACGACCGGACAGAAGCGCCACCGACACCGCACCGAGCGCAAGAACCGCCACGGCGATACACGCGGCCGCTAACCGGCGACGCCTTCCCTGCCGAGGGCGCACGATCATGATCCCACGGCCGCCTCAACCCGCTCGATCCGCCGATGCGCATCGCGATTGGCCGCGTTCATCGCCTGCCACGCCTCGGCGATGCCCGCCAAGGGCGTGCGCAGCGTCACCGTGCCGATCCGCCCATCCTCCAGCCGCATGGCAAAGCTTGCGGTCAGAAAGTCCGCCTTGGGATGAAGGATCCACCCCATCTCCTTCGCGGTCGGTCGCATCGCGGCATGGATGCGATAGCTTGCAAAGCTGGTGTAAAAGGCCGGGGCGTTTTCGGGAACGGCATGGAAGCGAACCGGCGCGCCCAGCGTGCGCCGCGATCCGTCGCGCATCTCGACCGCCAGCGTGGCCCCCTCACTCTCGAGCAGGATGTCGAACATATAGGCCTGGAAGTGGAGACGCGGGCGCTGCACATAGCGGCCCACCGCCTCGGTCATCCCCGTTCTTTTGGCCAGCTTGCGCGCCTGGCGGATTGTTGCGGCATCGAGATCCTCCCGCTTCTGGCGCAGCATCTCGACGCTGAACGCCCATTGGCCGATCCCATGTTCGAGCGGTCGCCCGTCCGTCGCCTTCACCGCTTCGTTGGTTGCGGCGACGTAGGTAATCCCGCTCACCGACGGGCCTGCCGGAACGGGGCCGCGATTGTCCGCCGGGCGCCAGCGCGCAGGGGCAAAGGCCGCGCCCCTCGAATATATATCGCCCACCTTGTTCCACGCGAGACCGCGCACGAACCCGGCCTTGTCCGTCACCAGCTCGACGCCGGGTAACAGGGGCCCGGAAAGCTGCGCGCAAAAGCGATTGTCGCCGCGCGTCCGGTCACAAAGACGTTCGAGGGCGGGGCGATAAAATTGTCCCTTGCACTTGGCGATATTGGGCAAATGCTGGGCCGCCTGGCGTTCCAGCGCGGCCAACCGGCGGCGCTCCTCAAATTCGGCCATGTTCAGCTTGTGCGTGGTCTGCAGGGCCGCTTTTCGCTCTGCAATATCGTCGGCGACCCCCTCGAACGAATAGGCGGTTACACAGACTTCGTGGTTCCAGTTGGCGTCGGCGAACGCGGGTCGCTTCGCCGCCGACGCCTCCTGTTCGGCGGCAGACATGCTGCCGCCCCAGGGCGAGGGAGTGAGAGGTAGGGCGGGCTGGGCGTGTACACCGGCGGGGCCCGATGCCAGCACGGCCGGTAGCGCGATCGCCGCAAGAAACTTGGATTTCATATGGTCCTCCACTCCGAAACGGCGCACGCGGCGCGGGATCAAGGAACGAGCGGCGCCCCGATGTTGCGGCAAAAGTCACGCATTTCGAACGCCTTCATGCGGGCGGGATTGCGCATGTGCCCGTCGATATGAAGGTCGTTCAGATAGTCGGCCTTCTCCGACAAAAGCCGCTTCAGGCCGGAGAGCTGGCGCGGGAAGCGGTCGGCCAGGCGGGATTCTTCGAGCGCGACATAGATGGCGTTGGCGGTGCAAACGAGCTTGTCCGCCGCACGGCCGCATGTCGCCGTCATGCGGTGGCCCGATTCGCAGGCATCGACCGGCGGAACGGCCTGTTTCCACATCACGTCGAAATAGCGGTAGATATCGTCGGAAGTTTCAGCCTGCGCGGGGGCTGCACCGGTACTCGCAAACATCAGCAGCGCGGCGCCGATCAATTTCTTCATTCTTTCCTCCTCAAGGATAACCGGAGCCGTAATAGGTCGGGTGGGGAATGCAGGGACGGCCGTTCAACGTCGCATCATAGGTATAAATGCCTGTCAGCGACGGCGGCCGCCCATCCGAATACCAGGTGGCGTTGTAGCCGCGCCCGCCATTCGCCCAGTGGGGACAGCGATATGCGCTCGAATAGCGGCGGTCGTGGCCCCGGCGCGGATACCGCGCGCGATAGCCGTCATCCTCGTCCAGCCGGCGGATCGCCGCGCGCTTCGCTTCCAGGCACACGCTGTCGTGCCCGACGAAGCGCCCGTCGCGATAGACCGAGCATTGCTCATAATCGCCGCGGGAGAGCGATTGGGCTGCCGCCGGGGCCACACCGGCGGCAAGGGCCAGGCTCCCCCCGATCGCCGCACCCCCGATCGGCAGACACCAAATCCTAGTCACGGTAAAAGACGGTGAGAGTGCAGAGATAATAGCGATAGCTCTCATTGCCCTTTGGCGCGCATTGGCATCCATTATATCCGCTGATCCGATCGCCATAAGCGCGTTTGGCAGAGGCCCGTGCCTTCGCGCAGCCTTCCGAACGCGAATCGCCCGTGGCTTGTATCTGGGTGGTTTTGGCGAGCGCCGGAGCGGGCATCCCCGCCAATCCCAAAGCAACGACTGCGGACAATATCCCGATTTTCTTCATCGTTTGTTCCTTCCCTCAATTCGAACTTGTGCGAACCAGAACTTCATATGTTACCCGGCACCAATAGCCGGCCGACGGGCCGTTCCCCTTCGATGCGATCGGTGCGCAGGTGCACCCCTTGACGTTCAGCCCCAGATATTTGCGCGCCTCGGCCGCGGCGCGCGCACGCGCATTGGTGCAGCCCCCGGCCTCGCTGCGCCCCGGGGCTTCGACCGTCCGCACCGCCCAGCGCGCGTCCTGTGCGGCGGCGGGCACGGTGAGCAGGGTCAACAGCGGGAAAAGGCGCCGCAACATCGTCAGCGCTGGACGCTGCGGCTTTCACGCACCAGATAGGTGTAGCGCACGGTGCAATAGTGACGCTTCAACCACGGCTTCGCCTGGAGCACGCGGTCGGACGAACTTTTGCAGCTGCATCCTTCGTCCTGTCGGCCACGCGCTTCGCGGTAGGCGATCGATTGACGGGCCTTCTCGCACGCCGCGCTTTGGCTGTCGTCGCTGGCCGACGCCGAACCCGAAGTTCGGACCAAAGGGGGCTGCCCCCACGCAGGGAGACCCGCTCCACTCGCGGCAAATGCGACGGCGATCGCCAGGCTGCTCCACCTTTTACCCATCAGAACTTCCCTCCATCGGCTTCGGCTGATTTCGGGAAGTTGGAGGACGCGGCCGATGAAAATCTTTGTCGCGCCGCTGAAAAAGAGTGAAAAATCTTTCCGGCAGATTCTGAAAATTATGAATTACAATCTTTTCAGATGGTTGCTGCCTCCTCAGCGTGGCGGCGGCGTACCGATCCCGGCCAATCGTCTAGCCTCGCCAAGCGAAGGATAGGTCGCCGGGAGCCCATCGGCGGCCCCCAGCGCCGAGAGGCAGGCGCGTCCCGACTGCCGCGCCGCAGCATCATCGCGGCGCGCCAGCGCGATCTGCCCCGACAGGCAATGGAGGCGGGCGCGCCACGGATGCTCGGGCATGAAACCGCCGCTGTCCATCGCCTGCGATGCGCGGCGGCGCTCGTCCTCCGCTTCGTCGACCTTTTCCAGAGCCGCCAGCGCCCGTGCCCAGCGCATGTGAAAATGCGCCGCCTTGCCCTCGCGACCATAAAGCACCCGCGCACCGGTCCGCCGTGCTTCACGCAGCAGCGTATCGGCGCGATCCGCCTCACCCAACTGCGCCTCGGCAAGCGCCAGCTCGCTCATCACATAGAGCGTCCAGAAATGGTCCGAACCCAATGTTTCGCGATAGCGCGCGAGCAGCGGGCGCAGGGTCGTGCGCGCCCCCTCCCAGTCCCGCTGCCACAGCGCGGCGATCGCGCGGCTGTAATCGGGCGAGAGCGATTCGGGATGGTCCGCACCCAGCGACGCGTCAAAGATCGCGCGGGCGCGTGTCAGATGGATCTCCGCCTTTGCAAACTCGCCCGCCGACACCAGAAAGTCGCCATAATCGGCGTGCGCCCAGCCGGTCAGCGGATGCGCGTCGCCAAGGGTGGTCTGGCGGATCGTCAGATGCCGCCGGAACGCCCCATCGGCCAGATCGAAGCGCGCCAGTTTTCGCAAGCTGAGCGCCTGGAACCATTCGGCATCGGCGCGGTCGGCCGACGGCAAGCCCTTGGCATCTTGCAGCACGCCGGCGAGCGCGGTCGCCGCCCGGTCATATTCGCCGATCTCGAACTGCAACTTCGCGCGGACGATCCGCGCCGCGCCAAGCTGGGGCGACCGCGTCGCCTCTGCAACCTGCTCGGCGCGCAGACATATGCGCTCGGCGCGGCGTGTTTCGCCCGCCAGCCGCAGATTTTGGCACAGACCGATATCCACCGGCACGTTCTGACGCGCGAGGACGCCATGGAGGCGCGTGTTCAGCACCTGCGCACGGTCGAAATGGCTGACCGCCTTTTCATATTCGCCCCAGCCCGAAAAAGCCTGCGCGATCGTACGGTGAAGGATCGCACGCGTCGCCGGGTCGTCGCGCAGCCGGTTGTCGATCGTCGCCGCGGCGCGTTCGACAACCTGCCGGACCGACTGGTCGCGATAGTTGGGCGCATAGGGATCGGCGGAGGCGAGCAGGTCCGACGAGAGGAACGCCAGCAGAACCTCGACCTCGCGTTCCTGTTCGGACAGCTGCGCGCGCGCGGTCATCGCGTTCCAGGATGCAAGCCCCGCCGCGACAAGGCCGATCGCCGCAACCGCGACGGCTGCGCTTGCAATCATACGCTGCCGGTCGCCGAACAGCCGCGCGCGCAGGCGTGACCAGGCTCCATGCGAGCCGGGCACCGCCGTGGGCGGGGCGGCTGTGCGCCGGACCGGGCCGACCAGCCGATAACCGCTGCCATAGACGGCCTCGATCCTCGCGCCATCCTCGCCCAGCGCCTGACGCAACCGGCCGATCGCCTTGGCGAGCGAATTTTCATGCACGACCCGTCCGGGCCACCCGGCCTCGAGCAGTTCGTCCTTGCCGATCGGCGCATCGACGTGGCCGAGCAGCGCCGCGAGCAACGCCGCACAGCTGCGGTCGATTTCGACCGCCCGGCCATCGACGGTCAGCCGCCCGCTCGCTTCGTCGAACAGGACATGGCCGAACTGCCAGCGGCCGGATTCGCTGTCTTCTACCCCCATGCGCCTGTCATAACCGCAAATCGGCACCGCACAATGCGCACGCGCGCTATCGATCGTCTCGCTGCGGGAGCAAAAGACTGTAGGGGCCGCCTTTGCCGAGCGCATCGCGCGGCTGACCGATCGCCGGGCTCAACGAAGTTTCGTGAACTTCGGCCCGGACCTAATCGCGGTTCTCGCCGCCCCCGGTCAGGTCGCGCGCCACCTTCGGGTCGCGAAGCAGGCGGTCGATATGACTCGCCTCGTCGAAGCTTTCGTCGGCAAGGAATTTGAGCTTTGCCGCATATTTCATACGAATGCGGTGCGCCACTTCGCGTTGGAGATAGGCGGTGTTGGTGCGCAGCGCCTTCAGCACCGCCTCCTCATCCTTGCCGAGCAGGGGCTTTACAAAGACGGTCGCGTGGCGAAGGTCGGGCGACATGCGCACTTCGGTGACGCTGACCGGATGCGTCGCAAGCACATCGTCGTGCACGTCGCCGCGCGCGAGGATTTCGCTCAATACATGGCGCACCTGTTCGCCCACGCGCAGGACGCGTACCGACGGGCCCTCCGATTGATCCTTGTGGCGCATTGCTCTTTTCCTCCTGCACCCCCGCGCCGGCGAGGGTGCAGGGATGGTTCATTACAGCGTACGGTCGCGCAGTTCGACCTCGAAGACTTCGAGATGGTCGCCCGGCTTGATGTCGTTCGTATCCGCGAGCACGACGCCGCATTCGAGGCCCGCGCGCACTTCGGCGACATCGTCCTTGAAGCGGCGCAGCGAGGCGATCGTCGTTGCCGAGACGATGACGTCCTCGCGCGTGAGGCGCGCGTGAAGCCCCTTGCGGATCGAGCCTTCGAGAACGAGCAGGCCGGCGGCCTTGTCGCGCTTGCCCGCGGGGAAGACTTCCTTGACCTCGGCGCGGCCGACGACGTTCTCGATACGCTCCGGACCCAGCTCGCCCGCCATCTCCTTCGCGACCTCGGCCGTCAGGTGATAGATGACGTCATAATACATGAAGCGGACTTTTTCGCGGTTCGCGATCTCGCGCGCCTTGGCATTCGGGCGGACGTTGAAGCCGATGATCGGCGCCTTGGTCGAGGCCGCCAGCGTCACGTCGCTTTCGGTGATCGCACCGGCCCCCGCATGGAGCACCCGGACACGGATCTCGTCGGTCGACAGCTTGTTGAGCGCGTTGACGATCGCCTCGACGCTCCCCTGCACGTCGCCCTTGATGACCACCGGATATTCGATGACATTCGCCTTGTCGGCGAGCGCCGAGAACATGCCTTCGAGGCTGACCGGCGCCTGCGCCGTGCGCTTCTTGAGCGCCTGTTCCTGACGATAGGCAGCGACTTCGCGCGCGCGCGCCTCATTCTCGACGACGGTGAGCGTATCGCCTGCCATCGGCACGCCGCCAAGGCCGAGGACCTCGACCGGCATCGAGGGCCCGGCCTGCTTCACCTGCTTGCCATGATCGTCGACGAGCGCGCGCACGCGGCCGCTTTCGGCGCCGCAGACGAAGACATCGCCGACCTTCAGCGTCCCGCGGCGGACGAGGATCGTCGCAACGGGGCCGCGGCCCTTGTCGAGCTTCGCCTCGATCACCGTGCCTTCGGCGGCGCGATCGGGGTTCGCCTTCAGCTCCATGATTTCGGCCTGCAGCGCGATTGCGTCGAGCAGCTTGTCGAGCCCGGTCTTCTTCAGCGCCGACACTTCGACATTCTGCACGTCGCCGCCCATTTCCTCGACCACCAGCTCATGTTCGAGCAGACGCTCGCGCACGCGCTGCGGATTGGCGCCGTCCTTGTCGACCTTGTTGATTGCGACGATGATCGGCACGCCCGCGGCCTTCGCATGGTTGATCGCCTCGATCGACTGCGGTTTCAGCCCATCGTCGGCGGCGACCACCAGAATGACGATGTCGGTGACGTTCGCGCCGCGCTGGCGCATCTCGGTAAAGGCTTCGTGGCCCGGCGTGTCGAGGAAGGTGATGACGCTGCCGTCCTTCGCCTTCACCTGATAGGCGCCGATATGCTGGGTGATGCCGCCGGCTTCGCCCGCCTGCACATTCGCGCCGCGCAGCGCATCGAGCAGGCTGGTCTTGCCGTGGTCGACGTGACCCATGATCGTCACGACCGGCGCGCGCGGCTTCAGCGCCGCCGCGTCGTCGACATCCTCGTCGTGGCGGATGTCGATGTCGGCTTCGCTGACGCGCTTGATCTCGTGCCCGAATTCGGTGACGAGCAGTTCGGCCGTGTCCTGATCGATCGTCTGGTTGACCGTGACGGGCATCCCCATCTTGAACAGTGCCTTCACCAGATCGGCGCCCTTTTCGGCCATGCGGTTTGCGAGTTCCTGCACGGTGATCGTGTCGGGCACGATGACTTCGCGCACCTGCTTTTCGCGCGGACCCGACGAGGTCATGTGCGAACGCTTTTCCTTTTCGCGGGCGCGTTTCAGCGCCGCGAGGCTGCGCGCGCGCGCGCCTTCATCCTCGTTGAGTGCGCGCGTGACGGTAAGCTTGCCCGACTGGCGGCGATTTTCGCCGCCGCGGTTGGCCTTGGGCTCGGGGCGCTTCGGCTCGGGACGTTTCGGCGGCTCGACCGGGGTGAAGCGCCGCGGCGCGGGGGCCGCAGTCGCCGCCGCAGGACGCGGGGCAGCTTCCGCAGGACGTTCGGCGGGAGCGGCAGCCGCCGGCGCGTCGACCGCGGGCTCCTGTTGAGCCGCGGGAGCGGGGGCAGGCTCGTCCGCTTTCGCCGCGGCCTGTTCCTCGCGCTTCTCGGCGCGCGCCTTTTCTTCCTCGGCGGCGCGCGCACGCTCGGCCTCTTCGCGGCGGCGATTTTCCTCGAGCGCGGCCATCCGCGCTTCTTCGGCTTCGCGCAGCAGTTGCGCCTGGCGTTCCTGGCGCGTCATCAGGCTGTCCGGCTGGGTCGCCTTCGGCGGCGCCGGCCTGGGCGCAGGCGCGGGCGTCGGCGCCGGGGCGGGCGCAGCCTTTGCTTCTTCGGCCTCAGGAGCCGGTGCGGCCTCGCCCGGACGACCCAGCACGCGGCGGCGCTTCACCTCGACCACCACCGTATTGCGGCGGCCGTGGCTGAATTGCTGCTGCACCTGTCCGGCCTCGACCGTCCGCTTCAGGCCCAGGGGCTTGCGGCTAAGGGTCGGCTTGTCCTGTTCGTCACTCATCGAAAACCATCATTCCTTCAAAACGCGCCCGAAGCGACGGAAGCCGCGGACGTATCCCCTGTTCCCGGCGTGCGGGAATCCGTACTCGAAACGCGATCGGCCGCGTCCCTACTCCATCCGGTGAAAAACTGCCAGCGGCTCAAATGCGCCAGCACCCGGTCGGCGGCGCGGGCGTCGACAATCGCCAGATGCACCGCATTCTCACGCCCCAATGCCATAGATAGGGTGCCGCGGTCCACCGGCAAGACCATGCCCTCGCGGCCCGAACCTTCGTCATCCTCGCCGACACGCCACGCTTGCGCCAGTTTTTTGCGCCCATCCTCGCCCGCATCGCTGGCGTGAAGGAGCAGGCGAACCTGCCCGCGCCGCGCCGCCTGTTCGATCTTGTCATTGCCGCTGATCAGCGTGCCGGCGCGCGATTCGAGGCCGAGCCGGTCGAGCGTCGCGCGCGCGAGCTGCGCCTCGATCCGCGCGCCGAGATCGTCGGGGATCGCAAAACTGCCCTCGTGAAGCGCGCGCGCAAGGCCGCCCTTGAGCTTGCCTTTGGCTTGCGCGGCCTCGAGATCGGCGCGCCTCACGCCGATCCACGCGCCGCGCCCCGGCGCCTTGCCGTGCACATCGGGCGCGATGCTGCCGTCGGGGCCGAGCGCAAGGCGCACAAGCCGCTCCGCCGGCGAAACCTCGCCGGTGACGACGCAGCGCCGCTCGGGCACATGGTTGCCGCGCCCCTTTGCGCGGTCGGTGTCGCCTAGCTGATCATTGCGCGGGGTCCGCATCGGCGGCCTCCCCGTTTTGCGGCTCCGTCGCGGGCCCGGCTTCGGGCTCGTCCGCAAACCAGTGCGCACGCGCCGCCATGATGATCTCGTTGCCCTGCTCTTCGCTGAGGCCATATTCGCCCAGCACGCCGCCCTTGTCCTCGGCGCGCTCGCTGCGCGCCGGACCGCGGCGGTTGTCGGTGCGCTTCTTGGCGATCAGCTCGTCGGTCGCGAGGTCGGCGAGATCGTCGAGCGTCTTGATCCCCGCCTTGCCGAGCGTGACGAGCATCGCTTCGGTCAGGTGCGGAATATCGGCCAGCGCATCCTCGACGCCCAGCTCGCGGCGTTCGGCGCGGGAGGCTTCCTCGCGGCGTTCGAGCCCTTCGGCGGCGCGGCTCTGCAGCTCCTGCGCGAGTTCCTCGTCGAACCCTTCGATGCTCGCCAGTTCGTCGAGCGGGACGTAAGCGACTTCCTCAAGTTCGCCAAAGCCTTCGGCGACGAGCAGCTGTGCGAGCGTTTCGTCGACGTCGAGTTCTTCCTGGAACATCGTCGAGCGTTCGACAAATTCGCGCTGGCGCTTCTCACTCGCGTCGGCCTCGGTCATAATGTCGATCTGGCTGCCGGTCAGCTGGCTGGCGAGGCGGACATTCTGGCCGCGGCGGCCGATGGCAAGGCTCAATTGATCGTCGGGAACGACGACTTCGATGCGGCTGTCATCCTCGTCGATCACAACGCGCTGCACCGTCGCGGGCTGAAGCGCGTTGACGACAAAGGTTGCCGTGTCTTCGGACCAGGGGATGATGTCGATCTTTTCGCCCTGCATTTCCTGGACGACCGCCTGCACGCGGCTGCCCTTCATCCCGACGCACGCGCCGACGGGGTCGATGCTGCCGTCATAGCTGATGACACCGATCTTGGCGCGGCTGCCCGGATCGCGCGCGGCCGCCTTGATCTCGATGATGCCGTCATAGATTTCGGGCACTTCCTGCGCGAACAGCTTTTTCATGAAGTCGGGGTGCGCGCGCGACAGGAAAATCTGCGGCCCGCGCGTTTCGCTGCGCACCGACAGGATCAGCGCGCGAACACGGTCGCCGACGCGCATCAGTTCGCGCGGAATCTGCTGGTCGCGGCGAATGACGCCCTCGGCGCGGCCGAGGTTGACGACGATGTGGCCGAACTCGACCGACTTGACGACGCCGGTGATGATTTCGCCCGCGCGGTCCTTGAACTCTTCATACTGGCGCTGACGGTCGGCTTCGCGAACCTTCTGGAAGATCACCTGCTTCGCCGACTGCGCGTCGATGCGGCCCAGGTCGACCGCGGGCAGCGGGTCGACGATGAAGTCGCCGATCTTGGCATCCTTCTGCAGCTTCTGGCCCTGCGCGAGGTCGACCTGCTTGAAATAATCCTCGACGCTCTCGACCACCTCGACGACGCGCCACAAGCGAAGGTCGCCGGTCTGCGGATCGAGCTTGGCGCGAATATCGTTCTCGGCGCCATAACGTGCGCGCGCCGCGCGCTGGATCGCTTCCTCGATCGCCTCGATGACGATCGCCTTGTCGATCATCTTCTCGCTGGCGACCGAATTGGCAATCGCAAGCAGCTCGGCCTTGTTGGCGGAAATGGCAGTGGCCATCAGTCCTGTCCTTCTTCTTCCATTTCGTCGGCGCCCTCGGTCGAGAGCGGAACGGTTGCGGCAATCAATTTGTCGGTGAGAACGAGCTTCGCCGTGTCGATCGCGTCGAACGGCAGCTTGTGCTCGACCCCTTCCTTATCCGATATCATCACGACATCGCCGTCGATGCCGAGCAGTTCGCCGTTGAACCGCTGGCGTCCGTCCAGCTTTTCCTTCAGCGCAATCTTCGCCTCATGCCCCGCCCAGTCGGCGAAATCGGCGCGGCGCGTCAGCGGCCGGTCGATGCCGGGCGACGACACTTCGAGCCGGTAGGCGGCGTCGATCGGATCCTTGCCCGCCTCTTCCAGCGCGTCGAGCCGGTCCGAGATACGGCGCGACAGGTCGGCGCAATCGTCGATCGTCAGCTGGCGCGTGTCGGGCCGTTCGGCCATCACCTGCAAGGTCGGATCATGGTCGCCGCCAAAAAAAGCGACGCGCACGAGCGCCAGGCCCATCGCCTCGGCTTCGGGCGCGATGATCGCGTTGAGGGCGTCGAAATCGACCAAGCTTGGTTTCCAAATCGGACGACCGGAAAGCCATGCAGGAAAAGCCGCCGCGGCCCGCGGCCCCGACGTCCCAACTGGCTAACCATGTCAAGAAGTGAGGCGGCATATAGGCCGATCCAGGGGAGTCGGCAAGGGGGAATGGTGGCGATGACGGATATCGCCGTTCCCGACGACGCCGGAGGTCGTCGGCCGGTTTCGACCGAAAGCGGCCATGGCCGCCTAGGCGGCTTTGAATAAGATTCGCGCAGAGGCGCAGAGAGCGCAAGATCGAAGTTTTCGCCCCCGTGATCTCATGGCAGCCCTCACCTTACAGGTCGCCCGACATGCCATGAAACATTTTATTTGGCGTTTCCGCGTATAAGGCGGGCTCGCTGGCTCGGCGCGAATCGCGCGCCGAGCACCGATGGAACGTGAAAACACGAATGAAGCCCGAATTGACCCTGACCGCCCGTTCGACGTGGCGCGACCCGGTGCCGGAAAAGCCGGCGGGGCCGGGGCGCGCCTTCTGGGCGGCGATTGGCGGCGTATCGGCCGTGGCGTGCCTCGCCTTTCTGCTCTCGAGCGGTCAGTTTCGCGCGCCCGCGATCTTCGGGCCGTACAGCGTGTCGGTGCCGCTCGATTTCAAGCCCTACGACCCCCGACGCTGGGCGATAATGACCGCCGAGGATTATGAAGCGGCGCTGAAGATCGATCCGACGCTGCCCGATCCGAACAGTGTCGGGTACAGCGACGCCGCCGCGTTGCCCCCCGTCGACCCCGCAATGCTGCGCGAAGAGGCCTTCGCCGGGCCGTCTGCCAAGCCTTATGTTTTTCGCGGGCTGACCGCGCTCGACCGCGAGCGCGCGCATTATTGCCTGACCGCCGCCATCTATTACGAAGCCGCTTCCGAAAGCGACGACGGTATGCGCGGCGTCGCGCAGACGGTGATCAATCGCGTGCGCCACCCAAGCTTTCCGGGCACCGTGTGCGGCGTCGTGTTTCAGGGATCGCAGCGCGCGGGCGTGTGCCAGTTCACCTTCAGCTGCGACGGCGCGATGGCGCGCGCGCCCAGCCGCGCGAACTGGCTGCGCGCGAGCCGCGTCGCCGCCGCGGCGCTGGGCGGTCAGGTCTTTGCAAAGGTCGGGCTCGCGACCCATTATCATACGCAGGCGATCTGGCCGCGCTGGGGCAAAAGCCTGGTGATGACCAACATCGTCGGCGCGCATATTTTCCATCGCTGGCGCGGACGCTGGGGAATGCCCGACGCCTTTCGCGCGCCCTATTCGGGACGCGAGCCGGTCCCCGGCCCCTATCTCCCCGTGGCGCAGCAGATCGCGATCCTGAAAGGCCAGGGAATCGCCCCCGGCGCAGGGCCGCTCCCGACGCTCGCCGGCGCCGCGGCACCGCTTCCCGATGCCGCGCCCGCACCATTGCCCGGCACACTGGCCCCCGCGCCCGCAAGCGCACCGGCCGCCGCGGCGACCGCCGCACCAAGCTACACCGACCCGCGGCTCAATCAGTCGGGCCAGATCCGCGAAGAATTTGCCAAAAGCGGAGAATGGAAACGCTGACCAGTTGCGCCTAGGCTGTCCCTCTTTGGACAAGAGAGGTGGTCATGGGACATGTCAAAGGCATCGGCGGGCTGTTTTTCCGCGCCCGCAACCCGGAGGCGCTCAACGCCTGGTATCGCGAGCGGCTCGGCGTCGGCGCCGGCTGCAACGCCGAAGACAGCGGGCCGGTCGACGAATGGGCGTGGATGACGGCATCGGGTCCGCTCGTCTTTGCGGCGTTCAAGGCCGATACCGACTATTTCGCCGCCGACCGCCAGTTCATGATCAACCTGCGCGTCGACGATCTCGACGCCGTGCTCGCGCCGTTCCGCGACGCGGGGGAGGAGATCGTCACCAAGGATGAGTGGGACGACCCGGCGGTCGGCCGTTTTGCCCGCGTTCACGACCCCGAGGGAAATCCGATCGAACTGTGGGAACCGCCCAAGAACTGACGGCGCGGAGAGATTGGAACAAGCGGAGCCGACCCGCAGCCGCCCTCTCTTTCATCGTCATCCCGGCGAAGGCCGGGACCTCACCCTATCGGTTTTCAGCACGGGCGAGACCCCGGCCTGCGCCGGGATGACGGATCTGAAGATGTCCGCTTCCCACCCCAAAGCCGAAATCCGCAGGGCGTGAAATTGCAGACGCACTCGCCAATGAGGGCTCGCCTACCGCCCCTGGCTGCGCCAGCGTTTCACCACACGCTCGAGAATTTCGGCCTCGCCGCCGGTGTCGCGCCACAGTTTCGAAAAGAGCGGGTCGCTCGATGCGGGCCGCTTCTCTTCCTCCAGCGTGTCGAGATAGACACGGATCGGGATCGACACGCCTTCACCGCAGACGATGCACTCGCGGTTGCGCAGCGCGGGGATCGAGTCGATGAACCCGCGCGCGCCTTCGGGCATCGCGGCTTTCACGAAATGCTGGTCGCGCTCGTTGTTGAGACGCATCGAGATGATCGTGCCGCACTGCGACAACACGCCTTCGGCAAGGTCCGACGGGCGCTGGGTGATCAGGCCCAGCGAGACGCCATATTTGCGGCCTTCCTTGGCGATCCGTTCCAGGATCTTGCGCACCGCCTGCCCGGTGCCCACGTCCTTCGACGGGATATAACGGTGTGCTTCTTCGCAGACGAGCAGGATCGGGCGCTGTGGTTCGCCGCGCGACCAGATCGCATAGTCGAAGGTCAGGCGCGACAGCACGGCGACGACAACGCCGGTAATATCGCTGGGAACGCCCGACACGTCGATGATCGAGATCGGCCGTCCGTCCGAGGGCAGGCGAAAGATCTTGCCCAGAAAGCTCGCCATCGTGTCGGCGACGAGCATGCCCGAGAACATGAAATTATAGCGCGGGTCGGCGCGCATTTCCTCGATCTTGCCCTTGATGCGCATGAAGGGCGCGCTCGACGTCGCCTTGTCGAGTTTGCCCATCTCATTCGTGAGGATGCTGAGCAGGTCGGACAATAGATAGGGGATCGGCGAATCGACCGTGATCTTGGTCATGCCTTCGGCCAGGCGGTTCTTGGTCCGCGCCTGCAGCAGACACCGCGCGAGCACGTCGCAGTCGGCCTGCCGGTCGCGCCCCTCGGCGGTAACGAAGACCTCGCAATGCTCCTCGAAATTCATCAGCCAATAGGGCATGGCCAGATTGTCGACGTCGAACAGCGCGCCGGTGCCCTTGAACGCCGCCGAATATTCACCGTGCGGGTCGATCATCACGATATGCCCCTGCGGCGCCAGTTCGCAGATCTTGTGGAGGATCAACGCAGCACTTGTCGACTTGCCCGTCCCGGTCGATCCCAGCAGCGCGAAATGCTTGCCCAGCATCGCGTCGACATAGAGCGAACCGCGCACATCCTTTGTCGGATGGACCGTGCCGATCTCGACATGCGCGCGTTCGTCGGCGGCGTAAATCTGTTTGAGGTCGGCGCTGGTCGCGGCAAAGACCGGGCTGCCGGGAACCGGATAGCGCGTGACGCCGCGGCGGAAGTTATGGATGCGTCCGGTGATCTTCTCTTCTTCGCCCTCGCCAAGAAAGTCGATCGTCGCGATGATCAATCCCTCGCCGCGTTCGTGCAATTGCTGGTCGCGTATGCTGGCGACGAGCCAGATGTTGCCGACGCGCACCTTGACCTGCGCGCCAACCTGCCCCGCCATGGCAACTGCGGCATCGCTCGACGTCGAAAGTTTGCCGATGATCGCCGAATCGAGCAAAATGCGCGATGCAGATCCCGAAATATCGACAACTTCGCCGATCAACAGATCGTCGCGGTGGTGGGTCGTAATGGGAGCGACGGGCGCGGCGACGCCCCCCCCGGCCAGGCGCACATGCTGTACTGCCGTCGAATCCCCGGCACCAAAGCCGCCCTGTATGTCCATGAAACCGCCCCCGCCTATTGTAGTCCCGCTTTGGGCTATCGCAGACGAGGGTAAATAAAGCGCTTATGATACGTCAGCGGCGCCGGAAAATCGCCGAGGCGGCATAGCCGAGGCCGAGCGAAAGCAGCACCGCCGAAAGGCCATAGAGAAACCCATGTTCCTCGGCCGCAAGCGCGACAAAGCGTTCGAACCCGGTCTTGCGAATCTGCACGTCGCGCGAAGCGACCGCGAGCACGCGGCCCCGGCTGATGAGATAGGTTTCGGCGCGATAGGTGCCCACCGGCACGCGCGCGGGAACGGGAATGCGGGCGCGATAGAGCACGCCTTCGGTAATCTCCACCGCCGCGGGATTTTCCACGAACAAGCCCGCGCGACGATAGAGGTCGATCAGACCGGCTTCGAAGCGTTCGAGCGCCTTTGCCTCCGAAAAGCCCGTCGGCGACATCGAAAGATTGGCAAGGCCAAGCTCGAAGATGGCTGCCGTCCGCTCGTCGACCAGCTTGTCGATGGGCCGCGACGAGCCGATCGCATAAAAACTGGGCGAGGTGCGCAGGCGGATACTGCTGGCATTCACCCAGATTCCGGCAACGCGCCGCTTTTCGCGCAATATGATCGGCCGCACCGGCCCCTTCAGCACGACGACAATGTCGGCGCGGTCGTCGGGCAGGCGCTGGCCGGGATAGAGGATCGCGCCGAACAGCAGCAATTCTTCGCCGGTAAAGCTGTACTGGATGTCGATGGCGCGGCTCGACACGTCGGGGACGAGCCGCGGGTCGGCGGCGCGCACTGGGGCGAACGGAAGGAACGCCAACGCCAGCGCCAGGATCAAGGCGCGCATCGCGGTCATTGCACCGTATAGATTTCGTCGGGGCGGATGAAGAGATCGACCGCCATGCGGGCGGCGACGAGCAGCACAATCACCGCGAGCGCCATCCGAAGATATTCGGGCTTCACGCTTTGGGCAAAACGCGCACCGATCTGCGCCCCGGTGACGCTGCCGAGCAGCAGCAGCCCGGCGAGCACGATGTCGACCGCACCCGTCGTCAAGGCGTGAACCATCGTCGTCGCGATCGTCACGAACAATATCTGGAACAGCGAGGTGCCGACGACCACCTGCGTTCCCATGCCGAGCAGAAAGAGCATCGCCGGCACCATGATAAAGCCGCCGCCGACGCCGAGCAGCATCGTCAATATGCCCACCACCATGCCCAGGATCAGCGGCGCAAGCGGCGAAATATAAAGGCCCGAACGGTAAAAGCGCCAACGCAGCGGCAGGTTGGCGACCATCGGGTGGTGGCGCCGTTTGCGCGCGGGCGCGGGAAGCCCCGCGCGCATATTCTGCAACGCACCCCACGCCTCGCGCGCCATGATGCTGCCGACCGAACCGAGCAGCGCGACATAGAGCATGTTGATCACCGTATCGATCTGCCCCCAGGCGGTCAGCAGTTCGAACAGCGCGGCGCCGATCAGCGACCCGAATAGCCCCCCGACGACAAGGACCGCCCCCATGCGCAGGTCGACGCCGCCGCGCTCCAGATGGGCGAGAGCGCCCGATACGCTGGCGCCCGTGACCTGAGTTGCCGCCGATGCCGCCGCAACCGTCGGCGGAATGCCGTAAAAGATGAGGAGCGGGGTCGTCAGGAAGCCGCCGCCGACCCCGAACATGCCCGACAGGAACCCCACGCCGCCGCCGAGCAGGATGATGACCAGCGCATTGACCGACAGATTGGCGACTGGGAGGTAAAGATCCACGGAGGCCCCGAAACATAGGTGCTCGGCGAAAAACTGCGCCGAGTCCGGCGACCCTAGAGCATTTTTTCGCGCCGGGGAATCGGCTGCACGGGCAAATTTTTATCGGCGGTCAGAAGTCGGCGGCGAGCGTCAACGCAAGGCCGCTTTCGGGATGCGCATCGCCTGCGACGCGCTGCCGCCAGTCGAGCGCGATCCGGCCGCCCTGGCCGATGTCGGGCAAGCGCAGCGTCAGCCGCGGCCCGACGTCGACGCGCTCAGCACCGGGTTGGACCGCACCGGCAGCCAGCGCGCCGACACGCAGCGATGCTGCGCCATGCCCAAGCGGGCGATCGACGACCACGGCCCCGTCGGCAAAGGCGTCGCGCCGCCGCGCGCCGACAATTCCCGCCTGCGCATAGGCATCGAGACGGAAGCCTGCGGGAAGCGCGACGTCCGACACGCCGCCGCTTATCATCGCCGCCAGCGCGGTGCGGCCTTCGCGTCCTGCTGCAACGCGCTGCTCGATCGCCAGATCGACCGGCAGGTGCGCCACGGGCGCAAAGACGGCACCGAAAGCCACCTCGCGCTGGTGCGGGCGATCGAAAGCCATTGTGGCCCGCACATAGCTACGCAGCCGTCCCGTCGCCCCAAAGCCATAGCCCAAGCGGAGCCCGCCCTGACTGCCGCCGAGTTGGCTGGCCGCGCCGATGCCGCCAGCCGTCTCCCCCGAACCATCGCGCAGATACAGCCAGGCGGTGGCGGACCAGCCCGCCATCTGCCGCCGCATCCAGAACGCTTCGCCGTGCGCCGGAGCGCCGCGCGGTGTGGCAACGAGCCATGCCGGCGTGGAAGAGGCCGCTCCCGTCCGCACGGCGGCGCCCGGCAAGGGGGGAAGAAGCCGCGCCATCATCGCTAGGCGAAGTTCATGGCGAAAGGGAGCGATCGCGCCACTGGATGCGGCGTGTACGACGGCGCCATCGCCAGTGCGCGCAACCTCTCTTCCGATAGCGGGCGCCGTCCGCTTAGCCGCAGACAGCGCATGGGCGCGGGGCGCCGCCGCCGGTACGATCGGCGCCGTATCGGCTATCGAAGCAAGCGACGACGAAGCCCGCCAAGTTTCAGGAGCGCCCGCGGGCGCCGACGGCAGCGCCGGATTCCAAAGCATCATGACGCGGAGCACGACCCAGCCGCCGACGCACGCGAGCAAAAAGCGCAGCGCTGGCGCATCGCGCCGCGCACCGGCCCGTCGCATCATCATCGCGCGCGTGCCCGCACCAGAAGCTCCTCGGCCGCCGCGTCGCTTTCGCTATGGTCGGTCTTGTCCCAGACCACCTCGCCCGAACGCAATATCCGCCAGTAAAGCAGCACCGCCCGCCGCGCGGCGAGCATCGCGATGATGTTGGCAACAAAGGCACGCGGCAACGCCAAACCCGCCTCGCGCCAGCCATAGCAGTGGGCGCTGAAACGGACGCGCATCGCTGTCCGCCAGACCAACAGCATCGCATTGAGCACGAGAAGCCATTGCATGACCACGCCCGGCTTCATCGCGTCCCAACCGAACAGCATCTCTCCTATCATCCCCGCCGCGACAAGAAACAGTCCCGCATAGGCCGCGAGCAGGACCAGCGCCGCCAGGGGAGCGCGGCGATCGCGCCACAGCATCCAGCGCGCCATAAGGTCGCGCCCGACCGATCGCTGCCCGTTCCCCAGGCGCGACCCCGGCCAGCCGAGATGGTCCCAGCCCGCGAGCGCAATTCCCGCGATCCAGCGCGCCTTTTGCCGCACGGCGGCGTCGCCCCGGCCGGGGAAGGTCCCCCGCGATACGATGCGATCTCCCGCCATGTCCACCGCATCGACAAAGCGCGTGCCAAGGCCATAGGCGCCGATGACCATCCCGATCTCATAATCTTCGGTCAGGCTGTCGCCGCAAAAAGGCTGCCCTCCCCTTTCGATCGCGAGCAGCGCGAGCGCCCTGCGCGTCAACGCGCAGCCGACACCGGCCGAAGGCAGCGGCAGACCAAGACGCGAACGCACCGGCAGATCCTTGCCATGCGCCTCGGCGAACTCATCACCATAATGGCCCCCGACCCAGCGTTCGCGCGGGTCGATGATGGGTACGACGGGGATTTGCACCATCGCATTGTCGCCAAGGTGCATCCGGTAAAGCGCCAGTTCGCACTGGTGGACATGGTCCTCGGCATCGTGCAGCACGACGGCGGCAAAGCGCATCGCCTCGGCGCGTTCGTCGGCGCACAGCGCCGCCCAGAGCCGGTTCAAATTGTCGCCCTTGGTCGTCGGCCCTTCGCAGTCGCCGATCACCAGCCGCAGTCCCGGATTGTGCGCGACGAGCCGCGAGACGGCAAAAATCGTCGCCGCGTCATTCGGGTAGCATCCGACATAAAGGCGAAAATCCTCGCCTTCCCAGGCGGCGAGCGTTCGGCGGAGCATCGCGGGCAATGCGGCGGCCTCATCCCACGCCGGCACGAAAACCGCGATGCGCCCTTCCAGCGGAGGGGCATCGAAACTTTCACGGAGCGGGCGCCCCCGCGTCGTCAGCCACAAGGCATCGAGTAGCAGATCGTCGAGCCCGATCAACAGGATGCCCACCGATGCGAACAGCATCAGTTCGCGGCCGGTCACGAGCACCAGCCATTCCAGCCATGCGGTCGATAGCCCCACTTGCCAGCCCCGCCCCACCGATGGCATGGCGCCATCCTCGACAATAGTGCTAATCGCGCGCGTTCATTTGTAAAGCGGCGGGCTCGTCGCTAGGAAATTGTGACAATAGCCGCCGAACCAAGGAAATAATTGACCCATGACCCGCAGTTTTCCGCCGCCTTCCGCGTTACGCGATTTCCTCGAAAGCGAAAGTGCGGGCGGAATGCTGCTCATTTTTGCAGCCATTTTGGCGATGATTGTCGCCAATTCCCCGTTGTCGGGCCTGTATCATGACCTGATTCATGCGGTGACGGGTCCGGTGCTGACCGACAAGCTTGGTCCCATGACGGTCCATTTGTGGATCAACGACGGGTTGATGGCGGTGTTTTTCCTGCTCGTCGGGCTGGAAATCAAGCGCGAGTTCGTCGACGGGCGGCTGGCCAGCTGGGACCGCCGACGCCTGCCCTTCATCGCCGCCGCCGCCGGCATGGCGGTGCCCGCCGCGCTTTACATGTTCTTCGTCGGCGGCGAGCCGGGGCTGGCGCAGGGCTGGGCCATCCCCGCGGCGACCGACATCGCCTTTGCCATGGGTGTCCTCGCGCTGCTCGGCAAGCGCGCGCCGACCTCGCTCAAGCTGTTCCTCGTCACCGTCGCGATCGTCGACGACATGGGCGCGGTCGCGATCATCGCGCTTTTCTACACGGCCAAGATCAACCTGCTCGCGCTTGGCGCCGCGGCGGCGATCTTTGCCGTCATGTTCGCATGCAACCGCAGCGGGGTAAAGAGCCTGCTCGTCTATATGATGCTGTTCCTGCTGCTCTGGTATGCGATGCTGCTGTCGGGCGTCCATGCGACGATCGCCGGGGTGCTCGCGGCGATGACCATCCCGTTCGAACGTACGATCGGTGCACCCGACAGCCAGACGTCGCCGCTCCACCGGCTCGAACATGCGCTGCACCCATCGGTCGCTTTTGCGATCGTCCCGCTGTTCGGCTTTGCCAATGCCGGGGTCGACATGCGCGCGCTGGGCCTCGACCAGATTTTCGCGCCGCTGCCGCTCGGCATTGCCGCGGGTCTGTTCTTCGGCAAGCAGCTCGGCATTTTCGGCAGCGTCTGGCTGGCGGTGAAGCTCGGTATCGCGGGACGGCTGCGCGGGGCGACCTGGCTCCAGGTCTATGGCGTTGCGATGCTGTGCGGCATCGGCTTTACGATGAGCCTGTTCATCGGCGGCCTCGCCTTCCCCGGCAACGCGCTGTTGATCGAGGAAGCGAAGATCGGCATCCTGATGGGGTCGCTTGCCGCCGCGCTGATCGGGTTCGCCGTGCTGCGTTTCGCCCCGTCCCATCCCGAACATGCGGCGGTCGAATCGGCATCGAACGGCGAAATAGCGGCCGACGGCGACGTGCACGACACATCCGAAGCGGCACGCTAGGCACGGGGGGCATGAAAAGCTCGTTTTCCGTCCTGGCGATTGCGGCCTCCGTGCTCGCCGGATGCGCGGCAGGTGCGCCGAAAGCACCGCCGGCAGATGCCAGCGTCGCCGCGCTCGACGTGCGCCGCGCCGCGGCAGACGCCGCCGCGCTCGACGCGATCGCCGCCTCCTACCTTCGCCTGTCGCTCGAAATCGGCACGCACGAGCCCGGCTATATCGACGCCTATTACGGGCCGGCCGCGATCAAGGCGTCAGCCGAAGCGGCGCCACGCGACAAGCGGGCGCTGCTTGCGGCGACCCGCGTGCTGATGGCCGAAACCGATCGCACCGCACGAGGCCTCACCGACCCGCTCACCAAACGCCGCGCAGCCTTTCTGCATGCCCAGCTTCGCGCCGCCGAAACGCGGTTGATGATGATGGAGGGGACGCGCTTCGCTTTTGCCGACGAGGCCGAACGGCTGTTCGGCGTGCGGCCGCAGCTGAAGCCGCTTGCCAGCTATGACGCCGAATTGGCGAAGATCGCGGCGCTCGTCCCCGGCGAAGGCGCCCTCGCCGACCGGGTCGAAGCCTATCTCGACACCTTCACCATTCCCAAGGACCGGCTGCAACCGACCTTCGAAGCAGCGATTGCGCGCTGCCGCGGGCGCAGCACGGCGCATATCCCTATGCCCGCCGATGAAAGCTTCCGGCTCGAATTTGTTACCGGGAAAAGCTGGAGCGGCTATAATTACTATCAGGGAGCCTATCACAGTCTGATCCAGGTCAACACCGACCTGCCGATCCGCCTGTCGCGCGCACTCGACCTTGGCTGTCACGAGGGCTATCCCGGCCACCACCTCCTCAACATGAAGCTTGAAGAAAAGCTGGTGAAGGAACGCGGCTGGGCCGAGTTCAGCGTCTATCCGCTGTACAGCCCGCAAAGCCTGATCGCGGAAGGCAGCGCCAATTACGGCATCGACCTGTCCTTTCCGGGTGAAGCCAAGGCGGCGACCGAACGCGACGTGCTGATGCCAATCGCCGGGATCGCCGTCCCCTCGGACAATCGTTACTGGCAACTTCTGAAAGCGATCAAGCGCGCGTCGGGCGCGCGGCTCACAATCGCGCAGCAATATCTGGACGGAGCGATCGACCGGCCGACGGCGGTGACGTTGACGCAGAAATATCTACTCGTGTCGGCAAAGCGCGCCGAACAATCGGTGAGCTTTACCGACCAGTATCGCAGCTATGTGATCAACTATGGCCTCGGCGAAGCGATGGTGCGCGCGCACGTTGAACGCGGCAAGCCAAGCCGCGAGGAAATGTGGCGACGCATGGAAAAGATCGTCAGCGAGCCCACCTTGCCGTCGGATTTGGTGGCGCGCTGACGACCACCATTATCCGCACAATTGCCGTCATCCCGGCGAAGGCCGGGATCTCCACAGTGCGTCAGAATGCAATGGCGAGATCCCGGCCTTCGCCGGGATGACGAACTGCTATTCCGCCGCCATTGCCATTTCGACGCGCTGCGGACCGCGGATCACGCCGCCCGGCGTCGGCCCCTGCATGGCGCCATCCCTGAACGTCACGACTCCCGACTTCACCGTCGCGACATAGCCGTCGGCCTTTTGCAGAAGGCGCCGGCCGCCCGCGGGCAGATCGAAGGCGAGCCAGGGCTTGCCGAGCTTCAGCCGTTCCATGTCGATGACGTTCAGATCGGCGAGATAGCCCGGCGCGATCAGCCCGCGGTCTTCGAGGCCATAGAGCATCGCGGTATCGCGGCACTGGCGCTTCACCGCATGTTCGAGCGCGATGCGATGGCCCTTGCGGTCGCGCACCCAATGTTGGAGCATGAAGGTCGGCGAAGCGGCGTCGCAGATCGTCCCGCAGTGCGCCCCGCCGTCGGAGAGGCTGTTCACCGTGTCCTCGGCGGCCTGCAGATCCTCCAGGAAATTGAGATTGCCGTCGCGGTAGTTGAGGATCGGGAAATAGATGAAGCCCTTGCCGTCGTCCTTCATGAGCAGGTCATAGGCATATTCGGCCGGCGAGACGCCCGCTGCCGCCGCGCGCGCGGCGATGCTTTCGTCCATGCTGGGCTCATAGTTGAAATCGGGGTCCATTTCGAACTGCACGGGCCAGCCGAGCGCCACGATTTTCAGGAAATCGATGATGTCGCTTTCTGGCCAGACATTCTCTTCCTCGATCATCCGTGCCTTGAACGCCGGCTCCTTCAGCTTCGCGAGCTGATCCTCCCACCCCAGGCCCTCGATCTCGTTCCACGCGGGCTTGAAACGGAACGGATGCACCGTCCCCTGCCACGCCATGATCACGCCGTTGCCGCGGAGCGCGATCTGCGCGACGATATTCGCCCCGGCCCTATTCTGTCGCCGCATTTCCGCGATCTGCTCTTCCAGCGGCAGCTCCTTCGCGATCGACTGGAGCGCCGCAAAGGTGACGGGCAGGCCGGTTTCGCGGCTGAGATCGCCCATCCATTGAAATTCGTTCCACTCGCGCTTCAGGTCGCTCGCCATCTCGAACACGCCGTAACCGACGCGCCCCATCGCGCGGCCGATCGCGATCAGCTCCTCCGCCGTCGCGGTGGTACCGGGGACAAGTTCGCCATCGACCGACTTGTGCAGCACGGTGCGGCTGGTCGAAAAACCGAGCGCGCCCGCGCGCACGCCTTCCTCGACGATGCGCGACATTTCGGCGATGTCTTCTCCGGTCGGGATCGCGCCGGGCTTTTCGCGGTCGCCGAGCACATAGGCGCGCACCGCGCCGTGCGGGACGTGGCACGCGACATCGACCGTGCGCGGCAATTTTTCCAGCGCGTCCATATATTCGGGGAAGGTTTCCCAATCCCAGCTCATGCCTTCGGCCAGCGCGGTGCCGGGGATGTCCTCGACCCCTTCCATCAGGCTGATCAGCCAGTCGTGGCGATCGGGCTTCGCGGGCGCAAAGCCGACGCCGCAATTGCCCATCACGACGGTGGTGACGCCGTGCCAGCTCGACGGCGCCATCTCGGCGTCCCATGTCGCCTGCCCGTCATAATGGGTGTGAACGTCGACGAAGCCAGGCGTGACGATCTGCCCCGTCGCATCGATCTCCTCGCGCCCGGCGCCAAGATTCGCGCCCACCGCAACGATCCGGTCGCCATCAATCGCGACGTCGGCGACAAAAGGCTGGCCGCCCGATCCATCGACGACGGTGCCGCCACGAATTACCAGATCATGCATGTCCACTCTCCCGATTTTTTCGTTTCATGACGAAACCTATCATGGATTCGCGCGATGCCAAGCCCCGTCAGAACCGTCGGGTGGGATGCTGCGCGATTCACCGCGCGCGCTTTGCGCCGGTCTGTTATATCGGTGCGACACACCAAGGGAGTCGATGCCATGGTCCGTTCGCTAACCCTCGCCCTGCTGCTCGCCGCCAGTCCGCTGGCTTCCGCGCAGGCGGCCGCACCCGATTATGCCGCTGCCCTCGCCGACTCCGCAAGGCCGACTGCCGACCGCGACAAGGATGCCGCGCGCAAGCCCGCCGAACTGCTGGCATTCGCCGGGATCGAGCCGGGCGAAAAGGTCGGCGACTTTGTGATGGGCGGCGGCTATGTCACGCGCCTGCTCGCCGCCGCGGTCGGCCCCGCTGGCAAGGTTTACGGTTTCCAGCCCGCCGAGTTCATCGCGTTTCGCAAACAATATGGCGACGATCAGGCTGCGGTCGATGCCGCCTATGACAATGTCGATGCAGTTGGCGGACCGTTCGCCGCGCCCGCCTTTCCCGAACCGCTCGATACGATCATCACGGTCCAGAATTTCCACGACCTTTACCTGAAACCCTTCGCCGAAGACACGGGAGCAAGAGCGAGCGCCGCGCTGTTCGCAGCGCTCAAACCCGGGGGCACGCTGATCGTCGTCGACCATAGCGCCGCCGACGGCAGCGGAACGACGGCGGCCGACAGCCTGCACCGGATCGACAA
Organism: Sphingopyxis sp.; assembly: GCF_040216815.1. Lineage (GTDB taxonomy): Bacteria > Pseudomonadota > Alphaproteobacteria > Sphingomonadales > Sphingomonadaceae > Sphingopyxis. The sequence continues at coordinate 595,925 of NZ_JAVJOJ010000009.1, forward strand.
AGCGGCGGTGATCGCCGCACTGACCGCGGCGGGCTTTACCCTCGAAGCCGAAAGCGACCTTTATGCCCGCGCCAACGACCCACGAACGGCCAATGTCTTTGATGAGGGCATCCGCGGCAAGACCGACCAGTTCGCGCTGCGGTTCCGCAAGCCGGACTGAGGCAGCGGCGCGCCTACATTTTGAAGCGGACGCTGTTCAGATAATAGGAGGCGATGGGCCTGCCCGCCGCGTCGAGCGCGGGGGTGAAGCTGGCGCGTTTCATAATCCCGTTGCACACAGCGTCGTCGAACGCCTGCGGCCGCGTCGATTGCTGGATATGACAGCTTGCAGGCTTGCCTTCGGCATCGACGACGAGCCGGAAGAACACCAGTGCCTGATTGCCCCGGATCCACATGTCGGCGGGATAGTCGCTGCTGTTCATCCATTTTCCGGGGCTGCCGACGGGCGCGACGCGGCGCGACAGCGTCCGGTGCGCCGCCACATCGATGTTCCAGCCGCGCAAAAGGTCGTCGGTGCAGGCGGCGAGCGCGCGCTCGGCGTCGAGCATCGATCCGGTTTCGAGCACCACCGCCTGCTTGCCTGGAATGCGAACCTCAAGATCCCGGATCGCGCCATAGAGTGCGGGATCGACCACCGGCAAAGGCCGCGTCCCGTCGTCCTCGCCCTCCACCTCTGCCCAGGAAGGGTCATAGCCCGAAATATACAGCCCGCCGCTGAGCACGAGCGCCGCCCGGCCGCCGTCGACCGTCGCGGGGGTGAACTGCTTGCCGAAGGGCGGATCGTTCGGCCCGAAACGTAGCGTGATACGCCGATTGTCGCTGCGCACCTTGAGCGGTTCGCCCACAAGCGTCATATGCACCCGCGGCCCCGGCTGAAACCGGTCGAGGAGCAGCAACACCTCGTCGTCGCCAGTGCCGAACGCTCGCGCGAGGCGGCAGCTGTCCGGCGCGTAGTTGACGTGCCATTTTGAAGACGGCGATAACCGCAGCGGCTCCTTTGCCTCGCTGGCCGGGGCAACCAGCGCGACGGTCAGGGCCAAAGCGTTCATGAGCTGCTTCATCATATCCTCCCTGTTCGGCGAACTTAAGCTTATCGTCCTGGATCGAAAGAACAATTGGGATCGAACCCAAATTTGCTGTCGCCAAAATGTCACAGTGCCGCCGCCCTGGCGCCGCTGGCCACACCGGCCATTGCGCCGCCCCTGCCAGCCGTTAAATTCGAAAGGCATGATGGACCGCCCTACGGGGCGGCTGCCGCAGGAGAGGAGCATGGGGCGCCCGCCCTCGGCCAAGCCGACCAGCTTCGACATCGCCTATCTGGCGGGGGTATCGCAGCCCACGGTGTCGCGCGCACTGCGCGGCAGCAAGTCGGTGAGCGCCGCGACGCGCGCGAATATCGAGCGAATTGCGCGCGAGCTCAACTATACCGTCGACAAAAACGCGTCGAGCCTGCGCTCGCAGCGCACGCACACGCTGGCGCTGCTTTTCTTCGAGGATCCGACCCCCGACGAATCGATGATCAACCCCTTTTTCCTGTCGATGCTGGGATCGATCACGCGCCAATGCGCGCTCCGCGGCTATGATCTGCTCATCAGCTTCCAGCAGATGCACAACGACTGGCACGTCGCCTATCAGGACAGCCACAGATCCGATGGGATCATCCTGCTGGGCTATGGCGACTATCAGCTTTACCGCGAGAAGCTGGAGCATCTGGTCGAAATGGACACCAAATTCGTGCGCTGGGGGTCGGTGTCGGAAGACGACATCGGCCTGACGGTCGGCTCCGACAATATCGGCGCGGGCGAACAGGCGGGGGCGCATCTGATCGAGATCGGGCGGCGGCGCATTGCTTTCCTCGGCGATGCGTCGGATCATGCGCCCGAGTTTAACGACCGCTATCGCGGACTCTGCCGCGCGATGCGCGCCGCGGGAATCGAACCCGACCCCGCGCTCCAGCGCGACGCGGTATCATCTGAAGCGTCGGGTTATGCCGCCGCCGTCTCGCTGCTCGGTGCACGAACGCGCTTCGACGCGATCTTTGCCGCGAGCGACCTGATCGCGATCGGCGCGATGCGCGCGCTTGCCGAAGCGGGGATCAGGATGCCGCACGATGTGGCCATCGTCGGCTTTGACGACATTCCCGCGGCCAGCCTGACGTCGCCGACGCTGACGACGGTGATGCAGGATATGAAAGGCGCCGGCGAACTGCTCGTCGATGCGCTGCTTCGCCGTATCGACGGCGGCGAAGCCGAACGCCGCGTTCTGCCGACCCGGCTGATAACAAGGCAAAGCACCGCGGTCTGAGCGTACCGAAGATAAGCCATTTCCTTACCGCGGCCAGCCAATACGGATCGCCGCGCCGCTGCGCCAGTTCGCCATCGCCCTGCATTTCCTGACGTCTGCTGCAAATGCCCCAAATCGGGACGCCCCTTTCAGGGTTAACGGATTCGCGACTCCGCGCCTTTTTTGCTAACAAGTTGTTAACCAATCGGTTCGCGCCGGGGAACGGGGAGTTTGACATGCGCACGCTTTTGTTGCTGGGTCTGGCCGTGGGGTCGTTACTGAACGCCGGGCGCGTCGGCGCTGAACAGCCCGCGCTCGATTACGGCCTGCCCACCGATCCCGACGTGCGCGTCTACACCGGCTATCCCGACCGCGTACCGAGCGAAGCAGAATATCGCCGTGTCAGCGGCTATGACGCCGAGGGCCGGTGGACCGGCACCTGGGACGGCACCTATGAAACGCGCGACGGCCGCCGGTATGAGGGGCGTTACGAAGGGACGGTCGAGGGCCATGGCGCCCCCTATCCGCCGCCGTCCTATGGCCATTCCTGGCATCAGGGCGGCTATGATCCGCATTACGACACCGAAATGGAACGCCGCTGTGGCCGGGGGGGCACAGTCGGCGGCGCGGTTGTCGGCGCTGTCGTGGGGGGCATCGCCGGCAACCGCATCGCCGGACGCGGCAGCCGCACCGAAGGCACGCTGATCGGCGGCGGGCTTGGCGCACTCGCAGGCAGCGCGATCGGCAACGCCGAAGACAGGAAGAAATGCGAACAATGGTGGGCGAGCCGCGGCGCTTATCGCGGGGGCCATTATCCGGACGGTTACGGCACCACCTATCGCCACGGATATGGTTATGGCCATGGTTACGGATATGGCTGGTACACGCCGGGGGTCGTCGTGACGACGATCATCAATGCCCCCCCTGTCGTCACCGAAACGGTCGAAACGACGACGCGCACCTATTATGAAAATGTGCCGGTGCGCAAACGCCATGTGGCGAAGAAAAAGTGGAAGCCGAAACCCAAGGCGAAACCGCGCTGCGTCTGCTGATACCCCGCGAGGTCTGGTCATCGGTGCTGGACCGAAGGCCCGTCATCCGCGGGACGGCGCGCTTTTCCTGTTGTCGGCCCGTCACTGCCAGCTGATCATCAGCCAGCCCGGCGCCCGGACCCTAGCTGAACCCCAGATAAGCGCCGGGTTCAGCACCGCGTCACGGCCGAATCGCTAAACCCTCTTCAACAGGCCGCACACGCCGCCTGCGCTTGTTTGAGGAGACCGAACCATGGCTAGCAAATTCCATCTGACCAAGGCCGCAATTGGTGCGGCCACCGCCGGCGCAATGGCAATGAGCGCGACCCCGGCAACGGCGCGCGATCATCGCGACCATGACGGGATCAGTGCGGGAGAGATCATCGCCGGCGCGGTCGTACTTGGCGGACTCGCTGCGATCCTGTCGTCGGGCAATGACCGCTACGACCGTTATGATCGTTACGGCCGCTATGACGACCGGTATCGCGGCCGCTACGACGATCCGCGTTACGGCTATGGCTATGATTATCGCCGCTATGGCAACAGCCGCAGCGCCGTCAGCCAGTGCGTCAACGCCGTCGAGCGCGGCAGCCGCCGCTATGGTCGCACCGACGTGACCGAAGTGACGAGCATCGACCGCAAGCGTAACGGGTACAAGGTCAAGGGCCGCGTCGTCGTTCGCGACGGCTATAGCGGCCGCTGGGGCCGCGGTGGCTATTACGACCGCGGCAAATTCAGTTGCGACGTCCGCTACGGCCGGGTGCAGGACATTCGCTTCTCCGGCCTCAACGGATAGGCCCTTTCCACGCCCCTCTCCTTTCGAGGAGGGGGGCTTTTCTTTGCGCGCCGCCCGCGGCATGACACGGCATGATCAAATCCTGCTTGTTCGCCGCGCTGCTGTTCGCCGCACCCGCCGCTGCTCACGCCAGCGATGACGTCCCCGCCGCCGATCCCGTGCGGCTGAAAGCATCGGTGGAAAAACTGGTCTCCTTTGGCACGCGCCACACCCTGTCCTCGGCCACCGATCCCAAGCGCGGCATCGGGGCCGCGCGCAATTGGGGAGCGGCGGAGTTCGATCGCATTTCAAAAGCGTGCGGCGGCTGCCTGACGGTAAAGCGCATCGCCGACCGCTTCGACGGCCCGCGGGCGCCAAGCGGCGTGATCGTCGAAAATGTCCTCGCCATCCAGCAGGGCAGCGGCGATCCCGCGCATGTGATCATTATCGCGGGTCATATCGACAGCCGCGTATCCGACCCGATGAATTTCACCGACGACGCACCGGGTGCCAATGACGACGCATCGGGCAGCGCGCTGGTGATCGAGGCCGCGCGCCTGCTTTCGAAGCAAAAGCATCGCGCGACGATCGTTTATGCGCTGTTGTCGGGCGAGGAACAGGGATTGTGGGGAGGACGCCTGCTTGCGCGCCACGCCAGGGAACAGGACTGGCAGGTCGCGGCGCTGCTCAACAACGACATCGTCGGCGGCATCCGCGGCACCGACGGGGCGATCGTAGACAATCGCGTGCGCGTGTTCAGCGAAGGCATCCGCGCATCCGAAGACCTCGCGGCACAGCTCGCGCGGCGCGGCATCGGGGGAGAAGACGATGGCCCGTCGCGCGCACTGGCCAAGGCGGCGATTCGCGCGGGCCGGAACAACCCGGCCATCGGGCTCGAGGTGTTCGCCGTCCGCCGCCCCGACCGGTTCCGCCGCGGCGGCGACCATCTGCCGGCGCTCGAGCTTGGCTATCCCGCGATCCGCTTCACCGTCGGGATCGAGGATTACGACCACCAGCATCAGGATCTGCGGACCGAAAACGGCCGCAAATATGGCGATACGGTCGACGAGATGGATTTCGGCTATCTGGCGCGCGTCACCGCGCTCAACGTCGCGCTCGCACGCGAACTCGCCGATGCGCCGCCCGCCCCCCAGGACGTCAATCTCGACGGCGCAGTCAGCTCGGATGCGACAATTCGCTGGACGCCGGTAAAGGACGCCGCCGCCTACCGCCTCTACTGGCGCCGGTCCGACCGCAGCGACTGGACCGACAGCCGCCTGATCGCATCGAACAGCGCGAACGAAGCCGTGCTGCCGGGTGTGATCGTCGACGATCATTTCTTCGGCGTTGCGGCGGTGTCGTCTAACGGAAACGAGAGCATCGTCACCTTCGGCGGCCTGCCGCCAGCGCGACCCTGAGCCCTCGCCGTATCTGAAAATTTACCTTCTTCGTTTAGACCCCGGCGTGGGACCAAGAAGATAAACCGTCCGAGGTGGGAATCGGACGGCAGATATTGAGTCGCGCATGCCCCATTCCGAGGCCGCCCCTGCCTCACCGCGCCCCGAGGAGGAGAAGCGCCAGCCGCGCCAATCGCGGCTGGTAAAGGCCGCGCTCGGCTGTCAACGGCTCGGGCGCTTCGACGTCACGCTGCGCAATGTTTCGCTCACCGGGATCGGCGGACAAGCGCCGCATATTTTACAGATCGGCGAGCGGATGACCGTGTTCCTGCCGGGGCACAAACCGATGCCGGGCACCGTGCGCTGGGTCGCGGGCAAGCGCTTTGGTATCCAGACCGACGGCAAGATTCAGACGACCCGGCTGCGCGCGGCAGAGGAAGGCCAGATCATCGCCGCGGACAGCCGCCTCGATTTTCAGATCATCCCGCCGCCGAAAGCCGATACGTGGCGCCCCGGCCTCACCCGCAGCACCGCGATGCCCGGACATATCGGCCGCAAACGCTGAAAGCGGCTCACGTCGACGCAACCCCCTCAATTTTCGTCGGGTTGCAGGGAGGCGCGTCGGCATCAACCCCCGTGGGCGCGGATCCAGTCCTCAACGACCGGCGCGATCTCCTCGCGCCATTTGCGGCCATTGAAAATGCCGTAATGGCCGACTCCCTTGGCCATCAGATATTTTTTCCGCTCCGCAGGCAGCCCTTTGGCCAGCGTCAGCGCGGCCTTGGTCTGGCCGATTCCTGAAATATCGTCGCGCTCGCCCTCGATCGCCAGGATCGCGATGTCCTCGATCGCGCCGATGTCGACCCTTTGTCCGCGATGCTCGAACTCGCCCTTGGGAAGCAGGTGCCGCTGGAACACGGCATCGACCGTTTGCAGATAAAATTCGGCGGTCATGTCGCAGACGGCGCGATATTCGTCGTAAAATTCCTTGGTCTTGTCGGCGCTTTCGCCGTCGCCGTCGACCAGATGTTTGAACATCTCCCAATGGCTCATCATGTGATTGCCCAGGTTCATCGACATGAATCCGGCGAGTTGCAGAAAGCCCGGATAGACGCGGCGCCCCGCGCCCGGATAATAGGCCGGAACGGTCGCGATCACATTTTCCTGGAACCAGGCATAGGGCCGCGTGGTCGCGTGGTGATTGACCGCGGTTGGCGCCTTGCGTGTATCGATGGGTCCACCCATCATCGTCAGCGTCCTGGGGCGGCACTTATTCCCGTTCGCCGCCATGATCGCCGCGGCGGCAAGGCTCGGCACCGACGGCTGGCACACCGCCAGCATGTGCGCACCGGGCCCGATATGCTCGAGCCACGCGATCAGATAGTCGATATAATCGTCGAGGTCGAACTTGCCCGCCTCCAGCGGGACGTTGCGCGCATCGCGCCAGTCGGTGATCCACACGTCATGGCCGGGCAGCATTCGCTCGACCGTGCCGCGCAGCAGCGTCGCATAATGACCCGACATCGGCGCGACGATCAGCAGCTTGGGTGCCTCTTTCACCCCCTTGTGCTTGAAGTGCTTGAGCTGGCCAAAGGGCTTGCGCGCCTCAATCGCCTCGGTCACGCGCAAGGCGTCGCCGTCGACGATGGTTTCGTACAGCTCGAACCCCGGCTTGCCGCGCGGGGCGGCGGCATGGGCAAACACCTCGAGCGCGGAAGCGAACATCGGACTGCCGCCGAAATAGCCCAGCGGATTGGCTGGATGCTGCATCACCTGCGCGCCGGCGGTCGCCAGAGCGCTGGCACCCGCCAGCCAGTTCTTCTGCATGTCAAAAGCGTGATACAGCATCAATCGAGATTTCCTTGCGTCCAGCTGGGCGCTCTTGCGGCGTCCCTTCGCGTCGCAGTCTAGGCCATCATCGCCATTGTGCAACGCATCATTTCGTGACGCTTCACGGCGTTTGAAGCAAAAGCCGCATTGTGCGGCGTTGAGCGCGCCTGTCGCCGCTGCTAGGGCCGATACGATGGCCAGCCAATCCGACCCGCCGCCTTCCCCCAAAGCCGTCGCCGGCCGCAAACTCGGCAGCCTGCGCATGGTGTGGCATTATGCCAGCCGCTATCCGCTGCAACTTCTGATCGCCGCCGTCGCGCTGGGCGTCGCGGCGCTCGCGACGCTCGCGATCCCCTGGCAGTTCAAGGAGATGATCGACAGCGGCTTCATCGCCGGCGGCGGCGACGTCGCGCCGCATTTCCGGCAGTTCTACGCCATCGTCATCGCTCTGGCACTGGCAACCGCGCTGCGCTTCTATTTCGTGAGCTGGCTCGGCGAACGCACCGTCGCCGATATCCGTCAGGCAGTGCAGCGCAATCTGCTGCGCCTCGCACCCGGCTTTTTTGAAGAAAACCGCCCGTCCGAAATTGCCTCGCGCATGACCGCCGACACCGCGATCATCGAACAGGTCGTCGGCACGACCGTATCGGTCGCGCTGCGCAATCTGGTCATGGGAATCGGCGGCATCCTTTATCTGTTCAGCCTGTCGCCCAGCCTCACGGCGGGCATATTGCTCGGCATTCCGGTCATCATCCTGCCGATCGTCGTCTTGGGACGACGACTTCAGAAAGTATCGCGGACCAGCCAGGATCGCGTCGCCGACATCGGCGCGACCACCGCCGAACAGATGGGCGCGATGAAGATCGTCCAGGCTTTCGGGCAGGAAGACCGGGAAGCGGCGCGCTTCACCACCGCGGTCGAAGCCAATTTCGCCACCGCAAAGCGCCGTATCCGCCTCCGCGCCATCATCACCGCGACGGTGATCGGTCTGCTTTTCGGCGCGATCACGACTCTCCTGTGGTATGGGGCGGAGGGCGTGGCGGCGGGCACGATCACGGGCGGCACGATCGCCGCCTTCGTGCTCACCGGAGGCCTTGTCGCGGGCGCATTCGGTGCGCTGACCGAAGTTTATGGCGATCTGCTGCGCGCCGCCGGCGCCGCTGAACGGCTGAGCGAGCTTCTGAATGCCGAGGCGACCATCGCCCCGCCGGCCAGCCCGCGCGCCTTTCCCGAACCGCCGGTCGGGACTCTCGAGTTTTGCGGCGTCGAATTTCGCTATCCGACGCGGCCCGACTCCCCGGCGCTCCACGATTTCAGCCTCGCGATCCGCCCTCGCGAAACCGTGGCGATCGTCGGCCCCTCGGGCGCGGGGAAATCCACGCTCTTCCAGCTTGCCGAACGCTTTTACGATCCGCAAGCAGGGCAGATCCTGCTCGACGGCGTACCGCTCGTCGAAGCCGACCCGGCCGATATTCGTGCGCGCATCGCCATGGTACCGCAGGAAACGGTGATCTTTGCCGCCTCGGCGCGCGATAATCTGCGCTACGGCAATTGGGACGCCGATGACGAAGAGCTATGGGCCGCGGCGCGCGCCGCCCATGCCGAGGAATTTCTACGCAAACTGCCGCAGGGGCTCGACACGTTCATGGGCGAAGGCGGCGCACGGCTGTCAGGCGGCCAGCGTCAACGCGTCGCGATAGCGCGCGCGCTGCTGCGGAAGGCGCCGCTGCTCCTCCTTGACGAAGCAACGTCGGCGCTCGACGCCGAATCCGAAAAGCTGGTCCAGGATGCGCTCGAAACGCTGATGCACGACCGTACCACCATTGTCATCGCGCACCGGCTTGCGACTGTGCGCGCCGCCGACCGGATCGTGGTGATGGATGAGGGGCGCATCGTCGAACAGGGGCGCCACGACGACCTTGTCGCGGCCGACGGACTGTATGCGCGCCTCGCCCGGCTTCAGTTCCAGGACAGTCTTGTCACGGCCTGATCGTTGGCCGGATATGCCAACTCACCGCTGCAAAGGATCGACGATGCTGTATGACACGACCGTTCCCGCCTACGTCAACGGGTTGAAAGCGCTTTCGGCGCAACTCGACAAGGCGCTTGTCTGGGGGCGGGATAATGGGTTGAGCGAACAGCAGCTTCTTGCCGAACGGCTCGCGACCGACATGTTCCCTCTCGCGGCGCAGGTGCGCTTCAGCTGTGTGCAGGCGGTACAGCCCGCCACGCGCCTCGGCGTCGCGGGTGCCCCCGCCTTCACCGACGATGCCACCGATTTTGCAGGCCTGCAGGCGCAGATCGCGGAGGCGCTGACGTGGCTCGGCAGTGTTGACTCATACGCGCTGGACGGCGACCCTGATCGGCTGGTCAGCTTCGACCTGCCCAACGGAATGGCGTTCGACATGTCCGCTTTCACCTACGTCCGCGACTGGGCGCAGCCGCAATTCTATTTCCATCTCGTCACCGCCTATGCAATCCTCCGCCATCTCGGCGTCCCGCTCGGCAAGGCCGATTATGTCGGCTATATGATGGCCTATCTGCGCCCGGGGACCGCGCCCGCTGCCTGAACCGCCGTGCGGTCAGATCAGATCGCGATAGCGGTCGATTCCAGGAAAGGCGATCGCCTTACCGCCGTTGCGCCGGATCGCGCCAATCGCTTGATCGACGCGCAGGTAACGCGCGCGTGGATCGGGCTCGAACAGCAAGGCCGCGGGATCGGGGTGGTCCGACGCAGCCTTTACCAACTGCCCCAGCTGGGTCAGGTCCACGGCCTCGCCGTTCCACCGGATCACGTCCAGCGTGTCGATGCTGATGCGATTTTCCCGGCCGATATGGGCGGGCCCGGGGTCGATTCCCGGCAGGTCGACGTCCACACGATGTGTCGGCTGCGGGATGGTAATGACAAACATGATCAGCATCACCAGCATCACGTCGATCAGCGGCGTCGTGTTGATGATCGGGCTGGCATTGGGGTCGGTGCGATAAATGCTGCGACGTCGGCGCATAGGCTCTCTCCCGTTTGCGGGGTCGATGCGCGTCGGGCCGCACCCCGCCGAACATGCGGGTTTTATCCCGCCATGATTGTAATGATATAACATTTATCAACAGGAGCAAGCAAATGATTGGCGGGTAGTTCTGAAGGCCGGGGCTGCGCACAAAAAGAAAGGGCGGCACCATCGGGTGCCGCCCCTCTTTTTCGTCCAGTCCCTGTCGGGAATGGAAACCGGTCTTACATGCCCGAGTTCGGACCGTAAGTGATTTCCACGCGACGGTTCTGGTCGTTGCGGACGCCATCGGCGGTTGCAACGGCCGGACGGGTTTCACCGAAGCCCTGCGCGCTGATCGAGCTATCCGAAATACCGCGAGCGGTGAGATAGCTGCGAACGGCGTCGTTGCGGCGGTTCGACAGGCCGACGTTGTAGGTCGCCGAACCCGAACGGTCGGCGTGACCGGCGAGCATGACCTGCGTACCCGTGCAGCCACGGTTGTAGGCGCTGATCGCGTTGTCGAGCGTCGAAGCCGCTTCGGGCGTGATGTTCGACTGATCCCAGTCGAAATACACGATGTACGGCCCAGGCGCACATTCCACGACCGGCGGCGGCGGCGGAGGCGGCGGGGGCGGCGGAGGCGGCGGGGGCGGCGGGGGCGGCGGGGGTGCCACCGGCTCCGGAGCGCCGCCGAAGTTGTACGTCAGCGTGCCGAGGATCGAGTGCGAACGGAAGCGCGTCGAAACGTCGCGGCCAACCTGATCGACAAGGTCGACATTGTCGGCGTTAAAGAAGCGATACTTCAGGCCGACGTCCCAGTTGCTGCTGAGCGGCGCGCGGACACCCGCGATCGCCTGCCAGGCAAAGCCCGTGTCCGAATCGTCAAGGAACGGACCGGCGAAGACGGGTTCGACCGACACGCGCGCAACACCGGCGCCACCGCCGACGAAGCCTTGCAGGCCGTCGTCGTCGCCGAAGTCGAGCATGCCGTTGACCATGAAGCTCAGCACGTTCGAGTCGCCGTTCAGAGCAGTCGAACCGATAAACGGCACGCCCGCACCCGAAGCAGTCTGCGGAATGCCGGGGGTCGTAAAGCGACCCGCCTTGATGTCGGCTTCGCGATAGCCCACTTCGACTTCCGCACGGAAACCGCCGAAGTCATAGCCGACGACGCCTTCGAAATCATAACCGGTACGATGGTCGAGCGACCCGGCGTTGTTGGTGGCACCGATGTCGAGATCAATGTCTTCGACGATCATCACGCCGGCGCCAACACCGACATACCAGGAATCGTCACGCGCCAGAGCGGGCGACGTGAGGGTGGTGGAGGCCAACGCCACAGCGACGGCAAGCTTCCTCATAATTATTCCCCTTTCAATTTGAGATATACGTCTCGCCAGACGTCCTACTCGCCGCTTTGGTTCCGTGCAAGCTAACAAATCGTCAATATGTTGCCAAAAAGTCGCACTCGGTTCGCGAAAAAACGCAAAATCAGCCTGAAATCATAAGACCCTGCGCTTCGAGGCTGAGCATCAGTGCCGCCAGCGCGGCGCGGGCCTCCACGTCGATGACCGTGCCCCCGCTCGGGGCGGCCAAGGCGGCGGGTTCATTCCAACCGCCGCCGTGAAAGCGCAAACGCGCGCCATCGGAAAGCCGGACCACCTGCATCCCCTCACGCGGCGCAAGGAATCGCCAACCGCCGCTCGTGTATAGCGCGATCGCGGCCTCCTCCCCTGCCCAAGCAGCGGCCGGCGCCGCACCGACGATCCAGCACTGGCCCTCGGCAGGTGTCGCGGGGGGCGCCGAAAGCGGGCCGTCTTCAACCGCAGCGGCGATCAGCGCGTCGAGCAGAGTCAGCGCCTCATTGTGCGTCACTTCCTTCTGCGCCTGCGCCACCGCAAGCAACGGCAGGCCAAAGCGCGGTGTGGCGGGCGTGTCAGTCATCCGATCCTCCTATGCAAACGGTATTAAAAGCGGTGGCGACAGGGAAAAATCGCCCAGCTGCCGGATGTCCAGCGTCGATCCGGGGGGGACCGCGGCGCACTCGGCCGGCGTCATCGTCACGACGGGCAACGCCACCTCCCACGGCCCGATCCCCGGCACGGGCGGCACCAGCGCGACGCGCCACGCCTCGCGGCTTTCGCCGAGCGGCAGGTCGACTTCGTCGCGCCACCCCGTATCGGTCCGGCTGCGCCGCACCCAGCTTATGATCGCGCCGCCCGCCGCGTCGCGGCGAACCCGCCCGTGCACTGGGACCAGCGGCCGCAGCGCTCGCCCCGGCGCCGCCAGCCCGATTTCAGTGAGATCCGTGCCGCCGCGCGGTGCCCATTGCAGCTTTGCGCCGCCGCTTTCCGCCCAGTCGGAGAGGGTTTCGGGAAGCATCGGCGAAGCGGAATCGCCCAGCATGACAAAGGCTTCGCCCGCCGCATGGACCATCGCGTCGGCCGTGCCCGCCCGCCCGCGAAGCAGACGTGACAGGTGCCAGACTCCGGGCGCCACGATCTCCGCTTCACCGAACTGCAGCAATTCGCCGCCCAGCATTGCGCGATTTGCGCCGCCAAGCAGCGCAGCGTCGCTCACCGATTCCAGCGTCATCGCCGGATTGAAGAGTTCGATAACCGCAATATGGCTCAGATCGAACAGGCTCGTGCTTCCCGCCGCCAGCGGCGTGGCTAGGTGGCCCAATGCGGCCGCCGGGCGCACCGTCCCCACGGCGATCGGCTCGGCACCGGGCGCCGCCACGAACCAGCAATCGGCGCCGCGCCAGCCGTCATTGCTGCCGGCCCCCGCGATCAGAACCTGCGGCGCCGTCGCCGCGGGGCTCCCCATATTCGGCAGGTCGAAGGCATGGACGATCCCCGCTGCGTCGGGCCAGTCGGGGGCGCCCACCGGCACCCCCGGATCGGCGGGCAGGTCGACGGCAGGAAGCGGCTGATACCGCGTCAGCTCCAACCATATCTCGTCGCCGCGAATCGTCCTTTCGCTGAGGCGCCAGCCGCTCCCGTCGGATAGCGTCACCACCTGGCCCACGGTCAAGGCGGCCGCGGCCAGGTCGCCGCGGCACAAAATCGCCTCGCGCCCATCGGCCGCGCGCCCCGCCAACTGCTCCGCCAATGCCCGCGCCGATACTGCGGACAGCGCGGCGGGCAGGTCGGTCCGCTCCTCGCGAACACCCCCGCCGGCGACGCGGCTGGTCTGCTGGCCCAATTGATAGTCGCGCGTGGGTTCATAATGGCGCAGCCGGATCGTTCCGGGCAAAGACACCAGCGGCGCGCGCCGGCGCTCGGCGCTCGTCACCGCGGCATCGCTTCGCCGCGTTTCGCGAAAATTGTCGAGTGCCACCGCCTCGCCAGCCGTCACGGCAGGCGCCAGGCGCCAGCCGCCGGGCCCGCTACACAGGCGCGTGGCGTCGGCCTCGAACAATGGGGCCAACGCGTCGCGCGCTCGCTCACCCGACGCTGCATAGCCCGCAAAGCTCCAGTCGCCCGCGCAGATCGCCGCGTCGCCGAGCAGGCTCGCGCCCACCAGTCCCGCATCGATGCTCCCCGCATCGGCCTCGACCTCAAAGGTCAGCGACGGGATGCGGTTGCCGAATCCGCCTAGCTCCAGCTCCTCGAACACGGCATAGGCCAGTCCGCGGAACGCACTCGCCGATCCCGGCCCCAGCGCCGACGCGATCAACGGATCGACGGCCTGATCCTCGCTCCCGTCGTACCAGCGAAAAACGCAACGCTCGTGGAACGTCCCGCTCGATCGCCGCAAAAGATTGCCGTCGGCCCATATCCGCCGGATCGCCCGAATTCGCCGCGACGACAACGCGATCGCCAGCGACACGGCATAGCTATATTCGCTCGTCGAGGGACGCCCCTTGCCGCCGCCGCGCTTCTCGCGCCGCTCGATCAGGTCGGTCGCCCAGATCACGCTGCCCGCGACGCGCATCGTCCCGAACAATTGCGGGATCTGATGGCCATAGGTCGACGCCTGGACCTTGAGGTCGGCGAGTCGCGGCCCCTCGCGCCCTTTCGGCGCCAGGATCGCCGCGTCGACCTGCTGGCCCAGCGCCGCGCCGATCGCCGCGCCCACTGGCCCGCCGATCAGGCCCCCGGCCACGGTCAGCACCAAAGTCGCCATCAATCTGCTCCCAATAAAGCTCATCCCCTCCCGCCAGCGGGAGGGGCAGCGAGGCTTGGGCACTTGCGCCCTGACCGCAGCGGGGTGGACAAGGCGGCAATCGCCAGCGCGTCGTATCCCCCAATCCGTTGTCTACTGGCGTCTCGACCACCCGCCGCAGCCCCGCATGGGCGTGAACAAGGGTCCCGCCACCCATCAGGCCCAGGTGAAACTGCCCCGCAGGCAGCGCGACCAGCGCCACATCGCCCGTTCGTCCATCGTCGTCCGCAAGGATGAACCCTGCCGCCCGCAACGCCGCCTCGACGCGCTCCCCCGGCCAGCCCCGCAGCGGATAACCGTGCGGCCGCGCCAGCTTCCTTCCGGCCGCGGCATAGGCGGCCCAAACCAACCCGACGCAATCGAGCCCTGTCGCCGGATCGCATCCCTGAAAGCGGAAGCGCGCGCCAACCATCCCCCGCGCCGCCGTAAAAGCGCGCGCGCCAACATCATCCACCGGGATAGCGCGTCAGCAGGTCGTTGCCCGGCAAATGCGCCTCACCGCGGAAATTCACTGCATTGGCAAAACGGTCGCGGCAGGTGCCCAACTGCTTGTCGCACCCCTCGGTCAGCCGGACGCGCACCGGCGCATCGGGCGCAAAGACGGGCGCTTCGGCCAGATGCAGCTGGGCACCCTCGGCGGCGATGACCGGGCTCGCGAGGCCGCAATTACCGCCCTCGACCCACAATAATTCGC
Organism: Sphingopyxis sp.; assembly: GCF_040216815.1. Lineage (GTDB taxonomy): Bacteria > Pseudomonadota > Alphaproteobacteria > Sphingomonadales > Sphingomonadaceae > Sphingopyxis. Next base: position 611,095 of record NZ_JAVJOJ010000009.1, read on the forward strand.
CGGACGCCATGTGCGGCGTCGCTGCATCGAGCGTCACCACGCGCCCCGCTACCGCGATGACCCGCCGCATATGCGTCAGCGGCGCCAGGTCGACCCGGCACGCCGCATCGCCCAGCATCGCCCGGCACGAGGGCGAGGTCGCCGGACACACCGGCCCGTCCAAGAGCTGCGTGACGCCCCTCAGTTCGGCGGAAAAGCCCGCGCCGCGCCGCGTGATCGTGCCCAAAAATCCGCGCGCGACCGTCACCGGTGCCGCCCCGGGCGCCGTCCAGTCGGTCAGGAACAGTTCGAGCTTTGCACCGTCCCAGCGCCCGGCGTCGAGATCGCGCGCCGCAATCGCGTCACTCGCAATCGCGCCTTCGATCTCCATGGTCGCCGCGTCCAGGCTGTCGCGCGTTTCGATCGCCGAGGGTTTCATCCCCGGCGCCGCGCGATAGACCAGCCCGTCAAGAAACAGGTCGCGGTCGTGCGAGGTCAGCCCGATCGTCACCCCGTCGCGCCGCGACAGGCGCCAACACCAGGCGAGCGTCACCAGCTCCTCGCGCAGCCAGCCCGGCGCAGCAGCGAGCCCGATCGGCGTCACCATGGCGCGCGCACCTCAACCAGCGGCACGCTCGCCAGTTCGCCCGCCAGAAAGCTCGCGCGGCTGACCTCCAGCCGGTCCTCGGCAAAGCGCACGGGCACGTCGAAGCGAAACCCAGCGCGGACCGCGACGCCCGCGGCCGGCGCGACGTCGAGCAGCACCTCGCCCTCCGCGGTCAGCAGAAAGGCCGCCGTTTCGATTCCGTCGACCGACACGCGCACGCTGGCGGAAACCGGCAGACGGATCGGCCGCACCGCCTCGGCGTCGCCCGCGCCATAGCGTTTCACCAGCGGAAACTGCCGCCGCACGCCATCGCCGGTCCCAAGCATCTGGTCCACCGCCGTCGGCAACCCGTCGCCCATCGCCGAGCTGCTGTCGAACGGATCGCGAAAGCGAAATGCCCGCGCCGCTCCGCGCCGCGCCCGGAAAAATTCGGCCAGGGTCCGCACATCGGCCTCGGACCGGATGCCCGGCCCCGCATCATAGCGCATTCGCGGCTCGGCCCATTCGCTCGCGCGCTGCTCGTGCCCCGCGGGTGAGCTTATGATCTGCGTCGAAAACGCGGTCAGGGCAGCCGCCTCGCGCCCGATCGCGATCGGAAAGTCCACTGGGTCGAAAGCCTGCACCTCGTCCTCCCCATCAAAAATCGTGAAACCGTCGCGCGCCACCTGCGGCAGCGCCCAGACAAAGGTTCGTGCCACCCCCGCGCGCCGCGCCGCATCGGCGGCGTCGGCGATCGCTCTCCACTGCTCCCGCTGCTCGGGCAGCAACACGAAACCCGCGAAATAATGCTGCTCGTCCACTGGATAGCCCAGCCGGATCGCCATCGCCGCGCGTGCCTGTGCCGTTTCGCCGCCGCGCCCGCCCGTCACCCAGTCATAATCTTCGAGTTGCAACACATCGAACGCCGGCGCTGCCCACTCCAGCGGCACATTGGCGCGCCGCACCTCGGGCGCCGCATCGTCGAGCACCGTCGGCAGATAGACGAGCAAATGGCTCACCAGCCCCGCCGCCCCCGCTTCGTCCCGCGCCGCCGCGACCAGCGCCGCGGTCGATGCCGCGAGCAGGGCGCCCAGCGCATCGAGCATCGCTAGCTGCGACGCGTCGAGCGCGCCGCGCACATCGGCGATCTCGACGCTCGCGCTCCCCAGCACCGCCGTCGTCGCGCTATCATAGGCGCAAATCCGCCCCCCGGCGGCGATCCACCACCAGGGCTCGCCGACCTGGAATTTGCACGCCAGCCCGGCGTCGCGCCCGATCGCGACGAACGCGCGCGCAACCGCCTGTAAATACTCCATCGCCGCCGCGTTGGCGGGCGACAACAGGGTCGAGGGCGGCTCCCATCCGGTCAGCGCGGGGGCGCCATCGGTGTCGCGCTGCTTCCATTCGGAGGGGCAATAGGCGTCGAACAATTCATAGGACAGCGACCAGATCAGCCCCAGTCCCGCCGACGCGCACGCCGCGGCAAAGTCGCGGTGCCACGCGGCGCTGGGACCGTTGATCGCGCCCCCCGCCGTCCCGGCAAGCCACTCGCCGCCCGCCAGCGTCAGCCGCATATAATGGCTCATCCCGACATAATGGACGACGTTGCCGCGATAGCCCAATTGCACGATCTGCCGCACGACACGCGCGGGGGTCAGATGATAGCAATCGTCATAGCCGCCGGTCATGCCCAGCGCGGTTTCGGGCAGCACGGCGTCGCCGATCGCCAGCACCGAACCCGATCCCGTGCAGACGATCGCGCTCATCTCGGCCCAGCCCTCCGCAGGCGCCGCCAGGTTGCCCTCGCCGCCGTCATATGTTGGCGGGACCAGCGAGATGAACAGCCGGTCGACATCGCCCGCCCACACCGGATCGGCCTCGCCCGGCAACAGGAAACCGCCGTCGAGCGCATCGAAATCAAGCGTCACGAGCGCGTCCTCGCCCGATCCCACGGCATAGTTCCAGAGCCGCACATACCAGGCGCGGGGATTCCCGGCGGCATCGCGCCCCTCGATCGTCAGCGTCGGCCCGTGCAGCGCGTCGAGCGGCTTCACCCCGCCCGACCGCCAGCGGAACCGAAGCTGCGTGTGCCGGAAATCGCGCTTGGTCTCATAAGCAAGCAGCGGATGATCCCACCGATCCTCACTCTCCCAGATCAGCCCCGCCAGATCCTGCTTGCGGTAAAACACCGCCTCGACGCGCAGCGCCCCCGGCGCCGCGCTCGTCACGCTCGCCATCATCGGCCGCGCGAAATCGACCGTCCAGAAGCGGGGGTCGAATCGCTTGACCCATCCTTTCCGATGATGCGGCTCGGCCGCCGCGACCAGGGCCCAGCCCATCAATCCTCTCCCGCCGCCACCGCGCGCCGAACCGCGCGCGCCAGCTGCCGCCCCGTCTGCGCCAGCCGCTGCGGATCGCTTCCCGACTGCCCCTGCACATTCACGGTGATGGCGATGTTGCGCACGCTGGGTCCCGCCGCCTCGATCCGCCCGCTCGCGGTCGGCACGAACAGCTCGGGCCCGCGCTCGCCGACGCGATAGGCGCGTCCCGCGCTCACCGGCCCGCCCGTCGCGCGCGCCGGCGCACCGAACAGCGCCATTGCGATCGAGGTGCCCAGCGACAACAGCCCCCCGCCCCCGCCGCTCGCACCACCGCCGCCCAGCGCAGCGCCGATCCCGCCCGAAATCGCCGCGCGCGCAATGTCGGCCATTACCGACAGCGCCAGCCGCTTCAGATCCTCGAACCCCAGCTTGCCGGTGGTGATCGCACGCGACAGCGCCCGCTCGATCGCGCGCCCGGCATCGTCGGCGCCCTGTACCAGCGGCCCCCGCAAATCGTCGCGCAGCGCCGCGATCTCGCGCCGGAACGCGCCCGTGTCGGCGCGCACCGCGACGACCATTTCGTCGATCTCATCCATCGGGATATTGCTCCATCATTGCGCTCAGCGCGGCGCGATCGAACCCGGTCTCGCCGTCGCCTTCGGTCCACCCCGCCAGCACCGCGCGCACATCGGCGGGCGTCGCGGCCCAGACCTCATCGGGCCGCCACCCCGCGACACGCGCCATCAGGCCGACCAGCGTGATCGTGGCAGGCCCCAGCCGCTCGCCCGTCACGTCACCGCCCCTGCAAAATCTGCCCCAGCAAGATGCGCAGCGCCGGGGTCACGGCCGCCAGACCCTGTCGTACCACCGCCTCGCCGACCGCCTCGCGCGTCAGCCCTGCGGGCCGATCGCGCACGCAATGCCAGAACAGCGCGGCCAGTTCGCCCAGCGCCAGCCGCCCGTCGGCCGCGCGCTCGACCAGCGCGAACAACGGCCCCAGTTCCTCCTCCGCCGCGACCAGCGCGGCAAAGCTCGGCCGCAGCACCAGCCGCTCGCCCCCGATCCGCAGCTCCGCCTCGCCGCGCAGCGCATTCGCCCCCATCTTTGCCGCGCCACTCACAGGCTCACCACCGCGCCGCTCGATTCCAGGTTCAGCGTATAATTGCGCTCGCCATTATAATCGCCGGCATAGTCGAACCGGGTGATCAGGAACCGCCCGCGCAGCCGCTCGCCGCTCTCGAAACTCAGCTCATAATCGTCGATCGTGCCCGACAGTGCATGGCCGCGCAGCCGCAGCTCGGCTGCCGACCCGGTAAAGATTCCCGCCGCGCTTACCGACACCGACCGCACCCCCGCGCCCGACAACAGCTCGCGCCAGCCGCCCGAATCCTTCGTCGTGACGTTCACCGCCTCGCCATTCACCGACAATTGCGTCGTGCGCAGCCCCGCCACGGTCTGATAGGCGGGCGGCGCTTCGCCGTCGCCGACCTTGAGCAGAAAAGCGCTCCCATTTTCGATCGCCATCGTTTAATCTCCTTGGAAAATAATCATGCGGAAACGGGGAGTCGCAGGATGCTGATCACCACATTGGTTCTGGCCGCCATGGTCCAATCGCCCGCGGCGACGGTCGACCGGACGCGCGCGACCTTCACCAAATGCCTTCGCGACGACATGAAAAAGGCGCTCGAGGCCAAGGTCGAAGAGGCCGAATATAGTTTGCGGCTCAAGGCGAACTGCGCGACCGAACGCGACGCCTTTCGCAAGGCGGTGATCGCGCTCGGCCGCGCGGCGGGCGATTCCGAAAAGGTCGCCACCGAGGATGCCGACTGGCAGGTCGAGGATTATCACGAGAATTTCACCGAGAAATTCAAGGATTATAAATCGACCAACACATTGCCCGGCGACTGATCCGATCAGGCAGCAAGGCACCGGCACTGCACGATGAACTCGTGCCGCCACCCGCCCTCGCGCGCAAAGTCAAAGCGGGTACGGATCGTTCGTGCGCTCACGATGTTCCAGCCACCCACCTCACCGCGCATCGCCGCGACCACCCCCTCGATACGGCGCGCTGCGCCGTCTCCCTCCGCATCGCCGACGCCGACCAGCACCAGCGTCAGCCGCACCTCGCGCCCCGCGCGGTCCTTCGTGCCCCAGTCGCGCCCTTCGGCGCCGCCGACCATCACATAGGGCGCGCTCGCCCGCGGCGGCATTCCGTCGAAAATGCCGTGGACCATCGCCGCGAGCGCATCGTCGCCCCCCAGCAGATCGAGCGCGCGGGCGCGCACCGCGCCTTCGGCGCTGGTCACTGTCCGCCGCCCAACGTCAACCGCCGCCACGGCTGCCACAGCGCGGCGATGGCCGCGGGCGGCGCGGCGCCCGCATTATCGCGCGCGTCGTGCAGATGCTGCGTCATGCGGACGATGCCCTGGCGTATCGCTTCGGGCACGCCATTCGCCCCCTCCGCAATCCCCGCGCGATAGGAAATGCGCAGCCGGTCGGCAGTGCCCGTTGGCTCGACCGTCACCCGCGCGCTTCCGTCGCGGTCAAGGACGACGCGGTAATCCTCTTCGGTCAGCGGCGTTTCTCCGCCATCGGGGACGAGCAGCGCGACGCCATCGACACCGATCACCGGCCGCACTTTCAGCCGCGCCGTCCCGCCGCCGATCGGCCATATTTCCTCGGCGGGGCGAACGATCAGCCATTGGCCGATAAAGGCCTCGCAGATGTTCGTTGCGGCGCGCACCAGTCCCGCAACCACCGCATCGTCGACCGTCGCGCCCAGCCTTAACCAGCCGCGCGCTTCGTTCAGGCTGACCGGCGCCTCCCCCGGCAACAGACTCTCCGCCATCATCGCTCCTCCACCCGCATCGTCATCGACCGTTCGTCGATCTGTCCGTCGCTCATCGCCACACGATTGGTGACGCGATAGACATGGCCCGCGATCCCGCCGGTCAGCGTCACCGTCGCCTGCATCAGGTCGTGCGCAGCGCCCGCCACCGCCACGCCCCCCGCTTCGACGGGTTCGACCGTCCAGTCGCTCGTCATCACCGCCTGTCCGCCCGGATAGGCGGCCGCCCAGTCGAACTCGAAATCGATCCTCGTGCCCGGATCCTTCACCATCATCGTCATGGTCTCGCTCTCTCTTCAGGGTTTGCGCAGCGTCACGCGCCGCGCCGTCTCGCGGGCCAGCGGCAACGTCGTCTGCGACCCGGCGGGTTCGGGGCCGGCCCATTCGCTCGCCAGATCGCGCCGCGCTGCATCGCCGATCGCGCGCGATGCCAGGGCCGATCCGCCGATCACGCCGCCGCCTCCAGCGCCGCGAGGCGCGCCTCCTGCGCCGCGATCAGAAACAATGCGAGCTGGTCGGTCCGGATACCGAAGCGATCAGCGGCGGCTTCGTCCCCGCTCCCTCCTGTTTGGTCCCAGGCGTCATGGCAAAGAAATGCGTATCGGCTGCTCGGCGTCGTGCCTTCGGCAAGCGGCTCGATCAGCCCTTCGTCGGCCATCAGCGCCCACACGGACTGTGCGCGGACACCGAAGTGCAGCCGCGCGCCGTCCGCACCCTTCTCGCCGATCGCCGCGTTCCACTGGAAAAAGCCCAGTTCGGCGACGATCCGGCGTGCGGCGCGCAATTCGGCGTCACTCGGTGCATCGCGCCACGTCTTGTCGCGCGCGTCGGACGTGTTGATCGTTCCCGTGCCCGCATAAACGACCGACCAGCGAAACGCGGCGGCGCCAAGCGCCGGGCCGTTATCGGTGGCGGGTTGCAGGCTGCCCGCACTGCTCAGTTGCGCAACCTGTGTGCCATTCACCAGAAACTGGTGGCTGGACGCCGCCCCCGCCTCATATTGCATCGTCGCCGACGATCGCAGCTTCACCGAAGCGGCCCCCGCCTGTTCGGCGAACAGCTTGCCGCTGTTGGGCATGGTAAGCTCCAACCCGCCCGGATGGAATCGTCCGCGCTCGGCGGCGGCGATGTCCACCGCGACCGCTCCGTCGGTTATGCGCAGCCCGTCGCGGCCCGCGCCCGCTCCCGCGACGTTGAACAGGCCGATCGTGCTGTTGTTCACAAAGACCCGCAGCCGCTCGCCGCCATCCTTGCCGATGTCGACTATGTCGCCGTCGACCGCCCGCCGGGCGTCCAGAGCGCCGTCGAGCACGTACCGGCCGTCGGCGCCGCGAAAGGCCACCGCCGACAAAGGGATATTGATCCAACCGGCGCCGCGGCGGACCGTCACCAGATCGGCGGCTTCGCCCGCAGCGGCATTGCCGTGCGTTGTCGACAGCGGCTGCTTGGCGTCGAGCGCGCTGCTCAATCCGGCCAGCTCGCTGCCCAGCCCCGCGACTTCGTCGCCGAACGCCGCCGACTGCATATCCTGCGCGGCGAACCAGCCGGCCCCCACCGTCAGCGCGATCGTCTTGAGCCCCGGCGCGAAATCGACCGTCGCGCCGCCGGCCGAAGAGGCCGCGACCATATCGCGCAGCAGCCGCCCGTCGCCGCCGATCCGGCCGGTCCCGACCTCCCACTCATCGGGACGGGCGATCCCCGCGACGGCATAATGGAACGATACGCCCGGCGGCACGACGCCCGCAAAGCGGCGATGGCCGGGCACTGCGCCGGTCGGCGTCAGCGGCCCGGTTCCGCCCTCCTGCGCCAGTTCGCGCACCAGGTCGGCGAAAAACAAGCTCGGCATGGCAAAGCCATCCTTTCCGGATCTCTTTTTGAATGGACTGGCGATCGGCATTTGGCGCCCGGCTCCGTCCCGAAAGGGTTGGACGGGCCGGGCGCCCTCGCACGCCTGCGCTGCCTTGGGGTCAGCTGGCGGCGAATTTCATCAGCTTGATGGCGTTCGAATCGATGATCGCACCGCCGACCCTTTTGGTTGCATAGAAATGCACAAAGGGCTTGTTGCTGAACGGATCGCGCAGGATGCGCGTTTCGCCGCGGTCGGCGATCAGATAACCGGCGCGAAAATTGCCGAAGGCGATCGACAGGCTGTTCGCCCCCACATCGGGCATATCCTCGGCCTCGACCACCGGGTAGCCGAGCAGGCTGGCCGCCTGCCCTTCGACCATCCCCGGTTGCCAGATAAAGGCGCCGTCGCTCGTCTTGAACTTGCGGATACGCGCGAGTGTGTCGCTGTTCATCACCCAGCACGCGCCCTGCCGGTACGGCGCCTTCAGCGCATGGACCAGCTCGACCAGCTTGTCCTGCGGGTTCGACGCCGGAAACGCGCCGGCAGTCCCCGTTGCCAGATGTTGCAGCGTCCCGAACGCCCGCGCGCCGTCGCCCTCATTCGTCGTCGCATAGGTGAGGAAACCCTTGGGCCGGTTGGTCCCGTTGCCGGTCACAAAGGCACTGCCTTCGGCAACGGCGAACTCGCGGCCGACCTCGTCCGCCAGCCAGTCCTCGACATTGAACATCGCGTCGTCGAGCATCGCCTGGCTCGCCGCCGGATTTGCGTACAGCTCGCCCGACGGCGGCGCGATCTCCGCAAAGCTGCGCGTCGCCGTCTCGGGCCGCGCCGCGGTTTCGCCGACCCAGCCCGCGCCCATGGCCCCCGTCGCGATCAGCTTGCGGTATCCGCTCGTTCCCGTCTGCACGACCGTCGCGATTCCGCGGATCGGCGACAGCGCCTTCAGCGTCGCGGCGATGCTCCCGTCGATCTCGCGCGGCACGGCAAAACCGCCCTCACCGCCCGATGCCCCCGACAGGCTCTTCATCTCCACCCCGGCATCGATCCCGCGCCGCAGATAACGCTCGACAAAGGCATCGCGCGCCGGATCGGCGGCCTTCGCCCCGTCGAGCGGCAGTCGCGCCGCCGCGACCGCCTGTGCGTCGACCTGGCGCTTGAGCGCCGCGACCGACGCTTTCAATTCGTCGACCGCCTCGGCCGCCAATACCGCGTCGAACGCGCCGTCCAGCGCATCGGCCTTCACTTCCATATCCACGTCCATGCCTGTCACTCCTTCGATTAATCCCGTCGCCCCCGCGAAGGCGGGGGCCGCTGGCGTTCTTGCGCTGCCCGTCATGCGGCCCCCGCCTTCGCGGGGGCGACGAGCTGTTTTTCTACCGCAATCACGCGCGCCAGCGGCTGCATCGGCACCGCCACCAGACTCACCTCCGCCAGATCGAGCGCCAGCAACTCGCGCGGATGCCCCCCGCGCGCCGCGCGCACCCGATAGCCAAAGCTCAATCCCGTCAGCGCCCCGCGCGCGACCAGCGCCGCCGCCGTCGGATGCGTCACCCGCGCGACGACGCGCAGCCCGTGCCGATCCTCCGCCAGCGCCTCGATCACGCCGACCACCGCCCCCGGCCGATGCTGCCAAAGCAAGGGCACCGTGCGCTGTTCGCGCAAACTCGCGGAAAACGCGCCCGCGCGCACAACGTCGCCGCCGCGATCGACCCGGTCGAACACCGCGGCATAGCCCGCGAACCGAATCTCCTCTCCCGCTTGCGGGAGGGGTCGGGGGAGGGCCTGTCCGCCAACCGCCTTCACTTCAGCAACCCCGGCAGCCCCAGCTTCACCGCCAGCCCGACCACCAGCAGCGCCAGCACCCCGCGCACCGCCCAGTCGATCGCCGCTTTCCACGCGCTCGTCTTGGCGTCGCGCCACGCGCTAAGCAGTTGCCGGAGGTCGGCGACATCGGCACGCGCCGCCTCGTCGGCGAGCCCCAGCCGCGCCAGCGCCCGCCGCGCACCCAGCTCGCTCGCTTCCTCGACCACGGCGCGCAGCACCGCGGCGTCGCCCGCGGCAGACGCGCTCGTTCCCGCCAGCGCGATCAGCCGCGCCAGCGCCTCTTCCTCGTCCATGTTGATCTCCAATGTTCGTCATCCCGGACTTGATCCGGGATCCACAGCAGCGCCGAAGTCATGGACCCCGGATCGAGTCCGGGGTGACGAGGCCGGTTACGCGACTCCGAGCAACGCCTTCTTCTCGTCCGCGGTCAGCCAATCGGCCGCCGACACCTCGTGCCACAACGCCATCCGGTCCTCGGCCAGCGCCGGCACCTTGTCCAAATCCACCCGCAGCTCGGCGCCCGCGAACCACCCGCGCAGCCCCTGCGCCACCGCGCTCAAAATCTTGCCGACCAGCGGCAACACCGTCAGCCGCCACAGCGCGCGATTGGCCTCGCGATAATTGGCATAGGTCGCATCGCCGGGCAGCCCGAGCAGCATCGGCGGCACGCCGAACGCCATCGCAATCTCGCGCGCGCTCGAATCCTTCAGCGCCAGGAAATCCATCTCCGCCGGGCTCAGGCTCAATGCCTGCCACTTCAATCCACCCTCCAGCAGCAACGGCCGCCCCGCATTCGCGCTCCCCGAAAAGCTCTCGGCGAGTTCCTCGCGCAGCCGTTCGACCTGCTCGACGGACAAAGGCATCCCCTTGTCGCCCGGATCGTGCACCAGCGCCCCCGACGGCCGCGCCGCATTTTCCAGCAGCGCCGCGTTCCACCGCGCCGCGGCATTATGCGCCGCGATCGCTCCCGCCGCGGCACCCAGGCATCCTGCGCCATAATGATCGTCCAATGGATGCAGCGCCTTTATATGCACCACCGCTACGCGCCCGGTGCCATCCTCGGCGGGCAACACCATGGCCGACCCGCCCGCCTTGTACCGATAGGCGACTGGCCACCCCCGGCTGTCCGCCTCCACCGTCACCCGATCGGGGCGCAGCGCGAACAGCTCGGCCGGCGCCGCCGCGCCATCGGTCAAAATCTGCACATAACCATTGCCATGCAGCAGCAGCTGCGCCGCGAGCGTCTCCACCAGCCCCTGCCCGCCCGACGTCGCACCGACCAGCGCCACCAGCGCCGGATCGCTCGCCATGATCGGCGCCGACCCCGCCGCCTCCGCCACGAGCCGCACCGCGCGCTGCGCGATCGCATTGGACAGATAGCCCTCGCGCACCTGCGCCTCCCAGCTCAAGGGCGCGGGCGCCGACCAGCTCCCATATACGCGCGACAATTGGGGCCGCGCAGGATGCTGCGCGGCCTTCCGGCCGAACCAGTTCATGATGATCTCCCTCTGTCACGCCAAGGCCGGCATCAAGCAATTGTAATTAAATTACGCGATTACTAGCCGGGCGCCGGTCAATACTGTTGCCGAGGGGCAACACCTGGTAAAGAAAGAGTAAAGATTTCGGTCAATGCCTACTGCGCAAAAAATGCGACACCATATGTCCGACGACCAATGAGTGGGGGTCAGGGTGCAACCTGACCCCCCTCAAGCCACCAAGCGAAGCAGTCGCCGGTGGGCCGAGTAGACAGTTGGGGGCTTAGCCCAAAACATTCGAACGTCAAGGCGATTGCACTAACCCCAAAATGGGAAAGGATGGCCATGATTGGCAATCTAGCAATTGCAGCGTTGAAATCAGGTGTCTGCCTTGAACTTCGGTATGACGGATTCTCGCGGGTGGTCGAGGTTCACGCCGTCGGCATATCGACCGCCGGAAATCCGTGTATGCGGGTTTATCAAGTGAGCGGCGGGAGTGTCAGCAACGAGCCCGTCGGTTGGAAAATGATGACCATGGACAAGGCTTTCTCCATGCATCTCACGGAACAGGAGAGCCTTGCTCCACGCCAAGGCTACTCTCCCGGGGACAAAGGCATGAGCACCATCTTCGCTCAGCTCTAACCCTTCACAATTGCAGGGGCCGTTGGGTGATTCCGGTTCATTGTGAACCGCGCAGTCTGACCAATGGCCCCGCATAATCTTTTCTCCCGTCCTAATCGAAGATGTAGCACATCACACATTATGCGGGAATCCGCATATTTTGATCAAACCACTCGCACCCCCACAACCCGTCCCCTTTGCATTCCCTCCAGCAGCGCCGCCAGCGCCCACACGCACGCATCCGCCCGATCCGGCGAACGCCCCGGTCCGGCATAGCCGCCGCCCGTCTGCAACCCGCAAAGCTGGTCCTCCAGCTGCGCGAACGCCCCCGCATGGACCACTTGCCCACGCTCATAGGCGAGCGCTACCGGTTCGGCGCGCCGCGCCTTGCCGGCGCTCGCGTGCACCGGCACGACCGGCAGTGTCATGTCGGCCTGGTGCAGCACCGCCGCGACCATCTCGCCGCCCATATTGCTTTCGGCCACGATGCGCTCGGCGCCCCAGCGCGCCGCCGCGCTTGCCACCGCCTGCGCCCACATGGCAGGCGCCGGCCGTTCGACGCTCGCATCCTCGACCACTGCCAGCCGCCCGTCGCGCAATTGCATCGCCACCACGATCCCGCACGCATCGCCGCCGCTCGTCGCCGGCGGATCGACCCCGATCACGACGCGCACCGGCTTGCCGATGCTGCCCGGTTCGACCCGGCACCCCTCGATCCGCGCGCGCGGCCACAGCGCCCCCTCGACATCGTCCAGCAATTCGCCGTCCAGCTCCTGCCGCCCCAGCCGCGTGCCGCCGTAAAGCGCGTCCATCGTCGCCAGCCACTGCGGCGACAGGTTAAGCCGGTTGGTTTCCGTGCGCCCGCGCGTCGTCGCGACCCCCTTTTCCCGTATCAGCCGCCGTACCAGCGGCACGCCGCGCGGCGTCGTCGTCGCCACCACCTGCGGCCGCGCGCCGACCCGCATGGTCAGCATCAGATTATCCCACGCCGCCGCCCCCTGCGGCCATTTGGCGATCTCGTCGCACCACGCCGCCTCATGCTGCGGGCCACGCAGACTGTCGGGTTCGGCGGCCGAATAGAGCGTCGCCACCGCGCCGTTCGGCCAGGTCAACCGGCGCAGGCTGCTTTCATAATCGGGGCGCAGATCGTCGGGCGCGATCGCCAATAGCCCGCTTTCGCCCTCGACCATCACCTGCCGCGCCTCGAGCAGCGACGCCGCGACCAGCGCGATCTTCGCGCCGGGCGTCCCCTCTGCATAGGCGCGCACCCACTCGGCGCCGGTGCGCGTCTTGCCGAACCCGCGCCCCGCCAGCAGCAGCCACACGTGCCAGTCGCCATCCGGCGGGCATTGGTCCGCGCGCCGCCACCACGACCAATCGGTCAGCAACCGCGCGCATTTCTTGTCCGACAGCGCCTTCAACCAGCGATCGAGCTCCGCCCGTTTCCGGTCGGTGCAGTCGGCCGCGTGCTTCATCCGCCCGCGTCCCGATCGGCGAAGTCCCCCGCCTCGGCCGCGGCCCGGTCCTGCATGGCATAAAGCTTGGCGGTCAGCCGCGCCTTGGCGCTCCCCTGCGCCGCCGCCACGCCGCCGGGCAGCTTCGCCCCGCGCACCGCCGCGCGATGCGCCGCGAGCAACGAAAGGCCGAGCCGATATTTCTGCGCCCGCGATTTCAGCGTCGCATCCTTCACATTGCCGGTCGGCGGAATCAGCGCCTCGGCCAGCAGTTCGGCTTCGAGCCGGGCGAACCCCTCGCACAGTGCCTCGTGCCAGCGCGCCGCAAAGCCCGAATTGCGTCGCCGCTCGCGATACATGGCATCGCTGCCGATGCCCGCCTTGCGCGCCGACGCAGCGACGTTCGACGATTCGGCGAGTGCCTCCAGAAAAACGTCCATCTGCGCACGGTCGGGACGCGCCCTGGCGGGCGCTTTCGACGTGTCGCCGTCCCCGGCCTTCCCGATCCGTCCCATCGCCGCCTCCCCAAAAAGCGGATCGGGCCGCACACCTCCAAAAGGCGCCGGCCCGACTCGCAATTCTTCATGATGTGACACTTGTGCCATATCAGCGTGACGATGTCAATGGAAAATAACCTATATGGTTATTTCATTCTCTCCAACCCATCCATCACTGCGGTCAGCGCCAGCGCATTCTCGCGTTCCATCGCGCTATGCCCCGCGTTGGTGACGACATAGGACACCGGCTCCGCGCCCGCGGCGCGCAGCGCGGCGACCAGCCGCGACGCCTGCGTCAGCGGGCACACTTCGTCGAACCGGCCGTGGACGATATGGATGGGGATCGACGCCAGCACATCGATATGGTCGAAAAAATGCCCCGCGGGCAGGAACAGGTCGTTCGCGAAATAATGCGCCTCGATCTGCGCGAAGCAGAGCGCGAAATCGGCCTCGCCGAACTTGCCCGTGTCGGCCGTCTCGGGGATCATGTTCGAAATCACCCCTTCCCAAAGGGACCAGGTGAGCGCGGCGTTCAGCTGCCGCTCCTTCTCCGCCGCATTACTCGGCACCATGTCGAAAATCGCCTTGTACGACGCCATCACATCGCGCCGCTCGTCGGCGTTCAGTACCGAGAGCAGCGCCGCCCACTCGTCGGGATATTTGATATAGGCGCCGGGCGCGGTCAGCCCGAAGGGATCCTCCTCCCACGTCGCGGCATTGCCCTGATACAAATACAGCAGATCCTCCGCCGCGCCCAGAAAGATACCGCGCAGGATCAGGCTGGCGCAATGCGCGGGGTGCTGGATCGCATAGGCCATGGCGAGCGTGCTGCCCCAGCTGCCGCCAAAGACGTGCATCGGCCCCGCAATCTCCAGATGATCGCGCAATTTCTCGACGTCGCCGATCAGGTCGGCGGTGGTGTTTTTCGCCAGCGCGACCGCCGGGCCCGCCGAGGCGACATTGGGCTCGCTCTTGCCGCACCCGCGCTGGTCGAACAGGATCACGCGGTATCGCCTGGGGTCGAAGAATCGCGCCATCACCGGCGCGCACGCACCGCCGGGGCCGCCGTGCAGGAACATCACCGGCTCGCCCGCGGGATTGCCATATTCCTCCCAGTAAATGCGATGCGCGGGGTCGCGGTCGACCTCCAGCCACCCGAAGTTCAGGCAGGCGGGCTGCGGATAGACCCAGTCCTCGCCAATCTTGCTCGACGCCTGAAGCCGCGAAAAATCCATGTCCATAATCCCATCCGCTCCCCAGTAAGCCCCTCCCCTGAAGGAGAGGGGCTTGTTTCCGCTCGACCCGCAAAACTCCAAATCCTTGAACCATCGGGTAGTTGACCGCCCGCCCCCGAATGTCCAGACCCTGCACTTCGGAAAAAATGGGGAAGCACTTCATGCGCAAACTGGCTTTGTTCGGGACCACCATTCTTGCCTTCGCGGCGCAGCCGCTCTGGGCGCAGCAGGAAGAAACTCCGGCGCAGCAGCAGCCCGCATCCGACACTCCTGTGGCCCCCGCCCCCATGCCCGCCGCCGCGATGGGCAGCGCACGCACCGGCCCCGAGCGCCGCTTTACCGGCGCCGACCTCTTCGATCTCACGCTCGCCGCCGATCCGCAGATCAGCCCCGATGGGCGCCGTATCGCCTATGTCCGCCGCGCGAACGACATCATGACCGACCGCGCGGTCAGCTCGATCTGGCTGATCGACGCCGCGACGGGGCGCGAAACTCCGCTCGCCGGACAGGATGGTTCGGCCTTTTCGCCGCGCTGGTCGCCCGACGGTTCGCGCCTTGCCTATGTATCGGCCGCGGGGGGCAGCGCGCAGCTCTGGGTGCGCTGGGTCGATGGCGGCGAAGCGGTGCGGCTTACCGGCCTGCCGACCAGCCCGTCGAGCCTCGCCTGGGCGCCCGACGGCCGCTCGATCGCCTATACGATGCTGGTGAAGGACGAGGGCGCAAAGCTCGGCAGCGCGCCCGCGAACAAGCCCGAGGGGGCGAAATGGGCCGAACCGCTCGACATCCGCACGCTCCTCACCTACCGCGCCGACGGACAGGGGTATGTCGAGCCGGGGTTCGAAAAAATCTTCCTCATCCCCGCGACCGGCGGCGCGCCGCGCCAGCTCAGCTTCGGCCCGTATCACGACGGCGGCCCATTGAGCTGGTCGCGCGACGGGCGCACGCTCTATTTCAGCGCCAACCGGCAGGCGGACTGGGAAACCGACCCCCTCGAAAGCGAGGTGCACGCGCTCGACGTCGCGAGCGGTACAATTACCGCGCTCACCAGCCGCAACGGCCCCGACGCCAATCCGCTCGTGTCGCCCGACGGCCGGCTCATCGCCTTTTTGGGCTTCGACGACGCAAAGCGCGCGTATGAACAGACCGAAGTTTACGTCATGAATCGCGACGGATCGGGCCGCCGTCCTATTGCCGCCAACTGGGATTACAGCGTCGATGCCGTGCAATGGGCGGCCGACAGCCGCAGCCTCTATGTCCAGTATGACGATCATGGCGAAACCAAGGTCGCGCGCATCACCCTCGACGGATCGGTGCGCACGGTTGCCACGGGATTGTCGGGCGGCAGCCTCGACCGCCCCTACAGCGGCGGCAGCTTCACCGTCGCCGACAATGGCGCGATCGCCTTCACCGGCGGCACCGCGACCCGCCCGGCCGAGGTGCATTTGGTACGCGGCGGCGATCCGCGTATCCTGACCGACCTCAACCGCTCTTTACGCGAAGTCAAATCGCTGGGTCAGGTGCGCAAGATCACGGCAGCATCCAGCCACGACGGCCTGCCGATCGAAGGCTGGCTGACCTTGCCGCCGGGCTATGTCGAGGGGCAGCGGGTGCCGCTGATCCTCGAAATCCATGGCGGGCCCTTCACCGCCTATGGCCCGCATTTTTCGACCGATAACCAGCTCTATGCCGCCGCGGGCTATGCGGTGCTTTCGGCGAACCCACGCGGCTCGACCAGCTATGGCGAGGCGTTCGCGCAACAGATCGACAAGGCCTATCCGGGCAATGATTATTTCGACCTCATCTCGATCGTCGACCATGCGATCGCGCTCGGCATCGCCGACCCCGACGCGCTGTTCGTCACCGGCGGGTCGGGCGGCGGCGTCCTCACCAGCTGGATCGTCGGCAAGACGAACCGCTTCAAGGCCGCGGCGACGCAGAAACCCGTGATCAACTGGCAGACGCAGGCGCTCACTGCCGACGGCCCCGCCTTTTTCGGCCCCTATTGGCTGGGCGCGCAGCCCTGGGAAAAACCCGAACTCTACTGGTCGCTCTCACCCCTGTCGCTCGTCGGCAATGTCGAAACCCCGACGCTCGTGGTTGTGGGGGGCGAGGATTACCGCACCCCGGTCAGCGAATCCGAACAATATTACACCGCGCTCCGCCTCCGCGGCGTGCCCACCATGCTCGTCAAGGTGCCCGGCGCCAGCCACGGCAGCATCGCCGCGCGCCCGTCGCAATCGGCCGCAAAGGCCGCCGCGATCCTCGCCTGGTTCGACAAATATAGGAAAGGCTGGACGCGCCCCGCGGCGGCCGACGCCGACTAGGGCTGCGACCGCATCGCGCGTCACGCGGCGATCAGCACCCCATGATAGGTGCGGTCCTCGAACGCGCGCCCGGCCCCCATCGCGACGCAGATCAGCGCGTCGTCGGCGACCGCCACCGGCAGTCCCGTCGCGCGCGCGATCGCATCGTCCATCCGGCGCAGCAATGCTCCGCCGCCCGTCAGGGTGATCCCTTCGTCGATGATGTCGGCCGACAGTTCGGGTGGTGTCTGCTCCAGTGCGGCGCGCACCGCGCCCACAATCTGTCCGACGGGCTCCGCGAGCGCCTCGGCGATTTCGGCTTCGGTGACTTGCACTTCCGAAGGGCGGCCCGTCACCAGGTCGCGGCCCTTCACGCCCATCACCATGCCGTCGCCCTCCGGCGCCGTCGCACAACCGATCGTCAGCTTGACGCGCTCGGCCGTCATTTCACCCACCATCAGATTATGCTTGCGACGGATGAAGGACGAAATCATCTCGTCCATCTTGTCGCCGCCGACGCGCACCGAATTGCTGTACGCGATGCCGCTCAGCGACAGCACCGCCACTTCGGTCGTGCCGCCGCCGATGTCGACAACCATCGCGCCACGCGGTTCGGCGACCTGCAAACCCGCGCCGATGGCCGCGGCCAGCGATTCCTCGATCAGTTGCACCGACGCGGCGCCGGCGTTGCTCGCCGCGTCGCGGATCGCGCGCCGTTCGACCATCGTGGACCCCGATGGAACGCAGATGACGACATGGCTGCGCTGCGCGAAACGACTCGCGCCGCCCTGTGCCTTGTCCATAAAATGCTTCAGCATCTGTTCGGCGACGTCGATGTCGGCGATGACGCCGTCGCGCAACGGGCGAATCGCCTCGATGTTGCTGGGGGTCTTGCCCATCATCAGCTTCGCTTCGTCGCCGACGACCTTGACCCGGCGCACCCCGTCTCGCGTTTCCAGCGCAACGACCGACGGCTCGTTCAGCACGATGCCGCGGTCCCGCGCATAGACCACGGTATTCACGGTCCCCAGATCGATGGCCATATTGTGCGCGGCCGACGCAAAGCGATTGAGAAAATTCATATAGGGGGCAAAAGCCTTCGGAACCAAGCGGAAGATCAGGCGCAGCCGGGCCTTCGGCGCCCGCAACGTCTGTCGCAAATTCGACTGCGTAAAAGGTGCGCGCGCGTCAACGAAACGCCTCGCCAATACTGCCAGAACGGTGGTTTCTCAGGTTCGACCGTGGATGCCGTTCAAATTTCGCGATCGGCCGCGCCGGGGACGAGGAATTTCAGCCCCTGCAACCGCACCACCCGATCGTCCTCGCAAACGGGCGCGGCGATCAGCCGCATCCAGCGGCGCGGTGCCTGCGCGGGGCAGATTTCGACGTCGATGGTAAAGCCGCGCCGGTGACGGATCGCATGGCGGCGCAGGGCTTCCATCGCCGCACGCGACCTTTCGACATACAGCGCGACCGCTTCATCGCGGCGCACCTCTGCCCCGCGCGGAATGCCGAAAATGTCGTGGACCTCGTCCGACCAGCGCAGCCGGTTGTTATCGGTGAGATCGCATTCCCATTCGCCGACGCGAACGCGCACATCGGCAAGGTGCGCCGCCACATCGGCAGCGTCCGGAATCGGATCGATCGCCCCGATCCCGTGCAATTGCCCAAGCTCGAAAAAGCGGTCGCGCTCATAAAGCGGCCAGCTATGATGAACGGGTAAGGGGTAGGTCGGCTTCAACTGGCATCTTCCGCTGTTCGCGACGATAGCCGTTGGCGCTTAACGATGGATGATCCAGCTTTCCAGCCAATTAAAAATGGGCCCGCCTTCCCCTGGAAAGGCAGGCCCCTGTTCCGTCAGCGGGTGCGATCAGCCCTTTTCGGGCGGAGCGACCGTGATCCGCACCCGCTCGCCCGAATTTCCTGGAAAGCCCGTGAACATCGCCTCGACCAGATTCGGCACGAGCGTCTGAAGGTTGCTGTCGCGCGACTGCGCCTCGGCGCGGCCCTCGAACAGCCGCGAACCATCGGACGCGCGATTGATCTGCAGGGTCAGCCCGCTCGTATAGACGGTATAGCTGCTGACATCATTATAGCCCCAGCCAGGTCCGAAACCGCCCCACAGAAAGGGGTCGCGGTATCCATAGACATAGCGGCGACCGCCCGGCCCGCGCACGATGACGGGACGATAATAGCCCGGTCCCCAGCCGCGATACCAGGGATCGCCGAACCCGGGGCTCGACACAACCTTTTCGCGGCCCTTGTCGACGCCATAGTCCATCCGCACCAGCAAATCTGGGCTCTCGCCCGGCGAAACCGGGCGATAACCGAAACGGGTCAGCTCGCCGGCGACGAGATTGGCATATTGGCCAAATTCGATTCCGCCCTCAAGCGCGGGGTTGCTCGCCTCGACCGCAAAGGTCTGGCCCTGCGGCGCGGGAAGCTGCGACTGGAAGCGCGCGACGTCGGCCTTGAACGGGGTTGCACAGCCGGCAAGCGCCAGCGCCGCGCCCGTCATCGCGGCCAAGCTTAAACGCCGGATATTGATCTTGCTCATCGTCTTGGCTCCGTAATTCGGATGCGCGATCAACTCGCGCACTCATAGCATAGACTATGCCGATGCGACTTAACCTTGGTTGAACCCGGTTCGTCGCATCTTTGTTCCCCGACGATATGGCGCGCAGGCTCCGATCCGCAAGCCCGCCCGGCCGGTCAGCGGCAGAGCCCCAGCGCGGCATAGGCCGCATCGAGCGTTGGCTTCGCAAGCGCCCGCGCCTTTTCGGCGCCCTTGTCGAGAATCGCATCGAGCGCGGCTTCATCGTCCTTCAGCGCGATGTAACGCGCGTTGATCGGCCCCAGCTTTTCGATCAGCAATTCGCCGAGCGCGGGTTTGAACGCCCCGAAACCCTGCCCCGCATGGTCGCGGAGCACCGCCTCGACGCTCGTGTCGGCGAGAGCGGCATAGATGCCCACAAGGTTGCGCGCCTCGGGGCGGTTCTCCAGCCCCTCCACGTCGGACGGCAGCACCTCGGGATCGGTCTTTGCCTTGCGCACCTTCTGCATCATTGTGTCGGCATCGTCGGTCAGGTTGATGCGGCTCATGTCCGACGGGTCGGATTTCGACATTTTGGCGCTGCCGTCGCGCAGACTCATGATCCGCGCCAGTCCGGCCGGAATGATCGGCTCGGGCAAGGTGAAGACCGGCGCCTCCTCGCTCGCATAATCATTGTTGAATTTCTGCGCCACGTCGCGCGCAAGCTCCAGATGCTGCTTCTGATCCTCGCCCACGGGAACGTGCGTGGTCTGGTACAAAAGCACGTCAGCGGCCTGCAGCACCGGATATGTGTAGAGCGCAGCCGACGCGCTTTCGCGGTTCTTGCCCGACTTGTCCTTGAATTGCGTCATGCGGTTGAGCCAGCCGAGCCGCGCGGTGCCGTTCAACAGCCATTGCAGCTCGGCGTGCGCGGGAACGCGGGCCTGGTTGAACAGAATCGAACGATCGGTGTCGATCCCGCACGCGACCAGCGCCGCGGTCATCGCGCGCGTATTGGCGGTCAGTTCGGCGGGAACATGCGGCATCGAGATCGCATGGAGGTCGGCAAGGAAATAGAGCTTCTCACCCGCCATTTCGTCCTGCATCCGCACCCAGTTGCGGATCGCGCCCAGATAATTGCCAAGGTGCAAATTTCCGGTGGGCTGAATGCCCGAAAGCGTCCGCATGTTCGTCGTCCTGTTCAGAGTGTGCGCCGGCGCAACTGGCCGAGCGTGTCGCGATTGACCACGCCGAGGAGGAAGGCGCAACCAAAGAATGTCACTGCGCCCGCAGCGACGAGCGCGGCAAGCGCGGCGATGCGCTCGAACACCCCCGCAGTAAAGGCTCCGCCCGCGAGCGGCAGCGTGAAATGGAGGACCATCGCCATGGCCGCGGCGGCCAGAAGGATCCGCACGATCCGTCCCGCGACGCGGCCGGTCAGGCGGAACAGCCCCTTGTTGTGCAGGATCGTATAGAGCAGCGCGACGTTGCACCACGCCGCGATCGACCCCGCAACCGCGAGCCCGACGATGCCGAAGCGCGGGATCAGCAGCAGGTTGAGCGCGACGTTGATCAGCAACGACCCCGCGGCCGTCCACACCGGGGTGCGCGTATCCTTGCGCGCAAAGAAATTGGGAACGAGCACCTTGACGAGCACATAGGCGGGCAGCCCGACGACGAGGCCGGCGACGACCGCCCCGGTCGCCAGCCCATCGGCGACGCTATACTGTCCCCCGACATAAAAGGCGCTCGTGATCGCCGGACCGGCGACGAACAGCGCGACCGCCGCGGGGACGGTCAGCAGCATCGCAAGCTCGATCGCATTGCTCTGGAGCCGGGCGGCGCCATCGCGGTCTTCCTGCGCGACGAAGCGCGACAGCGCGGGCAGGATCGCGGTGCCGAGCGCAATGCCGATGATGCCGAGCGGCAGCTGGTTCAGCCGGTCGGCCATCGCCAGATAGGTGATGCTCTTGTCGGGCAGGGTCGCGATAAAGAACAGGTCGATGAAGCGACTGATCTGATAGACGCCGGCCCCGAACACTGCGGGCAGGATCAGCACCCCCATCTCGCGCACATCGGCCGAAAGGCGCGGGCGGCGCAGCGTCGGCCGGAACCCCGAACGCCGCACCCAGAAAAACAGCCAGCCCAGCTGGAACAGCCCCGAAAGCGACACCGCGATGGCAAGATAGAGCCCCGTCGCGGCCTTCGCTGCCTCGCCGCCGTCGCCGGTGAACAGGCCGAGCAGCAGCGCGCCGATCAGACAGAGGTTGAGGAGGATCGGCGCCGCCGCCGCCGCCGCGAAACGCGACAGGCTGTTGAGGATCGCCGCAAACAGCGTCGCGACGCTCATGAACGCCAGATAGGGAAAGGCGATGCGCGCCATCGTCACTGCCAGATCGAAACGCGCGCGGTCGGCTTGCAGCGCATCGCTTGCGAACAGCCCCATCACCCACGGCATCACGACCAGCATCAGGCCCGAAAAGACGATAAGGATTGGGATCAGCACCGACAGGACCGCGTCGGCAAAGGCGCGCGCTTCGCTTGTCCCGCCGTCCTTGGCCATCCGCTGGTTGAACAGCGGCACAAAGGCGGCGGCGAAGGCGCCCTCGGCGAACAGGCGGCGAAAGATGTTGGGAAGCTGAAAGGCGAGCTGCCACGCATCGGCGACGCCGCCCGCGCCGAGGATACGGCTGAGCAGCATATCGCGCGCGAAGCCGAAGATGCGGCTCACCATCGTCAGCCCGCCGATCGTCCCGACGCTTTTGACGAGGCTGCTCAAGCCCTCAGCTCGCCCCCGTTATGGCTCTCAGGCCTGGCCGACGGGCGCGGCCTGCCCGGCCGCTTCGGCCTGCGCCGCCTGGGCCTGCTGCATGAACAGGCCGTGAAAATCGATCGGTTCGAGCAGCAGCGGCGGAAAACCGCCATCCTGGACGGCATCGGCAACGACGCGGCGCGCGAAGGGAAACAGGATGCGCGGCGCTTCGGCGAGGAAAAAGGGCTGAAGCTGGTCGTCGGGGACGTTGCGCACGCCGAACAGTCCCGCATATTTCAGCTCGATCACAAAGCTGGTACCGCTGTCGCTTTTCGACGTGATGTCGATCTTCAGCGTCACTTCGTACAGATTCTCGCCGACACTATCGGCGGCAATGTTGAACTGGACATCGACGTTCGGGGCTTCCTGCCACTGATAGACGGCGGGGGCGTTCGGATTTTCGAACGACATGTCCTTCACATATTGCGAAATCAGGCCGATCGCCGGGCTTGTGTCTTCGCCATTGGGTTGCAGGGCGGGGTTGTTGATATCGGCGCTCGTCTCGTCGGCCATGATAGGATGCTTTCGCTTAAAAAATGAACGATATGTCGGGGCCGCGGGTCGTGTCGGAACCGCGGCGGACGGTTGCCGCGGCGCTTAGCAGCGGCAGGCCGCCAGCACAATGGGGCGCCATGTCGATGTGTCCGCGCCGCCGAATCGTTGACGCGCCGCGCGCCAGCGACCATGGCGATTTGAAACCTGGCCGCGTATCGCCTATATATTCCGGGATATGTTGCCTTTGCTCGCATTGGACCCTTGACCGTGACTGCTTTTTCGATCGTCCTGCTCGCCATGATCGCCGCCTTCCTTGGGATGCGGCTCTATTCGGTGCTCGGCAAGCGCACGGGTCACGAACAGGAACCCGTCCTGCCACGCCGCGACGACCGCGCCGCACCGACGCCGATCCGCGTCGACGATGGCGACACGCCTGCGCTCGCCGCGCCGGCATCGGATACGACGGGCCTCGTCTATGAACCCGCTGCCGAGGCGGGTCTGCGCCAGCTGCTCGCGACCGACCGCAATTTCGACGCGGGCCGCTTCATGGAGGGGGCCGAGGCGGCGTATCGAATGATCCTCGAAGCCTATTGGAAAGGCGATCGGGACACGCTCCGCGACCTGTGCGACGACGACAGCTACGAAGCCTTTGCGGAGGCGATCGCAGCACGCGAGGCGCGCGGCGAAACGCTCGACAACCGTTTGATCGGGATCGATTCGGCCAAGATTACCGCGGTCGAACTCAATCGCGGCGAAGCGCGCATCAGCGTGCGTTACCACGCCGATATCAGCGCGGTGACGCGCGATGCCGATGGCAAGTTGATCGCCGGTTCGATGAGCGACGCGGCGCAGACCGACGATCTTTGGACCTTCCGCCGTCAGATCGGCAGCAATGACCCCAATTGGGTGCTCGACGAAGCCGAATCGGCCTGATCCCATGCGTCGGACGGCCGGGGCGCCGCGCGCGTGTCTTTTCGGATTCGCGCTGCTGGCTGTCCTGCCGCTGATTTCAGGCTGCGCATCGGTTGTTCCTGTCGCAGACAGCCGCCCCGCCACGGCGACCACGCCCGCTCGCCCGATGGGCGTTCCCCGCCCCTATGTGCCGCGCCCGTCGGAGCGGCCCGGTGCCGCCGCGCAGCCGATTCCCGCGACACCGCGCGCGCCGATACCAGCCGCTGCCTCCGCTGACGCGACGACGGCCGCCGCCAGCGGCGTGGTCGCCGGTCCCGACTTTGCAACGCTCGCCATCCCCGCCGAGCAGGCGGCGCGCGCGCTCGCGGCCTTCCGCATCAGCTGCCCCTCGGTGCAGCGGCGCGCCGATACAAGCGGCCTGACGCAAGGCGCCGACTGGAACGAAAGTTGCAATGCCGCAAAAAGCTGGGCGGACAGCGACGCGCTGACCTTCTTCGCCCGCCATTTCGCGACGGTACAGATCGGGACGGGCTCGGCTTTTGTCACCGGCTATTACGAACCCGAAATCGCCGCATCGCGGACAAAACAGCCGGGCTATGACGTTCCCATTTACCGCCGCCCCGACGACCTGGTTGACGTCGACCTCGGCCAGTTCGCCGACGACCTCAAGGGCCGCAAGATCCGCGGGCGCGTCGAGAACGGCAATTTTGTTCGCTATTATGACCGCTTGGCAATCGAAAGCGGCGCGCTGGAGGGGCGCGGTCTCGAAATCGCCTGGGCCGCCGACGCCGCCGAATTTTTCTTCCTCCAGGTGCAGGGGTCGGGACGCCTACGCCTGCCCGACGGCGGCGTGATGCGCATCGGTTACGACGCGCAGAATGGCCGCGGCTATGTCGGCATCGGCAAATTGCTGCTCGATCGCGGCGAACTCCAACGCGGACAGGCATCGATGCAGGGCATCCTCGACTATCTGCGCGCCGACCCCGTGCGCGGCGCGGCGGTGATGAACGAAAATCCCAGCTGGGTTTTTTTCCGCGAACTCACGGGCCCCGGCCCGCTCGGCGCGCTGGGCGTCCCCGTTACCGGCCGCGCGAGCGTTGCCGCCGATCCCAAATATGTGCCGCTTGGCGCCCCCGTCTTCCTTTCTCTCGACCGCGCCGAGCCCAATGGCCTGTGGGTGGCCCAGGACACCGGCGGCGCGATCAAGGGCGCCAACCGCTTCGACAGCTTCTGGGGGGCGGGCGACGACGCGCGCGCGATCGCCGGCGGCATGGCGGCGCGCGGATCCGCCCTGCTATTGCTTCCGCGTGCCAGCGTTGCGCGGTTGCTTCCTCCGTCCGCCGGTTGAACCTGTATGCCGCGGCGCCTCGATCCCGACGAAAGCGCGCTCTGGAAAAAGGTTGCGGCGACCGTAACCCCGCTCCCCAGAGGGTCGGCGCCGCTCGCGCCCACGGCGGCGCCGACGGTCAAGCCGCCGCAGCCCGGTCCGCGCAGCCTTGCCGCGTCGGCAGCTCCGCCGCGAACACCCACCAAATTACCCCCTCCGCGCCGTACGCACCAGACGGCGACGCTCGACGGCCATTGGGACCGCCGCCTGCGCAAGGGGCTGGTGCGGCCGGACATGAGCATTGACCTGCACGGCCATACGCTCGCGTCGGCGCAAGCGCTGCTCGATGACGCGATCGGCCGCGCGCTCCTCCGCGGCGCGCGCGTGCTGCTCGTCGTCGCGGGACGCCTTCGCCCCGGCGCCGACCGTCTGCCGCAGATGCAGGGATTACCGCGCCCGCGCGGCGCGATCCGCGCGGCCCTTCCCGACTGGCTCGCCTACTCGCCTAATGCAGATCAAATTGTGGCGCTTCGCCCCGCCCATATCAGCCATGGCGGCGCGGGCGCCGTCTATGTGATTCTACGGCGCAGCCGCGACGACTAAAGAAAAGCGCGCATCAAGATGCCGCGATAGATGGCGGCCAGCCGGTGCAAATCCTCGACCGCCACCGCTTCGTCCAGCTTGTGCATCGTCGCGTTGATCAGCCCGAATTCGACTACGGGGCATAGGGCATGGAGGAAGCGCGCGTCCGATGTCCCCCCGGTCGTCGACATTTCGGGGCAAAGATCGGTTTCGGCATGGATCGCCTCGGCGACCAGCTCGGACAATTCGCCGGGGGGGGTCAGAAAGGCCTCGCCCGAAATCTTGCCCAGCACCTTGGCGCCGGGCTCGACATCGTGCGCGATGCGCTCGATCATCGCGACCAGGTCGGCGCCCTTGTGCTGATCGTTGAAACGGATCGACAGCCGCGCGCGCGCTGAGGCCGGAATCACATTCGTCGCACCGTTGCCGACCTCGATGTCGGTGAACTCGATGTTCGACGGCTGGAACCAGTCGGTCCCCGCGTCGAGGCTCACCGATTCGATGGCCGCCAATATCTTCACCAGCTTGGGGATCGGATTGTCGGCAAGATGCGGGTAGGCGACATGCCCCTGCGTTCCCGGCACGTCGATCCAGATGTTGACCGATCCGCGCCGCCCGATCTTCACCATGTCGCCGAGCCTGTTCACCGATGTCGGTTCGCCGACGACGATCATGTCCGGCTTCACCCCCCGCGCGGCCATATGCTCCATCAGCGCGCGTGTGCCAAAGATCGCGGGGCCTTCCTCGTCGCCCGTGATGATCAGGCTGATCGTGCCGGCCTCTGGCGGAGTCGCCGCCGCCGCCGCGACGAACGCCGCGATCGCCCCCTTCATGTCGACCGCACCGCGCCCATAGAGCAGGTCGCCGCGGATTTCGGGCGCAAAGGCGTCGCCCGTCCACCCCACCCCCGGCGGCACGACGTCGAGGTGCCCGGCAAATCCGAAATGCACCGGCCCCCTGCCCGCGCGCACCGCGAGCAGATTTTCAACCGGGCCGTCGGGTTCAATGCCGTCGATGAAGCGTTCGACGGTGAAGCCCAGCGGTACGAGTGCCGCCTCGAGCGCGTCGAATACGGCGCCCGTGGCAGGGGTGACGCTCGGCGCGGCGATCAGTGCCTTGGCCAGTTCGACGGGATCGACATGCTGGGTCATGCCCGCCCTTTACGCTTTCGTACCCTGCGAAGTCGAGGCTTTGCATCGCGGCCCCTCTATGCGAAACAAAGGTGGAACAAAGTGCACGAGGACTGCCATGCCCAAGCTCGATCTCGATTCGATTCCCCAGACCAACGCCACCGGCTACCCCGCGCCCTTCGACGCGCCTGTGCAGGGCCGCTGGTACCGCCGCCTCGCGCCCCCGACGGGGCTCAGCGACTTTTCCGCGAGCCATGTCGTGCTCAAGCCCGGCGCCTGGTCCTCCCAGCGCCACTGGCACGACGGCGAGGACGAGATGCTGGTGATGATTGCCGGCGAGGCGGTGCTGATCGAGGATGACGGGCGCCAGCCGATGCGGCCGGGCGACATCGCGGTGTGGCCGAAGGGCAATACCAACGGCCACCACCTGATCAACGAATCGGATGCCGACTGCGTCTTCGTCGCGCTCGGCGGCGGCAAGGCCCGCGACACCGGCGGCGGCTATTCGGACATCGACATGATTTTCACGCCCGACGGCTATTTCCACAAGGACGGCACGCCCTATCCGACGAAACGGATTCCCTGAACGGAGCCGTCAGACCGGCCGCTATGCCGCCGCAAACCGGATCGGCAACCGCTTCAGCCCGCCGACGAACACCGATTCGACACGCGCGGGTTCGCCCGCCAGCTCGATACGGCTCAGCCGCGGCAGCAGTTCTTCCAGCAATATGCGCATCTCCAGCCGCGCCAGATGCTGTCCCAGGCACACATGCGCGCCAAAACCGAATGCGATCTGTTCATTCTTCGCGCGGTCGGGATCAAAGACAAAGGCATCGGCGAACACCGCCTCGTCGCGGTTCGCCGACACATAATTGAGCATCAGCCAGTCGCCCGCGCGGATCACCTGCCCGCCGATCTCGACATCCTCCCTGGCGCTGCGCATGAAATGCTGCACGGGCGTGGTCCAGCGGATTGCTTCCTCGATCACTCCCGCCTTGTCGGCATCCCAATCGCGAAAGCGCGCGAACAGCGCCGGGTTCTTCGCAAGCTCCATCACCGCGCCCGCAGTCGATGCGCTCGTCGTGTCGTGCCCTGCGGTCGCGATGATCATATAATATCCCGCCATCTCGCGGTCGGGGATAGGCTCGCCGCCGATGGTGGCATTGGCGATCACCGTCGCAATATCCTGCCGCGGATTGGCGCGGCGGTCGGCGGTTAGCGCGCCGAAATAATTTTCGAAATCGGCGATGACATAATTGATCATCGCGATCGCCTGTTCGCTGGAGGTGATCGCTTCCTTGCTGCGGTTGAGCTCGGGGTCGGTCGGCCCGAACAATTGCTGCGTCAGCATCAGCATCCGGGGCTCGTCCTCGGGCGGCACCCCCAATATGTCCATGATGACGCGCAGCGGATAATGCGCCGCGACGTCGCGCGCAAAATCGCATTCATTCCCCAAATCCAGCATCCGGTCGACGGTGTCGCGCGCGATCTGGCGAATGCGATCCTCGATCGTCTTCAGGTTCCTGGGCATGAACCAGCTCTGCGTCAGCAACCGGTATTTCATATGATCGGGCGCATCCATCTGGACCAGCGAGCGGATCAAATGCCCATCGTTCCCCGGCGTTGCCGCGCGCGCCAGCGCCTCACCCGCACGGTCGGTCAGCACCGTGGGGCGAATGCCGTTGGCAAAGCGCTGGGGGTCGCGGCTGATCGCCATCACATCGGCGTGGCGCGTGACGAGCCAGAAGGGATCGTGGTTCGGATTCTCCGCAACGCCAAGCGGCATGTTCGCGCGCGCCCAGCCAAGCTGTTCGTGCAGCGGCTCCCACGCGCCATAGGCGACCGGATTGACGATCGCAGCGGCTACCTCTCCGGGCAATTTAGGTTTTGTCATGCAACCAAAGCTGCCGCGTTTCGCCCGCGGAGTCGACTGCAAAAGACAACAGGTGGCGCGTCGTCCCCCCCGCCTATTTGAACAGGCCGCCCAAAATTCCGCGCATCAGCTGGCTGCCGAACTTGCCCGCAACCTGACGGCCGATGCTCGTCGCCGCCGACCGTGCTGCCGATTGCATCATCTTTTCGGCCATGCTCGGCTTCGCGGCCTCGCGCGCCGCCGCTTTTTCCATCCGGATGCGCTCGCGTTCCTCGGCCGCCTTGCGCTTTGCTTCTTCCTTCGCGGCAAGCGCGGCGGCCTTGTCGGCTTCGGCCTGCGCCTTGGCCTCGATCGCGGCGGCCTGTGCCTGTTCGGCCTTGGCGGCGAGCAGCTCCTCGGCGCTTTCGCGGTCGACCGGCGTGTCATATTTGCCCTCGACGGGCGAGATCGACTGGATGATCGCGCGCTCCTTGGCATCCAGCGGCCCCGCGCGCGAACAGGGCGGCTTGATCAGCGTCCGCTCGACCGGCGACGGCGCGCCGTCGGGCATCAGCAACGACACCAGCGCCTCGCCGACCTTGAGTTCGGTGATCTCGCGCGCAACATCGATTTTCGGATTGGGACGAAAGGTCTCGGCGGCCGCCTTCACCGCTTTCTGGTCGCGCGGGGTGAAGGCACGCAGCGCGTGCTGGACGCGGTTGCCAAGCTGGCCCGCCACATCCTCGGGAATGTCGATCGGGTTCTGCGTTACGAAATAGACGCCGACCCCCTTCGATCGGATCAGCCGCACGACCTGTTCGATCTTTTCGGTCAGCGCGGGGGGCGCATCGTCGAACAGCAGGTGCGCCTCGTCGAAGAAAAAGACCAGCTTCGGCTTGTCGGCATCGCCGACTTCGGGAAGCGTCTCGAACATCTCCGAGAGCAGCCACAGCAGGAAGGTCGCATAAAGCTTGGGGCTCGCCATCAACTTGTCGGCGGCGAGGATGTTCACATAGCCGCGCCCCTTCTCGTCGGTGCGGATCATGTCCTGAATGTCGAGCGCGGGTTCGCCAAAGAAATGGTCGCCGCCCTGGCTTTCCAGCGACAGCAATTGCCGCTGGATCGCGCCGACGCTCGCCTTGGTGACATTGCCATATCTGGCGGTGAGTTCGTCGGCATTTTCGGCGCACCAGGCGAGCATCGCCTGGAGATCGCCCAGGTCGAGCAGCAGCATATTCTGTTCGTCGGCGACCCGGAACGCGATCGCGAGTACGCCTTCCTGCGTCTCGTTGAGCCCCATCAGCCGCGCGAGCAACAACGGCCCCATTTCGGAGATGGTCGTGCGCACCGGATGCCCCTGCTCGCCGAACAGGTCCCAGAAGATCACGGGATTGTCGCGATAGGCCCATTGCGTATCGCCGATCTCGGCGGCGCGTTTTGAAAAGGGTTCGTGCACCTTCGCGGTTGGGCTTCCGGCCATCGCCATGCCGGCCAGGTCGCCCTTCACATCGGCGACAAAGACCGGAACGCCCACCGCCGAAAAGCCCTCGGCAAGCCCCTGCAGGGTGACGGTCTTGCCCGTGCCGGTCGCCCCGGCGATCAGCCCGTGGCGGTTGGCACGTTTCAACACCAGCGACTGCCGCGGCCCGTCGGGCGCCCCGCCACCGCCAAGGCCGATATAGATTTCGCTCGCCGCGCTACCCTCGCTCACTCGCCATCCTCCGCTTGATAACCCACTGCAAAGGTTAGAGCGGCCTCGACACACAAGCAATCAGCAAACCCCGATGAAACAGCAAAAGACCCCGCCGGATCGCTCCGGCGGGGTCGTTAATGGCCCATCGGGGCGACGCGGCCTAGACTGCGCCGTGTGCCAGCGCCGCGAGGAGCAGGATCGCCACGATATTGGTGATCTTGATCATCGGGTTGACCGCCGGACCCGCGGTATCCTTGTACGGATCGCCGACGGTGTCGCCGGTGACAGCAGCCTTATGCGCTTCGCTGCCCTTGCCGCCGTGGTTGCCGTCCTCGATATACTTCTTCGCATTGTCCCAGGCGCCGCCGCCCGAGGTCATCGAGATGGCGACGAACAGCCCCCCGACGATCACGCCGAGCAGCAGCGCGCCGAGCGCCTCCAGCGCCGCGGCCGGGCCCGCGACGCTGCGGATCACGAAATAGACGACGATCGGAGCGAGGACGGGAAGCAGCGACGGGATCACCATTTCCTTGATCGCCGCCTTGGTGACGAGGTCGACGGTGCGGGCGTAGTCGGGACGGCTGGTGCCGTCCATGATACCCTTGTTGTTCGCAAACTGGTCGCGGACATCCTTCACCACGTCGCCCGCCGCCTTGCCTACCGCGGTCATGCCGAGCGCGCCGAACAGATACGGAAGCAGCGCGCCGAGCAGCAACCCGACAATGACATAGGGCGACGAGAGCGAGAAGGTCAGCGGTGCATCGATACCGAGCGCGGCCGAATATTCGGCAATGTCGGCGGTGTAGGTGCCAAAGAGCACCAGCGCCGCCAGGCCCGCCGATCCGATCGCATAGCCTTTCGTCACCGCCTTGGTCGTGTTGCCCACGGCGTCGAGCAGGTCGGTCTTTTCGCGCACGCTGTCATCGAGGCCCGCCATTTCGGCGATGCCGCCGGCATTGTCGGTGACAGGGCCATAGGCGTCGAGCGCGACGACCATGCCCGCGAGCGCGAGCATCGCGGTGGCGCCGAAGGCGATACCGATGATGCCCGCGACCTGATAGGCGACGATGATACCGACGCAGATCACGAGCGTCGGCAGTGCGGTCGATTCAAGGCTGATGGCGAGGCCCTGGATCACATTGGTGCCGTGGCCCGTTTCCGACGCCTTGGCGATGCTGCGCACCGGACGATAGTTGGTGCCGGTATAATATTCGGTGATCCAGATGATGATTCCCGTGATCGCAAGGCCGAGCAGCGAGCAATAGAAAAGGTCGCTGCCGTTGAACTCGGTCCCCGCAATGTTGGTTGCCATGTCGCCCAGCGCATATTGCGTCGAGAACCAGATCGCCGGGATCGACAGGATCGCGGTGACAAGGAAGCCTTTGTACATCGCGCCCATGACATTGTTCGACGAACCGAGGCGCACGAAATAGGTGCCGATGATCGAGGTGATGATGCACACGCCGCCGATCAGGAGCGGCAGGCTCATCAGCGGCACGAGCGCCTCGCCCGCACCCTTCAGAAGCAGCGCGATCAGCACCATCGTGGCGCCGACGGTGACGACATAGGTTTCGAAAAGATCCGCCGCCATACCGGCGCAGTCGCCGACATTGTCGCCGACGTTATCGGCGATCACCGCCGGGTTGCGCGGATCGTCCTCCGGAATGCCCGCCTCGACCTTGCCGACCAGGTCGGCGCCGACGTCGGCAGCCTTGGTGAAGATACCGCCGCCGAGACGCGCGAAAATCGAGATGAGCGAGGCGCCGAAGGCCAGTGCGACGAGCGCATCGACCACCGTGCGGTCCTCGCCGCCAACAGTGTAACCCCCGGGCCCGGTAAGATACCAGAAAAAGACCGCGATCGCGAGCAGCGCAAGGCCCGCTACCAGCATCCCGGTGATCGCGCCGGCGCGGAACGCCATCGTCAGGCCCGCCTGAAGACCCGTCTGCGCCGCGGCCGCGGTGCGGACATTGGCCTTTACCGAGATGTTCATGCCGACAAAGCCCGCAACGCCCGACAGGACAGCGCCGAGGACAAAACCGGTCGCCGAGATCGGGCCGAGAAAATAGCCGACCACAATGGCGACGGCGACACCGACAATGGCGATGGTACGATATTGACGGCCGAGATAGGCCTTGGCGCCTTCCTGAATGGCGCCAGCGATTTCCTGCATCTTCTCATTACCCGCCGGTGCGCTGAGCACCTGCCGCGAGGTAATGAATCCATAGAGCACAGCCAAAAGGCCGCACGCTATCGCGATCAGAGTCGGATAACTATTGGCAGGATCCATGCGTATTGCTTCCTTCCCATGAGAAGGGCGACGCAGAAGATAGCAGTCGAGCACGTCCGACTATTGTTGCCGGTTCGCCCTCTCCCCTGATGCGACCGCCCCAAATTTGAACGCCGGGGTTATGGGAAGAAAGAATGCAGAGGGCAAGCCCGCAATCGCCACCGCATCAAGGCTTTGCGGTCAGTGCATGAATCCCGTCCGTTCGGGGACCGCAATTCGCTGCGCATGATGCGTCAGCACGATCCCCTCGCCCACCCCCGCATGGCCGATCGCCGTTACGCCGAGATCGAGTGCGCCGGCGATTTCGCGGATCGCATCCGCGGCCGCCGGGTCGGCGGCGAACAGCAGTTGGTAATCGTCCCCCGCCGTCGCCGCGGCGAGCCGCGTGTCGAGCACATCGGGCCGCACAGCGAGCAGCGCGGCGGACAGCGGGATCGCCTCGACCATGATTCCGAGCTGGCATCCGCTGGCCGCCGCCATGCGTTCCGCGTCGATCAGCAGTCCGTCGGACACGTCCATCATCGCATGGACATGCGGCGCCACCGCCTGCCCGAAGATTATCTGCGGTTGCGGCCGGCAGTATGCGGCGAGGCAGGTTTCGTTGGCATCGACCTGCCCCAATCGCATCGCAAGCCCCAATCCGGCATTCCCGATCGTTCCTGTAACCCAGATCCGGTCGCCGGGTCGCATCCCACTGCGGGACGGCGCGCCGCTCGCAGGCGCGCGGCCGATGGCGGTCAGGCCGAGGCTGCGGGGTGTTCCCGTGGGCGCGCGCACCGTATCGCCGCCGAGCAGAATGATGCCGAAGCGGCGCAGCGCCACGTCGAGCCCTTCGGCAAAGGCCGCGTCCCACGCCGCATCGCCGAGGCTGTAGCCGGCGAGCACTCCGACGGGCGCCGCGCCCTTTGCGGCGAGGTCCGACAGGTTCACCGCCACCAGCTTCCACGCGACATCCTGCGGCCGGTCGTCGGGCAGGAAATGCACGCCCTCGACGATCATGTCGTGCGTGAGGACAAGGCCTTCCCACACCGCCGCATCGTCGGCGAGGCCGCGCGCAGCGGGATCGGTCGCGATGGCGCGCAGGCGGGCGATGAAATCGGCTTCGGACATATCACCCTCTCGTTCAACGAGGGATGTCCTTATCCGTTCGTGTCGAGCGAAGTCGAGACACCCATCGGCGTTAAGCCAAGCCGAGGGCATCTCGACTTCGCTCGATGCAAACGGATGTATTACGTGCCGGTTCCCCGTACATCCTTGCCGATCGCATCGAGCAGGCCGTTGGCGAAACCCGACTCGCGGCCAACGAAAAAGGCCTTTGCGACGTCGACATATTCGCTGACCACCGCGCCGACCGGCACATCGCCGCGCGCGAGGAGTTCATAAGTGCCCGCGCGCAGGATCGCCTTCATCGTGCGGTCGAGCCGCTCCATCGTCCAGCCGCTCGCCAGCCGCGCCGTGATAGCGGCGTCGATCTCCTCGCGGCGCGCCAGCGTGCCCTTGACGATGTCGTCGAAAAAGGGAACGTCGGCCTCTGCATATGCGGCGTCCTCGATGACGGCGCCGATGCGGTGCTGGTGAAATTCGTGAATGAGCTGCGCGACCGGCGTTCCCTCCATCTCGTGCTGATAGAGCGCCTGCACGGCGGCAAGGCGGGCGGCGGAGCGGGATTGGGCGCGTTTGTTCATAACATTCGTTTCTAACTCAAATCGTCATCCCGGCGAAGGCCGGGATCTCGTCATTGCGGAATGACGCACCGGCGAGATCCCGGCCTTCGCCGGGATGACGAGGATGGGATTCAAAGACTGGTCTTGTTCAATCTGTTGGCGACGCTCAACGCATGGGCCGGCAATCCCTCCGCTCCCGCCAGCACGACCGCGGCCGGACCGATCGCCGCGAGGCTTGCTTCGTCGAGCGCAAGGAAACTCGTGCGCTTCATAAAATCGGTGACCGACAGTCCGCTCGAAAAGCGCGCGCGGCGTCCGGTGGGGAGCACATGGTTGGGGCCGGCGACATAATCGCCGATCGCCTCGGGCGTCTGCCGCCCGAGAAAGACCGAGCCCGCGTGGCGGACGCGCGCAAACAGCGCCTCCGCCTCGGCTGGATCGACCGCGAGTTCGAGATGTTCGGGCGCGAGCCGGTCGCAAAGCGGGATCGCATCGGCCAGCGCCGGAACGACGACCACCGCGCCATTGTCGCCCCAGCTCGCCCGCATCGTCGCCGCGGTCGACAGCGTCGGGATGAGGTTCGCTACCGCTGCCACCACCGCATCGGCGAAATCCGCGTCATCGGTGAACAGGATCGACTGGCTCGTCGGATCATGCTCCGACTGGCTCATCAGGTCGGCGGCGATGACATGCGGGTCGTTTGCGTTGTCGGCGACGACGACGATCTCGCTCGGCCCCGCCACCATGTCGATGCCAACGACGCCATAAAGCTGGCGCTTCGCCTCCGCGACCCAGGCATTGCCGGGGCCGGTGACGACGTCGACCGGCGCAATCTTCTGCGTTCCATAGGCGAGCGCCGCGATCGCGTGCGCGCCGCCGATCCTCCAGATTTCGTCCACCCCGCCGAGATGCGCCGCGGCCATCACCACCGGATTAACCTCGCCGCCGGGCGTCGGGGTCATCATCACGATACGCTCGACCCCCGCGACCTTCGCAGGGATGATGTTCATCAGCACCGACGAGGGATAGGCGGCGCGCCCGCCGGGGACATAGACGCCCGCGGCATCGACGCCGCGCCATCGTGCGCCAAGCCGCGCACCCGTTTCGTCGCGATAGTCGCGGTCCTCGGGCAATTGCGCGGTGTGATAGGCACGGATGCGCTCTACGGCGAGATTGAGCGCATCGCGCAGTTCGGGCGCCAGCGCCGCATAGGCCGCGGCGCATTCCTCTTTGGATATGCTCCAGCCGCTCGCATCGAGATCGAAGCGGTCGAACTTCGCGGTATAGTCGGCGAGCGCCTTGTCGCCGTCCGCCTTCACGCGCGCGATAATCGCGGCGACGTCGGCCGACACGTCGGACGCGCTTTCGCGCCGGTCGTTTACCAGCGCGTCGAACGCAGCGACGAAGCCGGGCGCGGAGGCATCAAGCTGGCGCATTACCAACCACTGTACGGAATTTTTCGACCAGCGCGGGCACCTCGGCCGAATTGAGCTTGAACGCCGCGCGGTTGACGATCAGCCGCGCCGACACCTCGCTGATGATCTTCTGTTCGGCAAGCGCATTTTCGACGAGCGTACGCCCGGTCGAAACCAGGTCGACGATGTGCGAGGCCAGCCCCAGCTTCGGCGCAATCTCCATCGCGCCATTCAATTTGATGCACTCGGCCTGGATACCCTGCGCCTCGAACCAGCGGCGCGTCGTCGCGGGATATTTGGTCGCGACGCGGATATGGCTTTCGCCCAGCCCCGGCGGCGCGCTGCCCTCCGGCCCCGCGAGCGACAGGCGGCAATGACCGATGCCAAGGTCGACCGGCGCGTAAAGCTCGCTGTAATCGAACTCGTCGACGACGTCAGACCCGACGATGCCAAGCTGCGCCGCGCCGTGGGCCACAAAGGTCGCGACATCGAACGCGCGCACGCGGATCAGCGAGATATGCGGCTGATTTGTCCCGAACACCAGCGCGCGGCTTTTCTTGTCGAAGAAATCCGCCGCAGGCTCGATACCGACGCGCGCGAGCAGCGGCAGCGCCTCGTCGAGAATGCGCCCCTTGGGGATGGCAAAGATGATCGGTTCGGGCATAAGCGCGCCAGCCCATAAGCGGAGCCGGGAGAAAGGGCAATGAGCGAGCGTTACCAGCCGATCGACATGGCGGAAACCGGACCCCGGGCGGTGCGCACCGCCTTTGCCAATCAGGTCGCCTATTGCCGCGCGAACGACGCCCGCGTCACCGCGCGGATCGTCGCGGCGCTGGCGACGCTGCTCGACGCACCCGCCAGCGACTTTGCGCGCCGCATTGCGGACTGGAAAGGCGCGCCGCTCGCCGATGCCTTGCCGCTGCGCGCCGCAGGCGGCGTCCATGCGCTGCACCTGTCGGGCGCCGCGCACGAACTCGCGCCGATCTACGCCGATGCCGAGGACATCAACGACCCCGCGGTGCTTGCCGGCGTCGTGCGCCGCCACGACGCCGCGCTCCTGCCCTGGCTCGACGGTCCGCCGCAGACGAACGAAGCGGGGCGCTCGTCGAATTTCATCGCCGCGATGCTGTGGCTCGCCGACCGCGGCCTGCCGCCACGTTTCGAGTGCCTCGAAATCGGATCGAGCGCGGGGATCAACCTGATGATCGACCGCTATCACTACGACCTTGGCGGCGTGCATGTCGGGCCAAATCCGGGCGCGATCGCCTTCGCGCCCGACTGGCGCGGAAATCACCCGCCGATGCACCGGGTCGACATTGCGAGCCTCAAAGGCTGCGACGTCGCGCCGGTCGACCTCAACGACCCGGCGCAGGCCTTGCGTCTCAAAGCCTATATCTGGCCCGAACACGCCGTCCGCTTCGCGCGCATCGAGGCCGCGATTGCCGAGGCGGGCAAGCGAAAGCCCGACCTGATCCGCGCCAACGCCGCCGATTTTGTGGAAACCGAACTCGCACGGCCGCAGGCGGCGGGAACAACGCGGGTGCTGATGCACTCGATCGTATGGCAATATGTGCCCGCCGACCAGCAGGTGCGCGTTACCGCCGCGATGGAAGCCGCCGCCGCGCGCGCGACGGCCGATCGCCCGATCGCATGGATCGCGCTCGAGGCGAACCGGACGGTGCACCATCACGAACTGGTCGTGCGTTACTGGCCGGGCGGCGGCGATCCCCGCACGCTGGCCCACGCCCATGCGCATGGCGCGTGGATCGAGTGGCTGGGTTAGGGCAGCCCCCGGCGCGCGCCTTCAATGCACCGTGTCGGCGGCGTCCTCTTGGGCCACCGCTGCGGGACGCGAAAGCGTCCACCAGCTGCCGAGCATCAGCAGGACCGACAAGGCCTCGACGATCATGCCCTGAACGATGCCCGCATTGGTGGGGTCCCCCATCGCGACGCCGAACAGCCGTCCGGCCAGCGCGGTGCCGTAAAGCGCCGCAGGTACGAGCAAGGCGCGCACCCACGCCGGGACCAGCGCGCCGAGCGCCGCCGCGCCTGCCGATACCAGGAAAAAGGACGACAGATCGGCGCGCAACGTGTTGATCGCGACGCCGCTGATCGTGAAGCCGAAGGTTTCGCTATAGCTCGCGGGATCCAACAACCCGCGTGCGCCGACGATGGCAAAGAAGGCCGCCCACAGCAGAACGGCGCCGCGCAAGACCATGTTGACCATCATATTTCTCCCCGATTTTTGGGCAAGCTGCGGCATCGGGAAGAAAAACTCAATCTATTCCGCGTACAGATGATGAGAAGGGAAGGTCTCTTCGATCCACCCGCCGCCGAACACCCGGCTGTTATCAGCGGCGTCATAGAGCACCGCCGCCTGCCCCGGCGCGACGCCATATTCGGCTTCGGCGAAGATCAGGCGGTCGCCGCTGACGCGCGCCGGAACGGGCTTTGCCATGCTGCGCACCTTGGCCAGCACATCGCGCCCCTCGACATCCGCAAGCCAGTTCGCTTCACCCAGCCGCGCGCCCGCCACGGCAAGCGCGCGCCGCGGACCGACGATCACTTCCTTCGTCGCCGCATCGAGCCGGACGACATAAAGCGGTTCGGCCTGCCCGCCGATCTCGATCCCGCGCCGCTGGCCGACCGTATAGTGGATCAGCCCCTTGTGCGCGCCGAGCACCGTCCCGTCGACATGGACGATCGCCCCCTGATCGTCGGCCTCGGGGCGCAGCTTCCGCACCAGCGTGGCATAGTCGCCGTCGGGCACGAAGCAGATGTCCTGGCTGTCGGGCTTGCCCGCAACGCCAAGGCCAAGGTCGCGCGCAATCTCGCGCACCACGCTCTTTTCGAGTCCGCCGAGCGGAAAGCGCAGGAAGTCGAGCTGCTCCTGCGTCGTCGCGAAGAGGAAATAGCTCTGGTCGCGCGCGGGATCGACCGCGCGGTGCAGCTCGGCCCCGGCGGGCCCCATCACGCGGCGGACATAATGGCCCGTCGCAAGGCAATCGGCGCCGAGGTCCTTCGCCAGCTGGAACAGGTCGGTGAACTTCACCCCCATGTTGCAACGCACGCACGGAATCGGCGTCCGGCCGGCGAGATATTCGTCGGCGAACTGGTCGATCACCGTGTCGCGGAACCGGCTTTCATGGTCATGGACATGATGCGCAAAGCCCAGCCGGTCGGCGACCGCGCGCGCGTCGCGAATATCCTGTCCCGCGCAGCACGCGCCGACGCGCTTCGCCTTGGCGCCATGGTCATAGAGCTGGAGCGTCACGCCGATGACCTCGGCACCCGACCGCGCGGCGAGCGCGGCGACGACGCTCGAGTCGACGCCACCCGACATCGCGACGACGATTCGCCGGTCCTGCATCGGCCCGGCGAGCTGAAAGTCGGCCCGGGCGAGCCCGGCGGGGGAGGAAATCGTTTCGATCATGGTCGGCGCCATCTAGGGACACCGCCCGAAAAAATCCAGCTTTTCCGCGGCCGGCGTCAAGATATTGACAGGGGTTAAGCTTCGCTAACAGGGACTGAAACGGGCATTTACGGGACCTTAGCTCCTCTGGGCTAGACGAGTCGCATGAACCTCGACCCGTCCGATTTCCCGCGCACCGCCGGTGCGGCCCGATTGTCGAAGCCCGCCTTCGACATCATTCTGGCGGTGTCGAGCGCGCGGCAAGCCGCGCTACCCACGGTGCGGACATTGCGCGGACAGGCGCAGCGCAACCGCCATGCCGAGCGGCTTAACGCGCTTAAGGAAATTTTCTGCGGGAGCCGGACACAAGGGAAACAAAAGGAGGCCCGCGTCGTTCGCTTCTTCGATTTGTCGGACGATCGAAACGTCCTGCCCGAAACTATGAACAGCCTGTTTACCAGAGGATTTCAGCCGATGTTGAATCCCTCCGATCTAGATCAGAAGGCGTCGGACACACCCCCATCCGATGTTGAGAATATGGAATGAGCATGATCGAGAATCAGAAAATCCGGCCCGCACAGGTCATCGGCCCCTTGGGCGAACCGCTGACGCTGGACTCGCTGCCCCCGACGACGACGACCCGCTGGGTTGTGCGCCGCAAGGCGGAAGTCGTCGCGGCGGTCAACGGCGGCCTGCTGACGGTCGACGAGGCGTGCGAACGCTATGGGCTCACGCTGGAGGAATTTGCCAGCTGGCAGCGGTCGATCGATCGCAGCGGGATGCCGGGGCTGCGCGTCACGCGCATCCAGCACTACCGCGACCTGTACGAACGCCAGCAGCGCTTCTGAGCCTGCGGAACCGGACCAGATGACAGGAGGGCGCCTTCGGGCGCCCTCTTTTTTGTTTCTTCGCATCGCCGGGGCGCACATCAGAAAAAGAAAATCGTTCGATTTCAGCCGCATGACGATTTTCTTGCAACTCTCCCGTTCACCCGGCGTTAAGCCCCCGAGTCAACTTTGGGAGTCACTCATTATGCGCAAGATGTTCATCACCCTCGCCGCGACGTCGGCCCTCGCGCTCGGCGCCTGCCAGAGCCCGGAAGCCGACAGGGTCGAGGATCAGGCCGAAGCCCAGGCCGAAGCGATCGACGAACAGGCCGACGCCATGCCCGAAGGCCCCGCCAAGGAAGCCATGGAAAACAAGGCCGATGTCGTCGAGGAAATGGGCGAGGAAAAGGCCAACGCCATCGACGACAATGGCGAGATCGCACCGTCCGAATCGGGCGTCGGCGACACGCAGACCAAATAAGGGCTGCCTCCCCTAAAGGGCAGAGGAAGGGCGCCGGTGACACCGGCGCCCTTTTTCGTATGCGATAGCGGGGGCGGTGTGATCGCGATCACCGCGGCGCAGGATCATCACGGTTAATGCGCCGTTCGGGACGGGAACACGCTTTCAGCGATAAGCTTCGCGGCCCACTCTCCCGCCGTCCTTTGCGACCCAGGGCGGCGGGAGGGGCTATTGCAGCGTATCGAGCGCCGCCAGGACATCGCACACGCCCGGCGCATCGCTATCCGCCCGCAGCGCGGCGAGCCCCTCCGCCACGTCGAGCCGATATTCGGCGACGCCCGCGCTTTCGCCGGCCCATACCGCGCCCAATGTCTTGACGAGCCGCCGCGCCGCGTCATTTTCCGACAGCATATGGACGTCGAGTTCGACGAGGCCCTCGTCAAGACAATCGACGAGCAGCGCCGCGGTCATCATCCGCGCCAGCCCCTGCCCATGATAGTCGTCGAGCACCGCGATCGAAAATTCGCCCACCGGCCCGTCGGGGCGGTGACGCACGGCGTGCACCGCTCCGATCGCGGGACGGTCGGGGCACGAACTGCAGATCGCGCCCCACGCGATATGGTCGTGCCCGTCGACATCGACCAGCCGTTCGATCACCGCGTCGGGCAAGGATGTCGCCGGCGAGAAAAAGCGCAGATAGCGCGATTCGGCCGACAGCCGCGCGATCCCCTCGCGGATCAGCTCGGCGTCGTCGGGGGTAATGGTGCGCAGACATACCGCGGTGCCGTCGTTCAGCCGGCAGTGAATCGCGGCATCCTCGATCCGGCGCTTCGGCGCGGCGCCTTCCCGCCGCGCGTCCTGTTCCTCCATCGCGGCCTCCCGCCGGTCGCGGCAAGCCCCGCGGCGCGCCGCCGCCGGGTCCGCCGCCCTGCCACTGGTCCTCAGCATTCGCCGCCCAGCGGGCGGTGAAATGTTGAAAGCCGAACCGAGCTTAACTTGCTATTTGTTGCACGTCCAAGGCAGAAAGGTTGCAACCCCCGTGTCCCCCCCGCATGTTGACGGCCCAGCGCAGTACGAAACGCTGGGCGCCCGGCTCGAGCGCCTGCGCAAGGTGCGCGGGCTCAGCAAGACCGCCCTCGCCCACCGGCTCGGCGTTACGCCGACCTCGATCTGCTATTGGGAACAGGGACGCTCGCGCCCGCGGCCCGCGCTGCTGAGCGCGGTAGCGGAAATCCTGGGCCTTTCCCCCGCCGACCTGCTGGGCGAGGCGCCGGGCGCGGACGGCGAGCGGCTCTTCAACATGGTCGCGCGGATGCGCGCCGAAATTGCCGATGCGGCGGGGGTCAGCCCGGCCAAGGTCCGCATCTCGATCGAGATGTAGACCCCTAAGCCAGTCAGGCGTCGTCACCCATGCGCAGCGCGGCGATGAACGCCTCCTGCGGGATGTTCACATTGCCATATTCGCGCATTCGTTTCTTGCCCTCTTTCTGCTTTTCGAGGAGCTTCTTCTTGCGCGTCGCGTCGCCGCCATAGCATTTGGCGGTGACGTCCTTGCGCAGCGCGGCGATGGTTTCGCGCGCGATGACCGTGCCGCCGATCGCCGCCTGGATCGGGATTTTGAACATGTGGCGCGGGATGAGGTCCTTCAGCCGCTCGCACATGCCGCGCCCGCGCGATTCGGCGCTGCCGCGGTGGACGATCATCGACAGCGCATCGACCGGCTCGTTGTTCACAAGGATGCTCATCTTCACAAGGTCGCCCGCGCGGTGGCCGATCTGGTGATAGTCGAACGACGCGTAACCGCGCGAAATGCTCTTGAGCCGATCGTAGAAGTCGAACACCACCTCGTTGAGCGGCAGTTCGTAGGTGATCTGCGCGCGGCCACCCACATAGGTCAAATTCTTCTGCACCCCGCGGCGGTCCTGGCAGAGCTTCAAGATCGGCCCCAGATAATCGTCGGGCACGTAAATCACCGCCTCGATCCACGGCTCCTCGATCTCGTCGATGCGGTTGGGGTCGGGCATGTCGGCGGGATTGTGAAGCTCGATCTCCTTCGCCGCCTCATTCTTGGTGTGGCTGAGCTTGAGCTTGTACACCACCGAGGGCGCGGTGGTGATGAGGTCGAGGTCATATTCGCGCGTCAGCCGCTCCTGAATGATCTCGAGGTGCAGCAGCCCCAGGAAACCGCAGCGGAAGCCGAAGCCGAGCGCGGCCGAGCTTTCCATTTCGAAGCTAAAGCTCGCGTCATTGAGCCGCAGCTTCTGGATGCTCTCGCGCAGCTTTTCAAAGTCGTTCGCGTCGGTCGGGAAGAGGCCGCAGAAGACGACTGGCTGAACCTCCTTGAACCCCGGCAGCGGCGCGGCGGCGGGCTTCTTCGCGTCGGTGACGGTGTCGCCGACGCGCGCCTGCGCGACGTCCTTGATCTGCGCGGTGATGAAGCCGATCTCGCCCGGCCCGATTTCGACCAAATCGGTGCGCTTGGGCGTGAAACAGCCGACGCGGTCGATCAGGTGGGTGGTGCCTGCCTGCATGAACTTGATCTGCTGGCCCTTTTTCAAGGTGCCGTCGATCACGCGGATCAGGATGACGACCCCCAGATAAGGATCGTACCAGCTGTCGACGAGCATCGCGACGAGCGGCGCGGCGGCGTCGCCCTTCGGCGGCGGGATGCGCGCGACGATCGCTTCCAGCGCCTCCTCGATCCCGATCCCCGACTTGGCGCTCGCGAGCACGGCGTCGTCGGCGGGCAGGCCGATGATATCCTCGATCTCTGCCTTCACCTTGTCGACGTCGGCGGCGGGCAGGTCGATCTTGTTGATCACGGGCACGATTTCATGGTCATGCTCGATCGACTGATAGACGTTGGCGAGCGTCTGCGCCTCCACCCCCTGCGCCGCGTCGACGACAAGCAGCGCGCCCTCGCACGCCGCAAGGCTGCGCGACACTTCATAGGCGAAGTCGACGTGCCCCGGCGTGTCCATCAGGTTGAGCTGATAGGTTTCGCCATCCTTCGCGGTGTAGGAAAGGCGCACCGTCTGCGCCTTGATCGTGATGCCGCGTTCCTTCTCGATGTCCAT
The DNA here is from genome assembly GCF_040216815.1 of Sphingopyxis sp. Classification (GTDB taxonomy): domain Bacteria; phylum Pseudomonadota; class Alphaproteobacteria; order Sphingomonadales; family Sphingomonadaceae; genus Sphingopyxis. The sequence goes on from NZ_JAVJOJ010000009.1 coordinate 654,568, forward strand.
ATTGTCGAGCACCTGCGCCGACATTTCGCGCTCGGTCAGCCCGCCGGTGAACTGGATCAGCCGGTCGGCAAGCGTCGACTTGCCATGGTCGATGTGCGCGATGATCGAAAAATTGCGGATATGCGAAAGGGGAGTCGTCATCGGGCGCCGTTAGCAGGGGTTTGCGGCGCTGTCAGCAGGGAGTGAGGGTGCGGCGCGGGCGGCGACGCTTTTCTCCAAAGGTCAGTAAAAGTCAGCCCTGTGCGCATCGCAGTGCCGCGCCTGTTCTGCACGGCGGCGCGCAGGCGATACGGCGGAAGGGCGGGAGCGGACGAGTCAAAGAGCGAAGGCCGCGACGCTGGCACGGCGCGATAATGTAGGAAAGCAATATTTTGCACGGGGGCGCGGAGGGGAAGAAAAAGGGTTTCACGCAAAGGCGCGAAGGCGCGAAGCGGGTCAGCCCTGCTTCGCCGCCTTGCGCGCGACGCGCCGATTCTGCTTCGCCGCTTCGCGTTCGAGCGGATTTACCAGCGCTTCGTAGCGACCGAACAGATGTTCGACGCGGTCGCGGTCCGAGGCGAAGGGTGCGGCCCGATAGAGTTTGTCGACCGCCAGATCGAGCGCGGCATGCGCCTTGCGCAAATTGCCCGGCATGGTGTCGGGATCGTAAAGGTCGGCGAGGCTGGAAGTCGGATGCGCAGCGCGGGCGTCGAGCACCGCCTGCGCAAGCGTTTCGATCTTGGCGCGCTGGGCGGGGGTGGCGTCGGGCCAGGGGAAGGTGTTGTAAACGAGAGTGTTCGAATAACGATAATCGCTTTTAATCCTACCACCGACATAGCTCAGCCAAGCGGTATGTATCTTTGACGATATGATACCGAAATGGAAAATCTCGCCGTCCGGGATGCAGGTGCAACTGTCATGCACGATAACTTTGCTATCGAAAAACCCAAATGGAATGTATTCTCTATTTTCTGAAGAATGCCTTGGAACCAATATGTAAATGCTCGTCGGCTGGCGTATTTCAGCGAATAAACTGGCCCACGCGGCAGCTTTCTGGGTAGGAATTTTCTTACTGGACAGCCGAAAGGCTCTAACTGCTTTTATGCGTTCCGTCACCACCGGCAGTTGACGTATCACACTAGGTTCTACGTCGTTTAGCCAGAGACACCACCGCTCGCCGCCATTCAAATATTCATGGGAACTAACAAGAAATCGAATAAATTTCGCTATGTCGGGATTCTCCCGAACGAGATCTTCTTTAGTGGCAGTATCGAAAATGAGATTGCCATTATCTACCGGCTTGTTTCCGTAAATGATTGGCGGAATATCTGCGAGCGGCTTTGCACGCTCCCGCACGACCAAGTGTCGGTTTGCTAGCCCTTTTGCGTCGAACAAATACGCCGTCAGCGCCCCATGTCGGCTCTCAACCGGATCGCCGTTGATGTCAGGATAGCTGAACAGCCTCTTTTCCGCGGGTTCATGGTCGCGGTGCGCAAGGCCAATGATGACCACGTGGACATGCGCCTTGCCGCGCGCTTCGCTGCCCCAATTGAAGGTGCGATGTGCGAAAGCGATTTCGAAACCGTAGCGGTCGAAAAGGAGCGGCCAGAGCTGCGCGACCTGTTCGCCTTGGGTGATCGAATTGGTCGAGACGAAAGCGACACGGATGCGCTTGTTCGGTTGGAGGTATTGGCCTGCCTTTATGAACCATGCCGTTACATAGTCGAGTGAGCCTGCGCGTCCTGATGGCGCATTGATTACGCGAGCCATCTGTTGCCGCTGAAACGGGGACTGATGGCTTTGCCCGATAAACGGCGGATTGCCCATGATGTAGCTGCATTTTTCGGGCGGCAATAATTCAGCCCAGTCGGTTTCCAGCGCGTCGCCGTGCAGGATCGTCGCGCCGCCTTTCAGCGGGATGCGCGCGATGTTGGTGTTGAACGCTTCGTTGATCCAGTTGTTGGCGATATGATCGGCCATCCACATCGCGACTTCGGCGATGCGCGCCGGAAATTCCTCAAATTCGATGCCATAGAATTGATCGACCGTCACTTGGCTCATCAGCGCGGCGTTCATGCCACCGTCGGGATAGCGCAGGCGCAGCGCGCGGAGTTCGAGCGCGCGGATTTCGCGATAGGCGATGACGAGGAAATTGCCGCAACCACACGCCGGATCGAAAAAGGTCAGCCGCCTCAGCTTCGCCAGATATTCGGTCAGCGCGGCGTCGCGGCCCGTCCGGCGCGCCGCGATCCTGTCGAGTTCGTCCTTCAGATCGTCGAGAAAGAGCGGTCCAATGACCTTCATTATGTTTGCTTCGGTGGTGTAGTGCGCGCCCTTTGCCCGGCGTTCTTTCGCGTCCATCACCGATTGAAAGAGCGAACCGAAAATGGCGGGCGACACCCCCGACCAGTCATGGCGCGCCGCATCGAGCAGATGATCGCGCATCTTTTGGTCGAATTGCGGAATCCGGAGGCGACCGGCAAAGAGCTGACCGTTCACATAGGGAAAGGCGTCGAGTTCGCCCGACAGCCCTTTCTGCCGCTGACCCTCGGGTGTGTCGAGCACGTCGAAAAGCTGGCTGAGCACCAGCCCGGTGTCGCTGCCGTCGGGGCGCGTGTCATTGTCGATCAGTTGAAGGAAAATATCCTTCGGCTGAAAGATGCCGGTGTCGTCGGCAAAGAGGCAGAAGAGGATGCGGACGAGAAATTGTTCGAGATCGTGGCCGGTATAGCCCGCATCCTCCAGCGCGTCGTGGAGCTTGCCCATCAGCTCCGCCGCCTTGATCGTCACCCCCGCCTGATTTTCGAAACTGACGCGCCGCCCCAGCATGAAGTCGAAGGCGGTGATGTGCTTGTGCAGATCCCGAAGGTGGAATTTCAGCTCGGCGCCGGTTTCGAGGTCGAGCAGGTTCCAGTTCTGAAAATCGCAGGTCAGCACCCAGCGCGGCTGGTCGGTCGGGTGAAGCCCCTCGACATAGGAAAGCGCCTGTCCCTGTGCCTTGCCAAGATCGAGGCGGCTCGATTTCTGTTCGATCAGCAGCGTGCGCGGCCAGAACAGGTCCATGAAACCATGTTTGTTGTCGAGCAGCTTGACGCGCTGTTCATAGACGGCGACCGTGCGACGCTTGATTCCGAAAATGTCGAAGAAGTCGTTGTAGAAGCTTTGCGTTTCGCCCTTTTCATAATGGGCGTCGCGCCATTCCTCGCTGAACGCCTTGGCGCGGCGTTTGATTTCGTCCCAACTCAGTCGCATTCCGCCCCCTTATGATGACGCGACGCTAGACGAACCGCATTCGGGCGCCAAGGGGCAAGCGTTTCAACAATTGAACGAATCCGGGTGCGATCCATAAAGTCTCCCCATGGCTTCGTCGCAGGAAGGATCACCCTGCCAGCCACCTCGCGCAATCGTCGCGCACCCGCGCGTCCGCATCCCCCATCCCGCGTTCCAGCACCGCCGCCCGGCCCGCGCCATCTTCCACCGCCGCCAGCGCGGCGAGGGCGTTCGCGCGCACTCTGGGTACCGGATGCGCTCTGGCGAAATGGTCGGCGACGTCGCGGGCGTTTTCGTGAAGGTGCACCGCGGCGCGGAGCAGCATTTCGGTGCTGGTCATCGTCGGGCGGCGCGCGATCGTTCGCGATTTTAGGTCGACGATATATTGGTCGCGCCACGGCACGCCTTCCCCCTCGTCCATGATGTTGAGGCTGACCGAGAGGCGGCCCGGCGGGTGCTGGCTGTGGACGTCGCGGTGCGCGCGGTAGAGCATCATCCTGCCTTCGCTAAGCTGGCTCTGCCCTAGGGCGCTGAGGGAGAGCGGCTCGCCGAGGCGGCCGTCGACGGTTTCGGCGTCATAGACATAATCGTCGCTCACATAACCGGGACCCCAATAGCCGACGGTCAGAAAATGGAAATTATGGTCGTGCGCGACGCCGTAGGAAAAGGCCGCGGCGCCGCTGGCGGCGGTGACGGCATCGCGCGCGGCGGGCCAGAGGTTCGCGCGCAGATAATGGCCGCGCGCGCCGCGGTGGAGCAGGAAGACCTGCGCCGAATGGCGGTTGAGCGCGAGCTGGTCGGCATAGCTGCTCTTGAGCGCGGCGATCATCCGGTCGGCCAGAAAGCCGCGGTTGCGCGCGAGGCCGGCGAGGAGGGCGGAGCATTGGGAGAGGCTGGCCTGGTCCGCGAGGTCGACGCCGCTTTCATCGAGCCGCGCGGCGACTTCGGCGAGGTCGAGTTCGGGGGTGTGCGGCGGGTCGATGACGCGGGGCATGACTGGCTTTCTAAAGCCCCTCCCCCGAAGGAGAGGGGCTCTTCAGGAGCGCCAGCGTCGCCGCCGCGGCGGCGCGCACTTCGGCGTGCGGGTCGGCGGCGGCCATGGCGGCCAGATGCGGGTGCGCGGCGGCGGGATCGAGCGCGACAAGCTCGCGCATCGCGTGCCAGCGCGCGGCGAAATCGCCCTTCTGCGTTTCCGCCACGAACAGCGGCGCGGCGTCGGCGCGGCCGAGGTGGCGGAGCAGCGTCAGCGTCATCGCGCGAAGGCTGGCGCCCTGCTGCGCCGCGCCGACCCCGGCGAGGCGGCGGCTCGCAAGGTCGTAGCTGCGCACCGGGAGGCGCGCGGCCGGCTGGACCGCGAGTTCGAGCAGCAACACATCGCCGCGCGCGCCGTCGAGGTGATAGCTTTGCCGCGCGGTATCGAGGTGCAGCATCTCGCCATCGCAAAGCGGCCGCGGCACGAGGCTGCGACAGGCGGACGCGCGCGCGGCGGTGAAGCCGCCCGCTTCCTCCGCCGCGCCGACCGTGACTTCGTGGAGGCAGAGCGACGCCCCGCCGGCAGCGAGCACGCGGATCGCGCTGCGGCCGGGGACGAAGAGCGCGTGCGTCGGCGGCGGCGCGCTCGCGGGACGGATATGAAGCGTCAGCCGAACCGCGCCGCGCTCGGCAAGGATGACCCCTCCCGCGCTGCCATCACCGCCGCCGACCGCGCGGAGCGGCGGCCGCGCGAACGGATCGGCGGCGAGGAGCGCCAGCGCGTCGCCCAGGCGGCGATGCAGCCAGCGAAGGTCGGCAAGCCACGGCAGAAACCGCGCGACGGCCTGCTCCGGCGCGTCATCGGCGGCCGCGTCGATCGCGGCGCCGAGCCCGCCGGTCGCGGCATCGGCGCGGCGCCAGCGCGCGTCGAGATCCGCTACCGCGGCACGGATGCGCGCGCGGCGGGGGGCATCGCCCGCCGGATAATGATCGTGGCGCGCCGCGCACGCCGCCGCGCTCCCGCTCAATCGTGGACGATCAGCGCGATGATGACGGCGATCTCGAACACCGACTGTCCCGACGCCAGCGTTTCGCCGGCCAGCGACCCGAACAATCCGACCGCGGTGTCGAGCATGGGCAGCGCGTCGATGTCGATAGGCAAAATGTCCATAATCCCCTCCGTCCTGCAACCGGCGGCGCAACCGCCGCCGCGGGCAGAATTAGGGCCGCCCGGACGCGAGGGAGAGTTAACTTATCGTAATGCGCGTGCCCCTGGCGCAGAACGGCGATCAGCCGAGCGCGCGCGTTTCGGCGAGCCGGGCGAACAGGCGGCAGGGCAAGTCACCTTGCTGTTCAGCGCCGATTCGAAGCGGCTCTACGCCGCCGAGACGGGGCGCGACCAGGTTGCCGAAATCGACGTCGCAAGCGGGAAAGTGCTGCGGCGGATCGCCGCGGGCAAGAATGGCGACGGGCTGGCGATCGCGCCTTAGGCGGGTGGGTTCGGGAGGGAAATCGGGCCGTCCCCTTGTCAGCTCGCCTCCCGCAAATCGAGCCACAGCGACAGGCCCGGTGGCGGATCGGCGGGCGGGGCGCCGGTCACATGGCGAACCGCGTCGGCGCGCGCGCGGTCGAGGATCGCGGGCGCCAGCGTCGCGGGGTGGTAGATATGGTCCGCTTCGCCCAGCAGGCGCGCCGCGCGCAGCGTGAGGTCGTCGGGATCGGCGCTCGTCAGAGTAATCGTTTCGAGGCGCGAGGGCGACGCCGTGGCGGGCGCGGCGAGCCATTGGTCGACGCGGTTCGCCGCACCATCGGCGAGCGGGTCGAGCACCCCGCCCGGCGCCAGCGCGGCGTCGATCGCGCGGCGGCGGTCGGCGGCGGCGGGCCAGCGCGCCTTCATCGCGGCGCGCGCGGCGTAAAGCGCGCGGGCAAGGTCGCCGAGCCGCGAAGGCAGCAGCGCCTCGATCCGCTGGCGAACGGCTTTCGCGAGCCCCGCCGATGCGCCGCCGGTCCCGATGGCGATGGTAACGGGCGCGCGGTCGACGATCGCGGGGGTGGTGAAATCGCAAAGATCGGGTCGGTCGACGACATTGACGAGCAGGCCGCGCGCGCGAAGCGCGGAGGCGGCGGCGCGCGCCTCTCGCTCATCGTCGAGCGCCACAAAGGCGAGCATGGCGTCCGCCGCATCCTCGGCAACGATGCGCCCGCCCGCGCGCTCGACCAGCCGCGCCTTGGCGTCGGCGGCCTCCCCCTCCCCCACCAATACGACGGCGCGCCCGGACAGGTTCAGGAAGATGGGGAGCTGGTGCATGATGCCCCTATAGCAAGCCCCTCCCCTTCAGGGGAGGGGTTGGGGTGGGGCTGTCGGCGTTGCGCAATGCCGATATCGCCCACCCCACTGCGACTAGCCAGCAAGCTGGCAAGTCTCACTGCCCCTCCCATGAAGGGGAGGGGTCAAATTTGCACCTCAATCAATCCAGTCGGGCACCCGCTCCGCCGCCATGATCGTGCCCGCCGCGATGCGGTCGGCGACGGTGACATAGCGGTCGCCGTCGACGAGCACCTCGGGCACCAGGCTGCGGCTGTTGTAGGTCGATGCCATCGTCGCGCCATAGGCGCCCGCGGTGCGGAAGGCGGCGAGGTCGCCTGCCTCTACCGCGTCGATTTCGCGGTCGCGCGCAAAGGTGTCGCCCGTTTCGCATACCGGGCCGACGATCGACGCGGTCATTTTTTCGCCGCTGGGCCTCACCGCGACGAAATCGTGATAGGCATCGTAGAGAGCGGGGCGCGCGAGGTCGTTCATCGCGGCGTCGACGATCACAAAGGGGTTCACCGCGCCGGGCTTGACCCACAGCACTTCGGTCAGAAGCACGCCGGTGTTGCCCGCGATGACGCGGCCGGGCTCGAACATCAAGGTGACGTCCCAATCCTTTGTCACGCGCGCGACCATCGCGCCATATTCGGCGGGGCTCGGCGGATTGTCTTCGGGGCGATAGGGTACGCCCAGCCCGCCGCCGAGGTCGACGTGGGTGATGCTGTGCCCCGCGGCGCGAAGGTCGGCTACAAGGCGGCCGACGCGCTCGAACGCGGCCTCCAACGGGTCGAGGCTGGTGAGCTGGCTGCCGATATGCAGCGCGACACCGCGCATCTTGAGCCCCGGGAGCGCCGACAAACGGTCGAAGATCTGCGGCGCGGCGTCGATGCCGACGCCGAACTTGTTTTCGGCCTTGCCGGTCGAAATCTTTGCGTGCGTGCCCGCGTCGACATCGGGATTGACGCGGAGCACCGCGCGCGCGGTCATCTCCTTCTTGACCGCAATCTCCGACAAAGCGACGCCTTCGGGTTCATGCTCGATATTGAACTGGCCGATACCGCGGTCGAGCCCCTGCGCCAGCTCGGCGCGCGTCTTGCCGACGCCCGAAAAGACGATGTCCTCGGCCGCCATGCCCGCGGCGAGCGCGCGTTCGAGCTCGCCCCCCGACACGACGTCGGCGCCATAGCCCTGCCGCGCGAGGACGCGCAGCACGCCGAGATTGGGGTTGCACTTGATCGCAAAGGCGATGTGCTTTTTGGGAATATCCTTCAGCGCGTCGGCGAACACCTGGGCATGGCGTTCGAGCGTCGCGCGCGAATAGACATAGACGGGGGTGCCGATTTCTTCGGCAATTTGCGGCAGCGGGATGTCTTCGGCGTGGAGGACGCCGTCACGATATTCAAAATGATCCATCGAAGGAAATCCTAATCCTATATTCCCGTTCGCATCGAGCGAAGTCGAGATGCCCCTGACTGAGGGGCTGCACCGATGGGTGTCTCGACTTCGCTCGACACAAACGGACCAGATAAGTTCGGTTCGACTCAGCCCGGAGGCGGCAGGTCGAAATCGTCGGGTTCGCGTTGTTCGGACCGTTTGAGAAGTTCGTCGCTGCGCGCGGGCCGGGCCTGCGCGTCAGGCGTCGTGAGCTCCTCGGTAGTCGGGGCGCGGTCGGCGCCGACGGGAACGACGGGCGCCGGCTGGTTCGCCGGCGGCTTCAGATCTTCCTTTGCCCCGCACGCGCCGAGCAGCGCGGCGGCGGTCAGCGCGCAAAGGATGTGGTGGCGGTGCGGCATCAATCCTGTCCCTGCATCGCGGCGCGCGCCGCGGCGATGGCCTGCCTTACCCGTTCGGGCGCGGTCCCGCCATAGCTCATGCGGCTGGCGACCGACGCCTCGACGGTCAGCGCCGCGAGCACGCCCGGCGTCACCGCAGCGTGGATCGCAGCGGCGTCGGCGGCGGGCAGCGCGGGCAGTTCGACCCCCAGCTCCTCGGCGCGCTTGACGCAGGCGCCGACGACATGATGCGCCTCGCGGAACGGCAGCCCCGCCTCGCGCACCAGCCAGTCGGCCAGGTCGGTCGCGGTCGAATAACCCGATGCCGCGAGCGCGCGCATCCGGTCGGTGCGGAAGGTCAGGGTCTCGACCATGCCGGTCATTGCGGCAAGCGACAGCGCGAGCGCGTCGAACGCGCCGAACAGCGTTTCCTTGTCGTCCTGAAGATCCTTGGAATAGGTGAGCGGCAGGCCCTTTACGATCACCGCAAGGCGCTGGAACGCGCCGAGCAGCATCCCCGCGCGCCCGCGCACCAGTTCGGCGGCGTCGGGGTTACGCTTTTGCGGCATGATCGAGCTGCCCGTCGACCAGGCGTCGGGCAAGGCGACGAAGCCGAAGGGCTGGCTGGCCCAGATGACGATTTCTTCGGCAAGGCGCGACAGGTGGATCGCGGCGATCGACGCGGCCGCGCAGAATTCGAGCGCGAAGTCGCGGTCCGACACCGCGTCGATGCTGTTCGCCATCGGACGGTCGAAACCGAGCGCCGATGCCGTTGCGTCGCGGTCGAGCGGGAAGCTGGTCCCCGCAAGCGCCGCGGCGCCCAGCGGCGATTCATTGAGACGGCGGCGCGCGTCGGCGAAGCGCGAGCGGTCGCGGCCCAGCATTTCGACATAGGCAAGCAGGTGGTGGCCGAGCGTCACCGGCTGAGCGACCTGAAGATGCGTGAAGCCCGGCATGATGCTGCCCGCATGTTCCTCGGCGCGCGCGAGCAGCGCCGTCTGCATCGCAGCGAGCCCGGCGTCGATCCGGTCGCACGCGGTCCGCGTCCACAGGCGGAAATCGGTCGCGACCTGGTCGTTGCGCGAGCGCGCGGTGTGCAGCCGCCCGGCGGCGTCGCCGATCAGCGCCTTCAGCCGCGCCTCGACGGTCATGTGGATGTCCTCGAGCGCAAGGTCGACCGGCACCCCATCGCGAGCGAACTCTTCGGCGATCCGGGCAAGGCCGCGGTCGATCGCCGCCGCATCGTCCGCCGCGATAATTCCGCACGCACCGAGCATCGCGGCGTGCGCGCGGCTGGCGGTGATATCTTCTTCCCACAATCGCTTGTCGATCGGGATCGACGCGTTAATCTCTTGCATGATCGCCGCTGGACCGCCACCGAAGCGGCCGCCCCACATGCTATTGCTGTCCGGAGTATTCGCCATCCGCCGCATTCCAAATCCGTCGCTGTTGATCCTTGCCGTGCTGCTGGCCGGATCGGTCGCGGGCTGCGATAGGGAAAAGGCGGGCGGCGGGCAAGCGCAGCAAGGCCAAGCAAATGTTTCGGCGGGCCAAGCGAAGGGTATCGGCGAATTCGAATATATCGTCGAGCGCAGCCACAAGGGCGCGGCGGCGCCGACGGCGGCCTTTACCGGCCCCGACGACACGCCTGTGACGCTCGCGGCCTTTCGTGGGAAGCCGTTGCTCGTCAATTTGTGGGCGACCTGGTGCGCACCGTGCATCGCCGAAATGCCGACGCTCGATGCCTTGGCAGCTGCGCGCGGCGAGGCGATACATGTGATCGCGGTCGCGCAGGACCTGCAGGGTGCCGAGGTCGTCGACCCATGGTTCCAGAAGGCCGGACTGAAAGCGCTTCAACCCTATCTCGATCCCGAAAACGGCCTGCTCGACGCCGCGAACAGCGCGCTGCCGACGAGCATCTATTACGACGCCGAGGGGCGCGAAATGTGGCGTGTGATCGGTGCGATCGACTGGCAGGGGGATGAAGCGAAAGCGTTGCTGGCGGAGGGCGGGGTTTAGTTTATCCGTCGCCCCCGCGAAGGCGGGGGCCGCCAGCAGCCTTCCCCGGCGTCGCTGCGTAAACCGACAGCGGCCCCCGCCTTCGCGGGGGCGACGAAACACGAAAGGACGGACGCCCCATGACGTCCGCCCTTCCCTGCGACCCGGGAAGCGCCCAGGATTGGGTGCGGCTTATCCCCCGACCGTCACGCGGCCGGCGCGATAGCCCTTCTTGCGCATTTCCTTCACATAATCCTTGTCGGCATCGACCACCTCTGTCGACCATTCGTCCCATGCGTCCCAGCGATCCTCGCGGTCGGTCGCGCGGCGAAGGTCGCTCACCAGTTCCTTTTCAGCCTCCAAGATGTCGGCCTGATAGTTGAACCAATATTGATTCTCGATCCCCGCGATCGGCGCCGTGCGGATCTGCGGGGCGTCAAAGCCCGGCGGCATCCGGTCATAGGGAACCGCTGCCACCGCGACGGTGGCGGGGAGAGCCGCGAGCGCGGTAAAGATCATCCATTTTTTCATTATCCGTCTCCTTCTGGACCTGTCCGACAGAAGCACAACGAAACAGGACCGGCTTTTCTTCCCTGCCGGTCGGCAAAAAAGAACGGGTGGCGGCGGACTTGCGAATATGCGCCGCGTCAGCCGGGATGCGCCTCGTCGCCGACGCTCGATTTGAGCAGCCCGCGAAAAACGTCGAGCGCGGTGCGTTTGCCCTGCGTCACGTCGAACACGTCGCGCGCGATCGGCATCGCGATGCCGTACTGCTCGGCGAGTGCAATCACCGTCGGCGCGCTTTTGACGCCCTCGGCCACCATGTTCATGCCCGCGATGATCTCGTCGATCGGGCGACCCTTGCCGAGTTCGACCCCGACGTGGCGGTTGCGCGACAGCGGGCTGGTGCAGGTGGCGATAAGGTCGCCCATCCCGGTGAGCCCGGCAAAGGTTTCGGGGCGTCCCCCCATCGCCACCCCCAGCCGTGTGATCTCGGCCAGCCCGCGCGTCATCAGGCCCGCGCGCGTGTTGTCGCCCGCGCCGAGGCCGTCGCCCATGCCGACCGCGATCGCGATGATATTCTTGAGCACCCCGCCAAGCTCGCAGCCCAAAAGATCGGTGTTGGTATAGACGCGGAACAGCCCCGAATGAAACAGCGGCTGGAGCGCGCGGACGACGATCTCGTCCGCCATCGAAAGCACACTCGCCGCCGCCTGCCCCGACATGATTTCGCGCGCGAGGTTCGGCCCGGTGAGCACGCCGACCGGGTGGCCGGGCAGCACATCCTCGATGAGTTCGGTCATGCGCTTGCCCGACGCAAGTTCGAGCCCTTTCGTCAGGCTGATGACGGGCACCCAGGGGCGAAGATGGTGCCGCGCCTCCTCGAGTACGCTGCGAAAGCTGTGCGAGGGGACGGCCATGACGAGCACGTCGGCGCCCGCGACCGCCTCGCCCAGATCGCCCGTTGCACGAAGCGCCAACGGAAGGCGGATGCCGGACAGATATTTGCGGTTCTCATGATCGCGGTTGATGCTGCCCACCGTTTCGGCGTCGCGCGCCCACAGCGTGATCGGCGCATTGCGCGACACCACTGCGGCAACCGTCGTCCCCCAACTGCCCCCGCCGAGCAGGCCCACTTTGAGGCGCATATGTCTCTCCCGCTGTTTTGAAAGGAGAGTGGCGCGCGATCGGGGGGTTGGCAAGGTGGGGAAACCATCTGTGACCCCAGCGAAGGCCGGGATGACGACGTTCAGGGATGCTCCGCCAGAAAGGCGCGCTGGATTTGGGCTGTCGCCTTTGGATCTTCGATCATCGGGACGTGGGCGACATGTTCGAAGATATGCGCGCGGCTGTTCGCGATGCCGCTTTCGAGCACCGCGACGCAGCTGACGTCGATCAGCTTGTCGTGACGGCCCCAGAGGATCAGCGTCGGCACCGTCACCTTGCCAAGTTCGTCATTGAGCGGCGCCTGCTCCATCTCGTCGGCGATGACCCAGAAAATCTTGTCGAGCAAGTCGCGGTGGCGCAGCGCGTCGGCGTAGATCACCGGCTTCAGCCGCGCGGGCACATAGGCCGGCTTGCGCACGACGAAAGCGATCAGCCGGTCGGCGTCGTCGAGGTTCGCGAGCACGAGCGGGTTATAGTCGCGGTCGGCCGCCAGCTTTTGCAACTCGCTCTGGTCCGCGCCGAGCACGCCCGCATTGTTCATCAGGGTCAGCGTGCGCAGCCGGTCCGGATAATCGATCGCAAAGCGCAGCGCGATCCAGCCGCCCATGCTGTTGCCGCCCAGATGCGGGCGCTCGATCCCCAGCGCACCCAGAAAGGCCTTCAGCCGCGCCGCCTGGCTCGCAACGTCGAAGGGCAGTTCGCCGTCGCGGTCATTCTCCCCGAACCCCGGCAGGTCGGGAGCGATCAGCCGGTAATCCTTCGTCAGCCACGGCGCGTAGAAGGTCCAGTGATCCTTGTCGGCGCCGAAGCCGTGGACCATCACGAGCGCGGGTTTCGACGGATCGCCGCCCTCGAGATAGGGCCAGCTGCAGCCGTCGACCACGACCGTCCTGCGCACGACCCGCGCACGGCGCCGCATGGCCCAGCGCATCATCTGCACCAGCTGTTCGGGGAAGAAAAAATAGAGAAGCGCAAGCGCGATGAGCGGTGCAAAGAGGAGGATGAGAAGGATTTTCATGGCGTCTCCTTAGCCCCTCCCCTTTAGGGGAGGGGTTGGGGTGGGGGCTGTCGAGGTTGCGCGAGGCCGTTTGCCCCCCACCCCGCTCGACTAAAGGCCCGGCCATGCCGGACCAAGTCTCTCTGCCTCTCCCCTGAAGGGGAGGGCGTTATAATTGTGGCGCCACATGCGTGTCGAACCAGCCGATCAGATCATCAAGCACGGCATCCCGTTCGGGCTCGTTATAGATTTCGTGGAAAAGCCCCGGATAAATTTCGAGCCTTTTGTCCGTCGATGCGACATGGTCGAACAGGTAGCGCGACCCTGCGGGGGCGGTCAGCCGGTCGGCCTCGCCATGCTGGATCAGGATGGGCAGGCGAATTTTCGGCGCGCCCGCCTGCGCCGCGGCCATTGCGTCCATGAACTCCTGCCCCAATCGCGCCCCGATCTTGCCGCCATAGACGAGCGGGTCGGCGCGGTAGGCGGCAACCACCGCCGGATCGCGGCTGACGCCGTTCGCATCGAGCGACAGCACGCCGAGGCGCGGGAAGAAGCGCGACAGAAAGCGGCTGATCCAGATCGTGACGCGCGATGGCGGCTCGGCGGGCACGATCGCCGGACCCGAAAGCGCCGCGGCGACGAACGCCTGCTGCCGCTCGATCAGGAACAAGGTCGCGATAAGCCCGCCCATGCTGTGCCCGAGCAGCAGGCGCGGGGTGTCGCCATGGTTGATTTCGACGAGCGCGAGCAGTTCCGCCATGCCGTCGAGATAGGCCGAGAAACGGGGGACATAGCCACCCTCTCCGTCCGACGCGCCATGGCCCCAATGGTCGACGGCGTAGACCGCATAACCCGCGTCGGTCAGCCTTTGCGCGGCATGGGCGTAGCGCCCGGCATGTTCGGCATAGCCGTGCGCGAGCAGCACCACCGCCTTGGGCAAGCCTTCGGGCAACCAATGGGTGACGTGGAGCCTTGCCCCGGCACCCGCGGACGCGGCGGGCAGGATCACCGCGCCGGCCGCCATGCCTAGCGCACCGCTTTCTTGAGCGCGGCGCTGCGGCGGCCGGGGCCGTCGTCGCCCGCCTTGTCGATCTTTGCCAATATCGCTTCGAGCGCGCGGCTGATCGCGGTCTGTGTGCGCACCATCTCGATCTTGGGCCAGGCGGTGCGCATCCCGGTGTCGATGAGCTCGTCGATGTCCTCCTGCCCGAGATCGGACAGAATCTTGGTCGGCGACCAGAATTTGGGCGGACGGATGATGTTGATGTCGCCCGTATATTCCTGATTGATCACCGATCGCGCCATATTCGCGATGCTGTTCAGCGGCGGGATCATTTCGAGCGGCTTCTGGAAAATCACCATATTGGCGTTGAGCCATGCCTTGAAGGTCGTCATCGACGCGTGGTGGATCGCCTCGATCGGCGCCATCTGCTTGCGCGTGTCGGTCGCAAAGGGCAGCGCGATCGGGTTCGCCTGGCTGACGATATGATGGTTGACGCCGTAAAGCCGTTCCAGCCGCTTGGTCGGAATGTCGTGCGTCACCGATCCGTCGACCCAGCGCCGGTCGGGCTGATAGGGGATCCGGTTTCCGTCATCGTCGCGCGCCATCAGCATCACCGGCGGAAAGACGCCGGGGACGGCGCACGACGCAAGCACCGCCTCGCGGATCAGAACATTGGGCGCGGTGATCGCGTTCAGGAGGCGGCCGTTCTGATGTTTTTCGGCCGGCGCAACCGAGACGTTGAGGTGGCGTCCGCTGACCTCATAGGCTTGCTGAAAGGTGAGATCGGGGATCAGGTCGGCGAGCCGGTCGCGCACCTCGTCCGACACCAGGCGGCGCCCGTCGGGATCGCGGTGCGGATTGGCAAGGCGATCGCTTTCGAGAAAGGCGCCGATGTCGCCGTCCTTGCGCGTGCACACAACCGCCGCGACGATCGACCCGCCGCTGGCGCCCGACATGATCGACGGCAGCACCCCTTCCGACCACAGCGCTTTGACGACGCCGATATGGAAAAAGAGGAAGCTGCCCGATCCCGACAAAAGCAGCGCCGACCGGCCATAGCAATGTTGCGCGCGGCGGAAGAAGTCGCGCTTTTCCTCGCGGCCGATGCTGCGCGCGGCGGCGATCTTGTCGAGCGAGGCGACGACCTCCGCGACATAGGCCTCGACCAGCCTTTTTGTGCCGAACCGCGCCTTTTGATACAGCCGTTCGTGCCCCATGCCGTCGATATTGCCGTGAATCCCCTCGTTCAGAACGAAGAGCAGCCCCTTGACGTCGCCCGCCGCCGACAGCTTGCGCAGCTTTTCGAGGCGCGCGCGGATTGCCCGGTAATCGAAATGCTTGCTCTCGTCGGCGTCGCGCCACGCCTGCATTCCCGATTTCCGGTCATGCTGCTGCGCTGCCCTGGTCCAGGCGGCATAATCGGGCGCGATCGCAAGATCGCGGTCGGCGCTGAGCGTCGGGGTGAAAAGCATTCGGTAATCCTGCGAGAGCATGGTTATTTTTGCGGATTCTTGCCGGTTGCGTTGCCTTTGGCAACTGTTTTGACAGGCTCGTCGCCCCCGCGAAGGCGGGGGCCGTTGTCGCCCTTGCTCTTCGGCGCCGCGTAAACTTCCTGCGGCCCCCGCCTTCGCGGGGGCGACGATGAGGGCTTCTTCCTTCCTTTTGTCGCCGCTTTCGGTTTCGCCTTGGGCTTGCTTGCAGCTTTGGGCGCCGGCTTGGGTTTCGCCGCCGCTTTCGGCTTTGCCGTAACGGTTTCGGCCTTCTCCACCCTCGGCACCGCCGCCATCAGATCGGCGAAACTTTCGTCGATGCACGTCCGGAAAAAGGCGATGTCGGGCATGATGGCGCGTTCGGAAATCAGCGAGAAGGCGATGCGGCCATTATAGCTGGGCGTCGCCACGAACAGCCCCATATTGTTCGCGAGCGGCGCCATGCCGTGCTGTTGCACGAGCTGCGCGCCCGCCAGATAGAGCGGCACCTGCGCGCCGGGCACGTTCGAGATGAAGAGGTTCGTGCCCCGGACAGCGAAGCGTTCGCTGGTCAGGATGCGCGCGACCGCGGCCATCGTCGCGCCGGGAATATGCTGCGACAGGTCGGTCATGATCCGCGCGCTGACGCCGGCCTTTGCTTCCTTGGCCTCGAGAGTATAGTCGCGCACCGCCGCGAGCCGTTCGAGCGGGTCGGCGATGTCGGTGCGGATCGGCACGCTCATCGCCGATACCTGATTGCCGGGCGTCGCGGCCTTGCCACCCTTGCCGCGCAGGTTGATCGGCGCGACCGCGACCAGGCTCTCCTTCGGCAACTCCTTATGCTTCTGAAGATATTGGCGCAGCGCGCCGCCCACGGTCGTCAGCACGACGTCGTTGACCGTCGCGCCGGGCACTTTTTTCCGGATTTCGGACACGTCGGCGAGCGCCACCGTCGTCGCGTCGAACATCTTGTGCGGACCAACGGGAACGTTGAAGCGCGTTTCGGGAACCCCTGCGGTCATGCCGCCTTCGGCGATCGACTTGCGCGCGGACGAGATGATCGCGGGCGACATTTTCATCAGCGCGTTCATGAACTTGACCGGCGACTGCAGCGACGCCGACCAGGCGCGCGCAGCCGCATCGGCGGCGGAGGGCGGCTTGCCCAGCTCCTCGACCGGCGGCGGATCGGCGATTGCGGGCGTGCCCTTTGCGTCGATGTCGCTCATCGCGATAAAGGCGTGGGCGCCGGACGCGCCGTCAACCGCGGCATGATGGACGCGGTGGAGCATCGCAAAGCTGCCCTTCGGAATGCCGGGGATGCGGTCGAGCCCCTCGATGACATAGATGTCCCAGAGCGGGCGGTTCATATCCATCGGCTTGGAAAACCAGCGCGCGACCGCAATGCAGAATTGCCGCCAGTCGCCGGGTTCGGGCAGGCGCGCGTGGCTCATATGCGCCTCGATATCGAAATGCTCGTCCTCGACCCAATAGGGATGGTCGATGTCGAACGGCAGGCGGTGGAGGCGGCGCTTGAACAGCGGCGAGGTGTCGACGCGGCTTTCGACGTGGGCGATGATGTCCTTGAACCGCACGAAGCCGCCCGGCGCGGTCGAGGGGTCATAGATATAGACCCCCATGATGTGCGTCAGATTGTTCGCGGTCTGCGTATAGAGGAACTGGGCATCCTGCGCGCTGAGCTGTTTGAGCATGTTAGGTTCCTTTGAAAGCAAACCTGCCGTCATCCCGGCGAAGGCCGGGATCTCGCCGGTGCGTTATACATCGCGGTCGAGATCCCGGCCTTCGCCGGGATGACGAAGAAGATAGGCACGAGTTCAATCCCCGACCCCCACCAACCGATCCGCCAGCGCCACCGCCGACAGCCGCATCGTCTCCATGACGTTGGCGAGGCCGCGCAATTCCATCAGCAGCGCGCGGCGCGCCGCGAGATTGTCCGGCGTCGCCGCCTGCGCCAGCCCCATATGCCGCATCAAGGCAAGCCCATTGGCAAAAAGCAGCTTGCCGATCGCCGCCTCGCTGCTGATCCGGCGGAGCAGCCAGGCCTGCCGTCCCTCCACAAGCGCCGCGTCGAGCAGCGCCTTTTCGTCGACGGCGTCGCCGGGTTTTGCGCGCGCGAGCTGCTCGGCGACGACCGAATAGGCCTCGATGAAAGGAAGCAGGATCGCGTGGCCGACGACCGGCTGGCAACGGCGCAGCAGCTGGGCGATACCCCGGTCGCCGCTCGCCAGGCGGCGGTCCCAGAGGGGATCGATTCGCGCCAGTTCGGCCTCGACCGCGGCGCGATGCTCGTCGCGCGGCGGATAGAAAAATTCGAACTTGAAGAGGTCGCGAAGGCGGTCGATCCGTCCCCAGAAGGCCGCGGTGGCATCGCCGCTGTCGGTATCGCGCAGCTCGAACAGCGCAAGCTCGATCATCGCCCGATCGAGGAAATGATGCGCAATGATGTTGCGGTAATAGCTTGCGATCGGATGCTTGGCGGGATCGATCGAATAGATCGTATCACTGCCCGCCGTATAGCGCGCGAGCAGCCCGCTGGCGACGAGCGTGTCGACGGTCGCCGACAGCGCGGCCTCGTCGCCGCTTGCGAGCTCCTTGCTCAGCCTGATGCCGCGCGCGCGCGCCCAGTCGGCGACCACGGCGATCGCGCCGAGCAATTCGGCCGCCGTCGCACCGCGCGGCGCCATGCCGAGCAGGATCAGGCACGTCACCGAGGTGACGGTGAGCGGCGTGACGCGGTTCGCCTCGACCGCGACAGCAAAAGCGACCTTTTCCAGCGCGCGCCGGTCGTCGGGACCGGGCGCCGCGTCGATGACGACCGGATCGCCGATGTCGAGGCGGATACGCCCCGACGGTTCCTTCAGGCTTTTCATATAGCCGATGAACCACGACAGACTTTCGGGCTTCTTCGTCCGCCCGGTCTGTTCGGCGGCATATTCCTCGACATCGCGGATGAGGTCGAAGCTGGTGACAAAGGGCACGAAATGCACGCCCTGCGTCCCCGTCGCGTGCGCCGCGTCGAGGACATATTTCATCAGGCCATATTTCGGCGGCATCAGCTTGCCGAGGCGCGAGCGCGTCCCCTCGAACGCCCAGCTCAAGGGAAAACGCTTTGCCAGCAGCCAGGCGATATAGTGGCGCAGCACCAGCTTGTAGACCGGCTGGTCCTGAAAGCTGCGCCGGATGAAAATCATCCCCGACCGGCGGAAAAATTCGCCCATCACCGCAAAGTCCAGGTTCGCCCCGCCGAAACTGTGCAGCATCGGCAGGTCGTTTTCATAGGCAAGACGGCTGGGCGTCGCGCCATCGATATAGGTTTTGTGCGTGAACAGGATGCAGGTGGGATGTTCGCGCAAAATGCTCCGCAGCTTTGCGAGTTCGGCGGCGTCGAACTCCATTTCGGGCGCGTAGCCGCCGAACATCATGCGGTCGAGCCGCGCACGAAGATCGAGGAACAACGCCGAGGGCCGCGCGATCACCTCCTTCATCAACGGGCGCGCTTCGCGGAACAGGTCGGCGACGGGCCGGCCGGCCTGCTCGGCCAGTTCGGCGAGCGCGGCGCGGAACTTGGGGCTGGTGCGCAGCCCGTCGGCGACGAAGCGCGGCACCTTGTACCGCGTTCCCCGAACGCCGCGTTCGGCAACATCGAGCGCAAGCGCCGCCTGCCGCGCGACGAAACGCGCAAATTCGGCGCTGCCCTCTCCCTCGCCGTCGCCCCCGCCCGTCTGCGTACAAAAGCGGGTGCGCAGCGTATCGAGCGTCGCCGCCTCCCCCATCAATATCTGCGCGCGGCGTCGGTCGCGCAGGAGAATCGCCCGCGCGCGGAGCGAACCGGGATGGCGCGGATCGCCGAACAGAAGATGCCGGAATTTGAGCGCGCGCCCCCGCTCGAAGCCGGGAATACGCCACGCGACGCGCAGCGGCACGACAAGACGCGACGGCGTCGCCCCGAGGCGCGCTTGCAGCGCCTCGACGTGCAGCGCATGGTCGCCATCCTCGATATCGAGACTTGCCCAGGCGGGTTTCCCGTCGCCGCTCGTTGCATGAATCCAGTCGAGGAGGATGCGGCGTTCGACACCATTGCGCGCGTCGATGATGTAAAGCCGGTCGGCCGCGTCTTCCGCCACGAGTGTGGTGCGGGGCGTACCGTCGGCCACCAACTAAACCGCCGTCATTGCGAGGAGCGAAGCGACGCGGCAATCCAGCGTCGCGCAAAAGGTCCTGAATTGCGTCGCTTCGCTCGCAATGAGGAGGTGAAACATGGGCTAGGCCTTCTTTTCCTTTCGGGACGATGGCTTCTTCTTCGGCGCGGGCTTGTTCGCGGCCGCCTTCTTCGGCGCCTTTTCGGGCGCCGCCGCGGGTGAAGGCTCGGTGGCAACCGATTCCGCCACCGTCTCCTCCGGCTGTCCCAATGTGCGCAGGAACATGTTGCGCACGTCGCGGACATGCGCGTTCAGCGTCTTGACGCTCCATTTCGCCGTGTCGACCGGCGGCAGCACGGTGACGCGCACCGTCGCGGGGCGCATCACAAATTCGTTCTTGGGCGCGACATCGGTGGCGTTGTGGATGACGATGGGCACGATCGGCACGCCCGCCTGCATCGCGAGGTGAAAGGCGCCCTTCTTGAAGGGTTCGAGCTTCGGCGTCAGGCTGCGCGTTCCTTCGGGGGCGATGCAGATCGACTTGCCCTCTTCGCGGATCGCATCGACGAGCGGCTCCATCGCCTTGATCGCGCTCTTGCCGTCGGCGCGGTCGACGAAGACGGTGCCGCCCCATTCCATCAACTTGCCGAGGATGGGGATGTCCCGGATCTCCTTCTTCCCCACCCCGCCCATGTCGCGGCGGATGAGCTTGGCGAGGATCATCACATCGGCCTTGCTCTGGTGGTTGAAGATGAAGACGCACGGGCGCGACGACCAGAGGTGGCGCTCATCCTCGACCTCCAGCTCGACGCCGGTGATCGCGGTGGCGAAATCGCCGAACAGCCCCATCGAAAAATTGACCGCCTCGCGCTGCGACCTTGTGAGCGCCCAGATCGGCAGCCCGGCGGCAAAGGCGCCGAACAGCGAGCCGGTCGCATAGAGGGTGCGCGTATAATCGACCCAGCTCGGCGTGCCGCGGCTCGCGAAGCGCTGCACCGGCCAGCCGCGCTCGTCGGCGATGCCCTTCAGCTTCAGATTGGGGTTGAGCGGGCGCGGCTTGCCGACCCGTTCGAGCAGTTCGATGTCGTCGTCGCTGTCCGAATAGAAAAAGCTCTGGTCGAGATCGAGGCCGTACTCGGCCGCCAGTTCCTCGGCCGCGAGCACCTTGCCCTCGCCGAAGCACAGCGGACGGATGATTTCGCCGGTAAAGACGCCATCCTCAATCTCGTAGGACGAGCATTTGATGTCGGTGATGCCAAGGTCGCGTGCGGTCGGTTCGATCTGGTAGATCGTCGCCGACGAGATGATCGCCACGCGGTGGCCCTTCGCCTGATGCGCCTCGATAATCGCGCGCGTTTCCGGGTAAATCTTGCGCGCGATATGCTTTTTGTAGAGTTCCTCGCCAAAGTCGATAAAGCTTTGCTCGTCGACCCCCTTCATAAATTTGGCGGCGGCGGTCATCAGCCCCGAAAAGCCGATCTGGCCCAGGCTGTGCTGCGCGATCACCTGCGCGGTTTCGGCGATCTCCTCGACCGACATTTCGCGACGCTGGAATTTTTCGCGCAGCATCGCCGTGGCCGAATAGCCGGCGATGATCGTTCCATCGAAATCGAAGAGCGCGGCAATATGCGATCCGGGCTCGGACGCGAGCACTTCATCCAGATGCGGCTGCGGTCTTGGCACGCACATCTCCCCACCAGCGGCTTGACTGCCGCCTTTCCTGCACGATGGCAGGTAAGATGGGGTTAATCAATGGCGCGGAAGTGACTCTGCCATCACTAAAATTGTCCGTGTGTCCCCGCCTTCGCGGGGCACAGGGTATTTTACGCGCGCGTGGCGAGCCCCGCCGCTTCGCGTGCCAGCGCCTCGATCTTCACCGGATCGAGCGGGCCGGAGGGAACCACCCAGCTGCCGCCAACGCAAAGCACCGCATCGAGCGCGAGCCATTCGGGGGCGGTGGCGGGCGTGATGCCGCCGGTGGGGCAGAAGCGCGCCTGGCCAAAAGGGCCGGCGAGCGCTTTGAGCGCCGGGATACCGCCACTCGTCGCTGCCGGAAAGAATTTGAAGCGATCGAGCCCCAGGTCCATCCCGCGCATGATGTCGCCCGCATTGGCGGTGCCGGGAAGGAAGGGAATGCCGCTATCGACCGCGGCCTTGCCGAGATTGCCCGTAAGACCGGGCGAGACGATAAATTCGGCACCCGCATGGATCGCGCTGTTCAGCATCGCGGGGTTCAGCACCGTCCCCGCGCCCACGACCGCGCCCTTCACCGCCTTCATCGCCGTCAGCGCATCGAGCGCCGCGGGGGTGCGCAGCGTGACTTCGAGCACGGGCAGGCCGCCCGCGACGAGCGCCTCGGCCATCGGCACCGCATCCTCGACGCGGTCGATGACGATCACCGGGATGACGGGCGCGAGACGCATGATCTGGTCGATGGACTGGTCGGTCATTCTGTTTCCTTCGTCGCCCCCGCGAAGGCGGGGGCCGTTTAAGGGGTGGCGCACGGCCGATGGCGCCCCCCGCCTTCGCGGGGGCGACGGTTAAACGACTTGCTCCATCGCCGCCAGAATCGCCGACCCGCCCTTTTCGGCCTCATCCGCGTGGTGGCGAAAGAGCGCGAAGAGTTCGCGTCCGACGCCGAGTGCGGGCGGCGGGGCGGTCGCGGGGGTGCGCGCGGCCCATTCGGCCGCGTCGACCAGCGCGACAACCTCGCCCTTCACCGCGCAGACGCGCACCATGTCTCCGTCGCGAAGACAGGCAATCGGGCCTCTCACCCCGTCGGGGCCGGGCAGCGCTTCGGGCGACAGGTGGATAACCGCGGGCACCTTGCCGCTCGCCCCCGACATGCGCCCATCGGTGAGCAACGCGACGCGAAAGCCCTTGTCCTGCAACACGCCGAGCGCCGGGGTCAGCTTGTGCAATTCGGGCATACCGTTGGCGCGCGGCCCCTGAAAGCGGACGACGACGACAACGTCGCGCTCCAGTTCGCCCGCCTTGAACGCCGTGAGCACCTGATTCTGGTCGTCGAAGATCCGGCACGGCGCCTCGATCGTCCAGCGATCCTCCTCGACCGCGCTCGTCTTGATGATCGCGCGGCCGAGATTGCCCGCGAGCAGGCGCATCCCGCCGTCGGGCAGGAAGGGCGTGGCGACGGGGCGCAGCATCGCGTCGTCGCGCGTTTCGGCGGGTGCCGCCTGCCAGTGCAGTTCATCATCCACCAGCACGGGCTCGGAAGCATAGTCGGCCATCGTCCCGCCCACGGTCAGCACGTCGCCGTGGAGCAGCCCGGCATCCAGCAGTTCGCGCACGACAAAGCCGATACCCCCTGCGGCGTGGAAATGGTTCACGTCGCCCGCGCCGTTGGGATAGACGCGCGCGAGCAAAGGCACCGCGCGGCTCAGTTCATCGAAATCCTGCCAGTCGATGACGATCCCCGCCGCGCGCGCGATGGCGGGCAGGTGGATCGCATGATTGGTCGATCCGCCCGTCGCGAGCAGGCCGATCGCGGCGTTGACGATCGCCTTTTCGTCGATGCAGCGTGCCAGCGGACGATAATCGTCGCCGTCCCAGCCGATCGCGGCGATCCGGTGCGTCGCGGCGCGCGTCAGTTCCTGCCGCAGCTTGGTACCGGGATTGGTGAAGGCAGCGCCGGGGATGTGCAGCCCCATCAGCTCCATCATCATCTGGTTGCTGTTCGCGGTGCCGTAAAAGGTGCAGGTGCCCGCGCCGTGATAGCTTGCCGCCTCGGC
Source organism: Sphingopyxis sp. (assembly GCF_040216815.1). Lineage (GTDB taxonomy): Bacteria > Pseudomonadota > Alphaproteobacteria > Sphingomonadales > Sphingomonadaceae > Sphingopyxis. The sequence goes on from NZ_JAVJOJ010000009.1 coordinate 677,913, forward strand.
TTCGAGCAGTTCGTCGCGCGTCGCCTTCCCCTCCGCGTAAAGCTGGCGCACGCGCTGCTTTTCCTTGTTCGCAAGACCCGAGGGCATCGGTCCCGCCGGGATCAGTATCTGCGGCAGATGGCCGAAGCGCAGCGCGCCGATCAGCAGCCCCGGCACGATCTTGTCGCAGATGCCGAGCAGCAGCGCCCCCTCGAACATCGCGTGGCTGAGCGCGATCACCGTCCCCTGCGCGATATTGTCGCGGCTGAACAGCGACAGGTCCATGCCGGCCTGCCCCTGCGTCACGCCGTCGCACATCGCGGGAACGCCGCCCGCGACCTGTGCGGTGACGCCGGCTTCGCGCGCGAACAGCTTGATCTGTTCGGGATAGCGGCCATAGGGCTGATGCGCCGAAAGCATGTCGTTATAGGCGGTGACGATGCCGATGTTCATCGCCGCGCCGGTGCGGATGACGGGCTTGTCGTCGCCCGCCGCGGCAAAGCCGTGCGCGAGATTGCCGCACGACAGATTGCCGCGATTGGTGCCGGCGTCGCGCTGGCGGTCCATCAGGTCGAGATAGGCGGCGCGGCGCTGCGCGCTGCGCGCGATGATGCGGTCGGTGACGGCGGCGATCGTGGGGTGGAGAGCGGTCATGGATATTTCCCGTCGCCCCCGCGAAGGCGGGGGCCGCTGGAGGGTCTATGCAGCGACGAAGGGTAAGGCCGACGGCGGCCCCCGCCTTCGCGGGGGCGACGTGTTATTTCTTCAATCATGCCAGCTTGCCCCGTCGCGTTCGATCAGCGCGATCGCGCTCGACGGGCCCCAGCTTCCGGCGGTGTAGCTTTGCGGTGCCATGTCGACGGTCGCCCATGCGTCGCGGATCGAATCGATCCATTCCCACTGCGCCTCGACCTCGTCGCGGCGCACGAAGAGCGTCTGGTCGCCCTCGATGAAATCGAGCAGCAGGCGTTCATAGGCGATGCGACGCCGCTCGCCCGCGAAGCTGTGCGAGAGCGAGACGTCGAGCGTCACTTCCTTCAGCTTCACCCCGTCGCGGTCGAGCCCCGGCTGCTTTGCCATCACCTTGACCCGGATATTTTCCTCGGGCTGCAGATTGATGATCATCATATTGGCATCGAGCTTGCCCGCGCCGACCCGCGCGAAGATATTGTGCGGCACCGGCCGGAACTGAATGAGCACCTCCGACTTGCGCTGCGGCATCCGTTTGCCGGTGCGCAGGTAAAAGGGCACGCCCTTCCACCGCCAATTGTCGATAAAGGCCTTCAGCGCGACGAAGGTTTCGGTGTTCGAGGGATTGCCGAGTTCGTCGGCATAGCCCGCGACCGCGGCGCCGTTCACCGCGCCGCTTGCATATTGGCCCTTGACGCTGTGCGCCTTGACATCCTCGGCGCTCATCTTGCGCAAAGACCGCAGCAGCTTGACCTTTTCGTCGCGCACCGCGGTCGACGACACGCTCGACGGCGGCTCCATCGCGATGATCGCAAGCAGCTGGAGCATATGGTTCTGCACCATGTCCTTCAATGCCCCGACACCGTCATAATAGGAAACGCGGCCCTCGAGCCCCACCGTCTCCGCGACGGTGATCTGGACATGGTCGATCGCCTGCGCGTTCCACAAAGGCTCGAACAGCATATTGGCAAAGCGCAGCGCGAGCAGGTTCTGCACCGTTTCCTTGCCCAGATAATGGTCGATGCGGAACACGCGGTCCTCGGCAAAGGCATCGCCAACCTCGGCATTCACCTCGCGCGACGAGGCAAGGTCGTGGCCGATCGGCTTTTCCATCGCGATGCGGCATTCGGTGCAGGCGATGTTCGCGGCCTTGAGGCCCTGCGCGATCGGGCCGAACATCGACGGCGGGGTCGAAAGATAGACGCCGATCGGACGCGCCATGCGGTCGCCGAGCAGCGCCGCGAGTTCGTCGTATCCGGTGCCCGCACCCGCATCGATCGCACAATAATCGATGCGCGCGAGAAAGCTGTCGACGACCCCGTCCTCGATCCGGTCGTCAGGCAAATGCTCGGTCAGTGCGTCCCTGACCTGCGCGCGAAACGCGTCGCGATCGATCGCCGACCGCCCCGATCCGACGATCGTGAGCGTATCGGCGAGCAGCGCGTCCATGTGGAGGTTGTAGAGCGAGGGGAAGAGCATACGATGGGCGAGATCGCCCGTCGCTCCGAACAACACCAATGTTTCGACCTTGACGCTCACATTCGTCCCCTTGGATAGCAGGCAGAGAATTGGAGGATGCGCCCCGCGAATGCAACGCGCATACGTAAGCCGCACCGCATCACGTCATCCCGGCGAAGGCCGGGATCTCACCGTTGCCATCTGACGCACTGGCGAGATCCCGGCCTTCGCCGGGATGACGATTTAACGGGGATGGATTCCTTTTCGCCGCAAACGATTCTAAGACCCGGTCCCATGGCCGAACCGCCCCAACCCTATGATGTCATTGTCGTCGGCGGCGGCGTCAACGGCGCAGGCGTCGCGCGCGACGCCGCCGGGCGCGGCGCGCGGGTGCTGCTGATCGAGGCCGGCGACCTTGCGCAAGGTACCTCGTCGAAATCGACCAAGCTGATCCACGGCGGGCTGCGTTACCTCGAACATTATGAGTTCGGCCTGGTGCGTGAGGCGCTGAAGGAACGCGAGACCCTGTGGGGCATCGCGCCGCATATCATCCGTCCGATGCGCTTCGTCCTGCCCTATCGCGACGGATTGCGGCCGCGATGGCTGCTGCGATTGGGCCTCTTCCTTTACGACCATATCGGCGGGCGCAAAAAGCTGCCCGCGACGCGATCGATCGATCTGACCCGCCATGCCGCGGGCGCGCCGCTGCAACCCCATTATGTCCATGGCTTTGAATATTCGGACGGCTGGGTCGACGATGCGCGGCTGGTGCTGCTCAACGCCCGCGACGCCGCCGATCGCGGTGCGCGCATCCGGACGCGCACGCGCGCCGAAATGCTGCGCTGCGAAGCGGGGCTGTGGACCGTCGATGCGGCAGACGATCAGGGGCATCGATACCGCTTCACCGGGCGCAGCGTCGTCAACGCCGCGGGACCGGCGGTGCTCGAGCTTCTGAAGCGCGCCGATGCCGAACCCGACCACCAGATGCGGCTGGTGCGCGGATCGCACATCGTCGTGCCCCGCTTGTTCGAGCATGATTACGCCTATTTTTTCCAGCTGCCCGACGGGCGCATCTTTTTCGCCATTCCCTATGAGCGGGATTTCACGCTGATCGGCACCACCGACGTGGACCATGACGGTCCCGCCGAAACGGCGACGGCGAGCGACGAGGAAATCGCCTATCTGTGCGAGGGAGCCAGCCTCTATTTCCGGACCCCCGTGACCCCCGCCGACGTAGTGTGGAGCTTTTCGGGCGTCCGCCCGCTGGTCGAGGATGGATCGGGGCGCCCCGAAGCCGCGACACGCGGATACCGGATCGACGTCGACATGGACGAGGGCGCGCCGCTGCTCACCATCTATGGCGGCAAGATCACCAGTTATCGCCATGTCGCCGAAGAGGCGGTCGACGCGCTCGCGGATCATGTCCCGGCGCTGACGGGCAAGCATTGGACCGCAAAGGCGGCACTGCCCGGCGGCGATTTTCCGGTGACGGGCGCCGCTGCATTGGCCGCCGAATATCGCCGCGCCCACCCTTTCCTGGCCGCCGCCACCGCCGAACGTATCGCGCGCGCCTATGGCACCGACGCGCGGCGCTGGCTGGGCGATGCCCGCGACTGGGACGCGCTCGGCGGCGAGATCGCGCACGGCCTCAGCGTCGCCGAGGTCCGCTGGACGGTCGAACAGGAATGGGCGCGGACGGCCGACGATATTTTATGGCGGCGGAGCAAGCTGGGATTGCTGTTCAGCGACGCGGACAAGGCCGCGCTGGAGGCGGGGCTGCGCACGCTCCGCTAATCGACCCCGAATTGCGCGGCAAGCTTGGCGCGACGGACCTTCCAGGTTTCGGCGAGTACCGGAATGTCGCGCAGCGCGGTGAGATCGGCGAGGCGCGCCTTCGCTTCGCCGCCGATCAGCAAGCCAAAGAGCGAGGCGAGCGGCCAGCCGGGAAAAGGCCGCTCGACAAGGGCCAGCCTATCCCCCGCCCGCACCGTGCCGGGTTCGAGCACGCGGTAATACCAGCCCGTCCGGCGGCTCGCGACGACCTCTGCCATCACGCCCTTCGCGCCGAACCGGTGGTCGAGCTTCCAGCACGGCTGGCGCGCCTGCGTCACTTCGACGAGCGCGCTGCCTAGGCGGAAGCGATCGCCGAGGCAGACATTGTGCTCGTCGAGGCCGATGGTCGAGATATTCTCGCCGAACGCGCCCGCCGTATCGAGGAGCGGCGCGTCGCCCAGCCGCGAACGCCAGTGCGGATAATGGTCGGCGGGGTAATGATGGATCGCCTTGTCGATGCCGCCATGGACGCTGCGGTCGGCCTGTTCGTCACCCGCAAGCCCCAGCGGCTCCACCGCGACAGCGCCCGCGACCGGCCGCTTGCCGATGGCCGAGGCCTCGTCCCCGCGGAACGGGCGCGCCTTGCCGGTAAGGACGGTGTGAATCAGAGCTTCCATGGCGCGATGGCATAGGGCGCGCGGCGCAAATGGCAATCACCGAGAGCCGCGACAGCGCGTCGACGATGGGTTAGGGAGGGGCGATGAACGATGCGACGATCCACCTCCCCGTCGAACGGCTGGGGCTCGGCACGCCCGGGGACGCCGCGATCGAGCGCTGCGTCGCGGTCGAGGCGCCGGTGTCGGTCGAGGTCGGCGGCATCGCCTACGCCGTGATGATGGCGACGCCCGCCGATCTTGAGGATTATGCCGTCGGCTTTGCCTTGAGCGAAGGGCTGATCGGTACGCCCGCCGACATGCGGCGGGTCGACGTGCAGCCGATCGAGGGGGGCTGGGCGCTGCGGCTGTGGCTGACGGCCGAACGCAACGCCGCGGCGCTCGAACGCGTGCGGACGCGGGTGAGCGAAAGCAGCTGCGGCCTGTGCGGGATCGCGAATATCGAGGAGATGCTGCGCCCGTTGCCGCCCGTGACCGCGTGCATCAGCGCCGGCCGCGCTGCCATCGCCGCCGCGCTCGCGGCGCTCGAGGCGCATCAGCCGATCGGCCGTGCGACGGGCGCGGTCCACGCCGCGGCCTTCTGCGCCCCCGACGGCGCGATCCGCCTCGTCCGCGAGGATGTCGGGCGGCACAATGCGCTCGACAAGCTGATCGGCGCGATGGCGCGGGCAGGAATCGGCGCGGGCGACGGTTTCATCCTGCTGTCGGCGCGGTGCAGCTATGAGCTGGTCGAAAAGACGGTGCGTGCGGGCTGCCCGATGCTCGTCACCATCTCGGCGCCGACGAGCCTTGCGGCGGAGCGCGCGGCGGCGGCGGGGCTGACGCTGGTGGCGCTGGCGCGGCCTGACGCGGCGCTCGTCGTCGCCGATCCGCAAGGGATGATCGCATGAGGACATTGGGCGCGATCCTCGCCGGCGGCCAGTCGCGGCGCTTCGGATCGGACAAGGCGCTGGCGCTGCTCGACGGGCGCAGCCTGCTCGACCATGCGCGCGAAGCGATCGCGCCGCATTGCGACGCGGTCGTCGTCGTCGGGCGGGCAGGAGGCATCGCCGACTGGCCGCGCCCCGGCATGGGGCCGCTCGGCGCGATCGCAGGCGCGCTGGATCACGCCGCCGCGCAAGGCTTCGACCGCGTGCTGAGCGCGCCGGTCGATTGCGTGCGTCTGCCCGCCGAACTTGTCGCGCTGCTGTCCCCTGCTCCCGCCTTTCTCGACAGCCAGCCGGTGATCGGGCTGTGGCCGACCACAACGCTCGACGTGCTGCGCGCCATGCTGGAGGATGCCAGCGACCTCGCCGTCCGCGCCTATACCCGCCGCATTGGCGCGCGCGCGGTGCAGTGCGATTTCGATCCGCTCAACATCAACAGCGTGGCGGACCTCGAACGGCTGGCGAAAGGCTGACTGTGCCTCAATGATGACCGTGCTCCCGCGAAGGCGGGAGCCCATCTCCGGTCGGCGCGATGTGGAACGGACGGGAGATGGATCCCCGCCTGCGCGGGGATACACGAGTTGTAGCGGTGGCCGCGCCGCTAAACGCCCGCAATAACCCGCACCGGGATCGCCTTGGCGGCCGGGCATCCGCTCAGCGGGTCGTGGAAGGCGAGCGGGAGCAGCGGGTTGAGCTCGGGATAATAGCCCGCGACCGACCCGCGCGACATCGGATAGTCGATGATCGTGAGCCCCTCGACGCGGCGCACCGCGCCGTCGTCGGCGATCGTTTCGAGCGCGACCTTCGCGCCCGCCGCCAGCCCGCGATCAATCCTGTCGTCGGCATTCATAAACAGCACCATCCGGTCGCCGTAAACGCCGCGATAGCGGTCGTTGTAGCTGTAGATCGTCGTGTTGAACTGGTCGTGCGAGCGCACCGTCGCAAGGCGCAGCATGTCGGGATCATCCACCGCCGCGTTCACCGCGAGCCCCGGAAGGACAAAAAAATTCGCCTTGCCGTTCGGCGTCGCCCAGACGCGGCGGCGCGGCGGGATGTCGAGGTGAAAGCCCATCGGCGCCGCAATGCGCTCGGCAAAGCCCTTATAAAGCGCGGGGTAAACCTCGGCGATCATGTCGCGGATCGCGCCGTAATCGTCGATATAGCGGGCCCAGTCGATCTTGCTGTCCGGCAGCGCCGCCATCGCCATGCGGCAGACAATCTCGACCTCCGGCAGCAGATGTTCGCTCGCGGGGTCGAGCACACCGCGCGAGGCGGTGACGTTCGACATCGAATCCTCGATCGTGACGAATTGTTCGCCCTTCGCGGTTTCGATCCGTTCGGAACGCGCAATCACCGGCAGGATCAGCGCGTCACGGCCGTGGACCAGGTGCCCGCGGTTGAGCTTGGTCGCGATACCGACGGTCAGGTCGAGCCGCCGCATCGCGGCATAGGCGCGGTCCGTATCGGGCACCGCGCGGACAAAATTGCCGCCGAGGCCGATGAAGACCTTGGCCTCGCCCGCGAGCATCGCCTCGACCGCCTCGACGCTGTGGTGGCCATGGCCGCGCGGCGGATCGAAGCCGAAGACGTCGCGGACGCGGTCGAGATAGGCTTGGCTGGGGCGCTCGTCGATGCCGACGGTGCGGTCGCCCTGCACGTTCGAATGGCCGCGGATCGGCGAGATGCCCGCGCCCGGTTTCCCGAAATTGCCGCGAAGGAGGAGCAGGTTCGCAACCTGCTGCACCAGTTCGGACCCGCGCTGGTGCTGGGTCACGCCCATGCCATAGCAGATGATCGTCGCGTTCGAGCGGATATAGATGTCGGCGCAGCGGCGGATCTGTGCCTCGTCGATCCCCGCCGCAGCGGCGATCGCATCCCAGGATTGCGCCTCGACATCGGCGCGCAGCGCCGCGAGCCCGTCGGTATGTTCGGCGATGAAGCCATGGTCGAGAATCGCCTCGCCCGCGGCGTCGCGCTCGAACAGCACCTTCATCATCCCCTTCAGCAGCGCGAGGTCGCCGCCGATGCGAATATGCACAAACTCGCTGCTGATCTCGATCGAGCCGAAGGTCGCCATCTGCACGATGTCCTGCGGCTCGGTGAATTTGATCAGCGCGCGTTCGGGCATCGGGTTGACCGCGACGATCGGTACCCCGCGTTTGCGCGCCTCGACCAGCGGGGTCATCATCCGCGGCGCGTTGGTCCCGGCATTGTGGCCGATCAGGAAAATCGCCTCGGCATGCTCGAAATCCTCGAGGATCACCGTGCCCTTGCCGATGCCGATCGACGGCGGCAGGCCGCGGCTCGTCGGTTCGTGGCACATGTTCGAACAATCGGGAAAATTGTTGGTGCCGAACGCGCGCACGAAGATCGAATAGAGGAAGGCCGCCTCGTTCGGGGTGCGGCCCGAGGTGTAAAATTCGGCGCGATGCGGGCTGTCGAGCGCGCGGAGATGGTCGCCGATCAGCGCAAAGGCGTCATCCCATGCGACCGGCACATAATGGTCGGTCGCGGCGTCGTAGCGCATCGGTTCGGTGAGTCGGCCCTGCATTTCGAGCCAATAATCGGACTGCGCCATCAGCTCGGTCACACTATGCCGCGCGAAAAATTCGCGCGTGACGCGAAACTTCGTCGCTTCATGCGCGAGCGCCTTGGCCCCATTTTCACAGAATTCGAGCTTTTTGGTGCAAGTCGCGTCGGGGAAGGCACAGCTGGGGCATTTGAACCCGCCCGGCTGATTCATCGACAATAGCGCGCGCGACCCCTTGGTAACGACGCTCTGTTCGAGCAGCACCTTTGCGGTCGCCGCCGCAGCACCCCAGCCGCCGGCGGGGCTGTCATAGCGTTTATAGCGGGGGCGGTGGTCGGCCATGGGCGCATTCAAGCAGATCGCGCGGCGGCTGACCACCGCTCTTTGGAAGCAATGAGCCGTCTATCGTGAACCCATGTCGTCATTCCGGCGAAGGCCGGAATCTCGCCCTCTCGCTCCAAGGCAACGGCGGGATTCCGGCCTTCGCCGGAATGACGAGAAAGGGCTTGGTCCGGCCGAGCCCGCGCCGGCCCTACCGGCCGGGCGCGAGCCGCATCGCCGCGCCGCCGCCGGGGGCGAGCCAGAGCGTGTAGGTGTCGCCCTTTTTCACCTTGACCGTGTCATAGGCGATGTTGCGCCGCGCCTCGGTCAGATAGGTCGCGCCCGCGCCATCCTTCCACACCGTTGCGGTATAGGTCTTGCCGGGTTCGAGGAAATCGAACGACAGCGTCAGCGTGCGCTGCGTGCCGTCGTTGACGCCGCCGACATACCAGTCGGCGCTCGCGCGGTCCTTGCGCGCGAAGATCGCATAGTCGCCGACCGCGCCCGCGATCAGGCGGCTTTCGGCCCAGTCGGTCGGCACCTGCTTCACAAAAGCGAGCTCGCGCGGGTGCGCCTCCAGATTCTCGATGAAGTCGGCCGCCATCTGGATCGGCGAATAGATGGCAAGATAAAGGCCGAGCTGCTTGGCGAGCGTCGAGGTCATCGGCACATCCTCTGCCCCCTTCAGGCTGAACACCCCCGGCGTATAGTCCATCGGACCCGACAGCATCCGCGTGTAAACGAGCGTCGGTTCATGGTCGGGATTGTTGGCGAAGGCGCCCCAGGCATTATATTCCATGCCGCGGGCGCCTTCGCGTGCGACCCAGTTGGGGTATGTGCGGCGCAGGCCCGTGTCCTTCACCGGTTCGTGCGGATTGACCGCGACCTTATATTTCGCGGCGGTTTCGACGACTTTTTGATGATGCTGCACCTGGCGCTGGCCGTCGTGCCATTCCATGACCCTGCTGCCCGGCGCCGCGCCCGGCGCGATGATACCGCCCGCGTCGGCGACATAGCCGGTCTTGACCGCCTTGACCCCCAGCTTGCCGTACAGCTTCATCGCCTCTTCAAGCTGCGCTTCATAAACCGCGATGTTGCCGCCGGTTTCGTGGTGGCCGATCAAGGTCACGCCCTTTTTGCGCGCATAATCGGTGACGGCTTTCAAATCGAAGTCGGGATAGGCTTCGGTAAAGCTGTATGCGTCGCCATGGCCGAACCAGTTGCTGTTCCAGCCCTTGTTCCAGCCCTCTACCAGCACGCCGCCGAACCCGTGCTTGGCGGCAAAGTCGATATATTGCTTGGTGCGCTCGGTCGTCGCGCCATGGTTCGGCCCCTCGGCCCAGCTCCACGGGCCGCGGATCATGCCCCACCAGATGCCGATATATTTCATCGGCTTGACCCAGCTGACATCGCCCAGCTTGTTGGGTTCGTTGAGGTTGAGTTCGAGGTCGCTTTCGACCAGCCCCGCCGCATCGTCCGTAATGCGGATCGTGCGCCACGGCGTCGCGAAGGGCAGGTCGCGCACGACGCGCGCGCCGCGCGACGAGGGCGCGAGCGTCGCGCGGAACTTGCGCCCCTCGACGCGCTTCAGCCACATGCCGGCATAGTCGACGAGCGCGGCTTCGTGGAATGCCAGATGGGTGCCGTCCTCCAGCCGCATCGTGATCGGCGTGTGCGCGGTCGACACCGCGCCGATCGGCGTTTGCTGATAGACTTGTTCATAGCGGTTCCACTCGCCGCCCGCGATCCACCAGGCGGTGCCTTCGGGCGCGATGTCGAATTCGGTGATCTCGTCGGTGATGCGCGCGGTCTTCAGCCCCTCCTGTTCGGGCAGCTCGTACCGAAAGCCGATGCCATCGTCGAACAGGCGGAAGCGCACGTTCATCGCATGGCCGCCCCAGCTTTCGTGCTGGCGGAAACGGACGAGCAGCTCGTTATGATGGTCGCGCACAAAGCGGCGCTCGCCCCACGGCTGTTCCCAGCGGCTGTCGGCGCGCGCCATTTCGCTGCCCTCGATCCTGAAACCGCGCTGGAGGCCGACGCGATCGGCCATCAGGAACCCCAGTTTCGACGGCGCGATGAGCAGCTTGCCCTTACGCGAGAGCGACCAGGTCGGGCGCGCGTCATTGTCGGTCGCGACGGTCAGCGTGATGCTGCCGTCGGGCGAGGTCGCGGTGACGGGGGCGGGTGGCTGCTGCGCCGCGGCGGGAGCCGCTGCGGCGGCGAGGAGTGCGAGGGGGGCGAGACGGAACATGTTTATCCTTCCATGATGAGCCAGAGCGCGCCGCACGGCGGCAGCTGCGCGGGGTCGGCGCCGTTCAGCTGCGCGAGCGGCGTGCCGCCGTCCGCGAGCGCCGATAGGTCGATCGTGCCGCCGCCAAGGTTGAAGAGGCAGCGAATGCGCTGCTCCCCGGCGATTCGGTCGAAGGCGAGGAGGTCGCCTTCGGCCACCCAGTTCGCGTCGCGGCCGAGCCGCAGCGCGGGGTGTTCGGCGCGCAGCGCGACGAGGCGGCGTGTCAGGTTGAGCAGCGAGCCGGGGTCGTCCTGTTGCCGGTCGACCGCAAGGTCGCGGTGCGCGGGGCCGAGCGGCAGCCACGGGTCGGCATCCGAAAAGCCGGCGTTCGCCGCCGCCGCCGCCCATGGCAGCGGGGTTCGCGCTCCATCGCGCGCGAGGGTGAGCGGCCAGTTCTTGCGCGCTTCGGGGTCCTTGACCTGGTCGAAGGGAATATCGACCTGGTCGAGCCCCAGCTCCTCGCCATTATAAAGGATGATATTGCCGCGCAGCGCGCAGAGCAGCGCCATCTTCATGCGCGCAAAGGCATCGCGGTCGACGCCTTCGGGCGTCCAGCGCGACACGGCACGCGGCGCGTCGTGATTCTCGAACGCCCAGCTCGGCCAGCCGACGCCGGGCGCGTCGGGCCACGCTTCGGCCGCTTCGCGCACGAGCTGCGGCGTCAGCCGGTCGGCGTAGAGAAAGTCGAAGCCATAGGCGCTGTTGAGCCGCCGGTCGCCCGCGGTGAACAACTTCATTTCGCGCAGCGCATCGTCGCCGCCGACTTCGGCGACGGTGAAGCGGCCGTCGCGTTCGTCGGTGAGCGCGCGGATGCGTTCGAGGAACAGCGCGATGTCGGGGTGCGACTGGTTATAGATTTTCTGCTGGAAATCGAACGGGCGCGTGCGCACCTTGTTTGACGGCGCGGCCGGCGGATTGTCGCGCAATTCGGGATCGTGCATCGAAAAATTGATCGCGTCGATGCGAAAGCCGTCGACGCCGCGATCGAGCCAGAAGCGCACGACATCGAGCAGCGCGTCCTGCACGTCGCGATTGTGGACGTTGAGCTGCGGCTGCGAGCTTAGGAAATTGTGCATATAATATTGGCCGCGCCGCGCGTCCCACGTCCACGCCGGGCCTCCGAACACCGACTGCCAGTTGGTCGGCGGCGATCCGTCAGGCCGCGCGTCGGCCCAGACATACCAGTCGGCGCGCTTGTTATCCCGGCTCGCGCGGCTGGCCGCGAACCAGCCGTGCTGGTCGGATGTGTGGGCAAAGACGAGGTCGGTCGTCACCTTCAGCCCAAGAGCGTGCGCGCGCGCGACGAGTGCGTCAAAGTCGGCGAGCGTGCCGAAGATCGGGTCGACACCGCAATAGTCCGAAATATCGTAGCCGAAATCGTCCATCGGCGAGGGGTAGAAGGGCGACAGCCAGATCGCATCGACGCCGAGGCTGGCGATATGGTCGAGCCGCGCGGTGATGCCGGCAAGGTCGCCGACCCCGTCGCCGTTCGAATCGGCAAAGCTGCGCGGATAGACCTGATAGATCGCCGCGCCCTTCCACCATGGCGTGTCGGCGGCATCGGCGCGCGCCGCTGGCTGATGCTGAACGAGGGGCTGGTTGGATGTCACGCTAGCGTCGCTTATTCGCTGGCCCGGCAGACGAGCGTGCCGAAGGCGGGGATGGAAAGGCGGAGGCTTCCGGGTGCCGCTGCGCGGGCCGGACAATCGCCGTGGAGCGCGGTAAAGCCCGCGCTTTTCATATCGATGGCAATGGTCGCCGACAATGGCGCTGCAGACGTATTATAGGCGAGCACGACCTCGCGCCCCGTGTCGGGGTCGAAACGCGAAACCGCGAGCAGGCCGGGCTTGTCCGAAAAGGCGCGCAGCGTCGTCGCGCCGCGGGTCAGCGCCGGCGTGCTCCGACGGATCGCTGCGAACGCCGCGATATGGCGATAGAGCGGGTGCGCCGGGTCGAAATTGGCGTCGGCGGTGGTCGCGTCGGTGCCGATGAGGTCATTGTCGTTATAGACGGCAACCTTCGAGGCGAACATATCCTCGCGCGCGAGCTGGTCGTGGCCGTCGGAGACGAACCCCTGCTCGTCGCCATAATAGAGGGTCGGCACGCCGCGCAGCGTCAGCAGCATCGCATGGCCGAGCTTGGTCCGCGCGAGCATCTCGTCCGCGCTGGCATCGGGGTTCGCCTGCTTCACGAACATCGCAAAGCGGCCCATGTCGTGATTGCCGAGAAAGGTCGGCAGCTGGAGCGCGGCGTCGGCGCCGCCCTTGTACAGCACATCGCCGTCGAACAGCCGCGCAAAGACATCGGTGCCCCTCGTGCCGCTGACGCTGTCGATCACCGCGCGCGCAAAGCTGAAGTCGAGCACCGATGGCAAGCCCGCGCTGTGCGTATAGGCGGCAAGCGACCCCGGATCGACGCCGTCGATATAGACTTCACCGAAGATGTGGAAATTGGGAATGCCGCGTGCCTTCGCCCGCGCCTGCATCGCGGGGACGAAGGCGCGCCAGAATTCGGGGTTCACATGCTTGGCGGTGTCGATGCGGAAGCCGTCGACGCCGAATTCGTCGATCCAGCGGCCGAAGATGTCGATGAAGCCCTGCACCACGCGCGGATTTTCGGTCGCCAGATCGTCGAGCCCGGCAAAATCGCCATAGAGCGCCGATTCGCCCACCCAGTCGCTGTTGCCGCGATTATGATAATAAATGGGATCGTTGAGCCACGCGGGCACCTTCACCCGTTCCTCGCCCTTCGGTACCACGGGGGTATAGGCGAAGGCGGGATCGGTCAGTTTCGCCCAATTATCGGCACTCGCAACGCCGTCGCCCGCAAAGCCGGGGTTGATCGGCGCACCGTTAACGCCGCCGCGCCGCGAATAAGGATAATCGGCAAGGCTGCGATAGCGGAACCCCTCCGCAGCGCCCTCCTTATAGGTGATGACGTCGGCGGTGTGGTTGGCGATGATGTCCATATAGACTTTCATCCCCCGCGCATGCGCGGCGTCGACGAAAGCCTTGAACTCCGCATTGGTGCCGAAATGCGGGTCGACCTGGGTGAAATCAGTCACCCAATAACCGTGATAACCCGCGCTTTCCTCGCCCTTTGCGCCCTGCACCGGCTTGTTCTTGAAAATCGGAGCGAACCAGATCGCCGTCGCGCCGAGCCCCTGGATATAGTCCAGCCGCTTCGTCAGGCCCGCAAGGTCGCCGCCGTGGAAAAAGCCCTTGGCCGCGGGATCATATCCGGTCGCAAGACGGCCGCCCTTCAAACCGCCGCGATCGTTCGCCGGATCGCCATTTTCGAAGCGGTCGGGGAGGACGAAATAGATGATCTCCTCCTCCGGCGGCCGCTGCCGAAGATCTGCGGCCGGCGCAGTGACGGGCGCGGCGCTCGCGAGACCGAGCGCGAGGAATGATGCGAACAGGCTCATGCGAATACCCCTGCCGCGCAATGCTGCGCGATGAAATCCTGATGTGCGGGAAGCCGGGACGCGGCGCCCGCAACGATCGTTTCGATGTCGCGGAAAAATCCCGCCAGTTCATCGCGCGTCAACGCGTCGGCCATCGGATGATGGCCGTGCGGGACGATATTCTGACCCGTCAGCACCTGAAACCAGCCGATGTCGATGAACAGTTCGTCGCCGTCGCGGAAAAGCTGTCCGTGGCTGCGGAACAGATCGATTTTCCGGGCCAGCGTATCGGGAATCGCCATGTCGCGGCAACGGGCCCAGAAGGGCGAATCGCTGCGCTGATTGGCGTGATAATGGAGGATGACGAAATCGCGGATGCGTTCATAATCGAAGCGGATACGGCGATTATAAGCGTCGATATTGGCGGCATCGAAATCGCGTCCGGGGAAATGCGCGAGCAGCCGCGCGATGCCATTCTGGATCAGGTGGATACTGGTCGATTCGAGCGGTTCGAGAAATCCCGAGGCCAGGCCGAGCGCGACGACATTGCCGGTCCAGCCGCGCTTTCGCATTCCCGTCGTAAAGCGCAGTGTTCGCGGTTCGGCGAGCGCGCGTCCTTCGATATTGGCGAGCAGGATCGCGGCGGCTTCATCCTCGCTCAGATAATCGCTGCAAAAGACATGGCCGTTGCCCGTGCGGTGCTGGAGCGGAATGCGCCACTGCCAGCCGCTGCGATGCGCGATCGCTTGCGTGTAAGGCCGCGCCGGACCCGCATTTTCACTCGGCACCGCGATCGCCCGGTCGCAGGGCAGCCAGTGCGACCAATCCTCGAACCCGGTCTCCAGCGCCTCTTCGATCAGCAAGCCGCGAAAACCCGAGCAATCGATAAAGAGTTCGCCCGATATTTCCTCGCCATTTTCCAGCACGACCGCCGCGACATGCCCGTTCGCGCCGTTCCGCCGGACGCCGACGATCCGCCCTTCGTGCCGTTCGACGCCGCGCCCCTGCGCAATCTTGCGGAGATAGGCGGCATAGAGGGCCGCGTCGAAATGAAAGGCATAGGCCATGCCGTCGAGCCCCGTATCGGCGACGCGGGGCAAGCGGCCAAAGCGGTATCGACGCGCCGCCGTTTCGCCCAGCGAATAATGGCCGAGCGGCGCGGCCACACCCTCCGCCCGGCCGCGAAGCCAATATTGCGAAAAGGGCAACATGCCGAGACTGCGGCCGATCTGGCCAAAGGCGTGCATATAGCTGTCGCCGATCCGGCCCCAGTCGCGAAACTCGATCCCCAGCTTGAATGTGCTCCCCGTTTCGCGGACAAATTCATTCTCGTCGGCGCCGATCATCGCGTTGAACAGGCGGATCGCTGGAATGGTCGCCTCGCCCACGCCGACGGTGCCGATCGCGTCGCTTTCGACCAGCCGGATGGATAGCTCGCCCATCGTGCTGGAAAGCGCCGCCGCGGCCATCCAGCCCGCCGTGCCGCCCCCGACGATCACGACCTTCGTGATGCGACTGTCATCCACCCTGCCTATTTCCTCCCATGCCCAAGCGTGCGGCGACGCCAGGGATCATCGGCACCGTCCGAACGAGGGGCGGACCGGAGGATTCCGGCCCGCCCGCGTCCGGTCAGAATTTATATGTGATGCCCGCCATGAAATTGCGGCCATAATTTTGATAATCGCGAATCTGGCGGGGGTCGTTGTTGTAATAGGTGACGAACGGTTCGTTCGTCAGGTTCGACGCCTGAAGCAGAATGCCCAGCCCTTCGAGCGTTCCGCTCTGGAACGTGTATCCGATCTGGGCATCGACCACCAATTCGCTCTTCGCCATGACGAGGTCGCGCTTCAGGCTGAGACCCGACACTTCGGCAAGGAACTCGGAGCGGTAGCGGCCCGATATGCGGGCCTGGAAGCCGGCCTTCTCGAAATAGGCGGTCCCGTTCACGACCCAGCGCGACAGGCCGGGCATCGAGATCGGCTCGGCGCCGCCTTCGCGGACGCGGCTCTTGGTATAGGAGCCGCTCGCCAGCACGCCGAACCCGTCGAGCGCCTCGGCAAAGGTCGCGAAAGGCAGCGACAGCGATGCTTCGGCACCATAAACATGGCCGCCATTGCCGTTGCGCCACTGGTTGGCCATGCCCTGATAGGTCGCGACCGATCCGCCGTCGGGAACCTCAAAGCCGGAGAAGTCGAACGCGTCGCTCTGCCGGTAGATATAATTTTCGAGATATTTGTAGAAACCGCCGGCCGAAATATAGGCGCCCTGGCCGAAATATTTCTCGAGCGCGATGTCGACCGTATCGGCCATCAGCGGCCGCAGCTTCGCATTGCCGAGTTCGAGCGACCAGGGCGAGGCATTGATGTCGGTATTGTTGCGCTTGGAGGCGTCGAAATTGACCCCGCCGCCCGGCTTCAACTGATCCATACGAGCACGCGCCAACATACGCGCCGCGCCGAAGCGGAGGAAGCTGTTGTCGCCAATTTCGACCGTCAGGTTCAGGCTGGGCAGAATGTCGGTATAGGTCGCGCCGTCGGTAACGGGCGTCGACTGGGTCTGCCCATTCACGACCTGCGCATAAAAGCTCGCTCCCGTCTGGTCCGAATGCACGATCTGGACGCCGACATTGCCGCGCACCGGCGTATCGCCCCGGCCGCCGAAATTGGCTTGCACAAAGCCCGTCAGCACCTTTTCGCGAACGCTATAGTCGTTGAATATGCGCCCCGGGGTCCACGCCGCTTCGTCGGTCAGCGTGTAGTTGCCATCATTGTAATAGCGCCAGCTGTCGAACGCCACCATGCCGGGAACGCCGATAAAATCCAGCGAGACCGGGTCGTAAAGATAATCCGCAGGCACGGCGATATCGGCCGGATAGGCTTTGCTGGTGAGCACGAAGCCGCGATCGTCGAGGCTTTTTTCGCGATCCGAATAATTGACCCCGACGCGCAAGCTGCTGACCGGCCCGTCAAATTCCTGCGTCGCCTGAAGGCGCAGCGATTTGAGCTCGTCCTTGATCTTGGGCGTGTTGACGAAACCGTCCTGGCAATTGGGCACCGCGCCGCCGCAGCTGTTCCAGCCCTGCGGATCAGTGATCACGAACAGATTGGGATCGGCATAGTCGAGCGACGGGTCGAACATGATGCCGCCTTTGCGGCGCATTTCGAAACCGAGTGCCGTCTCGCGGGCTCCAACGCCCTGCCCGCGCCCGGTACCGAGATAGATTTCCAGATTTTCTTCGGTTTTCCGAAGCCGCGAATAGCCGAGGTCGAGTTCGAGCGTCAGCGTTTCATTGGGCTTGAACTGGCTGTTCCAGCCGCCGGCGAAAATGGTCGCGGTGCGGTGGACGACGTCGTTGCGCATCACCGCCTCGGTGCCCGCCCATGTGCCCTGCGTCACCATGCCGTCTTCGATGGTGAAACCAGGGAGCAGGGTCGAATTGCCCCAGGCGAGCGGGAATTCGATGCCGCGCAGGCGCTGATCGTCCTTGAAGCGCGACCAATAGCCGTCGATCGTGGTGTGGAACCGGTCGCTGGGTTCCCATTCGACGACGCCCATCACGCCGTCGCGCTTCAGCTCGTTCGACTTCACATAGGGCTTGGCACCGCCGATGATGAAGGCGGTGTTGGTGCCGTCGGTCGCTTCGGGATAGCCCCAGGCGTTGAAGCGTTCTTCTGCGGTCGGCGACTGCATCCGCGCATAGCCAAAGGCCCAGCCGAGCGTACCGTCGGCATTCTGGTCGATATAGGAGATGTTGGCGCGATAGCCCTTGTCCGAAATATCGGGGTTGAGCTTGCCCAGATCGTTGATCTCGAACCGCGCGCCGGCGGCTATCGCGCGCCGGCCATAGGCGAGCGGGCGCACCGTCCGCATGTCGATCGTGCCGCCCAGCGCCTGGCCGATCAGCGACGCGTCGGGCGTTTTGTAAACAACCGCGCCGTTCAGCAGTTCGGAGGGATATTGATCGAGCTCGACGCCGCGATTGTTGCTCGCCGAAACCTGTTCGCGGCCGTTCAGCAGCGTCGTCGTGAAATCGGGGGCAAGGCCGCGGATCGACACGACATTGGCGCGGCCGTCGAGCCGCTGCGTCGCGAGGCCCGGCAGGCGCGACAGCGATTCGGCGATCGACAGGTCGGGCAGCTTGCCGATATCCTCCGCCGACACCACCTCGACGATCGAGGTGCTGGTCTTTTTGGCCTGCACCGAATTGTTGATGGCGCTGCGGATGCCGGTGACGACGATGGCGTCGTCCGCGCCCGCTTCGGCTGCGGTATCATTATCCTGCGCCATGGCTGCGACGGGCAGGATGGCGGTCAAGGCAAGGCCCATCGCGATGGCGCTGGCGCCGCGACGAAGGCTGGTCGGCATGGTCATAATTGGCTCCCCTGGCGCAGATGGGTCGCAATGACCGCGCATCGGACCGGGGACGCGAATGTCCGTCAGGCTCCTCTCCGATACGTGGGCTTTCCCCATCTGGAGCCTCGCAATTGAAACCAAATGCGCCGCATCGCCATAGGGTATACGTATACGCATGAAATCCTGCGGTGCCGCCGCAGGATTATGCCGGGCGGATTACGGTGTTGCCGCGACGGGTTCCGCGGCGGATTCTGGGGGCTCCTCGGCCGCCGTCAGCGCCCCGTTTTGGATGAGCCAGCGTGGATAGGCGGTCTGCACCGCGGCCATGATCCGGTCGACCGCGGCGGCGACCTGTTCGCCCTCCGCTTCGCGGTCGCGCTGGACGATGACGCGGCGCGCCTGCGCATCGATCAGCACGCGGTCGCGGCGAACAAGCTCGCCGACGGTGATCCCCGCCAGAATCGCGCGCGCATCCTCTTCGCGCTGCTCAAGCGTCGCGAGGCGGCGGTTGAGCTGTTCCTCCACCTGTACCGCGGCGTTCGTCTGCTGCCTCAACTGAACGATGCTGACGCGGGCCTCGCGGTCGAGCGCCTTGCGGATACGCGCCGCAAGTTCGGTGTCGAGCTTGGCAGCGTAGCGGTCGACGAGCACGACGCCGTCGACCGCGACGGCGTCGCGTTCCATGCGGACATTCATGCTGTCGACGCGGTCGGTTTCGCCAAGCAGCCCCCGCAGTTCGGCCTGCACCACCGACCGGGCGCGCACTTCGCCCGCCAGGCTGTTCAGCGTGAGCGCGAGCGGGATCGACAAAATGCCGAGCGTGAAGAGGATTCCCGTCACCTGCATCGCCGTATGCTGCGGCGTGAGCGATGGCCCGAAACGGTTGAACCGCGCGATGATCGTCGCGGCAAAGGCAATCGCGAGCGTATTCGTCAAAAAGAGCAGCGCGGCGCCAATCGCAAAGTCGAAGCGCCCCGTCGCCAGACCGAAGCCGATCGTCGAGAGCGGCGGCACCAGCGCCGTCGCGATCGCGACACCGACCATCACCCCCGACAGCTTGCGCATGATCGCGTAAACGCCAGCGATGCCGCCGACGACCGCAACGCCGAGGTCGAGCAGGGTCGGCTGCGTTCGCGCGCGAACCTCTGGCGTGACGTCGCGGATCGGCGACAGCCAGATGATGAGCACCGCGACAAGGATCGCGACCCCCATCCCCGCCGCCATCGTAACCAGCGAACGTTTGATCAGATTGGTTTCGAGCGTCGCGAGGCCGAAACCGATGCCCATGATCGGACCGAGCAGCGGCGAGACAAGCATCGCGCCGATGACGACGGATGCCGAGCTTTGCAGCAATCCCAGCGTCGCGATCGCCGCCGACAGCGTGATCAGCAGCAGGAATTTCTTGTTGAGCCGCGCGTCGCGCGCCACGCTTGCGAGCACAAGCGCGCGGCCGTGAAAATCCTCGTCGCCGATGCCGTCGTCATCGTCGTCGACCTCGCGCCGGGCGCCGGGGCGCGCCGAGCGGCGGCCACCGGCATTGAACGGTGCATCGCCGAGGCCCGGCACTCCCGGATGATGGCCGGCCATGGCGCGGCGGGTCAGATCTTGCCGGTCAGCTCGGGCACCGCGCTGAACAGGTCAGCGACGAGGCCGAGGTCGGCGACCTGAAAGATCGGCGCGTCCTCATCCTTGTTGATCGCGACGATGGTTTTCGAGTCCTTCATGCCCGCAAGATGCTGAATCGCGCCCGAAATGCCAATGGCAAAATAAACCTCGGGCGCGACGATCTTGCCGGTCTGTCCGACCTGGTAATCGTTGGGGACATAACCCGCATCCACCGCGGCGCGGCTGGCACCGAGCGCCGCACCGAGCTTGTCGGCGAGCGGCGTGATAACCTCTTCATATTTCTCGCTCGAACCGAGCGCCCGGCCGCCCGACACGATGATCTTGGCCGAGGTGAGTTCGGGACGCTCCGACTTTGCGATTTCGGCACCGACAAAGCTCGAGATACCGGCGTCGCTGCCCGCCGAAACGGCTTCGATCGCAGCCGAACCACCCGATGCGGCGGCCTTTTCAAAGGCGGTGCCGCGCACCGTCAGCACCAGCTTCGCATCGCTCGATTCGACGGTGGCAATTGCGTTGCCGGCATAGATCGGGCGGGTGAAGCTCTTTTCGCTTTCGACCGAAAGAATGTCCGAAATCTGCATGACGTCGAGCAGCGCGGCAACGCGCGGCGCGATATTCTTGCCGGTCGTCGTCGCGGGCGCGACGAAGGCATCGTGGCTCGCCATCAGTTCGGCGACGAGCGGTGCGATATTTTCGGGCAAATTGTGCGCGAAAGCCGCGTTGTCGGCGACATGGACCTTTTGAGCGCCGGCGATTTCGGCGGCGGCCTTGGCGACGCCATCGACGCCCTCGCCCGCGACGAGCAGGTGGACTTCGCCGAGCTTCGACGCAGCGGTCACTGCGGCGAGCGTGGCATCCTTGACGGCGCTGCCGTCATGTTCGACCCAAACCAGAGTTTTCATAACTTTGTTCCTTCAACCCTTCCCGTTCGCATCGAGCGTAGTCGAGATGCCCCTCGACGTTGCGCTGTCCCGATGGGTGTCTCGACTTCATTCGACACAAACGGGGGTGGAATATCTCAGCTGTGGACGCCCATCGCCTTCAGCTTGGCGACCAGTTCATCGACGTCGGCGACCTTGATCCCGGCCTGGCGGACCGGCGGTTCGGAAACCTTGATCGTCTTCACGCGCGGGCTCGTATCGACGCCATAATCGGCGGGCGCCTTGGTATCGAGCGGCTTCGACTTCGCTTTCATGATGTTCGGCAGCGACGCATAGCGCGGCTCGTTCAAACGAAGGTCGGTGGTGACGATCGCCGGAAGTTTGAGCTTCACCGTTTCGAGGCCGCCATCGACTTCGCGGGTGACGCTGACATGCTCGCCCTCGACATTCACCGCGCTGGCGAAGGTGCCCTGCGCCCAGCCGGTCAGCGCAGCGAGCATCTGGCCGGTCTGGTTGTTGTCGCCGTCGATCGCCTGCTTGCCCAGGATGACAAGACCGGGCGTTTCAGCATCGGCGATATTTTTGAGGATCTTTG
The DNA here is from genome assembly GCF_040216815.1 of Sphingopyxis sp. GTDB lineage: Bacteria > Pseudomonadota > Alphaproteobacteria > Sphingomonadales > Sphingomonadaceae > Sphingopyxis. Next base: position 699,418 of record NZ_JAVJOJ010000009.1, read on the forward strand.
CGACCGCCAGCGGTTCGACGTCATCGTCGGTCTGTACCAGGATCGCGCGGTCGGCGCCCATGGCGAGCGCGGTGCGCAGCGTTTCCTGCGCCTTCGCCGGGCCGATCGAGACCGCGACGATCTCGGTCGCGACGCCCTTTTCCTTGAGGCGGATCGCTTCTTCGACGGCGATTTCGTCGAACGGGTTCATCGACATCTTGACGTTGGCCAGGTCGACGCCCGTGCCGTCGGCCTTCACCCGCGGCTTGACGTTGTAATCGAGCACCCGCTTCACGGGGACGAGGATTTTCATGGGCTCAAAGCTCCTCTCAAGCAAATTGTGCACTGCGCCATAATTGGCGTTTACGTAAACGTCAACCAGCAGTCCCTCATTCCTCTCCCCTTGTAGGAGAGGATAGGAAGACTTGGTCCGAAGGACCTAGTCGGACTTGGTGAGGGTCTGGACGTCGCCGCCCTCACCGCTGCGACTAGGCGGCAAGCCGCCAAATCTCGCTGCCTCTCACCAAGGGGAGAGGCAATTTCTATCACGCCGCCTTCGCAACCTCGGCGACGATCTTCTTCGCCGCATCGCCCAGATCGTTGGCCGCAACGATCGGCAGGCCCGAGTTCGCAAGGATGTCCTTGCCCTGCTGGACGTTCGTGCCTTCCAGGCGGACGACGAGCGGCACCGACAGATTCACTTCCTTTGCCGCCGCGACGATGCCGTCGGCGATGATGTCGCACTTCATGATGCCGCCGAAGATGTTGACGAGGATGCCCTCAACCGCCGGGTCTTTCAGGATGATCTTGAACGCCGCCGTCACCTTTTCCTTCGAGGCGCCGCCGCCGACGTCGAGGAAGTTGGCGGGGAAGGCGCCATTGAGCTTGATGATGTCCATCGTCGCCATCGCGAGGCCCGCGCCATTGACCATGCAGCCGATGTTGCAGTCGAGCTTGATGTAAGCGAGGTCATATTCCGATGCCTCGACCTCGGCCGGGTCTTCTTCGGTCAGGTCGCGCAGCTCGGCGATGTCCTTGTGACGGAACATCGCATTGCCGTCGAAGCCGAGCTTCGCATCGAGCACCAGCAGTTCGTCGCCGTTCGCGCCTTCACAGACGGCAAGCGGGTTGATTTCGATCTGCTCGGCATCGGTCGCGAGGAAGGCGTTATAGAGGCCGGTCAGCACCTTCGCCGCCTGCTTGGCAAGGTCGCCGGTGAGTTCGAGCGCCGCGGCGACGCTGCGGCCATGGTGCGGCTGCAGCCCCGTCGCGGGGTCGATCGTGATCGTGTGGATCTTGTCGGGCGTGTTGTGCGCGACGGTTTCGATGTCCATCCCGCCTTCGGTCGAGGCAACCACCGCGATGCGGCTGGTGGCGCGATCGACGAGCAGCGCGAGATAATATTCCTTTTTGATGTCGGCGCCGTCGGTGACGTACAGGCGGTTGACCTGCTTGCCCGCCTCGCCCGTCTGGATCGTCACCAGCGTGTTGCCCAGCATTTCCCTGGCGTGGCTTTCGACTTCCTCAAGCGTCTTGGCAAGGCGGACGCCGCCCTTGGCGTCGGGGCCCAGTTCCTTGAACTTGCCCTTGCCGCGGCCGCCGGCGTGGATCTGCGACTTCACGACATAAAGCGGCCCGGGAAGCTGCTTCGCCGCCGCGACAGCCTCCTCGACGCTCATCGCCGCAATACCCTTCGGCACGGCGACGCCGAATTTCGCGAGCAGTTCTTTAGCCTGATATTCGTGAATGTTCATGGGATCTGCCGGGCCTTTCGACTCTTCAAGAGGGAGAAGTTTGGCGCCGCATAAGCACAAGTTGCCCGGCAAGGCTACCCCTGCCGCGTCAAGAGATTCTTTCCGGCGAGGCTTGCCAACTTTCCATTCCCTCATCCCGGCGAAGGCCGGGTTCTCACCCTTGGCGAACGGAAGAGAGGTCGAGATTCCGGCCTTCGCCGGGATGACGATAAGGGATCACCGCAGCGCGCAGACCGCCGCCGAGCTTGTCGACACCGCTAAAATCTCCGCATCCTTGAGCGCGCGCACCTTGTGCAGAAACTGCGACATCGACAGGTCGGCGATATGCTTGTCCTTGAGGCTGCCGAGCGACGCCAGGCGGCGGAGCTGGAGCAGCGAAAGGCGGTCGACCATCCGTTCGGCCATGCACGCCGACATCGGCTTGGAAAGGCCGGCATTGTTGAGTCCGGTGCGCAGCCGCGTTTCGGGCGTCGCGCATGCCGACAGGAGCAGCGCCAGCGCGGCGACCGGCAGGAGGACATGCCTCATATTATCGTCATTTCCCGTGAAATTCGGCAACCGCGCCCGACACCGCCTGCATCAAATCCATCCGCGCGGGGACCGGCGCACTGGTATCGCCGAGCAGCACCACAATGGCATAGCGTGTGCCGTCGGGGGCAGTCGCGATCCCGATGTCGTTATAGCCGGCAGTCGACCCCCTGTAATCCTGCCCTGTTCCGGTCTTGTGCAGAAATTTCCAGTCGGCGGGCAGCCCCGCCTTCAATCGCCGGGGCCCGCTCTTGGTCCGGCTCATCACGTCGAGCAGATATTCGGTCGATTCGGGCGAGAGCAGCGCGCCGCGCGCGAGCCGCGTCAGCGCGCTGGCGATCGCCGCGGGGCTGGCACCGTCGGGCGGATTGGCGAGATAGGCGTTGCGCGCCGCAAGCCGCGTCGCGTCGGGCAGCGCCGCGCGCGCCTGTTCGAAATTGCGCCCGACCGAATAGGCCTGCTGCCATTTCAGGCCCGCGGTTCCCGCCTGGAGCAGCCGTTCGCCGGGGCCGAAACGGATCGCCCCCAGATCCTTCTTGTCGATGAAACGCCGCACGGCGTCGGGACCGCCGACGGTGCGCAGCAGGCTGTCATTCGCGGTATTGTCGCTGCGCGTGATCGCGGTTTCGATCAGTTCGCGCACGCTCATCGTCACCGAACCCTCGGCGCGGACGCGCGCGGCGAGCGGCTGATAGAAGAGCGTCAGGTCTTCAGGACCGATGCGGACGCGCTGGTCGAGGGTGAGCCGCCCCTGATCGACAGCATCGAGCACGGTCATCGCGACCCATAGCTTGGAGACGCTCTGCTGCGGAAACAACTCGCCGCCGCGCTGCGAAAGCGCCCATTCGCCGTCGATCCGCTGGACGGCGATCCCCGTCTTGCCGGGGAAAGCGCGCCACAGCGCATAGATGCGGTCCTGCAACCCGCCGGGCGCGCGGCGAAAACCCGGATCGATCGGCCCCGCGGGCCGCGGCATCGCCGACGGGACCGGCTGGCCGATCGGCACCGTCACCGATCCCGATGGCCCGCGAACCGCTTGCGGCTGGGGTTGCGGCTGTTGCTGGGCGGGGGCCTGTGCGCGCGGGTGCGGGATGATGGCGGCGCTGCTGACACAGCCGGCGAGCACCGCGGCGCTCATCGTGATCGCGAGGAGCGGCCGACCGGAAAACTCAAACTTCATTCAAACCCCGCACGTGCGACTTATCTCTTTCCCCGACCCCATCGGTTGCCTCGAATCGTCGCGCAGCCGCCTCTTTCCGGCCAGCGAATTGCGACGAACGATTCTTTCGCCGCGACCAATTGTGGAACCCCGCCGAATTCGGGTCAAGGTGCGGGGGTGGCGCGCACCTTGTCGGGGAAAAGCCGCTTCAACGCCGCGAGCTTCGGCGCGTCCCACCGGACGATATAGGGGTTGCGCGGATTGCGGCGCATGAAGTCCTGGTGGTTTGCTTCGGCGGGGTAGAAGCGCTTGTAGTGCTCGATCGGCACCATGATCGGTTTGGCGAAATATCCGCCGCGCCCGATCTGCGTGAGGTAAGCGGTCGCAACCTGGCGCTGCGTCGCGTCGAGCGGGACGATCGCGGCGCGATATTGCGATCCGACGTCGGGGCCCTGCCGATCCTTCAGCGTCGGATCGGCGATCACCGAAAAAAGGATGCGAAGCAAGGTGCCATAGCTGACCTGCGAGGGGTCATAAACGATACGGACCGCCTCGGCATGGCCCGATGTGCCATCGTGCGTCAGTTCGTATCGCGCGGTCGCCGCGCTGCCGCCGTGATAGCCCGATTCGACCGAAATCACGCCTTTGACATGCGCGAAAACGCCCTCGACGCCCCAGAAGCATCCGCCCGCGAGCACCGCGGTGGCGCGCTTCGCAGGCACCGCGGGGTCGGTGAGCGCCGCAGGGAGCTTGACGACATTTTCGGCCTGCGCGGGCGCGCATTGCGCGAGCAGCGCCGCCGAAGCCAGCGCCGCAAGCGCCCGCAGCGCCGGGCGGCCGCGCCCTTCCACTAAGCGGGGATCGGCAACGCCGGCTGGCTGAGCACGATATAGGTCGCGCCGATCGCAAAGCCGGCAAGCATGGTCAGAAACCAGTCGGAGCGGAGCAGGGAGAGCATAGGGGCCTCGTGTCATTATATCTGTTTCGCGGCCGCGGCCGCCAAGGTTACACCGACGATATGACGCGCCCCGGCCATCCGTTCAGTGATGGCGGTCACTGTATCCGAATTGGCTTACCATCCCGTGAACCGGGCGCTTAACCGTCGTTCAGGTCCAGATAGGGCCTGCCAACCCTATTTCAAGACCGGTCGGTATAAAATTATTGCTCCCCGTCACCCCGGCGAAGGCCGGGGTCTCGCCGCAAGCGGTGCGAAACTGGCAAGGCGAGATCGTGTTTCAGAGTCACCTGCCTCTGAACACCCTTCGCCGGGATGACCAAAAGGGCGTCAGCTAAGCGCGGCGCACGCCTGCTGGATACGCACGCACGCTTCCTTCAGCACCGCTTCGGAGGTCGCATAGGAAACGCGAAACGCCGGCGAAAGGCCGAAGGCCGCGCCATGCACCGCAGCGACGCGCGCCGAATCGAGGAAATAGTCGATCAGCGCCTCGTCGCTGTCGATCAGCTGACCCGATGGCGTTTTTTTGCCGATGCAGCCCGACGCGTCGGGATAGACATAGAAGGCGCCATCGGGAACCGGACAGTTGAGGCCCGGCGCATCGTTGAGCATCGCGACGACCATGTCGCGGCGCTTGCGGAACGCCGCATTGCGGTCGTCGAGGAACTGCTGCGGCCCGCCGAGCGCCGCGGTGGCGGCGGCCTGCGCGATCGAACAGGGGTTCGAGGTGGACTGCGACTGGAGCTTGCCCATCGCCTTGATCAGCCACGCCGGACCACCCGCATAGCCGATGCGCCAGCCCGTCATCGCATAGGCCTTGGAACAGCCGTTCACGGTGAGGATACGGTCGATGAGGTCGGGGCAGCGCTGCGCCAGCGTCGCAAAGGCGAAATCGGCGTACCAGACATGCTCGTACATGTCGTCGGTCATCACCATGACATGCGGGTGGCGGCGGATTACTTCGCCGATCGCGTCGAGTTCCTCCGGCGAATAGGCGGCGCCCGAAGGATTCGAGGGCGAGTTGAAGATTACCCAGCGCGTCTTGGGCGTGATCGCCGCATCGAGCTGCGCCGGCGTGATCTTGTAATGCTGCGCCGCCGACGCCTCGATGACGACCGGCGTGCCGCCTGCAAAAGCGACAATGTCGGGATAGCTCACCCAATAGGGTGCGGGGATGATGACCTCGTCGCCCTTGTCCACCGTCGCGACAAGCGCGTTGAACAAGGTGTGCTTGCCGCCGACGTTGACCGTGATCTGGTCGAGGCCGAAGTCGAGGCCGTTGTCGCGGCGGAATTTGCCGCGGATCGCTTCCTTGAGCGCGACGGTGCCGTCGACGAGCGTATATTTGGTCTGCCCGGCGCGGATCGCCTCGATCGCCGCTTCCTTCACGAAATCGGGCGTGTCGAAATCGGGTTCGCCCGCCGACAGGCCGATGACATCGACGCCCTCGGCCTTCAGCTTGGCGACGCGCGCGGTCATCGCGAGCGTGGCGGAGGGCTGGATGCGCCCGAGGGCGGCAGAGATATGCGGCTTCAGCGACATGGAGAGGTCTTCCTTCGCGAGCGGATTGACAGGAAATTGCGCGCGGCTGCGCCTAAAGCCTCCGTCCGCGAATCGCAAGGCGGCGGCGCGATAATTTCCTATGCGATGCGCAAATCAGTCCGCCGAAACGGCCGTATCATGGGCAAAACGCGCCGGGATCAACCCGCGCAGGCTGTTGCCGATGAAAAAACCGCTGGCCAGATCGGCGAGGCGCAGATGCGATTCGACGGCGCGCCCCTTCTCGATCAATTCGCCGCGCAGCACGCCTGGAAGCAGCCCGAGCGCGAGCGGCGGGGTCAACAATACTCCGTCGCGTTCGACAAAAACATTGCTCCAGCTTCCCTCGGTCACAAAGCCCGGCCCGTCGACGAACACGACCTCGGCGGCGCCGCTTTCGTGCCGCGCCGCATCATAGGCGGCGCGCAGGCTGGTCTTGTGCGCAAGACGGAAATCGCCCGCCGCCATCGGCGCGGGCGAGACGGCGACGGGGACCGGCAGTTCGGCGAGCCGCGGCAGCGGCGACACCTCGACCGCGAGCGCCCCCGACGGCGCGAGGCGCATCCGCACCCGCGCGGCGTGGCGCAGGCGAAAGGTCGCCGATTGCAGGCTGTTGCGCGCGCCGTGCCGGTCGAAAGCGAAACCCAGCGCCGCCGCGCTCGCCTTCATGCGCGCCAGATGACCTTCGAGGCGCTGAAGTCCGTCCACAGGGTCGAAAAACATGGTTTCAATCAGGTCGAAGCTTTCGCCCGCTGCGTCCACAAATTCCCCCTTGGCCAGACATTCGCGCCATTCCTCGTCCGGCGCGCTGTCGGCGACGATTCCCGATCCCAGTCCCAGCGTGGCGCATGACGGCGCGTCCTGCAACCCGCCTTGGTCGGCGGCGCGGGGAAAGACGAGCGTGCGGATCGCGACGTTGAACGCGGCGTCGCCCTTTGCGTCGATAAATCCGATCGACCCCGTGTAAAGCCCGCGCGCATCGCCCTCCAGCGCGTCGATGATCTCCATCGCGCGCACCTTGGGCGCGCCGGTGATCGAGCCGCAGGGAAAGGCCGCGCGCAACAGGTCGGTGGCGCCCGTCCCTGTGGGCAGCGCCGCGGTGACGTCGGAAACGAGCTGGTGGATCGTCGGATAGCTTTCGACCCGGAACAGGTCGGGCACCGCGACCGATCCCGGCACGGCGACGCGCGACAGGTCGTTGCGGATCAGGTCGACGATCATCAGATTTTCGGCGCGCTGCTTGGGGTCTTCGGCCAGCTCGCGCGCCGCTGCCGCGTCGGCTGCGGCATCACCGCGCCGCGCCGCCGTCCCCTTCATCGGCCGCGCCATCACCTCGCGCCCACGCAGCGCAAAGAAGAGTTCGGGCGACAGCGACGCGATCGCTTGCTCGCCCGTCCAGATAAAACCGCCATATCCCGCGCGCGCCGTCTGGCGCAGCCGCGCATAAACCGCGAGCGGATCGCCCGCGACGGGCACATCGGCGCGGAAGGTCAAATTCGCCTGATAAATGTCGCCCGCACGGATGAACGCCAGCACCTTCTCCACCGCGGCGATATAGTTGGCGCGCGCGATCCGCGGCGCGACGCGCCCGATCCAGGCCGACGCCGGGTCGGGCAGCCGCTCGGCGACGCGATCGGGCGCGATCCGCTCGACATCGGCGAACAGGCCGAACCAGCCCAGCGGCACCGTGTTGGCCGCGGCGCCGGCCGCGCCGCGCCACGCCGATGCCAGCCCCTGCCCCGCCTCATAGGCAAGGAAGCCCGCCGCGTGGAGGCCGCGCGCCTTGGCCGCCTGCAACGCGTCGAGCAGCGCCGGAACATCGGCCGCCGCGTGCGCCGTCAGCACCTCGATCGGCCGGGCGAACAACCTCGCCGGCGCAGCCCCGTCGGCGCGCGCGTCGTCGAGCAGCACGAACGGCGGGCTGTCCGGCCCCGACACCGATAGAGGATCCGCCATCTTTTCCGCGACGGTCGCGACCGCGATCAGCGGTCGCGCTTCATGCGGATCGTGCGCCCGCCGTCGATCGTCGCGAAATAGCTGCCCATCGTTGCGGTCTTGATCTTCACCTTCTGTCCCGGTTTGGGCTGGCGCGGCAGCCGCGTGGTGTCGATCTGGCTCCACACCGCGTCATCCTCCATCACCAGCGTATAGTGGCCCGACCGGTCCATGCTGACGGCGCGGATGGTCGTCTCGATCTCCCTGATCTCGTCTTCATCGCCGCCGAAGATGCCGCCGAGCTTTGGGAAAGAAAAACCAAACAGGCCGCGCCGCGCCTTTCTGGCGGTTTCGCGGTCGGTGAAGGTGATTTCGCGCGCCGCGTCGGCCGCCGACAACTCGCCGACCGCCCGGTCGAAGCACGCAAGCCGCGCCGCCGCGTCGGCGATGTCGCGACAAGCGTAAAGCGCGCGGATTTGGGCGGGCGGCAAGGGAGCGTCCTTGTCCTTCGCCGAAGCCGGGACGGCCGCGGCACAGGCGATGATCAAAGTCGGAACGATGAAACGCGATAGCAGCATGGCAAGCCCCTTGGCGACGACGACATATTCTGCCTAGCCGCCCCGGCGGCGCGCCGCAAGCAAGGCCGGTTGCCAATCACGCCTTGCTGACCTTAGGGTCAGGGCCCATTAATTCCGCGATCGAGGTTTGAAGCGATTTTGTTCAGTGCGAGGCGGAAAGGCGAAGGGATATGTCGATATTTCAAGACTTTCCAACGAAGCAATGGACAAAATCGATCAAATCCCGAAGGGACGTCGAAATGGCTTCGATCTCGAACCTTCGCGGCCTTGCGGGTAGCGATGCTACCCGCTGCACCCGCAAAGGCCCGATATCTTCGCCATTTCGACGCCTCGATCGCGGAATTAATGGGTCCTGACCCTGATGTAAGGAAATCATTGCGAGAGGATCCCCGCCCCAAATGCCCAACCATTTTTCCTGGTCGCGCGATTATCATCACCCGACCGAATGGGACCAGTCCTTTGCCCCACTGTCGCTGCCCGACATGTTCGCGGCGAGCGTCGCGCGCAAGGGCGACGCACCGATGCTCGATTTCATGGGGCGGCAGTTCGGATATGCCGAGGTCGCGGGCGGCGTCGCGCGCGTCGCGCGCGGGCTCCAGCAATTGGGGCTGGGCAAGGGCAGCCGCATCGGCCTCTTCCTTCCCAACGTCCCCCATTATGTCGCGGCTTATTATGGAGCGCTCGCCGCGGGGGCAACCGTCGTCAATTTCTCGCCGCTCTACACCGTCGCCGAGCTGGAAGCGCAGGTCGAGGATTCGGGGACCGACACCCTGTTCACGCTGAGCGCCGCGGCCTTGTTTCCGACCGCGCTCAAGGTACTCGACGGATCGAGCCTCAAGCGCCTCGTCGTCGGGTCGGTCGCGGGCGGGCTGCCGACAGCGAAATCCTTTCTCTATCGCCTGTTCAGGCGCCGCGAGGTCGCCTCGCTTCCCGACGATCCGCGCGTCATCCGCTTTTCGGCGCTCACCGACAATGACGGGCGGCCCGACCCGGTCGCGATCGACCCCGAACGCGACGTCGCGCTGATCCAATATACCGGCGGCACGACGGGAACGCCCAAGGGCGCGAAGCTGACGCACCAGAATCTCACCGCCAACGCGCGGCAGGTGAATGCAATCGACCCCGACACGCAAGCGGACGACCGCATCCTCGGTGTCCTCCCCTTCTTTCATGTCTTTGCCAATACCTGCGTCCTCAACCGCACGGTGCTCAACGGCGGATCGATCACCATGCTGCCGCGTTTCGACGCCAAACAGGCGCTGGCGGCGATCGGCCGGACACGGACGACCGCGCTTCCCGGCGTGCCGACCATGTACCAGGCCCTCCTCGACCACCCCGACCTTGCCCGTACCGACTTTTCCTCGCTGCGTGTCTGCATCTCGGGCGGCGCGCCAATGCCGGCGGAGCTGCGCGAAAAATTCGTCGCGGCGACCGGCGCCTCGCTCGTCGAAGGCTATGGCCTCACCGAAAGCTCGGGCGTCGTCGCGACCAACCCCTATGAAGGCCCGGTGCGCCCCGGCACGATCGGCCAGCCGATCCCGGCGACGCACATCCGCCTGCTCGACAAGGAAGACCCGACAAGGGACGCCCCCGATGGCGAACCTGGCGAGCTCGCCGTCAAGGGACCGCAGATCATGCAGGGTTATTGGAACCGCCCCGACGCCGACACGGACAGCTTCACCGCCGACGGCTGGCTGCGCACCGGCGACGTCGCGGTGGTCGAGGAGGGCGGCTATATCCGCATCGTCGACCGGCTGAAGGACATGATCGCGGTCGGCGGCTTCAAAGTCTATCCCAGCGTGATCGAGGCGCATCTTTACGAGCATCCCGCGGTCAGGGAAGCCATCGTGCTCGGCGTGCCCGACGCGTATCGCGGGGAGGTTCCCAAGGCCTTTGTGACGTTGGAAGAGGGCTTCGATGTCGGCGGCGAGGCGCTTGCCGCCTGGCTCAACCCAAAGCTCGGCAAGCATGAGCGCGTGATCGCGGTCGAGGTGCGCGGCGCGCTGCCCAAGACGATGATCGGGAAGCTCGACCGCAAGGCCTTGAGGGCCGAGACGGGATAAGCGCCCTACTCGCGAACATCGCCCGTCGACAATAGCGTGCGCACCCGCGAAGGCGGGTGCCCATCTCCTGCCGGTGCAAGTTTCAACCGGCCGACGATGGGTCCCCGCCTGCGCGGGGACACACGGATTGTTTTCGATCCTCTCGAAAAGGCGCGCGCTATTCGGCGGTCTTTTCAGGCTTCGACTTCGCCTTGCCCTTGGCCCCCTTCGGCGCGGCGGGGGTGATTTCAAAGGCCAGCGGGTTGCCGACATGGGCGTCCTCGCCGGTCTTCATCTTCACCTTGACCTCGCCGCCATGGACCAGCTTGCCGAAGAGCAGTTCCTCGGCGAGCGGCTGCTTGATCTTTTCCTGGATCAACCGGCCCATCGGACGCGCGCCGTAAAGCTTGTCATACCCCTTGCCGGTCAGCCATTCGCGCGCGGCATCGTCGAGCTGGATGTGGACGTTGCGGTCGGCGAGTTGCAGTTCGAGTTCGAGGATGAATTTGTCGACGACGCGCGCGACAACCTCGGGCGGCAGATAGCCGAAGGGCACGATCGCATCGAGTCGATTGCGGAATTCGGGGGTGAACATGCGCTTCACCGCCTCTTCCTGCGCATCCTCGCGCGTCTGCTGGCCAAAGCCGATCGACTCGCGCGCCATGTCGCTCGCGCCCGCATTCGTCGTCATGATCAGGATGACGTTGCGGAAATCGACCGTCTTGCCGTGGTGGTCGGTCAGGCGGCCGTTATCCATCACCTGCAACAAGATGTTGAACAGGTCGGGATGCGCCTTTTCGATCTCGTCGAGCAACAGCACGCAATGCGGGTTCTGGTCGATCGCATCGGTGAGCAGCCCGCCCTGATCATAGCCGACATAGCCCGGCGGCGCCCCGATCAGGCGGCTGACCGAATGCCGCTCCATATATTCGGACATGTCGAAACGCTGGAGCGGGATGCCCATGATCGACGCGAGTTGCTTCGCCACCTCGGTCTTGCCGACCCCCGTAGGCCCGCTGAACAGATAATTGCCGATCGGCTTCTCGGGATCGCGCAGCCCCGCGCGGCTGAGCTTGATCGCCGACGACAGCACCTCGATCGCGGTATTCTGGCCGAATACGACGCGCTTCAGATCGGTCTCGAGGCTGGCGAGCGTCGCCTTGTCGTCGGTCGAGACCGATTTGGGCGGAATACGCGCCATCGTCGCGATCACCGCCTCGATCTCCTTGGCCGTGATCGTCTTCTTGCGCTTCGACGGGGCGACGAGCATCTGCATCGCGCCGACCTCGTCGATCACGTCGATCGCCTTGTCGGGCAATTTGCGGTCGTTGATATAACGCGCCGACAGGTCGACCGCGGCATTGATCGCATCGGGCGTGTAGCGCACCTGGTGGTGCGCCTCGAACGCGCTGCGCAGCCCCGCGAGAATCTTCTTCGTATCCTCGAGGCTCGGCTCGATCACGTCGATCTTCTGGAAGCGGCGGAGCAGCGCACGATCCTTTTCGAAGTGGTTGCGGAACTCCTTGTACGTCGTCGATCCGATGCAGCGGATCACGCCGCCCGACAAAGCGGGCTTCAAAAGGTTCGATGCGTCCATCGCGCCGCCCGACGTCGCACCCGCACCGATGACGGTGTGGATCTCGTCGATGAACAATATCGCGTGCGGCAGCCCTTCGAGCTCGGTCACGACCTGTTTCAGCCGCTCCTCGAAATCGCCGCGATAGCGGGTGCCCGCGAGCAGCGCGCCCATGTCGAGCGAATAGATGACCGCGGGCAACAGCACCTCGGGCACATCGCCCTCGACAATCTTGCGCGCGAGACCCTCGGCGATTGCGGTCTTGCCGACGCCGGGATCGCCGACATAGAGCGGATTGTTCTTGGACCGGCGGCAGAGGATCTGGATCGTGCGGTCAACCTCGGCGACGCGGCCGATCAGCGGATCGACCTTCCCGCCCTTCGCCTTTTCGTTCAAATTGACGGTGAACTGGTCGAGCGCGGTTTCTTTCTTGTTCTTCGCGCTGTCCTTGTCCTTCGTCTCTTCCTTTTCCTCGGGCTCGGCCTGCGCCGCGGGCTTGCCGCCCTTGCCGACGCCGTGGCTCAGATAGGAGACCGCGTCGAGCCGCGTCAGATCCTGTTGCTGAAGGAAATAGACGGCATAGCTTTCGCGCTCGGAGAAAAGCGCAACGAGGACGTTCGCGCCCGTCACCTCGTCCTTCCCCGACGACTGGACGTGCAGGATCGCGCGCTGGACGACGCGCTGGAAACCGCTGGTGGGCGACGGATCGCTGTGCCCCTCGACCTTCAGACTGTCGAGTTCGGTGTCGAGATAATGCACGACCGCCGATTGCAGATCGCCGAGCGCGACGCCGCACGCGCGCATCACTTCGGCGGCATGGTCGTCGTCGATCAGCGCGGAAAGCAGATGTTCGAGCGTCGCATATTCGTGATGGCGCTCCGAAGCGGCCTTCAAAGCATTATGTAGTGTCTTTTCGAGGCTTTCCGAAAAGGACGGCATGGGTCTGTCTCCTTGCGGGGACCAGGCCGGGGAGAGGACGGCCCCCTTAGGATCATAAGGTGGCGATGCCGCCGCCCCACCGCAAGGGAAAAGCGGCGGCACATGTGAAATTACGATGACAGGCTTGTTTTATGGTTAACGAATGGGCGTCTCGGTGCCCCCGGTTCATCTGAACGGCGGCTCGTTGAACGCGCGCAATTTGCGGCTGTGGAGCTTCGCGCCTTCGTCGCGCATCGTCTCGCACGCGCGGATGCCGATCTGGAGATGCGCGGCGATTGCCTCTTCGTAAAAGCGGTTCGCCTGTCCGGGCAGCTTCAGCTCGCCGTGCAACGGCTTGTCGCTGACGCAAAGCAGCGTGCCATAGGGTACGCGGAAACGATAGCCCTGCGCCGCGATGGTGGCGCTTTCCATGTCGATGCCGATCGCGCGCGACTGCGAAAAGCGCAGCGCGCTGTCGGTGTAGCGCAATTCCCAATTGCGGTCATCGGTGGTGACGACGGTGCCCGTGCGCATCCGTTTCTTAAGGTCGGCACCGCTCGTTCCCGACACGCTCTCGGCCGCGCTCGCCAATGCCTGTTGCACTTCGGCGATCGGCGGGATGGGGATTTCCGGGGGCAGCACGCCATCGAGGATATGGTCGTCGCGCAGATAGGCGTGCGCGAGCACATAATCGCCGATCCGCTGGCTGGGGCGAAGACCGCCGCAGTGGCCGATCATCAGCCACGCCTCGGGGCGCAGCACCGCGAGATGGTCGCAGATCGTCTTGGCGTTCGACGGCCCGACGCCGATGTTGACGAGCGTGATGCCGCCCCCGCCCTCTGCGATCAGGTGATAGGCGGGCATCTGGTGCCGCCGCCACGCGCTGTCGGCGACGAGCGCGCTCGCATTCACCCCCGGCTGGTCGACATAGAGCCCCGCAGCGCCGGCGAGCGCGGTATAACGCCCCTGCCCGACTTGCGATCCCGCCCAGGCAACGAATTCGTCGACATAGCGGTGATAGTTGGTGAACAGGATATAGCGCTGAAAATGCTCGGGCGCGGTGCCCGTATAGTGACGCAGGCGCGCGAGGCTGAAATCGGTGCGCAGCGCGTCGAACAGCGCCAGCGGCTGCTCTTCGGACGGATCGAGCCCGAAGAGACCGTCGGCCAGCTCGTCGCCGATGTCGGCGAGTTCGGTGGTCGGAAAATGGCGCGCGAGCTCGAGCGGCGTCACCCCGCCCATGTCCGACCCGTCGCTCGCGTCGAGCACATAGGGAAAGGGGATCTGCTGCCCCGTGCGCGTCACCTCCAGCCCGACGTCGTAATGCCGCGCGAGGAGGAGGAGTTGTTCGCGCAGATAATCGGCGAACAAATCGGGGCGCGTCACGGTGGTGATAAAGGTTCCCGCGCGCTCGAAACGGCCGAACGACAGATTATGCCCCGCCTGCCCCTGGCGCTGTTCGCCCGTGGTGGTGAGGCGGATCGCCGGATAGTCGAACAGGCCGGTTGCGGCGGCATCGGCCGGCGGCAGCGTGCGGTCGCGGACATAGGCGGCGATGGCGGATTTAAGGTTGGAAACCGACGCGCGGAACCTGTCCTGAAGCTCGGCGATAATGGCTTCGACAAGCGCGGCGGGGTCGGTGGTTTCTTGCGATGATCTGGATGTCATCGCGTCGCTGTTGCACGAAATTGTGACAAAAGGGAAGAGGGGGGACGCTGCGGCCCCCAACACTCGTCATCCCGGACTTGATCCGGGATCCATTGGCTCTACGCGGGCTGGAATGGACCCCGGATCAAGTCCGGGGTGATGAGGAAAGGGAAGGCGGCGCGGTGATGCGCGCCCTCCCCCTATCCTTACAGCTGTTCGAGCATATGGTCGGCGCTCGACACCTTGAACTCGCCAGGCGCTTCGACGTTGAGCTGCTCGACGACGCCGTCGTTGACGATCATCGAGAAACGCTGGCCGCGCTTGCCCATGCCAAAGGCGGTACCGTCCATGGTGAGGCCGACCGCTTCGGCAAAGGCGCCATTGCCGTCGGCGAGCATCGTCACGCTGTCGCTCGCGTTCGCGCTCTTGCCCCACGCGCCCATCACAAAAGCGTCGTTGACCGCAGTGCAGGCGATTTCGTCGACGCCCTTGGCCTTGAGCTCGGCGGCCTTGTCGACGAAGCCCGGCAGATGCTTGGCCGAACAGGTCGGGGTAAAGGCGCCGGGAACCGAAAAGAGCGCGACCTTGCGCCCCTTGAAATAATCGGCGGTCGTGACCTGCTCGGGCCCGTTTTCCGTTACCTTCACAAAGGTCGCATCGGGGAGCTTGTCTCCGGTCTGGATCGTCATCGTCGGCATCCTTTTCACTCGAGGGGATTTTGGTGCGCGACACATTGGGTGGGCCGGCGCGCGAGTCAAGGACGGCGGGAGCGGATGCACAGGAATTTGGACGGAATGGCAGATTGCGAGCGAAACCCGCCCCTTACTCATTCGTCATCCCAGCGAAGGCCGGGATGACGAATGAGAAGATGGACGACGGATAAACTTTCATGCCGTAGCGTCTTTCTGCTTGACGTGGACGTAAACGTAAGGTCTTTTGACCTCCAATGATGCGGCCGACTCCCCGGCCCCGTTCGGCCGCAAAAGGGAAAGGAACCAGATGTCGCTCGATAGCCTCTCGCGCACCGCCTATAATGAGGACCATGAAGCGTTCCGCGCGACGGTGCGCCAGTTTCTTGAAAAGGAAGTCGCCCCCAACCAGGCACAATGGGCCGAGGAGGGCATCGTGCCCAAGGGGCTCTGGCCGAAGGCCGGCGAGCTTGGCCTGCTGTGCCCCACGGTCCCGGAAGAATATGGCGGGCTCGGCCTCGACTTCGGCTATAATGCGATCGTCGACGAGGAGAGCGCCTATTACGGCCGCGTCACCACGGGCTTCTCGCTCCAGTCGGACATCGTGACCAATTACATCGTCCGCTATGGCAGCGAGGAGCAGAAGAAGCACTGGCTGCCCAAGATGGTGTCGGGCGAGGTTATCACCGCGATCGCGATGACCGAACCGGGGACGGGCAGCGACCTTCAGGGGATGCGCACAACCGCGAAGAAAGATGGCAATCATTATGTCATCAACGGGTCGAAAACCTATATCACCAACGGCCAGAACGCCGACCTGATCCTGGTGTGCGTCAAGACCGATCCCGATGCGGAGCCCGCATGGAAAGGCGTGTCGATCGTGCTGGTCGAAGCCGATCGCGAAGGCTTTGAGCGCGGCCGCAACCTCGACAAGATCGGGCAGGACGAGGCCGATACGTCGGAGCTGTTCTTCAACGACGTGCGCGTGCCGATCACCAACTGTCTCGGCGAAGAGGGACAGGGTTTCATCTATCTGATGAGCGAATTGCCGCAGGAACGCCTGTCGATCGCGGTCAGCGCGCAGGCGTCGGCGCAGCGCGCGTTCGACGACACGGTCGAATATACGCGCGAGCGCAAGGCGTTCGGCAAGCCGATCCTCGATTTCCAGAACAGCCGCTTCGTGCTCGCCGATTTGAAGGCCAAGCTGCAGGTGGGCTGGGCCCATCTCGACTGGGCGCTCGCGCGCCATCTGAAAAAGGAACTGACCCCCGAAGAGGGCGCGGCGGCGAAGCTGTGGCACACCGACCTGCAATGGGAAGTCATGGACAAATGCCTCCAGCTGTTCGGCGGCGCAGGTTATATGAACGAATATCCGATCGCCCGCGCGTGGCGCGCGGCGCGCGTCACGCGCATTTTCGGCGGCACCAACGAGATTATGAAGGAACTGATCGGACGCAAGCTCTGATAACTAATCCCTCCCCTGAAGGGGAGGGTCTTAGGAAGAAAGGAACTCCCCAATGGCTACTGCTTATATCGTCGATGCCGTGCGCACCGCCGGCGGCCGCCGCGGCGGGCGGCTTGCGGGGGTTCACCCCGTCGACCTCGGCGCCGCGGTCTATGACGCGATCGCCGACCGCAACGATTTCGACCCTTCGGCGATCGACGACGTCATCACCGGCTGCGTCAGCCAGGGCGGCGAACAGACGATGGACCTCGGCCGTAACGCCGTTCTGGCGTCGAAGCTCCCCGATTCGATCCCTGCGGTGACGATCGACCGCCAGTGCGGTTCGTCGCAGCAGGCGATGATGTTCGCCGCGCAGGCGGTGATGTCGGGCACGCAGGATATCGTGCTCGCCAGCGGCATCGAAAGCATGACGCGCGTGCCGATGGGCAGCGTCGCGACGCTGTTCATGAAGGAAGGGCTCGGCAATTACAAATCGCCGCGGCTTGAGGAAAAATATCCCGGCATCATGTTCAGCCAGTTCATGGGCGCCGAGATGATCGTCAAGAAGCACGGCTTCACCAAGGACGACCTCGACGCCTTTGCCCTCGAAAGCCACAGCCGGGCGAAGGCGGCGACCGAAAGCGGCAAGTTCGAGCGCGAGATCGTGCCGGTCGCGATCGAAACCCCCGAAGGCACCGAGATGCACAAGGTCGACGAAGGCATCCGCTTCGACGCGACGCTCGAGGGCATCGCGGGGGTGAAGCTGCTTCAGGAAGGCGGCTCGATCACCGCCGCGTCGAGCTCGCAGATCTGCGATGGCGCCTCGGCGGCGCTGATCGTGTCCGAACAGGCGCTGAAGGATCACGGCCTGACCCCGCGCGCGCGCATCCATCATATTTCGGTGACGGCGGGCGATCCGGTGATCATGCTCGAAGAACCGCTGTTCGCGACCGAAAAGGCGCTCAAAAAGGCGGGAATGACGATCGGCGACATCGACGCCTATGAAGTCAACGAAGCCTTCGCGCCCGTTCCGCTCGCGTGGATGAAATATCTCGGCGCCGACCATGCGCGGCTCAACGTCCACGGCGGCGCGATCGCGCTCGGCCATCCGCTCGGCGCCAGCGGCACCAAGCTGATGGCGACTTTGCTCGGCGTGCTCGACGCGACCGGCGGCAAATATGGCCTGCAAACGATGTGCGAAGGCGGCGGCCAGGCCAACGTCACGATCATCGAGCGGATGTAGGAATCCAGACCCCTCCCCTTCAGGGGAGGGGCAGCGAGACTTGGTTCGGCGTTAGCCGGGCCTTTAGTCGAGCGGGGTGGGGGTCAGCGGCCTTGCACAACGCCGACAGCCCCCACCCCAACCCCTCCCCTGAAGGGGAGGGGCTTTAAGCAGGAGAAACCCATGAAACTCGATTCCACCGTATCCGCGGTCGTCACCGGCGGTGCCTCCGGCCTCGGCGCCGCGACTGCGCGGGCGCTTGCCGCAAAAGGCGTCAAGGTCGCGATCTTCGACCTGCAGGAAGAAAAGGGCAAGGCGATCGCCGAGGAACTCGGCGGCGTTTTCTGCGAATGCAACGTCACCGACGACGCCAGCGTCGACGCCGCCTTTGAAAAGGCACGCGCCGCGATCGGGCAGGAACGCATCCTCGTCAACTGCGCGGGCACCGGCAATGCGATCAAGACCGCGAGCCGGTCGAAGGAAGACGGCAGCATCAAGCATTTCCCGCTCGACGCCTTCAACTGGATCATCCAGATCAACCTCGTCGGCACCTTCCGCTGCATCGCCAAATCGGCGGCCGGGATGCTGACGCTCGATCCGATGGAGGATGGCGAACGCGGCGCGATCGTCAACACCGCGAGCGTGGCCGCCGAGGATGGCCAGATCGGCCAGGCCGCCTATTCGGCGTCGAAGGGCGGCGTCGTTGGCATGACCCTCCCCATCGCGCGCGATCTCGGCAACGAGAATATCCGCGTCAACACGATCCTGCCCGGCATCTTCGACACGCCGCTGCTCGCGGGTGCGCCGCAGAATGTGCGCGACGCTCTGGGCGCCTCGGTGCTCAACCCGAAGCGCCTCGGCAATCCGCAAGAATATGCCAATCTCGCGCTCTGCATGATCGAGAATGGATATTTCAACGGCGAGGACGTCCGCCTCGATGGCGGGATTCGCATGGCGCCGCGCTGACATGCCGAAACCCGAAAGCTGGCGGCTCGATGCCGCCAGCTACCCCGTCTGCATCGAATTGCAGACGCGCTTTCAGGACATGGACATCAACGGCCACCTCAACAATGTGGCCTATGCCGCGCTGTTCGAAAGCGGCCGCGTACTGCTGAACCGCGAAACGCGCCCACTCGACGCGCGCCCGGCGAACGAGCGCACGATGGTCGCGGCGGTCGAGATCAACTATCTGGCCGAAGGCAATTTTCCCGATCCGGTGCAGATCGCGACGGGCATCGGCCGGCTCGGCACGTCGAGCTGGACGATCGTGCAGGCGATGTTTCAGAACGGCCGCTGCATCGCGACCTGCGACACGGTGGTGGTGTGCCGCACCGACGGACAGGCGAAACCGCTGCGCGCGGAGACGGTGGCGGAGCTCGAAGCGAAGCTGGCGCGGGCGGTTTAGCCAATCCTGATTTCGTCATCCCGGACTTGATCCGGGATCCATTATTCCGACGCTGCGTGAATGGATCCCGGATCAAGTCCGGGATGACGATTAGAATAAAAGCCAGGGCGTGCAGGTCTTCTATAATTTCCGTTCCGCATCGGGCACCGACCGGATCAGGTCGCGCGCAAAGCCGATCAGCCCGATCTGCCGCCGCCGCTTCAATCGCTCGGCGCGCAGGATCGCGCGCACTTCGTCGAAACAGCCTTCGACATTGTCGTTGATCAGCACATAGTCATAGCCGTCCCAGTGGCTGATCTCGTTCGCCGCGCGCTCCATCCGCGCCGCGATCACCTCGTCGCTGTCGGTGTTGCGCGACCGCAGCCGTCGCTCCAGCTCCTCCATCGTCGGCGGCAGCACGAACACCCGCACGACGTCGGGGCCGGCCTCCTGATACAGCTGCTGCGCGCCCTGCCAGTCGATGTCGAAGAGCACGTCCTTGCCCGCCGCGAGCAATTGTTCGACCGGCGCGCGCGGCGTGCCGTAGCGGTGGCCGAAGACATGCGCCCATTCGAGGAACTCACCGTCGGCCGCCATCTTCTTGAAGGTTTCGGTATCGACGAAATGATAATGCACCCCGTCGACCTCGCCCGGCCGCGGCGGGCGCGTCGTTGCCGAGATCGAGAGGGCGATGTCGCTGTCCGCCTCCAGCATCATGCGCGAAATGGTGGTCTTGCCCGCGCCCGACGGCGAGGAAAGGACGAACAACACGCCGCGGCGGTTCAGATGGACGCTATCAGCCATGCGCGCTATTCGCCTGACGAGGAGCGGCGGTCAAGGGGGCGCGGATGGCTGGGATTTCACGGACAGGAGGGCTGGTCGCCGCCGCGCTGGTGGCGCTTCTTGCCGCCATATTGATCGGAATGGGCCGCCCGCCGATCTGCCCGTGCGGAACGGTCAGCCTGTGGCACGGCATCGTGCAATCGGACCAGAACAGCCAGCAGATTTCGGACTGGTACAGTTTCAGCCACGTCATCCACGGCTTCCTCTTTTACGGCGTGCTGCGGTGGATCATGCCCGATCGGCCGCTGTGGGTGCCGCTCGCCATCGCGATCGGAGTCGAGGGGGCGTGGGAAATCCTGGAAAATTCGCCGCTGATCATCGACCGCTATCGCGAAGTGACGATGGCGTTCGGCTATTCCGGCGATTCGGTGCTCAATTCGGTAAGCGACACGCTGTTCATGGTCGCGGGGTTTCTTGCCGCGAGCCGGATGCGCTGGTGGGCGACGGCGGCTCTCGCGGTGGCGTTCGAGCTTTTCACGCTGTGGACGATCCGCGACAATCTGACGCTCAACATACTGATGCTCGTCGCGCCGGTCGAGGCGGTGAAGGAATGGCAGGCAGCGGGTTGAAACGCCCACCCCCTGAAAAGCTCATTCCGGCGGAGGCCGAAATCTCTCCGGCGCGTCCGGCTGCGATGGCGAGATCCCGGCGTTCGCCGGGATGACCGAAGAAAAGTCAGACCGCGCTTTCGCCCTTCAATGGATCGCCGGCCGTTTTCCGTTCGCCTCGACCGGGATCGACGGCGGCAGCGCGTCGCCGATTTCCTGGCCGTCGGTTGGCGTTTCCGCGGTGCCGGCATAGCCATCGACCACGCCCGCTTCGACCAGCGCAGGATCGGCGGCATGGGCGGCCTCTGCCGCGCGGCGCGCTTCGGCGCGTTCGGCCCATTTTTTCGTGAGATAGGCGCCCGCGACGGTCGCCGCGAGCACGGCGTAGCGCTGCGGGAAGAGCCGCCGCGCCGCCATGAGCGTCCCCGCGCCGATAATCGTCCCGGCAATGGGGTGGTTGCCATGTTTGCGGCCGATCGACCGGCCTACCATTCCGCCCAAGATCCGACCTATCATCTTATCTCTCCTTCCCCATCCTAATTCCCGGAGGGGCCGCCGGGTTCCGGACCGAGCATCGTGCGCGGATCGACGAGGCGGTCGAAGGTCGCGGCATCGACATAGCCGAGGTCCAGCGCAGCCTCGCGAAGCGTACCGCCCGTGTCATGCGCGTGCTTCGCAATCTTTGCCGCCTTGTCATAGCCGATTGCGGGCGCGAGCGCCGTCACCAGCATCAGCGAACGGTTCATCAATTCGTCGATGCGCGCCCGATTGGGCTCGATCCCGATAACGCAATGCGCGGTGAACCCCGCCATGCCGACGCTGAGCAAGTCGATCGAGCGCAGCACATTGGCGCCGATCAGCGGTTTGAAGACGTTGAGTTCGAGATGGCCCTGCAGGCCCCCTACCGTCACCGCCTGATGGTTGCCGATGACCTGCGCCGCCACCATCGTCAGCATTTCGCACTGGGTCGGATTGACTTTGCCCGGCATGATCGAGCTGCCGGGTTCATTCGCGGGCAGGTCGAGCTCGCCAAGCCCCGCGCGCGGGCCCGATCCCAGAAGGCGGATGTCGTTGGCGATCTTGGTCAGTGCGACCGCGAGCGTGTTCAGCGCGCCGGAAAAGAAGACGAGTCCGTCGTTCGACGCGAGCGCCTCGAACTTGTTTCGCGCCGGCTCGAACGCGATGCCCGTCGCTTTCGACAACTCCGCCGCCATCGCGGCGTCAAACCCCGCGGGGGCATTGAGCCCGGTACCGACCGCGGTGCCGCCCTGCGCCAGCTTGCAGATATTGTGCGCGAGCGCCCCCTCGATCCGCGCGCGGCACGCGATCAGCTGCGCCACATAGCCCGAAAACTCCTGCCCCAGCGTCAGCGGCGTCGCATCCTGAAGGTGGGTGCGCCCGATCTTGACGATGTCGTTCCATGCCGCTGCCTTGGCGGCGAGCGCATCGGTGAGGTCGGCCAGCGAGGGCAGCAGCCGTGCAGTCGTCTCGACCGCGACCGCGACGTGCAGCGCGGTCGGAAAGCTGTCGTTCGACGATTGGCCCATGTTGACATGATCGTTGGGGTGAACCGGCGCCTTGCCGCCGCGCGTCCCCGTCAGCGCCTCATTCGCGATCCCGGCGATCACCTCATTGGCGTTCATGTTCGACTGGGTGCCGCTTCCCGTCTGCCAGATCGCGAGCGGGAACTGGTCGTCATATCGTCCCGCGGCGACGGCGTCGGCGGCCTCGGCGATCGCGTCGGCAAGCCGTCCATCGAGTCCATGGTCGCGGTTGACGCGCGCCGCGGCGCCCTTGATCCGCGCAAGGGCACGGACGATCGGCAAGGGCATCCGTTCGTGCGCGGGGAAAGCGAAATTATGCCGGCTGCGTTCGGTCTGCGCACCCCAATAGGCGTCGGCCGCAACCTCGATATCGCCGATCGAGTCGCTTTCGGTCCGCTTTGCATTCATACCGCCAGCATCCTTGTCACCAGAATCGCACCCGCCCAGATCATCGCGACGAGCCCCAGCAATTGCCAATATCCGCCCTCCCCGATGCGCCGGCGCAGCCATGCAGCAGTCAGCCAGACCAGGACGAGCGCGGGGGTGAGGACGGCGAGGCTGAAACGCAGCAGCCCATCGGCAATCGGTCCGCGCGCCCGATCGCCCGCGAACAAAGCAAGGCCCTCGACACTCCACCAGAAAGCCGCGGTCAGCACGACCATGCCCGCAAGGGCCCAATATTGCCAGAAGCGCGTTGGCGGCCAAAGTTTGGCCACGACGCTATCTCTTCTTGCCGAAATCCACGGTCACGACGTTCGATCCGTCCTCGCTCGTGACTTCGGGGCGGTCATTCTCCGCTTCGTCATGCGGCTCGGGCTGCGCGGCTTCGTCGTCGCTGACCTGGAATTGCAGTCCGAAATCGACCGAGGGATCGACGAAAGCCGTGATCGACGCATAGGGGATCGTCAGCATCGACGGCGTCTGGTTGAACGACAGGCCGACGCAGAAATGATCGTCCTCGACGCGGAGGTCCCAAAAGCGATTTTGCAGAACAATCGTCATTTCGTCGGGGAATTTGGCGACCAGATGCGCGGGAATATCGACGCCCGGCGCCTGCGTCTTGAACGTGATATAGAAATGATGTTCGCCGGGCAGACTATCGCTTCCCTCGACCTGCGACAGCACGCGGCCGACCACCGCGCGCAGTGCATCCTGCACGATTTCGTCATAGGGAATCAGGCTGTCGCGGACGTCGTCATTCATGGCCGAGGGGGATGGACGGGCGGCGTTCGCGGGTCAAGGGGGGAGAGTCGCCTTGCAACGCGAAAAATAGCGTCTAAGGGGCATCTCATGCGAACCGCCACCGTCCAGCGCACGACCAAGGAAACGGATATCGCGATCACCGTCAATCTTGACGGGACGGGCGATTATTCGGTGTCCACCGGCATCGGCTTCCTCGACCATATGGTCGAGCAATTGTCGCGCCATTCGCTGATCGACATTTCGATGGCGGTGAAGGGGGACCTTCACATCGACCAGCATCACACCGTCGAGGATTCGGCGCTCGCGCTCGGCGAAGCGGTGGCAAAGGCGCTCGGCGACAAGCGCGGCATCGCGCGCTATGGCGAAGCGCATGCGCCGATGGACGAAACGCTGACGCGCTGCGTGCTCGACATTTCGGGGCGCCCGCACTGCGTCTATAAATCGACCTTCTCGCAGCCGCGGCTGGGGGAGATGGACACCGAAATGTTCCCGCACTGGTTCCACAGCTTTGCGCAGGCGGCGGGGATCACGCTGCACATCGAAATGCTCTATGGCGAGAACAACCACCATATCGCCGAAAGCATGTACAAGGCGCTCGCGCGCGCGCTGCGCCAGGCGGTCGAGATCGACCCGCGCAAGGGCGACGCCATCCCTTCGACCAAGGGCGTTCTCTAGAGGCCGTCCATGAGCGTCATTGCCCTGATCGACTATGGCGCGGGCAATCTTCGCTCGGTGCATAATGCGCTCGTCGCGGCGGGCGCGGATCATGTCGCCGTCACCGCCGATCCGGGCGTCGTCGCCAAAGCCGACCGCATCGTGCTGCCCGGCGTCGGCGCCTTCGCGGCGTGCATGAACGGCCTGTCGGCGATTCCGGGCCTTGTCGATGCGATGGAGCGGCGTGCGCGCGGCGAAGGCGCGCCCTTCCTCGGCATCTGCGTCGGGATGCAATTGCTCGCCGACGCGGGCGAGGAGCATGGGACGCACAGGGGACTCGGCTGGATCGGCGGGACCGTGCGCGCGTTCGATCCCGCGCCCGGTCTCCGCATCCCGCATATGGGCTGGAACGACGTGGTGCCCACCTTCGCGCATCCGGTGATCGCCGCAGGCGAGGCCTATTATCTCCACGGCTATCATTTCGCCGACGCCGCGCATGTCGCTGCGACGAGCAGCCACGGGGCGACCTTTACCGCCGCCGTGGCGAAGGACAATATCGTCGGCGTCCAGTTCCACCCCGAAAAAAGCCAGGCCTATGGCCTCGCGACGCTTGAAAGATTCCTCGCATGGCATCCGTAGATTCTGGCCTGACCATCTTCCCCGCAATCGACCTCAAGGGCGGGCAGGTGGTGCGGCTTGCCGAGGGCGATATGGCGCGCGCGACCGTCTATGGCGACGATCCGGCGGCGCAGGCACGGCTGTTCGCGGGCGCGGGCGCAACGCATCTGCATGTCGTCGATCTCGACGGCGCCTTTGCGGGGGAAAGCGTCAACGGCGCGGCGGTCGAAAGCATCATCGCGGCCTTTCCCGGCAAGGTACAGGTCGGCGGCGGCATCCGTAATCGGGAAGGCGTCGACCGCTGGCTCGCGCTCGGCGTCGATCGCGTGATCATCGGCACCGCCGCGCTGAAAGACCCCGACTTCGTCAAATCGGCAGCGCGCGATCTTCCCGGCCGCATCGTCGTCGGCGTCGACGCGCGCGATGGCATGGTGGCGACCGAGGGCTGGGCCGATGTGTCCGACGTGCGCGTCGGGGACTTGGCGCGCCGGTTCGAGGATGCGGGCGTCGCCGCCCTGCTCTTCACCGACGTCGGCCGCGACGGGCTGCTCAGGGGCTGCAATGTCGAAGCAACGGTGGCGCTGGCCAAGGGTGTCGCGATTCCGGTGATCGCGAGCGGCGGCGTGGCCGGGATCGAGGACGTCCATGCGCTGCGCCCGCATGTGGCGGATGGGATCGAGGGGGTGATCACCGGCCGCGCGCTCTACGACGGCCGGCTCGATCTGGCCGAAGCAATTGCTGCGGGGCGGGCGTGAACCGACGTCTCAATCCCGTTCGCATCGAGCGAAGTCGAGATGCCCATCGGTATGGCGCCGACCTGAAGGGGGTCTCGACTTCGCTCGACACGAACGGAATTGAGAGATTGGCTCAATGACCGTCCGCGTCCGCGTCATCCCCTGCCTCGACGTTGCCGATGGCCGTGTCGTCAAGGGCGTCAATTTTGTCGATCTGCGCGATGCGGGCGACCCGGTCGAGGCTGCGCGCGCCTATGATGCCGCGGGCGCCGACGAGCTTTGCTTTCTGGACATTAGCGCGAGCCATCAGGGCCGCGGAACCCTGATCGATATGGTCGCGCGCACCGCCGAGGTCTGTTTCATGCCGCTGACCGTCGGCGGCGGGGTGCGCAGCGCCGAGGACGCGCGCGCGTTGCTGCTCGCCGGCGCCGACAAGGTCGCGGTGAACAGCGCGGCGGTCGCGCGGCCCGAACTTGTCGCCGACATCGCCGATCGCTTCGGCAGCCAGTGCGCGGTGGGCAGCATCGATGCGCGGCGGGTCGAAGACGGACGGTGGGAGATTTTCACGCACGGCGGGCGCAATCCGACGGGGATCGACGCGCTCGATCACGCCGTGCGCCTTGCGGATCTGGGCGCGGGCGAACTGCTCGTCACCAGCATGGACCGCGACGGCACCAAGGATGGCTACGACCTCACGCTCACGCGCGCGATCGCCGATGCGGTGTCGGTGCCGGTGATCGCGAGCGGAGGCGTCGGCACCCTCGACCATCTGGTCGCGGGCGTGCTCGAGGGCGGCGCGAGCGCGGTGCTCGCGGCGAGCATCTTTCACTTCGGCGAAGCAACCATTGCCGACGCCCACGCCCGGCTCGCCGCGGCGGGATTGCCCGTGCGTTCGAGCTGACGCATCATTTTTGCATCGCGGGGCATGGCATTTCGCAAAGCGCGCCGCCATAGTCGGACCATGGTGAAAGCCCGCATCCGAACGACCGATATTCTGCCGCTTCTTGGCCTTCTGATCGCGCTGGCCAGCCTGGCCGTCCCGCTTCCCGCGCTGCTGCTGGGGGTCGCGCTGATCGCGTCGGTGTTGGCGGCGGTCCATCATGCAGAGGTCGTCGCGCACCGCGTCGGCGAACCCTTTGGCACGCTGATCCTCGCGCTGGCGGTCACGGTGATCGAGGTCGGACTGATCCTGACGCTGATGCAGGCCGACCCCGAAAAGTCGGTGACGCTTGCGCGCGATACGGTGTTCGCGGCGGTCATGGTGATCCTCAACCTGCTGATGGGGCTGTGCCTGATGGTCGGCGCGATCGAACATCACGAGCAACGGTTTCAGCGCACCGGCATGGGCGCGGCGCTTGCGACGCTCACCGTGCTAACGGTCGTCGCACTGGTGCTGCCCAACTATACATCGAGCGCCCCGGGGCCGCATTATTCGCCCGAACAGCTCGGTTTCGTCGCGGTCGTCTCGCTCTGGCTCTACGCGACCTTCGCGCTGGTCCAGACGGTGCGCCACCGCGGCTATTTCCTTCCCGACGGCGACGACCAGGCCGAGCCCGAGGTTCACGCCGCACCGCCCAGCGGCGCGCGGACCGCGCTGTCGGGCGGGCTGCTGCTCGCCAGCCTGATCGCGGTGGTGCTGCTTGCCAAGCAATTGTCGCCGACGATCGGAACGCTGCTCGCCAGCGCGGGCGCGCCCGCTGCCGTGCTGGGCGTGGTGATCGCGGCGATGGTGCTGGCGCCCGAAAGTCTCGCGGCGATCCGCGCCGCGCGCGCCAATCGGTTGCAGACCAGCCTCAACCTCGCACTGGGCTCCGCGCTCGCGACGATCGGGCTGACGATCCCGGCGGTCGCGCTGCTTTCGGTCATCACCGACATGCCGATCGCGCTCGGGCTCAGCGACAAGTCCGCGGTGCTCTTGTTCCTTTCGCTGATCGTCGCGTCGCAGACGCTGGCGAACGGCCGCACGACGGTGCTCCAAGGTGCGATCCACCTGACGATTTTTGCGGTTTATCTGTTCACAACCTTTGTGCCGTGACGCATCGGCCCTTTTTGGCCGTGCGGTTTATGTCTTGCGAACGAACACCGTCCCCGCGCTATACCCCGCGCCGAACGAACAGATGAGGCCAGTGTCGCCCGCGACCATATCCTCGTGATGCAAATGAAAGGCGATGATCGACCCCGCGCTTGACGTATTGCCATAGGTATCGAGCACGGTCGGGCTTTCATCGTCACTGGCTTCATGGCCCAGTACGCGCTGCGCGATCAGCCGGTTCATGTTGGTGTTCGCCTGATGCAGCCAGAGGCGGCGCATGTCGGTTCCCGCCAGCCCCAGCTTTTCCATCTCCGCGACGATCATGCTTGCAACCATCGGCACGACCTCTTTGAACACCTTGCGCCCTTCCTGAACGAACAATTTGTCGGTCCGGGGCCCCGACTGGTCGATGCCGCCGTGCGCGCGGTTCAAAAACCCGAAATTGTTGCGGATATTGTTCGAAAAGACCGTCTTCAGCCTGGTGCCCAATATGTCCCAATGCCCCGCGGGAGCCATGTCCTTGGCCTCGATCAGGATCGCCGTCGCCACGTCGCCGAAGATGAAATGGCTGTCGCGGTCGCGCCAGTTCAAATGGCCCGAGCAGATTTCGGGGTTTACGACGAGCACGCTTTTCGCATGACCCGCGCGGATATAGTCGGCCGCGGTCTGGATGCCGAAGGTCGCCGACGAGCAGGCGACGTTCATGTCGAAACCAAAGCCGTCGATGCCGAGTGCGTCCTGAATCTCGACCGCCATCGCCGGATAGGGACGCTGCATGTTCGACGCCGCGCACAGCACGGCATCGACGTCCGCCGCATCGCGGCCCGCGCGCGCAAGCGCATCCTTTGCCGCCGCGACGCCGATTTCGGCGAGGATCGACAGTTCATCATTGCTGCGCTGGGGCAGGCGCGGCGCCATGTGGCGGGGATCGAGAATCCCCGCCTTGTCGACGACGAAACGCGACCCGATGCCGCTCGCCTTCTCGATAAACTCGACGCTCGATTCGGTCAGTTCGGGCGCCTCACCCGCCGCAATAGCCCCTGCATTTTCTCTATTGTGCAGCGCAACATACTCGTTAAAACTTGCAACAAGTTCTTCGTTGGAGATGCTTTCGGCGGGGGTAAACAGGCCGGTGGCGGAAAGGACCGGCTGCGGAACATGCGACATGGCGTTTCTCGTGTCTTTTGGTTTCAGGGCATGAGGATTAGGCCCGGTTGCAGCGCCGCGCAACGCCCCAGCAGCGGCTGAACGCTCTCCGACATCATGGTTAACCTGCCGCTAACGATTTTGGTGGCAGACTACAAAGTTGCAGGCCTCCGGGGGGATGGCTCCCCGGGCGCCGAGCGGGAGCATGACCATGGCGACGCGATCCGGACCGGCCGCAGGCGACCTGTCCCTTTCGGAAATCAAGGAATTTGCGGGCTTTCCCGCGGGAACCCAGCGCTATATCCGCCGCTCGCTCGACATCGGGCTCGAACGCGACGATGCGATCGCGCGCTGGTCGCGCGACATGGTGGAGGAAACCGCGATCCGCGTGCAGGCCAAAGTCTATCAGCGGCTCGGGGATATTCGCGCGCACATCCCCGACGACAGCGGGCTCGACGCCCTCGAAGGCTTCATGGCTCCGCTCGTCGCCGTATCGGCGTTCGATCTGGGACAGGACCGTCTGCCGGGTTTTTCAGCCTATCGCTTCCTTTACGAACGCCTGCTCGGCGCTCATGCGCGGCCGTGGCTGCCCGGCGCCTTTTGCGCCGCGGCTTCGCTTCCGCACCTGCATCCCGACAAGCGCAAGACGCTGCTCCAGTCGATCAGCGAAGCCGCCGCGACCGCCCCCGGCTGGTCGGCGCGCGAGCCGAGCTTCTATCCCGAATGGGTCAACAAGATCGACGAGACCCGGCCGGCGAACTGACGGCCGCCGCGTCGCGGAGACAGCGAAGCCTTGCCGCCCCCTCACCCCAGCTTCGCCGCCTCGATCGCGGCGAGGGCATTGTCGATCCGCGCGTCGCCCTCACCCTCGACCCACGCCCATTTGAGCCGTCGCCTTTCCAGTTCGCCGATTGCGACATCCATGAACTGACGCCGCGCCAGATCGCTTCCGAAAAGGCGCGTACCATCCTCGCGCCATGGCAGATCCATGGCGGGGACCAGATAGAGGTCGGCCACATCGGTCCACGCGTCGATTTCGGGCAGGCGCTGTCCCAGCAGCATGATCGCCCACGCCTGCGTCATCAGCGGGTCGGTGTCGGATATCAGCCACTCGGGGCGCTCGGTCAGCCCCGCGGCGGTCGCGGCGCGGTGGCCGTCGAAAATGGCGAGCAAGTCAACCGCGTCGAACTCGGTGCCGTGCGCTTCGGCATAGGTGCGCCCATATTCGGGGATCACCAGCCCGCCGAGCCGCAGCGCCAGCCGCGGGGCAAGCGTCGACTTGCCGGTACTTTCGGCCCCGTGCAGGCAGATGCGCCGCGTCATATCGCGTCGCGCCCCGTCGCCGCGGCGCGGCGCCACTGGATCAGCCCGTCGATCGACAGGCCGAGCAGCACGACATAGACCGCGCTGGTCGCATAAAGCCCGCGCGAGGCAAAGAGCGGGATCGCGATCAGATCGACGACGATCCACAGGAACCAGCTTTCGACGCGGCGCCGCGCCAGCAGCCATTGCGCCGTGACGCTGATCATCGCGATGGCGCCGTCGATCCACGGCGCGGCGGCGTCAGTGTGGCGGTCCATGGCATAGCTCCACCCCGCCCAGGCCGCGAGCGTGCCGAGCCCCCAGCCCCAGCGTGCGCCGCGGCCCATCCAGCCGACGGGTATGCCGCTGTCGTTCCGCGCGCGCGTCCACGCCGCCCAGCCATAAAGGTTGAGCGCAAAGAAAAAGCCCTGGAGCAGCATGTCGCTGTACAGCTTCGCCTCGAAAAAGACGAAGGCGTAGAGCGTCACGGCGACGAGCGCGAAGGGATAGTTCCAGATGCTGCGCAGCGCGACGAGCGCGACATTCGTGAGCACGAAGGCGGCGGCCATCCACTCGATCGGGTTCATGCGCCGGTGCGCTCCTCACCGGGTCGCGGCCGGGTCCACAAACCCTCGCGGCTGATCCGCCGCTGCGGCGGGCGGCGGAGAACCGACCAGCCGGCGCGGGCTACCCAGCCGAGTTTGGCGGCAAGCGAGCTTGCGGCGCGGTGATCCCACGCATGGTCGCCGCGCCGCCGCACCTCGCGCGCAATGTCGCCATAAATGCCCGCCGCGGCGAGCACCGCCCAGCGGCTGCGCGGCGGCAGTTTGCGCGCACCCCAGCGCGCCGACGCTTCATATTCCGCGGCCATTTCGGCGAGCCACTTCGCCATCACCGACAGGCGCGGGCGGAAAGCCGGGTGCATATGCTGCCCCGGCGGAATGTCGAGTTCGACCATCCATTCGACGGGCAGGTAGCAGCGGTCGGCCGCGGCATCCTCCGCGACGTCGCGCGCGATATTGGCGAGCTGGAACGCGATGCCGAGGTCGGCCGCGCGGTCGAGCGTGCGATCATCGTCGGGGTCGATCCCCATCACCAGCGCCATCGCGACGCCGACCGCACCCGCGACATGATAGCAATAGCGGAGCAGGTCCGCCTCGCTGCGCGGCCGCCAGTCCTTTGCATCGAGTTCGAACCCCGCGATGATGTCGTCGATCACTGCGCGCGGAATCGGGGTCTCGGTGAGCAGGAAGCCGAGGGCGTCGAAGGCGGGCTTCCCCGTCGGTTCACCCGCAAAGGCGCTGTCGGTCAGCGCGCGGATCGCGGCAACCGCAGCGGCGGGATCGTGCCCCGGCGCCATCGCGCCGCCATGATCCTGTCCGTCGGTCAAATCATCGGCGGCGCGGCACCAGGCGTAGAGCAGCCAGACGCGCTCGCGCACCGTGCGGTCGAAGAGCTGGCTGGCGAGCGCAAAGCTTTTCGATCCGCGCGCGATGCTGTCGTGCGCGAAACCGTGGAGGGCGTCGGCGTCATAGGCCCCCGCCGCATCCATCAGAGATTTTCGGCCTTCATCGCAAAAATCGGCTGGTGCGGCCGGTAATTCGCCATCTTGTCGAGAAGCTCGTCCAGCCCGGCATCGACGATCATGATCCCCGCGTGCGCAGGCCGGATGAAGCCGACCTCGATCATGCGGCGGTTGAAGGCGATAAGGTCGTTGTAGAAACCCGCGGCATTGAGCAGCCCGACGGGCTTGCTGTGATAACCAAGCTGCGCCCAGCTGATCGCTTCCCACAGCTCGTCCATCGTCCCGACCCCGCCGGGGATGGTCAGAAAGCCATCGGACAGGTCGGTGAACATCTTCTTGCGCTCGTGCATCCCCGACACGACGTGCAGTTCGGTGCAGCCGCGGTGGGCAACCTCGGTGCCGACGAGCGCATCGGGGATCACGCCGATGACCTCGCCCCCCGCCTCCAGCGCGCTGTCGGCGATAGCGCCCATCAGCCCCAGCCGCCCGCCGCCGTAAACGACACCGATGCCACGTTCAGCCAGCGAGCGCCCGACATGGCGTGCGGTTTCGATATAGATCGGATCTTCGGGGGTCGCGGACCCGCAATAGACGGCAAGGCGTTTCATAACTTTTCCAACATCAAACGGGCCGTCGCCTTCGCGCTGCCGACGACACCGGGGATCCCCGCGCCCGGATGCGTCCCCGCGCCGACGAAGTAAAGATTGGAAATCACATCGTCGCGATTGTGCGCGCGAAACCAGGCCGACTGCCACAGCACGGGTTCGAGGCTGAACGCGCTGCCGAGGTGCGCCGACAGGTCGCGGCCGAAATCGGCCGGGGTATAATGAAAGCGCGTGACGATATTGGCGCTGAGATCGGGGGCGACGCGCCGTTCGACCTCCTCGACGATCGCATCGGCGAAGCGCGCGCCGAAATCGCCGTCCCAGTCGGCCGCCGCCTTGCCGAGATGCGCGACGGGGGCGAGCGCATAGAAGGTCGAATGGCCGGGCGGCGCCATGCCGGGATCGGTGATGCTCGGATGGTGAAGGTAGAGCGAGAAATCGTCCGGCACGACGCCGTTCTTGTAGATGTCGTCGAGCAGCCCCTTGTAGCGCGGGCCGAACAAGATGCTGTGATGCGCGACCTCCGGATAGTCGCCCTTCGCGCCGAAATGGACGACGAACAGCGACGGCGACCAGCGCTTGCGCGCGAGGCGACGCGCGACTTTCGGCCCGCGCGGATGCCCGGCGAGCAGATCCTTGTAGCTGTGCATCAGGTCGCCGTTGCACGCGACCATATCGGCCTCGCCCTGCCAGCCGCTCGCGGTGGTGACGCCGGTGGCGCGGTCGCCCGCCGCATGAATCTCCGTCACCGCATCGCCGAGCCGCAGCGTGCCGCCCAGCCGCTCGAACAATCGCACGAGTCCCGCGACCAACTGGTTGGTGCCGCCGCGCGCGAACCAGACGCCGCCATCCTTCTCGATCGTGTGAATCAGCGCATAGATGGCGCTGGTCGTCATCGGATTGCCGCCGACCAGCAAAGTGTGGAACGACAGCGCCTGCCGCAGCCTTTCGTCCTTCACATAGGACGAAACGATCGAATAGACGCTGCGCCACGCCTGATATTTCATCAGCGCGGGCGCGGCCTTGATCATCGCCCGAAAGTCGAGAAAGGCCGTCGCGCCGAGCTTGACATAACCCTGTTCGTAAACGCCCTTCGAATAATCGAGGAAACGCTCATATCCCGCGACGTCGGCGGGGTTCAGCCGCGCGATTTCGGCAAGGAGCGCGGCCTCGTCGTTCGAATAGTCGAAGTTGGTGCCGTCGGGCCAGTTGAGCCGGTAAAAGGGGCGGACGGGCATCAGTTCGACATCGGCGGCCATATCCTGCCCGCTCAGCGCCCAGAGTTCGGCAAGACACGGCGGGTCGGTGATGACGGTTGGCCCGGCGTCGAAGGTGAAACCGTCTCTTTGCCAGTGATAGGCGCGCCCGCCAGGCTTGTCGCGCGCCTCGACGATCACTGTCGCGATCCCCGCCGATTGCAGCCGGATCGCGAGCGCCAGGCCGCCGAACCCCGCGCCGATGACGATTGCGCGGCGGCTCACCGCCAATCGAACCCGGCGAGCGCGGCGAGCGCGCGGCCGACGGGCACCGGCGGCTTGCCCGCGAGCAGGCGGAGCCGGTCCGCCGCGGACGAGCGCCCGGCGTAAAAGCGCGCGATCAGCCGCGGCGAGAGGCGGTAGAAGCGCTCGAAGATGCGATAGCGCGCGTCGGGATCGGCGGCGCGGAACAGCATGGCATCCAGCATCCGGTAGAAGCGCTGGCGCCGCCACGACGCCGCGGCGCGCGCGCGAAGCTGTTCGGGCAGGTCAGCGCGCCCCGCCAGCGCGGGCAATGCCGCGGCGGTGCGCACCGCGTACGGCAGCGAATAGCCCGTCGTCGCGTGAAACATCCCCGCGCGCACGCCAATGCGCGCGGTGCGATCGGACGCCGGCCACAGCCGGTCGAAATCGCCGGCGATCACCACCGGCAGCACGCCGCTCTCCTCGCGGGTGGTCGCCGTTACCGTCCACCCCTGCGCCGCAGCATAGGCGGCGAGCCTATCGCGCACCAACGCTTCGTCGAGTTCGGCGTCGTTGCTGTAATAAGTATCCTCGACGAACAGGGTTTCCGCATCGAAGGGCAGAAGATAGACAAAGCGATAACCGTCCAATTGCTCGACGCTCGCGTCCATCACCACCGGATGTTCGACGCCGTGCCCGCCCGCGATCGTCAGCGCCTGCCCGACAAATTTCTGCCAACCGCAGTCGAGGGTCGGAAACTTCCCCGCGCCGCGCGCGTCGATGACATGCTTGGCCGAGAGGCGGCCGCCGCGCGCGAGCAGCAGATGATCGGGCGCGACATGCTTCGCGCGGTCGGCAATGATGCGCGCTTCGGGCAGCGCCGCCGCGACCGCTTCGGCCAGCGCCTCGCCGGTGATGCTTTTATATCCCATGCGCAGCGTGCGGTCGTGCGCCGGAAAGCGCACATCGTAACGCGGCCAGTGATGGCGCACGAGCGGCGCGACGAGCCAGCGATCCGCCTTCGCGATGTCGCTGTCGAAAAAGGACCAGATATGATTGCCGCCGACCGGCCCCGGTTCGACCAGCCGGACGTCGAGATCGGGGCGCCTGGCGGCAAGCGCGAGCGCCGCGAGTCCGCCGGCGAGCCCGCCGCCGACGATCGCAATGTCGCATCGATCATCAATCTGCCCCGCCATGGTTCCGCCCTAGCCGGGCATCGCGCCCCTTGCAAAGCCATTGCAACGCGTGGCCGAACGGCTAGCCTCCCGCCATGACCGGCTGGGCGATCCTTTTGTCCGCGCTTGCGATGACCGCGATCGTCGGCGTGCGCTATCTCGTGACCAGCGGGGCCTTTGCCTTCGCCACGCGAATCCGGCATCCCGGCCTCTATCGCGGCCTCGAACCACAGATGCGCCGCGAAATCGGCTGGAGTCTCGCGAGCGCCGCCATTTACGGCCTTCCCGCCGGGGTGGTCGCCTGGGGGTGGCAGACGCATGGATGGACGCGCATCTACACCGACGTAAGCGCCTTTCCGCTCTGGTATCTGCCGATGAGTCTGCTGCTCTATCTGCTGCTCCACGACAGCTGGTTCTATTGGACGCACCGCTGGATGCACCGCCCGCGGCTCTTTCGCCTCGCGCACGCGGTCCATCATGCCAGCCGTCCGCCGACCGCGTGGGCGGCGATGAGTTTTCACCCGGTCGAGGCGGTCACCGGCGCGGTCGTCATTCCTGCGCTCGTCTTTCTCATCCCCATCCATGTCGCGGTGCTGGGACTTGTTCTGGCGATCATGACGATCATGGGCGTCGGCAATCATATGGGGTGGGAGATGTTCCCGCGCGCGCTTGTTCATGGACCAGCGGGACGCTGGCTGATAACCGCGACGCATCATCAGGCGCATCACGCCGCCTACCGGGGGAATTATGGACTCTATTTCCGTTTCTGGGATCGCGCGTGCGGCACGGACATCGGGCTTGGCCGCTTTGATGCTGAGCATCCTTCCGGCGAACGCCCTGCCGCCGCCGACGGTTGAGGTCAGCGTTACCGGGCTGCGCAGCGCCAAGGGCCAGTTGCTCGTCTGCCTGACGACCAAGGCCACCGCCTTCCCCGATTGCAGCAAGGACAAGGGGTCGGTACGCATGGCGGTCAAGGCCGCCGACGCAGGCGATTTCGCCATCCACGCGCCCGCAGCGGGCACCTATGCCATCGCGGTGGTCCATGACGAGAATGGCAACAACAAGATGGACAAGGCGATCTTCCTGCCCAAAGAAGGCTTCGGCTTTTCGCGCAACCCCACGATCACCGTCGGCCCGCCGAGCTTCAAATCGGCGAGTTTCGCGGTCGTGGGCGACGTGCGCCAGTCAATCCGTATGAAATATATGCTGTAAGAAGCGGGTCGCCGGACGAATACAGCCGGTCAGAATTGCCGGATTACATTCAGAAAGGCGTCGCCCCACGCCTCCAGCTTTTTCGCCCCGACGCCCGGAATCGCGGCCAGGTCGCTGCGCGTCGCCGGGCGCTCGCTCGCCATCGCGCGCAGCACCGCATCGTGGAAAACGACATAGGGTGGCACCCCCGCTTCGGCGGCGAGGTCGCGCCGAACGCTGCGCAGCGCGTCGAACAGCGGGTCGCCCACCGGATTCGCCGCCGCGCGATCTGCCCGCAAGCCCCGCCGCGTTCGCTTCGTCGGCGGCTCCGCAATCAGTACCGGCGCTTCGCCCTTCATCACGGCGCGACCCGTCGGACCGAACATCAGCCCGCCATGCTCGGTCGCCTGCAAGGCTTCGCGCGCGACGAGCGTGCGCACCAGCGGTTTGATAAGCCGCGCCTCCTCGCCCTCGACAATCCCGAATACCGACAGCTGGTCGTGCCCCCGGCTGGCGATCCGCGCGTCGCTCCGGCCCGTCAGCACCGCTTCGACATGCCCCGCGCCGAAACTCTGCCCGGTGCGATAGACCGCGCTCATCAGCTTCTGCGCAAGCACGGTCGCATCGACCTGCTTCGGGGGGTCGAGGCAGGTGTCGCAATTGCCGCAGCGTTCGGGCGGATCTTCACCGAAATGGCGGAGCAGCAGCGCGCGGCGGCACTCCACCGTCTCGACCAGCGCAGCGAGCGCGTTGAGCCGCGCCCGTTCGCCCGCCACGCGCGCCGCGGACAGTTCGGACAGGCGGACACGCGCGCGCGCAAAATCGTCGGCGCCCCACAGCATCAACGCCTCGGCAGGATCACCGTCGCGCCCCGCGCGGCCGGTTTCCTGATAATAGCTTTCGATCGACTTCGGCAGCCCGGCATGTGCGACAAAGCGCACGTCGGGCTTGTCGATCCCCATGCCGAAGGCGACGGTCGCGGTGACGATCCCGTCCTCCGACGCCACAAAATCATGCTGCACCGCCGCGCGCCGCTCGGGGTCGAGCCCGGCGTGATAGGCCGCGACGCTGCGCCCCGTGGCGCCCGCAAGCCGCGCCGCCATCCGCTCGGTCCCGTCGCGCGTCGGGCAATAGACGATCCCCGGCCCCGGATTGGCGGCGATGAAATCGGCAAGCTGTTTTGCCGGGCTCACCCGCGGGGTCACCCGGTAACGGATGTTCGGCCGGTCAAAGCCCGCGAGCACCAGCCCCTCGGCCGGAATGCCGAGCTGGAGAAGAATATCCTCGCGCGTGTGCTTGTCGGCGGTCGCGGTCAGGGCCAGCCGCGGCACCTCCGGAAAGGCGTCGAGCAGCGGGCGGAGCAGGCGATAGTCGGGGCGGAAATCATGCCCCCATTCGCTGACGCAATGCGCTTCGTCGATCGCGAACAGCGCGGGCGCGCGCGCTTCCATCAGCGACCGGAAACCCTCCCCCGTCGCGCGCTCGGGCGCGATGTAGAGAAGGTCGAGCTGGCCGTCGCGATACGCCTGGCGCGTATCGGCAAAATCGGCGTCGACGCTGGTGAGCGACGCGGCCCTTATCCCCGCCGCGCGCGCGCCGCGCAGCTGATCGTGCATCAGCGCGATCAGCGGCGACACGACGACGACGCAGCCGTCCAGCGCCACCGCGGGCAATTGATAGGTCAGCGACTTGCCCGCCCCCGTCGGCATCACCGCCAGCGTGCGCTCGCCCGCCATCACGCGCGCGACAACCTCGCCCTGCCGGCCCCGGAAATGATCGAAACCGAAGGTGGATTTTAAGAGCGGAAGCAGCGCGTCGGCGGAACAAGACATAGGCCGCCGTAGCAATTGCGACCCTGCGCCGGTAGGGGGTAAGGGGCATCAGCCCGACTGCGCGGATGCCCCAGGCACATTTTCCGGAAACCAGCGCCGACCCAGCCAGAGCGCAAGGTTCACCAGCAGGATCAGAACGGGCACTTCGACCAGCGGCCCAATCACCGCCGCAAAAGCCACCGGAGACCCCAGGCCGAACGCCGCAATGGCCACCGCAATCGCCAGTTCGAAATTATTGCCCGCGGCGGTGAATGCGATCGCCGTCGTGCGCGGATAATCGGCGGCGATCAGCTTGCCCATCGCAAAGCTCAGCACGAACTGGGCGACGAAATAGAGGGTGAGCGGGACCGCGATACGGGCGGCGTCGAACGGCAGCGTCAGGATTTCTCCGCCCTTCAAGCTGAACATGGCAACGATCGTGAACAGCAGCGCAAAAAGCGTGACGGGCGCGATGCGCGGCAGGAAGCGATCTTCATACCATTGTACGCCGCGGGTCCGGGTGAGCCACGTGCGCGTCAGAAAGCCCGCCGCGAACGGCACACCCAGATAGAGCAGCACCGCCTCCGCAATCATCAAGGGGCTGATGTCGACCATCTGCCCCGCGAGCCCGAGCAGCGGCGGAAGAAAAGTGAGAAAAAACCACGCATAGATGCTGAAGAAAAGAATCTGGAACAGCGAGTTGAAGGCAACCAGCGCCGCGACATATTGATTGTCGCCCTTGGCAAGCTGGTTCCAGACGAGCACCATGGCGATGCACCGCGCGAGCCCGATCAGGATAACCCCGGTCATATAGGCGGGCTCGTCGCGAAGGAATACGACCGCCAGCACGAACATGAGTACGGGCCCGATCAGCCAGTTTTGGACGAGCGACAGCAGCAGGACGCGCTTGTCTTCGAATACGCGCGGCAGGGCGCCGTAGCGGACGCGCGCCAGCGGCGGGTACATCATCAGGATCAGTCCGATCGCAATCGGGATGTTGGTACTGCCGACGCTCAGCGCATCGATATGGTCCGGCAATTGCGGAAAGACGCTTCCCAATGCAACGCCCAGCGCCATCGCTAGAAAAATCCACAACGTCAGATACCGGTCGAGAAACCCCAGCCGCTCGCGATCCATCAGCCTTGTCCCTTGTGAAAACCGTTCACGCCGCGCCCGCCATCCTGCCGATGCGTCCCAGCGCCTCGCGCAGCTCGTGGCGCCCCATCTCCTCGATCGGCAGAGCAAGCATCGCCGCCGAGCGCGCTTCGAGCAGGCGCCAGGTTTCGGCGAAGGCGGCGTCCTCAGCCGCTTCGCCGCCGGGTGTGTCGGCCGGGTCGGCAAGGCCCCAGTGCGCTCGCACCGGCGCTCCCGCGAACAGCGGACAGGTCTCGCCCGCCGCATTGCCACAGACGGTGATCGCGATGTCGATGCGCGGCGCGCCGGGAACCGCGAACTCTTCCCAGCTCTTCGAGCGAAACGCCGCGACGTCGAAGCCCTTGGCCGCGAGCAGCCGCAGCGCGGCCGGATGCGGCACACCCCTCGGCTGGCTTCCGGCGCTATAGGCGCGCACGCGCCCTTCGCCCATGCGCGCGATCAGCGCTTCGCCCAA
Organism: Sphingopyxis sp.; assembly: GCF_040216815.1. Taxonomy (GTDB): domain Bacteria; phylum Pseudomonadota; class Alphaproteobacteria; order Sphingomonadales; family Sphingomonadaceae; genus Sphingopyxis. Next base: position 738,746 of record NZ_JAVJOJ010000009.1, read on the forward strand.
AATGCTGCGCGCCGAATTGCCAGTGCACAGCACCAGCACGCCAAGCTCCCCGGCCACGGTGTCAGCAACAGACGTTGGGGATAGGCGCCGGGCGCACCTCGACCGCGGCGGCGGGGACGCAGCACGCGCCTTCGGCGGCATTTTCCGACGCCAGCGGCGCGAAATCGGGACTCTCGCCGTACACCGTCGCTTCGCCATTGGTCAGGAAGGCCTCCCATACGACGCCGTCAGGATCGGCGATCCAGCTCTTTTCCGATTTGGCGTAGCAACAGGTCGTCGCGCCCTCTTCGAGCACCGGCGCCCCGGCGGCCTTCAACCGGCCATAGACCGCCTTCAGCTCATCGGCATCCTCGACCTGCAACCCGACATGCTCGATGCCGCGATGCGCGCCGTCGCGCACCGAAATCGCGAAATTGATCCGCGGATCGTCGAGCATCCACTTGGCGTAATCGGGCTTGGTCACGCTGGGCGCGGCGCCGAACAGCCCGCTGTAAAAGGCGATCGATTTGTCCAGGTCGGCGACGCCGACGTGCATGTGAAAACGACTCATGCGCTTTTCCTTTCGCGGTTGGTTTCGGTGATGCATTCCGCCGCGGGCGCACATGCCGCCCCGCCGCAGCAATTTGCCATGAGAAAGCCGACCAGCGCGTTCATTGCAGCATAGTCGGCCGAATAGATGAGCGAGCGCCCGTCGCGCCGCTGCACGATCAGCCCGGCGTTGGAGAGCTGCGCGAGGTGGAAGGAGAGCGACGATGCGGGCACGCCCAGCGCCCCGGCGATCGCGCCGGCAGCCAGCCCATCGGGACCGGCCTGGACAAGAAGCCGGAACAGCGCCAGCCGATGATCCTGCGCGAGCGCCGCGAGCGCGCGAACGACATGCTCCGATTCCATCGCCATCTCCATAATTCGATAATCGTGGAAATATGGAAACGGAAGCGGGTCGTCAAGAGATATTTCGATGATGCTCGAAATAACTCCGAAGGCGCGTCAGGCGCGATGATGGATACGGTCTGGATCGGGTCTGCGCCGCGCGATCCCCCGTCAGGCGGCGTGGCCGCGCTGCTTTTCGCGATCGGCATTCGGCACGCTGCAACCCGGCCGTCCGATCAGAAAGCCCTGCACCTCGTCGCAACCTTCGCGGCGCAGCACGTCGAGTTGTTCGGGCGTCTCGATCCCTTCGGCCAGGATCGGGATCGACAGGCTTTTGCCAAGCGCGAGCACGGCGCGCAGGATCGCGGTCGACTGGATATTGCCTTCCAGTTCGGCAGCGAAGAAGCGGTCGAGCTTGATCTTGTCGAAGGGAAAGGCGCGCAGCGTCTCGAGCGACGAATAACCGGTTCCGAAATCGTCCAGCGCCACGCCGACGCCCAGCGCCTTGATCTGGCGCAGCACATGCAGCGCGCGTTCGCGGTCGGCGATGATCGCGGTTTCAGTGAGCTCGATCTCCAGCCGCCGCGGTGGCAGGCCGGTGTCGAGCAGGATCTGGTGGAACAGACGCGGCAGGTCGACGTGCGCGAGTTGGAGCGGCGACACATTGACCGCGACTTTCGATGCGTGCGGCCAGGTCGCGGCGTCGGCGCAGGCGCGCCGCATCACCCATTCGCCCAGCGCAAGGATAAAGCCGTTGGCCTCCGCCAGCGGAATGAAGACCGTGGGCGGAATGGCACCGCGAAGGGGATGGTGCCAGCGCAGCAACGCCTCATAGCCGGTGACTTCGCCCGTCGTAACCGAGGTCTGGACCTGATAGTGGACGTCGAGTTCGTCGCGGTCGATTGCGCCGCGCAGATCGGCGGCCAGTTCGCGCTGGTCGCGGATCGCCTCGTCCAGCTTCCAGTCGTAAAAGCAGGGCGCGGTCGCGGCATCGGCCTTGGCGCGGTACATCGCAAGATCGGCATTGCTCGCCAGAAGGTCGGCGGACGCGGCGTCGTCGGGAAAGATCGCGACGCCGATGCTCGCGCCCAGCCGCGCCTCGAAATCCTCGAACAGCAGTGGCGCCTTGAGTTCGGCCTCGATCCGCGCGGCAAATGCGACCAGTTGGTCGCGTTCAGTAAAGCGCGTCAGCGCAACGAACTCGTCGCCGCCGAGGCGCGCGACAAATTCATTCGGACCCAGCGCGTCGCGCATCCGCTGCGCGATGCGGACCAGCACATCGTCGCCGGCCTTGTGGCCGTGAACATCGTTGATTTCCTTGAATCGGTCGAGGTCGATCGCGCACAGCCCGACACGATTGCCGCTTACCCGCGCCGCGCCGATCAGACGCGAAAGCTCGGCGCGATAGGCCGCGCGATTGGGAAGCCCCGTCAGCGCATCGTTCATCGCCATGCGCGTCAGTTCGCGCAAGGCTTCCGACCGCGTCTGGCGGTCGAGCATCGCGGCAAAAACGCCCGCCGCGATCACGATACCGCCCACCAGCACAGTGGCCAGCGCCAGCGCGTGAAATTCCGCCGGACGCAGCGGCGTCTCGTCGAGCGCCATCGGGGTGATCCGCATCGCGGTCATCGCGAGGAAGTGGAGCGACGCGATCGCCAGCACGATCAGTCCGGTCGCAATCGGCACCTGATAGCGTATCGTCTTGCGGCTGCGCAGCACGGCCAACGCCGCCGCGGCGAACGCCATGCCGCACATCACCGCTGCAGCGACATAGTTCCCGTCCCAGTCGACCAAGCCGTCGACGCGATAGGCGGTCATCCCCGTGAAATGCATCGCGGCGATCGCGCCGCCGAACAACGCGCCGCCCAGCGCGCCGGAAATTTCGCCGCGCCCCCACGCGGCGACCGCAAAACCGATGAAGGAGCCGACCATCGCGACCATCAAGGACGCGATCGTGAGCACGGGATCGAGCGTGACCGGCGCCTTCGCTTCATAGGCAAGCATCGCAACGAAATGGGTGCACCAGATCGTCGCGCTGGCGGCGACCGCGACGAGGAACGCCCAGGCAACCCCCTGCTTGCGTTCGGCGCTGCCTATGCGTTCGAACATCTGAACGATTGCAAAGGCACCGATTCCGCAGATCGCAACCGCCAGCGCGACGAGCCACGGATCGTGCTCGATCGCGATACACATAGCCAGCCTGATCAAAATCCCACCTTTCGCAGCTGGTCCGCCGCGGGCGGACTGGTCCCGCGGCCGCAATGGCCGGGAAGGGCTTACGATTTTGTAAATAGGCAAGAAAGCGACGACCAAAAAAGCCGTTCAGGCGTCGGTCGTCCCCTCTTCGCGTTCGGCCTGCTGCCGCGCCCACATGTCGGCATAAAGCCCGCGCATCGCCAGCAGTTCATCGTGCGTTCCCGTCTCCGCGACACGTCCCTTGTCGAGCACAATGATCCGGTCGGCGTTCGTCACCGTCGACAGGCGGTGTGCGATCACCAGCGTCGTGCGCCGCGCGGCGATGCGGTCGAGCGTTGCCTGAATCGCCGCCTCCGTCCGGCTGTCGAGCGCGCTCGTCGCTTCGTCGAGGATCAGCACCGGCGGATTTTTGAGCAGGGTCCGCGCGATGGCGACGCGCTGTTTCTCGCCGCCCGACAGCTTCAGTCCGCGTTCGCCGACTTCGGTGTCATAGCCTTGCGGCAACAGCGCGATAAAGCCGTCGATCGCCGCGCCCTCGGCCGCCGCGGCAATCTCTGCGGCGCCCGCCCCTTCGCAGCCATAGGCGATGTTATAGCCGATCGAATCGTTGAACAGGACGGTGTCCTGCGGGACGATGCCGATGTTCGCGCGCAGGCTCTGCTGCGTCACGCGCGATATATCCTGCCCGTCGATCAGGATGCGCCCGCGCTGCGGGTCATAGAAGCGAAAGAGCAGCCGCGCGATCGTCGACTTGCCCGCCCCCGACGGTCCGACGATCGCCAGCGTCTCGCCCGCGCCGACGGCAAAGCTGACGCCGTTCAGGATCGTGCGGTCGGCCTCGTAACCGAATGCCACATTCTCGAATGTCACCGCGCCGCCGTTCACGACCAGCGGCCCGGCGTCCGGTGCATCGGAAATTTCGGGCGGCGTGTCGATCAGGCGGAACATCGCCTCCATGTCGATCAGCCCCTGGCGAATGACGCGATACACCATGCCGAGCATGTCGAGCGGGCGGAACAGCTGCGCCAGCAGCGTGTTCACCAGCACGACGTCGCCGACCTTATAGGCGCCGACCGACCAGCCCCAGACCGTATAGGCCATTGCCCCCGCGAGCGCTGCGTTGGTGATCAGGCTCTGCCCGATGTTGAGCCACGCGAGGCTGTTCTCGCTCTTCACCGCCGCGCGCGCATATTGGTCGGCGACGTCGCGGTAGCGCGCCTCCTCGCGCGCCTCGGCGCCGAAATATTTGACCGTCTCGTAATTCAAAAGGCTGTCGACGCTGCGCCCGATCGTCAGCGTGTCGAGGTCGTTCATCCGCGTGCGGAGCGCGTTGCGCCAGTCGGTCACTTTCCGCGTGAAGATGATATAGACGACGACCATCAGCGCGGTCGCGCTGGCGAGGCCAAAGCTGAACTTGGTCCAGAAGATGATGAGCACCGCCGCCAGTTCGATCACCGTCGGCGCGATGTTGAACAGCAGGAAATAGAGCATCGTATCGATACTCTTTGTGCCCCGCTCGATCACCTTGGTGACTTCGCCCGTCCGCCGCGCGAGGTGGAAACGCAGGCTCAGCGCGTGCAAATGGCTGAAGGTCGCGATCGCCAGCTCGCGCGTCGCATCCTGTCCGACCCGCTCGAACACGACGTTGCGCAGATTGTCAAACAGCACACCCGCGAAACGCGCGCCGGCATAGGCGAGGACCAGCCCGATCGCGAGCGCGACGCCTTCCTCCATCCCCGGCGCCATCCGGTCGATCGCAGCGCCATAGAGAAAGCCCATCGACAGCTGCACGCCCTTCGACGCGAGCACGATGAGCCCGGCCAGGACGATGCGCGCCTTCGCCTGCCGCTGCCCCGCGGGCCACAGATAGGGCAGAAAGCGCCGAAGCGTGGCAAGGACGGGCGGCTCGCGGCCGGCATCGGCGGAGGTGGCGGTATCGGGAGGCATGAACGCCCCATGTAGGGGGGCGGAAGCGCGACGCCAAGCGGTTCGGTTACACCGCCCGTCATCCCGGCGAAGGTCGGGATCGCGGCGCTACGCCGGATCGCTGCGGTGAGATCCCGGCCTTCGCCGGGATGACGAACAAGTGGGAGACTACCGCTCCGCGCGTTGCCCCACATGGCGGATGATGCGTTCGATCAGGCGGCGCTCATCGGGCGTCGGCGTCGGCACGGCGGTCTCGATGGGTTGCTGCCGACGGCCGAACAGCGGGCGCCGCGGCGGAACGAGGGGGGAGAAGCGCATGGGGGCTTGCCTTCGATCTTGCGGCGTCGCCCCCCGGCGCCGCTGGTGAATCTGGTCCCGCGCCGAAGGTGAAGGCCCATGGTTGCAGGTTGGTGAAGAAGGCTGGTTACTGCTTTCTTTCCGGCACGGTGAAGGTGCCGGTAACGCGCCCGCCGGTTCCGCCCGCGACCGGATTGCCGTCGGGGCCGCGCGCGGCGCCGCGCCCGTCGACCGTCGCGCGCCCCGAATTGAGGTCGATCACCAGCCGTCCGCCGCGCAGATTGTTGCCGCGCTGGCGCAACTCGACATTGCCCACCATCGTGATCAACCGCCGGTCGAGGTCATAGATGGCAACATTGCCCTTTGCCGTCTCGTCGCCCTTCACCACTGTCACGCCGCCGGTCGCGTCGAGCCTGTTGACGTCGGTGCCCCCGGCGCGCGTATAGGCGACGGTCATTCGCGGCGCCGTGACCGTCAGCCCGGCCTGCGTGACCCGGACGCCGCCTGCCAGCACGACGCGGTCGGCGCGGTCCTGCACCTCGATGCTGCCCGCGGCGAAATCGACCGGGGCGTTGCTGTTGTGATTGGCGAGCGCCTGGGCCGCCGCGGGGTCGCCGCCGCCCGCCGACAGGATCGCCAGGCTGGTCAGCGTGAATCCCGCGCCCGCGAGCAACAGGCTCTTGCGCGTCCAAAGGCGGTTCATTTGATCGCTCCCTGATTGATCCGCAGCCGGGCATTGCCTTCCAGCCGGACGACGCGCCGGTCGAGGTCGGCGGACAGGCTGTTGGCCGAAAATTGCCCAATGTTCAACGCACCGTCGACTCCGCCCGTTCCGACAAGGCTGCGCGTCTTCAGGTCGACTGCGACGTTGCTCGCGTCGAGCCGGTATCCGTTCGCGCTGCGCACCTGTACCTTGCCCGGCACCGCGACCTTTTCGGTTTCCATATTATAGGCGCCGCTCCGCGCCACGATCGTCGCAGGGCCGTCGGCCAGCTTGATCGCGCCTGACAGGTCGGTCATCCGCACAACGGGTTCGGCCGAGCTTTTCTGGACCGCGCTGCCCGCGAGCAGCGCAAAGGGCTGGCCCTTCGCATCCTGTCCGCGATATTCGGCGCGCGTCACTTTCATCCGCTCGCTCGCCATGTCGACCTTGTCCTTGGCGAGCAGGAAACTGATCTCGGCGCGCTGGGTGAAGGGCGAAAAGACGAGCACCGCGGCGACGACGCCGATCACCAGCGGCAGGCCGTAACGCAGGATGCGCACGACCCGATCGTGGCTCGACCCGCTGCGCGCCCACATCTGGCGCATCGTGCGGTCAAGGTCGGCGCGTTCGGACATTCATCGGCCTCGTACGGATGGCGCGTCAGCTATGCGCGAAAATATCGACCTCGGGCCAGCCCGCAAGGTCGAGTGCCGCGCGCGTCGGAAGGAAATCGAAACAGGCCTGCGCCAGTTCGGTTCGCCCCTCGCGCGCCAGTCGCGCGTCCAGAATTTCCTTCATCGCGTGCAGGAAACGCACGTCGCTCGCGGCATAGTCGCGCTGCGCGTCGGTCAGTTCGGCAGCGCCCCAGTCGCTCGACTGCTGCTGCTTCGACACTTCCTGGCCCAGCAGCTCGCGCACCAGCTCTTTAAGGCCATGGCGGTCGGTATAGGTGCGCACCAGTTTCGAGGCGATCTTGGTGCAATAGACGGGCGTGGTGACAACGCCGAGCGCCTGTTGCAACGCGGCGATGTCGAAACGCGCGAAATGAAAAAGTTTCAGCCGCCCCGGATCGGCCAGAATCGCTTTCAGCACCGGCGCGTCATAGCGGCTGCCGGGCTTGAAGCGGACAAGATGCTCGTCGCCCGTGCCATCGCTGATCTGGACGAGGCACAGCCGGTCGCGCAGCGGGTTGAGCCCCATCGTTTCGGTATCGACGGCGACCGCACCGGGGCCGAGTGCGCCTTCGGGCAGATCTTCTTCGTGGAAATATACGCTCATCCCGCCGCCTTAGGCGAAGCGGCCGCGCTGCTCAATGACTGGTTTCCCTTGTCGGGCCGCACGGCGGAAACACCGCGGCAATTCGGGCGATCTTCGACAATGCGTGCCCGAAATTTTCTGTTCGCAGCCTGTGGATAATTAGGCTATATCTTTCATTCTTGGTGGCATGGGGCGAGTCTGTGCCCGTGGTGAACTGCGTCCCCGTCCGGCGCAAGGAGCCGGTTGAATGGGGTATGGACGACCGAAAGCGACTACTAAGCAATGAGTTTCAACAAGGATCGCCGTGGCCATCGGGGACGCGGCAAGCGCGATGATTTCGGCAATTTCGACAGCTTCGAACCGGCACCCTATGGCGGCGATTCCTATGGCGGCGGGCGCGGCGGCTTTGGCGATCGGGACCGCGGCGGTTTCGGCGGCGGCGACCGCGGCGGCTATGGTGATCGCGGCGGTTTCGGCGGCGGCGACCGGGGCGGCGGCTTCGGCGGCGGGCGCGGCGGCGGGATGCCGGCGCAGGTCGTCGGAGAAGGCCAGGGCACGGTCAAATTCTTCAACCCGTCCAAGGGTTTCGGCTTCATCGCCCGCGATGACGGCGGCGAGGATGTGTTCGTTCACATCAGCGCGGTCGAACAGGCGGGGCTCCAGGGCCTCGCATCGGGCCAGCCGCTCGGCTTCACGCTCGTCGAGCGGAACGGCAAGGTGTCGGCCATCGACCTCAAGATCGATGGCGAACCGATGCCGGTCGAGGAATTTGCCCCGCGCCAGCGTGAGGAGCGTCCGGGCGGCGCGCGCGGGCGGCGTCAGCTGACCGGTGAGCGTACCTCGGGCACAGTGAAATTCTTCAACACGACCAAGGGCTTCGGCTTCATCGCCCGCGATGACGGACAGGCCGACGCCTTTGTCCATATCAGTGCGGTACAGCGCGCGGGCATGGCCGGGCTCGAGGAAGGCGACCGTGTCGCCTTCGACATCGAAGTCGACGACCGCGGCAAGTTCGCCGCCGTGAACCTGCAGCCGCATCAGGACTGACCGGCGGCACGACCAAAAATGAAAAGGGCGGCCCAGGGCCGCCCTTTTTTTGCTGACGATAGGCCGGTGCGCGAACGACCGGGAGCATCCCATGCGGCGCTCAGCCCGTGCGGCGCGCCAGATATACGCCCGCGATCATCAGCGTGATTCCCGCGGCGCGCTTTACATCGAACGCCGACCGCAGCGATCCGAAAAGGCCGAAATGGTCGATCGTCGCCGCGCTGATGAGCTGGCCCACAAGCACGAAAAAGATCGCATTGCCCACGCCGAACCGCGGCGCGATGAAGGTCACGGCAATCACATAGAAAGCGACGAACACCCCGCCGAAATAGAAATGCGCGGGAATGTCGCCGGTAAAGCGCACCGCGCCGAGCGATCCGGTCATCAGCGCGCCCGCGGTCGCGATCAGAAAGGCAAGGCCGAACAAGATCATCGACGCCGCCATCGGGCTGCCCAGCCGCGCCCCCAGCCCACCGTTGAGCGCGGCGAGAATGGGGATGCCGATCCCGGTGAGCAACATGATGATCGCAAAGGCCACGGCGTTGTTGGCGGTCATCGCGGCGGCGCCTTTGCGGCTTGCGCTGCGCGATAATCGGCAACCGGCAGGCCGCCGATGCCCCAATTGGCCATGTCGACCTCGTCGATCGTCACGACGGTGGTGGCGGGATTCTTTCCGAGGACGCGCTGAAGCAATTCGGTGACGCCGCCGATCAGTTCGGCCTTTTGTTCGGCGGTCGCCCCTTCGCGGGTTATTTTGATATTCACATAGGGCATCGGTACATTCCCCTGCTTGGCGTTGATTCTGCCTATGAACCGGGCCAGCCGGGCATCGCCGGAAAGCCGGGCAGCGCAGCGATCCGCCGGGTCCATTCGCCGATTGCCGGCCAGTCGGCAAGGTCGATGTCGGCTTCGCCCGCAAGCGCGAGATAGGGGCTTGCCGCAAGGTCGGCGATCGTCATCCGGTCGCCGACCAGCCAGCGATGCTGCGCGAGATGCGCCTCGATGACGGGAAGGAAGCGCGCGGTGACGGCTTGCGCCTGATCCTCCGCGATCGCCGCGCCAAACCGCCGCGCAAGGCGGAGCGCGGCAGGGCCGTTGGCGATTTCGTTCGCCGCGTGCGACAGCCAGAGCGCGATGGCGCCGCGTTCCTCGGCGCCCTCTCCGTCCCATTCGCCGGGACGGTGCCGCGCGGCAAGATAGGCAAGGATCGCCTGGCTGTCGCGCAGGCACAGTGCGCCTTCGGCGTAAACCGGGATCTGGCGCATCGGATTGATCGCCGCAAAGGCATCGCTGCCGCGTGCCGCGGCGTCGGTCGGCTGTTCGGTCCACGGCAGCCCCAGGAGGGCGAGCGCCATGCGGACCTTGTGCGCGTTGCCCGACAGCGGGGTGGCGTAAAGCAGGATCATCGGCTGTCTCCGGATATTTGGGCATGAAGAGCGGCATTTTCGGCGCGCAGCTGGTTGAGTTCGGCCGCCATCGGCCGGATCGCAGCGGAAATTTCGGCTTCGGTGAAGCGCGGGGTGATGTGCTGCGAGCAGTTCCACTCCCACCCGATGACGTCGATCAGAAAGGCGCGTTCGGGAACGGCGCGATAGCCCTCGGGCATCAGCGACGCGACGAGCGCGGGATCGTCGGCCAGCTCGACACCGATCGCGTGACCCACAAGCTTCAGCCGGTCCCTGTTCGGATAATCCATCAGGAACAGCGAGACGCGGTCGTTACCCGCCAGATTCGCGGTGCTGATATATTGCCGGTTGCCGCGATAATCGGCGAAACCGATACGGTTTCCCGCGATATGGCTCAGGAAACCGGCGGGACCGCCGCGGTGCTGCATATAGGGCCAGCCATCGGCCGTGACGCTGGCGATGTAAAAGCTGTCGCGAAGCGCGATATAATCCAGTTCCTTCGCGGTCAGCGCGTCGGGCGTGCCATCGGCGCCGGCGTCCATCTTCAGATAGGGGGCGCGCGACCCGTGGCGTTCCTGCATCGCCTTGATCGCATCATCGAACAGCGTATGCCGGTAATTTCGTGCCATCAGCCGGGCCTCCGTCAAGGGGGCGAACAAAGGCAGAGGGGACATGCCTTTACTCGCCCGCCGCGATGTAGGTTGTTGCGTATGATGTGATAATAGCCGAAGATTGCACGACACTGTTCCAGAAAACGGAATAATCGATGGACCGGTTGCTGACGATGGAAATGTTTGTCGCGGTCGCGAGCGAGGGGGGTTTTGCCGCCGCGGCGCGCAAACTCGGCAGCTCGCCGCCCGCGGTGACGCGCGGGATCGCGGCGCTCGAGGCGCGGCTCGGAACGCTGCTCTTTCATCGATCGACGCGCGCGGTCGCGCTGACCGACGCGGGCGCGGCGTTTCTGGAACAGGCGCAGCGCATATTGGCCGATCTGGCGGGGGCGGAGCGCGAGATACGGGGCGCGGCGGCCGAACCGCGCGGGCAGCTCTATGTCACCGCGCCGGTGATGTTCGGGCGCCTCCATGTGCTGCCGGTCGTGGCGGGCCTGATGACCGAACATCGCGACCTTGCGGTGCGGATGATGCTGATCGACCGCAATGTGCGGATCGTCGAGGAAGGGATCGACGTCGCGGTGCGGATCGGCGCGCTGGCCGATTCGGGGCTGAAAGCGGTGCGGATCGGCGAAGTCCGGCAGATGCTCGTCGCCAGCCCCGCCTATCTGGCGCGCCGCGGAGCTCCGCGGTCAATCGGCGACCTCGCCGGACACGAGCTGATCGGGACGACGGGACCGCGCACCGTGGGGGAGTGGCAACTGGCGAGCGGCCGCTGGCGGCTCGATCCGCGCCCGCGCCTTGTACTCAACACGGTCGACAGCGCGCTCGCCGCCGCCGAGGCGGGATTGGGAATCGCCAACCTGCTGAGCTACCAGATCGCCGACGCACTTGCCGCGGGCCGCGTGATCGCGCTGCTCGCCGACGAACAGCCGCCCGCGCTGCCGGTGCACCTCCTGTTCGAACCCTCCCGCGCGGGATTGCCCGCCGTACGCGCGTTCATCGCTGCGATGAAAACGCGGATGCGAAGGGCGGTGCTGGGGTGAAGGAGGACGGCGGTTTTGGGGTGGGGAGCGGACATCTTCAGTTCCGTCATCCCGGCGAAGGCCGCCTCCTCGGCCAACGCTGGATTTCGGGGCCGTCAGCCCCTAAAGGCCGCGCATTCCCGATTCCCAGCGCAGGTCAGCGGCCCCATGCCCCTCTGCGCGCATCCGTACCGGAGCAAACATGCCCCTCAAAAACGACTTTCGGCGCGACTGGCTGACGAACCCGCGCGCCGAATTTCTGTCCGGCCTGGTCGTTGCGCTAGCGCTGATCCCCGAGGCGATCGGCTTTTCGATCATCGCGGGTGTCGATCCGCGCGTCGGTCTGTATGCCAGCTTCTCGATCGCCGTGATCATCGCGGTGGTCGGCGGGCGGCCGGGGATGATCAGCGCGGCGACCGCGGCGGTGGCGGTGCTGGTGGTGCCGCTGGTGCGCGATCACGGGGTCGAGTATCTGTTCGCGGCGACGATATTGATGGGGGTTTTTCAGGGCATTGCGGCGCTGCTGCGGCTCGACCTGCTTATGCGCTTCGTGTCGCGCTCGGTCATCACGGGCTTTGTCAACGCGCTCGCGATCCTGATCTTCATGGCGCAATTGCCGCAACTGACCGGCGAGGCGATGACGCTGACCACCTATGCGATGGTCGCGGCGGGGTTGCTCATCATCTATGGCCTGCCGCGCCTGACCACCGCCATTCCTTCGCCGCTGGTCGCAATCGTCCTCCTGGCCGCGGTGTCGATCTATTTCCGCGCCGACGTCTTTACCGTCGGCGACATGGGCAAGCTGCCCGACAGCGTGCCATGGTTTCATTTGCCGCAAGTGCCGCTGACGTGGGAGACGCTGCGGATCATCGCACCCTATTCGCTCGCGATGGCGGCGGTCGGCCTGCTCGAAAGCCTGCTCACCGCCTCGATCGTCGACGACATGACCGAAACGCGCAGCGACAAGCGCCGCGAAACCTGGGGCCAGGGCCTTGCCAATTTCGTCACCGGTTTCATCGGCGGCATGGGCGGCTGTGCGATGATCGGTCAGTCGGTGATCAACATCAAATCGGGCGGGCGGCGGCGCCTCTCTACCTTTGTCGCCGGCGTGATGCTGCTTATCCTGATCGTTGCGCTGGGGCCGTGGGTCGCGCAAATCCCGATGCCTGCGCTGGTCGCGGTGATGATCTTTGTCTCCATCTCGACCTTTCGCTGGAAAAGCTTTGCCGAAACATTGCACCATCCCTGGCCATCCAATGTCGTGATGATCGCGACCGTGGTGATGGTCGTTGCCACCCACGATCTGTCGATCGGCGTGCTGACCGGCGTACTTTTGTCGGGCATCTTCTTTGCGTGGAAGGTGCGCCAGCTGCTGACGATCGACACGAGCGTCGAGGGCGGCACGCGGCGCTATATCGTCGGCGGCCAGATTTTCTTCGCCTCGGTCGACATGCTCTATGACGCGATGGAGTTTAACGAGGCGACGGTGGACACGGTGGTCATCGACGTTCACGAGGCGCATTTCTGGGACATTTCGGCGACGGGGATGCTCGACAAGATCGTCCTTCGCCTGCGCGGCGAAGGCAAGACGGTCGAGGTCATCGGCCTCAACGAAGCGAGCGCCACGATGGTCGACAAATATGGCGAGCATCAAAAGCCCTTCGCCAGCCTGGGGATGGTCGGCCATTGATCCTGGCCCCGTATGCGCATATCTTATGCGCAAGGAGAATGGCGATGAACCGTCCGGCGCGATTCGAGGGGCCCAAAAAGGCGACCAATGTGTCCTTGAGTGCCGAGCTTGTTGATGAGGCCCGGGCCTTTGGCATCAATGTCAGCGAAGCCTGCCAGAGCGGCCTTGCGACCGAGGTGAAGAAGGCGCGCTGGGCGAAGTGGAAGGAAGAAAATCGCGCGGCGATCGATGCGTCGAACGATTATGTCCGCAAACATGGCCTGCCGCTCGCCAAATATCGGTTGTTCTGATGGCGCAATTCGACGTGTGGCGCACGCCCGACGGCGATCTGGTCGTCGACTGCCAGTCGGACCTGCTCGACCATCTTGAGACGCGCTTCGTCGTGCCCTTGCTGCCCGCCAACCAGTTCGAGGTCGTCGCACGGCGCCTTAATCCGCTTTTCACGATCGAATACATCGAGCATGTCATGTACACGCAGTTCGCGACGGCCGTTCCGGCGTATCAGCTGGACGACTTCGTCGTGAGCCTTGGCGATCACGGCTTTGTCATTATCGACGCGCTCGACGTACTGCTGACAGGGGTTTGACGATGGCTGCCAAACGCATCCTGCTCATCATCGGCGGCGGCATCGCCGCGTACAAGAGCATCGAGCTCGTCCGGCTGCTGCGCAAGGCGGGCATGACAGTGCGCTGCGTGCTGACGCGCGCGGGCGAGCAGTTTGTGACGCCGCTGACGCTCGCGGCGCTTTCGGAGAACAAGGTTTACACCAGCCTTTTCGACCTGAAGGACGAGGTCGAGATGGGGCATATCCAGCTGAGCCGCGAGGCCGATCTGGTCGTCGTCGCGCCCGCGACCGCCGACCTGATGGCGAAGATGACGGCGGGGCTCGCCGACGATCTGGCGACGACCTTGCTGCTCGCGACCGACAAGCCGGTGCTCGCAGCGCCCGCGATGAATGTGCGCATGTGGCTGCACGCCGCGACGCAGCGCAATGTCGCGACCTTGCGCAGCGACGGCGTGACGGTGATGACGCCCGACGAGGGCGAGATGGCGTGCGGCGAATTTGGGCCGGGGCGCCTGCCAGAACCCGACGCGATCTTTGCCGCGATCGAGGGTGCGCTCGCGAACGCGCCCGCACCGTCGATTCTGTCGGGACAGCCCGATTTTGCGCCTGCGAACCACCGCCCGCTCCACGGACGCCGCATCCTGATCACCGCGGGGCCGACGCACGAACCGATCGACCCGGTGCGCTATATCGCCAACCGGTCGAGCGGGAAGCAGGGCTTTGCGATCGCCGCCGCCGCCGCCGAAGCGGGCGCCGAAGTGTTGCTGATCGCCGGTCCCGTGCCGCTGCCGACCCCGCCGGGCGTGATCCGTGTCGATGTCGAAACCGCGCGCGAAATGGCGGCCGAGGTTGCGGCGGGCCTGCCCGTCGATGCCGCGATCATGGTCGCGGCGGTCGCCGACTGGCGCGCCGCCGATACCGCGGCGCAAAAGATCAAGAAGGACGGCAGCGGGCAGGTTCCGCCGCTCGCGCTCGCCGAAAATCCCGACATTCTTGCGAGCGTTGCCAAAAGCCCCGACCGACCGCCGCTGCTCGTCGGCTTTGCTGCCGAAACCAACGATGTCATCGCCCATGCCGAGGCGAAGCTGATGCGCAAGGGATGCGACTGGATCGTCGCCAATGATGTTTCCGCCGACCCGATGGGCGGCGAAAGCAACCGCGTGCATATCGTGACGCCCGCTGGCGTCGACAGTTGGGACCGGCTGCCCAAGGAAGCCGTCGCCCGCCACTTGATGGAAAAGATCGCCGATGAACTCGACCGACGCGCACCCTTTGAATCCGATTGAGATCGCCATTCGGCGCCTGCCCAATGGCGGCGGCCTGCCCCTGCCCGCCTATGCGTCCGATGGCGCGGCGGGGATGGATGTCGTCGCGGCCGAAAGCCTGACGATCCGCCCCGGTACGCGCCACGCGGTCGCGACGGGCTTCGCTATGGCGATCCCGCCGGGATATGAGGTACAGGTGCGCCCGCGATCGGGACTGGCGCTGAAGCATGGCATCACCTGCCTCAACACCCCCGGCACGATCGACAGCGATTATCGCGGCGAAGTGAAGGTGATCCTCGCCAATCTGGGCGACGAAAGTTTCGAGGTGAGGCGCGGCGACCGCATCGCGCAGCTGGTTCCCGCACCGGTCCAGCGCGCGACCTTTGCCGAGGTCGCGGCGCTCGGCGATACCACGCGCGGCGCGGGCGGGTTCGGGTCGACCGGCGTGGCAAGCGGCGGGGCCGAGGATGAGGAAGAAGAGGCTGCGGCGCCCGCGGGGCTCGCCTCGCTCTCCGCGCTCAAGATGCGGCGGCCGGGCGAATAGGCTTGCTGTCGGACGCCGAACTCGACCGTTATGCGCGCCAGATCATCCTGCCGCAGTTCGGGGGCGCAGGACAGGCGAAGCTGAAGGCGGCGCATGTCGCGATCGTCGGCGCGGGCGGGATCGGCTGCCCCGCGATCACCTATCTGGCGGCGGCGGGGGTCGGGCGACTGACGATCATCGACCATGATTATGTCGAGCTGAGCAACCTCCAGCGCCAGCCGCTGTTCACCGATGCCGACATTGGCGCCCCCAAGGCCGAGATCGCGGCGGCGGCGGCGCGGCGGATCAACTCCCATGTGATCGCCGAAGCGCGTGTCGCGCGGATCGACGCGGGCAATGCCGAAGCGATGCTGGCGGGGGCGAGCCTGATCCTCGACGGATGCGATAATTTTGCGACGCGGCTGGCGGTCAACCGCGCCGCCGTGGCGCTGCACATCCCGCTGTTGTCGGCGGCGATCGGCGCGTTCGAGGGGCAGGTCGCACTTTATGAGGGATGGCGCGCCGACAGTCCCTGCTATGCCTGCCTGGTCGGCGACGATCCCGACCGGCCGGGGATCAATTGCGCCGAAGCGGGCGTGATGGGCGCGCTTGCCGGGATGATCGGCACCACGGCGGCGTTGGAGGCGGTGCGCGCGCTGACCGGGTGGGGCGCTCCCCTGGCGGGGCGCCTCGCAATCATCGACATGTTCGAGCGGCGCTGGCGCGAAGTGGCGGTCGCCAAGGAACCGGAGTGCCCGATATGCCGGGGCTGAACATCATCGTTGCCGCGGCGGAGGGGCGGCGTTTCTGCGCGGCGCTGGAGACCGCCATTGCGGCGGTGGCGCTGGGGCAATCGGCGCGCTTGTTCGTGCAGGGCGATGCCGCAGCGATGCTGCGTGCACCCGCGGGCTTTGCCGGCGACGGCGCGCGCCGCGCCGTGGGGCTGCCGGGCCTTGGCGAATTGATCGACGAGGCGCTGGCGAGCGGGGTCGAGATCATCGTGTGCCAATCGGGGCTGGCGCTCGCCGATCTGATCGCGGACCGCATCGTCGGCGGTATCAAGGCGGGCGGGGTCGTCAGCTTTCTTGCCGCGGTCGCGGCAGAGGACCGGCTGATCGTTTATTGATCGCTCACGGGTTGTCGCACACCTTGATCGCAGCGGGCGCGGGGCGGCCGCCTTCGGGGACGAAGCGCGCGAGATACCCTCCGGCGTGCTGCTTGTCGTTATAGGACAGCAGCTTGTACCCCACCGCCTCGAACTCGCAGACGAGCAGGCGAAAGGGCGTGCCATGCTGTGCGATCGGGCGATCGCCGTCGACAACGATGACCTGCCCGCCCTCACTCAACGCCGGCCGCAGACGCCAGAGGAAGGCATAGGGTTCACCGATCTCGTGATACATATGCACCATGAACACGCGGTCGAAGCTGGCGGCGGGCAGGCGCGGGTCGTCGACCGCGCCAAGTTTCAGCGAGACATTGTCGAGCCGTTCGCGCGCCACGCGGTCGGCAAGCCGTTCGATCACCTCGGGCATGATATCCTGCGCGAGCACGCGCCCGCCCGCGCCGACACGCTGGGCGAGGCGCACTGTATAATAGCCGTCGCCCGCACCGATGTCGGCGACCGTCATGCCGGGGCGGACGTCGGCCGAATCCATGACGTCCTCGGCCTCGTTGACCCGGTCGCGCGCCTCTTCGGTCGACCATTTGGTCGAAACGGTCGGCGCGACCGGCCGGTCGGCGGGCGGAAATTCGCGCGCGGTTTCGATGCGGTCGCCATCCTCGCTCCACGGACCGTCGCAGCCGCCAAGCAGCAGCGCCAGCGCAGCGAGGGCGCCGCGCCCCATCAGTCGATGTCCTCCACCTCGACCTTTTCGCCCGTCACCTTCTGCGACAGCGCCGCCGCCATGAAGGGATCGAGCGCGCCGTCGAGCACGTCGCCCGGCGCGGTCGATGTCACGCCGGTACGCAAATCCTTGACCAACTGATAGGGCTGGAGAACATAGGAGCGAATCTGGTGCCCCCAGCCGATTTCGGTCTTCGCCTGATATTCGCCCGACGCCGCGGCCTCGCGCTTTTGCAGCTCGGCCTCGTACATCCGCGCTTTCAGCATCCCCATCGCGGTCGCGCGGTTCTTGTGCTGCGACCGGTCGTTCTGGCTGGCGACGACGATGCCCGTCGGGATGTGCGTGATGCGCACTGCCGAATCGGTCGTGTTGACGTGCTGCCCGCCCGCGCCCGAAGCGCGATAAGTGTCGATCTTCAGGTCGCTTTCGTTGATCTCGATCTCGATATTGTCGTCGATCACCGGATAGACCCAGACGCTTGAAAAGCTGGTGTGACGCCGCGCAGAGCTGTCATAGGGCGAGATGCGGACCAGCCGGTGAACCCCGCTTTCGGTCTTGGCATAGCCATAGGCATTTTCGCCCTTCACCAGCATCGTCGCCGATTTGATGCCCGCCTGCTCGCCTGCCTGATATTCGATCAGTTCGACCTTCAGCCCGCGTTTTTCGGCCCAGCGCATATACATGCGCTGGAGCATTTCAGCCCAGTCCTGGCTTTCGGTGCCGCCGGCGCCGGCGTGCACCTCGATATAGCAATCATTGCCGTCGGCCTCGCCCGCCAGCAACGCCTTTACCTTATCCTCTTCGGCGCGCACGGCGAGTGCGGCGAGGCTGGCGACAGCTTCGTCGACCATCGCCTCGTCGCCTTCCATCTCAGCGAGCTCGATCAGTTCGGCGGTGTCGGCCGATTCCTGCTCGATCGCGCGCGTCGCGGTGATCGCTTCGTCGAGCCGGCGGCGTTCGCGCATCACCTCCTGCGCGGCCTTGGGATTGTCCCAGAGCGTCGGGTCCTCGACCTTGGCATTGAGTTCGTCGAGGCGGCGCACCGCGCGATCCCAGTCAAGAAAGCGGCGCAGCAGCGCGGTGGCAGCGGCGATCTTGTCGATATGATCCTGCGCTTCGGCGCGCATGTCGTTGCTCCTGAAAAATGTTGACCCCGCCCTTAGGCCTTCGCGGCGCGCAAGGAAAGGCAGGGCGAAAGACGGGGTGCGACGTCAGATGATGCCGCCGCGGTCCTCCAGAAACTCGCTGTCACTCCGCCGTCCGGGGGTTTGCTGCACGGGTGCGTCCTGTCGCTGCGGCGTTTTCGCCGGCTTGATTTCGTCTTCGCGGATCGTCCGCCTGGGTTCGCTCTCGGGCTTGAACGCTTCCCAGATGATCCCCGCGAGCGGGTCGGTCCCCGGCCAGCTGCCGTAAACGCGGCGTCCCGAACGGCGGTCGATGCGCACCATTCGCACACCCTTGGGCGCGATGAAGGGAATCGGCTGGCGATCGGCAAGCGCCTCGAGCGCAAAATCCTTGAAGATCGGCGCTGCATAGCTGCCGCCCTGCGCATAGCCGCCCATGCTGCGCGGCTGATCGAATCCGATATACATGCCCGCGACGACGTCGGGTGTGCCGCCGACGAACCAGACGTCGTTCGGGCCGGTGGTCGTACCCGTCTTGCCGAACAGCGGCACGCCGAGGTCGCGCAGCCGCACCGCCGTGCCGCGCTGGACGACGCCCTCAAGCATATGGACGACCTGATAGGCGGTGATCGGGTCCATCAGCTGCTTGCCCGACCGGGCAAAGCGCGGCATCGGCCGGCCGTCCCAATCCTTCATGTTGCAGCCTTCGCACGGTTTCCAGTTCTTGGGAAAGATCACCTTGCCGCGGCGGTCCTGCGCATAATCGATCACGCGCGGCTTCAGCGCGCGGCCGTGGTTGACAAGCATGGCAAAGGCATTGGTCATCTTCTCGACCGTCGTGGATCCGGCGCCGAGCGCGGTCGACAGATAGGGTTCGTGCTTGCCGATTCCCATGGTGGCGATCGTTTCGACCACCGGCTCCATGCCGACCTGGCTCGCGGCGCGCACCGTCATCAGGTTCCGTGACTGTTCGAGGCCCCAGCGCATCGTATGTTCGCCCGACCCGCCCGCGCCGCCGAAGTTGCGGAAGCATTTGTTGCCGAGACGCGCGCCCTGATAGACGCAGAAAGGCCCGTCGACGATCATCGTCGCCGGAGTCATGCCATTGTCGAGCGCGGCGGCATAAACGAACGGCTTGATCGTCGAGCCCGGCTGGCGTTCGGCCTGCGTCGCCCGATTGAAGGGCGAAAGGCGGACGTCAAAGCCGCCCTGCATCGCATAGATGCGGCCCGAGTGCGGGCTTTCGACAACCATGCCGCCCGACACTTCGGGGATGTTGCGCAGCGCATAATTGCTGCCGCCCGTCGACTTGACGACGATGAGGTCGCCGGGGCGCATCGCCGCAAAGGCACTGCCGCCCGTCCTGCGATAACCCATCGTCGCGGCGCTGGCGGGAAGCGTTCCCGTTTCGCCATTGGCAAAACCGATTTGTGCGCCACCCCCGGTCTTCGACAGCACGGCGGCAACGCGCCAATTGTCATAGTCGATGCCGATGAAGCTCGACGCGAGCCGACTTTGCCACTGGTCGTCGGCCTCGATCGTCGCGATCGGCCCCGACCAGCCCTTGCCGGCGTCATAGCGCTGAAGCCCCTTGCGGAGCGCGCGCGTTGCCGCCACCTGCATCTTGCCGTCATAGGGCGTACGCACCCACAGGCCGCCGGCATAGACGCTGAGCGGACCGTCCTCCGCGGTTTCGCCGAACTCGGCGATCAGCTGGCGCCGCACCTCTTCCATATAATAACCGCCGACCTGCGCGACCGCACGGTTGCCGCTGGACGTCAGGCCGAGCGGCATGGCACGCGCGGCGTCGCGCTGTGCGGGGGTGATCCAGCCATTGTCCTGCATCGCGCCGAGCACGAAATTGCGCCGCGCGATCGCATCGCTTTCAAAGCGGGCGCGACCATAGCGTTCGGGCGCCTTGGGCAGGATGGCGAGGAAGGCCATTTCGTGCAGCGCCAGTTCGTCGACATCCTTGTCGAAATATGCGCGGCTCGCCGCCTGAACGCCGAAGCTGCGCCGACCAAGCGGAATTTCGTTCAGATAAAGCTCGAGAATCTGTTCCTTGGTCAGCGCATTTTCGATCCGCATCGCAAGGATCGCCTCGCGAATCTTGCGGCGATAGCTGAGCTCGTTGGTGAGCAGCAGATTTTTCGCGACCTGCTGGGTGATCGTCGAGGCACCGACCGGGCGGCCGCTGTTGGTCAGGTTGGTGATGATCGCCGACGCGATGCCCGGATAGTCGATCCCGCCATGGCTGAAAAAGGTCTTGTCCTCCGCGGCGAGGAAGGACCGCACGAGGAGCGGCGGATATTCGCTGTATTCCAGCTGGACGCGGCGCTCGCGCGCATAGCTGTGCACGGGCCTGCCCTCGGCATCGCGCACCATCGTCGGCAGCGGCGGTTCATAGGTGCGCAGCTGGTCGACCGACGGCAGGTCGCGCGCAAAAATCGCCCAGATGAGCGCGATGGCCAGGAGGCCCGCGGCGGCGAGATAGCCGAGCCAGCGGAACCAGCGCCGCGTCCACATCTGGCGAACCCAGGCGATGACGGCGTTGCTGTCGCGGCGCAGGCGCAGGCGGAAATCGGTCGGACTGTCGGCGGCCATAGGCACCCGCCTCTAAAGCGTGGAACGCCGAAAGGGAAGCGTGGTTGCGGCGGAGCGCGCGCCCGCCGTCATCGCGAGCGGCCGCGCGCGCTGACCGGCCAGATATCGACCAGCGTGTCGCCCGCGACGACATGGTAATGATCGTAGAGATTCACCGTCGGATCGCAGTGTGGCACGATCAGGCTGACCGGGTCGCCGGGGGACAGATCGTCGCCGATGCCGGGGGCGACCAGCGCGGCATGTTCGTCCCCCATGAAGGCGAAAACCGCCGATTCGGGGGCTCCCCGCTGGACGACCGCGACGCCGCCGTCGGTCGACAGCGCCTTGAAGCCGGCGTCGATCGTCACCAGGCCGCTGTGATTCGCGCTGACGACGCGCGCGTCGACCGCCAGCGTAGCCTCGAACGGCGGCGGTTCGCCGCCAGCAAGGTCGCAGTCGAGATATTGCTTGTCCATGAAAACATAGCTGCCCGCCTGCAATTCGGTGAAAACACCAAGCTCGATGTCGATTCGGTGGGTGCCGGTGCCCGACCCCGTGACGATGCGGGGGGCAAAACCCGCTTCGGCGAGCGCCGCGATCACCTCGCGCAAATAGTCGGTGCGCTCGATGATCGCGGCGCGGCGTTCGACGTAATTTTCGATATGCTGCTGCGACCCGCAATAATATTGCACGCCGCAGTAGGCGAGGTGCGGCAGGGCGTCGATCGTTCGGGCCAGCGCAACCGCCGACCCGGCCGATGCAACGCCGGTGCGCGCGATACCGGGGTCGATGTCGATGATCATATCGAGCCGCGCGTCCTCGGCGGCGAGCGCCGCGTTCAGGCGCTCGGCCACCGCGGGATGATCGACGACCGCCATCACCCCCTCGGCGCGCGCGGCCAGTTTTGCGAGGCGCGCGACCGCCGCCGGCGCAGCGACGGGCGAGGTAATGAGGATGCCGGCGATGCCGCCATCCGCGAGCACCTCCGCCTCGCCGATCTTGGCGCAGCAGACGCCAACCGCACCGGCTTCGAGTTGGCGGCGCGCGATATCGACGCTCTTGTGTGTCTTGGCGTGCGGGCGGAGCGCGACCCCGGCAGCAGTGGCGCACGCTGCCATCGTCGCGATATTGCGGTCCAGCGCATCGCGGTCGATCACCAGTACCGGCGTGTTGAGATCGGCGCGGCTTCCCTGCCGGCCGATCAGCGCGTCGTGCAGAATGCGGTCGCTCGTCATGCAAAGAGGCTTTCCAGATGGGGGTTGAGGAACTTGCCCGCGGGGTCCGCGGCGCGGCGCACGGCGATGTAGCGCGCCGTCATCGGATAAAGGGCGGCGACGTCGGCGCGGGTCAGGCTGTGGCGCTTCGCCCAATGCGGGCGGCCACCCGCGCCGCGAAAGATCGTTTCCGCCTCCTCGAACAGCGTTTGCCAGGGCATATTTGCATATTGGTGCATCGAGATCGCGGCGACCGGCCCGGCGTTCATCGGGCTCATCCAGATGTCATCGGCAGCGACCACCCGATATTCGAAGGGAAAGGCGACCGGAAGGCGCCGTTTGCGGATCCAGCCGACGACCTCCTCCAGCGTTTCCAGCCCGGCGGCGCGCGGCATTTCATATTCCATCTCCTCGAACCGGATCGTCCGGTCCGATGGAAAGATGCTGTGCGCGGGGCCGCGGCGTCGGCCCGAAATGCCGCTTTTCATCATCAGGCGCTGGAGCAGCGGCGTAAGGAAAGGCAGGCGCGCCGAGAGGTCGAGGATCCGGCGAAAGCGCGCCTCGTCCATGTCGGTCGTGCTCGGCGGCGGATCGCAGGGATCGCACGGATCGAGCGTCTTCAAAATCACATCGTCGCTGTGCGGAAAGAACCAGAATTCGACATGGCGGTGCTGCTGTGTCAGCGCGTCATAGCTTTCGCGGATTTCGACCCAACGGCGCTTTTCGATACGTTCGGCAAGATGAAAGGCGGGGACCACCGCGACCTCGATTTCGGTCGCCACGCCGAACAGGCCGAGCGACAGGCGCTGCGCCTGGTACAGGTCGGGATGCGTATCGGCGTCGCACCAATGCGCCTCGCCATCGGCATCGATAAAACGGAACCCGCGCGCAAAAGTCGCGAGCGAGCCAAGGTCCGCGCCGGTACCATGCGTGCCCGTCGCCATCGCGCCTGCCAGCGACTGCGGATTGACATCGCCTTGATTGGCGAGCGCAAGGCCGTGATCGCAAAGCACCGAGGTCAGCTTGCGGATGCTCCAGCCCGCGGGCACGCGCACGGTCCGGCGGTCGGATGCGACGCTGATTTCGCCCGGCATGTCATCCAGGCTGACGATCAATTCGTCCGATTCGCACAGCGGCATAAAGCTGTGCCCCGCCCCGGTGACTCGCAGCCGATGTGCATCGCGGACCAGCGCGGCGAGTTCGTCCTCGCTCTGCGGGCGGGCAAGCGCGGCGCGCGCACTGACGCTGCCCGACCAGTTGTTCCACACCATCTCATCCTCCTCGCCCGCCGCGAACAGGCTGGCGTCTAGCGAGCGCCAGTCAAGATTATTATCCGGGGGATCCGCCCTCGACGGCGCGGCGATAGGCTTCGTTCAGCCGCTCGAGTACGCTGTTACCGCCGCACGAGGGCGCGCCCAGATGCAGGGCGCGCAACTCGTCCATAAATGCGTCCCAGAGTGGCGGCCCGCCTTCTTCGAGCAATTGCTGGCGCACCACCATTTCGCGTGTGGCCGAACGGTGCCGCCGACCCCACGCGCCCATGTGGACGAGCAACGGCACCAGCTCGATCGCGCTTGCCGTGAGGCTGTAAACGGCCTTCTGCCGATGGCTCGGATCGTCGGCCTTCGTCAGCAATCCGGCTTCCACCAGCCGCTTCAGCCGGTCGGCGAGAATGTTCGACGCGATTCCTTCGTCCGAGCGCGTCAGCAATTCGCGAAAATGGCGGCGGTTGCCGAACATGATGTCGCGGATGACGATCAGGCTCCAGCGGTCGCCGAGCGTTTCGAGCGTCAGGTTGATCGGGCATCCGGAACGGTGGTCGGTCACACGGCTTTTATAGGCGCGACCAAAACTGCTTGCAACATGCAATCAAGTAAACTAGCAAATCGCAACCGGTTGTTAATTGCAATTACTTAGGAGAAGGCCGATGTCCAAGGTTCGTGTCGCCGCATACAGCGTTTCGCTCGATGGCTATGGGGCCGGCCCCGCGCAAAGCCTGGAGGCTCCGCTCGGCTGGAATGGTGAGCGGCTGCATGACTGGTTCGCCGAGACGCGCTCGTTCCGGGACATGCTCGGCGTCGACAATGGCACCACGGGTGTCGACGATCGTTTCGGCGAACGGAGCATGGCGAATCTGGGCGCGTGGATCATGGGGCGCAACATGTTCGGCCCGGTGCGCGGCGACTGGCCGGACCATGAATGGACGGGCTGGTGGGGCGACAATCCGCCCTATCATGTGCCGGTGTTCGTCCTGACCCATCATCCGCGGCCGCCGGTCACGATGGCGGGCGGAACGGTCTTTCATTTCGTCACCGACGGGATTGCGGCGGCGCTCCACCTCGCGCGCGAAGCCGCGGGCGAGAAGGACATCCGCATCGGCGGCGGCGCGTCGACGGTCCGGCAATATCTGGAGGCCGGCGCGATCGACGAAATGCACCTTGCGGTCGTACCCGTCCTGCTCGGCAGCGGCGAAAGCCTGCTCGCGGGCCTCGACCTGCCCGCCCTCGGCTACCACGTGACCGGCTATACCGCGGGCGAAGGCGCGGCGCACATGATCGTCAACCGGGCCTGAGGTTCGCGCTGCCTCTAACGCCCCGGCGCAGCGATGCGCCGCGCAAAGTGGATCTGCACCGCCTCGCGTACGCCGCGCGCGACCTTTTTCCGGCCCGCGGCCGAGGCGAGGAAGGCCGCGTCGCCCTTGTTGGAAAGGAAACCCGTTTCGAACAGCACCGAAGGCGTGTCGGGCGCCTTGAGCACGACGAAGGAGGCAAAGCGGTGCCCGGTGGTACGAAATTTCACCTCGTCCGACGCTTCGCGCTGGAGCAGGCGGGCAAATTCGGCCGAAGCATTCATCGTTTCGCGCTGCGTGAGGTCGATCAGGATCGACGAAATATCGTCGCCATGCGCGCCCAGATCCACGCCGTTGATGATATTCGCCTTGTTCTCGCGCGCCGCGAGCCGCGCCGCTTCGCGGTCGGAGGCGACTTCGGACAAGGTATAGACCGACGCGCCGCCGGCCTCTTGATTTTCCGCCGCGTCGGCATGGATCGAAATGAACAGGTCGGCCTTCAGCCGCCGCGCGATGCCAAAGCGTTCCTCGAGCACAAGGAAGCGGTCGTCGGCGCGCGTCAGCGCGACGCGAACGCGGCGCGAGGCGACCAGTTCGTCGCGGATCGCGCGCGCGATCGCGAGCGTCACATCCTTTTCGCGGCGTCCATTGTGCGGAGAGATCGCGCCCGGATCATGCCCGCCGTGCCCCGCATCGAGGACCACCAGCGGCAGGCGATCATCGGCCGGCCCCTCGATGCGCGGCAACGGCACCGCAGGCTTCGGCTTACCGATCGGGACGGTGACGCTATAGCGCTTCGTCGGCCGCTGCGCACGAAAGGCAAGCGCAGTCCGCGGCGCGGCCCACAGGCTATCGGCCGCCGCCCCGGTCGCGGGCGGCATTGCCATCAGGCCAAGCAGGACGAGCAGGCTCATGGCGCGTCTATGCCGCCCGCCCCGCCCCGTGGTCCAGCGCTTATTCTAAAAAAACGGACAGGCTTTCGGCACCGGACGAGGATGAATCGCCCGTTAGCAACCGCATGCCCGCCGCACCCGGAGCCGGCCCTCTGCGCGCCGAGGTCGACCCGAACCCTCCATGACATTCTTGCAACAGTTGGCTGCGATCCCCATTTTGACAGCGGTTGTGGTTGCCGTTGGCTCGCGCCGATGCTAGCACCCTTTCACTGACGGCGTTCTTTCCGGTGCCGTCCGGCCTTTTGAGGGGAAGGCCTGGTCCGCGAGATTCGCGGAACATGGCCGCCTTGGCGCCGGACATGCGGGGAAGGGCACGCCTGCCGTCAATCCATCCGGTTGACCGGACAGTCGGGGCGATCGCGAGACGCCCGCCCTGCCCGCCCGCTCACCCGCTAACCAGGTTGATGCCGCATGAGGCTTGCCATGCCCTCTTCTTATCCCGACACGGGCGCGTTTGCCCCGGTCACGGGACGGGAAGACCGCATGCGCGTCCACGACCGGACGCAGGCCGCCTTCGGCAATAACGATTTCTTTCATTTCACCCTTATCCGCCGCGGCCTTCCTTCGGGCAGGTCAGCGGGATTTTTTGATGGCGCGCCGCGGCGCGCTTGGAGTGTTACCAATGACCACGCGCATGTTGATCGACGCGCGGCACCGGGAAGAAACCCGGGTCGCCGTCACCAAGGGAAACCGCATCGAGGAGTTTGATTTCGAGTCCGCCGAGCACAAGCAGCTCAAGGGCAATATCTATCTGGCCAAGGTCACTCGCGTCGAACCGTCGTTGCAGGCGGCGTTCGTCGAATATGGCGGCAATCGCCACGGCTTCCTGGCATTCAGCGAAATCCACCCCGATTATTACCAGATTCCGAAGGAAGACCGCGAAGCGCTGCTCCGCGAGGAGGCCGAGCACGCCGCCGCCGCGGCGCAGCGCGCCGAGGACGACCTCGACGAGCTGGAAGGCGATGTCGCCGATGTCGACGAGCATGACGACGAAAATGGCGACGCCCCCGCACCCGAAACCATCGGCGAAGAAAGCGACGGCGACGAGGATGGCGAAGCCGAGAACGGCGACGACAGCGAAGCCGAAGAGGGCGCAGAGGAAGGCAAGGACAATCGCGGCGACCGCAAGCGCCGTGGCCGCGACGGCCGCAAGGGCCGCGGGCGCGGGCGCGGGCGCCGGGGCGACGACGAGGATGGCGAAAGCCGCATGTCGCTCCGCCGCCGCTACAAGATTCAGGACGTCATCCGCCGCCGCCAGGTGATGCTGGTCCAGGTCGTCAAGGAAGAGCGCGGCAACAAGGGCGCGGCGCTGACCACCTATTTGTCGCTCGCCGGCCGTTATTGCGTGCTGATGCCGAACACGATGCACGGCGGTGGGATCAGCCGCAAGATTTCGAACGGCGCCGATCGCCGCAAGCTGAAGGCGATGATCGACGAGATGAACCTGCCGCCGACGATGGGATGCATCGTCCGCACCGCGGGGATGAGCCGCACCAAGGTCGAGATCAAGCGCGACTTCGACTATCTCGCGCGGCTGTGGGACGAAATCCGCGAAAAGACGCTGGGATCGAGCGCCCCCGCACTGATCCATTCGGACAGCGACCTCGTCAAGCGCGCGATCCGCGACATCTATCACAAAGACATCGAGGAAGTACTCGTCGAGGGCGACGATGGCTATAAGGCCGCCAAGCAGTTTATGAAGCTGCTGATGCCCAGCCACGCGCGGCGCGTGAAACAATATGCCGATCCCGTCTCGCTCTATCAGCGCTACGGTGTCGAGGACCAGCTCGCGGGGATGCTCAATCCCGTCGTCCAGCTGAAATCGGGCGGCTATCTGGTCATCAATCCGACCGAGGCGCTGGTCTCGATCGACATCAACTCGGGCCGGTCGACGCGCGAACATAATATCGAGCAGACCGCGCTCAGCACCAACCTGGAGGCCGCGCACGAAATCGCGCGCCAGCTGCGGCTGCGCGACATGGCCGGGCTGATCGTGATCGACTTTATCGACATGGATCATGGCTCGAACGTCCGCAAGGTCGAGCGCGCGATGAAGGAAGCGCTGAAGAACGATCGCGCGCGCATCCAGGTCGGCCGCATTTCGGGCTTTGGCCTGATGGAAATGAGCCGCCAGCGGCTGCGCACCGGCGTACTCGAAGCCTCGACGCGCCCCTGCCCGCATTGCGAAGGAACCGGCCTTGTCCGAACCGCGAGCTCGGCGGGGCTCAGCGCACTGCGCCTGATCGAAGAGGAGGCCGCCCGCGGCAAAGGCAGCAAGATCACGCTGCGCGCGAGCCAGGAAGCGACTTTCTACCTGCTCAACGAAAAGCGCCGCGAACTCCACGACATCGAGGAACTCTACGGCGTCAGCGTGGAAATCCTGCCCGACGGCGAGACCGAGGGCGCGCGCATGGCGATCGAGGTCGGCGGCCCGCCGCCCACCCAGCGCCGCAGCTTTGCCCCGATCGAACCCATTGAGGACGAGGACGACGACATCCCCGAAGAGGCGGATGAAGACGAAGAGGAAGCGGCCGAAGAGCGTCCGCGTTCGCGCGATCGCGAAGAAAGCGAAGGCGATGGCGAAGGCCGCAAGCGCCGCCGCCGCCGTCGGCGTGGCCGTCGCGGCCGCCGTGACGAGGAAGGCGCCGAGGTCGGTGACAGCGACGCCGCGGAGGATGGCGAGACCGGCGCGGTTGCCGACGCCGGTACCGCCGAAGACGCCGCACCGGCCGAAGCCGAAGCGCCCGCTCCGGCAGAGGATGACGCCGAAGCCCCCGTCAAGAAGCCGCGCCGCCGCGGCGGGCGCGGGCGCAAAAAGGCCGACGAGGCAGACGGCGGAACCGAGGCCGAAGCACCGGCAACCGAACCGGCACCCGAACCCGCGTCGGTCGAGGAAGCCGAGGCACCCGTGGCCGAGGAAAAGCCGAAGCGCAAACGCGCGCCGCGCAAGACCAAGGCTACGCTGGCGGCTGAAGCCGAGACCGCTGCTGCGGCCGAAGCCCCGGCCACCGATGCTCCCGTCGCTGATGCACCGGCCGAAGCCCCTGCACCCGATGCTCCCGCCGCCGATGCACCGGCCGAAGCCGAAACGCCCAAGCCCGCACCGAAAAAGCGCGCGAGCCGCGCAAAGAAGGCCGTGGCTGCCGAAGCGAGTAGCGCCCCGGCAACCGAGAGCGAGGCACAGCCCGTGGCTGCCGACGCGGGCGACGGCAGCGAAGGCGCGGACAGCGAACCGCGCCGCGGCTGGTGGCAGCGTACTTTCGGCAATTGATGCGCCGCACCGGGTAAAATTCCGTGTGTCCCCGCGAAGGCGGGGACACATTTCCGATGGTTTGATTTTGGACCCGCCGGGGATGGCCCCCCGCCTGCACGGGGGTACACGGCGTACGGCAACAGCCAGGCACGGCGGCCCATCGCGGAAATCGCACGCCGACCTTGCGCCGCCGCGCGCGCAGTCCCAATAAGCCTCTATGGCTTCACTCGGGGTTCAGACGCACGGCGCAAGATGGGCGGCGATGACCGTATCTCCGCCGCGACCCGCATCGGGGACGCAAAAGCTGCGTCCCTTTTTCCGTATCCTGCTGACCCTGTTCGCGATGATGCTGGTCGCGGTGCGGCCGGCGGCGGCGCAGTCGATCCTGCGCGATGCCGAGACCGAGGCACTGTTCCAGGACATGATGGACCCGCTCACCGTCGCGGCGGGGCTTCAGCCGGGGCAGGTGCGCGTGCACCTGCTCGGCGACCGCAGCATCAACGCCTTTGTCGCGGGGAGCCAGGATATTTACGTGTTCAGCGGGCTGATCGAGGCCGCCGACAGCGCCGAAGAGGTCCAGGGCGTGCTCGCGCACGAACTGGGGCATGTGATGGGCGGCCACGCCATCCGCATCAACGACGGCGCGAGCGCTGCATCGAGCATTTCGCTGCTCAGCCTGCTGCTTGGCGCCGCAGCGATTGCGGCGGGCGGCGGCGAGGCCGGCATGGGCATTATGATGGCGGGGCAGCAGGCGGCGCTCGGAAAATTCCTGGCGTTCAGCCGTGTGCAGGAATCGACCGCCGACGCGGCTGGCGCGCAATATCTGTCGACGGCGGGAATCAGCGGGCGGGGCAGTCTCGCCTTTTTCAAGAAGCTCCAGAATCTGGAGTTCCGCTACGGGATCAAGCAGGACGACGATCAAGCCTATGGCCGCACGCACCCGATGTCGGGCGACCGCATTCAGACATTGCGCGAAGTCTATGTCGTCGATCCCGCGTGGGACAAGCCCGCCGACCCGGCGATCGAAAAGCGGTTTCAGCGCATCAAGGCGAAATTATCGGGCTATATGGCCGAACCCGAGCGGACGCTGCGCAAATTTCCCGAAAGCGATCGCAGCATCCCGGCGCGCTATGCCCGCGCCTATGCCTGGCACAAGAGCGCCTATCCGCAAAAAGCATTGGCAGAGGTCGAAGGCCTGCTCGCGGCCGATCCCGACGATCCCTATTTCCTTGAGCTCGAAGGACAGATCCTGCTCGAATCGGGGCGCCCCGGCGAAGCCATTCCGGCGCTGCGCAAGGCGGTCGCCCAATCGCGCTCGCAACCGCTGATCGCTGCCACGCTGGGCCATGCGCTGATCGCAACCGAGGATCCGGCCAATTATGCCGAGGCCGAAAAGGTTCTGAAAACCGCGGTCGCGCTCGACAACCGAAATCCCTTTGCCTGGTACCAGCTCGGCATCGTCTACGCGAACAAGGGCGATCAGGCACGCGCCGCGCTCGCTTCGGCCGAGCGCTATAATCTCGAGGGTAGACAGCCGGCGCTGGCACTGCGTAATGCCGAAATGGCGATGCAGGGCCTGCCCCAGGGATCGCCCGACTGGATCCGTGCACAGGATATTTCGCTCGTGGCCCGTGCCGAGGTGGAACGGACACGCAAACGGCGCTAGATTCAAGGCAACAAGGCGGGACCGCATCGCCAATACCGATGCGCAAGGGCAACAAGTGACAGAGAATAAAGACGAATATTATCAGCCGTGGTTGCGCGACCCGACGCCGACGCCCGGTATGGGCAGCCCGCAGCCGGGCGAAGGATTGGCGAAGCCCGCGGAAGAACCGCCGGTCGGTATCGACCTGACACGATACAGCCGCCCCGAAAAGCCGCGCGGCGAACCGCTGATGAAGCCCGAAGCGATCCGGGCGGGCGCGGCGCGGCTATGGGACGGCGCTAGAAGCGCCGCGGAAGCCTTTGCCGACTGGACGATCCGCGTCGGCGAACGCGCCGACATCCCCGCGCGGGTCGAGGCGATGGAAATCCCGCGCCGTTTGCGCGAAGCGACTGCGCGCGCGGGCGCCGCGACCGCAAGCGCCGGGCGCGCGGCGGGGCGTGGATCGGCGCGCGCGGGTCGCGCCGCCGCACAGGCCGGCTCGGCCGCCTGGGCGAAGCTGGCGCTCGCCGACAAGGCACGAAAGCTTTCGAATGACGCGGGGCGCGGGCTTGGTGCGGTCGCCGGAAAGACCAGGGCGGGGGTTGCCGACATCGCCAAGGCGGGCAGCGACAGCCTGCGCGAACAATTGGGCGAAGCCGCAACGAAGCTGCGCCCGGCGCCGCGCGAGGAATTGGTGCCGCCGCCATCGGGACTCGATCAATTGCTGGCGCGCGAGAAAGCCGAAGTCGAAGCGAGGGCGCCGGCCGCGCCCGACCTGCCGCTGTTTGCCGCCGAAGCCGCCTTGCCTCCGGTTGCAGAACCGGAGCCCAAAGCCGCCGATCGCGCGGCGGCGGGCATAATGGACGGGGATGACCGTTCGCCATTGCCGGGAAAACCAGCGACACGTAACAAAGCCACGACGACGGGTCGGCTACCCGAATGGAAGGGGACAGACATGGGGGGTGGCTCGATGCGTCTCTGGGCGTTCGTGGGGGGCGGCGTCCTGCTGCTCGCGCTGGCCTTCTGGCTCGGCGGGCGCCTGGGCGGCGGGCTGAGCAAGAGCGAGGTCGAAACCGTCGTCGCCGATTATATCAAGGCAAATCCGCAGATCATTCCCGAAGCCTTGGAAGCGCAGCGCGGCCGCGAAATTGCGAGAGCCATCGACGCCGTGCGCCCTGCGCTCGAAAAACCCTATGCCGGCGCGTGGGCGGGCAACGCCGACGGCGACGTCACGATGGTGGTGTTCACCGACTATGCCTGCGGTTTCTGCCGCGCGAGCGTGCCCGACGTCGACCGGCTGCTGCGCGAGGACAAGCGGCTGAAGGTCGTGTTCCGCGAATTGCCGATCATCGCGCCGCAAAGCCGCGACGCCGCGATCATGGCGCTCGCCGCCGCGCGGCAGGGCAAATATGACGCCTTCCACCACGCGATGTTCGCCGCCAGCTCGCTCGGCCCCGACGCGATTGCCGCCGCGGCCGCGCGCGCCGGCGTCGTCACCGACGGCAGCGCCGACGCGACCGCGAACGAGGCATTGTTCCAACGCGAGATCGACAGCAATATGGCGATCGCGACCCAGCTCCAGCTCAACGCCACGCCGACCTGGATCGTCGGCGATCAGTTGCTGCAAGGGCAGGTCGGCTATGACGTTTTGCGGCAGGCCGTCGCCAAAGCCCGAAGCGCGAGCTGAGGCACGGCATTGGCGACGGTCACGCATGACGCGGCACTCGCCAACGCCCGCCGGCTGCTGAATGGCGAGCCCGCTGCCGCGCTCGAACAGGCGCGCGCGATCGTCGCCGCGGTGCCGACATCGGCGGCGGCGCACCGGATCGCGGCCGAAGCGCTGCGGCGGCTCGGCCGCAAAGGCGAAGCCGCCGACGCCGCGCTCGCCGCGGTCGGCGCCGCCGTCCATGACGAAGCGATGATCGATGCAGCGCTGGCGCTCGCCGAAAACCGCCTGCCCGATGCCGAAGCGGCGCTGCGCGCGCGGCTGAGGGACGATCCGACCGACATCGCGGCGATCCGTATGCTCGCCGAAGTCGCGGGGCGGATCGGCCGCTATGGCGATGCCGAAAAGCTGCTGTCACGGGCGCTGGACCTCGCACCGGGTTTCGGCGCGGCGCGCGCCAATCTGGCGACCGCGCTGTATAAGCAGAATCGTTATGCCGAAGCGGTCGAAGCGCTCGACGCGGTAATGGCGGGCGATCCCGACAACCCGGCGCACGCGAACCTCAAGGCCGCCGCGCTCGGGCGGATCGGCGGTTATGACGAAGCGATCGCGCTCTATGCCGCGCTCGTCGAGCGCTTTCCCGGCCATGCAAAGCTCTGGATGAGCTACGGCCATATGCTGAAAACCGTCGGGCGACAGGACGACAGCATCGCCGCCTATCGCCGCGGGCTTGATGCCGAGCCGGGCTTGGGCGAAATCTGGTGGAGCCTCGCCAATCTCAAGACGGTTCGTTTCGCGGAAGCGGACCGGCAGGCAATGGAGGCGGCGCTCACCGCGGCCGACCCAGCCGATGCCGCGCGCGAGGACGACCGGCTGCACCTGCATTTCGCGCTCGGCAAGGCCTATGACGATGCGCGCGACCATGGGGCGGCGTTTCGCCATTATGAAGCG
The DNA here is from genome assembly GCF_040216815.1 of Sphingopyxis sp. Taxonomy (GTDB): domain Bacteria; phylum Pseudomonadota; class Alphaproteobacteria; order Sphingomonadales; family Sphingomonadaceae; genus Sphingopyxis. The sequence continues at coordinate 771,929 of NZ_JAVJOJ010000009.1, forward strand.
GGCAACGCGATCCGCGCGGGCCAACTTGGCTATGATACCGCCGACACACGCGCGGTGGTGGATGCCGCAATCGCGACCTGCACCGCCGGTTTTTTTGCCGAACGCGCAGGACAGGGCGACCCCAGCCCCGATCCCGTGTTCATCCTGGGTATGCCGCGCGCGGGATCGACGCTGATCGAACAGATCTTGGCGAGCCATTCGGCGATCGAGGGGACGATGGAGCTGCCCGACATCCCCGCGATCGCGCTCGGCCTTGGCCGCGAGGCGAAAGGCGAAGGCCGTCATTGGGTCGCCGCGCTCGCCGAAGCGCCCCCCGACGCGCTCGCCGAAATGGGCGCCGCCTTTCTGCGCCGCACCGCGGTGCAGCGCAAAACCGCCAAGCCCTTCTATATCGACAAGCTGCCGAACAACTGGCTGTACGTGCCGTTGATCCGGCTGATCCTGCCCAACGCGAAAATCATCGACGCCCGGCGCCACCCGCTCGATTGCTGCTGGTCGAACTTTCGGCAGCATTTCGCCAAGGGACAGGCGTTCAGCTATCGCCTGTCCGACATGGGCGCCTATTACCGCGACTATGTGCGGTTGATGGCGCATCTCGATGACGTGCAGCCGGGGCGCGTGCACCGCGTGATTCACGAGGCGCTGCTGGACGATCCCGAAGCCGAAGTGCGCGCGATGCTCGCTTTCCTCGGCCAGCCGTTCGAGGAGGAGTGCATGGCGTTCCACGCCAATGCGCGCGCGGTGCGCACCGCGTCGAGCGAGCAGGTCCGCCGCCCGATCAACCGCGACGGCGTCGGCCAATGGCAACCCTATGCCGAATGGCTGGGGCCGCTTGAGGACGCGCTGGGCCCGGTTCTGAGCGCCTATCCGGCAATTCCCGACGCGTATCGCGGCATCGCAAGCTGAATTCGTTGCCTTTGGGCAACATCTCGCGACATTTTCGACCAGCGGGCAAGCGCACCGACGAACTGGACTTGCGCTGGGACGGCGCGGCGTCATTCTCCGTCATATAAATGTCAATAGGGGGCCATTATGCGGAACATGAAAGCATTGCTGACGCGGAACGGCGCCATGCTGCTCGGCACCACCATGATTTGTACGTCGGGAACGGCGCTGGCACAGCAGGCCGTCAATACCGGCGGCGACAGCGATATTGTCGTCACGGCATCGAAGCGCGCGGAAAATCTGCAGGACGTCCCGCTGGCGATCACCGCGATCGGCAACGAACGGCTGGGCGAATTGCAGGTCAAGGAATTTCAGGACGTCGTCAAATTCCTGCCGTCGGTGACGATCCAGACGCTCGCGCCGGGGTTCAGTCAGATCTATTTCCGCGGCGTTGCGTCGGGGGAGAATGCCAACCATTCGGCATCGCTGCCGACGGTCGGCACTTATTTGGACGAAATGCCGATCACGACGATTCAGGGCGCGCTCGACATCCACGCCTATGACCTTGCGCGCGTCGAGGCGCTCGCGGGGCCGCAGGGCACGCTCTATGGCGCGAGCTCGATGGCGGGCACGATCAAGCTCGTCACCAACCAGCCCGACACCAGCGGCACCTATGGCTCGCTGGGGCTCGAACTCAACAGTGTGACGCGCGGCGGCATCGGCGGCGTCGCCGAAGGTTTCGTCAACGCCCCGCTCGGCGAGCGCGCCGCGCTGCGCCTCGTCGGCTGGTATCGCCACGATGCGGGTTATATCGACAATATCGCGGGCAGCCGCACCTATCCGTCGAGCGGGATCACGCAGGACAATGCCGCATTCGTCGAAAAGGATTATAACGACGTCGACACCTATGGCGCGCGCCTTGCGCTCGGCATCGACCTCGACGACGACTGGACGGTGCGCCCGACACTGATGGGACAGGTGCAGAAGGCGAATGGCAGCTTTGCACAGGAGCGCTCGACCGCGGTGACGCGCAAGTTGCAGACGGTGCAATATAACCCGGAACGCAGCGACGACAAATGGATCCAGGCGGCGCTGACGATCGAGGGCAAGATCGGCAGCTGGGATCTGACCGCGACCGGCGGGCATCTGCGGCGCAAGACAACGACCGAGAGCGACTATTCGGACTATGCCTATTTCTATGACGCACTCTATGGCTATGGCGCCTATTTTTATGACAACAACGGCGACCTGGTAAATCCGAACCAATATATCCAGGGTGTCGACCGCTATAAGCGCAGCTTTGCCGAACTGCGCATCGCCTCCCCCGCCGACGCGCGCATCCGCTTTATCGGCGGGCTGTTCTGGCAGCGTCAGTCGCACAATATCGAACAGAATTACATTATCGACGATATTGCCGATTCGATCACCGTTACCGGGACCGACAGCAATATCTGGCTGACCAAGCAGCTGCGCATCGACCGCGACTATGCGGCGTTCGGCGAAATCAGTTTCGACATCACCGACAAGCTGACGCTGACGGGCGGCGGGCGCGTGTACAAATTCGACAACAGCCTGGTCGGATTTTTCGGCTATTCGGCGGGCTTTTCGAGCCGCACGGGCGAGGCGGCCTGTTTTGCGGGGCCGGTCGTTTCGGGATCGCCGTGCACCAACCTCGACAAGAGCACGAGCGACACCGATTTCATCCACAAGCTGAACCTGACCTACAAGATCACCGACGATGTCATGGTCTATGGCACCTGGTCGCGCGGCTTCCGCCCCGGCGGCATCAACCGACGCGGTAACTTGCCGCCCTATGGTCCCGACACGCTCGACAATTATGAATTCGGCTGGAAAACCAGCTTTGGTCCGGTGCGCTTCAACGGCGCCATTTATCAGGAGGATTGGAACAATATCCAGCTGTCCTTCCTCGGCGCGAACGGGCTGACCGAAATCCGCAACGCGGGCATCGCGCGCATTCGCGGGATCGAGGCGGACCTGAGCTACCGTCAGGGCGGCTTCACGCTCAGCCTCGGCGGCAGCTACAATGATGCAACGATCCGCCGCGATTTCTGCCGCATCGCCAACGCCGATTTTGACTGCTCGATCGACGTCGATTTCGACGACAGCGGCGCGATCGATCAGCCGAACGAGATGAACGACACACTCGCGCCGCGCGGATCGCGCCTGCCCGTCACCGCGAAGTTCAAGGGCAATGCCGTCGCACGCTACGAATGGCCGATGGGCGACATGAACGCGCACGTCCAGTTCGCGGTGAACCATGTCGGCAAGCGGCGGTCCGACCTCAGGCCGTTCGAGAACGGCATCGTCGGCAATTTCAAGGCCTATACCACCGCCGACCTCAGCATCGGGGTCAAGGGCGAGGGATGGAGCGCCGAGGCCTTTGCGACCAACTTGTTCAACAGCAACGGCGTCATCAACAGCGCGGTCCAGTGCGGCGAATCGATCTGCGGCGACCCCGACGGGATCAGCAACACGGGCGGCGTCTTTTACGACAATGTCATCCGCCCGCGACTGATCGGGATCAAGGTAGCCAAGGACTTCTGACCGGGTGACTGCGCCCGCCAATCGCGACGAAGGGCCGCGCCGCAAGCTCGGCCTTTCGATGGCGATCGCGCTCGTCATGGGCAATATGATCGGATCGGGGGTCTTCCTGCTCCCGGCCAGCCTCGCGCCCTTCGGCTGGAACGGCGTCGCCGGCTGGGCGATCACGATCGGGGGCGCGCTCGCGCTCGCCTTCGTTCTCGCGCGGCTGACCGTCGCCCACCCCGACGCGGGCGGGCCGACCGGGTTCGTCGAGCGCGCCTTTGGCCGCATCCCCAGCTTTATGATCGGTTGGGCCTATTGGGTGTCGGTGTGGACTGCGAACGTCACGCTGGCGGTCGCGGCGGTGAGCTTCCTCAGCCTGTTCGTCCCCGTGCTGGGACAGCATATGGCGCTGTCGACGATCGCGCTGATCTGGATCGTGACCGCGATCAACTGGCGCGGCGCGCGCGCGGCGGGGCAGTTCCAGATCGCGACGATGCTGATCAAGCTGATCCCGCTCGTCACCGTCATCGTCCTGATCCCCGTCGCCTTCGGCCGCAGCGAGCCGGTCGCGCTCACCCCCTTTCCCGCCGAAGGGCTGTCGCTCGCGGCGGTGAGCGGGTCGGCGATCCTGACCCTGTGGGCGCTGCTCGGCTTTGAATCGGCGAGTGTCGCCGCCGACAAGGTCGACAATCCGGCGGTCACTATCCCGCGCGCGACGATCATCGGCACGCTCGCGACGGGCATATTATATCTCATCGTCTGTTCGGCGATCGCGCTGATGCTGCCCGCGGCCGAGGTTGCCCGGTCACAGGCGCCCTTCTCGCTGTTTGTCGAAACCTGGTGGGCGCGCGAGCCGGCACTGTTCATCGCCGCCTTTGCCGCGGTGAGCGCGCTCGGTACGCTGAACGGCTGGACGCTGATCCAGGCCGAACTGCCCGCGACGCTGGCGCGGCAGGGTCTGCTGCCCGCCTGGTGGGCGCGCCAGAATCGTCACGGCACACCCGCCGCGGCGCTGCTGCTGTCGAGCGCGATCGCCACCGGCTGCGTGATCCTCAACAACAATAAGTCGACGAGCGAGATGTTCACCTTCATGGCGGTGCTCTCGACCTCGGTGACGCTCTGGCTCTACCTCGCTTGCGCCGCCGCCGCGCTCCGGCTGCGCGTCGCGGTCCCGGTGGCGCTGGTCGGCCTTGCCTATGCGCTGTGGACGCTGTGGGGTGCAGGGCTGGGCGTGAGCGCGCTCAGTATCGTGCTGATGGCGGCGGGGTTGCCGCTTTACGTCTGGACCCGCCTGTCAGCGCCAGCGCGGCGCGAAGAGCCCCCGGTCGCGTAGAATCACCTGCGCAGCATTATGCCCCGGCGCGCCGGTGACGCCGCCGCCGGGATGCGTGCCTGCGCCGCACATATAAAGCCCCTTCACCGGCCCGCGGTAGCCGCCGTTGCCGAGCACGGGGCGCGCGGCCCACAGCTGGTCGAGGCTCATATTGCCGTGCATGATGTCGCCGCCGACGAGGCCGAATTTGCGTTCGAGCCCTTTGGGCGACAGGCGCGTCTGGGCGATGATGCTCGCGCGGAAACCCGGCGCATATTTTTCAACCGTGTCGATGATGCAGTCGGCCGCCGCTTCTTCTTCATCGTCCCAGTCGCGTCCGTCGGGGAGTTCGGGGGCGAATTGCTGGCAGAAGAGGCTGGCGACGTGGGCGCCCGCGGGCGCCAGGCTGTCGTCGACGGTCGAGGGGATCAGCATCTCGACGATCGGTGCCTTCGACCAGCCGTGCGCCTTTGCGTCGAGGAAGGCGCGGTCCATATAATCGAGCGTCGGCGCGAGGATGATCCCCGACTGGTGATGCTCGCCGGGTTCCGGAAGGCAGCTGAATTTTGGCAGTTCGCTCAGCGCGACATTCATGCGGAAAGTGCCGCTTCCTGCCTTGAAGCCCTTGATCCGGCGTACGAAGTCGGCGGGCAGATCGCTCGCATCCATCAAGCGTTCGTAAAGCAGCTTGGGGCCGACATTGGCGATCACGCGCGCCGCGGCGATCTCTTCTCCGCCGGCGAGCTTGACGCCGACCGCCTTGCCGCCGTCGACGAGCACTTTCGCCACCGGGCTCTCAAGACGGATATCGACGCCATGATCGCGGCAGACTTTCGCCATGATCTCGGTGATCCGGCCCATGCCGCCGACGCTGTGGCCCCACGCGCCCTTCTTGCCGTTTACCTCGCCAAAGACATGGTGGAGGAGGACATAGGCGCTGCCCGGCGTGTCGGGGCTCGCATAATTGCCGACGACCGCATCGAAACCGAAGGCCGCCTTGACCGCCTCGCTTTCGAACCAGCTATCCAGCATCGTGCGCGCCGATTTGGTGAACAGGTCGAGGACGTCGCGCTGCTGTTCGAGGCTGAGACCCGCGAAGCGCCGCCCCTGCCGCGCGCCATCCACAAGCGTGCGCAGCCCCTCGCCGACATTGGGCGGGACACGCAGCGCCAGGTCGCGGAGAAGTTCGGCGACATTTTCGAGCGCGTCATAATAGCCGGGCAGCGTCTCGGCATCGCGCGCGCTGAATTTGCGGAATTCGGCCTGCGTGCGATCGAGCCCGCCGCCGAGCTTCAGATAACCTGCCCCAGAATCGTTGGCGTCCTGCGGCAGGAAATTGCTGATCGGCCGCTCGATCACGCGATAGCCATGGCCGGCGAGCTTCATGTCCGCGATCACCTTCGGCTGGAGCAGGCTGACGGTGTAGCTCGCGACCGAATTGCGGAAGCCCGGCGCGAACTCCTCGGTCACGGCGGCGCCGCCGACGACGTCGCGCGCCTCGACGATGCAGACCTTCAGTCCCGCTTTCGCAAGATAGAAGGCGCAGACGAGGCCGTTGTGGCCGGCGCCGATAATCAGCGCATCATATGCTTTGGTCATACTTTGCTCCAACCGGCGGCGGGCGCATGTTCCAGCCGGGCTTCGGGGATGATCTCGCGCATCCGCGCGCAGAAATGCTTGAGGCAGACTTCCTTGTCGCTGAGCGGGCCCGTCGAAAAGCTCTTCGACGCCATGCCCTGCTGCACGCGGGTGATCAGCGCGGTGTCCTCGGCATTGACCTGGCGATTGATGCGCCAGTTGAGATAGCGCGCGGCGCGCATCTCCCGCCGGTCGTCGGGGAGGACATAGCTGATTTCGCGGATCAGACAGCTTGTCGGACCCATCGGCAGCCACTGCATGAAATCGACCTGATCGGGATAGATGTCGAAGGCGACATTGGGCCACAGCTTGAAATAGAGCCAGTGTCGCTGCCGGTTGGCGGGAAGGTGCGGGACGGGTGGCAACAACCGCTGATACAGACGCTCGGACCAGTTCGCCGACGGACGATCGACCAGGTCGCCCCACATGCGATCGACACGGTCCTCCGCCTCGACACCATAGCTTTTGCCGAACAGGCGGGTGAGGCCGGGGTGGGCTACGGGGATATGCAGCCCGTCCGAATAATTGTCGCCGACATTCTTCCAGTTGACCTCGCGCGGGCGGAGCGTGACACGGCCGAGCGCGCCGAGTTCGTCGAAGCGATAGGGTTCGACCATCGCTTCATAGGGGGCCATCATATGCGCGACCGACGGGCCGTCGTCGTCGTCGAGGCGGACGAACCAGAAGCCGCGCCATTGCTCGGCCTCGACCGCCACCAGCCCCGCCCGGCTCTTGTCGAGCGTCGGATAGCTCGCCGAATCGGGCACCCCCGTCAACCGGCCATCGAGTTCGTACGTCCAGGCATGATAGGGGCAGACAAGCTTCTTCGCGCACCCCGCCGCGCCGTCGACCAGGCGCGAGCCGCGGTGGCGGCAGACGTTGGTAAAGGCACGAACGGCGCGGTCGGTTCCGCGCACCAGGATGACGCTTTCACCACAATAATCGATGCTGTGCCAGTCACCGGCGTTCGCAATGTCGCTGTCGTGGCAGACGACCTGCCAGCTGGGGCGAAAGATGCGCGCCATTTCGGCCGCATAAAAATCCGGGTCGCTATAGGTCCATGCCGGGAGCGACCAGCCGTCGAGCGGGTCGATGTTGTCGAAGGTGTCGCGCAGCGTTGCCATGAGCCCATCCTTGTTGTACATTTGTATAACAATATGACTGCCGTTCGCCAAGCCTTTACGCGCGAGAGCGCCGATGCCCGCCGCGCGGCCCTGATCGATGCGACCGCGGCGTGTCTGGCCCAAACGGGGCTCGCCGGGACCAATGTTCGCGCGATCTGCAAAAAGGCGGGGGTCTCGCCTGGGCTGCTGCGCCATTATTTCGACGGCATCGACGATCTGGTCGCCGCGACCTATCAGGCAACGAGCGACCGGATGGACAGGGTTTTCGCGGACGCGGTGGCAGCGGCGGGCCGCGATCCCCGCACACGGCTGTCGGCATATCTGACCGCAAGCTTTCGACCGCCGGTGACGGACCCCGAACTGCTCGGTGCATGGACGGCCTTCTGGGCGCTGGCGCGGAGCGACGCGCGCATGGCCGACATTCACGCGAACAGTTATGCCGGTTATCGCGCGCGGCTGACCGATCTGCTGACCGCGTGCGACGCGGCCGACGCGGGGCGGCTGGCGATCCTGCTCACCGCGATGGTCGACGGGCTGTGGCTCGAACTGTCGCTCGATGCGACGAGTTTCGGTGCCGATGCGGCAGCCGAGATGATCGAGCGCGCATTGACGGCGCTGCTGCCACCGCAAAGATGAGCGAGTGTCGCCCGCGCCGTCGGCGCAAGAGGCCCCTCCACAACCGCTCGCGGCGGCGGCCCCCGTCCCCATGCCTGCGGCACGGGAAGGCGCATCGCCGCAATCGGAGGGTTTCAGACCTTGTTCCGAGCCAAAGCAAAGGGGCCGCGAATTGCTTCGCGGCCCCCTGTCTTGCCTGACGGCTTCCGATCAGCGATCAGAAGACGCGGGCATATTGTTCGTTGCCGACGAAGCCGAGCTTGCCGACGCCGCTGCGCTTGATCACCGCCATGACATTGTCGACGACGATGTAGCGTGCGAAGGGATCGGGTTGGACCTGCAGTTCGGGTTCGACCGGCAGCGCCTTGGTCTGTTCCAGATATTGCGCAAGCTGCGCAAGGTCGACCGGCGTTCCGTTCCAGGTGATCGTCCCGGCGGGATCGATCATCACCTTGTTCTTTTCCGGGTCGACGTTGCTCGCGTCGTTGTTCGGAATCGGAAGGTCGATCTTCACCGCGTGGGTCTGGACCGGGATGGTGATGATGAACATGATGAGAAGCACGAGCATGACGTCGATGAGCGGCGTCGTGTTCATGTCCATCATCGGTTCATTATCGTCCCGATCTCCAACAGCCATGGACATAGGCTTATTCCTTCATATCTGGGCGAGCCGCCTTAGAGGCGGCCCACCGTAGCCGAGCCAGCAGCCGGTTCCGAAATGAACCCGATCTTCTGGAAGCCGGCATATTGCATCGTATAGATCACGCCGCCGATGCACTGGTACGGCGTGTTGACGTCGCCGCGGATATGCACTTCGGGGAAGTTTTCTTCGGTGATGTTCTGGGGACCGCCGATATCTTCGAGCAGCTTTTCCAGCTTCGCCTGACCGCGTTCGAGCAGTTGCCGCGAATCAACCGGGGTCTGGCCCCAATAGACTTCGCACGCCGCGCTGTCGGCGTTGGGCTTTCCATCACCGTCGGTGTCGGCCGAACGGATCGACAGCAGGACATTTTCCGGCTTCGTCGTCGTCGGCTCAAAGACCACGTCGGGCAGCTCGAGGTCCACCGTCTCCAACACCACGGGAACCGTGATGAGGAAGATGATGAGCAACACAAGCATGATGTCCACGAGCGGGGTCGTGTTGATTTCGGACATCGGGGCGTCTTCGCCGCCCTTGTCGCCTACACTCATCGCCATAGGATTAGCATCCTGTCACAAAATTATCTGTCATGGACGGCGAATAGAGGCCGTCCAGCGGACCCCGCCCACCGCGCGGCGGGCGGGGGTCCGAAAGCCGGATCAGGCCTTCTTCGGAGCCGCGGCCGGAGCAGCAGCCTTCACCACGGTCGTCGACGCCGGCTTCACCTGGCCGTTCGACATGATCGAGCCGAGAACGTCGTTCGAGAAGATCGACAGACGGCGGGCGATCATCTTGTTGCGGCTCTGGAGCCAGTTGAACGCGAGCACCGCGGGAACCGCGACGATCAGACCGATGGCGGTCATGATGAGCGCTTCACCAACCGGACCGGCAACGGTGTCGATCGACGCCTGGCCCGATGCACCGATCTTCACCAGCGCGCGGAGAATACCGATAACCGTACCGAACAGACCGATGAACGGCGCGGTCGACCCCACGGTCGCGAGGAAGGCGAGGCCCGAGTTGAGCTTCGAGTTGATGTGGTTCTGCGAGCGTTCGAGCGTGCCGTGCATCCAGTCGTGCGCTTCGACGGGGTCGGTCAGCTTGTTATGCTCTTCGTTGGCGCGCAGACCGTCTTCGACGACCTGGCGATAGGCGCTGTTCTTTTCAAGCTTTGCAGCACCATCGGCGAGCGTGGGCGCGCGCCAGAAATTGGCATCGACGGTCTTGCCCTGGCTGATCACCTTGTTCTGCTCAAAGAGCTTGGTGAACAGGATATAGAGCGTGCCGACGAACATGATCAGCAGCACAAGGAAGGTAAGCTGCGAGACGATGCCGCCTTCGCACAGCGCCGGAATCATGCCGTAGGGGTTTGTGCCTTCTTCCTTGACGCACATCGACGCGGGCATCAGCGACATGCCGACATCGTGGCTTTCCGCCGCTGCAGCGGCACTTGCGATCAGATTAAACATGCTGGTTATTCCCTCTCAAGATACTCATAAATCAGGTTAAACTGGGTCGTTGGCTCCAAGCGCCGATCAGCGCGGAATCTGCCAACGGATACGGTTGCTGTAGGTGCCGCCTGTCGGGTTGCCCGCGCGATCCTTGCCCGGGTTGAACCGCGCGCGGCGCGTAATCAGCTTGCAGGTTTCGGCATCGAGATCCGAATGCCCGCTCGACGAGGTGACGTCGCATGAGGTGACGCGGCCATCGGCGCCATAGGTCACGCGGAAACCCGTCGTTCCTTCGCGTTCCTCACGCATCGCGCGTGCCGGATAATCGTCGTTCGTCGCCCAGCGACCGGGGTTGCCACGCGGCGAACCGTCCTGGCTGAGGTCGGGGGCCGGCGGCGCAGGAGGCGCAGGCGGCGTAAAGACGGGCGGCGGCGGCGTCGGCGGTGCCTTCGGAACCGACTGGACCGTGTTGGTCGTCACCGGCGGCGGAATCGGCGACGGCGGTGTCACCACCGGCGGCGGCGGCGGCAGCTTGTTGTCCGGCGGCGGCGGCGGCGGCGGCTCCTCCGGCGGCGGCGGCTCTTCCACGTCCACCACGTCCAATTTTTCGGCGATCTTCTTGACGATACTGATATTCAGGCCGTTCACCAGGCCGTAACCCAGAACTGCCGTAAACAGACCAACCAAGACAATCGCCACTACCCTGTTTTTAGGGTCGACACTATCACCATAAGCCATTCAGGGACGACGCTCCTTGCTAGATCATCCTGACACCAATTCCCAACCGTCGGTACGGTTGCTAAATGCCCGGATGATTTCCGATGCGCATCCACAGACCCGACAGCCCTGCATCCGGCATATTATGTTCTGGCCGGACACTTCGCGCCCGTCCTATCGCGGTGGCGGCACATTCGCAAACCCTTTATCAGCGGTTAATCTGCCCTGCCCCATGATGGGGTTTCCGGCGCCGACAACGGTGCCATCATTGATGGAAAATCACGGAAAGAGGATCGATCATGCGCCTCCCCCACTTGGCCCTCGTTGCCGGCGCCTTGACTTTAACCTTTGGAATTTCAACCGTTTCTGCGATGCAGGCGCCACAGGACGCCGTGGCCGCCACCCCCTATAGCTACGCCGACATCGCCGACCTCGCCACCGCGGCCCCGATGGTGCTGCACGCACGCGTCCACCGCGCGACGCCGCTGAAAGCCGAACGCGCGCCCGGAGTCGCGCCGGCCCACACCCGACTCTATGTCGAAGCCGACGTCGTCAGCCTGATTCGCGGGGCCGGGCCGCTCGCCGCGCGAATCTCCTATCTGGTCGACCTCCCCGACGATGCGCGCGGCAAGGCGGCGAAGCTCAAAAGGAAGCAGCCGGTCCTGCTCTTTGCCCGCCCCGTCGCGAGCGCGGCGGCCGGAACGAACAGCACGGGCAGCGTCCAGCTGATCGCGCCCGACGCACAGCTGCCCTGGGACGCCGCGACCGAAGCCCAGTTGCGCGGCATCCTGACCGAACTGGTCAAGCCCGGCGCCCCGCCCGCGATCACGGGCATCGCCAATGGATTTCACGTCCCCGGCACGCTGCCCGGCGAGGGCGAGACGCAATTGTTCCTGAACACCGCCACGGGAGAGCCCGTGTCGCTGACCGTCCTCACCGCCCGCGACGGGTCGCGCCGCTGGGCCGCCGCGTTCGGCGAGATCGTCGACGGATCGGCAGCGGTGCCGGCGCGCGATACGCTGGCGTGGTACCGCCTTGCCTGCGGCCTGCCGCGCCAGTTGCCGCTGGGCAAGCTGGCCGGCACCGCGCCCGCCGACCGGCGCAAGGCCGCGGCCGACTATGCGGTGATCCTGGGCGCGCTCGGCGAATGCACACGGACCCGCAAGCCTCCGGCAGAATAAAGATCAGCTTCGCCAGGGATAAGACGCAGCGGGCTTGTATCGGACGCAAAAGCCGATAGGGCGGCCGCAACCGCGCGGGATGCGTCCCGCCGCTTTTTTTGTGGAGTCCCATCATGTCGCCTTATTCCGCCCCGACCGCCCCCCGCCCGCCGCTGCGCGTCGCGCTCGCGGGGATCGGCGTGGTCGGGGGCGGGGTCGTGCGGCTGCTCGAGGCGAACCGCGAGCTGATCGCGCGGCGTGCCGGACGGCCGATCGACATCGTCGCGGTGTCGGCACGCGACCGGCACAAGGACCGCGGGGTCGACCTGTCGCCCTATCGCTGGGAAGACGATATGGAAGCGCTGGTCTCAGCGGATGACATCGATGTCGTCGTCGAGATGATCGGCGGTGCCGACGGTTCGGCGCTGACGCTTGCCCGGCGCGCGCTCGGCGCGGGCAAGGCGCTCGTTACCGCAAACAAGGCGATGATCGCGCATCACGGCCTGGCGCTTGCCGCGATCGCCGAAGAGAAAGATACGCCGCTGAAATATGAAGCCGCGGTCGCGGGGGGCATCCCCGTGATCAAGGCGATCCGCGAAGGCGCGTCGGCGAATGAAATCGCGCGCGTCTATGGGATTCTCAACGGCACCTGCAATTATATCCTGACGCAAATGGAGCGGAACGGCGCGAGCTTTGCCGACGCGCTCAGCGCCGCGCAGGCCGAGGGTTATGCCGAAGCCGACCCGACCTTCGACGTCGACGGGATCGACGCCGCGCATAAATTGTCGATTCTCGCCGCGCTTTGCTTCGGGACGCGACTCGACATCGGCGCAGTGACCGCCGACGGGATTCGCGGCCTGATCGCCGCCGATATCCGCGAGGCCGAAGCGCTGGGCCACCGCGTCCGCCTGATCGGCATGGCCGAGCGCGACGAAAACGGCCTGTACCAGCATGTGCAGCCGTGCCTGGTCCCCGCCGACCATCCGCTCGCTTATGTCCCCGGCGCCCTGAACGCCGTCGTCGCCGAGGGCAATTTTGTCGGCCGCCTCTTTTTCGAGGGCGCCGGCGCGGGCGCGGGGCCGACCGCCTCCGCGATCGTCGCCGACATCATCGACATCGCGCGCGACGAATATGGTCCCGCCTTTGCCATGCCCGTCGACGCGCTCGACGCTGCGCCCGCCGCCGATGTCGGCGCGCGCGTCGGCAAACATTATGTCCGCCTGATCGTCGAGGACCGGATCGGCGTGCTCGCCGAGATCACGGCGGCGATGCGCGATGCCGGTGTATCGATCGAAAGCTTTATCCAGCGCGGCGACGACGAAGGCAGCGACGTCGTCATCGCGCTCGTCACCCACGAAAGCCCCGCCAGCGCCATTCATGCCGCGCTCGCGGTGCTCGGTGCCTCGGACCATGTCGTCGGCGCGCCGATGCACATGCCGATATTGGCGCTCTGACCCGCACTCTCTTACCGTCATCCCGGCGACGACCGGGAGCGGTGAGATGAGTTGGGGTCAGGCCCCTAAGGCTGGGGCGCGTCCGGCGCCGGGGGTTCACCTGTTTCGGGGTCGGTGCGCTCCTTCGCCATTTCATAAAGCGCATTATATTCGGGGCCGGGTTTCGTGCCGCCGCCGATCGACCCCCAATTATAGGGCAGCTTGTCGAGGCTCATCGCCCGCGCCTCGGCGCGCGGCAGCTTGGGCGGCGCCTCGCGGCCCTCGCGCGCGATCGCGCGCAGTTCGGGCGACAGGCGGTGGCGTTCGGTGTCGCTGCCGCAGACGGTGATCGTCCCGTCCTCGGCAGGCTTGCAGCGCCGGATGGGGTCGACAAGTTCCCTGGCATTCGCGGCCGCGCCTTCGGCATCGCGCGGCGGCGGCGGCGCGGGCGGCCCCTGCGGCTGTGCACTCGCCGTCATGGGAATGACGCACAGGGACGCGAAAGCCGCGGCGAATCGTACGAAGCATTCTCGACAAGCGGAGCGGCGGGCCATATGGCGCCCACCATGCCCGCTGGGCGCAGCAAGTAAAGACGGAGAATGGCGGACATGACGAACGGCAGCAGCAACCTCGACCGGGTGCTCGTGCTCGAAATGGTGCGCGTCACCGAAGCCGCGGCGATCGCCGCCGCCAGGCTGATCGGCCGCGGCGACGAAAAAGCCGCCGACGCCGCCGCCGTCGAAGCGATGCGCGACGCCTTCAACACGCTGTACATGGACGGCACGATCGTCATCGGCGAAGGCGAGCGCGACGAAGCCCCGATGCTCTATATCGGCGAAAAGGTCGGCAATGCGCCGGACAAGGGCCCGAAGATCGACATCGCGGTCGACCCGCTGGAAGGCACGACGATCACCGCCAAGGCCGGCCCCAACGCGCTCGCGGTGCTCGCGATCGCCGAAGAGGGCTGCCTGCTCAACGCGCCCGACGTCTATATGGACAAGCTGGCGGTCGGCCCCGGCTATTCGCCCGACGTCATCGGATTCGACAAGAGCGTGCGCGAAAATGTCGAGGCGGTCGCCCGCGAAAAGGGCGTGGCGCCCGAAGAGATCATCGTGTGCGTGCTCGACCGTCCGCGCCACGAAGCGACCATCGCCGAGCTGCGCGCGATCGGCTGCGGCGTCGCGCTGATCCCCGACGGCGATGTCGCGGGGGTGATTGCGACGACCAATCCCGAAACCAATATCGACATCTATATGGGATCGGGCGGCGCCCCCGAAGGCGTGCTCGCCGCGGCGGCGCTCCGCTGCGTCGGCGGCCAGTTCAAGGGCCGGCTGCTGTTCCGCAACGACGACGAGCGGCTGCGCGCGAAAAAATGGGGGATCGAGGACCTCGACCGCGTTTACGACCTCAACGATCTGGCGAAGGGTGACGTCATCTTTGCCGCCACCGGGGTGACGGACGGGTCGCTGCTGCGCGGCGTCAAGCATCGCCGCGGCGGCGTGCTGACGACCGAAAGCGTCGTGATGCGCGCGTCGTCGGGGACGGTGCGCTGGGTGCGCGGCGAGCATCGCGCAGGCTGATCCGCGTCGGGCATGAGCGGCGGCGACGCAAGGCTTTGCCTTGGCGCCCCAGCCTTGCTATCGGCGGCGGATAATGGCGAGCACAACCGACGACCTTCCTCCATCCGACCCCGGTAACAGCATTGATACCCCGTTCGACAGCGCACTGTCCGAACGCTATCTGGTCTATGCGCTGTCGACGATCACCGCGCGTTCGCTGCCCGACCTTCGCGACGGGTTGAAGCCCGTCCACCGCCGCCTGCTGTGGGCGATGCGCGCGATGCGGCTCGACCCCAGCCAAGGCTACAAGAAGTCGGCGCGCGTCGTCGGCGACGTGATCGGCAAATTCCACCCGCACGGCGACACCGCCGTGTATGACGCGATGGTCCGGCTCGCGCAGGATTTCTCGCTCCGCTACCCGCTCGTCGACGGCCAGGGCAATTTCGGCAATATCGACGGCGATAATGCCGCCGCCTATCGCTATACCGAGGCGCGGCTGACGCGCGTGGCGATCGACCTGATGGCAGGGCTCGACGAAGGCACGGTCGATTTTCGCCCCACCTATAATGGCGAGGATGAAGAGCCCGAGATCATGCCGGGGCTTTTCCCGAACCTGCTCGCCAATGGCGCGAGCGGGATCGCAGTGGGCATGGCGACGAATATCCCGCCGCATAACGCCGCCGAGGTGATCGGCGCCGCGCTGCTGCTGATCGAGAATCCGCACGCCGAGCTTGCCGAGCTGCTCGACCATGTGAAGGGGCCCGATTTTCCGACCGGCGGCATCCTCGCCGACAGCGCCGAAACGATCGCGCAGGCCTATGAAACCGGGCGCGGGAGCTTTCGCATCCGCGCGCGCTTTTCGACCGGCAGGGACACGGGCGGCCAATGGGAAGCCGATGGCATCGAAAAATTGTCGGGCGGCACCTGGCAGCTCGTCATCAGCGAAATCCCCTATGGCGTCGCCAAGGGCAAGCTGATCGAACAGGTCGCGCAGCTGATCGCCGACAAGAAACTGCCGATCCTGGACGACATCCGCGACGAAAGCGCCGAGGATCTGCGCATCGTGCTGGTTCCCAAGAGCCGCAACGTCGACCCCGACGTCCTGAAGGAAAGCCTCTACCGGCTGACCGACCTCGAAAGCCGCTTCGCGCTTAACCTCAACGTGCTCGACGCGACGCGCACGCCCAAGGTGATGGGGCTGAAACAGCTGCTCGCCGAGTGGCTTCAGCACCAGATCATCGTCCTCGTCCGCCGCGCGCAGCATCGCATCGCAAAGATCGACGACCGGCTCGAGCTGGTCGCCGGCTATATCATCGCCTTTCTGAACCTCGACCGGATCATCGAGATTATCCGTACCGAGGACGAACCCAAGCCGGTGATGATCGCCGAATTTACGCTGACCGACCGGCAGGCCGAAGCGATCCTCAACATGCGGCTCCGCAGCCTGCGCAAGCTTGAAGAAATGGAGCTGAAGCGCGAACAGGCCGATCTGACCGCCGAGCGCGAAGAGCTGGCGAAGCTGGTCGAAAGCCCCGCGCGCCAGCGCACGCGGCTGCGCAAGGATCTGGAGAAGCTGCGCGATGTTTACGGGCTCGACACGCCGCTCGGCGCGCGGCGCATGACGATCGCCGAGGCTGCGCCCGCGCGCGACATCCCGCTCGATGCGATGATCGAGAAGGAGCCGGTAACGGTGATCCTGTCCAAGCGCGGCTGGATTCGTGCGCAGCGCGGGCATGTTGCCGCCGACCAGTGGGGCGAGTTCAAGTTCAAGGAAGGCGACGAGCTGCTGTTCGCCGCGCACGCACAGACGACCGACAAGCTGCTGATCGCCGCGAGCGACGGACGCTTTTTCACCGTCGGCGCCGACAAATTGCCCGGCGGGCGCGGTTTTGGCGAGCCGCTGCGGTTGATGGTCGACATCGACCCCGAAGCCCATATCGTCGCGCTGACTCCCGCGAACGCCGAGGGCCGGCTGTTGCTTGCCTCGACCAGCGGCCACGGCTTTGTCGTGCAGATAGGCGACGTGATCGCCGAGACGCGCAAGGGCCGCAACGTCGTCAATCTGAAACCCAAGGCGGCGCTGGCGGTGGTGCGCGCACTCGCGCCCGATGACGACAGCGTCGCGGTGATCGGCGAGAACCGCAAGCTCGTCGTCTTCCCCCTCGCCGAAGTGCCCGTGATGGCGCGCGGTCAGGGCGTGATGCTGCAACGTTATCGCGACGGCGGCTTGTCCGACGCGGTAAGCTTTGTCTTTGCCGAAGGCTTGAGCTGGGCGATGGGCGGCGACAGCGGCCGCACGCGCACCGAGAGCGATCTTGCGCCCTGGCGGGTAGCGCGCGGCGCGGCGGGGCGAATGCCGCCCACCGGTTTTCCGCGCAACAATCGGTTCGGCTGACCCAAAAAGCGCGTAGCCGTAAATCCCTTCTTTACCCCCCGGGCCCTAGGCAGTGGGCAATGGGGAAAGGTCGCACGAAACCCGCTGTTATGCCTATTGATAGAACCGGCGAAGACCGGCCCTTGCTGTTTGTCGGTTGGATCGACGCCCTTCCTGTGCCGGCGGCGCTGGTCAGGCCGATGGAGCGCGGCAATTTCCGCCTCCATGCCAGTAACGCCGCGTTCGACCGGCTGGCCCTGTCCCCCGTCGGCGCCGACGCCCCGATCGAACTGATGCGCGCGATCGAGCGCGCATCGCAGCACCCCGACGACGCGCAGGAATTTTCGTGCCAGCTGGGCGAGGGGCCTGCGGCGCGCGACCTGCGCGGCTATATCGGGCCGCTCCCGACCGAATCGGACGATGACGGGCTGTTCCTGCTGACCCTGATCGACCGGACGCAGGAAATGATGACCGAGCGCAACCTGCGCCGCGAGCTGGTCTCCGACAGCCTGACCGGCCTGCCCAACCGCGCGGGGTTCGAGGAGCTGGTCGAACAGCGCGCGCATGGCGAAGCGCCGAGCGCCGATCACGCCGTGCTCTTGCTCGACCTCGCACGCTTTTCGCGCATCAACGAACATATCGGCCCGATGGCGGGCGACGAGTTGATCATCACCGTCGCGCGGCGGTTGAAATCGAGCTTGCGCACCGGCGACATATTGGCGCGCACCGGCGGCGACGAATTCGCCATTTCGACCCGAATCGTCGGCGGACGCGCCGACGTGCGCGAAATGGCGCGGCGCATCCGCGGCTGTTTCGACCATCCCTTTCGGATCGGCGAACTCAAGGTCAGCGTCGATTGCGCGCTCGGCTGTTCGATCCTGCCCGCGGCCGAAATCGACGTCGCGAACCAGATTCGCCACGCCCAGATCGCGCTCAAGCGGGCAAAACAGACCGATCGCATCGAAATCTATGAACCCGAAGCGGCGATGCTGTCGGACAATCGCTTCGGGCTCGAAACCGAATTGCGCAACGCGATCGAGGAAGACCGGCTGCATCTGGCCTTTCAGCCGCTCATCGAAATGGCGAGCGGGCGCGTCGCGGGGTTCGAGGCGCTGGCACGCTGGGACAATGGCGGCGGCGTCCCGGTGTCGCCGACCGAATTTATCCCGATAGCCGAGGATTCGGGGCTGATCGTCCCGCTCGGCCAATGGGCCATCGGCAAGGCCGCCGAAGTGCTGGCCGAATGGGATCGCCAGAACGGCGGCCAGATCGTCAACGCCTATTTCTCGGTCAACGTCTCTGCGATCCAGCTGGTGCGCGACGATGTTGCCGGGGTGGTCCGCCAGGCGCTCGAAAAGCATGGCATTGGCGGCGAACGGCTGATGATCGAGCTTACGGAAAGCGCGATTATCGGCGATCCCGATCTGGCGCTGTCGGTCCTGAGCGAATTGAAAGGGCTCGACGCCCGCGTCGCGATGGATGATTTCGGGACCGGCTATTCCAATCTCGCCTATCTTCAGCGCCTGCCGATCGACGTGCTCAAAATCGATCGCAGTTTCGTCGAACATATGGTCGACGACCGTGACAAGGTTGCGATCGTCCGCACGATCCAGAGCCTGGCCGAAGTGCTGGGGATGAAAACCACCGCCGAAGGCGTCGAGACGACCGACCAGGCGCGGCTGCTGTCGGCGCTCGGTTGCGACTTTGGCCAGGGTTTCCTCTTCGCGCGGCCGATGGACGGCAAGGCCGCGCTCGATTATTGGCGTCAGTCGCTCACGCGTCCGATCTTCTGATCGACAAGTTCGGCAACGCGCGCAGCGTCCGGGAAATCCTCCGCGACCCACGCGGCCTCGACCGCTTTCAGGATGCGCGCAACGTCCGGGCCCGCCGCAATTCCGCGCGCGACGATATCGCCGCCCTTCACGGGCAGCGCGGGAACCTGCCAATCCGCCAGCATGGCAAGCACCGCGGGATCGCCCGCCAGCAGATGCACGTCGCGCGCTGCGGCGATCCCGATCGCGTGGGCAAGCTGACGCACCGGACGCGCCACATCGTGACGGTGCCCGCCCAGCGCCGCGAGATGCCTGCGTTGCCGCGTCGACAGGCGCAGCCGGCTCGCCACCTGTTCGGCCACGGCGGCATCGGGGGGAAGCAGCGCGGCGAGGCGGCGGAGCGGCGCGGGCGCCGCGCCCGCCAACGCTTCATTCGCGAGCAACCGGTCGAACGCCGCCGCAAAGCCGGGGTCGAGTTCGGGCAGCAGCACGGCAAAAATGCCATCGGCGTGCATTTGCGCGACGATCGTGCGCGGGTCGGGCAGGGACAAAATCTTGGTCAGTTCGTCGGCAATGCGTTCGCGCGACAGGCTTTTGAGCGACTGCCGGGCGGCAACGACCGCCGCGTGGCTCGCCGGATCGAGCGCGCCGCGCCCGAAGCGTGCGGCGAAACGATAAAAGCGCAGGATACGCAGATGATCCTCGGCGATACGCGTCGCGGCGTCGCCGATGAACGCGACGCGCCCATTTTCGAGGTCGGCAAGGCCGCCGAACCAGTCGTCGATCGCGCCGGTGACGGGGTCGGCATAAAGCGCGTTGATCGTGAAATCGCGCCGCGCCGCATCCTCGCGCCAATCGTCGGCGAACGCCACCGTCGCGCGGCGGCCGTCGGTTTCGACGTCGCGGCGCAGCGTCGTGATCTCGTGATGATCGCCGCTGGCGATCGCGGTGACGGTCCCGTGCGCGATGCCCGTCGGAATGACCTTGATACCCGCCGCCGCGAGCCGCCGCGTCACTTCGTCCGGCAGCAATGGGGTCGCGAGATCGATGTCGGCAACGGGCAGGCCGAGCAGCGTGTCGCGCACCGCGCCGCCGACAGCCTTGACCGCACCGCCATCGGCGCTGAGCGCAGCGACGATCCGGCGCAGCCCCGGGCGTTCGCGCCATTCGGCGGCGGCAAGGCGCATCACCGGTGCCACCCGGCGGGCAGGCGCCGCGCCAGATTGACGATGATGCCCGCCGTCACGCCCCAGATCCGTCGTCCCTTCCAGTCCATGTCGTAATAATAGCGGTCCTGCCCCTGCCAATGCGCCTGCTGGCGCGCATAATTGTCGGGGTCGAACAATATGTCGAGCGGCACCTCGAACCACTCCTCGACCTCGTCGGGATTGGGATCGAAGGCGAGGTCGGGCGGGATGACGCCGAGCACCGGGGTGATATGGTAGCCGCTGCCCGACCGATAGGGTTCGGTCACCCCCGCGACCGCCACGTCGCGGCGGTTGAGGCCGATTTCCTCCTCGGCCTCGCGCAGCGCGGCGTCGATCGCGTCGCGGTCGCCGGGATCGATCTTCCCTCCCGGAAAGGCCACCTGCCCCGCGTGGCTGCGCAACCATTGGGGGCGCTGCGTCAGGATGACGCCGGGGTCGGGCCGGTCGGTGAAGGCGATCAGCACCGCGGCGTCGCGCAGCGTCGGTGTCCCGAGATAGGCTTCGTCCTCGCCCGGTCCGGGAAGCAGATTGGCGAGCGCATCGCGCAATTTCGCGGACAGCATCAGGCATCCACCAGCGGAAAACGGGCGCCGTTCGACCAGATCGCGGGCGGGTCGGCGCCCTCGGCCAGTGCGATGTCGACGATTTCATAATAAAGCGCCCGGTCGATCCGCGCGTCGAGGCCGTTCCCGATCGCGCCGCGAACATGCAGCCGCGGGTCGGGATTGTCGGGGTCGCCGCCAAAGCTTAGCGGATGGTCCGCGCCCGCGATGACGAGGTCGTCGGTGTCGAGGCGGAAGACGAGTTTACGCGTCGCCCCCTCCCCCTCGCTCTTCATCTCGACCGCGCGAAAGGGCATGTCCTCGACCGCAATCGCCAGCTTTTCGCCGGGGGTGACGAGGACATGGCTGCCGTCGGCTTCGCGGCGCAGGATCGTCGAGAAAAGCCGGACCATCGCGGGCCGGTTGATGCGCCCGCCCTCATGGTACCAGCTGCCGTCGGCGCGGATCTCCATCGCACTGTCGCCCTCGCGGACCGGATTCCAGTCGTCGACGGGCGGCAGCTTGCGCGCCGCGAGCAGTTCGGCCGCCTCGGTCAGCGAAAGCTGGGCAAAGTCCTTCGGAAGCGAGGGGGCGGGGCTGACCATCCATCCGACATAGGGGGACAGCCGCGCCGCGCAACCCCATCGCGATCAACGCGGCCCGATCATCCCTGCGCCGGTCGGCGGGACGTGCCCGTTCACGGCCCGCGCGAGCAGGCGGCGCCTCTCGAACGGTCCCGGCAAATCCCACGCGCCCGTCGCATCGGCGGTGAAGCCGAAAAAGCGGCCGTAATATTCGGGGTCGCCGATCATCATCAACGCGCCGTCGGCCTTGGTTTCGGCGGCCTCCAGCATATGCGCCATCAGCGTGCGGCCATGGCCGCCGCGCTGGACATCGGGACGCACCGCGACCGGGCCGACCATGACGAGCCGTGCGACGGTGCCGTCTGCCGCGCGGTGCACGACCGGCCAGCATTGGATCGTCCCGATCAGCGCGCCGCCTTCGACCGCCGCGAAACTCAAGGCCGGAACCGCATCCATGCCTTTGCGGATGCGGTAGGCGGTTCGTCCGAATCGGTCCGATCCGAAAGCGTCGTCGAGGAGAGTCTCGATCGCTTGCGGCTCGATACCCGACAATGGAAGTAACTCGACCAACGCACACCCTTTCGCTAATGCGGCGGCGCTTTAGGGTCCGGCGTCGGCGTTGCAAAGCCGAATGTCGCGCCCGCTCGACAGGAATTTCTTGTGACCGATACATTGTGGCTGGAAGTGACGGGCCTGACCGTCGATGTTTTGACCGGCATCTATTCCGAAGAGACGCACCTGCCGCAGCCGCTGCGCATATCGGTGCGCGCCAGGCTCGCCATGGCCGATCATTATGACCCGACGACGCCGCTCAGCCACTCCAAAAACTACATGCACCTCAAATTCGCGGCGACCGAAGCCATTCCCAAGGATGTGCATTTCGTGCTGATCGAAAGCGTCGCCGATCATATCATCGACACGCTGTTCCTGCAGGACGAAAAGGTCGAGGAGGTCGAAGTGAAGATCGTCAAGCTCGCGATCGCCGAGGAAGGCGAAGAGATCGGCATCACCATGCGGCGTGCGCGTAAATGACGCAAAAGCTGGCGCTGGTAACGGGCGGCCTCCACCGCGTCGGCGCCGCGATCGCGGCGCGGCTGGCGCGCGAGGGCTATGCGCTGGCGATCCACAAACGCCGTCCGGGCGAAGCCGATCCGGTGCTGGCCGACGCGCTCGCCGAAACCGGAGCGATCGCCCATCGCTTTGCCGCCGACCTCGCCGACCCCGCGGCGGTCGACGCGCTGCTGCCCGCGGTGATCGACAAATTCGGCCGCGCCCCCGATCTGCTCGTCAACAATGCCGCGCTCTTTGCCGAGGGGGGGTGGCAGGATGTGTCCGCCGCCACGCTCGCCGAAATGATGCAGGTCAATCTGTCGGCGCCGGTGATGCTCGCAAAGGCGCTCGTCGCGGCCAGCGAAGGGCGGCGCCCCGCGATCGTCAACATCGTCGACCAGCGCGTGCGCAATCCGGTGCCCGACCAGATTGCCTACAGCCTGTCCAAATCGGCGCTGTGGCAGGCGACGGCGACGCTGGCGGTGGCGTTCGGCGGCCGCGCGCGCGTCAACGCCGTCGCACCGGGGCTGACGATGGCGACCGACGATTATTCGGCCGCGCAGGTCGAGCGGCTGGGCGCGCGGATGCCGCTGGGCGCGCTGCCCGCACCGGCCGAAATCGCCGACGCGGTGGCCTATCTGGCACGCGCCGAAGCGGTGACGGGGCAGACGATCTTCGTCGACGGCGGCGCGCACCTGGCGCCGATGGGCCGCGATTTTGTCGCGCTGGAAAGGGATTGATCGCGGCGGGGTGATGATCGCCGGTTTCGACCGGAATACGACATGCTTTCCCTTGTCATCCCGGCGAAGGCCGGGATCTCGTCGGCGCGGTAAACCGTTAGGGCGAGATCCCGGCTGTCGCCGGGATGACGATTAAGGGGATTAAGGGACGGGCAGCTCACAGCCCCAAATTTCCCGTTTCTCCGCCTCCTGCGGCGCTCAATAAATATGCACCGCCTTGGGCACCAGATAGCTTTCGAGCCCCTCGGGTCCGCTTTCGCTGCCAAAGCCCGATTCCTTGATCCCGCCGAACGGCATGTCGGGCGTCGAAATGACAAAGCTGTTGATGCCGACCATCCCGCTTTCGATGCTATCGGCGATGCGATTGATGCGGCGCCCATTTTCGGTGAAAGCAAAGGCCGCCAGGCCATAGGGCAGCCGGTTCGCCTGTTCGATCGCCTCTTCCTCCGAACCGAACGGGCGCATGAGCGCCATCGGGCCAAAGGGTTCGTAGTTCATCGCGTCGGCGTCGAGCGGCACATCGGCGATCGCGGTCGGCTGGAAAAAATAGCCGTCGCCCGTCGCCTCGCCGCCCGCGACCACGCGCGCGCCCTTGGCCTTGGCGTCGGCGACCAAGGCTTCGAGCGCGGGTACGCGGCGCGCATTGGCGAGCGGCCCCATTTGCGTGTCGGCATCGAGACCGCTGCCGATCTTCACCTTTTGCGTGCGCTCCGCAAAGCCTTTGACGAAGGCGTCATAGACACCCTCCTGAACATAGAAGCGCGTCGGCGAGATGCAGACTTGCCCCGCGTTGCGGAACTTCTGCCACACCACGCGGTCGAGCGTCGCGTCGAGGTCGCAATCGTCGAAAATCAGCACCGGAGCGTGGCCGCCGAGCTCCATCGTGATGCGCTTTACCCCATCGGCGGCGAGTTTCATCAGATGCTTGCCCACCGCGGTCGATCCGGTGAAGCTGACCTTGCGGATCACCGGGCTGGCGAGCAGATGGCGGCTGATCATATCGGGGTCGCCATAGACGAGCTGAACGACGTCGCCGGGAATGCCCGCATCGACGATGCAGCGCATGACCGCGCTGGTGCAGCCCGGGGTTTCTTCGGGCGCCTTGGCGATCACGACGCAGCCCGCGGCGAGCGCCGGAGCGATTTTCTTTACCATCAGATTGACCGGGAAGTTCCACGGGCTGAAACCCGCGACCGGGCCGACCGGATGTTTCGTCACCATCGCGCGCTGGCCGAGCGGGCGCTGGAGCACACGGCCCTCGATCCGTTTGCCTGCTTCCGCAAAATAGTCGAACAGCCCGGCGGCCGAGAGCACCTCGCCGCGCGCCTCGCCGATCGGCTTGCCCTGTTCGAGCGTCAAAAGGGTGGCGATATGGTCGACGCGCTCGCGGATCAGCCCCGCGGCCTTGCGCATCAGTGCGGCGCGCTCGTCGGGGGTTTTCGCGCGCCATGCGGGCCAGCCGCGCGCTGCGGCGGCAAGCGCTTCGTCGAGGTCGGCGGCGGTCGCGACCGGCAGCTCGGCGATCGTGCCGGCGGTCGCAGGATTATAGACCGGCCGCGCCTCGCGCCCTTCGCCGCTTCGCCACGCGCCGGCGATGAAAAGCTGGAGGTCGGCGTCGTAGGTCGCGGTCATGTGGCTTAATCCTGTCTGATCCGTTCGCATCGAGCGAAGTCGAGATGCCGCTCGACCTTGCTCCACGCCGATGGGTGTCTCGACTTCGCTCGACACGAACGGAAATGGGGGATGGTCAGATCGCGCCCATATAGGATCGGCTCAGCGATAGTTAAAGCTGATGCTGATGCGTTCGCCCTTGCCCGCATTGGGCATCACCTCGTGCCGCAACCAGCTTTCCCACAGGAAAACGCGGCCCGCCGCCGGTTCGGCGTATACGAACGGCCGCAGATGCTCCGGCGCGTCGTCGGTGCGGCCAGGCGCAGCCATCAACATCGCAAGGCGCGGGTCTTCGAGTTTCAACGCCCCCGACCCCGGCGGAACGGCGACATAAAAGGTGCCCGACACGATGCTGTGCGGGTGGATATGGCCGCTGTGGGTGCCGCCGGGTTTCAAGATGTTGACCCACAGGCTGTCGAGCTTGAGCGGCTTGGCGAGGTCGAAGTGGCACGCCTTGGCAAAGGCCTTCACCTGCTTGTCGAGCAGCTTCTTGAGATCGTAGAAGGCCGGGTCGCGTTCGGGCAGGTCGCCGAGGCTCGCATAGCTGGTGTAGCCTTTATAGCCATGCTCGCGGCTCCACGCCTTCCCCGCGCCGTCCTCCGCGGCGAACAGCCGGCAGCTGTCCTCCAATTCGTCGAGCAGATCGGGCGTGCCGATGTCGGCCTCATAGAAATTGGTGGCGAAGAGCGTGCGAACGGGCATGATGGGCGGGAAAGCATAGGACGCCCGCAAGAGCAAGGGAGAGGATATGGCCGAATTTGAACTGATCGCCGACGGATTGCGCTTTCCCGAGGCACCGGTCGTGATGGACGACGGCAGCGTCATCGTCACCGAAATCGCCGAAGGGCGCATCACGCGCTGCTGGCCGGGCGGCAAGAAGGAGGTCGTCGCGGCGCCCGGCGGCGGCCCCAACGGCCTCGCGATCGGTCCCGACGGCAAGCTTTATTGCTGCAACAATGGCGGGTTCAATTATGTCGAATCGAACGGCTATCTGGCGCCCCACGGCATCGCCGACGATTATTCGGGCGGACGGATCGAGCGGATCGACATGGAAACGGGCGCGGTCGAAATCCTATACGAATCGGGCGACCATGGCGTCACGCTGCGCGGCCCGAACGACCTGATGTTCGATGGTCATGGCGGCTTCTGGTTCACCGATCATGGCAAGGTCGATTATGCCAAGCGCTGTCACGACATCGTCGGCATCTTCTACGCCAAAGCCGACGGCAGTTTCATCGAGGAGGTCATCTTCCCGAGCCATAACCCCAATGGCATCGGCCTCTCTCCCGACGGGAGCAAGCTCTATGCTGCGGAGACCTATACCTGCCGTCTGACCCAGTTCAACATCGTCGCGCCGGGCAAGGTCGACGACAGCGCGGGGCCGGGCGGCCCCGGCATCCCGCTCTATCGTCCCGCGGGCTATAAATTCTTCGACAGCCTGGCGATGGAAGCAAACGGCAATATCGCCGTCGCAACGATCGGCGAGTGCGGGATCAGCGTCGTGTCGCCGCAGGGCGAGCTGGTCGAGTTCGTCGCGACCGACGATATCTTCACCACCAACATCGCCTTTGGCGGGCCCGACCGGCAGGATGCCTATATCACGCTGTCGGGGACGGGACGGCTGGTGAAAACGCGCTGGGCGCGGCCGGGGCTGCAACTGCCATATTGAGGGAGCCGCGATGCACGAGGAAACCCACGCGGTCACGCGGATCGGCTGGCTGCGCGCGGCCATCCTTGGCGCCAACGACGGGATCGTGTCGACGGCCAGCCTGATCGCGGGCGTCGCCGCAGCGGGCGCGTCGGAGGCATCGATCCTGATCACCGGCAGCGCGGGCCTTGTCGCGGGGGCGATGTCGATGGCGGCGGGCGAATATGTGTCGGTGAGTTCGCAGGGCGATGCGGAAAAAGCCGACGTCGAGCTTGAAAAGCGCCACCTCGCCGCCGACCCCGCGTTCGAGTTGGAGGAATTGACACAGATTTACCAGGCGCGCGGGCTCGATCGCGCGCTTGCCGAAAAGGTCGCGGCGCAGCTGACCGCGCATGACGCGCTCGACACGCATCTGCGCGACGAACTGGGCATGACCGAGATGATGGCGGCGCGGCCGGTACAGGCGGCGGCCGCTTCGGCAGCAAGCTTTTCGGTCGGCGCCGCGCTCCCGCTTGCGACGGTTCTGGTCGATCGGGGCGACAGCCTGCCCTTCACCGTCGCGGCGGCGTCGCTCGTCTTTCTCGCGATTCTGGGCGCGCTCGGCGCCTGGGCGGGCAATGCGCCCATGCTGCGCCCCGTCGTGCGCGTGACCTTCTGGGGTGCCTTGGCGATGGCGGCGACAATCGCGATCGGCTCGCTGCTCGGAACGACGGTGGGTTGATCGGCCTATTTCGTCATCCCGGCGAAGGCCGGGATGACGATCAAAGAGAGCCCCGCTCCAGCCATTCGCGGAGCGCCACCGCATTGTTCCGTTTTTCGTCCTTCGCGGCATAAAGCAAGGTCACCGGGCCCGCCCGCGCCGCCGCATCGAGCGTGAAAAGCGCCGTCTTTACCTCTTCGCCGCCTGCATCGAGCTCGGCGAAATAGTCGCGGCGGAACATATCCCACGCCACGTCCGAAGCGGCGGTTTCGCCGTGGAACTGCTTGCGCAGGCGATCGCTCGGCGCCAATGGCTTGAGCCACGCGGCAAGCGCCGCCTTCTCCTTCGATACGCCGCGCGGCCACAGCCGGTCGACGAGGAAGCGCGCGCCGTCATCGGGACCAGCCGGTTCGTGGATGCGTTTGACCGCGATTGTCAGGGACGGCGCCATCTGTATGACTATCGGCCATCCCGCGGCCGCGGGCAAGCCAATCGGAGGGGTCCGAACATGAGCAGAGCCGGCTGGGCGATCGACATCGATCGCAACGATATCACACAAGCCGAATTGGTCGCCGAAACCGCCGCGCCGCTTGCCCCCGGCCAGGTCCGCGTCGGCCTCGACAGCTTTGCGATGACCGCGAACAACATCACCTATGCCGTGTTCGGCCAGCCCGCGGGGCTGTTTGGCGACAATCAGGGTTATTGGGACTTTTTCTCCGAACCGGGCGCGCCGGGGCGGCTGCCCGTGTGGGGTTTTGCGACCGTCGCGGAAAGCGCCGCCGAGGGCGTCGCACCGGGCGAGCGCTTCTACGGCTATTATCCGATGGCGGCCGAAGCGGTGCTGACCGTGGGCAAAGCGGGGCCGGGCGGCTTTACCGATGCCACGCCGCGGCGCACCACCCTGCCCCCCATCTACAACCAGTATCAGCGCGTCGAAACGCTGGAGGGCTATCGCGCAGCCGACCATGATTATTGGCCGATCTTTCGCCCGCTGTTCCTGACCGGCTGGCTGATCGCCGATCAGTTCGAGGATGAGGGCGATTATGGCGCGGACCAGATATTGATCGCGAGCGCGTCGAGCAAGACCGCCATCGGGCTCGGCTTTTCGATCGCGCGGCGCGAAGGGCCCCGGCCCGAAACCGTCGGAATGACGAGCAAGGCGCATGTCGCGGACCTCGGCACCCAGGGCATCTATGACCGCGTGATCGCCTATGACGACATTATGACGCTGAACGCCGGCGCGGCGACGGCGTTGGTCGACATGGCGGGCAATGGCGCCGTGATCCGCGCGGTCCACAGCCATTTCGGGGGCAATCTCAAGGCATCGATCGCGGTCGGCAAGTCGCATTGGAACGCCCATGGCGGCGAGGGAGCACTGCCGGGCCCCGATCGCCAGTGGTTCTTTGCCCCCGGCCGCAGTCAGAAGCGGATCGCCGACTGGGGCGCTGCCGCGTTCGGGCAGGAGGTGGCCGCGGCATGGCGCGCCTTCATGGACGTCGCCCCGCGGCTGACGTCGATCGACAGACGCCGCGGAGCGGAGGCGGCGCTGGCCGCCTATCGGGAAATGCTTTCGGGCCGCGCCGATCCCAAGGCCGGGATCGTCGTCGAACCCTGACCGCCGGAGTTGACGTTAACGTCAATCTGCGCTCTAGCCGCGGCATGTCCCAATACACGCATGTCATCTTCGACTTCGGCGGCGTCATCACCGCCTCGCCCTTCGAAGCCTTCAACCGGCTCGAAGAAGCGCGCGGGTTGCCGCGCGACTTCGTGCGCCGCGTCAATGCCGCCAACCCCGACACCAATGCCTGGGCCCGCTTTGAACGCGCCGAGATCGACGCCGCGGCGTTCGATGCGCTGTTCGCCGCCGAGGCAAAGGCGATGGGGCACCCCCTGGAGGGCGAAGCCGTGCTCGCGGTGCTCGCGGGCGCGGTGCGTCCCGCTATGGTCGCTGCGCTCGACACGCTGAAGGCAAAGGGCTTCGGCATCGCGTGCATCACCAACAATGTCCCCAGCGGCAAGGGCGCGGGGATGGCGCGGAGCGACGAACTGGCGGCCGAGGTCGCGGCGATCATGGCGCGCTTCGACCATGTGATCGAATCGAGCAGGGTCGGGGTGCGCAAGCCCGACCCGCGGATTTACGAAATGATGTGCGAGGCGCTCGGCGCCCGCCCCGCGAGCTGCATCTATCTCGACGACCTCGGCATCAACTGCAAACCCGCGAGCCAGCTGGGGATGCACGCGATCAAGGTGACGAGCGGCGAACAGGCGCTCGCCGACCTGTCGGCGGCGCTGGGGATAGAGCTGCCCTGACGATCGCCCGGTTCAGTCGCGCGATGACGGCGGCTTTGAGGCGGGAAGCGGTCATCGGCCCTGCGCGAAACGGCGAAGACCGTCAGTGGATCGTCACGAACCGCGCCATATCGTCGCGTGTCAGGTAACGCACATCGTCGAACGGGGTCGCGTTGGTCATCGCGTAAAAGGCGCGCGCCTTGGCCGCGTCCATGCCCATCTCGCGGTAAAGCCCCAGATATTCGGCGTGGACCGGGTCGTTTGCGGGATAGTCGTTCGCTTCGCGGCCATATTCGTCGGCCCAGCTGTGCACACCGAATTCGGCGTCGGGCGCCGCGCGGCGAGTTAAGCCCGCGAGCCACAGCTCGACCGCGCCCGACCGGATCGACCCGCCTGCGGGGACCACCGTTTCCATGCCGGCGCGGCGGATCGCGCGCGCCAGAATCAGATTGGCCTCTTCGTCAAGGCTGCCGGGGCAATCGATCATCTCGATCCGCTTCAGCCCCGGATGCGCGGCGAGCATCGCCGCGAACTGGCGCGGCGTCGCCGAGGTGACGTCGCCCGCCATGCGCACCGTCGCGCCATCGATCACCGAAAAAGGACCATATTTCGCCCGAGCATGACCGAGCGTGGCGAGCGCCGGAGCGGGCGCATAACGCCGCGAGGCGGCGAAGTCGGCATCCTCGGCCAGCGTCTCGTCACCCAGCAGCGCGGCGTCCTCGTCGATATAGCGGCCCCCGTCATCGCCTGCATCGTCATAGGTCCAGCTTATCGTCGTCGTGATCGTCATCACCTGCTGCGCCTGCGCCGGCGCAAAGGCCAGCACCGCTGCCAGCGCGGCGGCGATCAGTGTGCGAAAGAAGGGGATCGGCAAACCCATGCCGCCGCCTTCGCGCGGGCGCGATGATCAACCGGCAAACAGGCGTTGTCAGCGCGCCATTAACCCCGTTTCGGGACGCGCCGCGGTCTGGCGCGCCCGCAGAGCAGCCGGAGCGCAAGCGCAGCGTTACGCCGCGTCCCCCCGGATTGCCGCCTCAATCGCGGCAATGTCGATCTTTTTCATCGTCATCATCGCGTCAAACGCGCGCTTCGCCGCTGCCTTGTCGCTGCCCGTCGTCGCGTCGAGCAGGACGCGCGGGGTGATCTGCCAGCTTACGCCCCATTTGTCCTTGCACCATCCGCACACGCTTTCCTGGCCGCCATTGCCGGTGATCGCATTCCACAGCCGGTCGGTTTCTTCCTGCGTGTCGGTGTGGACGACGAACGAAAAGGCCTCGCTATGCTTGAAGATCGGCGGGCCGTTGAGGCCGAGGCATGGGGTGCCGAGCAGCGTGAACTCGACCGTCAGCACATCGCCTTCCTTGCCGCCGGGCGAGTCGCCCGGCGCCAGGTGAACCGCGTCGACATGGCTGTCGGCAAAGGTTTTCGCGTAAAAATTCGCCGCTTCCTCGGCGTCGCCTTCGTACCAGAGGCACATCGTCAGGGGGGGCCTTGCCATCGTCTCTCTCCTTGGTTCTTCTTGGGGGGATTCGTTGAAATCAGCCTTTGCGCGGGCCGACGAGGCCGAAAGCCGCACCCTGCGGGTCAACGCCGTTCGCCGAAAACTCGCCGCCGGGAATCTCGTGGGGGCCGCTCGCCACCCGGCCGCCGTTCGCCGTAACCGCGGCGACGGCGCGGTCGATGTCGTCGACGCCGATATAGAAGGTCCACGCCGGCACCGGATAGCCTTCCATCAGCGGCATCACCGCACCGATCATCGCGCCGCCGTGCTGCAGGAAGCGATATTGGCCGAGCGCGCCCATATCCATCGCGCCCTCCTGCCCCCAGCCGAAATGCTTTTGATAAAAGCCGATCGCGGCGTCGGGGTCGCTTGTCGCAAGCTCGTTCCAGCGGACATGCTGCGCCTCGGTTGTCGAAAAAACATCGGCAGGCGCGTCTCCCGCGCCTTCGGGCGGGATCGGGTTCATCACGTAAAAGGGCGCGCCCTGCGGATCGGCGAGCATCGCGATGCGCCCGACGGGCAGGTCGCTTGCCGACATGTGCACCGTTCCGCCGTCGGCGGTGATCGCCGCGATCGCGCCATCGACGTCGGGGGTATAGAGATAGCCGAGCCAGCCCGGCCGCGCTCCCCCCGCGATCATGTCGGCATCCAGCGCCAGCACGCCGCCCGCATGGCCGCCGTCTGAGCGGCCGATCAGCCGATAATCGACCCCGCCGGGGGCGCCCGCGTCGCCATGCGCCGCCACCGTCCAGCCGACGACGGCGCCGTAAAACCGCGCCGCGCCATCGGGATCGCTCGTCATCAGTTCGTACCAGATAAAGCTGCCGTGGGGATTGGTCATCGTCAGTTCCTTGCTTCAGCGGGTTCAGAGGGGGTGGCAGAGGCTTGCAGCGCCGCGAAACCCTCCGCGATCGTCACCGGCGCCTTGGGGCGCGCGTACATCGCGGCGAGCCAGGCGCGAAGCGCGGGCGCATCGTCCAGCAAGGCTTCCTCGCGCGCCCAGTCGAGCGTGAAGGCGGCGTTGAAATCGGCCACCGTCAGCCCCTCGCCGACCAGATGATCGCGCCCCTGCATATGCTGTTCGAGCACCGCGATCATGCGCGCGGCGTCACGCCTTGCCAGCACCACCTCGGCGGGCGACTGCTCTTCGGGGGCATAAATGAAATTGTGCAGCGCGATGCGCCACAGCGGCGCTTCGATCTCGGTCATCAGGAAGAACAGCCAGTGATACATCCGGCCGCGATCCTCGGGCGTGTCGGGGATCAGGCGGCCGCCCACGAAGCGATCGCCATATTTGTCGGCCAGGTAAAGCTGGATCGCCGCAGACTCGCTGATGACGGTATCGCCGTCGACCAGCACCGGCAATTTCGCCGCGGGGTTGAGGGCGAGAAACTGGGGCGTCCGTTGCTCGCCCGCGCCGAGGTCGATCGGGACGATCTCGTGCGGCAGGTCCAGTTCATTGAGCAGCCATATGGCGCGCAGCGCGCGGGTGGGGGGAGTGCCATAAAGTCTCATCATTTTCCGGGCCTTCCTTTCCAATCCTCCCTGTGGCGAAGCCATGGGGAGGGGGACCGTTCGCAAAGCGAATGGTGGAGGGGCCGCGACGTCGCGTCCTTGCCCCTCCGTCAGCGCTTCGCGCTGCCACCTCCCCATCGCTACGCGACAGGGAGGAGCCGAATGTTACGCCTCGACGATGGGAGCGAAGCCGCCGTAAATCATGCGCTTGGCGTCAAAGGGACGCTCCTCTTCGGGGCCGGGGTTCATCCGTTCGTCGGCCATCACTTTTTCCCAACCGCGGTCACGCGCGTCCTTGCTCGGCCATTCGACCCAGCTGAACACGACCGTCTCGCCATCCTTTTTATGCGCCGCGCGGGCATAGTCCGTGACCTCGCCGTCGGGCACATCGTCACCCCAATTTTCGACGACGCGCGTGGCGCCATGCTCGATGAAAACATCCGACGCCATTTTCGCCAACGCGCGATAGCGTTCCTTGTTGGCATCGGGCACGGGGGCAACAAAGCCATCGACATATCCCATCGCACCGGTGCCGCGATCGTCGAGGATCGACGCGAAACCGCCGACCAGCATCCGCTTGCCGTCGAACGGCATGGTGGCGCCCATTTCCTTCATCCGGGGATCGGACATGATCTTTTCGTTCGCCGCGTCGCGCGTCGCCCGGTCGGGATATTCGAACCAGCTGAACACGACGGTTTCGTCGGGTTTGGCCTGCACCGCGCCCTTGAAATCATTGACCTTGCCGTCGGGCACGTCGTCGCCCCACGCCTCGACCATGCGCGTTGCCCCGAATTCCCTG
This sequence comes from Sphingopyxis sp., assembly GCF_040216815.1. Classification (GTDB taxonomy): domain Bacteria; phylum Pseudomonadota; class Alphaproteobacteria; order Sphingomonadales; family Sphingomonadaceae; genus Sphingopyxis. The sequence continues at coordinate 805,403 of NZ_JAVJOJ010000009.1, forward strand.
AACAGCGGCGCCGCGTCGGCAGCGTGCTGGCGATAGGCGTCCCTGTTGGCGGTCGGCACCGCGACCACAAATCCTTCCACATAAGTCATCGTTTCTCTCCTTCGGGGGGTAGGCTATTTTCAGGCGGGCGGGCCCGCCTCTTCGCCGAACGCGGCAAGCTGCGCGTCGAGCGCCCGCTGGAAGGCGGGCCGTGCAAGGCATCGGTCGAGATAGGCGGCGAGCCGCGGCTGTTCGGCGACCAGCCCTGCCTCGACCGCTTCGCGCAGCACCGTCGCCATCGCGATGTCGGCAACGCTGAACGCGCCCGTCAGATAGTCTTTATCGCCCATCGCGTCGTTCAGGCGGCCAAGCCGTCCGCGGATGAAGTCGATCAGGCCGGGACGGCGGAGCTTCGCCCACTCCTCGTCCTTGGCGAAAATATCGACATTGCCGAGTTCGAACAGCATCGGCTCGACGCTGTTATAGGCCGCGAACAGCCAGGCGAGCGTGTTGGCGCGGCCTTGCGCATCGCGCGGCATCAGCCGTTCGTCCTTTTCGGCAAGATGAAGCAGGATCGCGCCGCTCTCGAACAGGCGGATACCGCCATCGTTGAGCACGGGGACCTGTCCCCACGGCTGGAAGAGAAAATGATCGGCGGGACGATTGACCGCGCTGATCAGATGTTCGGCATAATCGAGCCCCATTTCCTCGCACGCCCAGCGCGGGCGCAGGTCGCGGACAAAGCCGCGCGCGAAATCGGGCACCCAGTCGAACGCGGTCAGCTCGAGGCGGCTGTCGGGATTGATCGGCATGGGGGAAGTCCTCTCGCTTCGCTTTTGAAGGATCAAAAAGACGGCGGCGGCGGCGCCTTGTCGTCGAGGAAGGGTACGACCATCGCGGCGATCGCGGGCGTTTCGGCCATGATCCCGATGTGCGAGGTCGCGGGCAGGATCGCGAGCCGTGCTCTCGGCGATTCGGTCAGGAAACCCTGCGTCGCCGCCGCGACGTCGCCGCCGCCGCGCAGCTTGAACAGCGCGATCGCATGGTCGAGCGTGACCCCGTCGGCGTCGCCGATGATCACCATTGTCTTGCCCGGGATCGCGCGGATCGCGGCGTCCGACCAGCCGAAGGGCGTCGCGTCGAGCGCCTTGATATTTTCGACCAGCACCGGGAATTTTTCGGGCGCGGGCGACAGGCGCTTATATTCGCTGTCGATCGGGCTCCCGGCAAAGACGTCGGGGGTCAGATGGGCGATACCGGCGAGCACTTCGGGATACCAGCCGTCGAGCCGCGAGGTCGCCGACAGGATCACCTGCTTGCCCACCCTGCCCGGATGCTTGATCGCGAGCGCCACCGCGGTCGAACCACCCATCGAATAGCCGAGCACATCGGCCTTTTCGACGCCCAGCTTATCGAGCACCGCGGCGGCATCGTCGGCCATACGGTCATAGCTCAGCGGGCCGTCGACCCCGCCCGATCGGCCGTGGCCGCGCGCGTCGATCGCGATCACGGGGCGCGACCCGGCGAACGGGGTGATCAGCGGCTTCATCGCATCGGCATTCATAAAGGCGCCGTGCAGGACGAGCAGCGGGGTACCGCCGACCTTGGGGTCGCCATAAAGCTGGTAATGGATGGCCGCACCGGCAACCTCCACATGGCCATGCGCGGACGCGTTGGCAGACGCCGCGGCAGCGGCGGGCGCTTCGGCGGACGCGGCCTGTGGTACCGCGGCGAAGGCCAGCGCCGCGATGATTTTGGCGAAGGCGACGCCCACGGCCAATGCGGAAAGGGGAGAATGGGTCATCATCGAACGATCCTCTTGTTCTAAGGACGGAGGTTAACTGCGTTTGCCTTTGATCCAGGCGACGATCGACATGGCGTGGCCATGCCCCAGGCCATAATCGGCCTTCAGCCAGTCGATCACCGCGCCCGCCTTGACACCGGGGGCGAGCCCCTTGTCGTCGGCAAGGCCTTTCTGGACCGCCTGCGCAGCGAGCGCATCGGGCGATTGGCCCGTTTTGGTCTGGATATTGTCGAGATAGGCTTGGAAGCTCATGCGCCTGCTCCTGCCCGCAGCGGGATAAGGGCGCGCAGGCGGGGATCGCGCAGCCAGAGGCCGCCCCACAACATCAGCCCCAGGTAGACGCCGAACAGGCTGTGGCTGAACAGCGGGTTGCCGACGCGAACCTGCGTCGCGATCGCGCCGCCGAGATAGGCGGTGATCAGGATCGCGCCGAGGATCGCGGTCCGCGGCCAGATGTACAGCAAGGTCGGAACCAGCAGCAGAATCGCGAGCAGGTACATTGTCCCGACTTCGAGCGGCCAGCCGAGGTTCGGCGGGCTGTATTTGATCGCGGTCTCGGGCGACACCAGCTTCAGCCCGGCGTCGAAGAGCAGGAAGAGGATCACAAGGCCGCTCAAAACGCGGCCGGCGATCACCTGGCCCGTGGGAATCATATCGGTCATCCTCTTCCTCCTCGTCCGGGTTCGGGTCAGGCGGCGACTTCGGCGGGGTCGCCGGTGGGAATCGCGGCGGGGTCCATCCACATCACTTCCCAGATATGGCCGTCGGGATCTTCGAAGCTGCGGCCGTACATGAAGCCGAAATCCTGCGTCGGGGTCGGGTCGGCCTTGCCGCCCGCCTTGACCGCCTTCTCGACCTGCCCATCGACATCGTCGCGGCTGTCCGCCGACACGCAGAGCAGGACCTGCGCGTGGGTGTGCGCGTCGGGGATCGCCTTCGAGGTGAAGCTCGCCCATTTTTCATGGCTGAGCAGCATGACGTGGATCGATCCTTCCTCGACGACCATGCACGCAGCGGTATCGTCGGTGAAGGCGGGGTTGTTCACCGCGCCGACCGCTTCGTAAAAGGCCTTCGAGCGGTCGAGGTCGGTGACCGGCAGGTTCACGAAAATCATCTGGGGCATCGTCTTTCTCCTTCGGGGGTGTCAGTCAGCGCGTGCCGCGCGCGGGGGCAATTACCTTCGGGGTCATGGCGCGCCGCGCGGTGCAAACAGCATGGCGACATAGCGCTTCAGATGGGTGACGCTTTCGCGTGCGATTGCCGGGTCGTTCGCCGATTTGGCGAGGATGAACGATCCTTGCAGCACCGCCTGGACGTGACGCGCGAGGCCGATGGCGCTGATGCCGTCGGGCGCGCCGTGGCGCGCGAACGCCGCCTCGATGTCGGGGACGAGCGCTTCGCAATAGGCATTGAGACTGGCCGCGCACGCTTCGCGGATCGCGTCGCTCGTCGCATAGGCCTCCTGCACCATCGTGCCGACGAAGCAGGTATAATCCTCGGTCGGGCCCTCAAGCATCGACAGGCGGAAATCGATATGGCCGAGCAGGCGATCGAGCGGATCGTCGAGCCTTGTATAGGGCGGCAGCTCGAACAGCGGCCGCGCGCGGTCGGTCCAGCCCTCGGCGGCGGCGACCGCCAGCGCCTCCTTCGATGCGAAATGGTGGAAAAAGGCGCCCTTCGTCACGCCCGCGGCGGCGCATATCTGATCGACGGTCGTTGCCGCATAACCCTGCTTGCGCACCAGCTGATGCGCCGCGGCGATCAGCGCGCTGCGCGCCGCACCGCGCGGCGCCCGCCCGCGCGGGGTGCCGCCGCCCGCCTGGGGGACGGTGCGGGCGGCGGCGTCGGGGAGCGCGGGAGAAGTCGAGGGCGGCTGATTCGTCGTCATGCGAATCTACATACCGACTGGTTGGTATGTTGTCAAATCAGCAACGCGCCTGCCGCTCCGCGCCACGCCGCCTTCGCCGCGACATCGGTTCGCCAACCGCCCGAAAAAGACTCGACCTTCCCGCCGCTTCGCTTAAAGAAGATGTCGGAACAAAGGGGGCACATCGTGCTGTTCCGGGGGAGCCATGGTCGCAATCGTCTCAACTGCCGCCTATCTCGGCATCGAGGCCCGCGGGGTCGAGGTGCAGTGCCAGATCACGCCGGGCGTCCCGCGTTTCGTCGTCGTCGGCCTGCCCGACAAGGCGGTCGGCGAAAGCCGCGAGCGCGTCCGCGCCGCGATCGCTGCGATCGGCCTGTCGCTCCCGCCCAAGGTCATCACGGTCAACCTGTCGCCCGCCGACCTGCCCAAGGAAGGGTCGCACTACGATCTGCCGATCGCGCTCGCGCTGCTGGGCGCCATGGGGGTGATCGATGCCGAGACGCTCGCCTCTTACGTGGTCGTCGGCGAGCTCGGGCTCGACGGCCGCGTCGCCGCGTCGCCGGGCGTGCTGCTCGCCGCGATCCATGCGGGCAGCATCGAACGGGGCCTCATCTGCCCCGCCGCGCAGGGGCCCGAGGCCGCGTGGGCGGGCAATGTCGAAGTGATCGGCGCGCCCGACCTGTTGTCGCTGCTCAACCATTTCAAGCGCCACGCGCTGCTGCCGCCGCCGGAGCCGGGCGAGATCGCAACCCCGGTGCGCGCCGCCGATCTGTCGCAGGTCAAGGGGCAGGAAACGGCCAAGCGCGCGCTGGAAATCGCGGCGGCGGGCGGGCACAATTTGCTTATGTCGGGACCGCCAGGGGCAGGCAAATCGCTGATGGCGGCCTGCTTGCCGGGCATATTGCCCGAACTGACACCTGCCGAGGCGCTCGAAGTGTCGATGATCGCGTCGGTCGCGGGACTGCTTGAGGGCGGGCGCCTCGTCCGCGCCCGCCCGTTTCGCAGCCCCCACCATTCGGCGTCGATGCCTGCGCTCGTCGGCGGGGGGCTGCGCGTGCGGCCGGGCGAGGTCAGCCTCGCGCATCTGGGCGTGCTGTTTCTCGACGAACTGCCCGAGTTTCAACGCGGCGTACTCGATTCGCTCCGCCAGCCGCTCGAAACGGGCGAAGTCAGCGTCGCGCGCGCCAACGCGCATGTCACCTTCCCCGCGCGCGTTCAGCTGGTCGCGGCGATGAACCCGTGCCGCTGCGGCCACCTTGGCGATCCGGCGCTTGCATGCAGCCGCGCGCCGCGCTGCGCCGCCGATTATCAGGCGAAGCTGTCGGGGCCTTTGCTCGACCGCATCGACCTGCACGTCGAGGTGCAGGCGGTGAGCGCCGCCGACCTCGTCCTGCCGCCGCCCGCCGAAGGCAGCGCCGAGGTCGCGGCGCGCGTCGCCGCGGCGCGCGATGCGCAGACGGCCCGTTATGCGGAACACAAGGCCCGCACCAATGCCGAAATCGACGGCGACCTGCTCGAAAGGGTCGCGACCCCCGACGAAGCGGGGCGGGGGCTACTGGCGCAAGCGGCCGAGGCGATGCGACTGTCGGCGCGCGGCTATACGCGGATCTTGCGCGTGGCGCGGACGATCGCCGACCTTGCCGGGGTCGAAACGGTCGGGCGCATCCATATCGCCGAGGCGCTGAGCTATCGCCGCCCGCCGCCGCGGAATTGAGGGCTCGCCGATGGACGCAATCGACTTCGACACGACGATCATCGAATGGCGCGGCCCGGCCCTTCCTCTTCGCCGCCGTTCCCGACGAGCATGTCGGCGGGATGCGCCATGCCGCATGGTAAAGATTTCCCAACGATTTGATGGGATAGCGCAGCGATGACTGCGGGAGGCTCTCTTCTGGTGACGCCGGGCGGTCGGCTCTGGCTTGGGCTGCTGTTCCTGCTCGCGGCGGTGCTGCCGGCACCGGCGACGGCGCGCGCGCTCGATGTCGACCGCGACTTCTGCCACGCGGTCAGCGCCACGTCGCTGAGCGATGCCGCGCTGCCCCGCCTGCACTTTTCCTGCGCCGGACCGCCGCACGATTATCAGCGGCGAAGCCTGTGGCTGCGCACCACGCTCGATCCCAAGGCGCCGCAAGGCCGATTGGCGCTCATGCTTCACAATTCGCGTTTCGACCGCCTTGCCGTCGGCTTTTCGCACACAGACGGGACGACGCATTGGCAACGCGTCCATGCCGGCGATTTCGGACCGCACTGGCGCGCCGGGGGACAGATAGTGTTCGAGGCCTCCGATCACCACAGTCCCGTGGTGGCTGTCACGCTGCGCTTGGACGGCCTCGCCGGGCACCGTTTCCTCCGCGCGCGCCTCCTCTCCGTCGAGGAGGCGGGAAAGCAGGCGGCCGGGATGGCGGCGGCGACGGGCGCCGCGCTGATGCTGCTGCTGGTGAGCGGCATTTACAGCCTGTCGCTCGCGATAGCGGTGCGCCGCCAATATCTCGCGTGGCAGGCGGCGTGGTCGGGGACCATGCTGCTGTGGGGTGCGCTCTGGTCGCAGGCGCATCTCATGTTCGTGCCGGGACTGGCCGGCGTCGTGACGGCGCAGATATGCACATTTCTGGCCTGTCTTGCCGTTGCCACCGCGACTGCGAGCGCCGTAACGGCGGTCGATCGCGCGCGGGGCGCTCGCGGGCTGGGGGTGGCCGCGCTGCTGCTCGGTTCGGGCGTCGGGGTCGCGGGCATTCCGCTGGCGCTGATGCGCAGCGGCGATCTTGGCCTGTTTGCCGACCTGCTGGGCGCGGCGATTCTGGCCGACCTGCTTGTTGTTGCCCTCTATCTCGGGCTCGCCTGGCGTCGCGGATCGGTCGAGGCACGCGATTTTCTGGGCGCATGGGGCATGCCGATGGCCGTGCTGGCGCTCGTCCAGGTCATCGATGTCGACGCCGGGCTTTGGGGTGGCGGATCGCAGCTTCTGATGCTGGTCGCCGCGACCTGGCAGGCGCTCTGGCTCGCGGCGGCGGCGACCCGCCGACTGGCGCAGTTGCGGGTCGAGCGCGACCATGCGCGCGATGGCGAGGCGCGCGCGCAGGCGCTCGCACGGCGCGATCCGCTGACCGGCCTGCCCAATCGCCGCGGCTTCATCGACAGCATAACGCCGCTGCTCGACCGCGCCCGCGCCGACAATCTGCCGGCCGCGCTGCTGCTGGTCGACATCGACCGGTTCAAGTCGGTCAATGACATCTATGGGCACGAGGCGGGCGACGCGGTTCTGTGTACGATCGGGCAGCGAATCGAGCGTTGGGAAGGGCCGATGTGCACCGTCGCGCGGATGGGCGGCGAAGAGTTCGGGCTGCTGACGATCGGGATGGACGGCATCATCCTCAGCCGCTTTGCCGAGAGCGTCCGGCGCGGTATCGCTGCCTGCGACCAGAGCGCGATTGTCGGCGACCGCGCGATCACGGCGAGTGTCGGGGTCGCCGAGGTGCATCCGGCCTGCGATTTCAAACAGCTCTATCGCATCGCCGACGAGGCGCTTTACGACGCCAAGCGCGGCGGCCGGAACCGGGTTGCGATCCAGCGGCATCGCGACGGGCCGTCCAATGCCCCCGATCGCGAGATCGCCCTGTTGAAATAGCGCCGACCCGGCGCGAAGGGTCAGAGCGTGGCGGACCGGTTTTCGACCACCTCGAGCGGCGGAGGAGCCTTGGCCGCCATCGCCCCATGACGGCGATGCGACAATTTGCCGTCGACCTTGCCGCCATTTTCGATCGTGATCGTTTCATAGGTCACGTCGCCGGTGATCCGCGCGGTCGCGTGGACGATCAGCGTCTTCGCCTCGATCGATCCGTCGAGCAGACCGGCGATCTTCGCCGTCTCGGCGATCACCGCGCCCTTGATCTCGCTCGCCTCGCCTTGAACGAGGTTGGCGCATTTGAGGTCGCCCTCGATCTTCCCGTCGACGTGCAGATCGACGCTCGCCGAAACATTGCCGGTGACGACGACGTCCGATCCCAGGATCGAAAAGGTCGTATGGCGCGCGCCCGTCGCCATCTTAGCGGCCGCCGCGGGCGGCAGCGACGGAACCGACTCGCTGTCGGGCGTCGTTTTTGACTTCGAGAACATCGGCTTTGGCCTCCAGGAAGCGGCGCGGGTTGACCGCGACGCCGTTTAAACGGACTTCGAAATGCAGGTGGCTGCCGGTCGATCGGCCGGTCGAACCCATTTTGGCGATCTGCTGCCCGGCGGTGACCTGCGCCCCGACCTTGGACGCGAATCCCGACAAGTGCGCGTAGCGGGTCATAATGCCCTGGCCATGGTCGATCTCCACGACTTTGCCATAGCCCGATTTGACGCCGACAAAGCTGACGCGCCCCGGTGCGGCGGCCAGGATCGGCGTGCCGACCGGGCCACGAAAATCGACGCCGGCGTGCATCGCGCCCGCACCCGTGAAAGGGTCGCGGCGATAGCCGAAGCCCGACGACATCATCAGCACATCGGCGGGGTTGCCCGAGGGGACCGCAACGAGCGTGCGTTCGAGCACTTCCATGCGGAACAGCGCGCCGTCGAGCGCCGCGAAGCTGGCGCCGAGCGCCTTCGCCTGACCCGCGCGGCCGCGATAGGGAATGAAGGGACCACCGCGTCCGGCCGCGGCATTGCGGACAAGCGCATCGGGGTTCAGGCCAAGCGCCGCAACCGCGGTTTCGGCCTTGGCCACCCGCCCCCTCACGGCCCCCAGCAGGCGCGCCGCAAAAGCCTCCTGCCGGGCTGCAAGTTTCGCCAGGATCTGCGCTTCGGGCGGCAGGTCGGGATCGATCGCGCTGGTTTTGACGGGTTCGGCAGGAACGACGGCAGCCGCGTTCGGGGTCGCGGCGGCGTCCGGCGCATCCGCCGGGTCGATTCCGAAATGGGTTTCGGCGACGCTTTCGAGCAACGCCTGGCGCTCCTCCAGATCGGCGGCGGTTTCGGCGACGCGGTTGCGATATTTGGCGATGCGCGCTTCCGATGCCGCCGCAGCCGCCTTCTGCTGCGCGACCGCCGCACGTTCGTCGGCAGTGAGCAGTTGATTGACAAGCACGGCAAGCGTCGCGCCGGCCCATGCGAGCAGGACCAGCGAGGCGATCAGCGCGACACGTTTTTGCCAGAGGGCGCTGACACGCAGGAACCGGACATGGCCGTGCGTGCGAACGAAGATTTCATGGTCCTGAAACAGCGCAGAAATACGCTGGCGCAAATTGCGCAGGCCCGTAGCTTTCGAAGACAAGTGGCGACCCCATCTTGTTGTTATTGGAGCCCTCCGCCCCGTTGGGAGCGCGCTTTAACAGGGGGGACCCAGGCAAGCGAATCTTTGCGCCCCGAGTCGGGTTGAATCGAAATCAATGCGCGGTGAACGGTGTCAACACATGGGAACGCTACCAATATGGCAGGAAATCGCGCGCGAATCGGCAAATTATATTGACGGCTTGCTTACCAATTTTGGCTAGGGATAAGCCCGTGAACATCATGGCCGAATCCGTTCGATCCAGTGCCGCCGAATCGGTGAGCGCACCCGCCGCGGCGGCGTCCGCGCGACCGGGCTCGGCAGTCAGCGCGGGGGTCGGGCTGGTCGGGCTGGCCGGCCTCTTTTCCTATCTGCTGCTGGCGCGCTTCGCCCCTCACCTCGCGGCGTGGGCGGGGATCGACTGGGGCGACCGCGGACCGCTGAGCGGCCCCAATTCTGCGATCGCGAGCGTCCTCGCGTGCGGCGTTCCGATGGTGCTTTGGTCGGTTTTCGTCGACAAGGTGCACCGCAATCCGTCGACCGGGATCGACTGGTCGATGCGGCGTCCGTGGCGCGAGACGCTCGACATCAGCCTGACCAAGCTCGCCGGGCTATGGGCGACCTGGGCGCTGATCGCGCTGATCTATTGGGCGATGCGCTATTATTGGCAGGGCAATTATGCCTTTTCGATGAACCTGCTCGAGCGCGTGGCGCCGTGGCTGCTACTGGTGTCGGCGCCCTATATGCTGTGGCTCGACCGCCGCATGGTCGAGCCGCGCGACGGTTGCTGGCAATTCGGCCGCTGGCTGATTGCGCCCGGCCAGCCCGTCGATGGCCGGGCGATCGGGCATCATCTGCGCGCCTGGGCGGTGAAAGGGTTCTTCACCGCCTTCATGCTGTCGATCGTGCCGGGCAATTTTTCGGCGCTCGTTTCCGTGCCGATGCACGAGCTGTTCGCCAATCCTTATGCGACGGCCATCTGGACGATCAATCTTCTCTATCTGGTCGATGTCCATATCGCGACGGTCGGCTATATCCTGACCTTGAAGCCGCTCGACGCGCATATTCGCACCGCCAATCCCTATGGCATGGCGTGGGTCGCGGCGCTCGTCTGCTATCCGCCCTTCATTCTGATGAGCGGGGGGCCGCTCGATTATCAATTATACGGCGCCGACTGGGGCCATTGGCTTGCGGGACACGACGCTTTGCTGATCATCTGGGGTATCGCGCTGGTGCTGCTCACCGCGGTCTACAGCTGGGCGACGATGGCGTTCGGCATTCGCTTTTCCAATCTGACGCATCGCGGCATCATCACCCACGGCCCCTATGCGCTGACCCGGCACCCCGCCTATGTCGCCAAGAATCTGACGTGGTGGATCGGTTCGCTGCCTTTCCTCGTCACCGCGGGCGGCTGGGTCGAAGGCGCGCGCAACGTCGTGCTGCTCGGCCTTGTCAGCGGCATCTATTACTGGCGCGCCAAGACCGAGGAAAAGCACCTGCTCGGCGATCCCGCCTATGTCGCCTATTGGAACTGGGCCCAGGCGCATGCGCCGCTGCCGCGCCTGCTGGCGAGGCTGACGGGGCGGGAAGCCCCGCTCGTCCGCCTCGAACCCGATCCGGCGGTCGGCCCGGTCGCCTAGCGTTCGTTCGCGCTAGTTGGTGATACCGTCGCCTGCAGCGGTTTCGGCCGCGCGGCGCGCTTGCAGTTCGGCATGCGCCTGATTGATCATGCGCCACGCCTTTTCGCAGCGCTTCTGGTCGGAAGGCCGATCGCTGACGCAAAGCCGGTTGAGTCGGTCGAGGACGGCCTTGGGGCTGTTGTCGGGCACGCCGGGGAACGCCCCCAGATGTTCTTTCAACGCACCCGAGCCGATGCTGGCGGCCGAATTGACGCTGATGCCCTGTGCGGCGGCGGCGGTGGAAAGCAAGGCAAGCGCGGTCAGGCTGGCGGTCAAACGGATCATCATCGACTCCCCAAATTGGCTGGATTGCAAGCCCATGATAACATGGAAAGATCGCGACGCAAATTGCGGCCCGCGCGGCGTTGGAACCGCGCGGGCCGGTATCCTTGTCAGAACTTCACGCCCGCCTCGACGCCCCAGATGCGGGGTTCGTTGACGTAGCTCGTCAGATTGTTGAAATCGATGCCGCCGGTCGGCGATTCATCATTGGTGATGTTGCGCACGAAGGCGGCGATGTCGAACCGGTCGGTGCGGTAGCCGACGCGCAGCCCGCCCTCGACCAGCTTGTCGTCCGAAAACTCGACCGAGCGATAGAGGAAGAACTGCACCTTCGACCGGTAATACCAGTCGGTGAAGGCATAGATGGCGCCGTCGCCGACGGGAATTTCATAGCCCGCGGTCGCGTTGAGCGTCCACTTCGGCGATTGCGGCAACTGGTTGCCGTCGATCGAGAAGATGCCGGGGCTGCCCGGACGCTGCGGATCGAGCACGGTGCATGGCGTCGCCGAGCCGCAGCCGGCGACAAAGGCATTGGCGTCGTCGATTTCGGCGACGTTCCACGCGCCGCCGACGCTGAAGGTCAGCCCGCGCGCGGGCGCCGCCTGCAACTCGGCCTCGATCCCATGACCCTTGGCATCGACGTTGAGCAGGCTGGCGACATTCGCCGTGCCGCCCACCGCGGTCAGTTGAAGATCCTTGGTATCGAAATAATAGCCCGTAAGGTTGAAGCGCACGCGGTCGTTCAGGAAGGCGGTCTTGATCCCCGCCTCATATGACATCGTCTCTTCCTGGTCGGCGGTCGAAATCACGCGCGAGAAGGTGAGGCGGCCCTGCACCGACGGCGCACGATAGCCGCGCGCGACGCGGGCATAGAGGGTGACGGCGTCCGACGCTTCATAGGTCGCGCTGGCATCCCACGTCAGCAGCTTGCCCTTGACGCGCGCCGCCTGCGGCGGGACCGGCGTGTTCGGGTTGACGACGAAATCGGGGCGCGTTTCAACGGGGCGCGCGGCGACGAAGTCGCGCGTGTCGTGGTTGTAGCGCGCGCCGGCCTGCAAGGTCAGCCCGCCCTCGAACGCATAGTTGACCGAGCCGAAGATGCCGTAAGCTTCGCTGTCCTGCCGCTGCACCGCGATTGCCGAGGGGGTCGCGGCGGTCGGGCTGCCGAATTCGAAACTGGTGATGTCGAGCCCTTCATCGAAATAGAAGGCGCCGAACTGGTAGCCAAGCCCGCCGCTGTTGTTCGAGGCGATGCGGATCTCCTGCGTGAACTGGTCGAGGCTGGGCACATTATCCTGGCTCTGCGCCTGAAAGGGGATCAGCCCCGGCCCCGATTCGGGCAGGAACACCGCGCCGAAACCACCGTCGATGTCGCCGCGGCTCTTGAAATTGCCATTCCAGTAAGAGGTGATCGAATAAGCGGTCACCGCGCCGAAATCATATTCGAGATTCAGCGCGGCATTATAGGTGTTGAGCTTCTGGAAATTGATTCCGTCCTGCCACACCTTGTCGCGCTCGAATTCGGTGCCCGCGCCGCCAAGACCGACGAGGCTGTTGCTGCCGGGCACCTGCGTGTTGGCGCGGAAGATGATCGCCGAACCGTCATAGACGCGGACCTGCCCGGTCACGCGGCCGGTGAAGGGGCCGCTTTCATACTGGAGCTGGAGCCGCGCGGCGATGTCGTCATAGCCGCCAAGATCCTTGGACTTGCTCGTCGCGATATTGTCGACCCAATTGTCGCGATGCTGATACAGGCCCGAGAGGCGCACCGAAAAGCCGCTGTCGTCGGCGGCGCCCGCCGCGACCTCGACCTGACGGGTGCCATAGCGGCCATAGCTGGCGCGCGCATAGCCGCCCGTCTTGCCGGGCTTGACGGTGTCGAACTTGACGATGCCCGCGGGCGTATTGCGGCCGAAGAGCGTCCCCTGCGGCCCGCGCAGCACCTCGACGCGGTCGAGGTCGAAGATCGGGAAGCCCTTGAGGATCGGGTTTTCGAGCACGACCTCGTCATAGACGAGGCTGACCGGCTGCGAGGCGTTGAGGTCGAAGTCGGTATTGCCGAGACCGCGGATATAAAAGCGCGGGAAGGAGCGGCCGTAGGAGCTTTCGATGTTGAGGCTGGGGACGCGGCCCGCGAGCGCGCGGATGTCGGACCCGGTCGAGGTGATCGCGCCGAGCGTATCGCCCGACAGCACGCTGACCGAGACCGGCACATCCTGCAGGCTTTCTTCGCGGCGCTGCGCGGTGACGACGATGTCGCCAAGGCCGCTGTCCGATCCGGCGGCGGGGGCGACCGGTGCCTCCTGCGCGGCGGCGGGGACGGCCGCAGCGGCTGCGGCGAGAGCAAAGCTCATGGCAAGGGCGGAAGGAAGATGGCGCATGACCTGTCCTTTTTGAAAGTGAAGCTGGCGGGTAGAGAATATCCGCCGCCGTTGCCGCGCGCGAGGCCGACGGTCAACGCCCGAGCGCCGCGCCGCGAATGTTCGTGTCAGCAGTGTTGCGCAATTGCTGCACTTTCAAGGCGGATTCGAGGTCCGCTTTCGACCGAAAGCCGCCCTCAACTCTATCGTCATCCCGGCGCAGGCCGGGATCTCGCCGGTGCGGCAAATCGTTAGGGTGAGATCCCGGCCTTCGCCGGGATGACGGACCTGAAGATGTCCGCTTCCCACCCCAAAGCCGACGTCCGCTGCGCAAAAACCCTTTCCTACATCACCCGGCTGTGCCAGCCTTCGTCGTGGTTCTTTCAATCTAAGGATAAGGGTTCCTGCCCCGCGTGCGGATGCGGGCCCCCAGCCGCGCATTCTATCCGCCAGACGCGGCGAATTGGGGCTGCACAAGGCTGACCTTTCCTGACCTTTGGAATGGCGGGCCACGCCGCGCCGACCAGATCATGGGCGCCGTTCAGTATGAGCGAAGACGGTCATGGCCATCTTTCGCCCCATCGCGAAGTCTCGTCAAAAGCTCAGTTCGTCATAGATTTTCGACAGATCATGGCCCCACGCATCCTCGTAACGGTCGAGCAGATCGTGCGCAGGCGACTTGCCGCTCTTGGCGATGCGACGGAGCGGTTCGAGGAAGCCGACTTCATTATCGCCCATCGAATTGACCTCGCCGCGCGCGGCAAGACCCGCCGCTGCAATGTCGAGCACATGATGCGCCAATTGCCCCACGGTGCCGCCGCCCGGCGCGGGTGCATCGAGCCCTTCGCTCGGCACCGCATCGCGCAGCGCCTGCTGCTCGGCGATGCTCCAGCCCTTGACCAGATCCCACGCGGCATCGAGCGCGCCCTGGTCGTAGAGAAGGCCGACCCAGAGCGCCGGCAGCGCGCAGATGCGGTTCCACGGGCCGCCGTCGGCGCCGCGCATCTCGAGGAAGCTTTTGAGCCGGACTTCGGGGAAGGCGGTCGAGAGATGATCGGTCCAGTCGGAAAGGCGCGGCAGCTCGCCGGGAAGCGCGGGCAGCTCGCCCTTCAGGAAATCGCGGAAGCTCTGCCCGGCTGCGTCGATATAGCGGCCATCGCGAAAGACGAAATACATCGGCACGTCGAGCATATAGTCGACATAGCGGTCATAGCCGAACCCGTCCTCGAACACGAAGGGCAACATGCCCGTACGCGCGGGATCGGTGTCGGTCCAGATATGGCTGCGGTACGACATATAGCCGTTCGGCCGCCCCTCGGTGAAGGGCGATGAAGCGAACAGCGCGGTCGCGAGCGGCTGGAGGGCGAGGCTGACGCGGAATTTCTGCACCATGTCGGCCTCGCTCGCATAGTCGAGGTTGGTCTGGATCGTGCAGGTGCGCAGCATCATGTCGAGCCCGAGGCCGCCGACGCGCGGCATATGGTCGAGCATGATCTTGTACCGCCCCTTGGGCATGATCGGCAGTTCGTCGCGCGGCTTGTCCGGCCACATGCCGAGCCCGAGGAAGCCAAGGCCCAGCTCGGCGCCGACTTCCTTCACCTGTTTCAGATGGCGGCCCGTTTCGGCGCAGGTCTGGTGCAGATTTTCGAGCGGCGCGCCAGACAGTTCCAGCTGCCCTGCAGGCTCCAGGCTGACGGTGCCGTCGCTGCCCGCCAGCGCAATGACCTTGCCGCCCTCGACCACCGGTTCCCAACCGAACCGCGTGAGCGCCATCAACAGATCGTGGATACCGCCGGGCTCGTCATAGGACGGCGCGCGGTGATCGCTCACGCGATAGACGAATTTTTCATGCTCGGTGCCGATCCGCCAACGCTCTTTCGGTTTTTCGCCGCCGGCCATGGGGGCCGCAAGCTGGT
Source organism: Sphingopyxis sp. (assembly GCF_040216815.1). Taxonomy (GTDB): domain Bacteria; phylum Pseudomonadota; class Alphaproteobacteria; order Sphingomonadales; family Sphingomonadaceae; genus Sphingopyxis. The sequence continues at coordinate 820,538 of NZ_JAVJOJ010000009.1, forward strand.
CGCGATGTTCGATGACGGGATCGTGGCGATCCGAAGCGGTGCGCGTGCTCATGCCCGGCATTTAGACTATCCGGTATAGAATGCAATCGGGGCCTTGCGGGTCAGTCGATCGTGACGGTGAAAGCGATCGCCATCGCGCTGCCGGGCGGGAGCGTGGCAGTGCTTGCGGACACGGAATTGCCCGCGAAGGCGGCGCCGTGAGGGTCGCTTTCGTCGCCGCCGCTGGCATTGTCGTCCTCGATCGTCGCGGCCGCAGCGCAGCTCGTTCCGCTGCGCAGCGAGCCTGAAACGAAGGTCGTGCCGCCGGGCAGCGCGTCGGCAACGGCGATTCCGGTCGCGGTGCCGCTGCCATTGTTGGTGACAAGGATGCAGTAACGCATCGTTGCGCCGGGGATCGCCTTTGGATTGGCGGTGCCATTCACCGGATCGCTCACGATGCTGCTTGTCTTGGCGATCGTGAGATTGGCCGTCGGACGGCAGAAGACAATATCGTGGAGCGCCATGCCCTGCTGCCCCGGATTAGCGGGGGCGAGCGCGTGACTGCCATAATCGATGACAATCGTGTCGACCGGAGCGGCGAAGGTGACGGTGACATTGCCATTGTCGCTCGCATCGGCCGACAGCGCGTCGCCATAGGCGCTGTTTCCGATCACATAATTGGCGGTGCCGTTGGTGAGCACGGGTGAGACGGGCGCGCCGTTATAGCTGCCGGTGACGGTCACGCGATCGGCGAACTGCCCCGCGGCATGGTCGAGGTCGAAGAGACGGAACTGGGCGCCGGGCACTGCGGTCGGCAGGCTGATTGTCGTCGTGACGCTGCCCGACTGGCTGGTGAAATCGACGAGCTGGAAGATCGAAAACTGCGCCGGGGACAGTCCGCCGGTGATGACATTCTGCCGCGTCGGCGACTGACCGCCATAGGTCGCATTACTGAGGAAGGCGCCGCCGCTGAGCGCCATGCCGATGTTGACGGTGCCGACCGCCGTGAGCGGTTCGCTGGCGCTCGTCGTGCCCGCGGTCCAGCCGATCGCGTCCCAGTCGAGCGTCGTGGTGCCGACCGGGCAGACAAGCGCCGGCGGCGTCCCCGCGACGCGCGTACCCGATACGGTGAAGGTCGCGCTGCTGCTATCGTCCTCGCCCGCCGCGCCATTGCCGGGGGTCGAATCGGGATCGAAGGCGGAGGAGGCGCTGATCTCGGCATTGTTGGTAATGCTGGCGCCTGCGGTCGCAGCAACGGTTCCGCTGATGGTCAGCGTGCGTGTCACGCCCGGCGGGACGCTGCCGACGCTCCAGACGCCGGTGCCGCTGTTATAGCTGCCAAAGCCCGATGCCGAGGTGAAGGTGAAGCCCGCGGGAAGCGTGTCCTGAACGGTCACGCCCGTCGCGGTCAGCGTCGAACTGGCCGCGTTGGTGACGCTGAGCACATAATTGATGCTGGCGCCGGCCGCCGGTGCCGCATTGCTGACCGTTTTGGCAAGCGACAGGTCGGCATGGTTCGCGGGCAGGCTGGTGAGATAAAGGTCGGCGCGCACGAAATTTCCGTTGTCCGCCGAGGGATATTGGTCGCAGATTTCGAGACGCCAGGTTCCGGCCGCATTCTGGCCGTTGAACGCCGACAGCGCGGCATCGGGGCGGAAGCGATTTTGATAGGGCGGCGCGCTCGTCGAATGATTGGCGGTGTTGCCGTCGGTGTTCACCAGCTGCGCTGCGTCATCGTCGAGGCGGACATTGAAATTGTCGCCCGACAGATTGCTGGTATCGCCATTGACGAGTTGAACGCGTGTTCCCGCCGGCGACTGAAGCGTGATGCGCAGGTCGCCCCGCCAGCTGTGCGTCGCGAGTACGCCGAGATCGACGTCGCCGACCGTAAAGCTGGTTCCGACGGAGAAGTTGCGGACGAGCGGCGTGGTGCAGGGGGTGGCGTTGCTGATCGTGCCGGTCGTGGTGTTGCTGTAGCTGGTGGTCGTCTGTGCGGCGACGGGAGGACTGGCAAGCGTCAACGCCAGCCAGACGAGCATGATACAGGCTCGCACAGACTGCAAACACTGGCCCCCACGCCAGCGGTATCGGCTCTGGTCCCGCCGTTGCATGGCGCGCTTATGGCGGCCGCATGGCTAATGACCGGTTAACATTGCCGAACGACGGGCAATCTTGTCCGATTTCGGGACATCTCACCCTGGCCACACCCCTCCCCGAGGCGGAAGGGCGCTGTGGACAACCCCGTCGATAAGCCGGGGGCGAAGCTGTGGATCAGCTGTTGAGACTGCGACGGATCGCCGCGATTTCGGCATCGAGTTCGCTGTCGGCGACGCGCAGCGCCTCGACCGTGCGCACCGCATGAATCACCGTCGAATGATCGCGGCCGCCGAAACGGCGCCCGATTTCGGGATAGGAACGCGGCGTCAACTCTTTCGCCAGATACATGGCGACCTGGCGCGGCCGCGCGACCGCGCGAACGCGGCGCTTCGAGCTCATTTCGGACTTGTCGAGCCGATAGTGCGCGCACACCGCGCGCTGGATTTCGTCGATCGTGATGCGCGGACGCGCCGAGCGGACATTTTCGGCAAGCCGGTCCTCGGCCAGCGCCAGGTCGATATGGACCCCGGTGAGCGCAGCGTAGGCGAGCAGCTTGTTGAGCGCGCCTTCGAGCTCACGAATGTTGCGCGTGAAATGCTTGACCAGATAGGCGACGACATTATCCGGCACCTCGACCATCGGCATCGCGGCGAGCCGCTGGCGGATGATGCGTTCGCGCAAATCGTCCTCGGGCGCCTCAATGTCGGCGACGAGCCCGCCCGACAGGCGCGACAGGAGCCGCGCCTCGACCCCGTCGAGCATCGCGGGCGGGCGGTCGGCGGTGACGACGAGGCGCTTGCCCGCGGTCATCAGGTCGTCGATCGTGTGAAGCAATTCCTCCTGCGTCGAATTTTTGCCGATCACGAACTGAAGATCGTCGAGCAGCAGCAGATCGGCGGCGCGCAAGCGCGCCTTGAACGCCATCATGTCGCCGCCGCGCATCGCGCCGACAAATTCGAGCATGAATTTTTCGGCCGACATCAGGATGATGTTCGCGGTCGGGTGCGCCGCGGCATAGTCCTGCGCAATCGCCTGCAACAGATGCGTCTTGCCCTGCCCGGTCCCCGAGCAGAGGTAGAGCGGGTTGAACTGCGGCGCTTCGATCATCGCCATCCGGCGCGCGGCATTGGCGGCGAGAATGTTCGAGCGCGCGACGACGAAACGATCGAAATTGAGGCGGGGATCGAAGCCGAGCAGCGCGGGGTTTGCGGCGGGCCCCGGTGAAGGGGGCGTATCGAACGACGGCAGGGGCGCCGCAGCGAGCGTCGCGGCACGCTCGGCCGCGGCGGCGCCGCCGCGCACCATGACGCTGCGCACCGAAGGCAAATGCTGGCGCCATGCGAGTTCGAGCCGGTCGCCAAAACGTTCGTTGATCCAATTGGCCGAAAAGCGGCTGGCCGTCTCCAGCGTCACCACGCCCGACAGCGTGCAAAAATCGGCAAAGCGCACGGGCTTCAGCCAATGGTCGAAGGTGCGGGCCCCCAGGTCGCGGCGCAGCCCTTCGGCGACGCGCGACCAGAGCGTCGCGGCATCGCCGCTCACTGCCCTGCCCCTTGCGTCTTGTTCATGCCGATTGCCGCTTTCTGTCACGCCGTGTTGCCCCCTGTGCCCCTTGTCCCGACCGATCGGATGGCCGCCACGCGCCGACCCGCCGCCCGCGCCGGGCGCAGGCGAACCGTCCGGGACAAGCGGCCCGAGAGGATGTGAATCATGTCGATGTAGCGGCCGCCGACGACGGCCGACGACGCACCTGTCTAGGCAAGGCGCGCCGAGTCGATCAAGGGGCGCCCATGTAAAAATACTGAAATAAAAATCTTGACTCGCCCCTCCCCTCGGAAACGCGTGAGAAGTCAATTTTTCTTCATATTTTCAGTATTTTATCGACGAGCATCAGAGGGTCGCATAACGAATCGCAATAAATCCGCCACTTACCGCGGTGCAACAGTTTTGCCATCGCGGTGTCACAATGCCGAACGCAAAAAAGAACCCGCGGGCAAATTGCCCGCGGGTTCTTTTTGCTCCCTTTCGGGACAGGCGAAATCAGCCGATGGCGTTCACGCTCTTGGTCAGGCGCGAATATTTGCGCGCGACCGTATTCTTGTGAAGGACGCCCTTGGCAACGCCGCGCGCCATTTCGGGCTGCGCCGCCTTCAGCGCGGTCGCGGCGGCGTCCTTGTCGCCAGCAGCGACAGCGGCTTCGACCTTCTTCACCAGCGTGCGGATGCGCGAAACGCGATTCTTGTTCACGACGGCACGCGCCTGGTTGCGGCGGATGCGCTTCTTTGCCTGCGGCGTATTGGCCATAAATTCCTCTAGTCTTTCAAACGGTCTACATGGTCGGAGCACAGCCGTAGCGGAGCAGCCGAATCGCGCACGGAGCAGCGAATCAATGTCCGGATGCGGCCGGTTCCGGACGACCGGACCCTGCTCGAAGGGTGCGCGCATAGCGGTGACGGGCGATTTGGTCAATGGCCTTGCGGTAAATATCCGGCCTCAACGCTGGCATTTGCGGCAATAGAAGGTCGACCGCCCGCTCTGCACGACGCGCGCGATCCTTCCTCCGCATTCACACGCCGCGCCCTCGCGGCCATAAACGCGCCAGTCCTTGGCAAAATAGCCGAGGTCGCCTTCGGGGCTGAGGAAATCGCGCAGCGTCGACCCGCCCGCGGCGATCGCGGCGGCCAGCACATCCTTGATCGCGGGCACCAGCGCGGCGAGCTTCGCCTTCGATACATCGGCGGCGGGCTTCAGCGGCGAAATGCGCGCCATGTTGAGCGCCTCGCAGACATAGATGTTGCCCAGCCCCGCGACGACAGCCTGATCGAGCAGCATCGCCTTGACCGGCGCGCGCCGCCCGGCGAGCGCTTGCCCGAGATAGGCCGCGTCGAAAGCGTCCGACAGCGGCTCGGGGCCGAGCGCCACAAAGGCGGGAAAGCGCGTGAACGGGTCGCCCGACACAAGGTCGACCGAACCGAATCGCCGCGGATCGTGCAGGAAAAGCCGGTGCCCCGCCGCGGTTTCGAGCAACAGATGATCGTGCTTTCCCGCGTCGCCACCCTCGGTCCGCCAGCGCCCCGACATGCCGAGGTGGAAGATCAAATGATCGTCGCGGTCGGTCGAGATGACACCATATTTGGCGCGCCGTGACAGGACCGTGACCCTGGCACCCGTCATCCGCTGCGCCAGGTGGGCGGGAAAAGGGCGGCGAAGGTCGGGACGAAAGGTCGTGACCGCAGCAAGCCGCTGGCCTTCGAGAAAGGGAGCAAGACCGCGGACGGTCGTTTCGACTTCGGGCAGCTCGGGCATATCGCGCATGGGGCTACGCGCCATTTGCGCGCGCGGCAAGGCCCGGCTAAAGGCCGACGCAACGCATCACCTCCCCGTAAAAGGCGCACCCCGCATGGCCACTCCCGACACCGTCAGCTTCGGCTATGAACAGGTTCCCGCGGGCGAAAAGACCGCAAAGGTCGGCGAGGTGTTCAGCCGCGTCGCGCGCAAATATGACATTATGAACGATGCGATGTCGGGCGGGCTCCACCGCTTGTGGAAGGACCGTTTCGTGCGCCGCGTGAAACCGCGCGCGGGCGAGGCGATCCTCGACATGGCGGGCGGCACCGGCGACATCGCCTTTCGCATGGAACCGTCGGGCGCCAGCATCACCGTCGCCGACATCAACCCCGACATGCTGGGCGTCGGGATGGAACGCGCGGCCGGGCGTGGCGTCGACAGCCTCGTCTGGTCCGAGCAGAATGCGGAAAAGCTGACCTTCCCCGACCGCTTTTTCGATGCCTATACGATCGCCTTCGGCATCCGCAACGTCACCGACATTCCCGCGGCGCTGGCCGAAGCGCATCGCGTGCTGCGTTACGGCGGACGCTTCTTCTGCCTCGAATTTTCGACGAACGAATGGCCGGGTTTCGCGCAGGCCTATGACGCCTATTCGCACCACCTTGTCCCCCGGCTCGGCAAGCTGATCGCCGACGATGCCGACAGCTATCGTTACCTGATCGAATCGATCCGCCGCTTTCCGCCCATGCCCGAATTTGCACAGATGATCCGCGAGGCGGGTTTCACGGCGGTAAAGGTCGAACCCATTTTGGGCGGACTGGTCGCAATCCACAGCGGGTGGAAAGCTTGACCCGACCGATCACCCATATCGCCCGCCTGCTGAAGTGGGGCCGCATCCTCGCTCGCCACGGCGCGCTGCGCGGGATCGAGACGGCGCCGCAGACGCCGCCGGGTGTCAAGCGGCTGTGCCGGATCGCGCGGTTCGGCACGATTCAGCCGAATACCCCCGATTATGCCGCCGCCTTTCAGGCGATCGGCCCCGCGGCGGTCAAGCTGGGCCAGACGCTGGCGACGCGCCCCGACCTGGTCGGCGAAGACGCCGCGCGCAACCTGCTGACGCTGCAGGACGCGCTGCCGCCGGTCAGTTTCGACCGCATCCGGCAGGAGGTCGAGCAGGTGTTCGAAGCAACGCTCGACAGCCTTTATGCCGAATTTGACCCCGAACCCGTCGGCTCGGCATCGATCGCACAGGTCCACCGCGCGGTGACCACCGACGGGCGCCAGGTTGCGGTCAAGATCCGCCGCCCCGGCATCGACAAGCAATTTGCCCGCGACATCGAAACCTATGAATGGGCGGCCGCGCATCTGGAGGCGCTCGGCGGCGAAGCGACGCGGCTGCGCCCGCGCCAGGTGATCGCCAATTTCCGCCGCTGGACGCTGCGCGAGCTGGATCTGCGTCGCGAAGCGGCGTCGGCGTCGGAACTGTCCGACGCCATGGCGGCGGTGCCCGAATATGAAGTGCCCGCAATCGACTGGGACCGCACCGCCAGCCGCGTGATGACGATGAGCTGGATCGACGGCATCAAGATTTCGCACCGCGACCAGCTGATCGCCGCCGGGCACGACATGGAAAAATTGTCGGCGAACCTCGTCCACGCCTTTTTGCGGCAGGCGATCGCCGAGGGGTTTTTCCACGCCGACATGCACCAGGGCAATTTGTTCGTGAAAGCCGACGGGACGATCGCAGCGGTCGATTTCGGCATCATGGGGCGGATCAACCGGCAGGCGCGCTATTGGCTTGCCGAAATCCTCTACGGCCTCACCACCGGCAATTACCGCCGCGTCGCCGAGATCCATTTCGAGGCGCAATATGTGCCCGATTACCACAATGTCGACGAATTCGCGACGGCGCTGCGCGCGGTGGGCGAACCGATGCGCGGCAAGCCGGTGAGCGAGCTCAGCGTCGGCCAGATGCTCGACGGGCTGTTCGCGATCACGCGCGATTTCGACATGCAGACGCAGCCGCACCTGCTGCTGCTTCAGAAAACGATGGTGATGGTCGAAGGCGTCGCGACGATGCTCAATCCCAAAATCAACATGTGGGACGTCTCGGGGCCGTTCGTGAAAAACTGGATCCGCGACGAACTCGGCCCCGAAGCCGCGCTCGCCGACGGGATTCGCGAACAGGGCAAGACGCTGGCGCTGATCCCTGACATCATCCGCCGCCTCGACGAACAACTCCCCCGCAAGGGCGCCGCCCCGCCCAGCCCCCCCCTGCCCGATATTCCGTTGATGTGGGACCGCGGCGAACGGCGCGTCTGGTGGCGCTATGCCCTCACCGCAGCGGCCGGCGCGGCCGTCGGCGTCGCCGCGATACTTTGGGGCGGGCTAGCGGGCTGAACGGACGCGACGGCGATCGGTGAGAGGTCGGCTTTGGAGTGGTAACTGTCGTTAGATCCTCCCCATCGCTTTGCGACAGGGAGGAGCAATGGCAACTGCCGATCGTTGGTTGCTATTCGGTCCAGCTCGCCGCAAACCCGCGGTTCCGGCCGGATAATCCTGTCGCCCCGGTTACAGCAGCGCCCGGTAAAGCCCGAACGCGCTCGTCGCGGTGAGCACGACGCCGACCATGACCAGCATCAGCTTGGGCGAGAAGCGCTTGGCCATCATCGCGCCGATGGGGGCCGCCGCGACGCCGCCGACGATCAGGCCCAGCGTCGGGCCGAGAATGTCTTCAAAACCGAGCTGCCAGATGAAGGCCAGCGACACCGACAGCGCGAGGAAAAATTCGACACTGTTTACCGTGCCGACGATCTTGCGCGGTTCGCCCCCCTGAACCAGCAGGTTGGAGGTGACGACCGGGCCCCAGCCGCCACCGCCAGCCGCGTCGAGAAAACCGCCGACCACCGCGAGCGGTGCCACCACCTTCGGCTTCTTGATCTTTGGCGGATACAGAAGGCCGCGGATGAGCAGCCAGATGCCGATGAACACAAGATAGCCGAGCACAAAGGGCTTCACGACCTCGGCGTGGAGCGACGTCAGCACATAGGCGCCCGCCACGCCGCCGATCACGCCGGGGATGAGCAGGCGCAGGAAGAGCGGCCAGTCGATGTTGCGATGGAATAAATGGCTGAGCCCCGACGCGCCGGTGGTGAAAATCTCGACGACATGGATGCGCGCCGAGGCGGTCGCGGGCGGGACGCCGAGCACCGCGACAAGCAAGGTGTTGCAGATGACGCCGAAGGCCATGCCGAGCGCGCCATCGACGAGCTGCGCGGCAAAGCCGATCAGGATGAACGGAATAAGGGCGCCAAGGTCGATAGTGGCAGGATCGATCATAATTTTCCCAACCCATTAAGTTGAGAAAATGCTGCCGCGATTCCTTGCATCGCGCCAGCCCAATTTTTCTGCTGGCGATGAAGGGAATTATTTGTGCGCTCAGACGAAGCCACGCCCCGCCGCCCTCAACACGCCGAACCCTGGATCCGGGGCCTCGAGTCGTGACCCTAGGCGATCAGGTCGTCGGGCAGATGGTCGCGGGCATAATCGATGAAGGCGCGCAGCTTGGGCATCATCTGCTTGCGGCTGGGATAATAAAGGAAGAGACCGGCGGTCGATGTCGCATGGTCGGCGAGCACCACCTCCAGCTCGCCGCGCTCGACATGCTCCTTCAGCACCGGTTCGGCGGCCATGCCCAGCGCAACGCCGCTGCGCACCGCCATCACCATCGCCGCCTGTTCGTTGACGATCACCGGCCCGGTGACGCCGACTTCGACTTCGCGATTGCCCTCCATGAACCACCAGGGCATCAGCCCGCCGCTGGCGAGGCGCAGGCGGACGCAGCGGTGATTGCGCAGGTCCGCGGGCGTTTGCGGACGGCCATGGCGCTCGAAATAGGCGGGGGAGCCGAAAACGGTGAAGCGGAACGCGCTCGACAGGCGCACCGCGACCATGTCGGCCTCCAGCATCTCGCCCATCCGTACCCCGGCGTCGAAACCGCCCGCGCTCAGATCCGACAGCCCGTCGTCGCCGAAAATCTCCAGCTCGATGTCGGGATAGGTCTCGCAGAATCCTGCCAGGATCGGCTCGAACAACGGCTGCACCGCGCCGCGCATCAGGTTGATCCGCAATCGCCCCGCGGGCCGGTTGCCAAGGTTGCGCGCCGCCTCATAAGCGTCGGCCAGCCCCGAATAGGCGGGCGCCGCGCGCTCGAGGAACATCTCGCCCGCCTGGGTAAGCCCGACGCTGCGCGTCGTGCGCATGAAAAGCGGCGCGCCGACGCGCGCTTCGAGCGACTTGATCGTCTGGCTGATCGCCGAGGGCGAGACGCCGAGGTCGGCCGCGGCAGCGGAAAAGCTCCGCCTCTCCGCAACGCGCAGGAAAGCTTCGATCCCGTCGAGGGCCCCATGGGGGATTGTTAAATCCTGCTTCAAGGCACTTGCAGATTATAGGCGATTATCTAAGTGCGCAAGCGCAGCTATAAAGGTTGCACAAAGCAACGAAAGGAAATCTCTCCCATGTCCTATCAGCTCTCCTCTTTCCGCCACTTTCCCTCCGCTTTCGCCATTGTCGCCGCGTCGGCCCTCGCCTTCACCGGACTGATGGCGTCGGCCACGCCCGCCTATGCCCAGTCGGGTGGCGATTATCGCTGCGCGGGCCTTGCCGAACAGGCGCATGTCGCCGCGAACGGTATGGAAGGCACCAAGCAGTCGAGCGCCAAGCGCTTTGTTTCGACCGGCAAGAAGCTGTGCGAAGCAGGCAATGAACGCGCCGCCGCGAAGCAGTTCCGCGCCGCGCTCAAGATCGCGGGTGTTGCCGAAGTCGAAGCCGACAGCCAGCTGGCCGCGCGCTGAGACCCGGCGACGTCACGATAGCAATCTCCGGACCGTCCTCTCCCTCTCCCGGGCGGGTCCACACAACTGGGGCGGCACTCGATACGGGGCCGCCCCATTTGTTTATGTCTCCTTCGGGAGCATAATCGCCGCGTGCGGCGCGATGTTCGGAACGGCGGAACTCAGCGGCGCCGATAACGGAAATACCAGACCTCGTGCCCCTGCGCGCGCGCCTTGGCCTCATAGCGCGTTTCGGGCCAGCCGCCGGGGCGACGCTGGAAATCGCGCGCATCCTTCGCCAGCCATTCGAACTGGTCGCGATGGCGCCGCATCACCATGAGCGCGTGAGCCAGATAGATCGGATGGTCGGTGCCGAAGCGGAACTCGCCGCCGGGCTTCAGCTTGGCCGCGATCAGATCAATCGGACCGTCGTTCATCATCCGCCGCTTCGCGTGGCGCGCCTTCGGCCACGGGTCGGGGTGGAGCAGATAGACGAAGCTCAAAGCGCCGTCGGGGATACGCCGCAGCACCTCGAGCGCGTCGCCATGATGGATGCGGACGTTGGCGAGGGGCGGATGCTGCCCCCCCTTATTGGCGAGATGGGGATCGCCCGCGACATGGACCAGCGCCTGCGCGACCCCGTTGATGAAGGGTTCGGCGCCGATGAAGCCATGGTCGGGCAGCATGTCGGCGCGCGCCGCCATATGCTCGCCGCCACCGAAGCCGATTTCGAAATGCAGCGGACGATCGAAATCGAACAGCCGCCGCGCGGTGACGTCGCCATCGAGGGGCACGGCGATCTGCGGCAGCAGCGTGTCGACCAGATCCTGCTGGCCTGCGCGCAGCGGCTTCCCCTTCGATCGGCCATAAAGGCGGTTGAGGGTCGTCGGGTCGCCGGGCTTGTACGCAGTCATGCCGCGCGCCCTAGCGGCGCCGCCGGGCGCGGGCAAGCGGTCAGCGCGCCAGCGCAGCCTTCAGCTTGTCGACCAGGTCGGTGCGTTCCCACGGAAACGCCTCGCCGTTCGCCTGGCGGCCGAAATGGCCATAGGCCGCGGTCTGGCGATAGATCGGCTTGTTGAGGCCGAGGTGGGTACGGATGCCCTTGGGCGTCAGGCGGACGAGCTGCGGGATCGCGGCTTCGATGCGGCCTTCCTCGACCGTGCCGGTACCGTGCAGGTCGACATAGATCGACAGCGGCTCGGCGACGCCGATCGCATAGCTCAATTGGATCGTGCAGCGGCGCGCCAAGCCCGCCGCGACGATATTCTTCGCCAGATAGCGGGTGATATAGGCCGCCGAGCGGTCAACCTTGGTCGGGTCCTTGCCGCTGAAGGCGCCGCCGCCGTGCGGCGATGCGCCGCCATAGGTGTCGACGATGATCTTGCGGCCCGTGAGCCCCGCGTCGCCGTCGGGTCCCCCGATCTCGAAGCGCCCCGTGGGATTGATATGATAAACGGTGTTCGCGGTGAGCAATTCGGCGGGCAACACCTCGGCGATCACGCCGAGGACATATTTCCTGAGCTCGGTATATTTGGCTTCGTCGCCCTGGCCTTCGTGGAAATAATAGCCGGGCGCGTGCTGCGTCGACACGACAATCGCGGTCGCCTCGACCGGCCGCTCGTTGGCGTAGCGCAGCGTGACCTGGCTTTTGGCATCGGGTTCGAGGAAGGGCGCCACACCCGCCTTGCGGTCGGCGGCCATGCGTTCGAGGATCTTGTGGCTGTAATCGAGCGTCGCGGGCATCAGGTCGGGGGTTTCGTCGGACGCATAGCCGAACATGATTCCCTGGTCGCCCGCGCCCTCATCCTTGTTGGCGGCTTCGTCGACGCCCTGCGCGATATGCGCCGACTGGGCGTGCAGATTATTTTCGAAGCGAAACTCGTTCCAGTGGAAGCCCGACTGTTCATAGCCGATGTCCTTGACCGTCCGGCGCACCGTCGCCTCGATCTCGTCGAGCGCGCCGGGCGCCCATTCGCCATCCTCGAACACGCCCTTGCAGCGGATTTCGCCTGCCAGCACGACAAGCTGCGTCGTCGTCAGCGTTTCGCACGCCACGCGGGCTTCCGGGTCTTTCGACAGGAACAGGTCGACGATCGAATCGCTGATCTGGTCGGCCACCTTGTCGGGATGCCCTTCGGACACGCTTTCGGAGGTGAAGAGGAAGCTGTTGCGCATGGGGAGCCTTTTCGAGCGACGGATATAAAGAAAAGTTTATGTTGGGTGGCTGTTAGCGTCCGCGGCGGCGAAAGGCAATGGCCAGCGCGAGCAGCGCAAGCGCAAAGCCGACCGGCAGCGCATTGCCGAAACGCGCAAAGAGTGTCGGTTCGTGCGCGGGCGGCACGACTGTGTCGATGCGCCCGGCGGCGTGCATCGGCAGCGATTCGACGATGCGGCCGTCGGCATCAATCACCGCGCTGATCCCCGTCGGCGTGGCGCGCACGACGGGCAGCCCTTCCTCGATCGCGCGCAGCCGCGCCTGCGCCAGATGTTGCGGCGGGCCCCACGATCCGAACCAGGCGTCGTTCGACGGGTTGAAGATGAAATCGGGGCGATGGGCGCGGTCGACGATCTGGCCCGAAAAGATGATCTCGTAACAGATTTGCAGGCCGATGCGGCCAAAGGCGCCGAGGTCGATCGTGCGCGGCCCCGGTCCGGGCCAGAAATCGATGTCGCCGGGCGCAAGCCGCGACAGGCCGATCGCCGAGAGGATCGGCCGCATCGGCAGATATTCGCCATAGGGAACGAGATGCGCCTTGTCATAGCGCGGCCCCAACGTGCCGTCGGCGTGGAGCGTCATCACCGCATTGCGTGCGCCGACGACCTCACCCCCCTTGTCCATTTCGAGCTTGAGCGCGCCGAGCAGCATGGCATCGCCCGCGTTCATCAGCGCGGCGATCCGCCGCCGCGCCTCGGCGGGCGAGCGGTCGTAATAGATGGCGGGATAACCCCATTCGAGATAGTCGGGCACCGCCGCCTCGGGCCAGAGGATGAGGCGTGGCGTGTCGTCCTTCGGCGTTGTCAGCCGCGCGAGCTTGGCGAAATTGGCGTCGGCCTTGTCGCCCTCCCATTTGTCCTGCTGGCCGACATTGGGCTGGACGACGGTGATGGGGACGGGCGTGCCTTTTCCTTCGCTGTCGCGTGCAACAGCGGCTTGAAAACCCTTATGATCGATCAGCAGGCTCGCCGCGATGATGGGCAGCGCAACGCCGACGGTTACGATCGTGGCGCTTCGCACGTGACGACCGGCGGCGAGGAGCAGGATTCCGGCGGCCATGACGACCAGCGCGGACGCCCCGTAGGTGCCGATCCAGATCGTCGGCGCGCTGGCGTCCATCTGGATCGCGATCAGCGGATTCCACGCAAACCCTGTAAAAATCCAGCTCCGCAGCCATTCGGTGAGCGTCCACAGTGCGGCAAAGGCGAGGACGAAGGATAGCGTCGCCCCCCCTCCACCCTTCGCAGGGGCGACGAATTTTCCGAACGACCACGCCCCCCACGCGGCGAGCGCGGGATAGATCGCCAGATACAGCGCCAACAGCACGACCGCGACCCACCCCAGCCACGCCGGCATCGCCGCCTGATAGGTAAAGGCGGTCGCGATCCAGCCCAGCCCGACGACGAAATGCCCAAATCCGAATGCCCAGCCCGCTCCGAACGCCCTGCGACCGCGCGGGCTGCGCGCGACCAGCGCCATCCACCCCGCCAGTGCGAGCAAGGTCAGCGGCCACAGGTTCAGCGGCGCGAACCCTGTCGCCGAAACGGCGCCCAGCAACAGGGCAAGGGACTTTGGCCAGCGGTCGGCGAAAGCGGCGATGCGGGGGCGTGTCGCGGTCACGCGCGACCTCTTAGCCGCGCCGATGCGCGGCGACAATGCGGCTTGCACGCATCGGCGAAGGAAGGGCCGCGGCTGTTTTCGGCCCAAAGCCACCCTTCTGCTTTTTTCATACGTCGATCATGTTTGCACCTTCATGCTTGTCAGTAGCCCCGCGGCGGGAGTAGGTCGCAGGCATGAGCGATTTTCGTCCCCTGTCCGCCCAGTTCAGCGTCGCGCCGCAAATCGGCATCGACGATGTCGCCGAAGCGAAAGCGCAAGGCTTTGCGATGGTGATCAACAACCGCCCCGACGGCGAGGAACCGGCCGCGCCGCAAGGCGACGCGATCGGTCACGCCTGCGCCGCCGAGGGCTTGGCCTATGCGGCGATCCCGATCGGCCATGCGGGGTTCAGCCATGCGCAGATCGACGCGCTCGACAAATTGCTCCGCGATGCGACGGGGCCGATCCTTGCCTATTGCCGATCGGGGACGCGCTCGACGCATTTGTGGGCGCTCGCTCGCGCGCGCGCCGGGGACGATGTCGGCGGCATCGTCGATGCGGCGGCGAAGGCGGGCTATGATCTTTCGGGGCTGCGGCCGATGCTGGACGCGCTTTCGGGGGAAAAATGACGGCCATGGCCATTCAGGCGGGGGCGTCGCTTCTGGCGGTGCTGTTCGTCGCCTGGCTGGTCGGCAAGATGGGGCTCGGCGCCGACCCGCGGATCGAGGATGCGGCCCATGCGATCCGCCTCGCCGAAGAGGCCGAGGTGGGATTTGGCGGGATCGAGGTCGGGCGCGACCGCGCCGGCTTTGCCGCGATCGTGCGCAACGCCGAAGGCCGGATGATGCTGGTGCGCGCGCATGGCAATTTTTTTGCGGCGCGGCCGGTCGACGCGCAGGTGATCGGCCGGCTCGACAAGGATTTCCTGACGCTCACGATGCCCGAGCGGACATTCGGCGCGGTCACGCTGCAATTGGGGAGGGATGCCGGGATGTGGGCAAGCCGGATGCGGGAGATCGTGCGTGGCTGAGCTGCCCGATCCGGTCGTTTATGCGGTCCCTGCCTTCATCCTGCTGCTGATCGTCGAGATGATCGTGGCGCTGCGCGCCGACAGGAGCCGGTATGAAGCGCGCGATACGCTCACTTCGCTGATGCTCGGCACGGGAAGCCAGGTCGCGGGCGCGCTCGTCGGCGCGGCGGTCGTCGGCATGGCCGTGTGGGTGCACCAGTTCCGGCTTTTCGACATCGGGATCGCGTTCGAGACCTGGTGGTGGGCCTGGGTCCTCTGCTTCATCCTCGACGACCTGGCCTATTATGTCTTTCACCGGAGCGCGCACCGCGTCCGCTGGTTCTGGGCGAGCCATGTCATCCATCATTCGAGCCAGCATTATAATCTGTCGACCGCGCTGCGGCAGACGTGGACGGGCTTTTTCAGCTTGGGCTTCATCTTTCGCCTGCCGCTGTTCCTGATCGGCTTTCCGCCCGCGATGGTGTTCTTCTGCGCAGGGCTCAACCTCATCTACCAATTCTGGATTCATACCGAGGCGATCAAGCGGATGCCGCGATGGTTCGAGGCGGTGATGAACACGCCGTCGCACCACCGCGTCCACCACGGCGTCAATCCGCGCTACCTCGACGCCAATTATGCGGGCGTTTTCATCGTCTGGGACAAGATGTTCGGCAGCTTCGTGGCCGAACGCGGCGACGATCCGGTGCGCTATGGCATCGTCAAGCAGCTCGGCAGCTTCAACATATTGTGGGCCGCGGTGCACGAATGGGTCGGGATCGCGAAGGATGTGTGGGCCGCGCCGTGGCGGCATAAGCTGTCCTACATCTGGCGCGAACCGGGCTGGAGCCACGATGGCAGCCGCGCGACGAGCGCCATGATCAAGGAGCAGTGGCAAAAGGGGCAGCCGGTCGAGGAAGCGGCGGAGTAATGGCCGTCGCCCCCGCGCAGGCGGGGGCCGCTGCTGGCCTTACTCCACGGCGAATGCGTAAACCCCCAGCGGCCCCCGCCTTCGCGGGGGCGACGTATGGGCTTGCCACGCCCCCTAATGACATTCATGTAAGTCGCGATTGACCACCGAAACGGTGGCGGCGGGAGCGGCGGATATGGATCAGTTCGACATCATCGTCATCGGCGGCGGCAGCGCGGGGAGCGCGGCGGCGGGGCGGCTCGCCGAGGACGGGAAGCGGACGGTCTGCCTCGTCGAGGCGGGGGGCAGCAACGATGTCGTGCGCGTGAAGACACCGGGGCTGATGCCCTTTATTCCCAAAGCGTCGAACTATCGATACGAAACGCTGCCGCAAAAGGGGCTGGGCGGCCGCACGGGATACCAGCCGCGCGGGCGCGGGCTCGGCGGGTCGAGCGCGATCAACGCGATGGTCTATATCCGCGGGCACGCCTTCGATTACGATCAGTGGGCGGCGCTCGGCGCGACGGGGTGGAGCTATGCCGATGTGCTGCCCTGGTTCAAACGCAGCGAGGGCAATGAGCGCGGCGGCGACGAATGGCATGGCGGCGATGGACCGCTCAATGTCATGGACCAGCGCTGGCCCAACGTCACGAGCAAGCGCTTCGTCGAGAGCGCAGCGGCGCTGCAACTGCCGCGCACCGACGATTTCAACCGCGCCGACAATGAAGGGTTCGGGCTGTATCAAGTGACGCAGAAGGGCGGCGAACGCTGGTCGGCGGCGCGCGCCTATGTCGAACCGCTGCGCGGGCGCGCCAATTTCGACATCCGCACCGGCACGCTGGTCGAGAAGATTCTGATCGAGCATGGGCGCGCCGTTGGGGTCGTCATCCGGCGCGGGCGCCATCGCGAGACGCTGCGTGCGCGCGGCGGGGTGGTGCTGTCGGCGGGGGCGTTCGGATCGCCCCAGATCTTGATGCTGTCGGGTATCGGGCCAGCGGCGCATTTGCACGCCATGGGCATCGAGGTGACGCGCGATCGCGCCGCGGTCGGCGCCGATTTGCAGGACCATATCGACTATGTGTCGAGCTGGGAAACGCGCTCGACCGATCCGTTCGGCGACAGCCCCGGCGGAACCTGGCGGATGGTCAAGGCGCTTTTCGAGCATCGGCGCAAACGCACCGGGATCATGACGACCTGTTTTGCCGAAGCGGGCGGCTTCTGGAAATCGCGGCCCGACCTGCCCGCGCCCGACATCCAATATCATTTCGTCCCCGCGATGCTCGAGGATCATGGGCGGACAAAGGTAAAGGGGCACGGCTTTTCGTGCCACGCCTGCGTACTGCGTCCCGAAAGCCGCGGGTCGGTGACGCTTGCCTCGCGCGATGCCGCCGCCGCGCCGCTGATCGACCCGGGCTTTTTGACCGACGACCGCGACATCGCAACGCTTCGCGCGGGGGTACGGATGATGCACCGCATCGCTGCGGCACCGCCGCTCAGCGACTATGCCGGCGTCGACCGCCACCCGGTCGATCTGGATGACGATGCCGCGCTCGACGCGCTGATCCGCAGCCGCGCCGACACCGTCTATCACCCCGTCGGGACCTGCCGGATGGGAAGCGACGCCGACGCGGTGGTCGACCCGACCTTGAAGCTGGGCGGCGTTGAGGGGCTGTGGGTCGCCGATGCGAGCATCATGCCGCGGCTGGTGTCGGGGAATACCAACGCACCGAGCATCATGATCGGCGAGCGTGCGGCAGATTTCGTGAAGGCGGCTTTGGGCTGAATTTCTCCGTCATCCCGGCGCAGGCCGGGATCTCACCGGTGCGGAATGATGCGAGGTCGAAATCCCGGCCTGCGCCGGGATGACGATGGTTATAAGCACGCCTTCGCCAGCACGCGCCCGCGTCGCGTCAGATCGTATCGGCTCGCCGGCGGGCGCATATCGATCACCTCGCGCCGTACCAACCCATGCTCACCCAGCGCGCTCAGCCCCTGTGACAGCGCGCGCGGCGTGGCGGGGGCGAGCAGCCGCGATAGCGCGTTGAAGCGGTCATGCCCGGCGCCGATGCCCGCGACCAGCGGCAATCCCCAGCGCGTCGCCGCGCCGGGGGCGAGGCCAAGCGCGCGCTGCGCGTCGGCGATCGTCGCGGCGCGCGCAGCGGCGGCCCGTCCGGTCTCGGTCAGAATATATTCAGGGCGCAGCGGATGGCCGTGGCCGGGATTGCGCCGGACCCAGCCCGCCGCCTGCGCGGCGTCCAGCGTACGCGCAAGGCTGTCGCGGGGCAGGCCGAGTCGGTGAACCAGCTCGACGAAACGCGCGCCCTTATGCGCGGCGAGGTCGGCGAGCAGCGGCACCAGCCAGCGATGGCTGCCCAGCTGGAGCAGCAGCGGATCGGATGCTGTTGACGGCATTTGCAACTAACTATACAAATCAGACTATCGAAGCAAGGACGTTGGAGTGCGCGCTACGGTTCCTGCGCACCGTCATTGCGAGGAGCGGAGCGACGGAGCAATCCAAGGGTGGTTACGCTCACTCCGGATTGCCGCGTCGCCTTCGGCTCCTCGCAATGACGGCGTCAGTCGGCGAAAGGGAATGATGACATGGCATTGAAAATCGGATCCGAACTCACCTGTTCGATGGGCGTGAAGGATATGACGGCGTCGATCGCCTGGTATGAGCGCGTGATGTTGTGCGAGCTGCTCTACCGCGCCGACGAGATTGGCTGGTGCGAATTGAAAACGCCGATGGCGGGGGTGAATATCGGGCTCAGTCAGGTCGAGGAGGTCGCGCAGGGCGGCGGCGCGACCAATGTGTTCGAGGTTGCCGACATCGATGCGGCCAAGGCGCATCTCGACGCCGAAGGCGTGCGGCAGGATGGCGGTATCCAGCACATTCCCGGGCTGGTTAAGCTGCTCACCTTTTACGACCCCGACGGCAACGCCTTCATGTTCTCGCAGTCCGAAATGGCAGCATAGCCCGCGCTGCGGTTCTGCGAACGCGGCCGGGGCACCCGCCGCGCCGTCGCTCGGCGAAAGGGCGGATGAGCGTCAGCGATTCGGCGCTGCGCGGCGACCGCCGCTGGCGCGTCTTTGCTATGCTGCACTATCGTCGCAACACGCCCTGAAAAGCGCCAATTCCGGCTGGAATCCTTGCTGCGCAAAAAAAGAGGGCCGGGATTTTCATCCCGGCCCAGCCTTTCAGGCTCTCCCCTCCTGAAACTGTTGACCCAATGAATGCCACATTAATGTCATGTTGGAAAGGCCAAATTTGAGGCGATGCTGCACAAAAATTGTGCAGCATTTCAGTTGAGAAAGGGGGCGGCCGACGAGGAGGCCGCCCCCTTTCCGGCAGCTCAAAATGTCTTGCGCGCGGTGATGCCAAAGGTGCGCGGCTGGCCGACCGTGTAGCCAAGGCGCGCGCGGCCGCCACGTTCGCGGTCGAACGACAGCAGGGCATTCTCGTCGAAGACATTGTTGACATAGGCGATCAGCGACAGGCCGTTGTCGAAATCGACCCCGGCGCTGAGGTTCACGAGCTGATAGTCGGGAAGCTGAAGGTCGACTGTCGTGGATGCCCCCGCCGGCGCGCCGCCGAACGGCAGGCCGTGCACGAAGGTGCGCGGGTTGTTTTCCTGGTCCGCCGGCTGCGTATAGCGCGTGCCGACATGCTGGACCGACGCCGCGACATACATGCTCGCGGTATCGCCGATCGGCCATTCATAGCTGCCCGACGCCGTCAGCTGGAATTTGGGCACCGAAGGCAGCCGATTGCCGTCGCGGATGCCCGTTGCCGCCGTCAGCGCGCCCGGGAGCGTCGAATCGAACTCGGCCTCGATAAGGCTGCCCGACAGGTTGAGGTCGAGCCCGCGCGTGGGC
Organism: Sphingopyxis sp.; assembly: GCF_040216815.1. Taxonomy (GTDB): domain Bacteria; phylum Pseudomonadota; class Alphaproteobacteria; order Sphingomonadales; family Sphingomonadaceae; genus Sphingopyxis. Next base: position 840,340 of record NZ_JAVJOJ010000009.1, read on the forward strand.
GACAGCCCCAGTTCGAACTCGACGCCCATCGAATGCGCCTTGGGTACGTTGAAGACGATGCGCGACGAACAGGTGCCGGCATCGAGCGTGACCTGCAGATTCTTGATGTCGTTGTAAAAACCCGCGGCGTTGAAGGTGAAACCGCGGCCCTGCGTCTTGATGCCAAGCTCGTAGTTCCACAGGGTTTCGTCGTCATAGTCCTGGAAGGCGCCGAACAGCGCCTCGTCCTCGTCCGAACAGAGCGGCAGGTTCAGGGGATCGTTGACCCCGCCGAGGCGGAAACCCTTCGACGCCTGCGCATTGACCGTGACATTGTCGCTGACATCGTAGGACAGAAGGAAACGCGGGGTGAAACCGCTCGACTTGGTGCTGTCGGTGCGGTTGTCGCCATTGGCGAACAGCCCGCCCGAAACAAAGCTGCGCGTTTCCTTGAAGTCGTAATAGCGCCCGCCCGCGGTCGCGGTGAAAGCATCGGTGATGTCGTAGCTGACCTCGCCGAAAATCGCGAACTGCTTGATGTCATAGGGCAGGAAGGCGTTGTAGGGCGAATCAGTACCGAACCCGTTGCGCACCGCGTCCGATGTGCCCGCGCCCAGCGTTGCATCGGTAAAACCGTCATAGCCCGGCGTCGGCAGCGTCTGCGTATAGACGCGGTCGATCTTGGAATAGAAACCGCCGACGAGCCACTGGAACGGCCCGTCATTGTCCGAGGCGAGCCGAACCTCCTGCGTCCAGGTTTCGAGGTCGGTCGTGTCGAGCAGATTCGAGGGCAGGAGCACGCCCGCGTCGGGGAAGCCGAGGTCGACCGACACCGATCCGGTGAGCGCGCTCGCGTCGCGGCTGACGAGGATGTCGCGGTTGATATAGCTCGTCACCGACGTCAGCGTCGCACCGCCGAGCCCGACGTCGATCTTGAGGTCGGCGATCAGCGTTTCGTCCTCGAACGCTTCGCGCAGCATCAGATATTGCTCGCGCTCGTCGAACGTCACCGCGGGGCGCGTCGTCGTGAACTCATTGGCATAGAGATTGTAAATCTCCTGCCGGTTGAAGCCATCGGCCTTGACCTTCTGATAGACGACACGCGGCGTGATCGACAGATTGTCGCTCGGTTCAAAGGTCAGCGCGAGGCGTCCGCCATAGCGTTCGCCGCTGTTGACATCGTCCTTGCCCGCCGGGCCGATCGCGTTGATGAAACCGCCGTAGCGCGTGTAATAGCCGACCGCGCGGATCGCCGCATTGTCGCCCATCGGCACATTGACCGCACCTTTCAGATGGCCGCCAAGATCGTCGCCATCGACGAGGTTCAGATTCGCCTCGACGCTGCCTTCCATCACCCCGATCTTGGGCTGGTTGGTGATATAGCGGATCGTGCCGCCGACCGATCCCGATCCGAACAAAGTGCCTTGCGGCCCGCGCAGCGTTTCGACGCGGTTCAAATCATAAAGGTCGATGTCGGGGGTGAAGAGCGAGAGCGAGATGACGCTTTCGTCGAGATAGACGCCGACCTGCTCCTTGACCCCCGGCTGGTCGCGCACAACCTGCCCCGCCGAGACGCCGCGCACCGACACCTGGCTTTGCCCCGGCCCGAGGTTCTGCACCGACAGGCCCGCGACGTTGCGCGACAGATCTTCCAGCGTCACCGCGCCCGATTTCTGGATGTCTTCGGCGGTCTGCGCGTTGATCGAAAAGGGAATGTCCTGAAGATTGGCGTCGCGCTTCGTCGCGGTGACGATGATGATATTGCCGTCATCCTCGGCGCTTGGGGCGGTGTTCTGCGCCAGGGCCGGGGCGCTGAAAAGCGCAAGCGGCGACAAGCCCGCGAGCAAATATGCCCGTGCATTCATGATAATCCTCCTCCTGGTGGCCGATCTGGCGTCGGTCCGGCGGCGAAGGTGCGCCTCTTCGCGTCATTGCGCAATGGCGCACGAATCTTTCGCGGCCGATTGCTCGCGGCCTGTTGCATCCGGGCCACGGTCGGCGAAGGGCGCGAAAAGGCCGGGGTGAAACCCCGGCCCGCTGCCGTTCCGGCCGCAGATAAAAAAAGGCCGGGGTGAAACCCCGGCCAGTGGTTCGCAGGAGGAACCTGGGGAGGATCCCGCCGCCGTCGGTTGAAAGGAGAGAGACGTGCGGCGACGGGTATCCTGTCTCGTTGTCAGTAGTTGTAGGCGCGCTCCCCATGCTCGCCGAGGTCGAGGCCTTCGCGCTCGACTTCGGCCGAAACGCGCCCGCCCGTGACCAGCTTCGCGATGTAGAAAGCGACCGCCGAACCGATGCCCGACCAGAGGATCGCGACGAGGACCGACTTGATCTGCACCCAGAGCTGGCTGCCGAGGACATAATCGTCGCCTGCCGGGCCGCCGAGCGCGGCGAGCATCGTCACCGCGGTGCCGACCGATCCGATGATGCCGCCGAGCCCGTGGATGCCGAAGACGTCGAGCGAGTCGTCGAAGCCGAGCTTCGGCTTCACCTTCATCACGAACCAGCAGCAAACCATGCCCGCGACCGCGCCGAGCAGGATCGCGCCGAACGGACCCGAATTGCCCGCCGCCGGGGTGACGGCGACAAGGCCGGCGATCGCGCCCGAACAGGCGCCGAGCAGCGACCCCTTGTGACCGAGCGCGCGTTCGGCGAGCATCCAGAAGAGGACGCCGGCGGCGGTGGCGGTGAAAGTGTTGATCAGCGCCAGGCCCGCCGAACCATTGGCTTCGAGCGCCGAGCCGGCGTTGAAACCGAACCAGCCCACCCAGAGGAGCCCGGTGCCCACCAGCGTCATGGTCAGCGAGTGCGGCGCCATGATTTCCTTTTGATAGCCCGTGCGCTTGCCGATGATCAGGCAGCCGACGAGCGCCGCGATACCCGCATTGATGTGGACGACGGTGCCGCCCGCGAAGTCGAGCGCGCCCCAGCCGAAGATCAGCCCGGTCGAGGCATCGTCACCGCCGAGATACCAGACCATGTGCGCGATCGGATAATAGACGATGGTGAGCCAGACGATCGCGAACACCATGATCGCCGAAAATTTCATGCGCTCGACGAGCCCGCCGAGCACCAGCGCGACGGTGATCGCCGAGAAGGTCATCTGAAAGGCGATGAACACAAATTCGGGGATCACGACGCCGTCGGTGAAGGTCGCGACGGTCGAATCGGCGGTGACGCCGGCAAGAAAGGCCTTGCCCGACGAGACGAACTGATTGGCATCGCCGCCGAAGGCGAGGCTGTAACCGAACATCACCCACATGATCATCGCGAGCGCGGCGACCGCCAGGATCTGCGTCAGCACCGACGCCATATTCTTGGTACGGACAAGACCGCCATAAAAGAGCGCGAGGCCGGGCACGATCATCGCCATGACGAGCACGGTCGAGATCATCATCCAGGCGGTATCGCCCTTGTCGGGCGTCGGCGCGGCAGCCTCGGCGACGGCAGGCGCCGCGTCCTGCGCCCAGGCGGGCAGCGCGGCGAACAGCGAAAGGCCCACGGCCCCCGCGCCCGCCGCAATCTTGTTTGCGAACGTCATAATTTCCCCCTTCGTCATTTAGAGAGCCGCCTCGCCCGTCTCGCCGGTGCGGATGCGAACCGCCTGGCCGACGTCGAGCACGAAAATCTTGCCATCGCCGATCGATCCGGTGCCCGCGCTTTGCTGGAGCGTTTCGACGACTCTCGGTGCAAGCGCGTCGTCGCAGACGAGCTCGATCTTCACCTTGGGCACCATGTTGGTGGCATATTCGGCGCCGCGATAGATTTCGGTCTGCCCCTTTTGCCGCCCGAACCCCTTGACCTCGGTGACGGTCATGCCGGCAATGCCCAGCCCGGTGAGGGCTTCGCGCACCTCGTCGAGCTTGAACGGTTTAATGATGGCCAGGATCAGCTTCATGATGCCCCCTTTTGCTAATGGCACGATGTTGCGGTGCAACAGCCGTGCCAAATTGCGCGGGAGCCTTGAAAGTTAACATTTTGTGACGGTTTTGGAGTCGCTGGCGTGCCGGATCGTGCGCTCTGTGGGCAGGAGAGGCGGGGAGTTGCCTAAAATTTAGGCATTGCTGTCGTTGACCGTTGTGGGCCGGGTGGAGATGTGGAGATATTGTCGGCTATCAACCGAAATACGACATCCCTTCCCTCGTCATCCCGGCGCAGGGTGTTCAGAGTCACGTGCCTCTGAACACCCCGCGCCGGGATGACGGATAAAGGAAGGTCGGGAAACCACCCCGAAGCCGACGGCCAGTTTCACCCAAGCTATCAAATCGCCCGAAACCGCGCCCAGATGGGCAAATGGTCCGAAGCGCGCGCGGCGAGCGCGCTGCGGTGGACGCCTGCCTCGATGGCTTCGAGGTCGGGGGTCGCAAAAATCCGGTCGAGCTTGGCGACCGGGCGGCGGCTGTGAAAGCTGTGGCCGGTATCGACCAGCCGGTGTTCGGCACCGAAGTCGGCGAGGCAGCCGCCGGTGGGGCGCCATTCGTTGCAGTCGCCCATCAGGATCGTCGGCAGCTTTTCGCCCGCGGCGACATGGTGCAGGATCGCGCGCGCCTGCTGGCGGCGGCGCAGCCCCGAAATGTCGAGGTGCATCCCGACGACGCGCAGCCGCGTGTCGCCGATGCGCACCGTCGCGGCAACCGCGCCCCTCGGTTCGAGCGTCGGCAGGTGCAGCGCGTGGCTTTCCTCGACCTCGGCCCCCTTGCGCACGAGCAGCGCATTGCCGTGCCAGCCGATCGCATAGGGCCGCCCGCCGAGCAGGTCGACGGGGACATAGTCGCTATGCTCCTCGAACATATGCGGCGGGATCGCGCTCGCGCGGGTACCGAAACGGCGGTCGGCCTCCTGTAGCGCGACGATGTCGGCGTCGAGTTCGCGCAGCACCGCGAGCACGCGGCCGGGGTCGCGGCGGCGGTCGAGCCCGATACCTTTGCGCATATTGTAGCTGGCGACCTTGATCATGACCTTCGGTTCAAGCGCTCAGCCGGCGTTTCCGTTCCCGCCGCACTCGAACTCGGCCATCAGCGCCTGCGCCTCGCCCAGATCCTCGTCGAGCACCATGATCCGCACGGGAATCATCAGGCCGACGCTTTCGGCGATGTTCATCCCGGCGTCGAAGCACACCGCATGGACCCCCGCACTTTCGAGGCGCCCGCGCAGCAACTCGGCCTCGGCGCCGTTGGGCAGGCGGACGAGCTCGACGAGCGGCATCAGGCGGTGTCCCCCGCGATGAAGCGGTCGGTGGCGCGTGTCGGCAGGCCGTCGATGCTTTTTGTGCGTTCCTTGAACTTTTCGACCCATAGCAGGGGGTCGGCCTGGCGATGATATTTCTGCAGCGTATCGCGTTCGTGTTGCAATTCCATCATCGGCACGCCCCAGCCGCAGCTCGTCTGCACGCTTTCGATGTCGATGACGAAGATCTGGCGGGTGCCGGGAAGCAGGGTGAAATGCGTGGCGAGCGCGTGCCATTCGGCGTCCTGCGGAAGCACCGCCCGCCCGCGGCCGTAGATACGCAGGATCAGCGCACTGCGGTCGAACGCGCAGAACATGATCGTGATCCGCCCGTCGGCGGCAAGATGCGCGTGCGTCTCGTTGCCCGATCCGCCGAGGTCGAGATAGGCGACCTGGCTTTCCGAAAGCACGCGGAAGCTGTCGGCATAGCCTTTGGGCGACAGGTTGATGCGCGCGCCCTCGGCGGCGGTCGCGGTGAAAAAGACCGGCTGTTTTTCGATAAAGGCGATATGCTTGTCGGTCAGCGTATCGGTGAATTCGGCCATCGCTCGTCTCCGTCAGAGCGCCCGCCCTATCACCAATTCTTGCCCTCTTCTATCGCGGCCTCCTCGTCGGCGCGCGTCGCGCGGCCGAGCGCGTCGTTGCGATGCGGGAAGCGGCCGAAACGGTCGACGATGTCGAAGTGTTTTTGCGCATAATCCATGAACATGGGGTCGTCGAACCCCGCGAACAGCCGCAGCGATTCGCGCTGGTCGTCGATGTCCTCGCTATGCTGGAAGGGCAGGCAGGCAAACTGGCGCCGTTCGTCGGGCCAGCGTTCGTGCCAGCCGCGCGCGACGACCTCGCGCGCGATCGCCCGCGCAAGGCTGTCGGTGGCAAAGGCGTCGGCGTGGCCGCGATAGATGTTGCGCGGCACCTGATCGAACAGGATCGTCGCGGCGAGCGCGGTGTCGGGGTCGGTCAGGAAGGCTTCGGCGGGCTTCGAGCGAAGCGCCCGGTGCCAGTCCGCGGCGAGGTCGCGGACCTCGGCGTCGAAATCGGGGCCGCCACCGTACCAGTCGTCCATCGTATGATCGTCGAACCAGAAGGCAAGCAATTGCCGCGCCCAATCGGCGGGGGGAGGCGTGGTTTCAGAATCGTTCGTCATTGCGAGCCCTTCGACTGCCTTGCAGGCGCTCAGGATAAACTCGCGCCCTGTGCGAGCGAAGCAATCCAGGGCGGTTTACGCAACCCTGGATTGCTTCGCTGCGCTCGCAATGACCGAATCAGGCTAATCCGTCTTGGCGCGCCGATAGGGGACGAAATCCCCGAGCGAGACAAAGCCGGCGTACATCCGGCTGCTGCGGTCGCGCAGCTCGACCGTGTCGATATTGCACAGCTGGCTGCCGGTCGTCCGGGTGACGAGAATATCGTCGTCGTCGAGCGACCGGGCGCCGCCTTCGGGACGGTTGACCCACAGCGTATTGCCGATGCGATAAACGATCGCGGTTTCATCAATGATCTGCGAGCTGCTGACGCTCGACAGCGCGATGCATTTTTGCGGTTCGCCGGCAACGCGGCCTTCCAGCATCTTGGCAAGCTGCGCTTCGGGATCGCTTTTGTCGCGCGCAGCGGCGGGGGTGGCCGCGAGCGCGGCGGCGGCGATCAGCGCCGGGATCAGATGACGCATGGCTTGAACTCCTGTCTTCCAATATCCCTACCGCCGACTCGTTTACCCCAGAGCGTGTGAACCGGCGCTGACTGCGCGGTCAGCAGGCGCCGTCGGGGAGCGGGATGCCAAGGGGCCCCTTGCACTTTTTCTTCTTCGGCTTTTCGGCCGGAGCGTCCCCGTCGCCGCCCATGCCGCCCATGCCGCCGAAATCGGCGCCGATCATCAGCATGGTGTGCGAACGAAAGCGCACCTTCGCCGTCCAGTCGATGTTCCAGACGGCATTGCCCGCGGGCTTGGTCGGATAGGCGAAATTCGCCTCGGGCCCAAAGGCGTTCAAATTGCCGAACATCATCTCGCCCGACGCCTTCTTGACCTCGGCCGGGATCTGGCAGCTCGTCTGCGCGGGCGGCATCACGATCTTTTGCGTGACGAGCCGAGCGACGGTCGCGGGCGGCAGCCAGTCCCAGAGGCCGCCGCCGAACTGCTGCGACGCGCTGCTCGTCCACCACACCATGTCGCCGCCCCCGCCGCCGCGATCCATGCCGCCGAACGCCCAAGCGACATAGCCCGTCGCGGGAGCAAGCTGGTTCCAGCGGATCATCACCGACCCGTCGCCCTGCATCGCGGTCGAGGCGTTCAGCGCGGGCATATAATCCTGCGCCAGCGTGAAATTGATCTCCGGCCCGACATTGCCGGCGACGCGGTGCGCGCCGAGCAGCGAGCTGTCCTTCGGCACCACTTTCGACGATTTGGCGTTCGGCCAGTCGGCGTAGGAGGCGCTGTTCGACAGCATCACCTCGCGGATACGCGGGACGGTCGAGGTAAAGAGGTTCGGGGGCACCTGTCCCGCGGCGACCTTTGCGAAATCGATGACGACGGGCTGGCCGGGGCCCGCTTTCGCGCCGCAGCCCCAGAAGAGCAGCAGGCGGCCCTTCGGGCGCTCGAAATTGTCGGGCATCTCGTTGCCATCCTCGCGCGGGCGCGGCTTTCCGGGTTCGGGGCCCCACAGCGGCAGCGAGGCGCCGAGCTTTGCCTGCGGCTCGAAAAAATGGTCGGCGCGGACGGGCGGCTTCGCCGGCGACTGGTTCGACCCCAGGCGGAGCTCGATCGTGCGCGCGACCTGGTTGTCGGGGCCGCCGCCGAACATCATCCCCATCATCCCGCCGACGCCGGGCTTGCGTCCCCCCGCGGCCATCGCGGCAAAACCCGACGCCGTGGCGACGTCCATTTCATAACGCTCCTTGGGACCGGTGGTCTTTTGCGCCGAGCCGGGAACGGCGGCGAGCATCGCGGCGACAGCGGCGACGGAAACGAAACGCAGACTCGAACGCATGCAAACCTCCCTGTTGCGGGACGGCGCCCGCGGATGATGCGACCGGAATCTGTTCTTGTTCGCGTTTTTATATGCTGCGGGCGGGCGATCGCCAAGTGAGGACGATCACATGGGCCGTGGGGACGCCCATTGTCATCCCCGACCCATCCGGCGACCATCCCGACACCCTTTCGCATCGCGCTCAATCGAACACCGACCACCCCGCCGCATAGGCGAAATGTTCGAGCGCCGCGGCACCTGCAAGCGAGGTTCCCGCATCGTTGAGCGCGGGCGACCAGACCGCGATCGATCCCTGCCCCGGCGCGATGCACAATATGCCGCCGCCGACGCCGCTCTTGCCCGGCAGGCCGACGCGAAAGGCGAATTCGCCCGAATTGTCATAATGGCCGCAGAGCATCATGATCGCGTTGATGCGCCGCGCGCGGTGCGCGTCGAGCACCTGCTCGCCGGTCCGCGGGTCGCGCCCCTCCATCGCCAGGAACAGCCCCGCGCGCGCCAGCTGGCGGCACGACATCGCAATCGCGCACTGGCGGAAATAGACGCCGACGACGCTTTCGACCGGATGCCGCAGATTGCCGAACGCATCCATGAAATGGGCGAGGCTGCGGTTGCGCGCGCCGGTTTCGGATTCCGACGACGCCACCTCCTCGTCAATCACGATCCTATCGTCGCCCGCGCGGGCGCGCATGAAGGCGACGATTTCTTCGGCCACCGCGTCGCCGTTCCGCCCATCGATCAGCCGGTCGGTGGTCGCGATGGCACCGGCGTTGATCAGCGGGTTGCGCGGGATACCCGCTTCGCTTTCCAGCTGGACGATCGAATTGAACGCGCTGCCCGACGGCTCGCGTCCGACGCTGTCCCACAACTCGCTGCCGACCCGGCGCAGTGCGAGCGCGAGGGTGAAGACCTTGGACACCGACTGGATCGAAAAGGGCTCGTCGGCATCGCCGGCGGCATGGACCGTCCCGTCGGGCAGCGCGAGCGCGAAGCCCAGCTTTGCTGGATCGACCTTGGCAAGCGCGGGGATATAGTCGGCGACGCGGCCTTTGCCGCGTTGCGCTCGGGCGAGCGTCATCGCCTCTTCGATATGCTGGTAGAGATCGTCGCTCATCGTCGAGCCTTAGCATCTTCGCGCCTGCGGACGACTATTTTCATTTTTCTACAAATATTCTATAGATGAGAAATCAATTCATCGAATCGGGAGGCAGAACATGGCCGATCATGTGCGTTCCAAAGGGTTTTCGAGCGCCGTCACCTATCGCGACCCCAAGGCGGCGTTCCGCTGGCTGGAGCAGGCCTTTGGTTTCGATCCGCTGTTCGTGCTGCTCGACGCGGCGGGCAACCTTGCGCATTCGGAAATGGGTTTCGGCGATTCGGTGGTGATGGTCGGTAACGAATGGTCCGACGACCATCGCAGTCCGGCGAATCTGGGCGGCAGGAATACGCAGTCGGTGCACGTCCATCTGGCGGCGGGCGAGGACATTGATGCGCATTGCGAACAGGCACGCGCGGCGGGCGCCGTCATTGTCGCCGAACCCCAAACGCAATTCTACGGCGACCGCACCTACCGCGCCAAGGACATCGAGGGGCATATCTGGACCTTCGGCGTCACGGTCGAGGCCAAGACCGCGGCCGAATGGGACGCCGCAGGCGGTTTCACCACCCTGACGCGGCTCGACGCTTGAGTGCCGCGCTCGACCGGACGCTCGGCGCGCTCGCCGACCCGGTGCGGCGACGCGCGGTCGAGCTGATCGGCCAGCGGCCGCGCAGCGCGGGCGAACTGGCGCGCGAACTCGGTCTCGCGCCGCCCGCGATGAGCCGCCACCTGCGCGTGCTGAAAGAGGGCGGGCTGGTCGAGGATGGGCACCCGGCGTTCGATGCGCGCGTGCGCATCTATTCGCTGAAGGACGGCGCGACCGCTGAACTCAGGCAATGGCTCGCCGATACCGAGGCGCTGTGGACGCGCCAGCTCGCCGCGTTCAAGCGCCACATCGAGCACGGGAAATGAGCGGCGCCGCGGTGATCGTGGCGCTGCGCGTCGCGGCGTCGCCGGAGGCGGCGTTCGCGGCCTTTACCCGCGACATCGGCCTGTGGTGGCAGAGCCATCCCTTGTTCCAGCTCAGCCGGCGCGGCGATGGCACGCTGCGCTTCGACCCCGCGGGTCCGAACGGACGGCTCGTCACGCGCTTCGCCGATGGCGAGGAATGGGAAATCGGGCGGGTGCGCCATTGGCTGCCGGGCGAGCGGCTTGCCTTCGGCTGGCGCCTGCCCAGCTTCGCGGCCGATCAGGCCACCGAAGTCGATGTCCGCTTCGAACCGGTCGGCGCCGAAACACGCGTGACGGTCGAGCACCGCGGCTGGGACGCCATCCCGCAACGCCATGTCGCGCGGCATGGCTTTGAGCTGGTTCTGTTCCAGCGACGGCTGGGAGAGCATTGGCGGGGTTTGCTGAAGGCAATGGCGGCGGGGCTTTGAAGGAAGGCCGATTTTGGGGTGGGGAGCGGACTTTTTCAATTCCGTCATCCCGGCGAAGGCCGGGATGACGATGAAAGGAACGCCAGCCTCCGGTCGATTCAGACCATCAGACAAGCATTGCGCCTATCCCCCGCGCGCCCCAAATTGACGGGATGCACCTCCCCGCCCCCTTTGCCGACTGGTTTGCCGCGCGCGGCTGGCGGCTCAGGCAGCATCAGGCCGATATGCTTGCGGCGGGGCGGCGCGGCGAGCATGCGTTGCTCGTTGCCGCGACGGGTGCGGGCAAGACGCTGGCGGGATTTCTGCCCAGCCTTGTCGATCTGGCCGCGGAGCCCTCCGACCGCCTGCACACCCTCTATGTATCGCCGCTGAAAGCGCTGGCGGCCGACGTCGAACGCAATCTGCTGGGGCCGATCGCCGACATGGGGTTGGGCATCAGCGTCGAGAGCCGCAGCGGCGATACGAGTTCGGACAAAAAGGCGCGCCAGCGCGCAAAGCCGCCCAACATCCTGTTGACCACGCCCGAATCGCTGTCGCTTTTGCTCTCCTACCCCGACAGCTTCACGATGTTCGCGGATCTCAAGACCGTGGTGATCGACGAGATTCACGCCTTTGCGCCCGGCAAGCGCGGCGATCTGCTCAGCCTTTCGCTGTCGCGGCTTCACGCGATTTCGCCCGGCCTTCGCCGCGTCGGCCTGTCGGCGACGATCGCCGATCCCGATCAATATCGCGCCTGGCTGGCGCCCGGCGCCGACGCGAGCGCGGTGACGCTCATCGAAGGCGAGGCGGGCGCCGACCCCGATATTTCCATCCTTTTGCCCGAAGGGGCGGTGCCCTGGGCGGGCCATTCGGGGCGCTGGGCGGTGCATCAGGTTATGGAGGTCGTGGCGGCGAATCGCACGACGATCATCTTTTGCAACACGCGCGGCCTCGCCGAACTGACCTTTCAGGAGCTGTGGAAGGTCAATGACGCCTCGCTGCCGATTGCGATCCACCACGGCAGCCTCGACCGCGAGGCGCGCCAGCGCGCCGAACAGGCCATGGCCGAGGGACGCCTTCGCGCGCTGGTCGCGACGTCGAGCCTCGACCTCGGGCTCGACTGGGGCGATGTCGATTGCGTGATCCAGATGGGCGCGCCCAAGGGTTCGTCGCGGCTGCTCCAGCGGATCGGCCGCGCGAACCACCGGCTCGACGAGCCGAGCAAGGCGCTGATCGTCCCGGGCAATCGTTTTGAATATCTGGAGGCGCGCGCGGCGCTGGACGCGGTCGAGGCCGGGGAGCGCGACGCCGACCGCTTCCGCCCCGGCGCGCTCGACGTGCTCGCACAGCATGTGATGGCGCTCGCCTGCGCCGCGCCTTTCGATACGGAGCGGCTGCTCGCGGAAATCCGCGGCGCCGCGCCTTATCGGTGGATCGACGCCGAAACCTTTGACCGTCTGCTCGGATTCGTGCGCGACGGCGGCTATGCGCTCAAAAGCTATGACCGTTTCCGGCGCCTCGCGCCCGACGGAAAGGGCGGCTGGCGCATTGCCCATCCCCGGCTCGCGGCGCAGCACCGGCTCAACGCCGGGATCATCGTCGACGCGCCGACGCTCGACGTGCGGTTCAGGAACGGAAGGCGCCTCGGCACCGTCGAGGAATATTTCGCGAGCACGCTTGTCCCAGGCGACACTTTTGCCTTTGCGGGCTTGAGCCTCGAGGTCGAGTCGATCCGCGATACCGACCTCATTGTCCGTGCGACGACGCGGCCGGCGCGCATTCCCTCCTATGTCGGTGCGCGCATGGCGCTTTCGACGCGGCTCGCCGATCGCGTGCGCGCCTTCCTCGCCGATCCCGAAAGCTGGGCGCGTTTTCCGGACGATGTGCGTTTCTGGCTGGAGATGCAGCAACTGCGCTCGGTCCTGCCGCGCGCGGGCGAATTGCTCGTCGAAACCTTCCCCCGCGACGAGCTTCACTATCTCGTCGCCTATCCGTTCGAGGGGTGGAACGCGCACCAGTCGCTCGGAATGCTGATCACCAAGCGGATGGACCGCGCGGGGTTGCAGCCGATGGGCTTCGTTGCGTCCGACTATGCGCTTGCCGTCTGGTCGCTGCGTCCGGTGACGCACCCCGAAACCCTTTTCGATGCCGAAATCCTGTCGGACGAATTTGTCGAATGGGTGGAAAACTCGCACCTCCTGAAGCGCGCCTTTCGCGAGGTGGCGGTGATCGGCGGGCTGATCGAGCGCCAGCATCCGGGCAAGCGCAAGACGGGCAAGCAGGTGACTTTTTCGACCGACCTCATCTTCGACGTGCTCCGCAAATATGAACCCGATCATCTGCTGATCGAGGCGGCGTGGGCCGATGCGCGCGAGCGGCTTACCGATGTCGCCCGGCTCGGCGATCTGCTGGACCGCGCCGCAGGAACGATGCGCCATGTGACGCTCGACCGGATCAGCCCGCTCGCCATTCCGGTGCTGGTACTGATCGGGCGCGAGAGCGTCGCGGCGGCCGATCTCGACGACGCCTTGCTCGGCGAACTCGCCGATTCGCTCGCCGAAACCGCGATGTACGCGGACTGACCCGCTGGCGCCGCGCGGGGTGTTTCGCTTGCCGGATACGCCGACGAGGCGTAGACTGTGCGCGATAAAGGAGAGGATGTCCGCGATGGCCTCCACGATCAGACGGTTCGGCCTTGCGGCGCTGTTCGCGGCCGCCGCACCCCTGTTGCTCGGCGCGACACCCGCGCCCGCGGGGCCGCCGCCGACGCCCGCTGCCACGCCTGCACCCACGGGGCAGGCCGTGACGCCGCCGGTCGGCGTCGTGCCGTTCATCGAACCCTTCGACCTCGACGCGACGCGGCGGATGGCGGTGCAGGTGATGGTGGGGGGCGAGGGGCCCTTTTCCTTCCTGGTCGATACCGGCGCCGAACGGACGGTGATCGCGCGCGAACTCGCCGACCGGCTCGGGCTGGTGCCGGGCGAAAAGCTTCGGATGGCGACCATCGGCGGCTCGGCGACGGTGCCGAGCTATCATGTCGCGGCGCTGCAAATGGCCAAGCTCCATTTGGCCAAGGTCAATGCTCCGGCCTTTCACGGCCGCCACATCGGCGCTGCCGGGTTGATCGGCGTCGACATGCTCGAGGAACGGCGCGTCCTCATCGATTTCCGCAACGAACGGATGGAGATATTGGAGACCCGCAAGCGCGCGCGGCCGGTGATCCGCGACGATGATGCCATCGTCGTCACGGCGCGCAACTCGGCTGGACGGTTGATCCTGTCCGACGCGCGGATCGACGGAAAGCGTATCGATGTCATCGTCGACACGGGCGCCCAAACCAGCGTCGGCAACCTCGCGCTGCAACGGCTGGTCGCGAAACGGCGCGCCAATAGCGTGCCCTTCTTTCCGACCGTCCTGGCCGCGGTGACGGGTGAGGATGTGCGCGCGACGCGCACCGCGATCAAACGCATCGTCGTCGCCGGCATGGACATCAACGACCTGCCGGTCAGCTTTGCCGACGGTCAGGCGTTCCGCGCGCTCGGCCTTCACGAGCGGCCGGCGCTGCTGCTCGGCATGGACAGCCTGTCGCTGTTCGACCGGATCGAGATCGATTTTCCCAACAAGCGCGTTGTGTTCGACCTGCCCGAGCGCGCGCATCGCAGCGCGGGGCAGCGCTTTGCGGCAAGCCGGGGTGCGCTCGGCGGATAGCCGCTTGCGGCGGTGCAGCGCTGCCGCCATAGCCGCACGATGCCCGCCGACGCGCCTTTCGACTTTGCAGGCCAGCCTTTTCGCATGCTGGCCGACAATGCCTTGTTCTGGCCGCGCCACGGCGCGCTGATCGTCGCCGACCTGCATCTGGAAAAGGCAAGCTGGTACGCGGCGCTCGGCCAGCCGCTACCACCCTATGACAGCCACGATACGCTCGACCGCCTCGCGGCGCTTGCGGGGCGCACCGGTGCGCGTGCGATATGGTGTCTCGGCGACAGCTTCCACGACCGCGATGCCGCGGGCCGCGTCGTTCCCGCCGTCGCCGCGCGCCTGGCCGCGCAGGCGCAATCGGCCGCATTCGTCTGGATCGCCGGCAATCACGACGGGCTCAGCGCCGGGGCTTGGGGCGGGACGATCGCCGACGAGATGGTGGTCGACGGCATCGTTTTTCGTCACCAGGCCGCACGCGACGAGGTGCGGCCCGAAATATCGGGGCATTTCCATCCCAAGCTGCGGACGCATGTGCGCGGCCGCCATGTCGCGCGGGCCTGCTTCGTCGCCGATGACCGGCGGCTGATTCTGCCTGCCTTCGGCAGCCTGACCGGGGGACTGGCGGCGCAAGAACCGGCGATCGCTGAAAATTTTCCCGGTCCTTATCGGGCGATGCTCGTCGCGGGCGGGCGGCGGCTTGTTTTCCCCTGCTCGGGCAGGCCGGCCGATGACGCTACGGCACGCTCGGCTGCCGTCATGCGCTAGGCCGTGAAGGCCCGAATCGGGCTGTGGCCAAAAAACATCACCCTGTCAAAAATGACGCAAATGCGGGCGTTCGGCTGGATCGGGAACACAATTGCGTTATGTTCCGCGCGCAACAAAAAAAATGAAATGTCGAGAGGAGTGCCCACCATGAAATCATCTTCCCTTCTTGCTGCCCGCTTGCTGCGTACCACCGCGATGGGCGTATCGATCGCCGTCGCGAGCATCGCGGCGCCGGCCGTCGCACAGGACAGCGCAGCTGCAACCGACGACAGCGACGACACGCCGATCATCGTCACCGCGCAGGGGCGTTCGCAGCTTCTGTCCGACGTTCCCGTCGCCATTTCGGCGGTCAACGCCGAAACGCTGCAGAACAGCGGCGCGAACGACATTCGCCAGCTCAATCAGGTCGCGCCGTCGCTGCTCGTCTCCTCGACCGGCTCGGAAGCCAATGGTTCGGCTCGTATCCGCGGGATCGGCACCGTCGGCGACAACCCCGGTCTTGAAAGCTCGGTCCCGGTGTTCATCGACGGCGTCTATCGCTCGCGTTCGGGCATCGGCCTCAACGAACTCGGCGAGATCGACCGTATCGAGGTCCAGCGCGGCCCGCAGGGCACGCTCGGCGGCCGTAACTCGTCGGCGGGTCTCATCAGCATCTATTCGAAAAAGCCCGATTTCCAGTTCGGCGCCACGGGGGAAGTCACCTACGGCAATTACGACTATTGGCGCCTTGGCGGCAGCGTGACCGGCCCGATCACCGACACGCTCGCGGCGCGCCTCGATGGCATCTGGGTCAAGCGCGACGGCTTCTACAACGACGCAGCGAACGACCGCGACGTCAACAACCGCGACCGCTATTTCCTGCGCGGTCAGCTCTTGTTCGAACCGACCGACGCGCTGTCGGTCCGCCTGATCGCCGACTATACCTATCGCGACGAGGAATGCTGCGCCGCGACCTATATCGACAACAGCGTCAATCCGTATATCGGCAACCTCAACAATCCGGGCGTCCCGGCGACCGGCACGACGAACAATATCGTGCGCGTCCTTGCCGACCTCGGCCAGTCGCTCGATGCGTTCCGCCAGGGCTATGGCCGCGACATTTCGGTAACGCCCGGCCGCAGCTTCGCGGGCAAGACCAAGGACTACGGATTTTCGGGCCAGATCGACTATGATTTCGGCGGCGCAACGCTGACCTCGATCACCGCCTACCGCGAATATCGGTCGAGCCAGGCGTCGGATACCGACTATGGCACGGTCGACATTCTCTATCGCGCGCCGAGCGACGACGCCTATCGCCAGTTCCACACCTTCACGCAGGAACTGCGCCTCAACGGCGAAGCGTTCGACGGCAAGCTCGACTGGCTCGTCGGTGGCTTCTTCGCCAATGAGAAGCTGACCGTGCGCGACAATCTGCGCTTCGGCGAAGATTACGGCCGCTTCGCCACCTGCCGCATCATCTCGGGCGGCGGGCTGGCCGGCCTCTATTCACCGACGTCGCCGCTCTGCGTCGTCCCCGGCGTCGGACCGGCGACCATCGCGGGCGCCAGCGGCGCGTCGGGCCCCGACATCGTCGCGGCGTTCACCGCGCTCGACGGCCTCAACGACCGCGGCACGATCAACGATCGCTATCGTCAGAACGGCACCAACTGGGCGTTGTTCACGCACAATATCTTCCACATCACCGACCAGCTCGATTTCACCTTCGGCGTGCGCTACACCCACGACAAGAAGAAATTCTCGGCGGCCTTCACCAACGACAACACCGCCTGCACGACGATCCAGGGCCTCGTTCTCGATGATCTGCAAACCGGCAACGCTACGGCTCGCGCGCTTGCGGGCGCGTTGATCGGCCTTGGCTGCCAGGGCAATTCGACTGCCGAACTCAACGGCGTGTCGATCCGCGACAGCCGCAGCGAGGACGAATGGACCGGCACCGGTATCCTGTCGTACAAGCCGGTCGACGACCTGCTGGTCTATGCGAGCTATTCGCGCGGTTACAAGGCGGGCGGCTTCAACCTCGACCGTTCGGCGCTCAAATCGCCGATCGTGCCCTTCGGCGGACAGGCCGGGGCGCAGTCGCTTGTCGGCAACCTCCAGTTTGATCCCGAACTGGTCGACGCTTATGAAATCGGCGCCAAATATTCGACCGGGCCGTTCAGCCTGGGCCTGTCGCTGTTCCGTTCGGATTTCAGCAACTTCCAGCTCAACACCTTCAACGGCAGCGTTTTCATCGTGCAGACGATCAACGGGTGTTCGGCCGACCTTGGCGGTGCCGACCGCGACACGAGCAACGCGACCGGGGCTTGCGCCAGCGACGATATCAGCTGGGGCGTGCGTGCGCAGGGCGTCGAGCTCGAAGCCTCGCTCGTGCCCGCACGCAACTTTCGCATGAGCGCGGGCCTCACCTATTCGCGGACCAAGTTCCGCGGCAATCTGGTGGGCAACAAGGATGGCGATCCGCTCGATGCGGCGCTGCGCAAGCTGCCGGGCGACAATCTGTCGAACGCGCCCGAACTGGTCGCGACCGGCAGCATCGCCTGGACGCCCGACATCGGCAGCAGCGGGCTCACCGGCCTTGTCTATATCGATGGCCGCATGACCAGCGACTACAACACCGGGTCCGATCTGTTCCCGCAAAAGGAACAGGACGGTTATGCGCTGTTCAACGCACGCCTTGGCGTGCGCGGCCCCGACGAGAAATGGGCGATCGAACTCTGGGCGCAGAATCTGTTCAACAAGCAATATGCCCAAGTCGCGTTCAACTCGCCTTTCCAGGCGGGTGCGTCGTCGGCGCCCTTCACCGACCCGCAATATCCGGGCGGGCGTCAGATTTTCTCGCAGTTCCTGGCCGAACCCAGGACCTATGGCGTGACGCTGCGCGGCAAATTCTGATCGCATCAAGGTCGCGATTTTCGGGGCGGAGCCGGTGGTTCCGCCCCTTTTTCTTTGGCTGAGCCCGTCAACCCGTCACATCTGACAGCTGTGGCGCAAAAGCCGCGCGTGGTGAAGAATGACGTTACGGCCGCCGCGCCGCGCTGGCCTGATACCGGCAAGTCGTGATACGCCTGCGCCATAACAAATATGGCTCTCCCCGCCCTGATGAACGACCATGAGAGGAGGGCTATTTATGAAAAACCATCGTCGCCGCGCCGCCGGCCTGCTGCGAACCAGCGCCGCCGGATTGTCGCTATCACTGGGCCTCGTGGCCGCACCCGCCATGGCACAGGACGCCGCGGGCGCCCAAAGCGACGACAGCACGATCATCGTCACTGCAACGCGGCGCAGCGAGGCACTGTCCGACGTGCCCATCGCCGTATCGGCGGTGACTGGCGACACGCTGGAAAAATCGGGCGCGACCGACGTGCGCGCGCTGGGGCAGGTCGCGCCGTCGCTGCTCGTGTCGGGCGCGACGAGCGAGGTCAATTTCACCGCGCGCATCCGCGGCATCGGGACCGTCGGCGAAAACCCCGGCCTTGAATCCTCGGTCGGGCTGTTCATCGACGGCGTGTATCGCAGCCGCACCGGGGTCGGCCTGTCGGAACTCGGCGATGTCGAGCGCGTCGAGGTGCTGCGCGGGCCGCAGGGCACGCTGTTCGGACGCAACTCGACCGCGGGGCTGATCAATATCGTCACCAAGGGACCCGATCTGAATGGCTTCGGCGCCAAGGGGTCGGTGTCCTACGGCAATTATGATTATTGGCGCGTCGACGGCATGATCAACGCCCCGCTCGGCGACAAGGCCGCGGTGCGCGTCGACGGCGTCTGGCAACAGCGCGACGGGTTCATCAAAAATGTGACGCCGGGCGAGCCCGACATCAACGACCGCGACCGCTGGCTGGTAAAGGGACAATTGCTGCTCGAACCAACCGAAAATGTAACGCTGCGCCTGATCGCCGATTATTCGAAGCGTAACGAAAATTGCTGCGGCGGCGTGCTGCTGAACCCGGTGCGCAGTCTGACGCGCGGGCCCGACGGCCATCCGGTCGCATCGCCCAACACGCTGTTGCCGCTGCTCCAGTTCCTCGGCGCCAATCATCAGGTTCCACCCGCCGGAACGAGCTTCATCCGCCAGCAGGCCACGACCCCCGGCGTTCCCTATCGCTCGGACACAAAGGATCGGGGCGTGTCGGGCGAGCTCAACTGGGACTTCGGCGGCGCGACGCTCACCTCGATTACCGCCTATCGCGATTACAAGAATGCGCAGGGGCAGGACTCCGATTTCAGCGCGCTCGACATATTGCGGCGCACCGACCTCGACCGCCGCTTCCGCCTGTTCACGCAGGAGCTCAGGCTGCAGGGCGAGGCATTCGACGGCCGGCTCGACTGGCTCGTCGGCGGCTATTACGCCAATGAAAAACTCGATGTCGACGACGACATCAAATATGGCGCCGATTACCAGCGTTACGCCAATTGTCTTGCCGCGGCGGCGCTGTCGCCAGCGAACCTCAATCCGGCGTCGGCAACCTGTTCGAACCTTCCGGCCGCCGCTTTCCCCGGCTTCCAGGGCATCGCCGCACTGCTCGGCGCCACGCCGCTGAATGGCACGGGCAACAATGGGTCGACCTTTGCCCAGCGCAGCACCAACTATGCGCTGTTCACGCACAACAGCTTCGACATTGTCGAGGATGCGCTGACGCTCACGATCGGCGCGCGCTACACGCATGAGAAAAAAACGCTGGCGGGCGACGCCAATTTCACCAACAATTTGTGCCCCGCGATCGTCAACTCGCCGCTTCAGGCGCTGGCGAGCCTCGCCTGCGTCATCAACGGCACCGCGCCCGACATTGTTCGCGGCGCGGAAGGAACCAAGTTCAGCGAAGGGCAATGGACAGGCACCGCGGTGCTCAGCTGGAAACCGGGGCCCGAATGGCTGATCTATGGTTCGGCGTCGAAGGGGTACAAGGCGGGCGGCTTCAACCTCGACTATTCGGCGCTCGACCGACCGTGCAGCACCACCGCAGGCTCGCCGGCACAAAATGCCGCCTGCACCGCATTGCTCGCCCGGCCGGCGAACACGCCCGGCAACGCGCGGCCCGAGGCAAGCGACCTGCAATTCGCGAGCGAAAAGGTCGATGCCTACGAGCTGGGCGTCAAATGGGACGGGCCCGGCATCGACGTCAATCTGGCGGCCTTTTACCAGGAATATAGCAATTACCAGCTCAACACCTTCAACGGCGTCAATTTCGAGGTCACCAATATCCAGGCGTGCAAGGACGACCTCGGCACCGGTCCCATCGACAACAGCGCCGCGACCGGCGCCTGCGCGTCCGACCGGCTGAAGCCCGGCGTCGTCGCCAAGGGGTTCGAGATCGAGGCGTTTCTGCGTCCCGCGCGCTATCTGTCGGTCAATATGGGCCTCACCTATGTCGACACCCTCTATCGCCGCAACCTCGTCGGGACCGGCGGGCGGCCGCTGTCGCCGGTGCTGTTCCAGCTGCCGGGGCGCGGTGTGTCGAACGCCGCCAAATATGTCGCGACCGCGGGGATCAGCTGGACGCCGCCGATCGGATCGTCGGGCATGAGCGCGCTCGTCTATCTCGACACGCGCCTGCAAAGCGACACCAACACCGGATCCGACCTCGACGTCGAAAAGATCCAGGACGGCTTTGCGGTCTTCAACGGCCGGGTCGGCCTCTACGGCCGCGATCGCCGCTGGGGCATCGAGCTGTGGGGCCAGAATCTTTTCAACCGCAAATATTACCAGATCGGCGCCGACATGCCGCTTCAGGGATCGGGGTCGTTCCGCACCGTCGCCGCGCCCGCATCGCTGGGCTTTCCGGCAACCGCAAACCAGCTCTTCGTCGGTTTCCCCGGCGAACCGCGCACCTATGGCGTGACCCTGCGCGGTCAGTTCTGACCAGTCTCCCGCCCTCCCCGGTTTCGGGGAGGGATGACCGGGAGGCTGCCGCGGCCGGGCACTGCCGCGGCAGGCTCCCTTTTGTGCCGTCCCGCGCGCAGCGACGCAAAATCTTGGGTCCGTCGCCCCCTAAGCAATTGCATATCGCCGCGGGAAGGCTTAACCGGCACCGCATCGACCGTTCAGAGTCAAGACAGGGCTGATATGGCTGGAAACCAACCGGGCGCGCGTCCGCGCTCTCCGCATCTACAGGTGTATAAATGGGGGCCCGCCATGGCGGTCTCGATCCTCCACCGCGCGAGCGGCGACGGGCTCGCGATTGTCGGCGCGCTTCTGTTCCTCTGGTGGCTCGGCGCGCTTGCCGCGGGTCCCGATGCTTATGCCGCCTTTATCGCCTGCGTGTGGCATGATCCCGATGCAGGGACTTTCCACCAGATCACCAATATCCTCGGCAAGATCGTGCTGATCGGGCTGACCTGGGCTTTTTTCCAGCATCTGTTTTCGGGGCTGCGCCACTTCGTGCTCGACGCGGGCGCGGGCTATGAACTCAGGACCAACAAGCTCTGGTCGACGCTCGTGATCGTCGGCGCGCTTCTCGCGACCGCCGCGACCTGGCTTTATATCTTTGCGGAGGCGCTCAATGGGTAACGGAACGCACCTTGGCAAGGTTCGCGGGCTTGG
Source organism: Sphingopyxis sp. (assembly GCF_040216815.1). Classification (GTDB taxonomy): domain Bacteria; phylum Pseudomonadota; class Alphaproteobacteria; order Sphingomonadales; family Sphingomonadaceae; genus Sphingopyxis. Next base: position 861,982 of record NZ_JAVJOJ010000009.1, read on the forward strand.
CTCCTCGGGGCATGGCTCGCACCACTGGCTGCAACAGCGACTGACCGCGCTCGGCAATATCCTGCTCATCGGTTTCCTCTTCATCTCGTTCCTGCGCCTGCCGATGACCGACCATGGCGCGGTGCTGCGCTGGGCGTCGAACCCGATGGTCGCGCTCGCGCTCATCCTGATGGTGGTCAGCGTCTTCTGGCACCTGCGGCTCGGTCTCACCGTGCTGATCGAGGATTATGTCCATGGCGAAGCGACGCGCCTGTTCGCGCTCGTCCTTTTGAACTTCTACGCGATCGGCGGCGCTGCCTATGGCATCTTCACCATCGTCCGCATCGCGCTTGCGCCCGCCGCCGGGCTCGCACCGGGGGGCATGTAAGATGACCGACGCCTACAAGATCATCGACCATATCTATGACACCGTCGTCGTCGGCGCCGGCGGATCGGGCCTGCGCGCCACGATGGGCAGCGCCGAAGCGGGGCTCAAGACCGCGTGCATCACCAAGGTGTTCCCGACGCGCAGCCACACCGTCGCAGCGCAGGGCGGCATCGCCGCCTCGCTCGGCAACAATTCGCCCGACCATTGGCAGTGGCATATGTACGACACCGTCAAGGGCTCCGACTGGCTCGGCGACCAGGACGCGATCGAATATATGGTGCGCGAGGCGCCGAACGCGGTCTACGAACTCGAACATGCGGGCGTGCCGTTCAGCCGCAACGCCGACGGCACCATCTACCAGCGCCCGTTCGGCGGCCATATGCAGAATATGGGCGAAGGCCCGCCGGTTCAGCGTACCTGCGCTGCGGCCGACCGCACCGGCCACGCGATGCTGCACGCGCTGTATCAGCAGTCGCTGAAATATGACGCGGACTTCTTCATCGAATATTTCGCGCTCGACCTGATCATGGAGGATGGCCCCGACGGCAAGGTGTGCCGCGGCGTCATCGCGCTGTGCATGGAGGATGGCAGCATCCACCGTTTCCGCAGCCAGGCGGTCGTGCTCGCGACGGGTGGCTATGGCCGCTGCTATTTCACCGCGACCTCGGCGCATACCTGCACCGGCGACGGCGGCGGCATGGTGCTGCGCGCCGGGCTGCCGCTACAGGATATGGAATTCGTCCAGTTCCACCCGACCGGCATCTATGGTGCCGGCGTGCTCATCACCGAGGGCGCGCGCGGCGAGGGCGGCTATCTCACCAACAGCGAAGGCGAGCGTTTCATGGAACGCTATGCTCCGTCGGCCAAGGATTTGGCGTCGCGCGATGTCGTCTCGCGCTCGATGGCGCTTGAAATTCGCGAAGGTCGCGGCGTCGGCCCGCACGCCGATCATATCTATCTGCACCTCGACCATATCGACCCCGCGGTACTCGCCGAGCGCCTGCCGGGGATTACCGAGAGCGGCAAGATTTTTGCGGGCGTCGATCTCACGCGCCAGCCGCTCCCCGTCGTGCCGACGGTGCATTACAATATGGGCGGCATCCCGTGTAACTATCATGGCGAAGTCGTGACCTTGGGCAAGGACGGCCCCGACACCGTCGTCCCCGGCCTGTTCGCGGTTGGCGAAGCGGCGTGCGTGTCGGTCCACGGCGCGAACCGCCTCGGCTCGAACAGCCTCATCGACCTCGTGGTGTTCGGCCGCGCGACCGGCCACCGGCTGAAGGAACTGCTCCAGCCCGGCGCCGCCCAGCCCGCGCTGCCCAAGGACAGCGCCGATCTGGCGCTCGCCCGGCTCGACCATTTCCGCAATGCCAGCGGGGGTTCGCCGACCGCCGAGGTGCGCACCGAGATGCAGCGCGCCATGTCGGCGCACGCCGCGGTGTTCCGCACCGACGAACTGATGGCAGAGGGCAAGGAAAAGCTCGCGAAGACTTATGCGCGGATGCAGGACGTTCAGGTCAGCGATCGCAGCCTGATCTGGAACACCGACCTCGTCGAAACGCTCGAGCTCGACAATCTCATCGCGCAGGCGACGGTGACGATGCATTCGGCGCATAATCGCAAGGAAAGCCGCGGGGCCCACGCGCACGAGGACTTCCCCGATCGCGACGATGCGAACTGGATGAAGCACAGCGTAGCCTGGTTCGACGGCTGGGGCGGCAAGGGCGGCGGCGTGCGCCTCGATTACCGCCCGGTCCACGAATATACGCTGTCGGACGACGCCGAATATATCAAGCCAAAGGCGCGGGTCTATTGATCCGCGCCCACCGGCGAGCAGGCTTTAATCCCCGATCAGGCTGCGCACAGGGTTGATGTCAGAAAAGGGCACGTCGACGTCCTTGCCCATGACCCACAATTTCTGGCACGCGATGGCAAAGAACATCAGCGCGATCGTCCAGACGATGAATGTCTTGCGCGCAACCCAGCGGCGCTCGGCTTCCTCAGCTTCGGCGCGCGCCTTGTAATCGATACCAAGCTCGCCTTCAAACTCGGCGACCAGGCGCGCGCGGCGGGTGCGCGATATGTTCGCGATGCCTGCGTCTCCCTGCGCACTTTTGGGGCGGCCTTTCGCCATGCTCCACCTTGGTCCAGCCAGTCCTGCTGCCGACTATAGGGCGCGGGCCCTGCCAAAGAGTTAACCGGCGGATCGTGATAGTTCAGTCGAACGTGACGGCGAACAGCTTGACGCGGGCGGTCGCGCCGCGGATCAGCGTCAGCTTGCTCGGCGGAATCGCCAGCGCACTGGCAAGCAGGCGCAGCACGGCCGCGTTCGCGGCGCCATCGGCGGGCGGGGCGGTGACGCGCAGGCGCACCGTGCCCCCCTCGATCCGCACCGTTTCGTTGCGCGCACCGGGGGTTACTTGCACGGCGATCCGCCCGCCCGCTGCAAGTGCGCGAAGAGCCGCGGTCAATGCAGGGTCGGGGCGGTATTTCAGATAGTGATCACCAGCTTGCCGACCGCGCTGCGATCACCAAGCTTGGCGATCGCCTTGCCCCCGTCGGCAAGGCTGTAGGTGCCGGTAACGCGGGGCTTGATCTTGCCTTGCTCCCACAGCTGGAACAGCCGCGCGATATTGGCGCGATTGCGCGCAGGCTCGCGCATCACGAAGGCGCCCCAGAAAACGCCCGCGACGTCGCAGCTCTTTAGCAGCGTCAGGTTCAGCGGCAGCCGCGGAATGCCCGCGGGAAAGCCGACGACCAGATAGCGACCTTCCCAAGCGATCGAGCGCAGCGCGGGCTCGGCATAATCGCCTCCGACCGCGTCATAGATGACATTGGCCCCGTTCGGGCCCACGGCGTCCTTGAACCTGTTCGCGAGCGCTTTCGACTGGTCCTTGTCGAACGGCTGGCGGCCATAGATCACGATTTCGTCGGCGCCCGCATCGCGTGCGATTGCGGCCTTCTCCTCGCTCGACACGCCGGCAACGACGCGCGCCCCCAGCGCCTTGCCCAGTTCGACGGCGGCGATGCCGACGCCGCCCGATGCGCCGAGCACGAGCAGGGTGTCGCCTTCCTCGATATGCCCGCGATCGACGAGCGCGTGGATGCTGGTGCCATAGGTCATCAGCAATGATGCCCCTTCGGCAAAATCATATCCGTCGGGCAGGTGATAGACATTGTGGACGCCGACCGCGACCGCTTCGGCCATGCCGCCGTTGCCGCATCCCGCGATGACCCGGTCGCCGGGCTTGAACTCGGTCACGCCTTCGCCGACTTCGGCGACCAGCCCCGCCACCTCGCCACCGGGAGCGAAGGGGCGTTCGGGCTTGAACTGATATTTATCCTCGATGATCAGCGTGTCGGGAAAATTGACCGCACAGGCCTTCACGTCGATCACGATCTGCCCCTTGCCCGCGCTCGGGCGCTCGATCTCGCCAAGGGTCAGCGTTTCGGGACCGCCGGTTGCGGTCGACAAGAGAGCCTTCATCATCTTCTCCTCTGTTCGTTATGCCGCCGCCGGCCGCATCCATGGCCGCTCTGCGTCCAGCTTCTGCTCATAGGCTGCAATGGCTGCGGCGCTCTTTTCGGTCAGCGAAATTTCGTCGAGCCCTTCAAGCAGGCACATCTTGCGAAAGGGATCGATTTCGAATGTGAATCGGTCCTGAAATTGCGTCGTGACCGACTGATGTTCAAGGTCGACGTGGATCGGATCGGTTGCCGCGACTTCCAGCAACCGGTCGATCGCAGCCTGTGGCAAGACGACGGGCAGGATGCCGTTTTTGACCGCATTGCCCGAAAAAATGTCCGAATAGCTGGGAGCGATGACGACGCGGATGCCAAGGTCGCCAAGCGCCCAGGCGGCATGTTCGCGGCTCGACCCGCAGCCGAAATTGTCGCCCGCGATCAGGATCGGCGCGCCCTTATATTCGGGGCGGTCGAACAGGTTTTCGGGGTCGGCACGCAGGCTTTCGAACGCGCCGCGTCCCATGCCCTCGCGGCTCACCGTCTTCAGCCAATGCGCTGGAATGATGACGTCGGTGTCGACATTTTTCAGCCCTAGCGGAATCGCGCGGCCTTCGACCTGGTGGAGCGGCGTCATGTCATTCGGCCGCCTTGGGGAAAGCGGGCAGTTTGCCCACGTCGCGCGGTTCGTGCTGGATAATGACCCTCGCCCCCAGATTTTTCGCCAATCGCTTGAAGCGGTCGAACGATGCCAGCGTATCGGCGCGGTCGGTGTTGAAGGTCGGCACGCCCTCGCTGTCGTAATTTTCCTGGAAATGCGCCTGATCGCCGCTCAGCAGCACCGGCCCCATGCCGGCAAGCCGCACGAGCAGCGTATGGTGCCCCGGCGTATGCCCCGGCATGGCCAGCATCACAACGCGGCCGTCGCCGAAAATATCCTTGTCGTGCGCCACGGGTTCGACCGCCCCGCCGCCGTCGATCCAGCGCGCAAAGGGTTTGGAATTGTCCGAACCCGCGCGTTCGGTCGCCGTCAACCAATCCCAATCCCCCTTGCCGATATAGAGCTTGGCGCCGGGAAAGTCGGGGAGCTGCCCGATATGGTCAAAGTGGAAATGGCTGATGGCCACGACATCGATGTCGTCGGGCTTGATCCCCAGTTCGGCAAGCTGTTCGATCAGGGTTTTGTGCACGGTGGCCGACATGTCGCCCTTTGTCTCGAACGCCGCACCCTTCAGCGCCGTCGGCAGGCCAAGATCCCACAGCATCAGCTGGTCGCCGTGGCGGATCAAATAGCAGCCGACGGTCAGGTCGCGGCTTTGTCCCGGATAGGCCTCGGTATCCGAAAAGGCGTTCAACCGGTTGACGCGGACGGTCCCGCAATCGAGCCGGGTCAGGCTCAGCTTCGCGTCGGCCGGCGTGGTTTCGGCGGCGGCAGACGCGGCCAGAGATATTGCTGCGGCGACCGATACGAGAGCTTTTCCGATCATATCCTATATTCCCCTTCGTTGCAGTTCACGCCATCAAGTCGCGCACGTCGGTCAGCTTGCCGGTCACTGCGGCTGCGGCGGCCATCGCGGGGCTGACGAGGTGGGTGCGTGCGCCCGGCCCCTGGCGGCCGACGAAATTGCGATTGCTGGTCGAGGCGCAGCGTTCGCCCGCGGGCACCTTGTCGGGGTTCATCGCAAGGCACGCCGAACAGCCGGGTTCGCGCCATTCAAGCCCGGCGTCGATAAAGATGCGGTCGAGCCCTTCGGCCTCCGCCTGGCGTTTCACCAGCCCCGATCCGGGGACGACGATCGCCCATTTGACGTTATCGGCTTTCTTGCGCCCCTTGATGACTGCCGCTGCGGCGCGCATGTCCTCGATCCGGCTGTTGGTGCAGCTGCCGATGAAGATATTTTCGATCGGCACATCCTGCATCCGCGTGCCGGGCTCGAGCCCCATATAGGCCAGGCTTTTCGCCGCCGCCGCCTGCTTCGACGGATCGGCAAAGCTCGCAGGGTCGGGCACCACGCCGGTGATCGGCACGACATCCTCGGGGCTGGTGCCCCACGTCACGCTGGGTGCGATGTCGGCGGCGTCGATGACGACGACCTTGTCATAGGTCGCGCCCGCATCGGTGGCGAGGCTCCTCCAATAGTCCACCGCCGCATCCCAGTCGGCGCCCCTTGGCGCATAGGGGCGGTCTTTGAGGTAAGCGAAGGTCACGTCATCGGGCGCGATCAGGCCGGCGCGCGCGCCGCCCTCGATCGCCATATTGCTGATGGTCAGCCGGCCTTCGATGCTGAGCGCACGGATCGTGCTGCCCGTATATTCGATGACATGGCCGGTGCCGCCCGCCGCGCCGATCGTGCCCGTGATGTGCAGGATGATGTCCTTGGCGCTGACGCCGGGCCCGACCTCGCCCTCGACGCGCACCTCCATCGTTTTGGCGGGCTGCAGCAGCAACGTCTGCGTCGCCAGCACATGCTCGACTTCGCTGGTGCCGATGCCGAAGGCCAGTGCGCCGATGCCGCCGTGGCACGCGGTATGGCTGTCGCCGCAGACGATGGTGGTGCCGGGCAGCGAGAAACCCTGTTCGGGTCCGACGACGTGAACGATGCCCTGTTCGGGTGCGATCGCGTCGATGTAGCGGATACCGAACTCGGGCGCGTTCTTCTCCAGCGCCGCGAGTTGCGCCGCGCTTTCGGGGTCGGCGATCGGCAGGCGGTTGCCCTCGGCATCCTTGCGCGCGGTCGTCGGCACATTGTGATCGGGGACCGCAAGCGTCAGGTCGGGGCGGCGCACCGTGCGGCCGCTGGCGCGAAGCCCCGCAAAGGCTTGCGGACTGGTGACTTCATGGACGAGGTGGCGGTCGATGAAAATCAGGCAGGTGCCGTCAGTGCGCCGTTCGACAACGTGCGCGTCCCAGATTTTCTCATAAAGCGTGCGGGGCCGAGTCATGCGCGTTCACTTACGCCGCCTGCACAACTTTGCAAGCGAGTGGCGAAGAAAAACGCAATTTTCGGTCGCAATCGTCCGCGCGCCGGGCACGGCGCCATATCCTCGTCATCCCGGCCTTCGCCGGGATGACGAGGATATGGTGCATTGCTTGCTGAACAAGCCTATAATCCCCCCATGTCGCTGCCCACCATCCTTGCGCTCATTCTCGCCACCGTCGCGGCGATGGAGGGCGTCGCCTGGGCCAGCCACAAATATATCATGCACGGATTCGGCTGGGCGTGGCACCGCGACCATCACGAACCGCATGGGAATCGCCTCGAAAAGAACGACCTTTTCGCAATCGTCGGCGCGGCGATGAGCATTTCGATGTTCGCGCTCGGCAGCCCGATGATCATGGGCGCCGCGGCGTGGGAGCCGGGGACATGGATCGGGCTCGGCATCCTCCTTTATGGCGTCATCTACACGCTGGTGCACGACGGGCTCGTCCACCAGCGCTATTTCCGCTGGGTGCCGCGGCGCGGCTATGCCAAGCGACTGGTGCAGGCGCACAAGCTCCATCACGCCACAATCGGCAAGGAGGGCGGGGTCAGCTTCGGCTTCGTGCTCGCGCGCGACCCCGCAAAGCTCAAGTCCGAACTCAAGGCGCAGCGCGAGGCAGGTATCGCCGTGGTGCGCGACGCTTTGGCGGAATAACGATCGTCATTGCGACACCGGCGAATGCCCGGGCGAAGCAATTCAGAGCGGACTTGCGCAAGCTCTGGATTGCCGCGTCGCCTTCGGTTCCTCGCAGTGACAGAGAAGGTAGCCTAGATTTGCCGATAATCGGCGGTAATCACGCCCGCTTCCGCCAGCTCGGCCTCATGCCCCTCCTCGCGCCAGCATTCGGCGAGGGCCTGGTTTTCCCAATCGCGCATCGCGGGGTGGGCGAGCATATGGTCGACCCACGCCTGGCCCGCGCCGACGTCGAGGCCATAGGTGCGAATGCGGAAAGCTACGGGCGCGAAAAAGGCGTCGACGGCCGAGAAATCTGCGCCTGCAAGCCAGGGGCCGCCGAACTTTGTCAGCCCCTCCTCGAACAGTTCGCGTAGCCGCGTGACGTTGCGGGCCAGCGCCTCCGACATCGGTTTCGGCGTCACGCGCACGCCGACGTTCATCGTGCAATCGTTCCGCAGCGCCGCAAAGCCGCTGTGCATTTCGGCCGCGGCGCATTGCGCCCAGGCGCGCGCATCGGGATCGGCGGGCCACACACGCTGATGCCGGTCGGCGAGGTAGAGGGTGATGCCGAGCGAATCATACACCGTCCGCCCTTCATGCAGCAGCGCGGGCACTTGGCCCGTCGGCGAAAAACTGCGGAAATCCACGTAATTGCTCGGCTTGGTAAAGGGCTCGATCCGGTCGGTGAAGGCGATGCCCAATCCCTTCATCAAGATCCAGGGGCGCAGCGACCAGCTCGAATAATTGCGGTTGGCGGTGATCAGCTCGTACATGCTTCGCGCTCCTGACGGACGATGGGGGAGGTGTAATCGGGATCGTGCGCGACGGGCGACGCGGTGCCGTTACGGAGCGCCGTCAGCACGCTGGCGAAGTCGGTTTGCGCGCGCCAGCCAAAGCGGCGCGCGGCGCGCGACGGATCGTAAACGCGATCGATCGTTTGGGGGAGCGTCCAGCCGGCAGCAGCGTAGAGCTCGGCAGCGTCGGGGTAATAGCGCGCGATCACCGCGCGCGCGTCGTGCGCCAGTTCCTCGGCGTCGGCGCGCGCGAAGGGCGGCGGCGCCGAGAGGATGAAGCTGTCGCAGCCGATCGCCGGCGCCGCTTCGAGCGCCGCGAGATGTGCCGCCGCAGCATCCTCGACCGTCAGGCGGCGGTGGAGCAGCTCATTGGCTTTCAAATTCGGCCCGCTCGGGACGGCGTGTGTATCGTCGTCTTCTGGAAAGAAGCGGCCCGTGCGCAGGATCGCGACGTTGATGCCATGTTCGCGGTGGATCAGCTTCACCGCCTGCTCCGCTGCAAGCTTGGTGATGCCATAGATGTTGCGCGGTTCTACGGGCGAGAAATCCTCGTCCATCCACCACGCACCCTTGTCGCCCGCGCCTGCGCGGACATCGGCACGCACCATCAAGGAGGTGGTCGAGGTAAAGAGAAAGCGGTCGTTGCCCGCCGCCACCGCCGCCTCGATCAGGTTCAGCGTTCCCGTGACATTGACGTCGATAAAGGCCTGCCGCGGATAGCGCACGATGTCGGGCTTGTGCAGCGCGCCGCCATGGATGATGGCGTCGATGCCATGCTCACCCATCGCCCGTTCGACCAGCGCGCGGTCGGCGACAGTGCCCACGATCTGCGTGTACGCGCCGGGCACGACGTCGAGCCCGGTGACATCATGGCCATTTTGCGCCAGCAAGGGCGCAAGATAGCGTCCGAGCCACCCCGACGACCCGGTCAGCAGCACGCGCATCATTTTTCTCCGCCTGAATATGCGCGCCTCTTATCCGTGGAGCGCGTCAGCGCGCAAGATGCTCCCACGCTTTTGCTGTACCGATGGCGTAAACAACCCCGTAAATCAGCACGATAAGCGACGAGATGACCGCGAATCCGTCCGAATATTGACGCGTCACGAGGTTCACCGGAACAAAGACGAGCCCGCGCAGCAAATAGATGGCGGCGATGACGACCAGGCCCGTTCGCAGCAACGGCAGGCGCGGCAGCACTCCGGCGCCCGAAAGCGCATAGGCGCCCCAGATGAACAGCGTCGCCGCGATGCCCAGCGTCACCAGCGTCGGCGTCCATTCGCCGCGCCCCGCCGCGCGCGCCATCGCCTCGCCCGCGCCGAAAAAGCGATACCATTCGGGTCCGCCGACGATGCAGGCAAGATGCGCGAGCGCGGCAAGGATCGACAGGCACGCCCCGGTTAACAGCCAGGGCGAACCCGGATGCACTGCGGCGTCAACCAATATAATGCGCCGTCGTCTTGGCGGCGACTTCCTCCGCCGTCACCCCCGGCGCCAGCTCGATGAGCTTGAACGGGCTCGAATGGTCGTCGCGCCTGAAGACCGCGAGGTCGGTGATGATCATGTCGACGACATTCTGGCCGGTCAGCGGCAGCGTGCATTGGGGGATGAACTTCGGGCTGCCGTCCTTGGCATTATGCTCCATCACCACGATGATCTTCTTGACCCCGGCGACGAGGTCCATCGCGCCGCCCATGCCCTTGATCATCTTGCCGGGAATCATCCAGTTGGCGATGTCGCCATTTTCGGCGACTTCCATCGCGCCGAGCACGGTCAGGTCGATATGCCCGCCGCGGATCATCGCGAAACTGTCGGCAGAGGAGAAATAGACCGACTGCGGCAGCTCGCTGATCGTCTGCTTGCCCGCGTTGATCAGGTCGGGGTCTTCCTCGCCCGCATAGGGAAAGGGCCCGATGCCGAGCATGCCGTTCTCGCTCTGGAGCGTCACCGTCATCCCCTCGGGGATATGGTTCGCCACCAGCGTCGGGATGCCGATGCCCAGATTGACATAATAGCCGTCCTGCAGCTCCTTCGCGGCGCGCGCCGCCATATCGTCACGGGTCCAGCTCATTGTGCATTCTCCCGCTCGCGGACGGTTCGAAACTCGATCTTCTTGTCATAGGGCGCGCCGACGATCATGCGCTTCACATAAATGCCGGGCAGGTGGATGCAGTCGGGATCGAGGCTGCCGGTCGGCACGATTTCCTCGACCTCGGCAACGCAGATTTTCGCCGCGGTCGCCATCGGCTGATTGAAATTGCGCGCGGTCTTGCGGAAGATCAGATTGCCGCTTTCGTCGGCCTTCCACCCCTTGATGATCGCGAGGTCGGCAAAGATGCCGCGTTCGAGGATATAATCCTCGCCGTCGAAGCTCTTCACTTCCTTGCCCTCGGCAACCAGCGTACCAACGCCGGTCTTGGTGTAAAAGCCGGGGATGCCCGCCCCGCCCGCGCGGCAGCGTTCGGCGAGCGTGCCCTGCGGACAAAATTCGACCTCAAGCTCGCCCGCCAGATATTGCCGCTCGAACTCCTTGTTTTCGCCGACATAGGAGGAGATCATCTTCCTGACCTGCCGCGTGCGGAGCAGCTTGCCCAGCCCTTCGCCGTCGATCCCGGCGTTGTTGCTCGCGATGGTCAGGTCCTTGACGCCCGCGTCGCGGATCGCGTCGATCAGCCGTTCGGGGATGCCGCACAGGCCGAATCCGCCCGCGCAGATGTGCATGCCGTCGAACAAAAGCCCGTCGAGCGCCGCCGCCGCGTCGGGATATCGCTTATTCGCCATGGGGTCGGTCTCCTCTCGTGTCGCCCGCGACATTGGCGTAAATAAATCATCAATTCTAATTGTTCTAATTTTCGATTATTCATAAATAATGTCGATCAATCGTATCTCGATCTATCATCTCGAAACCTTGCTGTGGATCGAACGGCTCGGGACCTTCTCCGCGGCGGCGGAGCGGCTCAACACGACGCAGCCTGCGGTGTCGGCGCGGATGCGTGAACTCGAGCAGCGCATCGGCGCGACGCTGTTCCGCCGCGACGGGCGCGGCATGGCGCTCACCCCCGCGGGACGCAAGCTGGTGCGCGACTGCGCGCCGTTGCTCCGCGACATGGAGCAGGCGCTGCTCGGCAGCGGCGGCTTCGGCGAGGCGAGCGGGGTGGTGCGGATCGGCGCGGGCGAGATTGCGGCGGCGAGCTGCCTTCCGTCCTTCGTCGCCGAGCTCAAGGCCGACATGCCGAATGTCGGGTTGGAGATAGAGATCGACCTCACAGCCAACCTCATCCAGCAATTGCTCACCGGGCGCACCGACCTTGCCTTCGCCGCGGGACCGATCGCGCACCCCGCGCTCAAGACCAGCCCGATCGGCGAGGTCGAGCTGGTCTGGCTTGCAAGTCCCGCGGTGGCTACGGCCTTTGCGGGCGGCACGGCGATGCTGCCGGTCTGGTCGCTTGCCAGCCACTCGCCGATCCACGGCCGGATGCGCGAGGCGATCGCGGCGTCGCGCATCGCGCAAAAATCGCTCAACCTCTGTAACAATGCGCGCACGATGATCGACATTGCGCGCGCGGGCGGCGGCATCGGCATCTTCCCGCGACCGATGGTGCGCCACGAGGTCGAAAGCGGCGCGCTCGTCGAAATCGCCGCCATGCCCGCGCTCGCGCCCGTCGAGTTCAACGTCGCGATGCGCGTCGCGGACACCGAACCGGTGCTGACGCAGATCTTCGACCGCGCGGCGCAGCTCGATCTCGCCGAGCCGCCAGGCTGAAGCGAATGGCGGTTTTCGGCCGGAAAACGACATCCCTTCCACCGTCATCCCGGCGAAGGCCGGGATGACGGAACTGAGGATGTCCGCTCGCCACCTCAAACCCGACATCCGCTGCGCAAAAATGCTGTCCTACATCGTTCGGCTGTGCCAGCCTTTGCCTCGGCTCTTCAATATGTGGACGAATGGGGTCGGGCCCGGCGTCGATGCAGTCATCAGGTGCGCGCGGCCTACGCGCCCGGCGCAGCCTTACGGGGACTGCACAAGGCTGACCTTTCCTGAACTTTGGACGGATTGCGCCGGGGCGCGCGCCGCCCACGCCCTACCCCGCAGCGGCCGCTCGCCGCCCCTCTGATCGGCGGCCGTTGCCCCAGGGACTGAGCGACGGCCGCCGAAACCTTGGGGTCAGGACCCTAAAAGGCATAGCGCGCCATCAGCTGAAACACCGGGCCCGCCTTTTCGCTTTCGAGTTCATATTCGTCGAAATCGCGATCCATCTGGTCTTCGAGATTGTCGAACTTGTTGAACACCTCGCGCTTGGCGCCGTTCAAGAGGTTCGATCCGACTGCGCGGATCGTGAAATTGCTGCCGATCCGCTTTTCGACGAAGATCTCGAGGTCGGCGCCATAGGTGGTGCGGACTTCCTCGCTGATCACGCGGTCATAGGCCGCGCCCTGCTTGCGGTGCGTCGCCCCAAAGGCGACGCCCCAGTTCGGAATGTCCTGGATGAAGCCGATATTATAGACATAGTCCGACTGGCCGTTGAACCGGCGCTTACCCGCAAAATCGGTGATTTCGCTGTCGAGCCACGAGACATTGCCGAAAATGCCGGTGTTGGGCAGGCCGATGAAACCCAGGTCGGTCGACAGGTCGAATTCGACGCCCCACACCTTGCCGTCGCCGACATTCTGCGGCTGGTAGACGAACGTGCCTTCGCCTTCCGAACCTTCAAGCCCGGTATTGGTCAGCTCGATCAGGTCGGTCACATCGCGGTAAAAGGCATTGATCCCGACGACGCCGGAGCGCCCGATGCGGCGCTCATAACCAAGATCGAAACCCCAGGCGGTTTCGGGACCGAGCTGCGGATTGCCGAGCAGGTCGCTGTCCCCGACCTCTTCTTCGAGCAGCGCGGGCGAGATGAAGTTGAAATCGGGGCGGCGATTAGTGCGCGCGACCGACGCGGTGATGCGGTCGCGCGGCGTCAGGTCGAGCTTGATCGACGCCGACGGCAGCCATTTTTCATATTTGTTGCGCTGCGTCGGGACGGCAGCCGCTTCGGTGAAGTCGGCGATGTCGAAACGGGTGGTTTCGTAACGGACGCCCGCTTCCCACGTCAGCCCGCCCGATTTGCCCTGCACCAGCGCAAAAGCGTCGAGGCGGCGTTCCTCGATGCTGTTGACCCCGCCATCGGCGGGTTCGAGCGCGCCGAAGGGAATGGCGAGCCTCGCTGGATTATCTGAAAACGGGTCGTAGCTTCCTTCAAGCCCCGGGAATTCGGCATCGTCGTCGGCCTCGAGGATCGCAGTGCGGCGATCCTTGTCCTGATAGAGGCCGCCGATGACAAGCTGTGTGCCGCCGCCGAGTTCGAAGGCATGATCGAGCTTCACCGAAAATTCCTTGTCGGCGATGTCGGTGGTGAAAATTTCCTGCTCGAACTCGGGATCGTCGCCTTCGTCGTTGAACTCGATCTGATATTCGGTTTCGCTCTGTTCATCGTCGAACCGCGCGAAGCCGACACGCAGCGTCGTCTTGCCCAGCGACCATTCGTGCGACAGCTTGGCATCGATGCTGTAATTCTGCTGGTCGATGTCATTGTCGTTGGCGTTGTCGCTGATCAGGTTGCCCGTCGGCAGCGGGCCGTTCACGGCCACCGGATCGTCATATTCGAAGCTGCGCTCGCTTTCGAAGCGATCGGTGCGCACAAAGAAACCGCTGATCCGGAAATCGGTCGTTTCGCCGTCGATTTCATAGCTCGCGTTGGCCGAATAATCCTTGCCGTCGCGCGTATCGATCTGGTCCTCGCGATTGTCGAACTCGTTGGTGGCGAAATCGGGATCATTCTCCGGCGAATCCTTGTATCGCAGCGAGAATTTCCTTTTGGGGTTGTGGCGCCCCTGGAAATTGAGGCCGACCAGCAGGCGTCCCGGCCCGACCTGGCCGCCGTAAACGAGGCCGAGGCTCGGTTCGAGTTCCTCATCGTCGAAATAGAGCGCGCCCGCGCGGACATAGCCGCCGTCGAGCTCAAAGCCGTCGCGCAGTTCGATGTTGATCGTGCCTGCAACCGCGTCGCCGGTGCGGCGCGCCGACGACGAGCGGACGATTTCGACGCGTTCGATCAGCTCGGCCGGAATACGGTCGAGGAAGAAGCTGCGATCCGAGGCGTTGCCCGGCACCCTCTCGCCGTTGATCAGGATTTGCGTATAGCCCGGCGGCAGGCCGCGCAGCCGCGCACCATCGCTTTCGATGACGTCCGAGAGGAACGTCACCGACGGCACACGCTTCAACGCATCGCCCGCGGTCAGCGGTTCGAAACGCTGAAAAAATTCGCTGTCATAGGACAGGACCGGCTCGGCCTCGTCGCTGCGATTGCGGTAGCCGACGCTGCCCAGCACCACAATCTCTTCCGACCGGGTGATCGGGCCGTCGCCGCGATCCTCTTCGGCCACCGGGATCGGTGCGTGCTGCGCCGCGGCGGGAACGGCGGCAAGCGCAGCGGCGATGGCGAGAGCGGCGGTGGAACGCAGGCTGAAAGTTCGAATCATTATGGTGAGGCCCCCTTTGTGGTTGCCGCGCCTCTAGGGATGGGGTGTGACAGTTTGCGGCGAGTCGAATGACACTTCGATGACCATTAAGTGACAGAAATATTGGGCAATTGACGTGGGAACGCTTTGCTGAAAAGGGGCGCTGCGAAGCGCGGGGCTGCGCTGTTTTCGACGCGACGTCACAAGGGGAATTGCCATGACCGCCATCCGCCAGGCAAAGCTGTGGACTTCGCTTGCCTTTGCATCGCTGCTTGCCGGCTGCGCCGCGAGCGGGCCCGTGATCACCGGCCTGCCGCCGGTGCGGGTGACGGCAAGCGCCGAGACGGCACCCGTCGGAACCGGCCGCGCCGATGCCGCCGACGATCCGGCGGTTTGGGTCGACCCCGCCAATCCGAACCGCGTGCTGATCGTCGCGACCGACAAGAAGGCGGGGCTGCACCTTTACGACCTCAGCGGCAAGGACATCGCCTTTACGCGCGCCGGCCTTGTCAACAATGTCGATGTCGCGGGCAATATCATCGTCGCGAGCGACCGCAACGACGGGGTGAACGCGCATCTCGCGGTGTTCCATCTCGACCCCGGCAAACCGGCGATCGCGGCGCTCGGCCGCGCGAGCGCAGGAACCGGCGAAGCCTATGGCCTGTGCCTCAAAAAGAGCGCAGCGGGAGAGCCGATCACCGCCGCGCTGATCGTCAAGGACGGGACGGTGCGCGTCGGAACGCTGACGCTCGCCGAGGGCGCCGAACCGAATTTTGCGGTGGCGTGGGAGCACAAGATCCCGACCCAGTCCGAAGGCTGCGTCTTCGACGGCGACACGCTCTATGTCGGCGAGGAGGATGCGGGCATCTGGCGGCTGGTGCCGGGTGCCGCAGGTGTGACCGCCAGCCTCGTCGCGCCGGTCGACAACCAGCGACTTGTGGCCGATGTCGAGGGACTTGCGACGATCGACCACAAGGGCCAGCGCTATCTGATCGCGTCGAGCCAGGGCGACAATGCCTTTGCGGTCTTCAGGCTGCCGGCGATGGACTATGTCGGGCGCTTTGCGATTGCCGCGGGCACTTTCGGTGCGGTGAGCGAGACCGACGGGATCGAGGCCGTCGCGGGCAATTTCGGCAGCGCCTTTCCCGACGGCATCTTCCTGGCGCAGGACGGCGAAAACGCGCCAGAGGCGCAGAATTTCAAACTGGTGCGCTGGGACCAGATTGCGGCGGCGCTGGGGCTGTAATCTTCGCAGCTGGGGAAAAACTCCGTGTCCCCGCGAAGGCGGGGACCCCCTTTCCGGCCGGCTCAAGGTCGCACGAGCAGATGATGGGCTCGCGCCTTCGCGGGAGCATGCGGTGTCTTCACGGAGGCTCACCCTTGCCCTTACGGCCCTTCGCGCCTAGGGGAGCCGCGTCTTTCCCGTCACCAAAAGGCCGCCTTCCCCATGACCGACTTCATCCCCGTCCGCCGCGCGCTCCTGTCCGTCAGTGACAAGGCCGGACTCGCCGAGCTGGCCGCCGCGCTGGTACGCCACGGTGTCGAGCTGGTTTCGACCGGCGGCACCGCGAAGGCGTTGCGCGAGGCGGGGCATGAGGTGCTCGACGTCGCGGACCTTACCGGCTTTCCCGAAATGATGGACGGCCGCGTCAAGACGCTGCACCCCACCGTCCACGGCGGCATCCTCGCGGTGCGCGACGATGCGGCGCATGTCGCTGCGATGGAGGAGCATGGCATCGGCGGTATCGATCTGGTGGTCGTCAACCTCTATCCCTTTGCCGCGACCGTTGCGAAGGGCGCGGCGCGCGATGACATCATCGAGAATATCGACATCGGCGGCCCCGCGATGGTGCGCTCGGCGGCCAAAAACCACGCTTTCGTCGGCATCGTCACCGAGCCCGAAGATTATGCGGCGGTGATCGAAGAAATGGACGCCAACGGCGGCGCGACCACGCTCGCCTTGCGCAAGCGCCTCGCCGCGACCGCCTTTGCCCACACGGCAACCTATGACGGGATGATCGCGAGCTGGTTCGCCTTTGCCGACCAGGGCAAGCTTTTCCCCGACACGCTGCCGCTCACCGCCAAGCTCGCGAGCGAACTGCGCTATGGCGAGAATCCGCATCAGAAGGCCGCGCTCTACCTCCCCGTCGGCCCTGCCGCGCGCGGCATCGCGCAGGCAAGCCAAGTGCAGGGCAAGGAGCTCAGCTACAACAATATCAACGACGCCGACGCGGCGCTCGAGCTGGTTGCCGAATTTCGCGACGCGGAGCCGACCTGCGTGATCGTCAAGCACGCCAATCCGTGCGGCGTCGCGAGCGCGGCGACGATTGCCGAGGCCTATGATGCGGCGCTGAAGTGCGACGATGTGTCGGCGTTCGGCGGGATCATCGCGGTCAACCGGCCGCTCGACGGCGCGACGGCCGAGCTGATCAGCGCCATCTTCACCGAGGTCGTCTGCGCCCCTGACGCCGACGCCGACGCACGCGCGGTGTTCGCGAAGAAGAAAAACCTCCGCCTTCTCCTGACCGGCGAACTGCCCGATCCGGCGCGCGGCGGGCTGATGATGAAAACGATCGCGGGCGGTTGGCTCGCGCAGAGCCGCGACAATGGCCGGATTACGCGCGATGACCTCAAAGTCGTCACCGATCGCGCGCCGACCGAGGACGAGCTGATCGACGCGCTCTTCGCCTGGACGGTCGCCAAGCATGTGAAATCGAACGCGATCGTTTATGCCAAGGGCGGCGCGACCGCGGGTATCGGCGCGGGGCAGATGAACCGCCGCGACAGCGCGCGCATCGCCGCGGCGAAAGCGCGCGAGGCGGCGGAAAGCCACGGCTGGGCCGAGCCGCGCACCGTCGGCAGCGCGGTCGCAAGCGACGCCTTCTTCCCCTTCGCCGACGGACTGCTCGCCGCGGTCGAGGCGGGCGCGAGCTGCGTAATCCAGCCCGGCGGGTCGATCCGCGACGATGAGGTGATTGCGGCCGCGAACGAAGCGGGCCTCGCGATGGTGTTCACCGGGATGCGGCATTTCCGGCACTGAGGCACGCCGCAAGCCCATGTCATTGCGAGCGTAGCGAAGCAATCCAGAGTGGCTTGTCCCGTTCTGGATTGCTTCGCTACGCTCGCAATGACGATATATAGATTACTCGTTCGCCGCGGCGTGCAGCCAGTCGGCGTGGCGCGGCGCCTTCTTCGTCTGGCTCCATTCCTCGAGCATCAGCGGCGCGACCCGCTTCAGTTCGGCATATTGCTCGTCGGTGCCGATGTCGCACGCGAGTTCGATGCGATGCCCGTTGGGATCGAAGAAATAAATCGACTTGAAGATGCCATGGTGCGTCGGGCCGAGCACTTCGACGCCATTCGCTTCGAGATGCGCCTTCGCGGCGACCAGCTCGTCATAGCTGCCGACCTTGAACGCGAGGTGCTGCACCCAGGCCGGCGTATTCGCGTCGCGCCCCATGTCGGGCTGGTTGGGCAGCTCGAAGAACGCCAGCACATTGCCGCCGCCCGCGTCGAGAAAGACGTGCATATAGGGATCATATTCGCCGGTCGACGGCACATGATCCTCGGCAAAGGCGGTCGTATAGGTCATGCCGAGCATCCGGCTGTACCATTCGACCGTTTCCTTCGCGTCGCGGCATCGATAGGCGGCGTGATGGACGCCGCCCAATTTGATCGGGCTCGTCATTCGGCCGGTTCCTCGACGTTGAGCGCGCCGCGGCGGATCTGGTCGAGTTCCATCGACTTGAACAGCGCGGTGAAATTGCCCTCGCCGAACCCCTCGTCCTTTTTGCGCTGGATGAATTCGAAGAAGACCGGGCCGATCACCGTCTGCCCGAAAATCTGGAGCAGCAGGCGCGGGTCGCCTTCGGTCGTCGATCCGTCGAGCAGGATGCCGCGCGACTGCAATTCCTCGACCGGCTCGCCATGGCCCGGAAGGCGCTCGGCAAGCATCTCGTAATAGGTCGCGGGCGGCGACGGCGCGAAGGGATTGCCCAGCGCCTTCAATTTGTCCCACGCGGCGTAAAGGTCGTCGCAGGCAAAGGCGATATGCTGGATGCCCTCGCCATTATAGGCGCGGAGATATTCCTCGATCTGCCCGCCGCCGCCGGCGCCTTCCTCGTTCAGCGGAATGCGGATCTTGCCATCGGGCGCGGTCATCGCCTTTGACGTGAGGCCGGTATATTCGCCCTTGATGTCGAAATAGCGGATTTCGCGGAAGCCCGCGATACGCTCGTAAAACGCCGCCCAATGCGCCATGCGCCCGCCATAGACATTGTGGGTGAGGTGATCGATCAGCTTCAGCCCCGCCCCGACCGGGTGGCGATCAACGCCCTCTTCATAGACAAAGTCGATGTCATAGATGCTGAGGTCGTCGCCATAGCGGTCGATGAGATAGATGATCGAGCCGCCAATGCCGCGGATCGCGGGGAGGCGCAGTTCCATCGGCCCCGTCTTGACCTCGACCGGCTCGGCGCCGCGCGCAATGGCTTCTTCATAGGCCTTGGCCGCATCGCGGCAGCGCCAGCCCATGCCGCACGCCGAAGGGCCATGTTCGGCGGCGAAATAGGCGGCGGGCGATTTGGGCTCGTAATTGGCAATCAGGTTGATGTCGCCCTGGCGCCACAGTTCGACGTCCTTCGACCGGTGGCGCGCGATGCGGGTAAAGCCCATGCGCTCGAAGACCGGCTCGAGAATGCCCTTTTCGGGCGCGGAGAATTCGACAAATTCGAATCCGTCGAGGCCCAGCGGGTTTTCGAACAGGTCGGCCATGGCTATTCCCTCATATGGTTTCAATTGAAACTATTATGGTGAAATGAGGCGAGCGAGTCAATGGAAAGCACACTCGTCACCCCGGCGGAGGCCGGGGTCTCGCCCTCGCTACCTCATTCGCCGGCGAGATCCCGGCCTCCGCCGGGATGACGCATCGACAGGATTGCTACGCCGCCGCCGTCTCGATCGCCTCGAGCGCGTCCATCCACGCCGCCTCGACGCTCTCCAGCTCCGTCGCCAGCTTGCCGCGCCGCTGCGCAAGGTCGCCCATCGTCAGCTTCGCAAGCGCAGGCTCGGCGCTCGCGGGGTCGAACATCGCGCGGTCGATCGCGCTGATCTGCGCGGCGAGCTTTACGGCGCGCGCCTCATGCTCCTTGGCGCTCTTGCGCAGCGCCGCCTGCGCCTCGCGCGCCCTGGCGGCTTCCTGCCGCGCGAGCTTGGCGTCCTTCGGCTTGGCGGGCGCCGACTTCGCCTCGCCATTGTCGCTCTTGCCAAGGATATAGGCGACATAATCGTCGATGCTGCCGTCAAAATCGCGTGCCGTGCCGTCGTCGACGAGCACGAGCCGGTCGGCGCTGAGTTCGAGCATGTGGCGGTCGTGGCTGACAATGATCACTGCGCCGTCGAAGCCGCTGAGCGCCTGCACCAGCGCCTCGCGCGCATCGACGTCGAGGTGGTTCGTCGGCTCGTCGAGGATCAGGAGGTGCGGCGCCTCGCGCGTGATCAGCGCGAGCGCGAGCCGCGCGCGTTCGCCGCCCGACAGCTTGCCAACCTCGGTCGTCGCCTTGTTGCCCGAAAAGCCGAACCGCCCGAGCTGCGCGCGCACCGCGCCGGGCGTCTTGCCCGCCATCACGCGCGTCATATGGCCCAGCGGCGTATCGCTGCCGTCGAGTTCCTCGACCTGATATTGGGTGAAATAGCCGACGCGCATCTTGCCCGACGCCGCCATCGCGCCCTCCTCGGGTCGAAGCTGCGCGGCGAGCAGGCGCGCGAGCGTCGTCTTGCCGTTGCCGTTGCGGCCGAGCAGCGCAATGCGGTCGTCAGGGTCGATCCGCAGGTTGAGGCGGCTCAGCACCGGCTTGCCCGGCGCATAGCCGACGCTCGCCAGGTCGAGCGTGATCAGCGGCGGGCGCAGTTCGTCGGCGGGACTCGGGAAATCGAACACCAGGCTGGGGTCTTCGGCCAGCGCGGCAATCGGCTGCATGCGTGCAAGCTGTTTCGCGCGCGACTGCGCCTGTTTCGCGGTCGAGGCGCGCGCGCTGTTGCGCGCGATATAATCCTGCAGCTTCGCGCGCTGCGCGTCCTGCGCCGCCTTCGCCGCGGCGAGCTGCGCCGCCCGTTCGGCGCGCTGGCGCTCGAACGCGTCATAGCCGCCGGGGTAGAGCGTCACCTTCCCACCCTCGAGGTGCAGGATATGGTCGACGACATTGTTGAGCAGGTCGCGCTCGTGGCTGATCACGACAAGCTGGCCCGGATAGGCGCGCAAAAAGCTTTCGAGCCACATCGTCGCTTCGAGGTCGAGGTGGTTCGACGGCTCGTCGAGCAGCAAAAGGTCGGGGTTCGAAAAGAGCAAGGCGGCGAGCGCGACGCGCATCTTCCACCCGCCCGAAAAACTGTCGAGCGGCCGCCCCTGCATCTCCTCGTCAAAGCCAAGGCCGGTGAGGATGCGCGCGGCGC
This sequence comes from Sphingopyxis sp., assembly GCF_040216815.1. Taxonomy (GTDB): domain Bacteria; phylum Pseudomonadota; class Alphaproteobacteria; order Sphingomonadales; family Sphingomonadaceae; genus Sphingopyxis. The sequence goes on from NZ_JAVJOJ010000009.1 coordinate 883,210, forward strand.
GCGCGGGCGCGGTATAGGCGTCGATGGCGATCAGCCGCTCGTGAATATCGCCGAGCTTGTGCGCGTCCTGCTCGACCTCCGACGCCGCGAGCAGGTCGGCGCGTTCGGTGTCGGCGGCAAGCACCGTGTCGAACGGCGTCGCGCTGCCGCTCGGCGCTTCCTGCGCGATATAGCCGATGCGCGTCTTGCGCGGCATTTCGATGCCGCCCTCGTCGGCTTCGATGCTGCCGATCATCGCCTTCATCAAGGTCGACTTGCCCGCGCCGTTGCGCCCGATCAGCCCGGTGCGGCTTTTCGCCGGCAGGCTCGCACTCGCGCGGTCGAGGATGGTGCGCCCGCCAAGGCGCACGGTAAGGCCGTTGATCGTCAGCATGGCGCGCGCCTAGCATGGCGCGCGGCAAAGCCCAAGCCGCTGTGTGTCCGACCTAATGTCCGGTCGCCATCGCGACCTTCTTCGGAAGCGGAGCGCACCACACAGCGAGCGCCGCGATCACGAACACCGCGCCCGACGCCAGAAAGATGTGAAGCACGCCGATCGTCGCCGCCTGAACCTCGACCAGCCGGTCGATCGCCGCGCGCGCCTGTTCGATCGTCAGGCCCGCGCGCTCGATCATCGCCATCGTCCCGGCGGGGTCGTTGAGCGCGGGGACAAGCTCCGATCTCGCGACGCGCGTTTCGGAATCCCACACGGTTGTCGCGATCGCGGTCGCGATCGCCCCGCTCAGCGTGCGGAGGAAGTTCATCAGCCCCGCCGCCATCGTCTGATCCTTTTCGGGCACCGAACTCAGCGCCAGCGCGGTCAGCCCGACAAAGAAGAAGGGCATTCCCATCCCCTGAAGCAGGTGCGGCGTCACGAGCGTCCAATAATCGGTGTCGGCGGTCCAGCCCGCGCGCAGCAGCGACATCAGTGCCATCCACAAAATGCCCGCGCAGATCGAAATGCGAATGTCGATCCGCCCGATCAGCGCGGCGGCAATCGGCGAGAAAAGCACCGCGAATACGCCGATCCACGCGACGATCAGCCCTGTGTCGGTCGCGGTATAGCCCGCGACCTGCTGGAGCCAGAGCGGGGTCAGCACGACCTGCGCGAAAAAGGCCCCGAAGCCGAGCGAAATGGCGAGCGTCGAAAAGCTGAATCCCTGGAAGCGGAAGATGCGCAGGTCGACGACGGGATTGGCGTCGGTCAGTTCCCAGATGACAAAGGCGGCGAAGCTGATCGCCGCAACAATCGCGAGCCCGATGATCCAGGTCGAACCGAACCAGTCATGCTCACGCCCGGTGTCGAGCATGATCTGGAACGCGCCGACCGAAAGCACGAGCAGTGCCATGCCGATCATGTCGATCGGCGCCCTGGCGCGCGGCGTTTCAAAGCGCGCCAGCAGAGTGCCGACACCGAAGGCACAGATCGCAACCACCGGCAGATTGATGAAGAAAATCCACGGCCAACCCCAATTGTCGCTGAGCTGCCCACCGAGAATTGGACCGAGAATCGGCGCGGTCGTTGTCGTCATCGCCCAGATAGCCAGCCCAATCCCGGCTTTTTCCTTCGGGAATATCCGCAGCAACAATATCTGCGAGAGCGGCATCAGCGGCCCGCCCGACAGCCCCTGCAACACGCGGAACAGAACGAGCGCATCGAGCGTGCGCGACACGCCGCAAAGAAAGGAAAAGACGCCGAAACCGACGATCGAGATCAGGAACCACCGCACGGTGCCGAAGCGGGCGGCCAGCCATCCGGTGAGCGGGACGACGATCGCGTCGGCGACGGCATAGCTGGTGATCACCCATGTTCCCTGCGTCGGCGACACGGCCAGCCCGCCCGCGATATGCGGCACCGACACATTGGCGATCGTCATGTCGAGCACGACAACAAAATTCGCGAGCGCGAGCGCGAAGGCCGCGGCGAACAGTCGGATACCCGACAGGGGCTGCGGCTCGGCGGCGATGGCGATCGCGGGCGCGGCGGCGCTGGCCATGATGTCAGTCCCCGCGCGTGTCGATCGTGACGTCCATCGACAGCCCGACGCGCAGCGGATGCGCTTTCAGCTGCCCCGGATCGAGCGCGATGCGCACCGGCAGCCGCTGCACCACCTTGACCCAATTGCCCGTCGCATTCTGCGCCGGGATCAGCGAAAAGGCGGCGCCGGTCCCCCCGGCGATGCCGACAACCTTGCCGCGATATACGACATCGCCGCCATAATAGTCGGACGTCAGTTGGGCCGGCTGGCCGATGCGAATGTCCGCGAACTGGCTTTCCTTGAAATTGGCGTCGACATAGGCGGCGGTGATCGGAACGATCACCATGATCGGGACGCCCGCCGCGATCCGCTGCCCCACCTGAACCTGCCGGTTGGTCACGATTCCATCGACGGGCGCACGGATCACCGTGCGCGCAAGGTCGAGCCGGGCCTTTTCCAGCCGGGCGGCCGCCGCGGCCACTTCGGGCGCGCTCGTCACGGTCGTCCCGCGCACCACGGCTTCGGCCGCGCCCAGATCGCCGCTGGCCGATCGGCGCGTCGCCTCGGCCGTGGCGATCGCCGCCGCGGCTAGATCGCGCGCAGCCTGCGCCTGTTTGAGCGAGGCACGCGCGGCGGTCAGTTCCTCCCCCGACACGGCACCCGTCGCCGCGATGCTTTCGCGGCGCGCCAGTTCGGCGCGGGCGCGCTCGACGCTGGCGTCGGCATCGCGCAGGCGCGCGCGCGCCTGTGCGACATCGGCACCGCGCGCCGCGACCCGCGCGCGCGCGGCATCGGCGTTCGCATCGGCCTGTCCATAGCGCTGACGCGCGAGGCGGAGCGCCGCCTCCGCATCGGCGACCGCGATGCGTTGATCGGCATCGTCCAGAATGACAAGAATGTCGCCCTTTTTGACCGCCTGCGTCCCGCTGACGCGCACCTCCTTGACCGGCCCCGCGACGAGCGCGGTGACTTGGGCTGAATCGGCGCCGACATAGGCATTGTCGGTGTGGACGCGCCCCGCTTGCGTCAGAAAATACCAGAGCCCCCACAAAAGCGCGGCGGCAAGGACCACAAGCCCCAGAATATGGAGCCATTTCCTGCGCCGGGCGCCATTGCCTTCGCCGACGGATTCGGGAGCGTCGGGCGTGGGGGCAGCCGTTTCGTCGGCCATCATTCGTCTCCTGTTGGGCGGGATGCGCTATAGCCGCCGCCGAGCGCGCGGATCAGCGCGATGTCGAGCGATAGTTCGCGCGCTTCGAGTTCGGCGACGGCGCGGCTCAGGGCAATCATGCCGTCTTCGGCGGTGAGCTGCTCGATCTGATTGGCCAGACCGGCGCGATAGCGAAGCCCGGCCAGCGTCGAGGCCGCCTCCGCCGCCGCCAGCGCGTCGCGGCGCGCGGCAAGCTGGCGGATCGTCGCGGCGCGCGACTGGACGACATCGGCAACGTCGCGCAAGGCGCCGATCAGCGTGCGGTTATAGGTCGCAACCGACGCGTCATATTCGGCGCGCGCGCCGCGATAACGGCCTTGCAGCCGCCCGCCCGAAAAGACCGGAAGGCTGATCGCGGCGCCGCCATTGCCATATTCGGACCCCGCGCTGAACAGGTTGGACAGGCCGAGCGACTGGAGCCCGACGAGCGCCGACAGGCTGATATTGGGATAAAAATCGGCGCGCGCGACGTCGATGCGCTTCGCTGCCGCTTCGCTCCGCAGCCGCGCCGCGGCAATGTCCGGCCGCCGGCCGACCAGGTCGATCCCGGCATCGTCCGGAAGCGAGAGGTCGGCGCGGACGATTTGCGGCCGCCCGATCGCCCGTCCGCGATCGGGGCCGGCGCCGACGAGCGCGGCGATACGGTGGCGCGTCGCCATGACCGCTTCGTCGAGCGCGGCGACATCGGCGCGCGCCGCGGCAGCGCGGCTTTCGGCCTGATGCGCACTCGCCTGATTGTCGAGACCCGCGCGCACGCGGTCGCGGGCCAATGCGGCGCTTGCACCGCGCACACGCACCGCCTCGTTCGCGACATCGAGCGCGCGATAATAGCCAGCAAGGTCAACATAGGCCGCCGCGATGCCGGTAGTGAGCATCAGCCGCGCCTCTGCCGCATCGATACGCGCGGCTTCGGCCTCGGACGTCGCGGCGGCAAGCGCGGCGCGGTTCCTGCCCCAGAGGTCGAGATCGAAACCAAAGGTCGCAGCGACATGGCCGCTATCCTGGATGCCATCGGGTACGAACTGGGGCGGGATACCCATATTTGCGCTTTGCTGCACGCCCCCCGCGGCGGCTTCGGCGCCGATGCGCGGCAACAGGGCAGCACCCGCCTGCTGCGCCATGGCCTCGGCAGCGCGAACGCGTGCAGCAGCGATCGCAACGTCGGGTGAGCCCGCCAGCCCCTCGGCGATCAGCGCGTCGAGTTGCGCGTCGCCAAAGCGATGCCACCAGCCCTCGGCCGGCCAAATCCCCTGTTCCCCGGCAAGCGCGACGCGCGAATCAAACGTGCCGGGCGCTGCCACAACGGGCGTCGGACCCAGATCCGGAAGGCTTGCACAGCCCGCCAGCAGTCCGGAAACGGCAATGGTAACAAAATGTGATCGGGGCATGGCTTCCAACGATACTAGCTGGTATCATGCGCTGATGGACGTTGGAGGATGCGTTGTCAATCGAAATGATACCAGATAGTACGCCGAACGACGGGGCGCCACCGGACAACCCCGCCGCGATGCGCCGCAAGGCATTTGTCGACGCCGCCCGCGACCTTTTTTTCGCCAATGGTTATGCGGGGACGACGATGTCGTCGATCGCCAGCAAGGTCGGTGGATCGAAAACGACGCTTTGGACCTATTTCCCCTCGAAGGAGGAGCTGTTCGCTGCGGTGGTCGACGATATCGTCGAGCAATATGGCGACATGCTCTCGATGGACCTTCCGTTCGACGAACCGGTGCCCGATGTCCTGCGCCTGTTCGGAAATCGACTGATGACCAAATTGACGACGACGCCGATCCTGTCGCTCTATCGCCTCGTCGTCGGCGAGGCCGAGCGTTTCCCGCACCTGGCCGAAACCTTTTACGAACGCGGGCCGCGCCGTGGCAAGGCCCGCGTTGCGCTGTGGATCGCGGAAAAAATGGCACGCGGCGAGCTGAGGGCGGGCGACCCCATGCGTGCGGTGCATCAGTTTGCGGGGCTTTGCCAATCGGGCCTGTATCAATTTGCCCTGCTCAACCTGCCCGACAACCATCCGTTCGATAGCCTCCGGAACGATGTCGATGCCGCGGTAGAGGCCTTCTGCCGCGCCTGGCGACCGGACGATTGACCAGCCGCGACGATCGCCATCGCGCGTGGCGACACCAAGCCGCTTTTCCACCATCGCCGACCCGCGCCCGCTTGCTCCCGACTCGCTAGATGGTTAAGGCCGGTGCATGACCGCCACGCCGCCCGCCGTCCGCATTGCCCCGTCGATCCTGAGCGCCGACTTCGCCAAGTTGGGCGAGGAAGTGCGCGCGATCGAGGCCGCGGGGGCCGACTGGGTGCATATCGACGTCATGGACGGCCATTATGTGCCCAACCTGACGATCGGCCCGATGGTGGTGAAAGCGCTGCGGCCGCATTCGGCCCTGCCCTTCGACGTTCATTTGATGATTTCACCCGTCGACCATTTCCTCGACGCCTTCGCCGCCGCGGGCGCCGACATCATTACGGTGCATCCCGAGGCGGGGCCGCATATCCATCGCACCGTCCAGCACATCAAGTCGCTGGGCAAGCAGGCAGGCGTGTCGCTGAACCCCGCGACGCCGGCGAAGATGCTCGATTATCTCATCGACGAGATCGACCTGGTGCTCATCATGAGCGTCAATCCGGGCTTTGGCGGTCAAAGCTTCATTTCGAGCCAGCTTCGCAAGATCGAGGCGGTGAAAAAGATGATCGAGAAATCGGGCCGCGACATCCGCATCGAGGTCGATGGCGGGATCGACGCGACCACCGCGCCGCTCGCCATATCGGCGGGCGCCGATGTGCTTGTCGCCGGGACCGCGACGTTCAAGGGCGGGCCCGATGCCTATGCCGGCAATATTCGGGCGCTGCGCGGGGCCTGATCGATGGAGGGGAGACCGTTGACCGCCGCCCCCGCCGACCCGCCGCTTGCTCCCGGTGACGACGCCGTACCGATCGACGATACGATCGAACCCGGCAAACGCCTGATCCGCCTGCCGGCCGACAAGGGACTCTCGCTCGGCGACCGTGTCGCCAACGCGATCACGCGTCTGACCTGGCGCACGCCGCTCCACGCCTTTCGGCTTAAAGGGCGCTTTCCGCTCAAGCTTCTGGGTGTGCCGGTCGATCCTGTTCCGGGCGACCCGCGCGCGGGCACCGCAATCCGCGCCGGCCATTTTCTGCACCGCGGGTTGAAGCTCCCGCTCGGCGAGCTCGACTTTGCCACGCTCGGCGTCGCGCCCGCCTTTGCCGATTATCTCCACAGCTTTGCCTGGCTGCGCGACCTTGCCGCCACCGGAACGCGCGCCAATGGCGCGCCGATCGCCGAAGCGGTGGTGCGCCACTGGCTCGGCACGCATGGCGAGACGGTGAGCGAACCCGCGTGGCGCGCCGACAATACCGGCTGGCGCATCCTGTTCTGGGCAGCCCACGCACCACTGATCCTGTCATCGAGCGACCTGGTCTACCGTTCGGCGGTGCTCAACCATCTGGCGCGTGCGGCGCGCCATCTCGACCGCGTCGCCGACAAGACGCGGCCGGGCACCGGACAGATGGTCGCGTGGGTCGGCATCGTCGCCGCGTCGCTGTTGATGCCCGGCGGCGAACCGCGGCAGGTGTTCGGCGAGGCCGGGCTGCGCAAGGTGCTGGAAACCAGCTTCTACGCCGACGGCGGCAATATCTCGCGCTCGCCGCAGGCACAGCTCGACGCGATCATGGCGCTGTCGATGCTCGCCCGGATTTATGACATGCGCCGCATGGAGGTGCCGCCCTTCGTCCAGGAAGTGTTCGCGCGCGCGGTGCCCGCCCTGCTTGGCCTGCTCCATGCCGACGGCGGCATGGGCAGCTGGCAGGGCAGCGGCGCGACATCGGCAGCGCGCATCCAGGCGATCGTCGCCGCAAGCGGTGTACGCGCACGGCCTTTGAAACAGGCGCGCGACTGGGGGTATCAGCGGCTCGTTGCCAACAAGGCCGTGCTGCTCGCCGACGCCGCGCCGCCGCCGATCGCCCGCGTGACCGAGGCCGGCTGCGCCTCGACGCTCGCCTTCGAACTTAGCGACGGCGACGAGCGCATCGTCGTCAATTGCGGAGGTGCCGCGCTCACCGGCGCAACGATTCCCGCTGAGCTTGCACGCGGGCTTCGAACGACGGCGGCGCATTCGACGCTGACGATCGGCGACAGCAATTCGACCGCGATCCTGCCGGGCGGCGCGCTGGGCAAGGGAGTCACCGAGGTCGAACTGGACCGCCGCGAAACGGCGCAGGGCAGCCGGCTCGAGATGAGCCACGACGGCTATGCGCGGCGCCATGGCCTGATTCACCGCCGACTGTTGATTCTGTCCCCCAACGGCCGCGAATTGCGCGGCGAGGACATGCTCCTTCCGGCGCCGCGGACGCGGCGCAAGGGCGACAAGGGCTTCACGATGCGCTTTCACCTTGGCGCCAACATCTCCGCCAGCCTGACCGCCGACAAACTGGGCGCCCTGTTGCGCATCGGCGGCGGCGCGCTGTGGCAGTTCCGCACCTCCGAAGGCACGCTGGAGATCGAGGAAAGCCTGTGGGTCGACGGCGAGGGCCGCCCGCACCCCGCCGAACAGCTTGTCGTCACCGGCACGGCGCCGGCGGGCGGCGTCAGCGTCGGGTGGATATTCAAACATATCGGGTAGGAAAGCACGGTGGTTGCCGCCGTGGATCCGCGATCCGATCGGTGCAAGGGTCCCTGACCAATCCAAAGGTCAGTAAAGGTCAGCCTTATGCAACTCCCCGATTGACCTACCCGATGGATAGGCCGCGCACGGTGGCGGCTCGCGTTAAATCGCGACAGCGACCTTCTATCGACAGATTGAAAGAACCCGGACGCGAAGGCTGGCACAGGGGGATTATGTAGGACAGCTTTTTTCTCGCGGGCGTTCAGATTGGAGTGCCGAGTTGCAGTTAAATCTTCCCCCATCGCATCGCGACCGGGAGGAGTGAAAAGGCGGCTTCCTCCCGATCTGCCGTTGCGCATCACGCTCCGCGCGAAGATGGAAGCGGACATGAATGCAACCCGCCCAGGAAAAGTCGGAACTCCAACCTCGGAATAGTGGGAATGGGCGCCCAAGCCAGATACGAAAAAGCCCGCCATCTCATTGAGAAAGCGGGCTAAATACTGGTTGCGGGAGCAGGATTTGAACCTGCGACCTTCAGGTTATGAGCCTGACGAGCTACCGGGCTGCTCCATCCCGCGTCAACCAATTGCGCGAATCCCGGCCGGGATCGCGGAAACAGCAAAGGGCGGCCAACGCCGCCCCGACTTTGTGAATGGGTTTCTTTCGACCTTACGCCGGCCACAATGCCTGGCGACGTCCTACTCTTCCGGGGCTTGAGCCACAGTACCATCGGCGCTGTCAGGTTTCACGGCCGAGTTCGAGATGGGATCGGGTGGGTCACTGACGCCATGGTCACCAAGCAATGAAGCCGGCGTAGGTCAAAAGGGTTTCAATCGATATCCGTGCAATACTGTCTGATCAATCATCCGTCATTCGCGGACAAACCTGTCAGGCTTGTCGTTGATGGCGGGACTCTTAAGTGCGAATAGAGCAATTAGTATCGGTTAGCTCCACGCGTTACCGCGCTTCTACATCCGATCTATCAACGTGGTGGTCTTCCACGGCTCTGTGAAATCTTATCTTGAGGGAGGCTTCCCGCTTAGATGCTTTCAGCGGTTATCCCGTCCATACATAGCTACCCTGCTGCGCGGCTGGCGCCACGACAGGTACACCAGAGGTATGTTCAACCCGGTCCTCTCGTACTAGGGTCAACTCCTCTCAAATTTCGACGCCCACGGCAGATAGGGACCAAACTGTCTCACGACGTTCTGAACCCAGCTCACGTACCACTTTAATTGGCGAACAGCCAAACCCTTGGGACCTGCTCCAGCCCCAGGATGTGATGAGCCGACATCGAGGTGCCAAACGATTCCGTCGATATGAGCTCTTGGGAATCATCAGCCTGTTATCCCCGGCGTACCTTTTATCCGTTGAGCGATGGCCCTTCCATGCGGTGCCACCGGATCACTAAACCCCACTTTCGTGCCTGCTCGACCTGTATGTCTCGCAGTCAAGCACCCTTATGCTTTTACACTCTA